>NZ_JFGS01000020.1 GCF_000740775.1 Haematobacter missouriensis | reverse complement strand
CGATGGTCGGCTCTGGCTCGGCCTTTGGGCTTCCCCGAACACACCGGTCGCGCCCTCCAGCAACGGATCCCGCCACTGCTTGAGCTGGTTTGGATGGACGTCAAACTCCTGCGCCAACGCGATCATGGTCTTCTCGCCCGTGATCGCGGCAACCGCCAGTTTTGCCTTGAAGGCCGGGCTGGGGTTCCGGCGCGGGCGTCTTGCCATCATCTTCTCCTCCCTCGCAGCATCATGCCACCGCCCTTGCCCGGAAAATCCACTTATCCCGGCTGAGAAGATTTCCCGAACCACCTCTCCCGCCGCCGCAGCGTTTGCGGCGGTGTATCCGGGCGACAGCTATGGGGCTTGAGTGGTGCCGTGAGCCGCTGCGGTGGGAGGAGAGGCGACTACGCCTAGTCTCGACCTCACTTGGCGTAGCAAAAAAGCCAGCAGAGCCATCTCTACCGGCTTGGGTGTCTTCACAGATACGGATTTCCCAAAAAATGGACAAACCTCTGTCATTAATGGAAGATCTATCTGGCACTTGCCAAAGAGAATTTGGTGGAGCCAAGGGGAGTCGAACCCCTGACCTCTTGAATGCCATTCAAGCGCTCTCCCAACTGAGCTATGGCCCCACCGGAGGTCCGGGCGTCGCCGCCCGTCTGCGGTGCTTCTAGGCAGCTGCGGGGGGAAGCGCAAGGGAAAAAATCCGCCCCGCTGTCATTTCCCCCCACGTACCCTGAAGGATCAGTTGTCCTCGTCGTCCCCTGCCACGTCGGCAAGGTCGTCGAGCGAGACGTTGTCGTCCTCGTCATCCTCGAGAAGATCATCGTCGATATCGGCTTCGGGGGTGTCTTCTTCGAGAACCTCGTCATCCGTGTCGATATTGTTGTCGTTGATGGTGGACTTGCTCTTATCTGCGGCCATCACGCGGCCCCGTCCTGCAAGCAGGCTTTCGAGCGAGAACGTATGGCCGCATTCGGGGCAGGTCATCGGATCGCGCTGAAGGTCGTAGAAACGGCTCCCGCAGTGCGGGCAAAGGCGTTTGACGCCCCATTCGTCCTTGGGCATGGGAACCCCTTTCATGTCAGGTCGTCGAGTGAATCGGGGCCAACTGCCACAGCTGGCGAAGGCTGTCAAAGCCTTTCCATGTAAGGGCAGCGGGCACAAGGCTCTGGATATGGGAAACGCTACAGGCGAATGCCAGAGGGTTGCTTCAGGAGGGCTTTTGCGGGCATGAAGCGAAGGTTAATCTCCCCTTCATGACATCGCTTGTGCTGCCGGGCAGCCCGCCCATCGACATATCGCTCCGCCGTTCCGCCCGTGCGCGCCGATTCTCCCTCCGGGTTTCCCGGCTGGATGGGCGTGTCACGCTCTCTCTGCCTGAGCGGGCGCGGGTTTCCGATGCACTGGCCTTCGCACGTGATCGCGAAGAGTGGATCCGCGATGTTCTCTCGGTCCGGCCGCAGGAGATACGAATCGCTCCGGATTCCCTGCTCCCGGTGGAGGGTAGGATACGCCAAGTGCGGCTGGCCCGCGTGCCGAGGGTCGTGGAGAGCGGGGCGCGGGAGTTGCTGGTGCCGGAAGCGGCGGGGGCGAGGACGGCGGCACGGGTGGAGGCGTTCCTGAAGCGCCTTGCGCATGAGCGGCTGGAGGCGGCGTGCAGCCGCCATGCTCGTTCCCTTGGCCGCGGCTATACGAAACTGACGCTGCGTGACACGCGGTCCCGGTGGGGGTCTTGCACCTCCGATGGACGGCTCATGTTCTCGTGGCGGTTGATTCTCGCGCCACCGGAAGTGCTGGACTATGTCGCAGCGCATGAAGTGGCGCATCTTGTTCGAATGGACCATTCACCGGCGTTCTGGGCGGAGGTGGCGCGGCTCATGCCCGGCTATGCGGCCCCCCGCCGATGGCTCCGCGATCACGGGCAGGAACTGCACCGATACATCTTTCGAGGGGATTGACGACGGCTCCCTCCGGGTGTGATCACTGGCGCCATGCTGCCCCATATCCGCCCCTCAGACACTACCCCCGCTGCGCATGAGCGGCTGTATCGCACATTGCGACAGCAGGTCATGCACGGCGAGCTTGCGCCCGGCCAGTCGCTGACGCTCCGGGGTCTGGGCAGGACATTCGGCGTCTCCATGACTCCCGCACGGGAGGCCGTGCGGCGGCTGGTGGCGGAAGGCGCGCTGACGCTCTCCTCCTCCGGGCGCGTTTCCACGCCTGAACTGTCGAACGAGCGGATCGAGGAGCTCGCGGCCATCCGTGCCCTGCTGGAGCCGGAGCTTGGCACACGCGCCCTGCCGCGTGCCCACATGGCGCTGATAGAGCGGCTTCAGACCATTAACACCGCCAACGCGGAGGCGGTCGCCAAGCATGATGCAGTGGCCTATATCCGCACCAATCTGGAGTTCCACCGGACCCTATATCTCCGGGCGCAAGCCCCTGCGATGCTGGCGATGGTGGAGACGGTCTGGCTGCAACTCGGTCCGACGATGCGGGCGCTCTATGGACGGCTTCGGCGGAACGAGGCGCCGCCCTATCACCGACATATCATCGCCGCGCTGAAGGCGGGGGATGACCCCGGGCTGCGGCTTGCGATTCGCACGGATGTCACGCAGGGCTTGCGCCATCTGACGGCGTGACGGAAGCAGAGAAGCGGGCCCGACCGGGTTTGTCCTTAACAATCCGCTGAGAAAGGCTTTTGGGCCTGCGCTGGCGCGACCATTCGCGATCTTAGCAGGCTGCTGAAAAAGTCCTGAAGCATGCAGCCTAGGTGTTCAGTCCCGGCATCTGGTGGATCGGGTTAAGGATGAATCTGTCGGGCTCTGATGTCCAGATCTTGCAGATGTATTCGTAAGGTGTAAGGCCGCCGACGGCCTTGAGCCTGCGTGCGAAATTGTAGGCTGCCATGAAGTCCCCCAAGTGGGTGCGGAGCTGGTTATGGCTGTCGTAATGAAAGCGCTTGACGTTCAGCGGGAAAACGATCCCCCGGATCGACCTGGCCGTTGATCCAAGGGGGTTGGGTTTAGTCAGGCGGTGCTCAATACCATTGGCCTCGCAGATCATGTCGAAGCGCATCGGCCGGGAGTAGATCGTGTTCCGGTTCCGCGGCTGCTCTGCGAACTGAATGCCGTTGTCCGTGAGAATAGTATGGACCTGATAGGGCACGGCTTCGAGCATATGCTGAAGGAACTCCCAGGCTGTCTTCCTGTCGGCCTTGTGGCGCGCGTCGCCTTTCCCTGCCCGCGGGGGTAGTCGCAGGGCCGCTCATCCTCAGCGCCATCGCCCATGCGACGGGGCTGATCGGCGGACAGGTGCCGCCGTCCCTCGTCTCAGGCGCGCAGTGGCCCGTCGGCACGGCTCTGGGGTTGCGCTTTGCGGGGATGCAGCGGGCGCGGCTGGGACAATGTCTGGGCGGCGCGGTCGTGGCTTTGGGCATATCGGTGGCGGCGGTCGGAGCGATCATTCGTTGTCGTGCTGCCCTTCATCGACACCCCGTTCCGGCCCTTGTGCTCTCCTACATCCCGGGAGGCATGGTAGAGATGGGTCTGATCACTCTTTCCATTGGCGCGAATCCGGTTTTCGTCACCGCACATCACGTCTTCCGCATCCTGATCGCGGTCATGATCACCCCGCAGATCTTCCTGCGTCACGCGGCCCGCCGCGGTGCCCGGCCGGGCGTGGCGAAGTAAACCGGCGCGGCTTGACTTGCTCCCTCGCAGCGCGTCCTATCCGTCCATGGTTCCGGTCGAGGACCGAGCAAAATCAACAGGGACGATCATGCGACACACGAGCCGCTTCCTTGCCGCTACGGCAATCACCGGTGCCCTCGCAACCTTTCAGGCGAGTCTGCCCGCCCTTGCCGCGACCCCGCCCGACACGCTGATCCAGGCCTGGGCGATCGACGACGTCATCTCCCTCGACCCGGCGGAGGTATTCGAGTTTACCGCCTCCGAGCTGCTCGGCAACTCCTATGAGACGCTGATCGGTTATGACGTGAAGGACGTGTCCAAGATCTTCGGCGTCGTCGCCGAGAGCTGGGAAGTGTCGGAGGATGGCAAGACCATCCACTTCAAGGTGCGCGAGGGGCGCAAATTCGCCTCGGGCAACCCCATCACTGCATCCGATGTGGTCTTCTCGCTGACACGCGCGGTGAAGCTGGACAAGTCTCCGGCTTTCATCCTGACACAGTTCGGCTTCTCGCCCGAGAATGTCGATGCGCAGATCGTCCAGACCGGCGACTACACGTTCGACTTCAAAATGGACCAAGCCTATGCACCGTCTCTGGTGCTCTATTGCCTGACGGCGACGGTGGCATCGGTGGTGGATCAGAAGCTCGCGATGTCGCATGAGGCGAACGGCGATTTCGGCTACGACTGGCTGAAGACCGGCTACGCCGGTTCCGGCCCTTTCACCATCCGCGAGTGGCGGGCGAATGAAGTCGTCGTAATGGAACGCAACGACAACTATTCCGGCGAGGCGCCGAAGATCGCGCGGGCCATCATGCGCCATATCCCGGAACCTGCGGCGCAGCGGCTGCTGCTCGAACAGGGCGACGTGGACATCGCCCGCAACCTCGGCCCGGAGGAGATGGAGGCGCTGTCCTCCAATGCCGACATCAAGAACCAGTCGGGCGTGAAAGGGTCGATCTACTACCTCGGCCTGAACCAGAAGAACGAATTCCTGTCGAAACCGCAGGTCCGGCAGGCGATGAAATACCTCGTCGATTACACGGCGATTTCCGACACGATCATGAAGGGCCGCACCATGGTGCACCAGTCCTTCCTGCCGAAGGGCTTCCTTGGGGAGATCGACGACACGCCCTTCGCCCTCAACGTGGCAAAGGCCAAGGAACTGCTGGCGGAGGCTGGCGTGCCCGACGGGTTCAGCGTGACCATGGACACGCGCAACACCGCCGATATCACGGCGATGGGGACCGCCATCCAGCAGACCTTCGGACAGGCGGGGATCAAGCTCAGCCTCATTCCCGGCGATGGCGGCCAGACGCTCACCAAGTATCGCGCGCGGACCCATGACATCTATATCGGCCAGTGGGGCCCGGATTATCAGGATCCGCATACCAACGCCGACACCTTCGCCTCCAACCCCGACAATGCGGACGGCGCCTCCGCCAAGACGCTGGCCTGGCGGAACGCCTGGGACATCCCGGAGATGACACAGCGTACCCGCGCCGCCATGCTGGAGCGGGACACCGGCAAGCGGGCGGAGATGTACGAGACGCTGCAACGCGAACAGCAGCAGGACTCGCCCTTCGTCATCATGTTCCAGCAGGTGGAGAACGTCGCGGTGCGGTCAAACGTGCAGAATTTCGTGCTTGGGCCCTCGTTCAACGACAACTCCTTCAAGGCCGTGACGAAGTAGATGGCCATCGCGGAAGACCGGCCGGTAGGGCGCAAAGGCGCCCTTTCGGGACTGTTGTGGAAGACGGGGAAAGTGCTCGTCACACTCGCGGTGACGCTTCTCGGCCTGCTGTTCGTGACCTTCATGATCGGCAGGATCGTCCCGGTCGATCCGGTACTGGCCGTCGTGGGTGACCGTGCCTCGCAGAGTACCTACGATCAGGTCTATCAGCAGCTCGGCCTCGACAAGCCGCTGATCGAGCAGTTCTGGATCTACGGGCGCTCCGTCATGGCCGGCGATCTCGGCACATCGTTTCTGACCAAGCGGCCCATTGCGGACGACCTGCGCCGGGTATTTCCCGCCACGCTGGAGCTGTCCACCTTCGGCATCATCATCGGCACCCTTCTGGGCGTTCCGCTCGGCGTCTATTCCGCGGTGAACAAGGGAAAGCTCGGCGATCAGATCGTGCGGATCATCGGGCTTGTCGGTTATTCCGCACCGATCTTCTGGCTGGCGCTGCTGGGCCTGCTGATCTTCTATGCGCGTCTGGGCTGGGTTGCGGGGCCGGGGCGGATCGATATCGCCTATGAATATTCCATATCCCCCGGCACCGGGCTGTTGCTGATCGACACGGCGATGCAGGGTCAGTGGGCCGCCTTCCGCAATGTGTTCAGCCATATCGCGCTGCCCGGCTGCCTGCTGGGCTATTTCTCCATGGCCTATATCAGCCGCATGACGCGCAGTTTCATGCTGGCGGAACTCGGTCAGGAATATGTGACCACAGCGCGGGTGAAGGGCGTGGCGGAGTGGCGGATCATCTGGATCCATGCGCTGCGGAACGCGGCCGTGCCGCTCATCACGGTGATCGCCCTTTCCTATGCGAACCTGCTCGAAGGATCCGTCCTGACAGAGACCGTCTTCGCCTGGCCGGGATTGGGCATGTATCTCACCAATTCGCTGCAGAATGCCGACATGAACGCGGTTCTCGGCGGCACGCTGGTCATCGGGGCGACCTTCGTGCTGCTGAACCTCGTATCCGACCTGCTCTATTCGCTGCTCGACCCCCGTGTGAGGAGGAGCAGATGAGCCAGTCCCTCTCCCGCCGCGAATGGCTGCTGACGGAGCAGCCCGGCTCCCGCCGTCAGGCGCGGCTGGGCCAGTTCTACCGGACCTGGCTCGCCCTCCGGTCCAACCCGCTGGCGATGGTGGGCCTTGGCATCATCGTGGCGCTGATACTGGTCGCGCTTTTTGCCAATGTGATCGCACCCTATGATCCGCTGGTCGGCGGCGATCTGCGGACGGAACGGCTGCTGCCGCCCTCCTCCACCCATTGGTTCGGCACCGACGATCAGGCGCGCGACATCTTCAGCCGGGTCATACATGGCTCGCGGCTGACGCTGATGATCGTGGCGCTGGTCGCCGTGATCGCCACGCCGATCGGACTGCTGATCGGCACCACGGCAGGCTATTTCGGCGGCTGGGTCGATACCGTGCTGATGCGGGTCACCGATATCGTGCTGGCCTTTCCGCGGCTGATCCTCGCCCTCGCCTTCGTCGCGGCGCTGGGGCCTGGGATCGAGAATGCGATCATCGCCATCGCCATTACTTCCTGGCCGCCCTACGCGCGTCTCGCGCGGGCGGAGACGCTGACCATCCGCAACACCGACTTCATCGCCGCATCGAAGCTGCAGGGTGCCTCCTCCGCCCGGATCATCTGGGGGCACGTTGTCCCGCTCTGCATGCCTTCGGTCATCGTTCGGGTCACGCTCGACATGGCTGGTATCATCCTGACAGCGGCGGGTCTGGGCTTTCTGGGCCTCGGGGCGCAGCCGCCCAGCCCGGAATGGGGAGCGATGGTGGCGTCGGGACGGCGGTTCCTGATCGATCAGTGGTGGGTCGCGACCATGCCGGGGATCGCGATCTTCGTGGTCTCGCTCGGCTTCAACCTGCTGGGTGACGGGCTGCGCGACGTGCTCGACCCCAAGGGAGAGAAGTGATGGCGCTGCTCGAGGTTGAGAATCTCCGCATCGCCTTTCCGACCCGCCACGGTCCCGTGGAGGTCGTGCGGGGGGTGAGCTTCTCGCTCGGGCGGGAGCGGCTGGGGATCGTGGGCGAATCCGGTTCTGGCAAGTCCCAGACGGGGCGGGCGATCCTTGGCTTGACGCCGCCCCCGGGCAAGGCCACGGCAGACCGTCTGACCTTCGATGGGATCGACCTGCGCAACGCCGACCAGGCCACGTGGCGGTCGATCCGCGGCGCGCGGATTTCCATGGTCATGCAGGATCCGAAATTCTCGCTGAACCCAGTCATGGCCATCGGGAAGCAGCTCATGGAAGCGGCGCGTCTGCAGGGCGCCTCCCGGCAGGAGGCGAAGACGCGCGCCCTTTCCATGCTGGAGGCCGTGCAGATCCGCGACCCGGAACGGGTGTTCCGCGCCTATCCGCACGAGCTTTCGGGCGGCATGGGGCAGCGGGCGATGATCGCGATGATGCTCATCACCGAGCCTGACCTGCTGATCGCGGACGAACCCACCTCCGCGCTCGACGTGACGGTGCAGATAGAGGTGCTGCGCATTCTCGACCGGCTGGTCAGGGAGCGGGGCATGGGGCTGATCTTCATCAGCCATGATCTCCGGCTCGTCTCCACCTTCTGCGACAGGGTGCTCGTGATGTATGCCGGCCGGGTGGTGGAGGAGATCGCCGCTTCGCGTCTGGCGGAAGCGCAGCACCCCTATACGCGCGGGCTGTTTTCCTGCCTGCCGAAGATCGAGGGGGACAGTCACCCCCTTCCTACCCTGCAACGTGATGCGGCCTGGGCGACATGACCTCCATTCTCGAAGTGAACGCCCTTGAAGTCACCTACCGCTCCGGCATGGATGAGGTCCGCGCCGTGAAGGGCGTGAGTTTCAACGTTGCGGAGGGGGAGAGCTACGGCCTTGTCGGCGAATCCGGCTCGGGCAAGTCCACCGTGCTCCGCGCACTCTGCGGACTGGCGCCGGTGAGCGGTGGCGCTCTGCTGATGGAGAGGCGCGAAATCGCGAGTCCACGCACCGCCGAGTTCTACCGCCGGGTGCAGATGGTGTTCCAGGACCCTTACGCCTCGCTCCATCCTCGGCACACCGTGGACAGGGTGCTGGCGGAGCCTCTGGCGATCCATGGCTTCGACAAGCGGGAGCATCGGATAGAGGCCGCGCTGACGGATGTCGGTCTCGGCCCCAGTTTCCGCTTCCGTTACCCCCACCAGCTCTCCGGCGGGCAGCGGCAGCGGGTCGCCATCGCCCGCGCCCTCATTCTGGAGCCGCGGATACTGCTGCTGGACGAGCCGACTTCCGCGCTCGACGCGTCCATTCAGGCAGAGGTGTTGAACCTGCTCGAACGGCTCCGCACAGAACGCGGGCTGACCTATGTACTCGTGAGCCATGATCTTGCCGTCGTGGCGCATATGTGCGAGCGGCTGATGGTCATGCAGCACGGACGAACCGTGGAGGAGCTGACGCGCGACGCCCTCCGTCGGCACGAGGCGCGCGAACCCTATACCCGAACCCTGCTTGCGGCTTCCGAGGGCTATACGCCCCTTGCCGCCCCTGCCCCCTGAAGGAACTCGCATGAGCCAGCCTGTCTTCGATGGTCATAACGATTTTCTGCTCCGCCTCTATCGTGCGCCGGAGCGACGGGAGCAGATCTGGCTGAAGGGGGAAGGCCGCGGGCATCTGGACCTGCCCCGGATGAAGCAGGCCGGATTTGCAGGCGGCTTCTTCGCAATCTGGATCCCCACTCCGCACGAAGGCGGCGGCGATGTGGACGCCCTGATGGACAACCCGCCCTATTCCATCGGCCTGCCGGGGATGGTGAGCACCACGACCGCGCAACACGTCGCGATAACGGAGGCGTCGCTGCTCTTGTGGATGGAGCGCTCCTCCGGTGGCAGTTTCCGCGTCTGCCGCACCGTCGAGGAAATCCGCGCCACGATGCAGGCGGGCGGGATAGCCGCGATCATGCACATGGAAGGGGCCGAGGCTATTTCGGAGAGCCTCGATGAACTCGACCTCTACTATGAGATGGGGCTGCGCTCGCTCGGCCCGGTTTGGAGTCGTCCGACGATCTTCGGGCATGGGGTGCCGTTCCGCTTCCCCTCCTCTCCCGATACAGGGCCGGGGCTGACGGAAGCAGGTAAGAGACTGGTCCGGCGCTGCAACGCATTACGGATCATGATCGACCTCAGTCATCTGAACGAGGCAGGCTTCAACGACGTAGCCGCGCTCTCGGACGCGCCGCTGGTCGCGACGCACTCCAACGCCCACGCCGTGACACCCTCTGCGCGGAACCTGACCGACCGGCAGCTCGCCATCATCGCCGAAAGCGACGGGATGGTGGGGCTGAACTACGCCACCAGTTTCCTTCGGCCTGACGGGCGGCGCGGCTCCGATATCGGTTGGGAGCCGGTTCTCGCCCATCTCGACCATCTGATCGGGAAGCTGGGCGAGACGCGGGTGGGACTCGGCTCCGACTTCGACGGCGCTACAGTTCCCGACGAGATCGGGGACGTGACGGGGATGCTCGCCTTGCAGGACGCGATGGCCGCGCATGGCTATGATGCGCCACTCATCGCAAAGCTGTGCCATGAGAACTGGCTGCGGGTGCTGGAAAAGACCTGGGGCGGTTGAGCCACGGCCCGGGACAGGGAGCAATTTACAACCGCACCTTTCGTCCGACGCAAGAAAACCACCGGTGTCGGGCCGGAGGATTGGGCATTGAACCATGCGCACCGGCGATGGTCCGGCACCTGCCTTGAGTTGCGACCGCGGCGCAAGAATCCCCGCAGGACAGGATCACCGCCCCTCCTGCTCCAGACGCGCCCGCTCAGCCGCCACGGCCTCCTCCGTCGCGGTCGGCAGGCCCAGACGGATTTCCGGGTGGCCCCACGTCCCCGTGACAAGAACCGGCGGGCGGAGCCTGCCCAGCCCGGCCTCCCTCGGATGCGGGAGAAGGCGGTAGTTCCATGTTCCCGAACCGATCCCTATCACCCCGGAACCGGTCGCCGTGAGCGTGGGCGCGTCCATCGAGAGATCATCGTTATGCAACACTCCATCCTTCATCGCGAATCGCGCGGTGAGGGTGGTGAACGGCGTCACGGCAAGGCGCCCCACCGGCGCGTGGCCGAGCGTGGCCGCCGCGAGATCGACGCCCGCCAGACGGCCATTCATGATCGCAAGCTGCCCCTCGCCGGAGAGGCTGTTCATGATCGCGGCAGGCGTGTTGCCGACACCGAGAAACTTCAGGCTCCCGGTCAGAGACCCTGCAAACTCGGCTCCCCCCCAATCCGCGAAAAGCGGGCGGAGCGCCATGTCCGTCACCCTCAGGTCGCCCCCGACGGAGAGGCCGCTTCGCCCGTTCATCACCAGTTCGCCCGAGAGTTGCCCGCCATAGGCCCCGACATCCGCCAGCGTGGCGACCGCCCGCCCCCGATCCAGCGCCACATTCAGCGTCGCGGGACCGAAGAACGCCCCAGGCAGCAACAGCCGCTCCACCTGCAGATCGAGCGTCCCATTGGCCTTCTGTAACCAGTCATACGCAATGGGTGCCGGGGACCAGCCCTCCAACGTCTCCGCCATCAACTGCGGCAGCAGGGCGCCCGCGTTAAAGACGGCCCCGTTCAACGTCACGGCGAAATGTGGGCGGGAGCCGGCGAGATCGAGCATCATCCCGCCGCTCAACCTGTCTGTATCAAGCGACACGACCCCCTCCGTCAGCGTGACGCGCCGCCCGGGAACCCAATCCAGATCGCCTTGCAGCGTCACCGGCAGTCTCAGTGGCTGCGACGGCTCCGCCACGGATTGCCCGCCCAGCAATGCCGCAGCCCGCAGGGCGTCCGAAGTGGCGAGCATGAGCCGCCCTTTCGCCTCCGCCGGCGCACCGCTGAACACGCCCTGGAACCCCAACCGCAGGGCGTCGCCGATCAGCTCCGCCTCCACCGGCACCGTATCTCCGACGCGGAGGGTACTGAACTCCGCCGTGCCCGCCGTGAGGGTGAGAGGCCGCCCCTCCCACAGAGCCTTGACCGAAAGCCGCGCCGCACCATGATAATCGGGCAATCGGAAATCGGCGTTCACCGCATCGAAGGTTTGCCGCCGCCCGTTCAGACGGTCGATAAAGGTAATCGTGCCATCGGTAAGAGCGCCGTGCGCCAGAGAGAAATCTCCCTGGCCATTGCCCTGAAACTCCCAGTTGGCGCGACCGGCAGCATTCCGTTCCAGCAGGAGCCTCGGACGGTCGATGATGATCCGGCTGAGCCGCACATGTCCCCGCAGGAGTGGCGCCACATCGATACCGACAAGCAGTCCATCCGCCCGCATCATCGGACCTTCAGCGGACCAACTGGCATTGGCAAGCTCCACCTCCCCCGCCCGGATACCGAGCTGGGGCCAGAGAACCGGACGGATCGGCCCTGTGAAGCGCAGCGCGCGGCCCGTTGCCTGTTCAAACTCGCGCGAGGCGATCGCCGCCACGCGCTCTGACGGCACCAGAAACAGCAGGCCGACCGCAAGGGCGAGGCACAGCGCAAGCGTCAAGACGACGCGAACGAACCAGCGCAAGAAATCCTCCGGGTAATCGAGGGGCGGTCTTTAGGGAGACCACGGGCAGGCGGACGCCGCAACGCGAGCGGCTGCGGAACGACGGACACTCCTTGGGCGATAGTGGAACACCGCCGCCTGTGGGCGACGGTCAGGAGCGGCCGCAGCCACCGTGCAACAATCTTCTGGCCCGCCTGGACCAGCGCGTGGCGGAGCGCCGACAAAATCTCCGCCGGTTTCCGATGCTCTCCGCCACCCTGCGCCATGCAGTCCATCGGTCGGCCGAACGCCAGGCACAGCAGGAGACGCACAGCCCCACCCAGCTTGGCGGATAAGCGATGGGCCCACCGCCGGGACGGCGGAGAGGCCAGGTCGCGCGAAGCTGCGACAGGGTATCGGCGCGGGGACGACAGCTCGAAACTCCGTAACAGGCCGCAGAGACTCGCAGCAATATCCCCGCAGGCAGTCGTCCATTGATTTTACGAACGTCGCGAAACAGCGGCAAGGGACGAAGCGGGGCTTTTCCCGGCGTCTGCGCTGCATTATATCCGCGCGATGGCTCTGAACCCGCCCAATCTCCGCCCCGATCTCGCCCCCGCGCCGACTTTCGACGCGGGCCCTCGTCGCACGGGACAGCCTTCGATCGGCATCGTGTCCCTCGGCTGCCCGAAGGCACTGGTGGACAGTGAGCGGATTCTGACTCGGCTCCGGGCGGAAGGTTATGAGATCTCGCCCGATTATCAGGGCGCTGATGCGGTGATCGTCAACACCTGCGGTTTTCTCGACAGTGCCAAGGCGGAGAGCCTAGAGGCCATAGGCGAGGCACTGACCGAAAATGGCCGGGTGATCGTGACGGGGTGTCTGGGAGCAGAACCGGAGTTCATCACGGGCACCCATCCTTCGGTTCTCGCGGTCACGGGGCCGCATCAATACGAGCAGGTGCTGGATGCCGTCCACAAGGCCGTGCCGCCCGCGCCGGATCCGTTTGTCGATCTGCTGCCGGCCTCCGGCATCAAACTCACACCCCGCCACTTCAGCTACCTGAAGATCTCGGAGGGCTGCAATCACAAGTGCAAGTTCTGCATCATCCCCGACATGCGGGGCAAGCTGCAGAGCCGCCCTGCCCATGCCGTGCTGCGCGAGGCTGAGAAGCTGGTGGAGGCGGGGGTGAAGGAACTCCTCGTCATCAGCCAGGACACATCTGCTTACGGAGTCGACCGGAAACACGATTTCTCGCCCTGGAGGGGCGGGGATGTCCGGGCACATATCACCGATCTGGCTCGCGAACTGGGCGGGCTCGGCGCATGGGTGAGGCTCCACTACGTCTATCCCTACCCGCATGTCCGCCAACTTGTTCCCCTGATGGCGGAGGGGCTGGTGCTGCCTTATCTGGATATCCCCTTCCAGCACGCGCACCCGGATGTCCTGGGCCGCATGGCGCGCCCTGCCGCCGCCGCGCGCACGTTGGACGAAATTGCCGCGTGGCGAAGCGATTGCCCGGAACTGGCGCTGCGCTCCACCTTCATCGTCGGTTACCCCGGCGAGACGGAAGCCGAATTCCAGACTCTGCTCGACTGGCTGGACGAGGCTCAGCTCGATCGTGTCGGCTGCTTCAAATATGAAAACGTCGCCGGGGCCCGCTCCAACGATCTTCCGGATCACGTGCCGGAAGCCGTAAAGCAAGACCGTTGGGAGCGCTTCATGGAAAAGGCACAGGCCATTTCCGAAGCCCGGCTCGCAGCCCGCGTGGGCACGCGCCAGGAGGTGATTGTTGACGACGTGGACCAAGACGGGGCGACTTGCCGTACCCGCTTCGACGCGCCGGAAATCGACGGAAACCTTTTCATAGATGAAGGGTTCGAGGGCTTGAAGCCGGGAGACATCGTTACTGTAGCAGTGGACGAAGCAGGTGAGTATGATCTCTGGGGATCACTGATCTGACGTTGGCTCAGCCGCGTCGATATATACAGTTGCTAGGCGTAGCAGCGGTGACGCAGAAAACATCCTTTATATCCGTGATGTGCCTCTACATGTCCTGCGATTACAGGGCATCTCATTGTCCCTTGCGTCCCAGTTATAGGCCTCCCAGTTGAAGCCTGCCGGGAAAAGCTATGATCCGGCTTGGAGCAGAACCAGTTTGCCACCCGGCGATTGCCAGAATGAAATTCGGTTTCTTAACTTCGGCAAAAACGACTCAAACCGTTCGTAATTCTTGGTGGCCTATGGAGGCAAGCGACACACACAAAAAAAGCCGGGACGCGTATATCGCCCCGGCTCGATTTAAAATGTATCAAACCCAGTAGGGTTGAAGGCCGTAATGGCTCCAGACACGGGTTTCCCAATCGCGATCGCGGTCCCAGTCGCGCTCCCATTTAGGAGCCGTGCGATACTGCTCCGCCGTGATACCCGTCACATATCCTTCGAGTGTCGTGTCGTATTTCAATGCATTCCAAGGGATTGGACTATACTCCTCCCCAATGCCCAGAAATCCACCCGAACCCATCACGGCATAGGCAACCTTGCCGGATTTCTTGTCCAGCATCAGGTGGTCGATCGTCCCGAGCTTATCTCCCTCCGTGTTGTAAACAGCGGTACCGTTCACATCGGCGGACGAAATCATCGGATTGGCGAGTTCGGTCTGCATAGCATCCTCCATGGATCGTTTTGGTCCATGCAGAATTAACGCCGTTTCTTTCCCAAGGTTCCTGTCTTTTACCGCTCGCCGCTTCCCTCTAATGTCGGACAAAAGCGGGGGAATGAATGGATCGTGTAGATTGTATCGTCGCGGGCGCAGGGGTGGTCGGGCTTGCCATCGCGCGGGAACTGGCGCTCAAAGGCATGGAAGTTCTTGTGCTGGAGCGGGAGGATACCTTTGGTACCGGCACGTCTTCGCGTAATTCGGAAGTGATCCACGCGGGCATCTATTATGAACCCGGCAGCCTCAAGCAGCAGCTCTGCCTGCGAGGACGGGAAATACTTTATGCCTTCGCGGCCACGCGCGATGTCCCCCATCGCCGCTCCGGCAAGCTGATCGTCGCCACTGATGCCGCGCAGGAGCCCGCTTTGGCGGCCGTCGCCGCAAAAGCGGAGGCGGCGGGCGTTCCGCTTCGCCATCTGAGTGGGGAGGAGGCCATGAGGCTGGAGCCTGCGCTCTTCTGTACGCAGGCGCTTCTGTCACCGGAGACAGGGATCGTGGACAGTCACGCCCTGATGCTGACCCTTCTGGGCGACGCCGAGGCGCACGGAGCAACGCTCGTCACCGGCACGACCGTGCGTGCAGTACGCCGGGAGGGGAACGCTTTCATCGTCACGACAGAGGATGACTCGGGGCTGTTCGAGCTCTCCGCCACCCGTTTCGTCAACGCAGCGGGGCTGGATGCATCCCATCTGGCACAACAGATAGAGGGGCTGGCCAACGTACCCGCTACCCGATTTGCGCGCGGCAGCTATTATGCCCTGCCCGGTCGGCCGATGTTCCAGCGACTGATCTATCCCGTGCCGGAGCCGGGCGGCCTGGGGGTTCATCTCACGCTCGATCTGGGCGGCGCCATGCGCTTCGGCCCGGATGTCGAGTGGATCCCGGAAGTAGACTACCGTTTGAATACCGAGCGGCGGGCGCATTTCGAAGCGGAGATTCGAAAATACTGGCCCGGCTTGCCACGGGGCGTACTATCGCCGACCTACTGCGGCATCCGCCCCAAGATCGCAGGGCCGGGCGAGGCTGCCGCAGATTTCCGTATTGATGGACCCACAACGCACGGGATCCCAAACCTGATGACGCTCTATGGCATCGAAAGCCCCGGCCTGACCTCCTCCCTCGCCATAGCCGAGAACGTCGCGGAGCAATTGGGCTGACGCCGCCACTGACCCGCGGAAAGTCTGCGCTGTGCAGATCGACCGATGGCTGTGTTCAGGGCGACCACATCGATCAGCGGAGTGTCGTCTGGCCTTTGGAATAGCGGAGAGGCAAGCTCGCCCCGGTGTCTGCGGAGGTCGCCAGCGCAAGCGAGCAACGAAAGAAAGGCGAGGAGGCGGCACTTCGGGCGACACAGCGGGCTGCCTATGGCTCGCGCCCGAACGACTGCAAAGAGGCCATGCCAGTGATGCCACTGCTCTGTAGCACCGGTGCCAGCGGCCCGGGCCAGCACGGCACGGTTGCCCACCGCACGCCCCAGAAGGCTCGCCAATCTCCGCACCCCTATCTCCGTGCGAGCCATTGCCCGCATGGACTCTTCATGCCCCTGAAGGGGGCCAGCTTGTGGAGGCTGTATGGCTTAGCCCTCCCTGTCCATGTCTGACCGGAGGGAGCGAGGGAGACCGAGATGCCGGCCCCTCCCACGCCGGGACCGCTCCGCAGGCGGAGAAACGCAGCACAACATCGGTGCCGACAGGCCGACAGGCTGTTGAAGACAACCTGAAGTGTCACGCCAATCCTGCAGGTACCGGGGAGTCAGCCGGAATATGTCTGGATCCGCATGGGTTTCTGAATTCCGGAAGATTTCCGCTCCAGCTTAGAAGCCTTTTTTCCGCATCGCGCCAAGCCCATCTCGCCAGAACCACTCCACGAACAGGCCCGATGGCGCCACTCATGAACGACTGTCCAACGGTCCGTGCATTCGCTCACCTCGCACCCGCTGAATGGCGGTGTTCTGCCGGCAGAATGTTGGCAGACAGATGAATATTCCGGCCCAGGGAACGCAGAAAACAGCGCCGTTGTCACATGTTGTCCGGAGAGCCACTCGACGAGGGGCTTTGCGCTTCCCCTCGCCGGGCCCTGTAGGACATAGGCCGGAAAATCCGGTCAGGATCGCCGCTTGCGCCGGTTGGGGCGGGCTCCCGCACGGCCTGCGGTCGACCGACCGGAGGCGGCAACGGCAGCCTCCGCGGCCTCCTCCACGACCGATTGCCGGGCCAGCGGATCGTCCGCCACGGCAAGCTCCACCGCCTCCAGCCGTTTCACCTCGTCGCGAAGGCGGGCGGCTTCCTCGAACTCCAGGTTCTCGGCCGCCTTGCGCATCTGGGTGCGAAGCGCCTCCAGATGGGCCGACAGATTGCCGCCGACCATCGCCTTCTCGACCTTCGTGGTGATGCGCGACTGGTCGGTATCGCCCTTCCACAGCCCGGCCAGCACGTCCTCCACGTTCTTTCGAACGGTCTGGGGGGTGATGCCGTGCGCCTCGTTATAGGCGATCTGCTTTTCGCGCCGCCGCTCGGTCTCCCGCATCGCACGCTCCATGGAGCCGGTGATGCGATCAGCATACATGATGACGCGCCCCTCCGCATTCCGCGCCGCGCGTCCAATGGTCTGGATGAGGGAGGTCTCCGAGCGCAGAAATCCCTCCTTGTCTGCGTCCAGAATAGCCACCAGCCCGCATTCAGGAATATCCAGCCCCTCGCGCAGCAGGTTGATCCCCACCAGAACGTCGAACGCGCCGAGCCTGAGATCACGCAGGATCTCGATGCGCTCGATCGTGTCGATGTCGGAATGCATGTAGCGGACACGGATGCCCTGTTCATGCAGGTATTCGGTGAGATCCTCAGCCATCCGCTTGGTGAGCACGGTGACGAGGCTGCGATATCCCGCCTGCGAAACGCGCCGCACCTCGTCCAGCAGGTCATCCACCTGCATGGTGACCGGGCGGATTTCCACCTGCGGATCCACAAGCCCGGTCGGGCGGATCACCTGCTCCGCGAAGACGCCGCCCGCCTGCTCCATCTCCCACGCCGAGGGAGTGGCGGAAACGAATACCGACTGTGGGCGCATCGCATCCCATTCCTCGAACTTCAGCGGACGGTTGTCCATGCAGGACGGCAGACGGAAACCATGTTCCGCCAGCGTGAACTTCCGCCGATAGTCCCCCCGGTACATCCCACCGATCTGCGGGACCGTCACATGCGATTCGTCCGCAAAGACAATGGCATTGTCGGGAATGAACTCGAACAGCGTCGGCGGCGGCTCTCCCGGCGCACGACCCGTGAGATAACGGGAATAATTCTCGATACCATTGCAGACACCGGTGGCGTCCAGCATCTCCAGATCAAAATTCGTCCGCTGTTCCAGCCGCTGCGCCTCCAGCAGCCGCCCCTCCGAAACGAGCTGGTCGAGGCGCTGGCGGAGTTCCTTCTTGATCCCGTCGATCGCCTGTTTCAGCGTCGGACGCGGCGTCACGTAGTGGCTGTTCGCATAAATGCGGATCTGCTTGAAGGAGTCGGTCTTGGCGCCGGTCAGCGGATCGAATTCGGTGATCGATTCCAGCTCCTCTCCGAAGAAGGAGAACCGCCAGGCGCGATCTTCAAGGTGCGCCGGCCAGACCTCCAGGCTGTCCCCCCTGACGCGGAAAGAACCGCGCTGAAACGCCTGATCGTTGCGCCGGTATTGCTGCGCGACGAGCTCCGCGATCACCTGCCGCTGGTCATAGGATTGCCCGACGACCAGATCCTGCGTCATCGCGGAATAGGTTTCGACCGAGCCGATACCATAGATACAGGAGACCGAAGCAACGATGATCACGTCGTCACGTTCCAGCAGCGCCCGGGTGGCCGAGTGGCGCATCCGGTCGATCTGGTCGTTGATCTGGCTTTCCTTCTCGATATACGTGTCCGACCGGGGAACGTAGGCTTCCGGCTGGTAGTAGTCGTAATAACTGACGAAATACTCCACCGCGTTGTCGGGGAAAAAGCTCTTGAATTCCCCGTAAAGCTGGGCGGCCAGTGTCTTGTTGGGCGCAAGGATGATCGCCGGGCGCTGCGTCTCCTCAATGACCTTGGCCATGGTGAAGGTCTTGCCCGTTCCGGTGGCACCCAACAGCACCTGATTGCGCTCTCCCCCGTTCACCGCCTCCGCGATCTCGGCGATGGCGGCGGGCTGATCCCCGGCCGGCGAGAATTCGGTATGCATGACGAAGGCGCGCCCCCCTTCCAGCTTGGGACGGGTCAGCACGTCGAAGCGATTCATCGGGGCGTTGGTGTTGTTATGGGGCATGAGCGGACCTCCGGCGACCGGCCTCTCACATTTGATCTGTTTTTGTTCCCGTTCAAGGGGGCGACCGCCTCTTGCGCAGAGGCGCGGGTTTTTCCATAACGAAGGCGATATCACGGAGAAGGCCATGGTCGCGCGCATCTACAAGCCAGCCAAGACAGCCATGCAATCTGGCGTCGCCCGGACAAAGCGCTGGATTCTCGAATACGCCCCTGAAAACGCGCGTCAGATAGACCCGCTCATGGGCTGGACATCCAGCGACGACACCCAGACTCAGGTCCGCCTGCGCTTCGACACGCAGGAGGAGGCAGAGACCTACGCGCGGGAAAACGGCATCGACTACATCGTGCTCCCGGTTCATGGCCGGAAAGCCAATGTCCGCGCCATGGGGTATGGGGAGAATTTCGCCACCAACCGCCGGGGCGCGTGGACACATTGAGCCCATCTGCGGCGGCGGATGTCTGGCAGGAGCGGCGGGAGCCGCGCCGGGCGCCGCCGACGGATGCTCGCTCTCCCGGTGATGTGGACTACGCCCGAGTCATCCATTCGGCGTCCTTCCGGCGCCTGCAGGGCAAGACGCAGATCCTGAGCGTGGGCGATGGCGATTTCTACCGGACCCGGTTGACCCATTCGCTTGAGGTGGCCCAGATCGCCGCAGGGCTGGCCCGGCAGCTCGCCCGCTCCTTCCCCGACCATCCCGCCAGCGCCGTCCTGCCGGAACGCAGCTTGATAGAGGCCATCGGCTGCGCCCATGACCTTGGCCACCCGCCCTTCGGCCATGGAGGAGAGGTCGCGCTGAACTACGCCATGCGCGATGCGGGCGGGTTCGAGGGTAACGGCCAGACACTCAGGATCGTCGCACGGCTGGAGCATTTCTCCGACAGTGCGGGCGCGAACCTGACACGGCGGACGCTGCTTGGTCTGCTGAAATATCCCGTGGCCTATAGCCAGGCGCTCAACCCCGCTCTCCGTCCCGCGCTCCAGCCGGGAGAGGGCAAGATCCGCACGCTGGACATTCCCGCCTCCACCCCGCCGAAATGCTATCTCGACAGCGAGGCGGACGTGGTGGACTGGGTGCTCGCGCCGCTGTCGCCGGCGGAACGCGTGGTCTTTACGGCAATGGGGCCGAAGGGATGCAAGCACGGGCGAAGCCTGCACAAATCGCTCGATTGTGCCCTCATGGACCTGGCCGATGACATCGCCTACGGCATCCACGATCTGGAGGATGCGATCACGCTCGGCCTGATACCGGAGGGGCGGTTCCGGGACAGGCTGGCCGTCGCGGATTGCCGTTCGCTTTGTGCCGATGCGCCGGCGCGTGATGTCCTGATCCGTGACCTGTATGAGAGCCCGCGCGCGCGGAAGCGGCGGATCGGCGAGCTTGTCCACCATTTCATCAGCGCTGCGCACTACACCACGGAAGAAGCCTTTGCCGATCCGCTGCTGCGCTACCGCGTGGCGCTGCCGGAGGCGGAAGCGACCTTTCTGCGCGCCCTGAAGATGCTGGCCTCTGACGAGGTGATCAACAGCCCGTCCGTCCAGCAACTGGAGTTCAAGGGGCAGGGAATGGTGATGGCGGTGTTCGAGGCTCTGGCTTCCGATCCCGTGCGCCTCCTGCCCCGCGACTGGCTGACCCGCATGGAAAACGACGGGCGGGCGCTCTGCGACTACGTCGCGGGCATGACCGATGCCCACCTGCTACGCACCTATGAGCGGCTATTCGCACCCCGGATGGGGTCGGTGTTCGACCGGATCTAGGCTCGGTCCTTCGGTAACGGGGTCGCGCTAGTCAAGCGGGTTTGCGCATACGGGATGTGCCGCCGGAGCGGGTGGCCTTATTCTTTGATCAAGTGATTTACCTCCTTATTCGGCGGGCTTTGTCTGAGATCACCCCGGGCACATACTCGGTCCGTAGCGGGTGCCATGGCCGCCAACATGATGCTGGTTTAATGCAATTCCGATGTCCCCATTTCATTGGCGTGCTCGATATGATCGGCATCAGTCCTGAGCACGCATCACCGGAACCGCGTCCCTTGGGGACCTCGAACGCCCGCGATCAGGCGGGCAGCAGTCGGGATCCTGTATCTTCAGCCGGCAAGAAGCAGGGAGTGTCGAAGCGGAAGTCGGTCTGATCCTTCCACATCCGGTGCAGGATCGCGGCGATGCGGCGCGCCAGCGCAATCATCGCGCGCTTGGCGCCACGACGGCGCGCAAGCTTTGCCGCCCCGGTTCGCAGCCAGCTCATCCGTCCACCAATCGTCGGGAAAACAGCGCTCAGACTGTTTTCTGACCCTCCTCATACATCATGACAGTTTCTGCCTGGAACAGCGCGCGTCGAAGGTTGACGTCGCCTGCCTTAGTAATCCTCCAGCGCTTCCAACGGGTGTCGAGAGCCTTCGGCGGACCCGTATTCCTTGGGTGCATCACACCAAACGCAAGCCATTGCGATTGATTAATATTATGCCACTAAAAACGCGGCTATACTCAACGAGGGGCTTGCCATGGCGCTTGGGAAAGAGCGGTTTCAGACGCTCCATCTGGGGGTCGCTCAGCCAGAAAAGATTGCTCATGCATCAGCTCTCCTTGCGGTGCTGAGTCACGACAAATGTTCGAACTAAGTGGGTCTAGAGCCTAATCCACGCGGAACAGTTTGAACCGTGCGGTGGCGCCTCGCTCCAATGTCAGCCGCGAAGGCGCTATACCAAGCGCCTCGGCCAGCACCCTCGTCACAGCGGCATTGGCGCGCCCATCCTCCGGCACTTCGGTCACCGCGATGCGAATCGGTCCCTCCTCCGGCACCGTCAGGCCAGGACGGCGTGCACGCGGGGTCACGCGCACCTCGATCCGCGCGCCTTCAGCCACCAGATGCGCCAGTTCACCACGGGCCATGGCCCCTCTCCTCTTGAACCGTCTCGGGTGATCGCCGACATCTGTCCCCGGATCAAGGAGATACCCATGCCGGACGCCAATCCCGCCGCTCTCGACTTTCTGCTGACCCGGCAGTCTGTCTCTGCCAAGACGCTCCGCCCTCCCGTCCCCTCCCGCACGGAGATGGAGACGATGCTGACCGCCGCCGCCCGCGTACCCGACCACGGCGGGCTCGCCCCGTGGCGATTCATCGTGCTGGAACGGCCGGCGCTGGAGCGGCTGGCCCGCGTCGCGGCGGCACGGGGTGTGGCGCTCGGTTATGATGCGGAGAGGATCGGCAAGGGCGAGGGGCAGTTCGCCCGGTCGCACCTCGCCGTTGCGGTGATCGCGAGTCCGGTGGCCAGCGAGAAGGCGCCGGAGGTGGAGCAGACCCTTTCCACCGGCGCGGCCTGTGTGAGCCTTGTCAATGCGGCGCTCGCCTCCGGCTGGGGCGCCGCATGGATCACCGGCTGGCCCGCCTTCGACCGCGGATTCGCGGAGGAGGCGCTGCATCTGGCACCGCAGGAATGGGTGGCGGGCTTCGTCCATATGGGAACCCCTGGCTCCGCCGTGGCGGATCGTCCCCGGCCCTCCCTGGACCGGATCGTCACATGGGTGGCGGCGTGATCTTCACCGACCTCTTCCGCGCCCTGTCGCAACTGGGCGACCGCAGGTTCCAGAGCGTGTTCTGGCGCGGCATCCTCATCACCCTGCTGGTGTTCGTGGCGGTGGCGACCGGGGTGTTCTGGCTCATCGATCATTTCGCGCCGGAGAGCTTTTCCCTGCCGTGGATCGGACAGGTGGGCGGGCTGAACCTGTTCCTGTCCTGGGCAGGCGTCGTTGTGATGATGGTGCTGTCGGTCTTTCTGATGGTGCCTGTCGCTTCTGCCGTCACCGGCTTCTTTCTGGAGGAGGTGGCCGATGCCGTGGAGGCGCGCTACTATCCTGATCTGCCCCCCGCCCGTGATGTGCCGCTGCTGGAGATGCTGCGCGATTCGCTTGGCCTGTTCCTGCTGGTGATCGTGCTCAACCTTGGACTGTTCGTGGTCTATCTGTTCACCGGGCCGCTGGGGCCCGTGCTCTTCTGGGTGGTGAACGGATTTCTGCTCGGGCGAGAGTATTTCCAGCTCGTTGCGCTCCGCCGCGTGAGCGAGGAGGAGGCACGCATCCTTCGCACCCGCCACTTCGGCCAGATCTGGCTTGCCGGAACGCTAATGGCCGCGCCGCTCACCGTACCAATCGTTAATCTTTTCGTGCCGGTGATCGGAGCCGCCACCTTCACTCATCTTTACCATCGGCTGACGCGCGATGCGGGCTGACTACTCCCCGGCCGCCGGGGGGTTCATGCGATGATAGAAGTCTATGTCGCGGATGGAAATCACCCCTGACATGATGATCCCCGCCAACACGATCCACAGCCCGATGGTGATGAGCGTGGTGAGCTTCGCCTTACGCCCCACCGCTGCGTCCGAGGGGGCGGAGGCCGGTGTTCCCGGCTCTACATGGCCCGCCTCTGCCTGACTCTTCATGCCGATCGGCAGGATGACCAGGAACACCAGAAACCATATGACGGCGAAAAGGACGACTGCTCCGGTGATGGTCATCAGACCTGCTCCAGCTCGATCAGTGTTCCGGTGAAGTCCTTGGGGTGCAGAAACAGGACCGGCTTGCCATGCGCGCCGATCTTGGGTTCACCGCTGCCCAGAACGCGGATGCCCCGTTCCAGAAGACGATCCCGCGCGGCGAGGATGTCGTCCACCTCGTAGCAGATGTGATGGATACCCCCCGCCGGATTCTTGTCGAGGAATCCCTGTATGGGAGAGTTCTCACCCAGCGGGTGCAGCAGCTCGATCTTTGTGTTCGGCAACTCTATGAATACGACGGTCACGCCGTGATCCGGCTCGTCCTGCGGGGCGCCGACCCGCGCTCCCAGCGTATCCGCATATTGCGCCGTTGCCGCCGCAAGGTCCGGCACCGCGATGGCGACATGGTTGAGGCGTCCAATCATTTTCGCAATCTCCCTCCGCTCCGCCCGGTTTATGGGCGTTGCACCTCGCCGTCGCAAGGGCGGACCCTCCATTAACCATGGAGTGAGGAATTCCTGCTGGAATAGGTGTAGAAAGAAGCAAAGGAGAATCGCATGGCCCTCCTCACCCTGAACCGACAGCCGCTGCTCGCGCCCAGGCGCCCGCTTACGGGCCAGACGGTGCTTGTCGTTGCGCCGTCCGTCACGGATTTCGCAGCGCTACAGCGGGCGGGTGCCCGGCTTCGTCACGCGGATGGACACGGGGCGATGCTTCGGCACCTGGCAAGCTACCGGCCGACCTTTGTCATCGTCGATATGGCGGCGGGGGTCGAGGTTCTCCACGACGCCGTGCGGTTTCTCCCCGGCCAACGCAGCCTCATCGCGTTGGGAGAGCGGGGCAACCGCGCCGCCGCGCTGGAGGCGGGCGCCACCGGTTTCCTCGCCCTGCCGGTGACAGAGGCCGCACTTCTGAGCCTGCTCCTCGGCGGTCTGTGGGGCGGCAATGTCCTCCCGTTTCGGCAAAGACAGCCCTCAATGGATATTCGCCGGTCTGATGGTCAGCACCGCAGCGGGAAGTTGTGAAAACTGCACAGCCCGGCGAATGTCCGATACCCGAGCGGCCCCATCCAGCTACCGCCTTCGCGCGCCCGAAGCGCGTCCGCGATGACGCCGGGCTGCTTTCCATGGTCAGCAACGCCAGTCGAGAAACGGCCGGACAGGGAGCCCGCCGTCAGGAACAGCGAAGAATCCCAGCCCGCCGGGGGCGGCGCGCCCGGTCTCGGCAGCTCGTGCAACGGTCAGGCATAATCGGCGCAAACCGGCTCGGGGGGGTGTCTTCAGAACAGGTCGAGCAGACGCCGAAGGTAATCCCGCTCCAGGTCGGGGCGTTCCTGCTCCCCTGAACGGCGGCGAAGTTCATTCAGAATATCCTGCGCACGGCGATAGACATCATCTCCCTGAAGCATGGAATCCTGCGTTCCGATGCCGCGGCCGACCTCTCCCGGCCGACGGCCCAGCGGATCACGCTGCCCATTGGGATCGCCCGAGCCGAACTGATCCCCACCGCCGCTCTCGCCCGGTTGCCCCTGCTGCCGGTTCTGCGCCATGGCGTCGCCGAGGTTGCGCATCCCTTCGCGCATGCTTTCCATCGCGTCTGCTTGCCGGTCGAGCGCGCGCCCGTTGTCACCGTCCCTGAGCGCCTGCTCCGCTTCGTCCATGGCGCGGCCCGCACGGCCAAGCGCGTCGCGCCCCGCCTGCCCTTCGGGCGTACCCAGCCCGGGGAGCCCGCGCTGCATCAAACCATCAAGCTGGTTCCGCAAGCCCTGCTGCCGATCGGCAAGACTGCCGCCCTGACCGGGCCCGCTACCTTGCCCCTGACCCTGTTGCTGACCCTGACCTTGCCCGGAAGACTGCCCCTGACCAGGTTGCTGGCCCCCCTGCCCCTGCTGGCCCTCTCCCTGTTGGCCCTGTTGGCCCTGGCCGGGCTGCTGGCCCTGCATCCCCTGAAACGCCTCGTCGGAAAGACCCTGCTGTTGACGGAGCGTTTCGGCCAGATCGCGCATCGCCTGCTGGCCGGGACTGCCCTGTCCGCCCTGGCCCTGCGTGACACGCATGTTCTCCATCATCCGCCGCAGCTGGTCGAGAAGCTGCTGCGCCTCTGCCATCCGGCCCTCCTGCATCAGCTGCTGGAGACGGTCGAGCATCTGTTGAAGCTGATCGCCGGTGATCTTCTGCCCCTGCTGATCCTCTGCCGTCTGACGGTTCGGGTCGTTCTGCTGCTGCTCGGCAAGCTGGCGGATATAATCGTTCATCGCCTGCTGCAGCTCCTGCATGAGCTGGGCGATTTCCTCGTCGCTGGCACCGTTGCGGATCGCTTCAGACAGCCGATCCTGCGCGCGCTGCAGCCGTTCCATCGCGTTGTTGAGATCGCCATCCTCCAGCAGCACCGCGATGTCCCAGAGCGCGGACGCTACCTCATCCCGTGTTTCGGCACTCAATCCCTGCGAAACCCCGGTTTCGAGCTGCCGCATGGCGACGCGAAGCTGGAGATAGGCCCGCTGGTTGCGGATGAACCCCTCCGGTCGATTGGTCACGGCACGAAGCACCTGAAGGGAACGCTCCCCGTTCTCCCGCGACCACAGCAGGTCGCGCCGGTTCTCGATCAGCGCCGCTGCCAGCGGGTCGAAGAACCGCCGGCCCGGCAATACGATGCTGCGGGCCTCTGTCGCGCCCGTCTGACCGGCGGCATCCTGGACCGTCAGACTGATCTTCACGGGCAGGTTGGCCCAAGGGTGCTGGGAAAAGTTCTCAGCCAGCGTTTCGGTGAAATCCGCGCGGCTGCCGGTAATCGGCATGGGAAGATCCACCACCAGCGCATCCCGTGGCTCCGGCTCCGCCGCCAACCCGTAGCGCCGGTCGAGCGCGGCAGTGTCCAGCTCCATCCGGGCCTGCCCGGCGGTAACGCCGTAATCGTCATGCGCGGTGAAGGGCTGGCGCATCGCGCCATCCGCCTCGCGTCCGATGGGGCCGGAAAGCTCCACGCTGGGGGCGCGGTCAGCGATGGTCGTCACATCCCATCCCGCGCCGCGCGGCCCGTTTATGTTGAGCCGGCCCGAGCGGGTAATGGAGAATTCCTGGCTGGGGGCAGAGGCGCTGTCCACCATGCCGGTCCGGCCCGATACCGTTTCATCGACCGTAAGACTGCCTGCCTCGCCATAAAGACGCAGCACCACCTTGCTGCCGACCGGCACCGAAAGATCCGATTGCCGAATGTCGTTGAGATAGAGTGTTGGCTTGCCCGTATAGTCGGGCGGCTGGATCCAGCCTTCCCAGGACGGGCCCGAAGCCACGGCCCCGCCCCCCGGCATCTGCGCCAGATCCGCGACTGACGCCACCCGCCAGACGGAGCCGAACATCAGCCCTACCACCAGCGCGGTGAGCGCCACATAACGCAGTGCATAGGGATCGCGGCGAGTGACGTTGAGATCGGGATGCACAGGCTTTGCACCCCGCGTACGCTCCGCCATGCGGGCCAGATGCGCGCGCCAGACCTGCTGGGCCGCCTCGTCCCCCTTACCGATAGCGATATGGTCACCGAGAGCGGAGATCGGTCGGCCCGGCAGTGTGGCGTCCAGCCGCGCGGCGGCCTCTGCCCGGCTGGGCCAGCGGAATCGCCGCGCGCCGAACACCGCCGCTGCGACGAGAGCCACGACGATCAAGACAGCTCCCGCCCAGGCGACCTCAATGCTCACCGCATCCAGTGCACCGAAAAAAATGATCGCGAGCGTGGCGAACAAGATCACCGGGACCGGCCAGAAGGCCTGCGTCAGACGTTCGGTCACCATCCCCCACCGCGTCAAGCGCAGGGGCCATTTCAGTCGGTCGAGCGCTGCGGCAGGGTCACGATCCTGTGCGGTCATACCTCATCCTGGGGGCTACGGCACGCGACATGCGTGTCAGAGCCACTCGGGAATGGTATCTCGCGCGAGGATTTCGTCAAAGTCAGGTCTTTTGCGGATGACGGCGAAGTGATCGCCCTGCACCAGTACCTCGGGGACGAGCGGACGGCTGTTGTACTCCGACGCCATCACCGCGCCATAGGCCCCGGCGGAGCGGAAGGCGACCAGGTCGCCGGGCGCGAGCGGCGGGAGTGGCCACTGACGGGCGAAGGTATCGGAGGTCTCGCAGATCGGGCCGACCACGTCATAAGGCGATGCGGCGGCACCCGCGGCGGGCTCTGTCACCGGTACGATATCGTGATGGGCGCCATACATGGCCGGGCGGATCAGATCGTTCATTGCCGCATCCACGATCAGGAACTCCCGTTCCTCGCCTTCCTTCACGTAGATGACCTCTGAGACGAGCAGCCCCGCATTGCCGGAGATGAGCCGCCCCGGCTCGATCTCGATCTCGCAGTCCAGATCGCCGAGCGTCCGTTTCACCAGCGCGCCGTAGTCGAACGGCAGGGGGGGTGCCTCGTTGGAACGGGTATAGGGGATGCCCAGGCCGCCGCCCAGGTCGAGCCTGCGGATATGGTGCCCCTCCGCCCGAAGCTGCCGCGTCAGGTCGGCCACCTTGGCGAACGCAGCCTCGAACGGGGCAAGATCGGTGAGTTGCGAGCCGATATGCACGTCGATCCCCACCACCTCTATTCCGGGGAGGGAGGCCGCCAGTGCATAGACCTCCGACGCACGGGAAATCGGGATGCCGAACTTGTCCTCCTTCCGGCCGGTGGAGATCTTCTCATGCGTATGGGCATCGACGTCGGGATTGACGCGGACGGTGACCGGAGCCTGCACCCCAAGCCCTTCCGCGATACGGGAGAGCGCGCGCAGCTCTGCCTCGCTCTCCACGTTGAACTGGCGGATGCCGTCCTCCAGCGCGAGGCCCATCTCCTCCCCCGTCTTGCCGACGCCGGAGAACACGATCCGCTCTCCCGGCACGCCCGCAGCCCGCGCCCGGCGATATTCGCCGCCCGAGACCACATCCATCCCCGCGCCCAGATCGCCCAGCAGCTTCAGCACCGCGAGATTGGAGTTCGACTTCACCGAGAAGCAGATCAGATGCGGTAGCCCAGCCAGCGCCTCGGTGAACAGCCGGTAATGCCGGGCCAGCGTCGCGGCCGAATAGACATAGAACGGTGTGCCTACGGTGTGCGCGATGTCGGGAATCGCGACATCCTCGGCGTGGAGGATGCCGTCGCGGTAAAGGAAATGGTCCATGGCGATACTCCCTTTCAGGCCGAGGGTTTCAGCCAAAGCCTCTAGCGGATCGCCGGGAGCGAGGGAAGGCCGCGTTCCGCCTGTCGCGCTCCATCCGTCGGCTGTGCGCTGCAATCGGGCGAGGACTCACGCTCCGCTGGCTGGCGTGGCCGACGTGGCGCCCAGTAGCTGCAGGATAACAACGAAGGCCGGCAGGCACCCGCCTCCCATCCGCTGGCCACAGAAGCACGCGCCGCCGGTCAGACCAGCGGCTGGCCCTACAGCGTCTGCCTCCAATCAATCCATCTCAGCCAGTCTTACCCCTTGCCGGTCCAACCTCCTTGCCGGTCCAACCTCCTTGCCGGTCCAACCTGCTGCCCGTCCGCCTTCAGCTTGTCCGCCACCCGAATTGTCATCGCCAGCAGGCAGAGCAACCCACAGCACGAGGAAATCGGCCACGGAGGCAGGCACTCAACCCCGAGACCGCCCCCGCCGCGCGGGATAGCAAAATGCAACCCGCGGTCCAGCGGTCCAGCGGTCCAGCGGTCCAGCGGTCCAGCGGTCCAGCGGTCCAGCGGTCCAGCGGTCCAGCGGTCCAGCGGTCCAGCGGTCCAGCGGTCCAGCGGTCCAGCGGTCCAGCGGTCCAGCGGTCCAGCGGTCCAGCGGTCCAGCGGTCCAGCGGTCCAGCGGTCCAGCGGTCCAGCGGTCCAGCGGTCCAGCGGTCCAGCGGTCCAGCGGTCCAGCGGTCCAGCGGTCCAGCGGTCCAGCGGTCCAGCGGTCCAGCGGTCCAGCGGTCCAGCGGTCCAGCGGTCCAGCGGTCCAGCGGTCCAGCGGTCCAGCGGTCCAGCGGTCCAGCGGTCCAGCGGTCCAGCGGTCCAGCGGTCCAGCGGTCCAGCGGTCCAGCGGTCCAGCGGTCCAGCGGTCCAGCGGTCCAGCGGTCCAGCGGTCCAGCGGTCCAGAACGGCCACTACATAACCGGATCACGGTCAAGGGGGGAGACGCGGGCGGCGGGCGGCACTATGTAGAAGGGAAACCGCGAGGCATCATGTTCCTGTCCGTCTTCGACGTCTTCAAGATCGGTATTGGCCCCTCCTCCTCCCATACGATGGGGCCGATGGTGGCGGCGGGGCGGTTTCTGGACCTGCTCCGCGGCTCGCCCTTCCGGCCGGTGGCGCTCAGGTGCAGCCTGCACGGGTCGCTGGCCTTCACGGGTGTCGGCCATGCGACGGACCGGGCGGTGATACTCGGGCTGGACGGATTTCTGCCCGCGACCTACGACGCGGATCATGCCGAAGCGGCTCTCGCCCGCATTCGCGAGACGGGCGAGGTCTCACCCCCCGGCCTGCCGCCGCTCGGCTTCCGGCCAGAGCACGATCTGGTGTTCGACTACGGCCCGCCGCTTCCCGGACACCCGAACGGCATGACCCTATCCGCCCGCGATGCGCAGGGCGATACGCTTGTCAGCGAAACCTACTATTCCATCGGTGGCGGCTTCGTGGTGACGCCGGACGAACAGGCGGCGGGACCGGGCGGGGCTGCGCGGATCAGTGTGCCCTATCCCTTCGCCAGCGCGGCGGAGATGCTGCTCATGGCCGCAGCCTCTGGCCTTTCCATCGCGGAAATGAAACGGGCCAATGAACGCGCCGTCCACTCCCGGCGGGAGGTGGAGGACGGGCTCGGCCGTCTGTGGACGGTGATGTCAGGCTGCATAGACAGGGGGCTTGCGACCGAGGGCACCCTGCCGGGGGGCCTGAACGTACGGCGCCGGGCGCCCGCCATCCACGCGGCGCTGCTCCGGGAGCGGGGGCTGAACATCGCGCCGCCGCATACCGTCAACGACTGGATCGCCTGCTACGCCATGGCCGTGAACGAGGAGAATGCGGCGGGCGGACAGGTGGTCACCGCGCCCACCAACGGCGCGGCGGGCGTGGTTCCCGCCGTACTGCGCTACTGGCTGGACCATGTGCCGGGGGCGAGCGCATCGCGGATCGGGGATTTCCTGCTGACCGCCTCCGCCATCGGGGGAATCGTGAAGCACAACGCCTCCATCTCCGGAGCGGAATGCGGCTGTCAGGCAGAGGTGGGCTCGGCAGCGGCGATGGCGGCAGCGGGGCTTGCGCAGGTGATGGGCGGCACGCCGGAGCAGGTGGAGAACGCGGCCGAGATCGCGCTGGAGCACCATCTCGGCATGACCTGCGACCCGGTGAAGGGGCTGGTTCAGGTGCCCTGCATCGAACGGAACGGGCTTGGCGCGATCAAGGCTGTCTCCGCCGCGTCGCTGGCGCTCCGCGGCGACGGGATGCATTTCGTTCCCTTGGACGCCTGTATCGAGACGATGCGTCAGACCGGCGCGGACATGAGCGACAAGTACAAGGAAACCTCGCTGGGAGGCCTCGCTGTCAATGTGCCGAACTGCTGATCACTTACGCTTCAGATGTTCGTCCAGACGGGGCAGGATTTCCACGAAGTTGCAGGGCTTGTGGCGATAGTCGAACTGATGGACGAGGATCTCGTCCCAGGCATCCCTGCAGGCCCCCGGGCTGCCGGGCAGAGCGAAAAGATACGTGCCCCCCGCCACCCCTCCGCAGGCGCGCGATTGCACCGCTGACGTGCCTATCTTCTGCATCGAGACGATGGTGAAGACGGTGCCGAACGCCTCGATCTCCTTCTCATAGACATCGCGATGCGCCTCTACCGTCACATCGCGACCCGTAAGGCCAGTGCCGCCGGTGGTCAGGATCACGTCGATCCCCGCATCCGCGATCCACTCCCGCAACCGGCCCGCGATGGCGGCGCGGTCATCGGGCAGCAGGCCGCGCGCGGCAAGCAGATGTCTGGCCGCCGTGATCCGTGCAGCCAGCGTATCGCCGGAGCGGTCCTCCGCCGTGGTCCGCGTGTCGGAAACGGTCAGCACGGCGAAACGCACCGGAATGAAATCAGTCATTTTTCCTCCAGCCGGGATTGCAGAAGCAGCAGGTCCGACCAGCTTTCCCGCTTGCACGGTGGATTGCGGAGCAGGAACGCCGGGTGGAACATCGGCAGGGCCGGCCGCCCGAACACCGTCTGCCAAGTGCCGCGGAGCCGGGTGATCCCCTTGCGCCCCAGCAGCGCCTGACAGGAAATATTACCCATGAGGACGAGGAAATCCGGATCTGCCAGCGCCACATGACGCTCCACGAAAGGCAGCATCATGGCGATTTCCTCCGGCGACGGATCGCGGTTCTGCGGGGGCCGCCAGGGCAGGATATTGGTGATGTAGAGCGCCTTTTCCGCATCGGGCGCAGCACGGCCCATACCGATGGCACCGAACATCAGGTCGAGCAGCCGCCCCGCGCGACCGACGAAGGGCAGACCGCGCTGGTCCTCCTCACGTCCAGGCGCCTCGCCGACGATCATCACCCGCGCGCCGGGCTGGCCATCGGCAAAGACGAGGTTCCGCGCGCCTTTCCTGAGTTCGCAATGGCCATAGCCCGCCATGGCCTCCCGCAACGCGGCAAGGTCGGGCGCCGCGGCAGCGAGGGCGCGGGCCTCGGCCACCGGATCACCGGCGCTCTCCGCTTCGGGGGGCGGAGTTGCGGAGCGGTTCTGGAGGGCAGGTTGGGCTCCAGGGGCGGTCGGTGAATGGGCGGGGGCGCGTGCCGCACGGGCAGCGGCACTTTCGGCAAAGCGATCCACCGGACCCTCGCCGATCGCCTCGGTCGCACCGAGCTCGATCTGCCATTCCAGCAGCGCGAGGGCCGTCTCGTGATCGAGCGATTCCAGCATGCCTTTTCCTTACGCCGGGCTGCGTGTTGGGTAAACTCCCTTGTGAGGCCCCGGCGCCGCCTTGCCCGCCCGCCCGCCCTGCCCTATAAGCAGGCAGGCAGCGAAGGGGGCACGCATGACGTTCCGGGCGAAGCATCTCTTGGGTATCGAACCCCTGCACCCCGAGGAAATCCGCACCGTCCTCGACCTGTCCGACAAATATGTGGAGCTGAACCGACGCACGGTGAAGCAGTCGGACGTGCTGGCGGGGATGACCCAGATCAACATGTTCTTCGAGAATTCCACCCGCACGCAGGCGAGCTTCGAACTCGCGGGCAAGCGGCTCGGGGCCGATGTGATGAACATGGCGGTGTCGCAATCCTCCGTGAAGAAGGGGGAGACGCTGATCGACACGGCGCTTACCCTGAACGCCATGCACCCAGACCTTCTCGTGGTGCGGCATCAGAACTCCGGCGCGGTGGACCAGCTTGCGCAGAAGGTGAACTGCGCCGTGCTGAACGCGGGCGACGGGCGGCACGAGCATCCGACGCAGGCCCTTCTGGACGCATTGACCATCCGGCGGGCGAAGGGGCGGCTCCACCGGCTGACCATCGCGATCTGCGGCGACATCGCCCACAGCCGTGTCGCGCGGTCCAACATCATCCTGCTGGGCAAGATGGAGAACCGCGTCCGCCTGATCGGCCCGCCGACGCTCATGCCCACGGGGGTGCAGGAATTCGGGGTGGAGGTGTATGACGACATGAAGGCCGGGCTTGCCGATGCCGATGTGGTCATGATGCTCAGGCTCCAGAAGGAGCGGATGGATGGAGCGTTCATCCCATCGGAACGTGAGTATTTCCACCGCTACGGTCTCGATGCGGAGAAGCTCTCCCACGCGAAGGAAGATGCCATCGTCATGCATCCCGGCCCGATGAACCGGGGGGTGGAGATCGACGGTACCATCGCCGACGACATCAACCGCTCGGTCATTCAGGAACAGGTGGAGATGGGCGTGGCCGTCCGCATGGCGGCGATGGACCTGCTGGCCCGCAACCTGCGGGCGGAGCGTGGGCGGCAGGCGGTGGGTGAGTGGGCCTGACACAGGGCGCTTCCGCCTCCGGCGGCTGGGAAGGCATACTTGAACCGGGAGAGCGGGTTCTCTGGCAGGGGCAGCCCGAACCGGGGCTGGACCTTTCGCGCGCATCGCTGGGGCAGCTCGCCTCGGCATTGCCGCTGGTGATCTTTGGCCTCGTCTGGATCGCCGTGACGGTGGAGGCCGGGGGGGACGACCTCATCGCCCGACTGTTTCCGCTGTTCGGGGTGATGATCCTGCTTGGCGGGCTGTGGCATGGCGGCCTGCGGCTTCTCGGGGAGGCCTATGTCCTGCGCCACACCGTCTACACGCTCACCAACCGGCGCGCTTTCATCGCAACGGACCCCATGGGGCGCAAGCGGCTGAAATCCTGGCCGCTGGATGAGATGACGCTGCTCGACTATGATGGGGAGGTGCCCGGCACGATCTGGTTCGGGCAGCAGTTCAAATCCAACCGCCCCGGTCGCCGTCGCGTCGGCTTTCAGCGGATCGCCGAAGCCCCCCACGTGTATGACATGATGCGGAAGATCCGCGCGGGCGGGGAGATCGCACGGCCTTGAGGACCGGCACTTATCGCGGGAACCGGATACGGGGATGGACGGCGGCCCACCACGGTGTCGCGAAGCTCACCCTCCCCCGAGCAGAAGTGCAAGGGCTTACGGGCCTCCGCAGAGATGTCGAGGGCACGGTGGCTGCGGGCATTCTCCCGGAGGCCGGAGCCGCCGCAGCCCACCGGACCATGGACCCGCGCGATCCGGGACGGTATGGAAATCCACGCGGCGCGGATGCAGCAACGCTGCCACGGCGAAGATCGCAGATCGCGTGTACAAAGGCGAAGCGTGAAACCGTGCTGAACCGGCTGCGGGTCCGCGCCAAGATACAGCGGCCCCCAGCCGCAATGAAATGACGCGGCATGATGCCGCGACGGAAACGGAGGCGGAGGCTGCCATGACCGAGGCGAACGAAGCTCTGACAGGGGGCGGCGCAGCCCTTGCCGCACCGCCCGCCAACAGTGGCGCGGGCCTGTTGCTCACCAATGTCCGGCTGGTCGATCCCGAGGCGGGCGAGGTGCGGCCCGGCACGATCCGCATCGCGGAGGGCCGCATCGCCGCGGTGGACGGGCAGGACCGCACCGGCGAGGCCGTGGACGCGCGCGGCCTGCACCTTGCCCCCGGCATCGTCGATATGGGCGTGAAGGTCGGTGAGCCGGGCGAGCGCCACAAGGAGAGCTTCCGCTCCGCCGGTCTGGCCGCCGCCGCGGGCGGGGTGACGACGATGGTCGTCCGGCCCGACACCAACCCCGCGATCGACAGCCCGGAGATGCTGGAATTCGTCACCCGCCGCGCGGCGGAGGTTTCACCCGTCCATATCCGCCACATCGCCGCGCTGACCCGCGCGCGGGAGGGGCGCGAGATGGTGGAGATCGGCTTCCTGATCGATGCGGGCGCCGTAGCCTTTTCGGATTGCGACCATGTCGTGACCAACACCAAAGTGCTGTCCCGCTGCCTGATCTATGCGAAATCGCTGGGCGCGCTGGTGATCGGCCATCCGCAGGATCCCGGCCTGTCGGAGGGGGCGGCAGCGACATCGGGCAAGTTCGCCTCGCTCCGCGGGCTTCCCAGCGTCTCGCCCATCGCGGAGCGGATGGGACTGGAGCGCGACATGACGCTCGTCGAGATGACCGGTGTGCGCTACCACGCGGATCAGATCACCACCGCCCGGGCCCTGCCGGTTCTGGAACGGGCGAAGGCGCGGCTGGATGTCACCGCCGGTGTGTCGATCCACCACCTCACGCTGAACGACCTCGATGTCGGCGACTACCGCACCTTCTTCAAGGTGACGCCGCCCCTCCGCTCGGAGGAGGACCGCCGCGCGGTGGTGGAGGCCGTCGCCTCCGGGCTGATCGACACGATCTCCTCCTTCCACACGCCGCAGGACGAGGAATCCAAACGCCTCCCCTTTGAGGAGGCCGCCCCCGGTGCCGTCGGGCTTCAGACGCTGCTGCCCGCCGCCCTGCGGCTCCATCACGCGGGGCTGGTGAGCCTGCCGGTGCTGTTCCGCGCCATGGCGCTGAACCCGGCGCGCAGGCTCGGGCTGGAAGCGGGGCGGCTGGCGGAAGGCGCGCCCGCCGATCTCGTGCTGTTCGACCCCGACGCCCCCTTCGTGCTGGATCGTTTCACCCTGCTGTCGAAATCCAAGAACACGCCGTTCGACGGAGAGCGGATGCAGGGCAAGGTCGCGGCCACCTTCGTCTCTGGTCGGCAGGTTCACGGCGCGAAACTGGGGGGGCAGGCGTGATCCCTGCGCTGACCTCCTCCCCGCTCGCGCTGATCGTCACGGCGGTTCTCGCCTATCTGGTGGGGTCGATCCCCTTCGGGCTGCTGCTGGCCCGGGCGATGGGGCTTGGCAACCTGCGCAAGATCGGTTCGGGCAATATCGGCGCGACCAACGTGCTCAGGACGGGCAACAAGAAGGCGGCGGCGCTGACCCTGCTGCTCGACGCGGTGAAGGGGGCGGTGCCCGTGCTCCTCGCCCGCATCCTGCTGGGCGAGGACGCGGCGCAGGTGGCCGGTCTGGCCGCGTTCCTGGGCCATCTCTTTCCGGTCTGGATCGGCTTTCGCGGCGGCAAGGGGGTGGCGACCTTCCTTGGCGTGGTGCTGGCGCTGGCTTGGCCGGTGGGGGTCGCGGCCTGCGTGGCATGGCTCGTGGTGGCCTATGCCACGCGGTATTCCTCGCTCTCCGCGCTGGTGGCGGCGGCGCTGTCGCCCGTCTGGGCATGGGTGCTGGGCTATCAGCAGATGGTGGGACTGATCCTGCTGCTCGTGGTGCTGATCTTCCTGCGCCACCACGAAAACATCACCCGTCTGATCGCGGGAACGGAATCGCGGATCGGCGCGAAGAAATAGCGCGAAAGACGGCGAGAGGGGCTTCCCTCCCCGCCCCTTCTCAATACTGCTGGGAAGCGTAGATCCGCGAGAGATCGCGCCCCCATTCGCCGTCGTAGAGGTCGAGCAGCCGATCGGCAGGCACCTTGCCGCTCGCCACCCTGTCCCGCAGGGTCGCAAGGAACACGGTCTCGTCACGCCCTTCGGCGTCCAGCCGGTTGCGCGCTTTCAGCCCGCCTTCCGCGAGCGCCAGCGCCTCCCGCGCCACGTCGTGGAGCCTGACGCCATTCGCCTCGCCCCGGAGCGCCGAGACGGAGGCGGCGATGCGCAGCTCCTCCCGCGTAGCCGCATCCCAGCCCTTCACCAGCTCCCATGCCGCATCCAGCGCGTCCTGATCATAGAGCAGACCGACCCAGAAGGCGGGCAGCGCCGCAAGCTGCGCCCTGTCGCCCGCGTCCGCGCCGCGCATCTCCATGAACTTCTTGATGCGGACCTCGGGGAAGACCGTGGTCAGATGGTCGGCCCAGTCGGACAGGGTTGGCGTTTCTCCCGGCAGGGCGGGCAGACGACCGTCGAGGAAATCGCGGAAGGATTGCCCCCGCGCATCGACGTAATTTCCATCGCGATAGACGAAATACATCGGCACATCGAGCACCCAATCGGCATACCGCTCGAACCCAAAGCCCTCGTCGAAGACAAAGGGCAGCATTCCCGTGCGGGCGGCATCCAGATCGCGCCAGATCCGGCTGCGCCAGCTCATATGGCCGTTGGGCCTGCCTTCGAAGAACGGCGAATTGGCGAACAGCGCCGTCGCCACCGGTTGCAGCGCGAGGCTCACGCGGAACTTCTTCACCATGTCGGCTTCCGACCCGAAGTCGAGGTTCACCTGCACGGTGGAGGTGCGATACATCATCTGCGTGCCGTGGGTGCCCACGCGGCCCATGTATTCGGTCATCAGCCGATAGCGGCCCTTCGGCATCACCGGCATCTCGTCCTGCGTCCATTCCGGCGCGGCGCCGAGCCCCATGAACGCCACGCCCATGTCGGCCGTGACCTCCGCCACCTCTGCGAGATGACGTGCGGTTTCCGCGGCCGTCTCATGCACCGTGGCGAGGGGGGCGCCGGAAAGCTCGAACTGTCCGCCGGGTTCGAGGCTCACGCTCGCCCCGTCACGGGACAGGCCGATGAGCTTGCCCTGCTCCTCCACCGGCGCCCAGCCGAAGCGTTGCAGGCCTTTCAGCAGTGCGTGGATCGAACGCTCGCCGTCATAGGGAAGCGGTGCGTGGCTGTCGGTCAGGAAGCCGAACTTCTCATGCTCCGTGCCGATGCGCCACTCTGACGGCGGCTTGCACCCGGAGGCAAGGTAGTCGGCCAGCGCGGCCCGGTTCTCGATCGGCCCGCCGCCGGACTGGGGAATGGACATGTCGCTCTCCAGGCAGTTCTGGGGAAGTTCTTAACGGTCGCAACTCGTCGCAATCGGCGCGGCCCAAGTCAAGGCTTCGACGTGACCTGACGAACAGGACGACGCCAGATGAGCACATCGCCCTCACTCCGCTCCAGCGCCGCCAGCACGGCACCGAGATGCAGCCCAGGCAGCGTCGCGAACACGTCATAAAGGCGCTCCGCCCCTCTCGCATCCACCGGAACGACCAGCGGCGCAGCGCCCGCCTGCCCGATCCGCCATGCCCGGCCCTCATCCGAAAGAACGAGGGAGAGGGAAGTGATTTCGGGGATCGACGCGAAGCCGCCCCGCTCCGGCACGGGCGAGAGGTAGGCGATCTGCCCCTCCAGCACGTCCACCGCACCGATGCCGGTGGTGGCAGACCGGAAGCGCAGCCGCCTGACCCCGATCACGGCCAGCCCCAGTCCCGCCATGCCGGCAAGCACACCGACCGCGCCAAAGAACCAGCCGCCGAACAGCCCCACCCAAAGGCCCACGGCCGCGATGGCAAGACCGGTGAGCACCTCCTGCCAGCGGCGAAGCACGGCTACCGCTTCGGGGCGCAGAAGCGGTGCGCTCACGGCGTTTCCTTCCGGAGCGAGGGACAGGGAGCGACGGAAGCGCCCGGATCGGTGCTCCGGCCGGACTGAGCGGCGGTATCGGCCAACGTTCGGGGCAACACCGGCACGGCCCGCGCCTCGGGGAACAGCGTCAGCCGATAAGCACCGACCTGCCGGAAACCGATGGCCTGATAGGCGCGGAGCGCCGGTGGGCCAGAGGCGAAAAGGATGGCCGTTTCCGCCCCCTGCCCACGGGCTTCCGCCAGATGAAGCGCGACGGCAAGGCGGGCGTAGCCGCGTCCGCGATAAGCGGTGGGTGTATAGACTCCGCCTACCTGAACCATCTGTGCGGGCGCAGGCAGGCGCGCGTTGAAAGCGGTGATCGCCACCGGTACGCCCCCCTGCATCAGGATGCGAAGCCGGTCCTGCGCCATCAGCGCCGCGATATGCCGCGTCACGGCCTCAAGTTCCGCCGCACCGTGAAGTTCCGCCTCGTAAGACTGCCGCCAACGGCCCAGCCAGTCCAAATCGCCAGTCAGCGGGCGGCGCAGTACGGCGTCCCCTTCCGGCACGCGGAGGTCGCTCAACTGCAGCCGGCACAGCGGCTCCGCACCGTTGAACCTTGGTGCTCCCAACTCCAGCGCAGGCAGCAGAGCGGCTACCTGGCCCGCTTCTCCGGCGATACCGAAAACACGTTCCCCTGCCAGAGCGGCGCGAAGGGCGACCAGATCGGCGGGCGTGGCCGAAGGAAGCTGGACCGACAGGAACCCGGCGGTGCTGAGCGCGACGGCGCCCTCACCCACCCACCAGAAGCGGGCATTCTTCGGCTCAGGGCCGCCATCGATACCGGAAAGCAGTGATTCGCGCAGGAACATGGAGGTTTCCGCGTGGCGGGCGAGAAAGGCGGAGAGCACGGGCACTTCCTGTGCCATCACCCGCCGGACAATGGCCGGAGCGCCTTCGGCACCGGCTTTCCTAATGATCTCAGACATCATCTCCCTCCAACCTCAACACCCCGCGGTGCGGCCCTGCCCGCTCGTTCCCCGCTCACAGAGCGGCCTCCCACCCATCGAGCAGCGGAAACCGACATCCCGGAAAGTCGGCCCGCGCGGCCTTCTGCCACAGCACAAGAAACGGCATCCTCGCAGCGCTCATCCCCGGTCTCTCTCACCACCCTCCCACCCGCAGACAGCGGAAGCCGACACGCCGGGAGGCCGGAACTCGCGGCCTTCCGCCACCGCATGTAGATATGTAATCCTCGCAGCGCTCATCCCCGGTCTCTCTCACCACCTTCCCACCCGCAGACGGCGACATCCCGGAAGCGCCCGCTGCGCATTCTGCGGGCGGATAGGGCATTCCCGCAGCACTCACCCCCAGTCTCCCAGCGCGGCCTGCCACAATGTCAACGCCGCGACGGCAGCCGTATCCGCCCGCAGAATGCGCGGGCCGAGCGAGACCGGCAAGACGAAGGGCAGTGCCCGGAGCCTGTCCCTTTCGGCAGGAGAAAAGCCGCCCTCCGGCCCGATGAGGATGGCCCATGGCCCAGGCTCCGCACCCGAAAGCGCCGCGGCCGCGCCGACGAGGCTTTCGTCCGCCCACAGAATCCGCCGCCCTGCGTCCCAGCTGGAGAGCCAGCGGGAAAGCGGGCGCAACTCCTCCACCTCCGGCACGAAGGTTCCCCCGCATTGCTCCGCCGCCTCTACCGCATGGGCCTGCAACCGGTCCTGCCGGATGCGTTCCGCGTTGGTGAAATCGGTCTGCACCGGGCAGATACGGGCCGCGCCAAGTTCCGTCGCCTTCTCCACGATGAAATCGGTACGAGCCTTCTTGATCGGGGCGAAAAGCAGCCAGACATCGGGCGGGATCTGAAGCGGCCGCGTCTTCTCCTCCAGCTCGAGCTCTCCCCCCCGCTTGGCCGCACGAGCGACACGGGCGACGAACTCCCCCTCCCGCCCGTTGAACACGAGAATGTCATCGCCGGGGCCAAGCCGCATGACGCCGAACAGGTAATGCGCCTGCGCCTCCGTCAGCGGGAGCGATTGCCCTTGGGCGAGCGGGTGGTCTACATGAAGTCTGATGCGTGACATGAGGGCGAGATTATGACCCACCCCTTCGGAATGCCAGAGGCTGACGGACGCGTCGCCGATGCGGTCAGTGGAAGCTGGGTCGATACCCGCGCGCCCCGCGTGTTCCGCCCTTACCTCCGCCTGTCGCGCGCGGACCGCCCAATCGGAACATGGCTGCTCTACATGCCGATGCTATGGTCCATCCTGCTCGCGGCCTCGGCCACGCGGTTCACGTTCTACGACCTCTGGCTCATCCTTGCCAGCGGTGTCGGTGCGATCCTGATGCGCGGCGCCGGCTGCACCTGGAACGACATCACCGACCGGGATTTCGACGGCTCCGTTGCACGGACCCGGTCCCGTCCCATTCCCTCGGGTCAGGTCACGGTGCGGCAGGCGGCGATCTGGATGGGGGTGCAGGCGGGCATCTCCGCCCTGATCCTGTTCACCTTCAACGGGCTGGCCATCGCGCTCGGGGTGCTGTCGCTGGCGCTGGTTGCGATCTATCCCTTCGCCAAACGGTTCACCTGGTGGCCACAGGTGTTCCTTGGCCTCGCCTTCAACTGGGGGGCCCTGCTCGGCTGGGCGGCGCATATGGGCAACCTGGCGTGGGCACCGGTGTTCCTCTATATCGCCGGGATCTCCTGGACGCTGTTCTACGACACCATCTATGCTCATCAGGACAAGGAGGACGACGCACTGATCGGCGTGAAGTCCACCGCCCGGCTGTTCGGAGAGGATACGCACCGCTGGCTGACGATCTTCCTCGGCATCTCCGTCGTGCTGATGAGCTTCGCCTTCCTCTCCGCTCTGGGGCCGACAGGGAGTCCTTTGAAGCTGATCTTCGGGTTGGCGGGCGTGTGGTGCTTCGGCTTTCACCTGTGGTGGCAACTGACGAAACTCCGCATAGACGACCCGGATCTCTGCCTCAGGCTTTTCCGCTCCAACCGCGATGCGGGGCTGATCCCTGCGCTGTTTCTTGCCATTTCACTTTTCGTTTGATTGAAGCCGGGAGACAGGGGACTTAAGCAGGCGCCGACCGAAACGACACGGGGCCTTCATGCGTTTTTCCCCTGCGCTTCTCAGCACTCTTGCCCTCGCAGCCGCGGCGGGCCTTTCCCTTATCGGGGCGAGCCTCGCCGCCCAGGTGGTAGAAGATCGCGCCGTCCGCGCGGTGGATGGCGCCCTCGACACTGCGAACGTGACATGGGCGCGCGCCTCTGCCGACGGGCTGACGGTCACTCTGGCAGGGACGGCGCCGACTGAGGCCGCGCGGTTCCGGGCGCTGACGGTGGCGGGGGGCGTGGTGGACCCGTCCCGCATCGTCGATACGCTGGAGGTCGCAGCCGCCGCCGTGATCCCCGCGCCGACTCTCTCCGTGGAAATCCTGCGCAACCGTGACGGCATCTCCGTGATCGGCCTGATCCCGGTAGCAACCGGGCGGGAGGCGATCCTAGACCCACTCATCCGTGTGGCGAATGGCGTGCGTGTCTCCGATATGGTAGAGGCCACGCAGCAGCCAGTGCCCCAGGGCTGGGCGGAGGCAGTCGGTTTCGGGGTGAAGGCCGCGGAACTCCTGCCCCGCTCTAAGATCTCCATCGCCGCGGGCAGGGTGGCGGTAACCGCGGTCGCGGACAGCCCGGAGCAGAAACAACGTCTGGAACGTGAACTGCGGGCGCAGATGCCCAGGAGCGTTCCGGTCACGCTCGACATCTCCGCGCCTCGCCCGGTCATCACCCCGTTCACGCTGCGCTTCGTACTGGATGGTCAAAATCCGCATTTCGATGCATGCGCCGCGCCCGATGAGGCGGCCCTCGGCCAGATCATCGCCGCCGCGCGGGAAGCCGGAGTGAAAGACCCGATCGACTGTCAGGTCGGCCTTGGCGCGCCCTCGCAGGACTGGGGGCAAGCCGCGGCGCGGAGCATCGCCGCCCTGACGGCGCTTGGCGGCGGCACGGTGACGCTCGCGGATGCGGATATCACGCTGGAAGCCGCCGAAGGCACCGATGCGCAGACGTTCGAGGAGGTGGTGAGCAATCTCGACGCGTCCCTCCCAAGCCTTTTCTCCCTCCATGCCAACCGTCCCGTTGCCCCGGTGCAGGAGGCCGCCACTGCGGAGAGCGGTCCGCCCGAATTCACAGCGACGCTGGGTGCCGAAGGCGGCGTCACGCTACGCGGCCGGTTCCTTGACGAACGCCAGCGCGCAGCCGTGGAAAGCTATGCCCGCGCCCGTTTCGGCGCAGGGGCGGTCAACGTCGCAACCCGGCTCGACGACCGGTTACCCCAAGGCTGGGCGCTCCGCGTGCTGGCAGGGCTGGAAGCGCTGGGAGAGCTGAACCGGGGTGAATTGCTGGTCACGCAGGACCGCATCGCCGTCCGGGGCGTCACCGGCGACAAGTCCGCGCGGGGCAACATCACCCGCACCCTCTCCTCCCGTCTCGGGCGCGCGGCCTATACGGTCGATGTGAGCTATGACGAACGGCTGGATCCGCAGGCCGCGCTGCCGACCCCGCAGGAATGCGTGCGCACGATCAACGCGATCCTCGACAGCCACAAGATCACCTTCGCGCCCGGGTCCGCCACGATCAACGCAGATGCCCGCCAGACGCTCGACAAGGTGGCGGAGGCGATGATCCCCTGCATCGACGTGAAGATGGAGATCGGTGGCCATACCGACAGCCAAGGACGGGACGAGATGAACCTCCAGCTCAGCCAGGCGCGGGCGGAGGCGGTGCTGGAGGCGCTGCTTGCGCGCCGGGTGCCGATCTCCAACCTCACGGCGCGCGGCTATGGCGAGACGCGCCCCATCGCCGACAACGGCAAGGAGGAGGGGCGTGAGGCCAACCGGCGCATCGCCTTCACCCTCATCATAGGATCCGCCGATCAGCCCGCCCTGCCGGAGCCGGTGCCCGCCCCGACGGCCCGCCCCGAAGCGGTGACCGATGCTGCCCGCGCGGCAGAGGCCGCAGCCCCCCCTGCGGATGAAACGGAAGGGGCCATGGACGACGATGCGAGTGAGGAGGGTGAACCGATGGATGCGATCGACGGCGACGAGGAACCTTCCCCCGCCACGGAAGCCCCTGATACCAACTGAACCGCCCCGCCTCAGCAGGCGGTCCTCCCGGCAACCAGAACCCAGCGACGGCCAAGACCATGAACCGCACCGAATTCATCATCGCCACGGCCATTGCGCTGTTCATCGCCTTTTTGCTGGGCTGGCTCGCGCACTGGCTCGTCCATCGGCTGACGCGCGTGTCGCAGGCGGATCTGGACGAACTGGAAAGGATGGCGCAATCGCTCCACGATGCGGAGGAGACGCGGGACGCGGCCCTCGCCCATCTCTCCGCGCGGGAGGAGGAGATGCGCCACGAGAGCGAGGGCCGGGAAACCGAACTGATGGCGGCAATGGACGCCGTGCGGCAGGCGCGGGAGGAAAACGAACGCCTCCGGCATCGGCTGGGCGAGCACTGAACGCGCCGGCCAAGCCGTCCATGCTTCGCCCGCGAAAGGTGGCGCCAGTTGCCGCATAATGCGAGCAGAGGGTCGGGCTTTGCGGGCTTCCTGCGCCAGCCTTGTGAGCGGTATGACAATAGCTGGGTTTTGCAGGCTTTCTGAGCCGGTCCCGTTCCTGATAGTATCGCGGAGCCGTCCACGGTCTCGCGTACATCTGTCGGCAGACCACGCGGAAGCATCTTGCCGTTGTGATGGGTCTCTGCTCCCCCACATGGTGCTGGGTCTATCTAAATGACCGACGTGGTGCCGCCAACGCTGCACTTGGCGCGATGGCGACAAAGGCCGAAGCAAGTCGTGTTGATCCGCCCAGGGTCACAGCCACCGGCGTGAACCGGGCGGCTTTCATCCCAGTTTCACAATCCTGAACCCTGAACAGGCCGCTGAAAAAGACTTTCCGGCCCGTGTTGGAACGGAGATCCCTCGCAAACTGACGAAAGCTAGCCGGAAATCTATATACTTCCGGGCGTTCCCGGGCCGATTTTCCGCTTTCGGGCTCATATAGGCATGACGCTCCAGGACTTTTTCAGCAGCCTGTTAATGTGATAAGGTGAGGGCCATGACAACGCAGCGGCGCGGCGCTTCCGCTCATCGAGCGCAAACGTATCTGGCACCGCAGCGACAAGCACCCGCGGTAAGCACAGCACGACTTGTTCGACGTATGAAACACGTCAGAAACTTGATACTTTCACCCACCAAATTTTAAACTACAGCAGCGCTTGAAAGGCGTAAGGCGTGTAGAGGCTACGCGATTCGCTCCTGCGCCCTGCATACCGGCTCCGCTGCGCATGCCCTTGCCGGTGGAGATGCGGAATAACCCATTGCAATAAATTCTAGATTTTATCCCTCTCCGCCGCGGGATTTCTCATAACTTGGGCAGAACTCGCGTGATCCCGGTCAGGAGGGTTTGCTGAGAATTTCCGTTCGCTTCCGCAATGTCAGGAGGCGTCATCAGCACGATGATGCTCCACCGCTGCATCTCCCATTTTTCACGTGAGCCACGAGCCACGAGCCACGAGCCACGAGCCACGAGCCACGAGCCACGAGCCACGAGCGTTGCGATCAGTCCTGCCAGCGGTCAAGCTGGTCTTCATCCTCCTGCCGCGGGGCGACCCAGCCGGCTGCACCAGTCGTCAGCTCTTTCTTCCAGAAGGGGGCGCGCGATTTGAGCCAGTCCATCAGGAACTCCGCTGCGGAAAAGGCCGCTCCACGGTGAGCGGAGGCCGTGGCGACCATCATGATCTGGTCCCCGGGCGCAAGCCGTCCGTATCGGTGGATCACCAGTGCATCCAGGAGCGCAAAGCGCCGCATCGCCTCCTCCACCATCCCCGCGATGGCGCGCTCGGTCATGCCGGGGTAATGTTCGATCTCCATGGCGACGAGGCCGCCCGCCACGTCGCGCACCACACCGGTGAAGCTGACGACCGCCCCGGCCGCAGAGGCACGGCGGGTAAAGGCATCAAGCTCCTGCCCCGGTGCGAAGGCCTCGCTCTGGACGCGGATGTCCATGCCTCAGCCCCCCGTCATCGGCGGGAAGAATGCGACCTCCCTCACCCCGGCCAGAGGGGCGTCGAAGTCGGCAAGTTCCTGATCCAGCGCAACACGCAGCGCGCGCGTATCGGCGAAGGCGGCGGCATAGCGCGGCTCCCGGGCCTTCAGCTCCTCAACCAGAGCGGTCACGTCGGGCGCCGTCGTCTCCAGCCGCTCCTTCGGCAGGCCGATCCGCTCCCGCACCCAGGCGAAATAGAGAATATCGATCATTTCGGCTCCTTCAGATAGGGCAGCGCCTTTCTGAAATATTCAAGACCAGTGACGATGGTAAGGCCGGCCGCGATCCAGATCAGCCCCAGCCCCAGAACCGTCGCCGCCCCGGCGCAGCCGCTGGCAAAGCAGGTGCGGACCGGATCTGCCGTTCCCAGTTCCACCGCGCGGGCATAGGCCTCCGCCGTCATGCCGCGCAGGTGAATGCCGTTCAGATAATCGAGGCCGGTGCCCAGAAACAGCACTGCGATCGCGACCATCTGGGCCGTCGTCTTCCACTTGGCGAGCCGGGTCACCTTCAGGAGCCGCGAACGGTCTCCCAGATACTCCCGCAGTCCGGAGACGAACACCTCCCGAAACAGGATCACGGTCGCCGGGAGGATGAGCCATGGGTTCATGCCGGAATAGCCGGTGATCACGAGCAAAGCGATCACCACCATGGCCTTGTCGGCGATCGGGTCCATCGCTGCGCCGAAATGACTTTCCTGCCCCCAGGCGCGGGCGAGGTAGCCATCGATCCAGTCGGTCACTGCGGCACCGATGAAGAGCGCCAGCGCGAACCAATCGGCCCAAGGGCGGGCAAAGTAAAGGAACATCACCGGCACCCCCGGTGCCGCGATCAGCCGGAACACGGTGAGGATGTTCGGAATGTTCCACTTCATGCGCGGCGTCCCTCTTGTCTCGGCGACATACCTAGCCCGTCGGACCGGGGGTTGAAAGGGGAGAGCCCGCTTCTTGCGGCGGAGGTCGGGGCCGGTCTACCGAATACCAAGCTTCCGCTTCAGCGTATCATGTCGCTTCCGAACTTTCAGACCTTCGTGCTTCCTTTCCTCACTTGCTTGAAAACGTACGATCGAGGCGCGTAGGTGGGCGTGTTGACGCCCTTCAGCCGCAGCTGCATATCAGCGATGAAGATGCCGATGCCCTTCCCCCCAGCGGGAAACCGGCAGTCCTGCACAATCGCATCCACCGGGCGGGGACCTATCTCGCCAAAGCCGGGCTTTCAGGTCGGTCGGGTGAGGCAACCTTCAGATCACAGCCGAGGGAAGGCATTTCTGGCTTCCAAAGCAGACAAGATCGACGTCAGAATGCTGGAGCGATATCCGCCTACGTTCAATGGCTGGAAATCTCGCGCATGGGGGACGCGGCTCAAGAACAGGCATTTTCCTTGCCACGCGACCGGCGATCTTCATCTTTTAAACGGGGCGCAGAATTAGACTTCTGGCCGCCATCTTCAGTTTCTGGGCGGCGTAATGCCGCCAATGTCTGTGTTGGGGCGCTCATTGTTCCGTAGCCAGTCGGCTGCGATCTCCACACCTCATCGATTGTTTCAAAGATGGGGAGGTCCAGCCATTCATGCCGGACCGTCCTGTTGTAACGCTCGACGTAAGCGTTCTGATGTGGCTTCCCGTTCCACCTTCCTCGGTAAAACATCCTGCCACCGACCAGACCCCTAAACAGGCTGCTGAAAAGGCTTTTTGGCCTGTGTTGGGGTGGAAATCGTTCGCCATCTGACGAAATCCAGCCAAAATCCGTATACTTCCGTGGGTTCGAGCGGATTTTCCGATTTCCGGCGCGTAGCATGACACTTCAGGACTTCTTCAGCAGCCTGTTAAGACGCCATCGAAACTGCATCGCAGCAACTCAATGCCGCGGTGCGGGACGAACTGTTGACCCTGGTGCGCCAGATGACCCCGCGACGCTTCGAGCGTGTCATTCTGGAGCTGCTTGGTGCGATGGGATTCGGAGGCGGAGACTTGGCGAACGGACGCCTGACCGCGCAAGGTGCCGATGACGGGATCGACGGGATCATCCATGAGGACGCCCTGGGCCTCGATACGGTATTCGTGCAGGCCAAGCGCTATGCGGAGGATCATCGGGTCGGTCGGCCGGACATGCAGAAGTTCATCGGATCGCTCACCGGCGAAGGCGCGACGAAGGGGGTTTTCGTCACGACTTCGGGTTTTTTCACGAGATGCCTCGGATTATCTGCGGTGGGTGCAACACCCTGTCGTCCGGATCAACGGCCGTCGGCTGGCCGATCTCATGCTTACCCATGGCGTGGGCGTGCGAACGCGGGCTACCTGTCTCATCAGGACGGTGGACAGGGATTTCTTCGACGAAGCAGAGATTTGATCAACTCAATCCTTGTGGAAGAAATCGTAAACCGTCTGGGCAATGGCCTCTGATATGCCGGGCGCTGCCTTCAGGTCGGACAGACCGGCCCGGGCCACCGCCTTGGCGGATCCGAAATGCTGAAGCAACGCGCGTTTGCGCGATGCGCCAACGCCCGGTATCTCGTCCAGCGGAGTGGCGCCCATGGACTTCGCCCGCTTGGCCCGGTGAGTGCCGATCGCGAATCGGTGCGCCTCATCGCGGAGTCTCTGGATGAAATAGAGCACCGGATCATTGTGGCGGAGTGCAAATGGCGGCGCGCCGGTGCGGTAGAACTCCTCCTTGCCGGCATCCCGGTCGATCCCCTTGGCGACACCCACCATCGGAATATCCTCCACCCCCAGTTCGGCCATGATCTCATGCACGGCCGAGACCTGCCCCGCCCCGCCATCGATCAGCAGAAGGTCTGGCCATGCCTCTCCCTGCCGTTCCGGGTCTTCCTTCAGCAGCCGCTGGAACCGCCGGGTCAGCACCTCCTTCATCATGCCGAAGTCATCGCCGGGCGTGATCTCGGTGCCCTTGATGTTGAACTTGCGATACTGCGACTTGATGAACCCCTCAGGCCCCGCGACGATCATGCCGCCGACCGCGTTCGTGCCCTGAATGTGAGAGTTGTCGTAGACCTCGATCCGCGCGGGCGGGGCCTCCAGCCCGAAGGCCTCCGCCACCCCCTCCAGGAGCCGCTTCTGTGTGGCACTCTCCGACAGGCGGCGGGCAAGGCTTTCGCGCGCGTTGCGGAGCGCGTTGGCAACCAGCTCCGCCTTTTCACCGCGGAGCGGCACGCTGATCTCCACTTTGCGGCCCGCGCGCTCCCGAAGCGCCTCCGTCACGAGATCGGCATTGTCGATCTCCTGCGACAGCAGGATGAGGCGCGGCGGCGTCTTGTCGTCGTAGAACTGCGTCAGAAACGCCTCCAGCACCTCGCCCGCCTCCGCGCCGGAACCGGTCCGCGGATAGTAGTCGCGGTTGCCCCAGCTCTGATTCGCGCGGATGAAGAAGACCTGCACGCAGGCCTGTCCCCCTTCCATGTAAAGTGAAATCACGTCAGCTTCGGCCACTCCGCGCGGATTGATCCCCTGCGAGGACTGCACCTGCGTCAGCGCCCTGATACGGTCCCGCAGCGCGGCGGCGCGCTCGAATTCCATCGCCTCCGACGCGGCCTGCATCTCGGTGGCGAGCTCCGACTGCACATGGGTCGTGCGGCCTTCCAGAAACTCCTTCGCATCGTGGACGAGGCCCGCATAGCCCTCCTCCGAGACATGGCCCACGCAGGGGGCGGAGCAACGCTTGATCTGATAGAGCAGACACGGCCGCGTCCTGCTGGAGAAGGTCGCATCCGAGCAGGTGCGCAGCAGGAACACCTTCTGCAACTGGTTGATCGTCCGGTTCACGGCATCGGCGGAAGCAAAGGGTCCGAAGTAATCTCCCTTCTCCGCCTTGCGGCCACGGTGTTTCTTGATCGGCGGAAAGGGATGCTCCCGCGACAGAAGGATGTTCGGAAAGCTCTTGTCGTCGCGCAGCAACACGTTGTAGCGCGGCTTCAGTTGCTTGATGAGGTTCTGCTCCAGCAGCAGCGCCTCCACCTCCGTCCGGGTGGTCAGGAACATCATGGAGGCCGTCTCGCGGATCATCCGCGCGATGCGCCCCGAATGGCCGGAGGGGCGCGCGTAATTCGAGACCCGCGCCTTCAGGTTCCGCGCCTTGCCGACGTAGAGCACGCGCCCTTCGCCATCCAGCATCCGGTAGACGCCGGGGGATGAGTCGAGCGTGCGCAGATAATCCGCTATCACCGCATGTCCGGTTTTGGGCTGGTCCGGTCTGGGATCGACGGCGGTCACGGAATGGCTCTCCTCTTGGCGACCGGGTCGATTCCCGGCATGGGCTGCAATCTGGGCACTCGGTATGCAAGGGAAAAGGAGTCCACGACTTTTGTGGATAAGTCTGGAGACAACTTCATGGCAGAGAGCCTTTTTCCTTGTTTTCCTACCCCTTCGTCAAGCTGCCCGTTTTTTGGGCACGATTGCAACGCTCTGATTTTGCTGGTGAAATTTTTTTCCGCAGGCAAAGCGGCAGCAAATGCGGATGAATCGTGAACAACGTGTGACGGACCACCCCCGCTTGGGAAAAGTCAAGTCTCGGTGCCGCTTGCTGCCGGGCAAAGGGTGGCGAAAGGTTATTTCGTCCCGAGGATGTCAGGCGTCTGCCAGGCAAGCCGCTGCCCACCATCAACGAACAGAAGCTGCCCCGTGACGGACCGCGCTTCGATCAGATATCCCAGAGCAGCGGTGATGTCCGAGGGATCGGCTCCACGTTCCAGAATCGTTGCGGACCGCTGGCGGCGGTAGTGTTCGTCATCCTGACGCGCGCCCCGAAGCGTCGGTCCCGGCGCGATGCCATTGACCCGGATCGTCGGGGCAAGCGCCTGTGCCGCCGTGCGGGTAAAAGCCCAGAGCCCCATCTTGGCGATGGTATAGGTCATGAATTCCGGCGTCAGCTTCTCCACCCGCTGGTCTATGATATTGACGACGAGCGCCTGCGCAACCGCCTCACCCCGGTCATCCTTGCCCGCCTGCGGCGCCTGTGCGGCAAAGGCCTGCGTCAGAAAGAACGGCGCACGAAGATTGGAGCCGATATGCCGGTCCCAGCTTTCCCCCGTGGCCGAGGCAAGTGTGTCGTATTCGAAGATCGACGCATTGTTCACCAGAAGCGTCAGCGCACCGCCCAGCATATCCACCGCACGAGGCACGAGGCTCTCTGTCTCCGAAGCGCTCAGCAGGTCGGCTTGAAGTGCCACGGCCTGCCCACCCGCGTCGCGAATCTGGCGGACGACCTCATCCGCCCCATTGGCAGATGCGGAGTAATGGACCGCAACCTCATATCCCCGCTGGCCGAGGTAGAGCGCCATCTCGCGCCCGATACGTTTGCCTGCGCCGGTAACCAGTGCCTTGGGTGCCATGTCTTCTTCCTTCCGCCCTCGGATGCGCCGAAGAACGCGTCAGGCCTTGTCCTTGCAGGGACAGGTCTTCCGCCCGATGAGCCAGGTGCCGCAGTCGCCACACCGTTGCGGCTTCGATATCTGCGGCGGCTGTTGCTTCCGCGTAGGCCGGAACCAACGCATCTGGCCGAGAAAGCCGAGCAGAACGACCGCCGCCAGAAAGAATACCGCGATTTTCAGCAGCATGTCACAATCCGTATCTCGCCCACAGCGCCCGCTCTTCCACAGCTCCCTCCAGCCCGGCCAGTGCTTCCGCGCCCAGCGCATTCATACCAAGTCGCGACAGCAGGGACCGTTTCGGCCCGAACGCGCGAAAGCGGACCTTGTCGCCATAGAGCGCCTTCATGCGTGGCACGAGATGTCCGATACCGTCGGCGAGGCCCAGCGCAACCGCCTGCTGGCCGACCCATACATCGCCCTGAAACAGGTCGATGTCGCTGGCCAGCCGCGTACCGCGCCGCATCTCCACATGACGGATGAAATTCCCGTGGATCGGCTCAAGCAACGCCCGGATCCGCTGCTCGTCAGCTTCGGTCAGGCTGCGGAACGGATCGGCAAGGCTCTTTGAGCGACCCGCCGTCAGCACCCGTCGCTCGATGCCATGGCGATGAATGAACTCGGCAAAGCCGAAGGAGGCATGGATGACCCCAATGGATCCGAGCATGGAACTGTCATCGGCCCAGATATCATCCCCCGCCGTGGCGAGCCAGTAGCCCCCCGAAGCAGCAACATCTTCCACGAATGCGTGTACGGGCACCTGCTTCTCCTCCGCCAGACGGCGGATGCGCGCGGCGATGAGCGCGCTCTGCACCGGAGATCCACCCGGAGAATTCACGGCAAGCGCCACCGCAACCGGCTTCTTCGCGAAAGCACGCGCGATCACCGGGGCAAGGGACGCATCGCTCAACCCCCCGCGGCCACCTGCGGCAATCGTGCCCTGCAGGCGGATGACGGCGACGGTCGGACGGCAGGACAAGGAGAATTTGAAAGCCATGGTCCGCATTTATGCGCGGATACCCTCCCCCGGCAAGGGGTGCCGCCGTCCTGTCACCGCACGGGCGTAGGCGGGCTGGCGACAACTTCTTTCAAAAAGCGGTGAATCGGCGGCAGGCCAGAAGGATTTTGGTTACATGCGGTGGAGCGCGACGGCGAGCAGCAGATGTCTGACAGGGCCGGCCCGTTACGGGTGCCGGCATGGCGCAGCAAAAGGCGTATCATTGGATCCCAATTGCTGATCACCCGTCGGCCATGTGCGGTGTCATGTCCGAACAACAGGTAGCCCCGGGTGTCCTCACAAGCGTCCGACCGGATCCCCATCAGCCAGGGCTCCATAGAATTCGTCCCATCGAAGTGCTGCGGAATTTCCACCGACTGCACCGACTGCACCGACTGCACCGACTGCACCGACTGCACCGACTGCACCGACTGCACCGACTGCACCGACTGCACCGACTGCACCGACTGCACCGACTGCACCGACTGCACCGACTGCACCGACTGCACCGACTGCACCGACTGCACCGACTGCACCGACTGCACCGACTGCACCGACTGCACCGACTGCACCGACTGCACCGACTGCACCGACTGCACCGACTGCACCGACTGCACCGACTGCACCGACTGCACCGACTGCACCGACTGCACCGACTGCACCGACTGCACCGACTGCACCGACTGCACCGACTGCACCGACTGCACCGACTGCACCGACTGCACCGACTGCACCGACTGCACCGACTGCACCGACTGCACCGACTGCACCGACTGCACCGACTGCACCGACTGCACCGACTGGCGTCTTCTGCCCGCAGGACAGGCGCAAGGAGATGGGTCGCTTAAAGTTCGGGCGGCGCGCACAGAGCGGTCAAGCAAGCCTCGCGCTTAGGGAACAACGCCGCTTTCGCCGCGTTGCAGCTCGGGTGAGCGAGGTATTCAGATCGCCGCCCGTTGCTCAGGGAGGCGCTGCATGACCCACCGGCATTGGGCTTGACCGTGGACGGAACGAGCCCCGAGGCGTCCTCCATACGTATCCCCTTCTGGTCGGGCGGAAGTCTTCGCGCGGCGGGCGCCGCTGTGGCGGAGAGCGAAAGCCCCGACCTTTACGCCTTCCAGCCCTTCCGCATCATGGATCGCCTGGACCAGAATCAGGCGGTTATTGCGCGAAACTACCTTTCCATCATGTCCGCTGCGCGGGACGGGGAGCTTATCACCCCCGCCGCCGAATGGTTGATCGACAACCATCACGTGGTGGAGGAAAACTTCCGTCACCTTCGCCGCGACCTCACCCCTTCCTTCTACCGCCATCTGCCGCAGATCACGCTCGTCAACGGGCAGCGGGTTCCCCGGGCCTTCGCTCTTGCCTGGCAATACGTGGCAATCGTGGATTCCGAAATATCGCTCGCCGGCCTGACGGAGATGGTCGAGGGCTACCAGACGCGCCGTGTCCTTACCATCGGAGAGCTCTGGGCGGTTCCAGCGCTGCTGCGCTTCGTGCTTCTCGAAAACCTCCGCCGGCAATCGGAACAGGTGGACAGCGCCCGTCGGCAGAGGCTTGCGGCCAACGCGCTCGCCGATCAGATGCTCATCCCTGCGGGCGATGGCGGTGTGGCGCTGCTTCTGGCTACGCATGTCGCGGAAGCGCGGGAGGATACCTTCGCGTCCCAGCTCGTCTATCGCTTCCGCGACGGCACGCAGATATCCCGCGAGGGCACGGCGTGGCTGGATGCCCGGCTGGCGGAACGCGGGACCACTGCCGAGCGCATGGTTGCGCTGGAACATGCACGCCAGTCGGCGAGCAATGTCTCCAGCGGCAATATCATCCGCAGCCTGAGGCTGGTGGACGACGTGGACTGGCTGACATGGTTCGAAAAGGTCAGCGCAGTCGACAGGGTGCTCCGGCAGTCTTCCGATTATGGCCGTCTCGACAAGCCGTCACGCAACTCCTACCGCGACACGGTCGAACGCGTGGCGCGGCATGGCCGGCTCGACGAGGTGGAGGTGGCGGAAAAAGCCGTCGCCCTCGCCCGGACGGAAAGGCCACATGATCCAGACGGGTTTCATGACGCAGATGGGCCGCGGGATGCGGGCGGACGGCCTGACGCGATCGGACCTGACACAACCGGGCCGGGCTCAACCGGGCCAGATGATAGGGACACGCGCCTGACGCCTGATGCGGCGCAATCGGCTCGCATCCCCGCATCGGGTGAAGGAGCGGCAGAAAGCCTCCGCTCTGGTGCTGAACCGGAGCGGCGCTTTCCTACGCAGCCGGAGGCCCCCCCTCCCTTGCAGGATGCCGGAGCAGGCGCGCCCCTGTCCGGCACGCCTCCTTTGGCTTCGACCGGGAACGCATCGCACCCGGATGATCGGAGGAATGATCGTTCACTCATTTTGCCTGCGCAGGCCCCCGACGCGTCCCGCGCCCCGGTCAGTTCCGAGGCGGCGGGTACTCTTTCAGGCGCAGGTGATCCGAATGGCTTCGCCGCCCGCCCAACGGAACCACAGGCGCAGGCAGACGCCGCAGATACCCGCACCGGTGACGCGGGAAGTCCCGCCGCCCCCCCGCACGATGCGCCTCACGAGGTCGGGCCAGAGGTCGGGCGGGTGCTGGTCGGCGACAGGCTCGGCGAGCTGGAACAAGCCTGCGGCTACCGGACGCGCTTCGGGGAACGCTGCCTTCGCTTTGCGCAACGGCTGGGCTGGCCGGCGATCTTCGTGCCGGTGTTGGTGCTGTCCGTGATCATCGCCGGGCTGCTGGCCCTCACGCTTCCCGCCCAGCCGATGCTGCCGCTCCCCGTTTCCATCGTGCTTATCCTGCTGGCGCTGGTTCCGGCCTCGGATGCTGCGATGGCACTGGTGAGTCTCGTCTCCTCGCGGCTCGTGCCACCGGCGCGGCTACCCGCCTATGACTACACCGATGCCATCCCTCCTGAGGCGCGGACGCTGGTGGTTATCCCCTCCCTGCTTACCGACTACGACACGATCGATGACCTGCTGGGCAATCTTGAGCGCCACTACCTCGCGAACCCGCGCGGCGAGGTATCCTTTGCATTGCTCTCCGACTGGGCGGATGCGGCGGAGGAGACGCAGCCTTCCGACGACGAACTGGTCGCCTATGCCCGAAACGGCATTGACCTTCTGGCCGAGCGCTATGCCCATGACGGGCGGCGACGGTTCTTCCTTCTGCATCGCCGCCGCCTGTTCAATGCTGCCGAAGGCGTCTGGATGGGGTGGGAGCGCAAGCGCGGCAAGCTCAGCGAGCTGAACCAGCTACTGGAGGGTGAGGGCGACACCACCTTCCTCGACACAGGCCCCCGCCCGCCGGATGGGGTGCGCTACGTGGTGACGCTTGATGCGGATACCCGTCTGCCGCGCGATTCCATCGCCGATCTGGTCGGCAAGATCGACAACCCGGTGAACCGGCCCCGCAACGATCCCAAGACGGGCCTTGTCACGCGCGGACACGGCATCCTTCAGCCGCGCGTCACGCCCTCCCTCACATCCGGAGCGGAAAGCTCGGTTTTCCAGCGGGTGTTCTCCGCCAACCGTGGCCTTGACCCCTATGTCTTTGCCGTGTCCGACCTCTATCAGGACCTGCTGGACGAGGGGAGCTTCACCGGCAAGGGTATCTATGATGTTCGCGCCTTCGATGCCGCGATCGACAACCGCCTGCCGGAAAATGCCGTTCTGAGCCATGACCTGATCGAAGGATCTCTGGCCCGCGCGGCGCTCGTCTCAGATGTCCAGGTGATCGAGGATTTCCCGACCCGCTACGAAGTGGATGTCTCTCGCCAGCATCGCTGGGCAAGGGGGGACTGGCAGCTTCTACCCTTCATCCTCGACCCGACGAACGGCCTGAACGGCGTGGCACGGCTGAAGATGGTGGACAACCTGCGCCGCACCTTGGTCCCCATCGCCTGGGTTCTGGCGTCCGCCATAGGCTGGCTCACGATGCCGTTCAACGCCGCGCTCTGGTGGCAGGTAGGTCTTGTCCTGACTTTCATCTTCGTGCCGCTTGCCAACTTCTTGATCGGCGTCGTGCCCCGGCAGCGCGGAACCTCTGCCCGGAGCCACATCCACGTCGTGCTGAGCGAGGGGCGCGGCCTTCTGGTGGAATTCGGCCTGCGGCTCACCTTCATGGCCCATCTCGCGGTAAAGATGGGCGATGCGATCGTGCGCGCCCTCTACCGCATGTTCGTCTCACGCAAGCATCTGCTCGAATGGCGCACGGCCCAGCAGGTGCATGTGAGTGCGCGGTCAGACTTGAAGGACTACCTGCGCTACATGTGGATATCGCCGGTGATCGGGCTGGGCCTCTTTGTTGCGGTTGCGCTTCTTAACCCCGCCGGTCTGGCCGTCGCCCTGCCCTTCGCACTTATCTGGACACTGGCGCCGCTTGCAGCATGGGAGGTGAGCCGCCCGCTCGCCACGGAGGATCGGCTTAACATCCGTCCCGCGGACCGTGATACACTGCGCCGGACGGCGCGCCTCACCTGGCGGTATTTCGAAACCTTCGTCACCGCAGAATCGAACTGGCTGCCCCCCGACAACTTTCAGGAAGCCCCGGCCCCGAAGATCGCCGAGCGGACCTCCCCCACCAACATCGGGCTTTATCTGCTTTCCGTCCTCACGGCGCGCGATTTCGGCTGGATCAGCTTCGAGGTCGCCGTGGGCCGCATAGAACAGTCCCTCGGCACGCTGGAGAGGATGGAGAAGTATCGGGGCCATCTTTACAACTGGTATGACACGGCGAACCTCGCCGTGCTGGAGCCGCGATATGTCTCCGCCGTGGACAGCGGCAACCTCGCCGGACACCTGGTCACGCTGTCTTCCGCGCTTCGAGAGTGGAGCCGGAACCCGTCCGTCAACATGCTGGGCAATCTGGACGGGATCGGAGACGTGCTCGCCCTGGTGCGGGAGCGCCATGCCGCCGTGCCGGACGACCGCCGCACACTCCGCCCTCTCCGCCGCCGGATCGAGGAGCGGATCGACGGTTTCGCCCGGAGCCTCGCCAGCTATCTCGATGAACCGCAGCTCGCCCCGGTGCGCGCGATCAACCTCGCCGTCATCGCCGAGGATATCCGCAAGTTGAGCCTCGACCTCGAACGGGAGGCAGGTCACGCCACCACTGCGGAACTCGTCTGGTGGGCCAATGCGCTGAAAGCCACCTGTGACGCGATGACGGGCGACTCGCTCGCCGGCTGGGAAGAGAAGGACAGTCTGGCAGAGCGTCTCGCCGCGCTGGCTGAACGGGCGCGCTCCCTCGCCTTTGCCATGGATTTCCGCTTCCTGATGGACCCGGAGAAGCGCCTCCTCTCCATCGGCTACAGGCCGGATCTGGGTGAGCGCGACCTGTCCTGCTACGACCTGCTGGCGTCGGAGGCGCGGCTCGCCTCCTTCTTCGCCATCGCCAAGGGCGACCTGCCGGTGGAGCATTGGACCCGCCTCGGCCGACCCGTCACCGCCTTCGAAGGGCGCGGTGTGCTGCTGTCATGGTCCGGCTCGATGTTCGAATACCTCATGCCCCCTCTCGTGATGCAGGAGCGCGTGGGCGGTATCCTGAATCAGTCCAACGCCATGGCAGTAGCGGTGCAGATACAGCACGGCAACCGGCTGGGTATCCCATGGGGCGTGTCGGAGAGCGCCTTCAACGCCCGGGACCGGGAGATGAACTACCAGTATTACGCCTTCGGGGTGCCCGAGCTGGGCCTGAAACGCACGGTCGGGCAGGACGTGGTCGTCGCCCCCTATGCAACGCTCCTGGCGAGCCAGATCCGTCCCCATGCGGCGGTGGCAAACCTGCGGCGGCTGGAGAAGATGGGCGCCTTCGGCCCGCAGGGGGCGTATGATGCCGTGGACTTCACCCCCAGCCGGTTGCAGGAGGGCGCGAAATACGCGGTCGTTCGGAATTACATGGCGCATCACCATGGCATGAGCATCGTCGCGATCGGCAACTCCATCCTCGACGGCATCCACCGCACGCGCTTTCACGACGATCCGGTCATCAAGGCGGCGGAGCTGCTCTTGCAGGAAAAGGCACCCCGGGAGATCGTGCCGCTCACGCGGAGCGACTCGGCCTCCAGCCCCGCCCATGTCGCCGGCCCGGAAGCGCAGCCCCTGAACGTCGCGCCCGAGCCAGAGGACAACCGCAATGCCGTGGCCATTCTTTCGAATGGGCACCACTCGGTCATGCTCTCCACCACCGGCGCGGGTTACATGACGTATGGCAGGCTGGCTGTCACGCGCTGGCGACCGGATCCGACCTTCGACCACGGCGGCAGCTTCCTGTTCCTTCGAGACACGGCCTCGGGCATGTGGTGGTCCGCCAGCACGAGCCCGCGCCGCGCAAAGCGAGAAACCGCCGGCGCCGTCTTCTCCGATCACAAGGCTGAATTCCACAAGGTCGCACATGGCATCGACAGCCGGATGGAGGTCATCGTCGCGGCGGAGGCCAATGCGGAAGGACGTCGTATCGTGCTCCGCAATCTCGGCACCGAGGCGCGGACCATAGAGATCACCTCGTATGGGGAGATCGTGCTCGACCGGGCAGAGGCGGACGCCGCGCATCCCGCCTTCTCCAAAATGTTCATCCGCACGGAGGTATGGGAGAATGGTCGTGTCATCACGGCTCGGCGCAACCGCCGCACCGCCGGCGACAGGCAGTTGCACCTTGCCCATTTCCTGAGCGGGCCGCCTGAGGGGCGGGGTACCGAGTTCGAAACCGACCGACGCGCCTTCATCGGCCGCGGGCGCACGCTCGGTACGGCTGCCGCATTTGATCAGGGAGCTGAGCTCACCGGGGCGACGGGTTTCACACTGGACCCGATATTCTCCCTCCGCCGCCGTATCCGCATCTTGCCCCGGAAAGAGGCGAGCCTGATCTTCTGGACCGTCGTCACCGACACGGCCGAGGAACTGGAGCGGGCGGTGGCGCACTACAGCCGCGCCGAAACCTTCGAGCACGAGAGCCGCCTCGCCTGGACCTATTCGCAGGTGCAACTCCGCCATCTGGACATCCCGCTGGAGGAAGCCGCGCTCTTTCGTCGGTATGCCGCGCTGCTGGTCTATCCGGACCTTTCGCTGACGGCGATGGATGCCGCGACGCAGGCGGCGATGGGCCCGCAATCCGCGCTCTGGCCTGCGGGCATATCGGGCGACGTACCGATCTTCCTGCTCCGACTTGATAGCGAGGCGGACCTTCCCATCGTGCGAAAAGCGCTCAGGATGCATCTCTACTTCCGCGCGCGTGGGGTGCTGGCGGATCTGGTGATCCTGAACGAGCGCGCCACTTCCTATTCCGAGCAGTTGCAGGACGAGATCAACGCCCTGTCGCAAAGCTATGAGCGTCGCAGGACGGGGGAAGGCGGCAATGTCTATGTCCTGCGCCGCGACATGCTGGGCCGCGAGACGCTGGACACGCTCCTGGCCGCCGCGCGGATTTCGATACATGCCCGCAACGGGCGGCTGTCCGAGCAGATCCATCGGCTCGACACCATCGCGGAGGAGAGCGTTGCCCCGAAGGCGCCGCCGCCCGCCCTGCCGGTAAAAGCTCTGCCGCCCCCTGCCTTTCCGGAAGAAGCTCTGCGCTTCTGGAACGGCTACGGCGGCTTTTCCGCTGATGGGCGGAGCTATGTCGTCCGTCTCCGCCACGGCGAAGCGACACCGCATCCCTGGATCAACGTCATCGCGCGCGGCGCATTCGGCTTCCACGTCTCTGCCACCGGAGCGGGGTTCACTTGGTCCGTCAACTCCCGTGATCACCAGATCACGCCATGGTCGAACGATCCGGTCATAGACCCCCCGGGCGAGGGCTTCTTCATCCACGATACGGAAAGCGGTCGTATCGCGACACCCTTTGCCGGCCTCTCCGACGATCCGCTGGCGCTCTACGAGGTGCGGCACGGCTTCGGTCAGACCACTTTCCGAGCCTTTACCGACTGGCTGGAGGTGGAGGCCGTTCAGACGCTCCATGCGGATCAGCCGGCGAAGCTCACCCGTCTCACGCTCCATAATCGGTCCGGGCGGACGTTGCGGCTGCGCGTCGCGGGCTATGCGGAATGCGTTCTGGGCCAGAACCGCAGCAGGACCGCGCCGATGATCCGGTTCCGGCGGCTTGCCTCCGGCGGACTTGCCGCGCGGAACCCCTTTGCGACGGAAGCGGTTGGGCACGCCGCCGTCTTCACCTGCGACCGCGTCATGACGGGGTTCCTAGGCTCCCGCACCGCATTCTTCGGCCGGGGGGGCAATCTTCGCCGCCCCGCAGCGCTGGTGGACGGTTGGCCGGGGTCCTCTCTGGAGACGGAGGGCGATCCCTGCGCCGTGCTCATCTCGGAAGTGACCCTTCCCCCCGGTGCCAGCCGCAGTGTGACATTCGCGCTCGGCGATGGGGAGGAGGCTGATGTCGATCATCTCCCCGCTCGCGTGCTGGGGGAGGATGCCTGGCAGGCCGCTCTTGCCGCCGCGGCAGGGGAATGGCGCGGTATCACGGATACCCTGCAGGTCAGTACCCCGGATCCGAAGCTTGATCTCATGATAAACGGCTGGCTGCCCTATCAGGCGATCGCGTGCCGCATCCGCGCCAGGAGCGCCTTCTATCAGGCCTCCGGCGCCTTCGGTTTCAGGGACCAGTTGCAGGATACGAGCGCCCTCCTGTTACAAGACCCTTCCCTCGCCCGCGCACAGATCCTGAACGCCGCCGGCCGCCAGTTCCCTGAGGGGGATGTGCAGCACTGGTGGTTGCCTGCGACGGGCGCGGGCGTCAGGACGATGATCTCCGACGATGTGGTGTGGCTGGGCCATCTGACGGAGCGTTATGTGGCGGCCACCGGCGATACCGCCTTGCTGGACCATCCGCTGCCCTGGCTGGAGGGCCGGAGGCTGGAGGAAGGGGAGCATGATGCCTTCTACACCCCCGGTCACAGCGCGGAGACGGCGCCTCTCTACGAACACTGCGCCCGCGCGCTCGACCTCGCCGTGGAGCGGACGGGGGCGAATGGCCTGCCGCTGATCCTTGGCGGCGACTGGAACGACGGGATGAACCGCGTGGGCGAAAAGGGCCGGGGAGAGAGCGTCTGGCTTGGCTGGTTCCTTGCCACCACGCTCGACGCCTTCGCGCCCTTCGCGCGGGCGCGGGGCGAGGCGGAGCGCGCCGACCGCTGGCAGGCGCATCGGGAGCGGCTGGCGCAGGCGCTGGAAGCGGCGGGATGGGACGGAGGGTGGTATCGCCGCGGCTATTATGACGACGGGGCGCCGCTCGGAAGCCAAGAAAGCGATGCTTGCCGCATCGATTCCATCGCGCAGAGCTGGGCCGCCATCTCCGGCATCGCCCCGGAGGACCATGCAACCATCGCGGTGGATGCGGCCCTGTCACATCTGGTGGATACAGAGGCGGGTCTCATTCGCCTGTTCCAGCCGCCCTTTGTCGGCGGTGCGGATGGCGAGGCCCGCGACCCCGGCTATATCCAGGGCTACCCCCCTGGCGTGCGGGAAAACGGGGGGCAGTACACGCATGCCGCGGCGTGGATGGTCTATGCGCTGGCGCGAATGGGCCGGGGTTCGGATGCGCATGGCCTTTTCGACATGATCAACCCCGTCTCGCATGCGGAGAACCGCGCGGAGGCGGATCGCTACAGGGTGGAACCCTATGTCGTGGCGGCGGATGTCTATGGCATCGGCGATAAGCGCGGTCGCGGGGGCTGGACGTGGTATACCGGCTCGGCAGGCTGGCTCTACCGGGCTGCGGTGGAGGGGATCCTCGGCATCACGCTGGCCGATGGAAATCTGCGCGTGGAGCCGAACATCCCACCCGACTGGCCGGGCTATGAGGCCGATATCCGACTTCCCGACGGTCGCCGCTACCACGTCGCGGTGACCAGACAGGACGGCTCCCATACCGTCGAGGTGACCCGGCAAACCGAGGACGCTGCCGACGGAGCGGCTGCGCCGGTTCCCCGTGACGCGGCAGAGACGGACAGCCGCTAGACACTCCGCCGGCAGGACAAGGTAGTCCGCGAAAGCCGCACCGGCTTTTCAGGAAGATGAAGGAGCGTCCGGGAATGCTATATTGCCGGCCAGCAACAGGAAAGGAACGCGATGACCACCATTCTCGGACTGTCTGGCAGCCTTCGCCGCGCCTCGTTCAATGCATCGCTGCTCCGCGCCGCATCGGGGCTGATGCCGGAGGGAGTTGCCCTGCAGATGGGCAGCATCGCCGATGTGCCGCTCTACAATGCGGATGACGAGGCCGCGTCGGGTATCCCGGAGCCGGTAGCCCGCCTGAAGGATATGCTGATGCAGGCGGACGGGTTACTGGTCGTGACGCCGGAGTACAACAATTCGCTGCCCGGGGTATTCAAGAACGCGATTGACTGGATGACCCGGCCGGCCGATGACATCGCGCAGGTATGGGGTGGCAAGCCCGTCGCGGTCATCGGTGCCTCTCCGGGCGGCTTCGGCACCATTCTTGCCCAGAACGCTTGGCTGCCTGTGTTCCGCACACTTGGCACGCGTCCATGGTTCGGCGGGCGGATGATGGTGTCACGCGCCCATACGCTGATGGACGCAGATCACGAACTGGAAAACGAGGAAACGCGCAAGCAGCTTGCGAACTTCCTCGCCGGTTTCGTGGGTTTCGTGCGGGAGGGTGGCTGACCGCTCAGAGATGTTCCTCCAGCCATGCCTTGACCACAAGCGCATCTGACGGGGTCAGGGCATGACCCGCCTGCACCACCTCCTCCGTCACCTCCACGCCCGCGGCCCGTAGCGCTTCAGCGACAAGGGGAGAGGGCGGAGCAACCTCGTCCACCGCACCCGACACGATCAGCGCCGCTCCGCTCGCCTCCGGCACGGGCGGTGCGGACAGCACAGCCGCAGGGCGGAGCAGCACCGCCCGCTGCACCGCGCGCGGCTCCAGTAGCATCGTCGCCCAGATCATGTTCGCACCGTTGGAATATCCCAGAAAGCCGGTGCGCGCCTCATCCAGCCCATAGCCCCGGATCGCGGTCGCGATGGTGGCGGAAAGCGCCTCTGCCTCCGAGCGGATGTCCTCCTCGTCGAAACGCCCCTCTCCCAGCCGACGGAACCAGCGGAGCGTCCCCTCCTCCGTCGAACGGCCGCGCAGACCGACGAGAGTGGCATGCGGTGCAACGCGACGGGCGAACGGCATCAGATCCGCTTCGCTCCCGCCCGTGCCGTGCAGCAGAAACAGCACGCTGCCATCCGGCTCCTCCGGCTCGTTCAGGCGGTGGACAAAGGGCAGGTCGCGCCGAGGGAAACGCGGCGTATCGGGCAACGCGAACTGCGGCAGCATCACACGAAGATCGGCGCCACGCTCCGCGTCGGACGGCGGGATCATCACCGCGGTTCCAAGCGTTTCCTCCGGCTCGTCCACAAGGAAACCGGGTCCGTCGGTCGCGTATTCGATCAGGGTTCCGGCGGGTTCGCGCGCATAGAGGGAGACGAAATACTTCCGGTCGTGGAGGTTGGTTTCCGTGGCGTTCAGGCGGGAGAGCTCCGCCTCCATACTGCGGATCGCGGGCACATCGGGCGCGCGGAAGGCCACGTGATCGGCGATCCCCGTCCCCGGCACACCCGGCCAGAAGCCGGTGGCGTCACGGATGTCGATGGCGTCCGTATCGGACAGCATACGCCGGACCGTCCCCTCCTCCGCCACAGGGCGATAGCCGAACCGCGCGATGAAGGCCGCCGTCTGCTCGGGCGCCTCGCTGAAGAGGGTGGCGGAGCGCAGGCGGGTGATCGCCAGCGCTTCCGGCACGGTTTCGGTCCATGGTGCGGTCGCGGGCAGATCGCTGCCTACCAGTTTCACCACCACGCCGTCGGGATCCTTCAACCGCAGGACGGGTTCTCCGAACTCCTTGCGGGGATGTTCGTGCGGGATCCCGCGCTCCAGCGCGCGGCCCAGCCAGTCGCCAAGCGCGGCACGGGGCACGGCAAAGGCGATCTCCGCCACCTGCCCGTGACCGACCCGGCCCGGCGCGCCGTCCTCCCACACGAGAAAGGTCACCAGTGAGCCGGGCGAGCCTGTCCGGTCGCCATAGAACAGGTGGAGCTGTTCGGCATCCTCGAACCCGCCCGTGCGCTTCACCAGCCGGAGACCCAGAAATCCCGCGTAGAAATCCACGTTCGCCTGAACGCGGCGTGTGACCAGAGTGATGTGATGAATGCCCGTAACCATGCCGCTCCCTTTTCGTTGCCCTTTCCGCATATGCGCCGGGCGGGGAGCGGGGCAAGGTCAGTCGGCGAGACGCGGGATGGCCGGATCCACTTCCACAGGCTCCACGCCGCGGGACAGCCCCGCGAAATCGAAGAGCGCCGGGTCCAGCAGATGCGAGGGACGGGCGTTCATCAGGGCGCGGAACATCACCTGCCGCCGGCCCGGCGAACGCGCCTCCCACCCGTCGAGGATCTGCTTCACCTGCTGGCGCTGCAAGCCGTCCTGCGAACCGCAGAGGTCACAGGGAATGATCGGATAGTTCATCGCACGGGCGAATTTCTCACAATCCGCCTCCGCCACAAATGAAAGAGGGCGATAGACGAACAGGTCACCATCCTCGTTCAGCAGCTTCGGCGGCATGGTTGCCAGCCGCCCGCCATGGAAGAGGTTCATGAAGAACGTCTCAAGGATATCGTCCCGGTGGTGCCCCAGAACGACCGCCGAACATCCCTCTTCCCGCGCGACGCGGTAGAGGTTGCCGCGCCGGAGGCGGGAGCAGAGCGCGCACATCGTCCGGCCCTGCGGCACCTTGTCCATCACGATGGAATAGGTGTCGGCATATTCGATCCGGTGCGGCACGCCCATGCGCGACAGAAACTCCGGCAGCACCGTCGCGGGAAATCCGGGCTGCCCCTGATCAAGGTTGCAGGCAAGCAGATCGACGGGCAACAGGCCACGCCATTGCAGCTCATGCAGGATCGCGAGCATCGTATAGCTGTCCTTGCCCCCCGACAGACAGACGAGCCAGCGGGCTCCGCGCTCGATCATGCCATAGGCGTCGATCGCTTCCCGCACCTCACGGACGAGACGTTTGCGGAGCTTGCGGAACTCCGTGCTCTGCGGCGCGCCGCGGAACAGCGGATGGATGTCGTCGGCCTCGTCCAGCATCAGCGGTCCCTTCTTGCGGGCGGCACGGGATCATAACCCGATCCGCCCCACGGGTGACAACGAAGAAGGCGGCGGAGCGTCAGCCAGCCGCCCCGCAGCCCGCCATGCCGCTCCAGCGCCTCCAGCGCATAAGCGGAACAGGTAGGCTGAAACCGGCAGGACTGGCCCAGCCACGGCGAAATCAGCAGCCGGTAGGCCCTGACCGGCAGTGCCACAACATGCGCGAGCGGCGTCACTTTGGCCGCCTTTCGCGCCTCTCAGATCGCAGCCCGTCGCGGTGGGCAGAGGCACGGTGGACAGAGGCGATGGCCGCGTCGAGATCAGACAGCAGATCGGCAAACGGCCGGTCCGTCGTCACGCCCGGCCGCCCGACCAGCACGTAGTCCCATCCCGCGCGTCCGATCAGCGGCAACCGCTCGCGCGCGAGGGCGCGGAGCCGCCGTTTGGCGCGGTTTCGGGCGACAGCATTTCCGACCTTCTTGGAGCAGGTGAACCCAACGCGGATCCCCTCCCCCGGCTCCCCCTCCGCCCGGCGGCGGGCCTGAAGCAGGAAACCCGAAGTCGCCTGACGGCGCGCCTGTGCCGCGCGCAGGAAATCCGCGCGAAGCTTCAGAATTCTCAACCCGGTGCGCTGGAGGTTGTGCCGGCCGAGACGTTCGTCCGCGGCCTCCTCCACATACGAAACCGCCGCCGGCCCCCCATCAGGTTCGGCGACGAGGCCCTCCTGACCGGGTTCCGGCGGCGTCATGTCTCTGACCTCAGGATCGTCCCGGCTTACGCCGAGAGAACCTTCCGGCCACGGGCGCGGCGCGCGTTGAGGACACGCTGGCCCCCTTTGGTCGCCATGCGGGCGCGGAACCCGTGCCGGCGCTTGCGGACCAGGTTGCTCGGCTGGAAAGTACGTTTGCTCATCGCGGCACTCCGTTCGTCGTCTGTCATGCGACCCAAACCCGCAAAACGTGCGGATTCGAAGGCCGGGGTTGTTCGAAGCCAGCCCAATAGGCGGAAAGCGGCAGGAAGTCAATCCGGGCGTCGCTCTCTCCCGCCGAGAGGTGCCGCAAGGTCGCTTTCCGCTTTATCCTGTCGCGAAGCTGTGAAAAAACCGGGGAAAATCCCCGGCGGCGTCGGGCTGCGACCGGGGGCAGGCGCTTCGCATGGTGTTGAACTCCCTCTCCGGCCGATTCCTTATCGTCACGACACTGTTCGTGCTGCTGGCCGAGGTGCTGATCCTCGTCCCGTCCATCGCGCGTTATCGGGTGGACTATCTGCATCTCCGGCTGGAGCGGGCACAGATCGCCGCGCTCTCCGTTCTGGCCAGCGACGATGTGCTGGACGAATCGCTGGAAAAGGAACTGCTGGCCACCGCAGGGGTGATGAACGTGGTCCTCCGCCGGGACGAGGTGCGCCAGCTCGTTCTGTCCTCCCCCATCACCCAGCCCATCTATGGCACCTATGATCTGCGGGAGGCAGGTCCCTTCCAGCTCATCCGAGACTCGCTCTCCGTTCTGCTGGAGCGGGACAACCGCATCATCCGCGTGATTGGCAATCCGGTACACGACGCGGGCCTGCTGATCGAGGTGACGACGGAAACGGAACCGCTCCGGGCGGCGATGGTGGACTACGGGCTACGCATCCTGCTGCTCTCCGCCGTATTCTCGGTGGTGACAGCGGTGCTACTGTTCGCGGCGGTGAGTCGGCTGGTGCTCCGCCCGATCCGGCACCTGATCCAGCATGTCACCGCCTATGCGGAGGCGCCGGAGGATGCGCGGCTCATCATCGAACCCTCCAGCCGGGGCGTACGCGAAATCCGTGAGGCCGAAGTCGCCCTCCGCTCCATGCAGACGCAGCTGACGCAGGCGCTGCGCCAGAAGGACAGGCTCGCCCAGCTCGGCGGAGCGGTTGCCCGGATCAGCCATGACCTGCGCAACATCCTGACCGCCGCGCAACTCTTCGCCGACCGCATGGAAAGCTCCGAAGACCCTGCTGTGCAGCGGGCCGCCCCGAAGCTCGTCGGCTCCCTCTCCCGCGCGATCAACCTGTGTGAGAGCACGCTTGCCTTCGGCCGGGCAGAGGAGCCGCCGCCCAGCCTTACCCGATTCCCGCTGATCCGCACCGTGTCGGAGATTCTCGAAAGCGAGACGATGGCGGATGAGGCGGCTGGCGGCCAGATCACCTTCCTGAACGACGTACCGCCCACCTTGTGGCTGCGCGCCGACCCCGAGCAGCTTCACCGCGTGTTGTCCAACCTCATCCGCAACGCCCGGCAGGCGATCGAGGCCACTGGCCAGCCCGGTGTCATCGAGGTCAGCGCCGGGGAGGATGAGGCCGAGTGGTTCATCCGCGTGGGAGACACCGGCCCCGGCCTGCCGCAGAAGGCACGGGAGTTCCTGTTCACCCCGTTTCAGGGCGGGGCGCGAAAAGGCGGCTTCGGCCTCGGCCTCGCCATCTCCGCCGAACTGGTCCGCGGCCATGGTGGACGGCTGGAGCTTGCCCGCAGCGACGAGGAAGGGACCGAGTTCATCATCCGCCTGCCGCGCGGCAGTGTGCAGGCCGAAACCGCGGCGCAATAACTTCTTCACTTTCGCCCTTGCATCCCCCCGCTGGGGGCGGTACATGCCCCCCACAGCGCACCCGTAGCTCAGCTGGATAGAGCACCAGACTACGAATCTGGGGGTCAGGAGTTCGAATCTCTTCGGGTGCGCCAATCATCTTATTGATTTACCCTCGCTTTCTCCTCCTGTTCCGGGAGGGGGTTCGGTCCGGTTTGCAGACGGTTTGCAAAAGCCGTTGCCGGACTGTTCTCGAATGCCAGGATCGCGGCCTTCGACAGGGCGGCCGTTCGGGCCATGTATTTTTCCAGAATGCGGGTAGCCGACTGTAGTGTGTGACCCGTCACCGCACAGATTTGCGAGATCGCCACACCAGCGGCAGCCAGCAGCGTCACAGCGGTCCCGCGAAGGTCATTGAAGTGCAGTTGCTCCGCCTTCCCCGCCTTGCTTAATTCCTCAAACGGCTTGGCATAGAAGCCTGCCTCAGCCATCCGGGCACGCCACCGCTTGCTCAGTTCTTTGTCGCTGCCCTCGGTGAACCACGGACGCCCGTCTTCCCGAGTGAGAATGAAGGGGCTGACCTTAGGGGCAGAATCGAGCATCAACCGCAGCGCCTCCGAGCAATGGACACTCACCGGCTCCTTGGTCTTGGATTGCTTGAGGCTGATGCTCTCGCCGTCATAGTCGGACCAACGCAGTCGATCAGGTCGCCGTAGCGCTGCCCGGTGTGAGAGCCAGCCGCCATCCCGGCCGGTGCGGTAGGCCTCATAGCGCGCGCCAAGGTCGCCACGCAGCAGGCCCGCGAGGTCGTGCTCCACGAAGAAGGTCTTACGCGCTTCCTCGGACAGCAGCGCCATGTTCATCGCCTGCTCGATTCGCTTCGCCATCGGCGCAAGGCAGCGCTGCACCAGCGCCCGGCTTTCCTCGCCGATGTTCGAATAGGTCGCGTTGTCGGTGATGCCGGCGGCCGAGGGCGGCACGCCGAAGATGCGGCACACGTCGAGGTTGGGAGTTTACGGCTCTCAAGGAACTCGGCGTCCATCGAGGAGAAGGCGAACGGCTTCCAGTCCGCCCCGCCGTCGAGCACCAACACGCCCGAGGTGCTGTCGTTCCGCTCGATCTTCTGCCGCAGCTTGTCGAGCACATCGATCTTCTGCGTCGGATTGATCGACTGGGCGAAGACCACCGCGCCTTCCGGCCGGAAGCCCTTCTGCGCCTGCTTGCCCGCCGCTTCCGCCTGCGTGACGGCAAGGCCGAAGGTCTCGCGCGCCAGATGCACCGGGGAGAGGCCCATGACGCCATCGGAAGCCAGCCGCCAACGCAGGTGCAGCACCTCGTCTTGCAGCATCACCTTGCCCGGTGCGCCGGTCTCCACGTAGCGCAGGCGGCCGCTGCGCAGCTTCTCCACAGAGATGCCGCGCGGGTCGATCATGCGCAGTGTCGTGACCTGGCCACGCCCGTTCCGTTCGATTTCGGCATAGGCATTGCCGTGGGTCAGCAGGTTGACGATCAGCGCGTTGCGGAAGTCGAAGGCGGTCTGGAACGTATTCGGCGCGTCGTGCAGCACCCCGTAGAGCGGATGGTCATTCGCCCGCTCGCGGCCGCCCCGGTCAGTCGAGCGGTAGACAAACAGCGGCACGCTCGCCATCAGCTCGGCGATCAGCGTGATGCAGCGCAGCGCGACTGGCAGGCCGGAGGCGCGGGTGGGATCGACGGCCGCCAGCGCCCCGCCATGACCGAAGAACTCGGGAAGATAGGGATCGGAGGTGGCGACGGTTTCCTGTGCGCGGCGCTCGCGGCCGAGGATGCGGGACATGAGGCTCATTGCTGCGCCTCCATGATGCGAACGATCCGGGCGGCATGGGCGAGCTGCGGATGGCCGGAAAGCGCGGCCCGCGCCCGCACCACGGTGCCGGGACAGGCCGGCCAGGTGGAGACCACGGAGACTTCGAGCAGTTCCACGGCGCGCAGCTCGCGCCAGTCGCCCTTGCGATGCTGATCGCGGACGGTAAAGCCGAAGCTCATGCCGCCAACGTCGCCGCGTTCGGCGAGCGCCAGCACGTCGCGGCCGGCCTGCGTGTCGGGAAGGTCGAGGTCGAAGGCGAGCCCGCGGGCGTCTTCGGTCAGGCGGAGCGAGCCGGAGCGGGTGCGGCCCAGCACCTTGCCGGGATCGTGGTCCAGCAGGGCCAGAATGTCCCGGCCGGAAGCGAGCGAGGTGCGAAGGCACCGGGGGCGATGGTTTCGGTGAAGGCATCGCCGATCCGGGCTTCTGCGCCGAAGGTGGCAGCATAGCCTTCGAGACGGCTGCCCTTGGCGCGTAGTTAGGTAGCGATGCGCGGCGTTCGACGGTCACAGGGCGATCTCCCGATAGGGCGTGATCAGCCGGTTGACGACGGGCGCGGTGTCGTCACCCATCCGGCCCGACCATTGGAAGAAGTGATCGACAAGCAGGAGCGCCGCCCGCTGTAAAGCGGGCGGCGCGGGATCGGAGGGCAGGGCTATCCCGATCGAAGCCAGATGATCCGCCGCGGCGGCAATCACCTGAACGATCTCGGCGTCGAGGTCATCTTCGCTGATACGCAGTTGAAGCTTGGCCTCGGCGAGGGTGAGCATTGGCCGGCGCCTCCCGGCGTCGAGCGGCGCGACGTTGAAGCGCATCGTCGGCAGGGTGGTGTTGAGAATGCCGCTCGGCTCATTGACACCGCCGCCCTTGATCGCCGCTCCGTCAACCGCTGCGGCAAGAAGGGAACCGAGGTCGGCCCGCAGGATCGGCTCCAGCGCGGTATAGCTTTACAGCAGCAGCCGGCGCGACACTTCGTATTCGGCTGCTACCGTCTTCGGCGACATGCTGGCCTTGCCGAAACGCGCATTGGACCGGGACACAGGCGCATGTTCCGCCACCCATCCCGCGATGCCACTGCCGGCAAGCCGGGGAAGGTCGAAGTTGCCGGAAAGGCTGCGCAGCACGGTCGCGCCCATGTCCTCCACCTTCAGCGCTGAGCGGCGGCGATCCATCAGCGGCCCCATGGTTGTCCCGATGAGATTGCCCGCCGCCGGTCCGGCCGGAGTCGTGGTGGTGAGCGCGCGGGCTTCCATGAGGATTTCCGTGGGCACCATCACGCCACGCACCTCGCGGTCGCGCGACAGTTCCTGATGCGTCGGCTTCGATGCCGGTCAGCCGGCCGCTCATGCCTTCGGAGTGCGGATTCCAATGA
>NZ_JFGS01000019.1 GCF_000740775.1 Haematobacter missouriensis | reverse complement strand
CCACCACTTGCCCTTGGGAAGGCGTTCTCCCAATCCGGCTACGGTCGGATTTTTCCGTTGTTTTCGAGGGTTATGCGGCGGCGGCTGAGCACTCGCCCCTGCACCATAGGGCACGGAGGCGGTCTCTCCCGGCCAATATTCTCTGGACCTCATGACTGCGCGGATTTGGTGAATTTCCCATAAGCGCTTGTCGGAACAAAGAAAAATCCCGACCCTGAAATTGCTTGGATTGGGGTCGCGTTTGCGTCTGCCGCGACCGGAAGTTCTCAGGCCATGGTCCGCTCCAACTTCTGCTTCCGCCGCTCCCAATCGGGCATCACCTTGTCAAGTAGCTCGAAGAATGCGGGCCCCTGATGCGGCTCAGCGACATGGCAAAGCTCGTGGGTGATCACATAGTCGATGGCATCGACCGGCGCCTGTACGAGGCGACGGTTCAGCAGCAGACGTCCTGCCGGCGACATAGAGCCCCACCGCTGCCGGTCTGGCGCACGATGAGCCCCTTCGGCCGAAATGCTTCGGGATCGGGGAAGAGCCCGAGACAGAGCTCGATCCTCTCCGGGAACTTGATGTGCGCCTGGTGGCGGTACCATGCCTTGACAAGTTCGCGAGTCACCTCCGACCGGGTCGGCTGATGCGTCTGCACGACGATGAAGCCGCGGACCAGCTTCACGCTTTCCTGCACATGCGGCACGACCTTCAGCCGGTACTGGCGCCCGAGGTAGAGATGGGTCTCCCCGGCGACAAACCTGCGCTCCGGTGTTCTTGGGAGGAACTTGGCGAAGTGCCGCTGCTGCCGAGTCACCATGCCGCGCGCCTCCGCAGCTTGGCCACTATGGCGTCGAGCGTAGCCCCCTCCAGGGCCATTGAGCAGCTTCTGAATCTTCGGCTCGAACTCGCGGACATCGACCGTCTCCTGGTAACGGAGCTGGACCGACCGCTTAAGTTCGGAGAACTGCTTCCAGTCTCGCTTCAGGGCATCGACCTTGGCCTCGTCGAAAACATCGAACAGCTTGTCCGACGATAGCGAGATGTGCAGGCAGCGGCTGAAAGCCTTGAGGCGCGCGTAGAACTCATGTCGCAGCGACTCGTCAGCGAGGTGCTGCTCGAACTGCTCCATGTCCCTCTTGTTCCAGACCGGCTTGAAAAGGTCTCAGAGCTGGTCGTGAAGCTGGGGGAGCTTGCAGATCTCCTCGTGGACGTCATGCACCGTACCGGCGAGGTCGGCCGCCTCGTAACCTTCGAAGGCGCTATAGGTGGTCAGCGCGTTGTCCAGCTCCCCCAGCAGCCCCTCATAGTCGAGGGTGAACCCGAACTGCTTCTCCGTGCCGCTGTCCTCATACAGACGTTTCACGCTCGCAATCGCTTGCAGGAGATTGTGCGCTTTCAGGGACTTGCAGACGTACAACACCATGTTCCGCGGCGCGTCGAAGCCGGTGAGGAGCTTGGATACGACGATTAGCAGGCTGCTGAAAAAATCCTGAAGTGTCTTGCCTATGTGCCAGAAATCGGAAAATCGGCCCGGAAACATATAGATTTCCGGCCAGATTTCGTCAGATGGCGAACGATTTCGGCTCCAACACAGGCCAAAAAGCCTTTTTAGCAGCCTGCTAGCATGCTGACATTGGGCTATCTCCTGCAACAACCCGAGGCAGCGGCCACCACGATCTCGGAACCGTCTTCCGGGCGATGGAATGCAGCGTCAGGCCTTCGTTTTCTGGCATGAGAACCGGAGCACCGAAACTGTAGCGTGCAGCGCGAAGGAACGCCCGAGTGCGAGCCGGAGGGCGATTTACCGGTTCCCGTCCATTAAGGTAACTCCAATGCGGGACAGACGGAATTCCGGCTGCTTCGACGGATGTCGGCGGAACATGAACGCGTCCTCGGCGAAGCTCATTACCGCGCAGACGCGAAAGGGGTGTCGCCGTGGTGAAGAGGCCGGGATGGCTCCTCACGCAACATCCGCTCGATTTCTATCAACCGCTGCTTTCGCCACAAGCCGCCTCCGTAACCCGTGAGAGAACCGTCGGCCCCGATCACGCGGTGACAGGGGATCATCAGGGCGATCTGGTTCGCGCCGTTGGCGCGGGCGACGGCGCGGGTCGCCGTGGGGCGGCCGATCTGGCGCGCGATGTCGCTGTAACTCCGGGTCTCGCCCACCGGTATTTCGCGCAGCGCCTGCCACACGGCGCGGGTGAAGGGGCTGGCTGCCAGCGCCAGCGGGACGGTGAAATGCGCCGAGCGCGATGCGAAATAGGCCTCCAGCTCCGCCGCCGCCTGATCGGAGGGTGCGGCGCCGCCCACGCCGATCCCACCGGGCGCAGCAGACCGCAGACGGGACAGCTCGGCGGGAAGCGCCTTGCGATCGATGAACTCCAGAAGGTGCAGGTGGGTCGGACTGCTGACGGCGATCATGTCACCCAGCGGCGTAGGGATCCATGTCGCCTGCAGGAGCGCCTCGCTTCGAAGCGCGCCGGGAGCGCAGCCCATAAGCCGTGCGAAGGCGGTGCGAAAGGCGCTCGGGCTGTCGAAGCTCGCCTCATGCTGCGCGGTGATGACCTTGGCCCCGGTGGCGAGCGACTGGAAACCATCGCGGAGCCGCCGTTGCCGTGCCATCTCGAGGAAGGTCATGCCGAAGTGTCGCCGGAAACTGCGCCGGACGGTTGATGGGTCATGGCCCAGGCGCTCCACCTCGGCCTCCGACCAGCGGAAACCGGGACGTTCCTCCATGGCGTCAAGCAGTGCCGCGACGGTCAGGTCGGCCAGCGCCGCGGCCTTGAGCGGGTGGCAGCGTTTGCAGGGGCGGTAGCCAGCCTCGATACATTCGCCGATGGTGGCGTGGAAGGTGCAGTGCTTCGCCAGCGGTTTGCGGGCGGGGCATGTCAGCCGGCAGAAGATGCCGGTGGAGGAGACGCAGACGAAGGCCTGCCCGTCGAAACGGGGATCCCGCGCGAGCAGGGCGTCATAAAGCGTGGCGGGATCAGGAAGGTTGAACAGCATGGGCCGGTTCTACCATGCGGACACCGGGCAGGACGTCGGAAATCGGGCGTCTATTCTCTTTTGTCAGCGTAGATCAGGGCAGGGGGATGTCCTCGCTCCACTCCTGTGCCGTGATCCAGTCGCACAGCAGCGCGATCATCGGGCGGCGGCGATGGGCGCGCGGCAGCACCAGCGAAAAGGCGGGCACGTCGGCAGGCGCCATGCCCGCGAGCGCGTCGATCCCGAGCGGGGCGACAAGCAGGCCAGACCGGATATCGTCGAGCGCATCCGCGCGTGAGAGCAGCCCCACGCCCAGTCCGGCGAGCGTCGCGCGGCGCATGGTCTCCGCATCCTGAAACGACACACCGCCCGCTCCGGCGGACAGATCGACCCCCAGGTGCCCAAGCACCCTGGCCCACATCTCCGGTGCTGCCATCGTGTGCAGAAGGGGCGCCTGTTGCAGGTCGTCGGGCTTGCGGATGGCGACCGCGACAGAGGGCCGGGCCGCGATGACCTTTGGATCGCGGATGAGCAGGTGGCTCTCATGCCCCGGCCAGCTTCCGAAGCCCCATTGAACGGCGACATCCACCTCGTCCCGGTCGAAGTCCGGCAGCTCGACCATGGTGGTCAGCCGAATATCCGCCGCGGGCGCAATATCACGAAACCCTGCGAGCCGGGGCAGCAGGTAACGGGTAGCGAAGTAGGGGCTGGCGTTCAGAGTGATGCGGGTGCGCCGGGGGGCGGTGACGCGGCGGATCCCCTCGGCCATTTCCTCGAAACCGGAGGCGACGTAATGGCCCAGCAACAATGCAGCCTCCGTCGGCTCGGCGGCGCGCCCCCGCCGCTCGAAAAGCGTCAGCCCGAGCACGCTTTCCAGATGCCTCACCTGCTGGCTCACCGCCTGGGGGCTGACGCGCAGGTCGTCCGCAGCGCCCCGGAAGCTGCGGGCGCGCATCACCGCGTCGAACGCGCGGAGGGCATTCAGCGGGGGCAGGGCGTTGCGGTCTGTCACGGCCTCTCCCTCCCGCGCGCGGCAGCCGGGGGCGAGGGGGCTCGATGCCCCCGCGGCGCCGACCTCCCCGCCGTCAGGAGATTACTGCCTTTTCCAGAAAGGGCCGCCCCGCCGCGATCCTGTCGAAACCGGCGTCGCTGAGGTCCAGCGTGCGGAACCCGCCGTAGGTGATGAGTTCGGAAATCCCCCGGCCCGCCGCCGGCCCCTGTTGCAGCCCGTGGCCGGAGAAGCCGGTGGCGAAGTAGAAGTTCGGCAACTCGGGCGCCGGACCCACGATAAGGTTGTGATCGAACACGTTGAAATCGTAATGTCCCGCCCATTGGTTCACCACGCGGATCGCCTCGAAATTCGGCGAGCGCTCGGCCAGCGCGGGCCAGATGATCTCCTCGAACTCCGAATAGACCGGCTCGAAATCGTCGTAATCCACAGCGACGTCATTCACGGGTGGCGCTCCGGCCAGGAAATAGCGCCCTTCCGGCCTGCAGAAGATGCCGGTCGTGTCGATCATCAGGGGAAGCCGCCCACCGGCAACGGTCGCCGTGCCTTCGGGGCTTTTCTCGCAGGAGAAGACGAAGAGTGTGCGCTTGTGCGGCTCCACCGGGACTGTCAGGCCCGCCATCTCGGCCGTTCGTTTGGAGCGCGCGCCTGAGGCATTCACCACGATCCCCGCGCCGATGACCCGGCCCGACTTCAACGTGACGGAGGCGACCCGCCCATCCCGCTGCCCTATCGCCACGACCTCATCGGTCGCATATTCCGCGCCGAGCGCTGCCGCCTTCTTGCGGAAGCCCCACATCAGCCCGGTGTTGGAGAACCATCCCTCGCCGCTCCGCCCGTAGGAGGCCATCAGGATGTCGTCCGTGTTCAGATGCGGGAAGGCGCGCGACAGCTCCTCCCGGTCCCAGAGCACGGTATCGGCGCCGCAGGCCGCCTGCACGGCATGGGCCTCGCGCAGGTAATCGACCATGCCCGGCGTATTGGCGAGGTAGAGATACCCTGCCTCGTGGAAGTGGAGGTCGGGCCGCTCATCGCCGGGCACGCCCATGATCTCGGGAAAGCGCTTGATGAACTCCACCCCGAACTTGCCGATCTCCACGTTGATCGGGTTGGAATACTGCTGCCGGATGCCCGCGGCAGAAAGCGAGGTGGAGGCGGTGCGATAGGTGGAATCCCGCTCCACCACCAGGATGCTACCGTCGAAATCGGGATTGGCGGCAAGGAAATAGGCACAGGCGGAGCCGATCACCGCCCCTCCCACGATCACCACGTCATATTGGTCGCGCATCGCTTCGTCTCATCATCAGGGCGGGCCGCCCGGGGGGAAAGCGCCCGGACCGGTAGCCGGGCGCGAGGTTGTCTCAGAACACCGGAGCCGGGTCCGCGTGCCGGCGGGCGCGTTCCATTCGCGCATGCCGCCGATCTCGCGGGCAATGGTCAGGCCCGGGACCCCGTGGCAGGAGTGGAACCGGAGCAGCGCCAATGGCGGAAACCTGGCGCATGGCGCGCACCGTCATGGGCGCGGGCGCTCGTGGCGGTGCCGGTGCCATGATCCGGTCACGCCGGGTCGTCCGGGTGCGGGAATGTCACGTAGACGCCGCCATAACGCTTGACCTCGGGCGCGTTCGGGTCGGGCCAGGGCACCGATCCCTCCACCTTGGCGCGGAAGGCTTCCGTATTGTCCTGCGGCTGGTAGCCGATGTGCCCGGCCTTGGAATCGTCCACCACCTTCAGGCGGTTGTCCGACATGCCGAAGGCAATGGTATGGCCCACCCGCGGCGCCATCAGCCCGCGGGTGACATATTGCACGCAGTCCCGGAAGGAGAGCCAGGACCACAGGTGGCGATGATCCTCCGGCTCGGGGAAGGAGGAGAAGATGCGCAGGCACAGCGTCTCGATGCCCCACTTGTCCCAGTAGAGCCGCGACAGATCCTCCACGAAGCATTTCGACAGGCCGTAGAGTGTGTCGGGCCGTGTGGGGGTCGTCGCGTCGATATGGCTTTCCAGTTCATGGAACCCGATGGCATGGACGGAGGAGGCGAAGACGATCCGCTTCACCCCGTGCTGCCGCGCGCTTTCATAGATGTTGTAGCTGCCGGAGATGGTGGAGTTCAGCACGTCTTCCCACGGCCGCTCGCGCGAGGCGCCGCCGAAATGCACGATGGCATCGACGCCCTTCACCATCTCGCTCACCGCCGCCATGTCGCCCAGATCACAGATCGCGGCTTCCTCGTTCGGCTGGAGATCGGCGATTTCCACCCGGTCGTTCAGGCGGAGCTTCCGCGCGAACGGGGCCAGCCCCTTGCGGAGTTCCGTGCCCAGCATCCCGGCCGCGCCGGTGATGAGGATCGTGTCATAGCGGGGAGTGGTCATGCGGCCTCCGGTCTGGTTTCTGGCGATGGTATGCCCCGGCGCGGGCGGGCGCCAGAGCCTGCTGTTCGGCGGGGTGTCATACAGGCGCCGGCGCGCCGTCCCTGTGGGTCCGGCGAACGCGGAGCACTGCAGGAACGCCTGCCGCTTTGCCCCGCGGGGTCGCATAGCAGCGTCGCGCTCCGGCGCGGGCGCCCTTCCCAGCGGCGGCCCCCTGCGATGCTCTGCGCGGAAGTCTCCGGCGGCAACCCCTCACTGGTGCACAGGAGCGCATCCGGCGACACGGGCGTCGCGGCGGCATGGCGATCCACAGCGTGGCTCAATTGTCCGTTTCCCCATTGGACCCCGCTGCGGCGGACTCCGCCATGTCCCCGGTCGCGTCGGTGCCCGTCTTGCCGGCCTCCGTCACATAGCCTTTCCGGCGGTCGTTCGCACTGTCCTCCGCGCGTCTGTCGGCGGGATCTCCGAAGCCGCCGCCGCCCGGAGCCTTCAGGATCAACCGACGACCCGCGGGGACATGCTGCCAGCCCTTTGGGCGCATCACCGTGCCGTCATCCAGTTCCACAGCGCCCTTTGCACCATCCCGCCCGCCCTCACGGCCCTTCGCCGCATGGTGGACCCGGTCGAACATGGCGGAGAAGTCGATCTCATGGCCTGCTGCCGGGGCGATCTCGATGATCTGGCCCAGGCCGCCACGCTGTGCGCCCGCGCCACCCGAATCCGGGCGAAGTTCCTTGCGCCAGATGACGATGGGGCCAGTCTGCTCCGTGGCCTCGATCGGCATGGTCATCACGCCGGAGGGGAAGGCGGTGGCCGACAGCCCGTCAATGGCGGGGCGTGCCCCGCCGCCGCCGGAGTTGAACATCAGCACCTCCGCCCGCCGTCCCGCCTGTCCGGCCACCGGCTTCACCGACAGATGGATGTTCCACAGCGACCCGGCCCCTTCCGCCTGCACTTGTCCGGGCAGCGCCTGCGCCACGGCGCCCAGCACGAGATCCGGCACCATATGTCCCATCACGTGCCGCAGGCTCACCGGTGCTGGCCGTTCGGCATTCAGGATCGACCCGGCAGGCGCCTCGATGGTGAACAGCGCGAGCGAGGCGGAGTTGTTCGGGATATCGGGCGCCACCACGCATTTCAGCGCGTAGCAGGCATAGGCCTTGGTGTAGATGATCGGCACGTTGATGCCCCAGCGGCTGACCGGATCGGTGCCGGCGAAATCCACATGCACCCGGTTGTCGCCGATCGTCACCGCGCAGGCCAGCTTCACCGGCTCGTCGTAGCCATCCGTCATCAGCACGTTGGACCATGACCCCTTGGGCAGCGCGCGGATCCGCTCCAGCGTCGCCGCATGGGTGCGGGAAAAGATGAACTCTCCCAGCCGGTCCAGCGTGTCGATGCCCACCTCGCGCATCATGTCAACGAGCCGCCGGTGGCCGACTTCGTTGCAGGCGGACAGAGAGTAGAAATCCCCCACCACCTGATTGGGCTCGCGCACGTTGGCGCGCAGCAGGCGGATCAGGTCGCGGTTGACCTCGCCGCGCTCCGCGAACTTCATGATGGGGATCTGGATGCCTTCCTCATAGACGGATTTTCCGTCCGCGCCGAAGCCGCGCCCGCCCACATCGACCACATGCGCGGTGCAGGCAAAGAAACCGACCAGCCGCCCGTCAAGGAACGATGGCGAGACCATGGTGATGTCATGCAGGTGCCCCGTGCCCAGCCAAGGGTCGTTGGTCACATATGTATCGCCCTCATACATCTCCTCCCGCGGGATCTCCGCGAGGAAGTTCAGCACCGCCTCCGCCATGGTGTTCACATGGCCCGGCGTGCCGGTGACGGCCTGCGCCAGCATCCGCCCCTCTGGGTCGAACACCCCTGCGGAGAGGTCTCCGGCCTCCCGCACGGAGGTGGAGAAAGCGGTGCGGATCAGCGTCAGCGCCTGTTCCTCCACCACGGAGATCAGCCGGTTCCACATCACCTGCATGCGGATTTCGTCAACGCCCGTCATCTCGTTCATCGGATCGTCTCCTGCGGGGTGGCCAGGGGGTTGGCATGTGGGGTGGTGAGCAGGGCGGAATGTGGGGTCGCCCGGAATGCGGCTGTTGTGGCCGCCGCGAAAGGGGAAGCCGGGGAAGGGGCGAGGAGGGCCAGGGTGAGCACGGGCCGTGTCATGCCGCGTCCTTGCGGGTGAGGAGGAGGGAGCCGTCATCCTGCATCGTGACATCGAAGGGAGAGGTCACGACGGTCGATGTCTCCCGTTCCACGATGATCGCCGGGCCTGCGACACGCGCGCCGGGTGTCAGCGCGCCGCGGTTCACGATGGCGGTCGGCAGGTGCCGCCCGGAGGCCGGGTCGAACACCTCGCGCGTGGGGCCGCTCACGGTCTCCGTTCCCGCGCGGATCGTCCGCGTCTCCGGCAGGGGGCGTTCGTCCTCCACCCGGACTGACCAGGTGACGATCTCCACCTCCAGCCCGCCCAGTCCGTCGATGGCCCGTCCGAAGAAACGGGCATAGGCGGTGCGGAACGCCTCGCGCAGGGCCTGAGCATCGTCGGCCGCGAAGGGGCGGTCGGCGAGCGGCACGGGGATCTCCCAACCCTGTCCGGCATAGCGCATGAAGGCGGTGATCTCGCGCCGGATCGGCCCCGTTGCGCCTTCCCGCACGAAATGCTCCGCCGTCTCCTTCAACTCCTCCAGCATGGCGTTCACCGCCGTCACGTCGAAATCCGACAGCCGCGTCAGCTTGGAGGCCAGCGCCTCATAGCCGAAGGGCGCGCGCAGGAACCCGATGGCGGAGCCGACGCCCGCGCCCTCCGGTATCAGGCAGCGATCCACGCCCAGCTTCTCGCACAAACGGGCCGCGTGGAGGGGGGCCGCGCCACCGAAGGCGATCATCACGTTCTCCCCGATGACCTTCCCATTCTCCACCGCGTGAACGCGGGCGGCGTTGGCCATGTTCTCATCCACCACTTCGGCGATGCCGAAGGCCGCGTCGAGCGGCGTGAGGTTCAGCGGCGTCGCCACTTCATGCTCCACCGCCCGCCGGGAGGCGCCTGCATCCAGCACGATCGTGCCCCCCGCGAAATTGTCGGGGTCGATCTTGCCCAGCAGCACGTCCGCATCGGTGATGGCCGGACGCTCGCCCCCGCGCCCGTAGCAGGCGGGACCGGGTTCGGAACCTGCGCTTTCCGGGCCGGTCTGGATGCGGCCCATCGCATCCACCCAGGCCAGCGATCCACCGCCCGCGCCGATCTCTATCATCTCGATCACCGGGATGGAGATCGGCATTCCCGATCCCTTTGCGAAGCGGGTGGTGCGGGCCACTTCGAAAGTGCGGGCGGTCTTGGGCTGAAAACCCTCGATCAGGCAGATCTTCGCGGTGGTCCCTCCCATGTCATAGCTTACGACCTTCTCCAGCCCGAAACGGCGGGCGATGTCGGCGGCAAAGATTGCGCCCCCCGCGGGGCCGGATTCCACCAGCCGCACCGGGAATTCCGCCGCCGTCTCCACCGAGATCAGGCCGCCGCCGGAATGGATCATGAAGACCGGGCAATCTGCGCCCATCTCCCGCAACCGGACCTGCAGCCGGGCAAGGTAGCTGGCCATCTGCGGGCGGACATAGGCATTGGCGGCGACGGTGTTGAACCGTTCATATTCCCGCATCTGGGGGGAAACCTCGCTGGAGAGCGAGATCGGCACATCGAGCCGTGCCGACAGGATCTCCCGCGCGCGGCGTTCATGCGCGGGGTTCATATAGGAATGGATGAACCCCACAGCGACGGCACCGAAGCCGTCCTCCGCCAGCCGTTCCGCCAGCGCCTCCAGTGCCGCTTCGTCCAGCGGTTGGAGTTCGGAGCCGTCCGCTCCGAGCCGCCCGCGAACGGGGAAGCGGTGGTCGCGCGGAATGAGCGGCTGGGGCAAGCGGATGTTGAGATCATACTGGTCGAAGCGGCTTTCCGTCCGCATCTCGATCACGTCGCGGAACCCCTCCGTGGTGACCAGTGCGGTCTTTGCCCCCCGCCGCTCGATCAGCGCGTTGGTGGCAAGCGTGGTGCCGTGGATCACCAGGTCCAGATCGGCGGGTGACAGGGCCGCATCCTTCAGGACGATGGCAATTCCGTCCAGAATCGCCTGTTCGGGCGCGGTATAGTTGGTCAGAACCTTGGTGGAGAAGATGCGTCCGTCGCGTTCCAGCGCGATGTCGGTGAAGGTTCCGCCGATATCGGCGCCAAGGCGGATGGGCGTTCGGGTCATGCTGTCTCCTGAAGGCGGCATCGGCGCGGAGCGCCGTTTTGCCCGTCAGGTTGCGCCCGCGCCCCGCTTCGCACAAGCAAGAAACACTGTGATGAGACAAGAAATACTTGTCTCCTCCTTGGAGATAATCCGCGCCGCCGGTGTCAGCCGCAGGGGCGGCAGCGGGCCTGTGCAGCCGTCGTATCGTCCGCGATCAGCCGGGGCACCAGCGATGCGGCCTGCGCGCGGATATCGACGATGGCCAGCCCCTCCCAGCCTGCCGCCCGCGCGGCGGGGCCGATGGCGTGCAGCGGCGCAGGGGCCGTTCCGGGGCGGGGAAGAACCTGTCCGTCGGCCGTCACCTCCAGCCCGATGCGGAGCGCGTCGATCCGCGCCATGCCACTGTCCACGAGCGACCGAACGAGCGGTGTCGCATGGTCTTCCGGGTCGCGCAGCAGGCCACGCCCGTCCGTGATCTGCGTCACCTCCACCGTCTCCAGCTCTCCCCCGCGACGGCGCAGCGTGACGGTATGGCGCCCCCCGCGTTCGGCGGCGGAGAGCAGGGTGCCGGTCACCAGCCGCACCTGCCCGGCAAGGCGCGCGGTATCCAGCCGCGCGGCCACGGGCGCGGGAATGCGGTGGCGGTGGATCTCCCAGAACCGGCGGGCGTGGCGCAGGAAGCGTCCGCGCGTTTCGGGCGGCACACTCTGCCACCAGAGCGCGAGATGCCCGCGCGCGCCGTCCACGATGTCGCGCCAGTCGCCGCCGCGCCCCTCGTGCCAGCGCACCTGCGTGCGCAGCCAGCGGAGCGCATAGCCCGCCCCCGCGCCCAGCGGCAGGTCCGCCCTGTCCAGTTCGATGGGTCGGCTCGGCCCGTTGACCCGTGGCAGAAGTCCCCGGCGGGACAGGATCACGATCTCCCCCCGGTGTCCGGCCTCCAGCAGCCGCATCACCCGGTCCACCATCGTCAGCCCGGTGCCGACGATCAGGACGCGCGCCTCCGCATCGTCGGGCAGGGGGGCGTGCCAGGGATCGAACTCGGCGCGTTCCAGCATGTCCGCGCCGGCCTGAAGCAGCGGATGCCCCGTTGCCAGCACCGCCCTGTCGGCGAGGATCGTCCGCCCGTCGGCCAGATGGGCGGCGATGCGCCCGCTGCTCCCGTGGGTCAGCGCCACGCATTCCTCCTGCTCCCGGCGCAGGCGGGGCGCAGGGGAGACGAGGCCTTCCAGATAGGCGGCGTAGAGATGGCGGGGCACGAAGGCCTCCCGGTCGGCAGGTGTTTCCTGCGCGGCCAGCCAGTCGTGGAAATGGTCGGGCATGTCGGCAAAGGCGCTCATCGCGCCGACGCGGGTGTTGAGCAGATGGGCCGCGTGCGGCGTGTCGTAGGCGATGCCCCGTCCCAGCCGCTCCCGGCGCTCCACCAGCGTGAGTTGCAGGCCGGGCGGACCGTTGCGCAGCAGATGCGCGGCGAGGATCGTCCCGCTCGCTCCGCCACCGATGATGAGGATATGGCGCGGCCCGCTCATGCCACGCTCCCGGCCACGCTGCTGGCGGGCGTCAGCCCCGCGCGACCCTGAGGGTGGTGTCGTCCTCTCCCTCCGCAGGGAGAGACAGCCCCCCCATGGCCCGCAGATCGGCGATGGACTTGCTGTCCAGCACACCGACGATCGCCTCCCGCACCTCCAGCATCGTCAGCCGCACGGCGCAGCGGGTCTCGTCCGGGCAGTCGTTGCAGCGCACATAGGCCGTCCGGCTCGCGCAGGGGATGGGCGAGAGGGGGCCTTCCAGCACGCGCAGCACATGCCCGGCCATCAGCTGCTCCGCCGGGCGGGCCAGCATGTAGCCGCCGTTCCGCCCCTTGCGCGTGGCGACGAAACCCGCGTTGCGCAACTCGCCCAGAATGGTGTCCAGGAACTTCTTGGAAACCCCCTCGGCCTCCGCGATCTCCACAGACTGTGCCAGCTCCCCCCAGGGCCGTCCCGCGAGGTTGATGAGCGCCTTCAGCCCGTACTTGCCCTTCATCGTCAGCATGGGACCCCCCCGGAAGGCGGTATTCCGCCGCGTTCGTCCATAGCATTTCTATACGGAGGCCGCGCCGAAGGCGAGACGGAAACGGACGCTGCGGCGAACGACGGGTCATGCCATGCTCCCAGGGCTGCGGATGGCGCGTAGTCTAGCGCAGGTGGCCCCCCGGGCGAATTCCAAGGTTTTGCGCCCCGCAGCGATGGCATTCTCTTTCGCTGCCGTACGCCAGTGAAAATTCTCTGCCCGCTACAGCGCCGCGCACCCGTCAGGTAAGCACGTAGTCATCGGGGCGGGGGGCGGGGGGCAGCTCCGTCTCTCCCAGTTCGCGGCGGAGCGTGATCTCGATCCCCGTGGCGTAGGAAGCGATGGGCAGATCGTTGGGCATCAGGCCGAACGGCTCCTCCAGCTCATCCGCCAACGCGTCCAGCCCGAAGAACGTATAGGCCATGAGCGCCACCGCCAGCGGCGTGGCCCAGCCAAGGCTGTCGGCGAAACCGAAAGGCAGCAGGAAACAGAAGATATAGGCCGTCCGATGGAGGAGCAGCGCATAGGCGAAGGGCAGCGGCGTGTTGGCCAGCCGCTCGCAGCCGACCATGCCCTGCGACAGCCGCCCCAGGCTTTCGTTGAGCGCGAGCACCTCCACCGGCTCCAGCACTCCCGCCCGGAGCGAGCGCGCCACGGTGAGCGAGGCGCGTGTCAGCAGCGCGTCCGCCGAGGGGTCGGGTGTCTCGCCCCGCAGGCCGCGCGCGCCGGCATGGGCAAAGCCGATGATCGCGTGCAGAATGTCCCTCCGCGCCTCCGGGGCGGTTTCGGTCAGGAGCGCGGTCTGGCGCGCGATGTCCCGCGCCGTCTGGATGATCTGGCCCCAGAGCTTGCGGGCCTCCCACCAGCGGTCATAGCTCGCCCCGTTGCGGAAGCCGAGAAAGATGGACAGCGCGATCCCGATCAGCGTGAATGGCGCGGGGTTCATCCCCGGCACCCAGCCGGGCAGCCATCGGTGCGCGGCGACGACGAAGGCGGAAAGCAGCGCCACGCTGAGAAGCTGCGGCCAGATACGCTGAACGATAGAGCCTTTCATCACGAAGAACAGGCGGAGCGCGCTGGGTCTGTCTCGGACGATCATCGGGCCATCGAATTTCGGGCCGCACGGCGTGCGGGCGGCATGGGAGCAGCCCCGGGGCGACTCGCCGCCGGGGCCGCCAGTGTCCTGCGCCACCCTGCGATCCGCAAGGCGGCTTTGCAGGTCAGGCCCGCTTGCGGCGTGCAACCAGCCCGAGGGCGCCGATCCCGGCCAGTACCAGCGGCAGGGCGGCCGGCAGCGGCACGGGGGCGACCTCATAGCTCGCCACCACGGCCACCGCATGGTCGGGATTGTCGGTGATGATGCCGTCGATCCCCCATTCGATGAACTGCGCCATCTGGGCAAAGGCCGCGTTCAGATCTGCGGGGCGGAACGTCCAGCCATAGACCGGCAGGCCAAGGTCATGGGCAGCGGCGATCAACTCCTCCGTGATGCTGCCGGAGGTCAGCGACAGGGCATCGGCATAGGTGGCAAGCCCGGCGAGAGTGATTTTGCCGTCGATGTAGAACTGCCCGTCCAGCCCCAGCGCCGCCCCGCCAAGCTGCGAGACCGGCAGCGTCAGGCCCATCTCCTCCAGCTTGCCCGCGACATCGTAGACATTCTCGTGGCTGAAGGATTGCAGGATCGCCTTGTCCGGGGTGTCGTAGCCATGGGCGATCAGCGTGTCGATCGCCTTCTGGTTCGACGCCGGATCGTAGCCGTATTTCAGCTCCGCCACGATGCCGACATTCGTGCCATAGGCGGCGTTGTATTCGGTCAGGGCGTCGAGCTGCTCTGCGAAGGTCGGCACGCGGAAGGGGTTTTCGCTGGACGGCGTGAAGCCCGGATAATCGTGGCTCTGGGAATCCACCGTCAGCGTGCGGATCTCCTCCAGCGTGAAGTCGGCGACATTGTAGCCGCCGTTCCGGGGCGCGAACAGTGTCTCCACGTCGGTGGTCCGCTCCAGCGAGCCGTCATGCATGACGACGAGGACGCCGTCCTTCGTGGGCTGCACGTCGTTCTCGATCCAGCCAGCGCCCTGAAGGACGGAAAGCTCCGTTCCGGCCAGCGTGTTCTCGGAAAGATAGGCGGGTGCGCCCCGGTGGGCGATGACCGCGGGCGCGGCCCCGGTCAGCGTGTCGAACCGGGCGCCGAAGGTCGCGGCCTCGCCGGAAAGCGGCAGTGCGAACGCGAAGGTCACGCCAAGGACGGCATGGGAGAGTTTCATCATATACCTCTGGAGTTGTGCGCGCCGCGGCGTTTCCACCCCGGCAGTCAACGCGGGCAAGATCACAACCATTTGAAACGACATGGTTTACGGATGATGACGGTTCGCGGACAATTTTGGCGTGCGGCCTGTGCTTCGTCATCCGCGCGCCATGAGCACCCGTGCAGGCAGCGGGAGCGCGATTGCCAGCCGCCGCCACCGGAGGTACAGGCGGGGCATGGCGGGACAGGACACCATCATCCTCGGCGCAGGCGCGGCGGGACTCTTCTCGGCGATCGAGGAGGCGCGGCGCGGGCGGCGGGTGCTGCTGATCGACCATGCTCGGCGGGCGGGAGAGAAGATCCGCATCTCCGGCGGTGGGCGGTGCAATTTCACCAACCTCGGCATCGCACCGGAGCGGTTCCTGTCGAAGAACCCCCGTTTCGCGCTGTCGGCCCTCAAACGCTATACCCAGTGGGATTTCATCGACCGCATGGCGGAATGGGATATCCCGTGGCACGAAAAGACGCTGGGGCAGCTTTTCTGCGACGGCTCGGCCAAGGATCTCGTCGCTGCGCTGCTCCGCGATCTGGAGCGGGCGGGGGGTGAACTGTGGCTCGAGACGGCGGTGGAAGGGGTCACGCCGCACGGGCAGGACTTTGTGGTCGCCACCTCTCGCGGGGTGCTGACGGCGGGCAAGGTCGTGGTGGCGACGGGCGGCAAGTCCATTCCGAAGATGGGCGCGACCGGCATCGGCTACCGCATCGCAGAGAGCTTCGGTCTCCCGTTGGTGGAGACGCGGCCCGGTCTTGTGCCTCTGACCCTTTCGCCCTCGGATCTGGAGCGCTTCGCCCCGCTCTCCGGCACCGCCGTTCAGGGCAGTGCGCGCCACGGACGCACGGCGTTCGACGAGGCGATCCTGTTCACCCACCGCGGCCTGTCCGGCCCCGCGATCCTCCAGATCAGCTCCTACTGGCGGGAGGGGGAGGAGATCCGGCTCGATTTGGCCCGCGGTCAGGATGCCGCCGCACTGCTGCGGGAGGCCCGTGCCACCGCCGGGCGCATCGCTCTCCGTACGGCGCTGTCGCGGCTGATGCCGGAGAAGCTCGCGCGGCATGTGGAGGCGGTCAGCGGACTGTCGGGCAACCTCGCCGATCAGCCGAACGCGGCGCTAGACCGGCTGGCCGCTTTGGTGCACGACTATCCGCTCCGCCCCGCCGGATCGGAAGGCTACCGCACGGCGGAGGTGACGCTGGGCGGTGTGGACACCGATGCGCTTGATGCCCGCACGATGGAGGCAAAGGCGGTCCCGGGCCTGCATTTCATCGGCGAGGTGGTGGATGTGACGGGCTGGCTCGGCGGTTACAATTTCCAATGGGCCTGGTCCTCGGGCTGGGCCGCGGCGGCCTAGGCGCTCGACGCCGGATTGTGCCGTCCGTCCGACGCGCCACGGGCGGCCGTCGGGCGCGGAGCGCTGCGAGGGACGTCGAGGTGTTTCGGACCGGCATCCGGGGCGAGACATGCGCTCGAATGGCAGGCCAAGGGTCCTGCGCCGCGTTGGCTTCTCCGCTGGTCATACCGCCTCGTGGAACGGGCAGGCGGGTGGCGCGCAACGGGCGGCGGGAACCGGAGTGTCGGCAGCCATCGCGGCGGACCATCCCAAAAGCCCGCATCCTCGCCCGGTCGGATAGCGGATGGCCCTCGCACCCTTGTGGAGACCGGCGCAGGTTTGGGGCGTCCGGCCTGCGCGAGCAAATATCGTGAGGCGCGGCTGCATGGTATACCTCCGATGCATCCCCGCCCACGTGGTCGAAGGTCGGAAGAAGGGTGTGGACTGGCCGCCGCCTTGGGTTCGCCCCGCCCGCGCGGACCAAGGTTCAGCACGGACCGGACAACTGCGTAGCGCGGAGGTTCGTCTCTCCCTCCGTGGAAGACGGTGGGCGCTCGGGTTGGCACTGAAATACGGCGTTCGTCCCTGTCTGCGTGGAAGACGGCCATTGACCGTTGGCGGAAGCGCTCGTGAACAAGGTTCGTTCCTGCCGCGTGGAAGAGGGCCCGAACGTCCGCGAGGGCAAGCACACCCGGCACGGACGCAGCTGGCCTGAGCCTGGGCGAGGGCACGATACCATGCTCCTGTCCCGCTGCGCATCCCGGCCTGCGCTCGTGCGCCTCTGGCCATTCGCTGTGGCCTCTCCAGCGTCGAGACGATAGTCTCCCGCCGATGAACCGGTGAGGATACCCGTGAGCAGGTTGTGGAGCCCCTTCGTCCAGCATCTCGTCCCCTATGTCCCCGGCGAGCAGCCGAAGGGCGCACGGGTGGTGAAGCTGAACACCAACGAGAACCCCTACGGCCCCTCGCCTCTGGCGCTGGAGGCGATCCGGGCGGCGACGGATGATGGCCTGCGGCTCTATCCCGATCCGACGGCCTCCGCCCTCGTGGCGGCGATCGCGGAGCCGCTGGGCCTTGCGCCCGATCAGGTGTTTCTCGGCAACGGCTCTGACGAGGTGCTGGCCCATGCCTTCAACGCCTTCTTCCGGGACAAGGGGCCGGTGCTGTTTCCCGATGTGACCTACAGCTTCTATCCCACGTATTGCGGCCTGTACGACCTGCCGTTCCGGCGGCTGCCTCTGGATGCGGAGTTCCGGCTGGATGCGGCCCGGTATCACGGGCCCTGCGGCGGCATCGTCATAGCCAACCCCAATGCCCCGACGGGGATCGCGGTGGGGCTGGACGTGCTGGCGGATATCCTGCGGCGGAACCGCGATGTGGTGGTTCTGGTCGATGAGGCCTATGTCGATTTCGGCGCGGAAAGCGCGGCAGGCCTGATCGGAGAGCATGACAACCTTCTGGTGGTGCAGACATTCTCCAAGTCGCGAAGCCTTGCCGGGCTGCGGGTGGGCTTCGCGCTTGGCCAGCAACCGCTGATAGAGGCGCTGCGGCGGATCCGGGACAGCTTCAATTCCTATCCGCTGGACAGGCTGGCGCTCGCCGGGGCAGAGGCCGCATGGCGCGACCGTGGCTGGTTCGACCAGACGCGCGCCCGCGTGATGGCGGACCGGGAACGGACAGCCGCGGGGCTGACGGCGCGGGGTTTCGACGTGCTGCCCTCGCAGGCGAATTTCGTCTTCGCCCGTCACCCGGATCTGTCCGGGGAGGCCGCGCTGGCGGGGTTGCGCGCGCAGGGCATTCTTGTCCGCCGCTTCGGTCAGGAGCGGATCGCGGACTGGCTTCGCATCTCCATCGGCACGGCGGAGGAATGCGATCTGCTGCTCTCCGCGATGGACGGGATCCTCTCCCGCTGAACGGCAGGGACATCGAAACAAAGACGAATGAGAATGTCGTGCTACATTCTCTTGCGCATGATTCCGATGCGTAAGGGAGAACACCCATGACTGGACTCGATGCCTTTGATCCCGCTGACCGGGACCGTATCGCCGCGATGCCGATGTTCGCCGGCATGGCGGTGACCGCCGCTGATCCGAGTGGCCTGTTCGGGGCCATAAAGGAAAGTGCGGCCATGGCGCAAGCGCTCAACAAGGCGCGCGACACGAAGGATAACCCATTGATCGCCGCGGCGGTGGAGAGTTTTTCCTCTTCCGAGGGACGTTCGGCCGTGACTACACTCCTCAAGGAAGGGGTGAAGGGGAAGGATCCGAAAGGAATCGTGGACAATCTGATCGGTGAGATTAGCCAGATTTCCGGTATCATCGCGCAGAAGGCGCCCGAGGCCGCGCCGGGCTTCAACAACTGGCTCATCGACATTGCGCAGAGCGTGGCGGAGGCCTCGAAGGAGGGCGAGTTTCTCGGCTTCGGCGGTGTGAAGGTGAGCCCGGAGGAGACGGCGACGATCGAGCGGCTGAAAGCCGCCCTGTCCGGCACCGCTGCCCCCGCCGCGACGACCCAGACCCCGCCGCCGGTGGCGTGATCCTCTGGTCTGGACTGCCAGTCTGGATCGCCGGTCTAGCCTCCGGCGTGAACCGCCGATCCGCACCATCGGCGTCGGCCCGCCTCCGAAAGAGGAGCCCGTGCCTTGCGGCGCGGGCGTCCCCCTTGTGGCCCTGCAGAGGGAGCATTGGGCGCGGTTTGTCCTCGCCCATCTCCCGGACTTGCGACCGCCGGTTGGCTGGTGCCCGACGTACTCTGAGGGAAGCCGTTTCAGCCGGAGGACCTGTGGAACATGATCCCGATGAAGGCTTTTGTGCCTTTATCGGAGTTCGACAGGTGTGGGACGAATTGTCTGCCGCCGGCTTCTCTGTCTGCGGAATGTCTGGACCCAGATTGGCTGGATCCAGGTTGGCTGGGACCGGTGTGTCGGAGTGCTCCGGCCCCCGCCACCGGGGGCCGATAGCGTCTTCAGCCGTCGTTGCCGCGTAGGGTCACGTCCTGAAACTTCGGCTTGCCCAGCAGGTTCGGCGCGAAATTCGCGACCTGTTTCGTCGCGGCGTCCGTCTCATAGCGGAAAGAGATCGGTGCGGTGAGCGCGTTCTGCATGGCCAGCTTTTGCACCTTGGCAAGAGCGGTCGCACGGGCTGCCTGATCGTCCGTGGCACGGCTTTCGGCGATGGCTTCGTTGAAGCCCGGCAACGGCGCGACGCGGCCCGGATTGTAGTAGGACTTCTCGTCATAAAGCGTGACGTAGGTCACCGTCGGATCGGCCCGCCCCGTCCATGCGGAGAGATACACATCCCCCTCGCCCCCTCCGAAGACGCGGCTGTCGGCCTCCGCGATGGGTGCGTTCAGGAAACGCCCCCGGATCCCCACCTTTGACAACTGGTTGAGGATCACCTCCTGCCGCTGCACCGCCGCCTGATCGGGATAGCTGCGGAAGTCGAGCTGCAACCCGTCGGCATGGCCCGCCTCCGCCAGCAGGCGTCGGGCAAGATCGGGATCGTAGCGGGTGTACTCCTCGACCTCAGGCGCATAGGCCCAGTGGGATTTGGGCAGGTTCATTGCCGCGGCCTCGCCCAGGCCCTGCTGCACGGCTTGAATGAAGGCGTTCCGGTCGATGGCGTGGTTGATCGCCTGCCGCACCCGTACATCGGCCAGCGGACCTTTGGAGCCGTTGAGGTAGAGCTGGTAGATATAGGCGGTGGGCCGGGCGATACCCGTGAGCTTCGGGTTGCGCTCCACCACCGGCATGAAGCGTTCTGAGACCAGATAGGCGATGTCCACCTGCCCGGACTGCACCGCGCGAAGCCGCGTAGCCGCGTCGGGGATGATGAAGAACTCGATCTCCGCCGCACCGGGGCGATCCTGCCGCCAGTAGGCGGGGTTGGCTTCCCCGATCAACCGCTCCGCATCGGTCCAGCTGACGTATTTCCACGCGCCGGTGCCCACCGGACTACGGTCGATCCGGCCCTGCTCGCTGGCCTTCAGCGCTGCGGGCGAGACGACCATGCCCGGCCGGTCCGCGAGGATGAGCGGCATGGCGCTGTCAGGCACCTTCAGGCGCAGCGTCACCTGAAGCGGGCCGGTGATCTCGACCGTGTCGATGGTGGACATCTCTGCCTTGTGGTTGGACAACGGCGAGCCGCGCATCCGGTCGAGGTTGAACTTGACCGCCTCCGCATCCATCGGCGTGCCGTCGTGGAAGGAGACGCCCTCCCGAAGGTCGAGCACGAGCGTCTGCGGATCGCTGAAAGTATAGCTTTTCGCAAGGCCGGGGCGGGGGGCGAGCGTTTCGGGATCCCAGTCCACCAGCGTATCGTAGAAATTGAACAGATAGACGTGGTCGGACCCAGACCCGCTCGTCGCAGGGTCAAGGCTGGACGGATTGGCGATGCCAGCGATCCGCAGCCGACCCGTTGCCCCCGCAAAGGCGCGAATCGGCAGGCCAAGGCTTGCCACCGCGCCTGCCGCCGTCATGCCGATCAGCAGCTTCCTGCGGCTGAGGGCGGGAAAAAGCCCGCGCGAAACGGACCCGAGGTCGTTAAAATTCACCCTGTTCCTCCCTGTCATATCGGTGGCCATGTACCGCTGGGCGGGCAAGGCCCCGTCTGGTCTGTGCAGCCCCTCCTCCTCCGAAGGGGATGCGGCCTGACGACAGCATTCGCCGACTTGCGTGTCAACGGATTCCTTACAAATGTCAGGAAACCTGACCGGCCCCGTTCCACTCTGCGAAACCCCAAGGGAACAAGGCGATGCGTCAAAACGGACGCAAGAGAATTATCGGCGTTGTCTGTCGCAGGATTTGGATCTACGGTCGCCTTACATTTGTCAGGAAACGGGGAGGCAGGTGGAATGGAGATGTCGCCAGCAGAGCTTGCGGAGCGCGTGGGGGAGGAGATCGGTCTGTCCGACTGGAAGGTCATCGACCAGCCGCTGATCGACGCCTTCGCCAAGGTCACGGACGATCATCAGTTCATCCACGTCGATCCGGGCCGCGCTGCCGCTGAAGGGCCCTACGGGACGACGGTGGCACATGGGCTGCTCACGCTGTCGCTCCTGCCCGCGCTGGCGAGAAGCGCGCTGCCGAAGCTCACCAATGTGCGCTCCAGCGTGAACTACGGCTTCGACCGGGTGCGCTTCGTGGCGCCTGTCCCGGTCGGCGCGCGCATCCGGGGGCGGTTCCGGCTGACCCGGGCTGACTGGAGGTCACCCGACGCTCTGCTTGCCGTCTGGGGGGTTACTGTGGAAATTGAGGGGGCCGACCGGCCCGCGCTCCTCGCTGACTGGCTCGGATTGCGCTATGTTGGAAAGGAGGCCGCGTGATGCGGACACTCAAGGATCTCCCCGCCCCGTTCCGCAGGCTCCGCCTGCCGCTCGTCGCGTCGCCCATGTTCATCCTCTCCGGCCCCGACCTGGTCATCGCTCAGTGCAAGGCGGGCATCGTCGGCAGCTTCCCCGCGCTCAACGCGCGTGAGGGCGCGGGCGAGCCGCCCCTTCTGGAAGCATGGCTCCGCCGCATCACGGAGGAGCTGGACCGCCACAATCAGGCCAACCCCGACCGGCCCGCTGCGCCCTTTGCCGTGAACCAGATCGTTCACCGCTCCAACGCGCGGCTGGACAGGGACGTGGAGATTTGCGCCCGCTGGAAGGTGCCGATCTGGATCACATCGCTCGGCGCAAGACCCGAAGTGAACGCGGCGGCCCATGACTCCGGCGCGATCGTGCTGCACGATGTCATCAACAATACCTTCGCCCGCAAGGCGGTGGAGAAGGGTGCGGACGGGCTGATCGCCGTTGCTGCCGGCGCGGGCGGCCATGCGGGGATGCAGTCACCCTTTGCGCTGGTGCAGGAAATCCGGTCGTGGTTCTCCGGCCCTTTGCTGCTGTCGGGAAGCCTCGCCACCGGGCAGGCGCTGCTGGCGGCGCAGGTGATGGGCGCGGACCTGGGTTATATGGGCTCCGCCTTCATCGCCACCAAGGAAGCCCAGGCGCCTGAGGAGTACAAGGAGATGATCGTGAACTCCGGGGCGGAGGACATCGTTACCTCCTCGCTTTTCACAGGTGTCTCCGGAAATTATCTCAAGCCCTCGATCCGCCGCGCGGGGCTGGACCCGGACTCGCTGCCGCAGGGCGATGTCACCACGATGAACTTCAAGGATGGCGCCTCCAAGCCCAAGGCCTGGAAGGAGATCTGGGGTGCGGGTCAGGGGATCGGCGCGGTGAAGGGCGTGGTGCCTGCCGCCGATCTGGTCGCGCGGCTGGAGCGGGAATACCGGCACGCCGTGGAGGGTGTCGTGGCGCTCGACGAACGCGTGCCCGGCTGAGATGGTGGAGATCACCCTCGTCCGTCACGGGCAGGCATCTTTCGGGGCGGCGGATTACGACCGTCTCTCGCCGCTCGGCCACGAACAGGCCAGCCTCTTGGGCGAAAGTCTGGCCCTGCGGGGCGGGGTGCGTCCGTCAGGGGTGTTCCTGGGGAACATGCGCCGCCATCGCGAGACGCTGGAGGGGCTGGCTCCTGCGCTCGGGCTGGATCCGGATGCCGCCGTTGTCCACGAGGGCCTGAACGAATTCGACGGTGGCGCGTTGCTCGCCTGCCGGTTCGGCGGCGCACTGCCCGAGGATGTCCGGCGTGACAGGCGTCTCTACTTCCGCACGCTGCGGGAGACGGTGCTGGCCTGGCAGCGGGACGAGGTGGACGCCCCGCCAGAACGCTGGCGCGACTTCTCCGCCCGCGTGTCCGACGCGCTGGCGGCAATGCGTGCGGCGGGGGGCGATGTGATCGCGGTCAGTTCGGGGGGCGCGATCAGCCGGATGCTGGTGGAAGTGCTGGGCGCGCCGCCCGCCCAGATGATCCTGCTCCAGCTTCAGATGAAGAACTGCGCCGTGTCGCGTCTTGTCGGCGGGGGGCAGGGGCTGTTCCTGCATGCGTTCAACGAAGTGCCACATCTGCGGACGGAAGAGGACGACCGGCTGCTGACCTATGCCTGAAGGAGACTACCGATGGATCAACCCGTGTCCGGCACGTTCCTGACCGAAGACCCCTATCCGTTTCAGAAGCTGCTGGGTTTCCGCATGCTCGACTGGGCCCAGGACCGCGCCCGGTTCGAACTGCCGCTCGGGGAGCATCTTCAGAACCGCTACGGCATTCCGCACGGCGGGGTCTATGCGGCGCTCTTGGACACGGTGATGGGCTACAGCGGCAGCTATACCGGCGACGCCGAGAACCGCCGCAAGGCGATGACCCTGTCGCTGACGACCAACTTTCTCTCGCGGCCCGCCGGCTCGGTGATCGTGGCGGAGGGCTGGCGCGTCGGTGGCGGGCAGAAGACCTTCTTCGCCGAGGGCCGGATCACCGATGCCGATGGGACGATCGTGGCCACCGGCAGCGGCGCCTTCCGCTACACCGGCGCCGGGAAATGACGACATTGGCAGAATGCGATCGCGCCTCGATGTCAGGCGCGGGCGCAAGGTGCGGCCACGGAGATTGATGTCGCAAGACAACCGGTACGGCGTGGGAGAGGAGAGACCCGCGCTGCACTGCACGAGAGGGAGGAGAGAATGGCTGTGATCGCCCTGATGTCCGGCATGTCCGGATCGCAGATGCCGCACGGGTGGCCGACATGACCGCGGCGGAAATGCGCCTCTGGCCTATCCCGGTGGAGGAGGAGGTGCTGGACATTCCGCACCGCATCCGCGCCGAGGCCGCAAAGCGGCCGGAGCATATCGCCCTGATCGACGGCCCGCAGGAGATCACGGCTGCCGCATTGGTGGACCGGATGGACAGGGTGGCGGCGGCGCTGGCCGCGCTCGGTCTGACCGAGGGCGATGTGATCGCGACCGTGGGCGGGCTGACCGCCGACCACCTCACGCTTTATCTGGGTGCTGCTGCGCTTGGCGTCTGCGTGGCGCCGCTGCCGACCTCCGGCCATCCCGAGGCGCTGGCCCGGATGCGGGAGAATGCGGGCGCGGCGCAGGTCTTTGCCGATGCCGCTGCGCCAGAGACGCCCGGCGCCCGGGAACTGGAAGGTTTCGTGGCAGAAGCTCGGGCGCTCGCCCCCTTGCCGCCCCGCCGCATCCAGCCCGATACCCTGTTCGACATCATCTACAGCTCCGGCACGACCGGCGCTCCCAAGGGGATAGAGCACGACGTCCGGTTCCGGGACAATCAGGTGGACCGGTTCCGCCGGTTCGGGTTGAGCGAGGAGTCGACGGTCCTGTTCTCGACACCCCTCTATTCCAACACCACGCTTGCCACGCTGATCCCGGTGCTGGCGATGGGCGGGCGGGTGATCCTGATGCGCAAGTTCGACGCGCGGGGGTTCCTCGCGCTCGCGGAGGCGCATCGCGTCACCCACAGCATGATGGTCCCGGTCCAGATCCGGCGGGTCATCGAGCATCCGGAGTTTGACCGGTTCGACCTGTCCTCCTATCAGGCGAAGCTTTCCACCAGCGCGCCCTTGAACCCTGCGGTGGTGGAGCAGGTGCTGGCCCGCTGGCCGGGACGGATGATCAACATCTACGGCATGACGGAGGGCGGGGTGAGCGCGGTGCTCGACTGTTCCGCCTGGCCCGAAAAGCTTCACACTGTCGGCAGGCCGGGGGCGGGGGCGGAAATCCTGATCCTCGACGAAGCCGGCCGCCCTCTGCCGCAGGGTGAGACGGGGGAGGTGGTGGGCCGGTCCACCACGATGATGCGCGGCTATCGCAATGCGCCCGAAGCCACGCGCGATCTGACATGGAACAGCCCGGAGGGTGTGCCCTATATCCGGTCGGGCGACATGGGCCGGCTGGACGAGGATGGCTTCCTGACGTTGCTCGACCGGCGGAAGGACATGATCATCTCCGGCGGGTTCAACATTTTCGCCGCGGATATCGAGGCGGTCCTTTCCACCCATACCGACGTGACGGACTGCGCGGTGATCGGTGTGCCCAGCCGCGAGTGGGGGGAGACGCCGGTGGCCTGCGTCGTGCTCGCCCCCGGTGGGGAGCCGGAGGCGGTGCGGGAGTGGACCAACGCCCGCGTCGGCCGGTTCCAGCGGCTCGCCGGGGTCGCCGTTCTGCCCGAACTGCCCCGCAGCGTGATCGGCAAGGTGCTGAAGCGGGAGCTGCGGGACCGCTGGCCCGAGCTTTCCGCCCGGCCTGATCCTTCCCGGGCCGATCCGTCCCGGAAGGAGGGTGCCGATGTCTGATCCTGTCCGCCCCTGGCCCGCAGGGGTTCCCGAACGGCTCGACGCCCCCCGGCACAACGTGGCCGAGAACCTGCGCCTGTCGGCGGAGCGGGTGCCGGAGGCTGTCGCGATCATCTACCACGGGACGGAGATCACCTATGCCGCGCTTCAGGCGCGGGTGATACGGCTCGCGGGCTGGCTTCAGGAGCGCGCTGGCGTACGGCGGGGCGACCGCGTCGTCCTTTACATGCAGAACAGCCCGCAGTTCATCATCGCCTTCCATGCCATCCTGCGGGCGAATGCGGTCGCCGTGCCGGTGAACCCGATGAACCGACTGCGCGAGATGGAACATGTCGTCGCCGACAGCGGCGCGCGCGTGGCGATCGTGGGGCAGGAGCTTCTGGACCATATCGCGCCGCTGATCGGCAGGCCGTTGGCGCATGTGCTGGCGGCGGCCTATGCGGACATGGCCGATCCGACATGCGATATCCCCCTTCCGTCGGGCCTCGAAGCCGGTGAGCGGGATGACTATCCGGCGGGCGTTACCGGATGGCGCGCGATGGAAGCGGCGGGCCTGACCCCCGGCCTCGTCACCACCGACGGCGATGATCTTGCCGCGATCCCGTATACCTCCGGGACGACGGGGCGCCAGAAGGGCTGCATGCATAGTCACGCGACGCTTCAGACGACGCTTGTCGGCAGCGTGGTGTGGAACCCGCTGGGGGAGGGGGGCGCCACGCTTTCCGTCCTGCCGCTGTTCCATGTCACGGGGATGCAGAACTCCATGAACGGCCCGATCCATGCGGGGGAGACGATCGTGCTCATGTCCCGTTGGGACCGGCGCGTGGCGGTGGAGCTGATCCGCCGCTACCGCATCGCACGATGGCGCAGCATCTCCACCATGATCGTCGATCTGGTCAGCGACCCCGATATCCGGGCCGAGGATCTTGCGAGCCTCCAGACGCTGGGCGGCGGCGGTGCGGCCATGCCTGCGGCCGTCGCCGCGCGGCTGAAGGCGCTGACCGGGCTCGACTATATCGAAGGCTACGGTATGACGGAGACGATTGCAGGCGTCCTCATCAACCCGCATGACGCGCCCCGCCCGCAATGTCTTGGCATCCCGGTGTTCGACGTGGACGCACGGATCATCGACCCGGATACCGGCCGGGAACTCGGCCCCGAGGAGCCGGGAGAGATCATCGTCAGCGCGCCGCAGGTGTTCCATGGCTACTGGAACAACGAGGAAGCGACCCGCGCCGCCTTTCTGGAACGCGACGGCAAGCGGTTCCTGCGCACGGGCGACATCGCGCGGTATGACCGGGACGGTTATTTCTACATCGTCGACCGGGTGAAGCGGATGGTGAACGCCTCAGGCTTCAAGGTGTGGCCGACGGAGGTGGAGGCGCTGATGCATGCCCATCCCGGCATTGTGGAGGCGTGTATCGTTGGCTATCCCGATCCGCGCCGGGGAGAGGCTGTGCTGGCCTATGTCGTGCCGAGGGGCGAACTGCCGGAGGCCGATCTGATCGCCTGGTGCCGGGAGCAGATGGCCGCCTACAAGGTGCCGCGCCGCGTGGTCTATGTGGAGGCTCTGCCTCGCTCCGGCAGCGGCAAGGTCCAGTGGCTGGAATTGCAGGAACGCGCGGCGCGGGACTTCGGGGCGGTGTCTGCCGCCGAATGAGGGACGGCGCCCCACAGCGCCCCCCGCTTGCTTGCTCCCGCAGTTTGAGGGCGCGACCCTTTCCCGGCAGGATGGGCGATGGGGCAGGCTGCGGCAGCGCCAGAACGCCGTGGGCTGACCGATCAGCGATGATGAAGGGCTTGCGCGGTGTTGGCAGAGGCTGCTCAACCGCAAGTTTCGCTTGGGCCGCCTCTGCCGGGCATAGCCCCAGACGGTCGCGAAGCGGTGGAAGCGAACGACGGTCGACGAAGCGGGGCCACAGCAGCCCCGCGCTCTGGTTCTGACAAGGGCGAAAGAAGCGGTATCGCTTCTTTCGGAACCCGGTCCGCCGGATGCCGGAGTGACCGCCTAAGCCCCCGCGAAGGCTGCCTTGCGCTTTTCCACAAAGGCTGCCGCCGCCTCCCGGTGATCCGCGGTCAGCATGGAAAGCGTGTGGTTCCGCGCCTCCTGATCCAGACAGTCCGCAAGGCTGCCGCCCGTGGCCGCGAGTGTCAGGTTCTGTTTCATCCGCCCGTAGGTGAGCGTCGGCCCGGCGGCGAGATCGGCGGCAAGGCCGCGCGCCGTTTCCATGACGGCGCCCGCCGGAAGGGCACGGGTGACAAGGCCGATCTCCGCAGCCTCCGCCCCCGACAGCAGCGGCGACAGCAGGTAAAGCTCCCGCGCCTTCGCCCCGCCAAGGATGTGGGTGAGGAAGTAGCTGCCGCCGAAATCCCCTGACAGCGCCACCTTGGCAAAGGCGGTGGTGAGTTTCGCGTCATCCGCACAGATCCGCAGGTCACAGGCCATCGCCAGCGACAGGCCGGCCCCCGCGGCGGAGCCTTCGATGGCGGCAATGGTGGGCTTCGGCATGGTGTGGAGGTACAAAGCTGCACTCATGCGGTCGCGGAGCGTGTGGAGGCGCTGGCCCACGGGCCTGTCCGCGCCTGCGCCTTCGTTCATCGCCTTCACGTCGCCGCCCACGCAGAAATGCCCGCCCGCTCCCGTCAGCAGGACTGCCCGGACCGCATCATCCTCCGCCGCAGCGGCGAGAGCCTCGGTCAGAGCCGCCGTCATCGCGGGCGACATGGCGTTGCGCCGCTCGGGCCGGTTCAAGGTGATCGTCAGCAGTCCGTTCTGCCGGTTCAGAAGAACTTGATCGGTCATGGCTTCTCCCCCTATATATTATCCTGACAATCGTCAGTTTATGCAGGTTAACGGTGCCGCATGCCCGAGGCAACCTGGGCCTTCGACGCAGGCGCGGTTTCCGCGCGGAAAGGTTGAGGCGCTGCCCGCTACCACATAGATTGGCGCCACCCTGAGTGACGGAGCCCTAGCTTGACATCGACCCCCCCGACCGGAAAACCGCAAAAGCCCAAGACGGGCTTCCTCGACGAAGCCGATGTGGATGTCGTGCGCAACGAGGACCTCGTCCGGCGCCGGCGGGAGCAGATCTGCGACGCCGCGCTTGACTTGTTTCTTGAGAAGGGCTTCGCCTCCACAACGATCCGCGATATCTGCGCGCGCTCCGGTGTCAATCACGCCAGCATCTATGACTATGTGGCCAACAAGAACGATGCGCTCCGCCGGTTGCTGAACCAGCTTTGGTTCCGCACCGACGTGCCGCTGCTGACGGACCTTCTGTCACAGGAGGACCGGTCGCTGGAGGATGTGCTGTCGGAATATCTGCGGGAGACGTGGGACAAGAAGCGCAAGGGCACGCTGCTCATCTACCGCTCCATCCCGCATATGCTGCCCGAGGACCGGGCCGCCATGCGGGAGCGGGAGGAGAAGCTGATGGCCGAAGGGGGGGCGCTGCTGTCGCGCCGGGCCGGGCTGTCGCCCGATGATCCGCGCGGGATCACGGCGGCGAACCTGCTGGTGTTCCTGTCCGCTTTCGCACCGATGCGGGACTGGCTGCAACCACGCGCCACCCGGGGAGATCCTCTCGTCGCCGCGGTGGCGCGTGGCTCGGCGGTGATGGTAACGGCCATTCTGGAAGGGCCGGAGATGATCCTGGATGAGCCGGAGGTCACCGAGGATCCCGCCGGTTGAGCTGGGGGGCGCGGGCGACAGCCGGCGCCCGCGCTACGGTCAGGCCTTGCCTGCCTCATAAGCCCGCGCGATTTCCGCGCCGCGCTCGGCCACCAGGCGGGCACGCTCGCCATCCCTGACCGGATCGGCACTGGCGCTGCTGGCCGTGCCCTGCGCTGCCCGCGCCGCGACACCCTGCACGATGGCCGCATAGCGGAAGCAGTTGAAGGCAAGGAACACCGGCCAGTCGGGAATGTCCTTCCGCCCCGTCCGCTCGACATAGCGGGCGAGCATCTCCGCCTCCTGCGGCAAGCCCGCCGCGGGCAGATCGGGCGCCCCCGCCAGCGCGCCCGTCAACCGGTAGGGCAGGCAGAGATAGGCCAGATCGGAAAGCGGATGGCCGATGGTGGAAAGCTCCCAGTCCAGAATGGCAACCACCTGCGGTTTCTCCGGGTGGAGAACGGTGTTGCCGACGCGGAAGTCGCCATGGGTGATGGCGCTTTCCTCCTGCACGGAGGAGTGGGCGAGCAGCCAGTCCCGCAGCCAGTCCATGCCCTGATAGTCGAAATCCGCGGGCAGCGCCGATTTGGAGGCCTCATACTGCCCCGACCACCGGGCGGTCTGCCGCGCGAGATAGCCCTCCGGGCGGCCGTAATCCTGCAGCCCGCAGGCCCGCCAGTCGAGCTTGTGCAATTCCGCCAGCGTATCGACCAGTGAAAATGCGACCTCCCGCCTGTCCTCCCGCACGATCGGCGCCATGGCCGGATCGGGGATGATCCGCCCCTCGACGAATTCCATCAGAAAGAACTCCACTCCGATCACGGCGGGGTCGTCGCAATAGGCGATCATGCGAGGCGTGGGCACGGCTGTCGGGCCGAGTGCTTTCATGATCCGGTATTCCCGGTCCACCGCGTGCGCCTTCGGCAGCAGTTCTCCAGGCGGCTTCTTGCGCAGCACGAATCGCCGCCCGTCCGCCAGCCGGACTAGGAAGGTCGGGTTGGACATGCCGCCCTGGAACTGCAGCAGGCGGATGGGTCTCTCCGGTTCGTTCAGCGTCTGCGCGATCCATGCGGAAAGTGCCGCTTCGTCAAAACGATGCTTCGCGAGCGGCTCGATGAGCATGATGCCCGAAGGCTGCGGTGCCTGGGCCGCGAGCCGGTCCGTGGTGTCGCGCAATGGCGTCGCGCGTGCTGTGCTGTCCTGCGCCGTCATGTCCTGTGCCTCTGATGGCAGGCCCGCTGTCGGACCTGTGAGTGGGAGTCGGATCGCCCTGAGAGCGGTGTGTGTGTGAATGAGCCGGTCGTCATGACCTTTGCCGGGATGTGGCCGGGGTCGAGGCCCGCGCGGCAGCCTTGCGTGCTGTCGGTGACATGTTGCTCCCTCCTCTTCGCCGCGCAGTGTATGCGGCGGCCACGCGCCTGTTCCGGCGGCTCATGCCGCGACTGACAAATGTCAGGAATCACTTTAGGGGACCGGTTGACAGCCGTCAATCCGCTTCTCGCAACAAGGCCTTTTTGCCGAAATTACGGTGAGGCAAAGTTTTCTCTTGTCCGGTACGGGGTGGCTGTCGTAACCCTGACATGTGTCAGGAACGTCGCCCGCATCCCTGCGCTCTGGGGAGGGAGCGGATGCCGGGTCGGGTTCCTGAGCCCACTGCCTGGGAGGATGAGATGACCGAAGCCTTGCCGAGCCATGCCTCTGTCGCCGCGCGTCTGATCCGCGAGGACAGCCGTTTCGCGGTGGAGCGGAAACAGATCAACGGCACGGATTACACGGTCTTTGCCAACGCCCCCCCGAATGTCCGCGCGCTGTTCGAACAGGCGGAGGAGGCCTATGCGGGGCGCGAGATGCTGGTCGCGGGCGACCACCGCTGGACTTATGGAGAAGTCCGCCGGGAGGTGGCAGCTCTCGCCCATGCTCTCATCAGCCACCACGGGATAGGGCCGGGCGACCGGGTTGCCATAGGTTCGCGCAACCATGCAGAGATGATTCTGCTGGTCCTTGCGATCACCGCGACGGGGGCCAGCGTCGTTCCGCTGAATGCCTGGGGAAGCGGGGCGGAACTGCTCCGCGCCCTCAACGATTGCGGAGCGCGGCTTGTCTTTGCGGATGCCGAACGTTTCGCGCGGCTCGCCCCGGTGCTGCCGGAGGGGCTGACGCTCATCGGCATCCATGATGCGCCCGACACCTCCCGCTATGAGAGCATGCGCGCCTGCGCGCCGGTCTGGCCAGAGGTGGATATCGCGCCGGAGGCGGAGTTCGCGGTGATGTATTCCTCCGGCTCCTCGGGTGTGCCGAAGGGCGTCATACAGACGCATCGCAATGTCATCTCGGCAATCTGGAGCTGGTATCTGCTTCGGGTCATGGCGCCGGAGCTTGCTGTTCCCGTCCGTGCCCCGGCGATGCCTGCCTGGCTCATCATCTCGCCGCTGTTCCATGTCACCGCGCTTTACGCAAATTTCTTCCAGGGGTTGCAGACGGGGGCGAAGATCGTGCTCATGCCTCGCTGGAATGCCGATGAGGCCGTGGATCTGATCCGCGCCGAGGGCGTCACCCGCATCAGCGGCGTTCCGACGCAATCCGCCGATTTGGTCGAGACGGTGGAGCGGCGCGGGCTGACGCTGCCGTCGCTGGAAAACATCACCGGTGGCGGCGACAAGCGGCCCGCCGCACAGGTGGAGGATCTGCACCGCGTCTTTCCGGCAACGACCATCGCCATCGGCTGGGGCATGACGGAAACCTGTGCGCTGGGGATCAACCTTTCCGGCCCGGAATATCTTGAACACCCGGATGCGGCAGGGCGGCTGGCTCCTCCCGTTCAGGAGATGCGGATCGTCGATGACGCCGGCCGGGACGTGGCGCCGGGCGAGATGGGGGAGCTACTGATCCGCAGCCCCGCCGTGACCCCCGGTTATCTGAACGATGCCGCTGCCACTGCAGCCGTGCTCCGCGACGGATGGCTGCTGACCGGCGACCTCGCGCGCATGGGGCCGGAGGGGTTCATCCAGTTCTGCGGCCGCAAGAAGAGCATGATCGTGCGGGGCGGCGAGAATATCGCCTGCGCCGAGGTGGAAAACGCGATCTATGAACACCCCGCGGTGGAGGATGCCTGCGTCTTTGCCGTCCCCCATCCCCGGCTGGGAGAGACGGTGGGCGCAGCGGTGCATCTGCTGCCTGGCACCTCGCTGACGGTGGAGGAGCTGGCGGGGTTTCTCGCCCCCCTCGTCGCGCGTTTCAAACAGCCCGAGCGGCTCTGGGTGCTGGATGCGCCCCTGCCGCGCGGAGCCACGGAAAAGATCGATCGCAAGGTAATCCAGCGCCACTGCCTGTCGTTGCAGGCCGACGGCGCTCGCTGAGAAAGGCAGGACAATGGACAGACCCTCCCTGACGGATGTCGAAAGCTACGTGGCCCGTGCCACCCGCGAGGCAGCGGTGGTCGAAGGGCTGGACCCGGCAACCCCTCTCCGCCCGATCCGCCGCGTGGGCATCATCGGGGCAGGAACGATGGGCGGCGGCATCGCGATGAACTTCGCCACCGCCGGTATCCCCGTCACCATCGTGGAAACGGCGCAGGAGGCGCTTGACCGCGGCATCGCGCTGGTCCGCAAGAACTATCAGAACAGCGCCGACAAGGGCCGCTTCCCGCAAGCGGAGGTCGAGGCGCGCATGGCGCGCATCACCCCGGCGCTCGCCCTTGAGGAGCTGGCCGACTGCGACCTCATCATTGAGGCGGTGTTCGAGAACATGGACCTGAAGAAGCAGATCTTCGCCCGTCTGGATGCCATCGCCAGACCGGGCGCGATTCTCGCCACCAATACCTCCGCGCTGGATGTCGATGAGATCGCCTCCGCCACCTCCCGGCCCCGGGATGTGATCGGACTGCACTTCTTCTCCCCGGCCAACGTCATGAAGCTTCTGGAGATCGTCCGGGCGGATCAGACGGCGGACGATGTGGTCGCGACCTCCATGGATCTGGCGGGCCGGATCGGGAAGGTGCCGGTGCTTGTCGGCGTGTGCTACGGCTTCGTCGGGAACCGGATGCTGGCGGCGCGGCGGGAGCAGGCCAACAAGCTGCTCTACCGGGGCCTGATGCCCTGGGACATCGACGCGGCCATCACAGGCTTCGGCTTCAAGATGGGGCCCTATCAGATGTCGGACCTTGCCGGGTTGGACATCGGCTGGTCCAAGGGTGCCAAGACTGCGAACCCCATCCGCGACGCGCTGTGCGAAAAGGGGCGGCGCGGGCAGAAGACGGGGGGCGGCTTCTACGATTATGACGCCGCGCGCAACCGCAGCCCGTCGGAGGAGGCCGCGGCCATCATCCACGAGATCACCGGCGCCGCGCCGGCCACGCTTGCCGCGGAGGAGATCGTGGAGATGCTCATGGCCCCTATGGTCAACGAGGCGGTGAAGATCCTTGAGGAAAACAAGGCGCAACGCTCGTCCGACGTCGATGTGGTCTGGCTGAACGGCTATGGCTTCCCGGCGTCGAAGGGCGGGCCGATGTACTGGGCCGATCAGGTGGGTGCGGCGCGCATCCTTGCCCGGATGGAGGCACTGGGCGCCGAGGATCCGGTCTTTGCCCCGGCCGAATCGCTGCGGCAGCTGGCGGCGGAGGGCGGTCGTTTTCTGGACCTCGACCTCGGCGGTCTCAAAACGGGGGGGAGGGGTTGATGGACCTCGAATTCACGACAACGCGGCGGGAAGGGAATATCCTCGTCGTCACGATGAACCGACCCGACGTGTACAATGCCGTCCATGCGCCGATGCACCATGAAATGTCGCGCATCTGGGATGCGTTCGAGGCGGACCCGGAGCTCTGGGTCGCCGTGCTGACAGGGGCGGGCGACAAGGCCTTCTGCGCGGGCAATGACCTGAAATACACGGCGCAGGGCGGCAACATGAAGGGGCCGGACACTGGTTTCTCGGGCCTCTCCTCCCGCATCGATCGGCTGAAACCCATCGTCGCGGCGGTGAACGGCTTTGCCATGGGCGGCGGGTTCGAAACGGCGCTGGCCTGCGATGTGATCATCGCGTCCGAGAAGGCCCGTTTCGCGCTGCCGGAGGTGAAGGTGGGCTTCTTCGCCGCAGCGGGCGGCATCCAGCGGTTGAGCCGTGAGATCCCGCGCAAGCAAGCGGTGGAGATGTTCCTGACCGGCCGTCAGGTCGGCGCCGACGAAGGTGCGCGCATGGGTTTCGTCAACGAAGTCGTGGCCCACGAAAGCCTGATGGAGCGGGCGATGGAAGTGGCGGGAGAGATCGCCGCCGTTTCCCCCTCGTCCATCCGGGCCTCGCTCCGCGTGCTCCGGGCGATGGACGACATGGACAACCTTCAGACAAGCCTCCGTTACAGTCGTCAGGTGATGTCCGACCTGCGCGAGACCGAAGACTTCCGTGAAGGCGTCACCGCCTTCGTCGAGAAACGCAAACCGAACTGGGTGAACAGATGAACGCGATCGACACGAAAAAAAAGGCTGACAGTGCCGCATCGGAAGACATGCTGAACAACCTCGGCATGTCGGAAGGCGCGCGCCCCCTGCTGGCTCGCGTGGTGGAGCATATCCGCACCCACTGCGATCCGGCCTATGAGGAATACGAGCGTCTGGGCCGGACCCGCGCGGAGCGGTTCTCCTACGCGCCGGGGCAGCTCGAGATCCTCGCCGATCTGAAGGCGAAGGCCAAGGCCGCGGGCCTGTGGAACTTCTTCCTGCCGGATGCCGAGACGGGAGAAGGTCTGTCGAACCTCGACTACGCCTATATTGCCTTCGAACTGGGCAAGAACCCGCTCGCCTCCCAGTCGCTGAACTGCTCGGCGCCCGATACCGGCAACATGGAGGTGCTGGAGCGCGTCGGCACGCCCGCGCAGAAGGAACGCTGGCTGAAGCCGCTTCTGGCCGGCGAGATCCGCTCCGCCTTTGCCATGACCGAGCCCGATGTCGCCTCATCGGACGCCCGCAACGTGTCCATGCGCGCCGTGCTGGAAAACGGCGAATGGGTGATGAACGGCGAGAAGTACTATATCTCCGGCGCCGGCGATCCGCGGTGCAAGATCATGATCGTCATGGTCAAGACCTCTCCCGACGCCGAAACCTTCCGCCAGCAGAGCCAGATCCTCGTTCCCATGGACACGCCCGGCGTGGAAATCCTCGGGCCGATGAATGTCTTTGGTCACGATGACGCGCCGCATGGGCACATGCATCTGCGCTTCACCGATGTGCGGGTGCCGGAGGAGAACATCCTCTGGGGTGAGGGGCGCGGCTTCGAGATCAGCCAGCTCCGCCTCGGGCCGGGCCGTATCCACCACTGCATGCGCTCCATCGGTGCCGCCGAGAAGGCGCTCGACCTGATGATCGCGCGCGGCCTCTCGCGCGAGGCGTTCGGCAAGCGGATCATCGACCTCGGCAAGAACATGGAGACGATCAGCCGCTCCCGCATCGAGATCGAGGCCATGCGGCTCATGGTGCTGAAGGCGGCGCGCGCGATGGATGTGCTGGGCAACAAGGAGGCGCGCATCTGGGTCTCCATGGCCAAGGCGATGGTGCCGGAGCGCTGCTGCAAGATCATCGACGATGCGATGCAGGTTCATGGCGCGACCGGCGTGAGCCAGTGGACCGACCTGCCGGAGATGTACATGAAGCAGCGCACGCTCCGCCTCGCGGATGGGCCGGACGAGGTGCACCACGCCGTCGTCGCCCGCGCCGAGCGCAAGGCGTTCGAGGAGTCCAATGCGCGCCGCGCCGCCGCAGCCAGCCGCCGCGCCGGCGGCATGTTCGAAGGGCCGTGAGATGAAGGACCAGCAGATGGAACGGGGCTTGTTCGACCTGACCGGCAAGGTGGCGCTGCTGACCGGCGCCTCGCGCGGGATGGGGCGGCAGATGGCGGAAGCGCTGGCGCGGCAGGGGGCGACGGTTGTCATCTCCGCCCGCAAGCAGGAGCAACTGGATGCGGCGGCGGCGGAGATCAACGCCGCCATCGGCGAGACGCGGGTTTACGCCGTCGCCGCCAATGCCGGGCGCAAGGAGGATCTGGAGCGGCTGGTGGAAGAAACCCACCGGCTCGCCGGGCCGATCGACATCGTGATCGGCAATGCCGGGGTGAACCCGCATTACGGCCCGATCGGGGAAATCCCCGATGAGACCTACAACAAGATCATGCAGACCAACGTCCAGTCGAACCTGTGGCTGGCACGGCTCGTGGCGCCCGATATGGCCGCCAAGGGGTCTGGCTCCATGATCTTCACGGCGAGTGTGGGAGCGTTGAAGCCGTCGCCCACGCTTGGCACCTACGGGATGTCCAAGCTTGCGCTGATCGGTCTGGTGCGGAACCTCGCGCTCGAATACGGGCCGCAGGGCATCCGCGCGAACGCGATCTGCCCCGGCGTGGTCAAGACGGAGTTCGCCCGCGCCCTCTGGGACAGCGAGGCGGGGGAGGAGCGCGCGCGGACACAGGTGCCGCTCCGCCGCTTCGGCCAGCCGGAGGACTTCGCGGGTGTGGCGGTGTTCCTCGCCTCCGACGCCAGCAGCTACATGACCGGGCAGGCGCTGACGCTCTGCGGCGGCACCAACATGTGGAGTTGAGCATGGACGTTCAGGGTAAGGTCGTCGTCGTCACCGGCGCGGCGGGGGGGATCGGCCGGGCGCTGGCCCTCGCACTCGCCGAGGCCGGGGCGGCCCATGTCGTCTGCGCCGATATCGACGCGGAGGGCGCTCGCCAGACGGCGCAGGCCATCGGCGGAACCGCGATGGCGGTGGACATGGCCAGCGATGCCGATATCCGCCGCCTCGTCACGGAGACGGAGCGCGACCTCGGCCCCATCGCGCTGTTCTGCGGCAACGCAGGCATCATGGCGCGCGGCGGCGAGGAACTGCCCGACGAGGTCTGGCAGCGCATGTGGGACGTGAATGTCATGGCCCATGTCCGCACCGCCCGCGTTCTTCTACCGCTGATGCGGGAGCGGGGGGCGGGGCATTTCCTCATCACCGCTTCCGCTGCGGGGCTGCTCAACCAGGTGGGTTCGATGCCCTACGGGGTGACGAAACACGCGGCGGTCGGCCTCGCCGAATGGCTGGCGCTCACCTATGGCGACGATGGGATCGGCGTCACCATCCTGTGCCCGCAGGCCGTTCGCACGGCGATGACGGCTGGGCGGGAAATGGGCGTGGCCAGCATCGACGGCATGCTGGAGCCTGCGGAGGCTGCTGCAGTCGCGCTCAAGGCTGTGGCGGAGGGGCATTTCCTTGCCCTGCCGCACCCGGAGGTGCTGGGCTACATGCGCCGCAAGACCGAAGATTACGACCGCTGGATCGGCGGTATGCGCAAACTCAACCGTCAGTTCAGTCCGCGCGCGAAAAGCGCCTGACGGCATCACAGGATACAGGGGAGAAGACAATGCGCGAGGCGCTCATCGTTTCCACGGCACGCACGCCGATCGGCAAGGCCTTCCGGGGCGCGTTCAACAACACTCAGGCGCAGGAGCTGATCGGCCATGCGGTCAAGAACGCGGTCTCCCGTGCCGGGCTGGAAGGCGGCGAGATTCAGGACAGCGTGATCGGCTGTGCCATCCAGCAGGGCTCCACCGGCGGCAACATAGGCCGTCAGGCGGTGATCCGTGCCGGACTTCCGACCTCCGTCGCGGGGATGTCGATGGACCGGCAATGCGCGAGCGGCATGATGGCTATTGCCACCGCCGCCAAGCAGGTCGTCCATGACGGGATGGAGATCGTCATCGGCGGGGGCGTCGAATCCATCAGCCTCGTGCAGAACCAGAACATGCGGCAGGACCGGCGCACCGATCCGTGGATCGTGGAACATGTGCCGGACCTCTACATGTCCATGCTGGAGACGGCGGAGATCGTCGCCGACCGTTACGGCATCAGCCGCGACGATCAGGACGCCTACGCGCTCCGCTCCCAGCAGCGCACGGCGGCGGCGCAGCAGGCCGGCCTGTTCGACGACGAGATCGTGCCCCTGACCTCCACCATGGCCGTGGTGGACAAGGAGACGAAGGAAGTTTCCTACCGCGAGGTGACGCTGGAGCGGGACGAAGGCAACCGCCCCTCCACAACGCTGGACGACCTCACCTCGCTTAAACCGGTGTTCAAGGACGGGCTGAAGGTCAAGGAAGGCCACAACATCACCGCGGGCAACGCCTCGCAGCTCTCGGACGGGGCCTCCGCCGTCGTCATCATGGAGGGCAAGGAAGCCGAGAAACGCGGCGCGCAACCGCTGGGCCGCTATGTCGGCGTGATGGCCGCCGGGCTGGACCCCGACGAGATGGGCATCGGCCCGGTCTATGCCGTGCCGCGGCTGCTGGAAGCGCATGGCCTGACCATGGACGATATCGGCCTTTGGGAGCTGAACGAGGCCTTTGCCTGCCAGGTGCTCTACTCCGCCCGGAAGCTCGGCATCCCGGAGGACCTGCTCAACGTCAACGGCGGCGCGATCTCCATCGGCCATCCCTATGGCATGTCGGGCGCGCGGATGGTCGGCCATGCGCTGATCGAGGGCAAGCGGCGCGGCGCGAAATACGTCGTCTGCACCATGTGCGTCGGGGGCGGCATGGGCGCGGCCGGCCTCTTTGAAGTGCTCTAGGGGAGCGATCGCATGGACCTGTCTTTCAGCCCCGAGGAGCTCGCCTTCCAGCAGGAAGTGCGCGATTTCCTTGCCTCCCATCTGCCGGAGCATATCTCCGCCGCCGTCCGCTCGGGCGTGGAACTGCCGCGCGAGATCTATCAGGAGTGGCACGAGATTCTCGGCCGCAAGGGCTGGCTCTGCACGAGCTGGCCCAAGGAATACGGCGGCCCCGGCTGGACGCCTGTCGAGCGCTACCTGTTCGACGTGGAATGCAGCCGCGCCCATACGCCGCGGATCGTCGCCTTCGGCCCGCACATGCTCGGCCCGGTGATCCAGGAATTCGGCAACGACCGGCAGAAGGCGGAGATCCTGCCCCCCATCGCCTCGGGCGAGGTCTGGTGGGCGCAGGGATATTCCGAACCCGGTGCCGGGTCGGACCTTGCCAGCCTCAAGACCCGCGCGGTCAGGGACGGGGACCATTACGTCGTCAACGGCCAGAAGACCTGGACCACGCTCGGCCAGCATGCCGACAGGATCTTCTGCCTCGTGCGCACCTCTACGGAGGGCAAGCCCCAGCAGGGGATCAGCTTCCTGCTCATGGACATCGACACCCCCGGCATCGAGGTGCGCCCGATCCGGCTGATCGAAGGGGGCCATGAGGTCAACGAGGTGTTCTTCGAAAACGTCCGCGTGCCTGTGGAAAACCTCGTCGGCGAGGAGAACAAGGGCTGGACCATCGCCAAGTTCCTGCTGACCCATGAGCGGACCAATATCGCGGGCGTCGGCACCTCCATGCAGGCGCTGGCGGAAGTGAAGGATCTTGCCCGGCAGATGAAGCGCAACGGGCGCCCCCTGATCGAGGATCCGCTGTTCGCCGCCCGTATCGCGCGGGTGGAGGTCGATCTGGAGGCGATGAAGATCACCAACCTCCGCATGCTCTTCCAAGCCCAGAAGCAGGGCCATCCGGGGCCGGAGACCTCCATCCTCAAGATCAAGGGGACGCAGGTGAACCAGGAGCTGCGCGACCTTGCGCGCCGTGCGCTCGGTCCGGTGGCAGCGCCCTTCCCGGGCCAGATGACGGAGACGAACCTGCTCTTCGGCCCGGCGGACACGGAACACAATGCGGCAATCTACTTCAACAACCGCAAGACTTCCATCTTCGGTGGATCGAACGAGATCCAGCGGAACATCCTGACCAAGACCATGCTGGGGGTTTGAGCGATGAATTTCGATCTGACCGAAGACAGGCAGATGCTGTCGGAAAGCCTGAACCGCTATCTGGCTGACCGCTACAGCCTGAAGGACCGCAACCGCATCGCCCATGAGGCGCCGTTCAGTGACCCCGAACGCTGGGGAGAGATGGCAGAGCTGGGCATCCCCGGCGCGCTCGCGACGGAGAAGGACGGCGGCTTCGGCGGCGCGGGCTTCGACATCACCGTGGTGTTCGAGGCGCTCGGCCGCCACCTCTGCCCCGAGCCGCTCCTCGGCACGCTGCTGGCGAGCCTCCTGCTCTCGGCTGCCGGAGCGGATCAGTCCGGGCTGGTGGACGGTTCCATCCGCTACGCCGTGGGCCTGTCCGAGATCGACGCGCCCTATGGCCTTGCCGGGACCGCCGCCACGGCGCGGAAGCAGGGGGAGGGGTATCGCCTTTCGGGCCGCAAGTCCGCCGTCTACGGCGGGCAGGTGGCGGACGTGTTCCTGATCGTCGCCCTGCTTGATGGAAAGCCTGCGGTGTTCAGCGCCGCGGCGGCGGACGTGAACGTCATCTCTTACGGGATGATGGATGGCGGCGGTGCGGCGGAACTGCTGCTCGACGATACCCCGGCCACGCTTCTGCTCGCGGATGCCGGGGCCGCGCTGACATCGGCTGTGGCCGCGGGGCAGGTCGCGCTTTGCGCGGAGGCGGTGGGCGCGATGACCGCCGCCTATGACCTGCTGCTCGACTATCTCAAGACCCGCCGCCAGTTCGGCACCACCATCGGCAGCTTCCAGGTGCTTCAACACCGCACCGTGGACCTGCTGGCGGAGATCGAACAGGCGCGCTCCATCACCATCGCTGCAGCCGCGGCGCTGGACGGCGCGGAGGCGCGGCTGAAATCCGCCATGGCCAAGAACCTGATCGGGCGCGCGGCAAGGCTGGTGGCGGAGGAGACCGTGCAGATGCACGGCGGCATCGCCATGACCTGGGAATATGCCGCCTCCCATTACGCCAAGCGGCTCGTCATGCTGGACCATCAGCTTGGCGATACCGATCACTGCCTTGAGATCGTGATGCAGTCCTACGCCGCCTGAGGGCGGTTCCTGTCGGGGGAGAGAGATGGCGGTCGCAAGCAGGCTCTTTGCGGGCCCGGCCAGCAGGCCGATATCGCTCGACCCCGGCAGGATCAGCGCGATTGTCCTCATCGCGCTGATCTTTGCCGTGCTGGGAGAGGCGGTGTTCCGATCAGACTTGCTGCGGCAGGCCGCGCGGGTGCTGCTGATTGCCTATCTCGCGCTCGAATGGCGGGGCATTCAGCGCACCGGACGGGCGATGATCGCCGTCGCCGGGGCGCTTACCGTCGCGGGGGGCGTGCTCACCGCCGATCCCGGAGCGGCCATCGGGCGGGCGCTGGACCAGGCGGCCTTCTTCGCGACCTTCTTTGCCAACCAGTTCTTCCTGCGGGAGCCGGCGCGCACCTCGCCGCTCGTCCGCCGCTCCGCTTCCTTCTTCATCGACCAGCCGCCCGCGCGGCGCTACGGCCTTCTGACGCTGGGCGGGTTCCTGTTCGGCATCATCCTGAACATCGGGGTGCTAAGCCTGCTGGGACTGATGATCCGCCGCTGGCTTTCGGCGGCGGGCGGAAGTGCTGCGATCCGCGCGGTGAGGGAGCGGCGGATGGTGCTGGCCGTGCTGCGCGGCTTTGCCGTGGCGCCGCTCGGCTCCCCCATTTCCATGGTAATGGCCGTGGTGCTTTCCGTCATGCCAGGGCTGTCGTGGACCACGGTCTTTCCGCTCGGGCTAATGACGGCGGCGCTGCTCCTCACGCTCGGTTGCGTGCAGGATCGGCTGGAGGCTCCGCGCCAGACCGTGCCGGTCGTCGTCACCAGCGGCGCGCGGGATCCGATGGCGCTGCTGGGCATCGTCGGCATCGTACTGGGCGTCTTCGTGCTGGCGGTGGGTATCGAATTCGCCGCCGACATCCCGCTGGCCCGTGCCGTGCTGGTTGCCGTGCCGCTCGCGGGGCTGATCTGGCTCGGCTGGCAGCATCGCCGTTTCGGCCCGGTGCGGGGGGTGCGGCTTGTTTCTCGCCGGCTGGTGCGCGAAGGAGCGCGGCTTTTTCCCCGTTACCGCACTGAAATCGCGGTGCTCTCTTCTGCCGGCTTCATCGGGACGCTGTTCTCTCTCCTCATCCCGCAGGGGCGGCTTGCGGTGCTTCTTCTGCACCTGCCGGTGCCGCTGATGTTCCTGCCGGGACTGCTCACCGTGCTGGTCGTGGGGCTGTCCCTGATCGGGGTGAACCCGATCGTGAGCGTGACGATCTTCGCCTCCGCCTTTCAGGGCGTGCCGGATGCGGGGATTCCCGCCGCCGTGCTGGCGCTCGCGCTGATGGCGGGCTGGGCGCTCGGGGTGAATGCCTCACCACTCACCGCCTCCGCCATGATCATCGCTGATATGGTGGACCGCACCGCGCGGGAGGTGACGCGGGATTGGAATGGGCGCTACGTGAGGCGGGCACTCCTGCTGATGGCGGTCTGGCTGGCGGGGCTGACGGTTTTTCTTGGCTGATCTGAGGACTTCTGAAAAAGCCTTTCAGGCCGCCTGAGCGGAAATTTCTTCGTATCTGGACCAAATTCGACCGGAAATCTGCATTGCCGGTCGTTCCCAGCCGATTTCCGGAGACAGGATGCTTCAGGACTTTCTCAGCGTTCTGCCAAGGAATTGACGAAGCGGGTGAAGGACGAGGCAGGCACACGGGACACCGGAAAACGGTTTTCCGGTGCGGCGGCATCGGCGACGCCGAGCGCCATGCCGCAGATCACCTGCCGCTCCGCCGGGATCGACAACAGGTCCGAGATGAGGCCCGGATAGCGCGCGAATGCTGCCTGAGGGCAGGTATCAAGTCCAAAGGCCCTTGCCGCGATCATGATGTTTTGCAGGAACATCCCAAGATCGAGCCAACTCCCGATCTCCATGTCGCGATCAAGCGTAAAGATAAGCCCGACGGGAGCGCCGAAGAAGCGTAGGTTGCGGGCGTTCTGTCGCGCCATTGCCAGCTTCTCGCCTCGCTCTATGCCCAGCGAAGTGTAGAGTGCCCACCCTACCTCGCGCCGCCGCGCCAGATAGGGTTCTCTCCATGTGCGGGGATAGTAGTGGTACTCGGGATCACCAGCGCCGCCCGAAAGCTCATGCGCCTCAAGCGTCGCACCGAACGTCTGGAGCGCTTCGCCCTTCAGCACGATTACCTGCCAAGGTTGAATATTCGAACCCGATGGCGCGCGGGCGGCAGCGGTCAGGATGCGCTCGATCGTCTCATCGGTAATTTCCGTCGGGCAGAAGGCGCGAATCGAACGCCTGCCTTCGACTGCCTCAAGAACGGTGTCATTCACTTCGTGCATCCGTTGCCCACCCAATCGAGGGAAGGCTAACTCATCGCAAGCCCGTCAGGCAATCGCTTCAGATTTCATAATCCAGATCGCCGATGCAGGCCATTTCCGGCTCATCCGGGACGACCTTGCGGTGGGATTTTACGAGTTTCGGGGTAACAGGCTTACCTTTGAGGGACTTCTTCAAGACAACTGTCATGGCGATTCCTCCATTGCTCACCACAACCCTACGCCCATTTTTCCGTTAGCGCAAACATTTAATGCTAGCGATAACGGTTTCCTGTGGTCCGGGGCGGCGGCCAAACCGGAAGCCCTGCGTCTGAAAAAGCCGCCTAGGGCCCGACCTTCACATCCATGATGAAGCCGTCGTCAGACGGGGTCAGGTCGATGGAGATCGGTCCGATCGCCCGCGGATCAAGCGTGTGGACACCGCCGCAGGGGATATCGATCGTACCGTCATCGAGAGTCGCCCGCCACGTCCGCCGGCCGGAGAGCGCGTCCTCACCCGGAAGCACCTCGAGCCGCCGAATCCTGCCCAGCATGGCATTGGCCTCCGTCGCAATGGCATTTGCGAGGCCGGCGCTGTCCTCCCGGAAACGCTCGGCGTCAAACCCGGCCTTCCGCGCGCTCTTGCCGATCCGGTAGGTCTCCCGACTGCCGTATGGCGAGATGCGTGAAGCGGCGATGAGCTTCTGGTCGGTGTTGGGGTGACCCTGCCCATCCTCCGCAATCGTCTTTTTCCAATAGGGGGCGAGCACCCGGTTGAGGGCTAGGGCGGCTATGTGCGCCGCAGTATGGCCGGTGGCCAGCGCGTCGCGGCTTGCCGGATCGACACGGAGAGTGACTTCCATCCCCTCCACCAACGCCGATGCGTCGCCGACGACATGGCCGACCTCAAGCGCCACACCTTCCGCTCCGCGCGGTGTGGAGGCGGGATCGACGACAGCGCCGTCGGCCAGCACGATCGCCTCGGGCACCTCCAGCGTCACGCCTCCCGCAAGCATCATGCCGCGGTCCGACGGCTGATCGGACCACCACGGATCGACGGGGTGGAAGGGGGTGCGGTCGGTGACGACCGCGCTCCGGCCATCGGCCAGCGGCAGGATGCGGAGGACGGTCGCGGTCTCCTCCAGCCTGCCTGCGGGAAAGGTGACATGTGTGTCCATGCCGCCGATATAGCGCAGCGTCATGAGGCGTCAGCCCCCCACCCCTCTTTGCACCCGACACCAGGCTCTTTATCTGCATCGCGCCGATGTGATCAGAATCGCCGGGGCCGCCGCGCGACCCTCGCCCGAACGGAGTCCGCGATGAGCTACTTCCCGAAATGGCCCCTGACCCGCAATACCGTCGTCCTGCCGGACGAGCGTCTGTCCTGGGGTGCGACGGTGCCCATGGGGGTCCAGCATCTGCTAGCGATGTCCGGCTCCACCATCCTCGCGCCCCTGCTGATGGGGTTCGACCCGAACCTCGCGGTGCTGTTCTCGGGCATCGGCACGCTGATCTTCTTCGTGCTGACGGCGGGCCGGCTGCCGAGCTATCTTGGCTCCTCCTTCGCCTTCATCGCGGTGGTGATCGCGGTGACGGGCTATGCCGGGACGGGGCCGAACCCGAATGTCGGCCCGGCCCTGGGCGGGATCATCGCGGCAGGCGCGCTCTATGCGCTGATCGGGCTGATCGTCATGGCGGTGGGCACCGGCTGGATCGAGCGGTTGATGCCGCCCGCGGTGACGGGGGCCATCGGCGCCGCCATCGGCCTGAACCTCGCACCCGTGGGGGTGAGCAGCCTTCAGGGCAGCGGGCCTCACATGATCGCAGCGCTGCTGACGCTGGTCTCCGTGGCGCTGTTCTCAACCTATGGGTCCATCGTGACGCGCCGGGTCTCCATCCTGCTTGGAATCGCGGTGGGTTATCTCGCGGTGCTCATCATGGGGAACGGCTTCGGCTGGCTGCCGCCGGTCGATTTTTCCGAGCTGGCCGCCGCGCCCTGGGTGGGCATCCCGACCTTCCACAGCCCGACGTTCAGCCTCTCCGCCATGAGCCTCATCGCGCCGGTCGCGCTGATCCTCGTCGCGGAGAACCTCGGCCATATCAAGGCGATCGCGGCGATGACGGGGCAGAACATGGACCGCTACATCGGGCGCGGCTTTCTGGGCGACGGGATCGCCACGATGGTTTCCGGCTCCGGCGGCGGAACGGGTGTCACCACCTATGTGGAGAACATGGGCGTCATGGCGGTGACCAAGGTGTTCTCCACGCTGATCTTCGTCGTGGCGGCGGTGGTGGCCATCGCGCTCGGCTTCTCACCGAAGTTCGGAGCGCTTCTGCGGACCATTCCCGCGCCGGTGCTGGCGGGGCTGGGTGTCGCGGTGTTCGGGCTGATCGCGGCCGCGATGATCCGGCTCTGGGTGGACAACCGTGTCGATTTCTCGGACCCGCGCAACCTGTTCACGGTGGGGATCACACTGATCTTCGGAGCGGGGGATTTCTCCTTCTCCATTGGCTCCTTCACGGTCGGTGGGATCGGCACCGCGACCCTGGCGGCGCTCATCATGTATCAGCTTCTGGGCATCGGCAGGCGCGATCAGGACTGAAGCCGCGGATCCAGCGCAAAGCGTTCCTGCGTGATGTCCGTCATCATGTCCGCCGTCACCGCTCCGGCGGTGAAGATCACGTTCCAGCTGTGGCGGGAGACCGCGCTCGGGATCAGGATGAGGCGATGCGCGGCCAGCAGGGCGTCACCAAAGGTCTGCTGATTGCGGTTCGGCGTGACGGGAGAAAGCCAGTTGGGGTTCGGCACATCCTGCGGCAGGACCACATGAACCGCGGTCGGGTCGATCCGGGCGGAGGTGAGCATGTGCGGTTCCGTGTCGAGGACGCGGAACCCCTTGTGAACTGCCACTTCCAGCACCGCAGTGGCCGGGTCGAGCGAGGCATAGACCGCCCTTACGCCGGGAGAGTTCCATCGTCCGCCCACGCGGAAACTACCCTCCCCCGTCGCCCAGCCGGGCGCATGGATGGCACGGTCCAGCCGCCAGAGCCGTATTTCCCCCGTCCCGAGCGGCGGGGGCAGTGGCGTCACGTATAGACCCCGTAGTCAATGCGGGTCAGGTAGTCCTCGACCGCCTCCACGCCCACGGACGTGGCCAGCAGGTCTATGGGGCGGCGGTTGTCCAGCCCAAGAGCGGGGGCGCTTATCCATTCCTCCGCCGCTTCACGGGAGCCGAAGATCTCCCCTGCACGGCCGAGGATTTCGGCGAATTTCCACGTCCGGCTGCTTTGCTCCGTGTTCAGGACGCGTTCGCCTTCCTCCCGCTTGCGGCGCTGGAGCGTGCGCGTGCTGATGCCGATGGCCTTCTCCAGCGCTGCATCGGAGCCGAGGAAACTGACCTCCCGTGTCAGGTGGACGAGGGCGGAGGAGGGCAGTCCCCGCATCAGCAGGTCATGGGCCTCAAGGCTCGTACGGACCGGTCGGCGTATGGTGCGCTGCCCGCCGAGCAGGGCATAGGTCCGCTCGATGTCGTGTTCGATGGGGGCCAGTTCATTCATGTGAGTCTCCCCGGGACGACATGTGTCGCAAATAATATGACAGTTGACGGACCTTGTTTCAAGTCTCTCGACAGGGGTGGCATTATGATGCATCATGATCCGATGGCACCCCTTCCCATTCCCGATCACGAGAGCCTTGGCGGCGCGGTATACGCAATGCTCTGCGACGGGCTGATGAAGGGCCAGTTCCAGCCAGGTGATCGTCTTCGCATCCGGGAGCTGGCGGAGCAGCTTGGCACCTCCGTCACCCCGGTGCGGGACGCGATCCTTCGGCTTGCGCATGACGATGCAGTGGTGTTCCGTTCGCCCCGTGACATCCGCATCCCGGCCATCACCGCGGCCCGCTACCGGGAAATCCGTGACATGCGGCTGCGGCTGGAGGCATTGGCAGCGGAAGCCGCAGCGCTGGCGGCGACGCCGGACGACATCCGTCATCTCGAAAAAAACTTGCGGGACAATGAAAGCGCGCTCCTGTCCCATGATAGAAGAGCGGCCACCACGCTCAACCAGTCCTTCCATTTCCTGTTGCCGCAGATCGCGGGAATGCCGGTTCTGCAGGGCGTGCTGCGCCGCCTCTGGCTCCAGATGGGACCGCTGATCGCCGATAGCTATGACGCGGGCGGGCGCGCGATGATCGACCACCACTATCCCGTCGTCGATGCGATCCGGCGGCGGGATCCGGCGGGGGCGGCGGTCGCTATCATGAGCGACATCACTCTTGGCGGCGCAGCCATCGCCGCGCGTGTGGGGCAGGCGACGGAATCATTGCTCCCGCCGAGTGCCACCAATATGATGCATCAAAATACCTGAGGTGCCACCGTGACCGCTGAACGCCCCATCATGCTGCTGACCGGTGCGAGCCGGGGGATCGGCCATGCAACCGTCAAGCTTTTCCAGCAGCGGGGATGGCGCATCCTCACCGTCTCGCGGCAGGCTTTTTCGGCGGAATGCGCCTGGCCTGAGGCGCGGGAGAGCCATATTCAGGCCGACCTCGCCGATCTGGACGGTATCGAACGGCTGGCGGAGGAGGTCCGCGCGCGTCTGCCGGATGGCAAGCTCCATGCGCTGGTCAACAACGCCGGTATATCGCCCAAGGGCCCGGAGCGGACTCGGCTCGGCGTGATCGGCACGGATGCTCATGCCTGGACGCAGGTGCTCAACGTCAACCTCGTCTCCACCGCGCTTCTGGCGCGCGCGCTCCTACCGGAGATGGAACGGGCCAACGGCTCCATTGTCAACGTCACCTCCATCGCCGGATCACGGGTGCATCCCTTTGCCGGGGTGGCCTATGCGGCATCCAAGGCCGGGCTGGCGGCGTTGACGCGCGAGATGGCGCATGAATTCGGCGGGCGCGGCGTGCGCGCGAACGCCATCGCGCCGGGTGAGATCGAGACATCCATCCTCTCGCCCGGAACCGATGCCCTCGTCGCGGCAGAGGTGCCGATGGGGCGGCTGGGCAACCCGGCGGAGGTCGCGTCCACCATCTACTTCCTGTGCTCGGACGCCTCCTCCTATATCAACGGCGCGGAAATCCATATCAACGGCGGCCAGCATGTCTGAGCGGCTGCAGGAGGCGGCCCGGCCGCTGCTGGTCCCGCCCCTCAGCTCATCGCAAGCGGAGGCGGGAGCTTTTGCGCCCCGGCACTATGACCCCACCGCGTGGGATGGCCGCGCGGGAAGGCCGGACTGCAGCGGATGGTCAACGGAGACGTGACGGCGGAGGCACAGGCGGTCAACGGTGAACGGGACCGGAACTTCCGTCTGGGTGGAGCGGCGCGGAAATTCCACAACCCGGCGGACGAGGCGAGCACCCGCACTCTCCGCCATCTTGCGGCCGAGGGGCTGCCCACACGCCGCCTGATCCCCACACTTCGGGGGAAAGAGGTGGTGGCGGAAATAGGAGGACAGGCCGTGGCGGTCCTGCTGACCTGTCTTCCCGTCAGATGCCGGCAGCGGTGACACCCGCGCTCCACCGCTGAGTGGGGGAGGTTGCGGAGACCGTCTAACCATCCGTGCATCTGCCTCCATGCCTGGCTGCCCGTGCATCTGACTGCCCGTGCATCTGGCCGCCCGCCATCCTGACCGTCAGCCAGGTGGCCGCAGCCCCGCCACCCCGCCCCGTTGAGTGAGGTCGTCGCAGAACGCGGCAAACCGCTCGATCACCAGCGGCGGGTTCAGGCCCCGCATCGTCAGGATGCCGATACGGATGGGGCGGCTCTCATCGGTGATGGGCACGAAGGCCAGCCGCCCGCCATCCAGCGCCAGGTTGGAATCGGGCCGGATATTCGCGATGGAGTAGCCAAATCCATTGGCCACCATCGCCCGCATGACAGACATGTCCCGCGTCCGCTCCGCGATCCGGGGGGCAAGGCCGCGCTCCCGAAAGAGCGAGAGGAAGTAGCCCGTGCTGTGCGGCAGGTCGAGCAGGATCATCGGTTCGCCCGCAAGCTCCGCCACGCTGATCCCCGCACGGGAGGCAAGTGGATGCGCCTCCGGCAGGACGGCATGCGGCGGGAGCGTGGCGAGCGACTGAAAGGCCACGTCGGGCGGGATGTCCATGTCGTAGCTGAGCGCCACGTCGAACCGGCCGGAGCGCAGCCCTTCCAGAAGTTCGGCATGGTCCCGCTCGAACTGGGCGAACTCCACCTCCGGATAGGCGTCGCAGAAGGCGCGGCGGAGGGCCGGGATCACGATCTGCGCGAAAGTGACGAGACAGCCGACGTTGAGCGGCCCCCTGACCTGCCCGGTGAGCGCGTTGGACAAGGCGTTGAGCTTGCCAGCCTCTGCCAGAATGTGCCGCGCCTGTTCCACGAAGCGCCGCCCGGCCTCCGTCATCGCCAGCCCCTGTGCATGACGGCGCACAAAAAGCGTCAGCCCGAACTCCCGCTCGAGCTGGGAAATGGCGGTGGAGACGGACGGAGCGGATACATTCACCCGCTCCGCCGCCTCCGTGACGGAGCCGAGCTCGCCGACGGCGACGAGGTATTCGAGCTGGCGGAGCGTGAACCTGAGCACCGGCATCCCTCCCTGCCCGCTGCCCCGGGCGGAGGGCGAAAAGCGGGTCAGGCCGCGCTTTCCGCCCGTTCTTCCGCGATATGATCGGCCAGATAGGACGCGTCGTGCCACACCCCCCAGATGAAGGAGGATGCGCGGCGGGAGAGCCACGGCAGACCGAGGAAGTAGAGCCCCGGCACTTCGGACACGCCCCGGTCATGCCGGGGACGGCCCTTGTCATCGAAGATGTCGAAGCCGACCCACCCGTAATCGGGCACATAGCCCGTGGCCCACAGGATTGTCGTCACACCCGCTTGCGCCAGATCAAGCTGGGTGAGCGGATGGGTTACGCACTCCGGGTCCGGCAGCAGGCGGCGGGCCTCCGGCTCTTCGGGAAGGTCGAGCCCCTCCCTTGCCACATGCGCATCCGCCTGATCCATGAGCGAGAAGTGGTTGGCATCGCCAAGCGCGATGTTGTCCGCCAGATCGGGGGCGAAACGCAGCACGCCGCCCTCGAACGCCTCCGCGCGGCCGACCAGGGTCATCCCCTCGGCAGCAAGGCGGCGGAAATCCACCGTGCGCCCGCCGTTTGCGCCGCTGACGGCGATGGTCACATGTTCCGTTCCGGGGGCGGGCACCTTCTTGTCCCATATGCCGAGCACTCCGAGCCACCAAACGAAATCCTTCCCGCGGTAACTGCGGAACGGCCGGTCATGTGGTCCGACGGAAAGATAGACCTGCCGCCCGGAGGCCAGAAGCTCCTCGGCAATCTGCGTGCCCGAGGATCCCGCGCCGACGACCAGCACCGCCCCCTCCGGCAGTTGCGCCGGGTTGCGGTAACTGTGGGAGTGGAGCTGGTGCAGACCCGCGCTTTCAGGAACAAGGGCCGGGATCACCGGCCGCTGGAAAGCACCTGTTGCCACGACCACGTTGCGCGCCTCAACCACGCCTTCCGAAGTCGTGGCCCGAAAACCACCGCCCGGCGCGGCCGCAAGATCGGTCACCGCCACCCCGGTACGGATCGGTGCGTTGATCCGGTCGGCGTAGCTCACGAAGTAATCGGCGACCGTCTCCTTCGCGGCGAAGGCATCGGGGCTACCTGCAAACTCCAGTCCCGGAAACCGGTCATGCCAGGCGGGACCGTTGGCGACGAGCGAATCCCAGCGTGCCGTGCGCCAGCTTTCCGCAATGCGGCTTCTTTCGAGCACGAGATGCGGGATGCCTTGCCGGCCAAGGTGTTCGCTCATCGCGACCCCGGCCTGCCCGGCCCCGATCACGAGCGTATCGACTTTCTCGATGGCCATAGCGGCATTCCTTTCACGGGGGAGATGACTGTGAGTCCAGATCTACCGCAGCGCCTCGGGGCCGGATATGATCGTTTCGCTCACCTCTGCTTAGGGCGGGACTAATCAGCGTCGCTTCGGGCAGCTTCGCGGTAAAAACAGGCAGAAACGCGCGTCGCTTTCTTTCCCACGTCGGGAGAGAATCCTTCTCTCGCGGGCAGGATGAAAAGCGAAGCATTTCTCGCCGTCGACGCGTGGAACCGTTTTAAACTATGTATGATATACATTAATAAACAATGTATTATGGTGACAAGTTAGCGTGAATTTGTGCAGGGTGCCTCGGCCCGACACATGCCTGCTCCGTCTATTGACGTAGAGGATTTTTACTGTCGTTTCTTCTCCTCATATCCCAAACCCGCAGACCGGGCAGGAGCAGGAAATGAAGATCATGAAACGGACCCTCGGCCTTGGCACGGCGCTGCTCGGCGCCACGCTGGCCATGGCGGCGCAGGCGGACGTGCTGAAGATCGGCTATCAGAAGGCGGGCCTTCCGGTCATCGCCCGGCAGCAGCATCTGATCGAGGATGCGTTGAAGCCAGCGGGCGTCGATGTGCAGTGGGTGGAGTTTTCCGCGGGGCCGCCACTGGTGGAGGCGCTCAATACCGGTGCTATTCAGGTGGGCTGGACGGGCGATGCGCCGCCGATCTTCGGGCAGTCGGCAGGCGCGGCCATCGTTTACGTCGCCGCGCTTCCCTCCAACGGCAAGGGTGAGGCGATCATCGCGCGGGCCGATTCCGGTATCGCGACGCTCGCCGATCTGAAGGGCAAGCGCGTGGCGGTGGGCAAGGGAACCAGCGCGCACAACCTGCTCGTCGTCGCGCTGGAGAAGGCGGGCCTCTCCCTTGCCGATATCGATCCGGTCTATCTCAGCCCCGCGGATGCAGCCGCCGCGTTTGCCTCCGGCAAGGTCGATGCATGGTCGATCTGGGATCCCTTCCTTGCCATTGCAGAGACGCGGCAGAAGCCGGTTGTGCTGGCGAAATCGAGCGATGTGCTGAGCGTCAATACCTACTTCCTCGCCAACCGGGATTTTGCGGCCACGCATGGTTCGGAGATCTCCGGAGTGATCGGCGCGCTGGAAAAGGCGGCCGCATGGGCGGACCAGAACCGCGACAAGGTGGCGGAGGCACTTCACGAAGTGACGGGCGTGCCGATGGAGGCACAGACGCTTGCCGCCAACCGGGCCGTTTTCGGGGTGTTCCCGATCACACCCGAGATCATTGCTCATCAGCAGGAAACGGCGGACCGCTTCTACACGCTCGGTCTCATCCCCAACAAGATCACGGTTTCCGAGGCGGTCTGGACCGCCCCGAGAAGCTGAACCCCATTCAAGGACGGCAGCCATGACCCTCATCGCCCCCCTCCGCGACAGCGCGGACCCGCTGAATTTCTTCTGGTTCATCCCGACGCATGGCGATGGCAGCTATCTCGGCTCCGAAAGCCAGCAGAGGCCGCAGGATCCCGGCTATTTCCGGCAGGTGGCGCAGGCCGCCGACCGGCTGGGCTATCAGGGTGTGCTGCTGCCCACGGGCCAGAACTGCGAGGACAGCTGGATTACCGCGGCCGGGCTTGCGACGGCGACGGAGCGGTTGAAGTTCCTCGTGGCGCTGCGCCCCGGTGTCACGCTGCCGAGCTTTGCCGCGCGGCAGACGGCGGCGCTGGACCGGCTTTCGGGCGGGCGGCTGCTGCTCAACGTCGTGGTGGGCGGCAACCCGGTGGAGCTGGCGGGCGATGGCGTGTTCCTTGCCCATGACGAGCGCTACGATCAGGCGCGGGAATTCCTGACCATCTGGCGCGACCTGCTGGACGGACGAACGGTTGATTTCGACGGCAAATACTACCGGATGGAGGCAGGGCGTCTGGACCTGCCGACGGTGGAGGGCAAGGCTCCGCCGCTGTGGTTCGGCGGATCTTCGGAGGCGGGGCAGGACCTCGCCGGGGAACTGGTGGAGACCTATCTCACCTGGGGCGAGCCGCCCGCGCAGGTGGCAGAAAAGGTCGCCGCCGCCCGTGCGAAGGCCGCCCGTCATGGCCGCAGGCTCCGCTTCGGGATCCGTCTGCACTTCATCGTGCGGGAGACGGAGGAGGAGGCGTGGGCTGCTGCCGACAAGCTCATCAGCCGCGTGACGGATGAGCAGATCGAAAAGGCACAGGCCCGCTTTCTGAAGGAAATGGACAGTGTGGGCCAGCGCCGCATGTCGGAGCTGCATGGCGGACGGCGGGACAGACTCGTCGTCGCGCCGAACCTCTGGGCGGGGGTGGGGCTTGTCCGGGGCGGTGCCGGCACAGCGCTGGTTGGCACGCCCGCGCAGGTGGCCGAACGGCTGCGGGAATATCAGGCGGTCGGTGTCGATACGGTGATCGGCTCGGGCTATCCGCATCTTGAGGAAGCCTACCGCGTGGCCGAACTGCTGTTCCCGGAACTGGGCATCGACCGTGGCGGCTCCCGCGTCTCCCGCGCCATCGCCAACGAATTCTCCGTGGGCGATCATGGGCGCCGCCTTGCCGGGGCCGTGTCATGAGCGCGGTCGCCGATCTCCCGGCGGAGGAGGCGCGCCGCCCCGCCCCCCCGCTGCGGATACTCCGCGCCTGGGTGGGCTGGCTGCTGCCGCTCGCGATCCTGCTGGTGTGGGAGGGGTCTGCGCGTCTTGGCCTGATCGACGGAACGGTGCTGCCCGCGCCTTCCGACGTGATCACAGCCTTCTGGAAGCTGCTGCTTTCCGGGGAGCTTCTGCAGAACATCTGGGCCAGCACCTACCGCGCGCTGGCGGGCTTTGTCATCGGCGGTTCCATCGGCTTTGCCTTCGGGCTGGCGAACGGGCTGTCACGCCTGTCGCGGGACGTGACGGATACGACGCTCCAGATGGTGCGCAATATCCCGCATCTCGCGCTCATTCCCCTTGTCATCCTGTGGTTCGGCATCGGGGAGGAGGCCAAGTTGTTCCTCGTCGCGCTTGGCGTGTTCTTCCCGATCTATGTCAATACCCTGCTGGGAATTCAGGGCGTGGATCCGCAACTGGTGGAAATGGGGCGCACCTACGGGATGGATCGGAGCGAGCTGTTCCGCAAGGTCATCCTGCCCGGCGCGCTGCCCTCCATCTTTGCCGGGCTGCGCTATGCGCTCGGCATCATGTGGCTGACGCTGATCGTGGCGGAGACGATCGCCGCCTCCTCCGGCATCGGCTACATGGCGATGCAGGCGCGGGAGTTCCTGCAGATCGACGTGGTGGTACTGTCCATCCTGATCTACGCGGTGCTGGGCAAGCTGGCCGATACGCTGGCCCGGGGGCTGGAGCGGCTGACGCTGCAATGGCACCCCGCCTTCCAGACGAAAGGATGATCCGATGACCGGAATGGCAGTCCGCTTTCGCGGCGTGAGCAAGCGGTTCGGTGCAAAGCGCGTACTGGACGGGCTGGACCTCGACGTGCCCGAAGGGCAGTTCGTGGCCATCGTCGGCAAGTCCGGTTGTGGGAAGTCAACCCTGCTGCGGCTGCTGGCGGGGCTGGAGACGCCCGACGCGGGCCGGATCGAACATGGGGCCGTGGGCGAGGGGCAGACCGACACCCGCATCATGTTTCAGGAGCCGCGCCTGCTCCCCTGGGCGCGGGTGGAGGAGAACGTGGCCGTCGGCCTGACCGGCATCGCCGGCGGGGTGACGACCCGTGTCAGAAGTGCGCAGCTGCTGGAGGAGGTGGGTCTTGCCGACCGGGGCGCGGACTGGCCCTCCGTTCTCTCCGGCGGGCAGCGGCAGCGGGTGGCTCTGGCCCGCGCGCTGATCGGACAGCCGCGGATCCTCGCGCTGGACGAACCGCTGGGCGCGCTGGATGCGCTGACCCGGATCGACATGCAGCGGCTGCTGGAGCGGATATGGCGGCGGCAGGGGTTCACCGCCGTCCTCGTCACCCATGACGTGGCGGAGGCCGTTCTGCTTGCCGACCGGATCGTGGTGCTGGAGGAGGGGCGGATCACGCTCGACCTCCCCGTCACGCTGCCGCGCCCCCGCCGCCACGGCGCGGCCGAGGTGGCGGAGGTGGAGCGCCGTGTCCTGTCCCGCCTGCTTGGTTCAGTTGAGGCCGCCTGATGATGTCGTCTGTCAGCATCACTGCGTAATTCATTCATTCAGAACAAGTATAGTCGCAGTCTATGCAACGAGAACGGCCCCGCCAACCAGGCGGGGCCGTATGTCTTTGCGCGGGATCCGCCCTCCGGTTCATCGCGCGGCTTGTGGCGCGGCCCATCGTGCGGCATCTGCCGTTCGGCCCATTACGGCGCGCGCCGTCCCGCCGATTACGGCATGTGCCGCGTGGCCGATTGCGCGGCAGCCGTCGTATGGTTCACCGCGCGGCCTGTGCCGCCTGATCCATAGCGTCCGTTGTCCGGCATCCATCGCGCCGGCTCTCCGGCCCATTGCGGCATCTGCCGTCTGACCTGCGCGGCCGACGCCGCCCGGCCTCAGTGCGTGAGCAGGCCGAGGGCGCTGCCGATGGTGAAGAAAAGGTCCGTCTGGTCGGTCAGGCCCGAGACATTCGCCGATCCCGGACCGAAGGCCGCGATTCTGACCTGGGCGCCGGTGTGTTCCTGATCGTTCTCATCCTCGGAGTTGCCATAGGTGACGGACATCACCGCGCCGTCCGCCGTTGTCACCGCCTGCGACAGTCCGGGCGCCGTGACGTCATTGCCGATGATCTGGCTCGCATGGGCATGATCGGCGGTCACGATGACGAGCGTATCGCCCTGCTTGCGCGCGAAGTCGAGCGCGACCTGAACCGCCTCGTCCAGGTCCACCGTCTCGCCGATCTGGCCGCAGGGGTTGGCCGCGTGATCCTGCTTGTCGATGGAGGCGCCCTCCACCTGAAGGAAGAAACCGGTGTTCCGGGCGTCGAGCAGTTGGATGGCCTTCTCCGTCATCTGGGCAAGGGTCGGCACTTCCGCACCGCGCGCCGCATTGGTCTCGCAGGTCACGGGCGGCTGTTCGGTATTGCCGTGACGTGTGGCCTTCGGTCCCTGCCAGCGGACGGGCATGTTGCCCGGAGCGAAAAGGCCCAGCAGCGGCGCGCTGTCATCGGCCGTGTTGACGCCGTTCATGTCGGCCAGCGTCTCGACGATCCGGTAGCCGCGGGTCTTGGCCTGGTCCAGAAGGGTCTTGTCCTTCCACTCGCCGGCATGGGCGGTCTCGTCGAAGTATTTGCGCCCGCCGCCCAGCGTCACATCGGCCCGCGCGTTGATGAGCTGTTCGGTGATGGAGCCGAGGCCGCCATTCTCCAGCGCGTCGGAGGCGCATTTCTCGGCGGTGGAATCGGGTGTGTAGCACTTCCGGCCGGTGACATGCGCAATCTGCACGGCGGGGGTCGCGTCCTGCAGCTCGGCGGTGGAGACGTTGCCGGTGGCCAGCCCCGCGGCCTTCGCCATCTCAAGGAGCGTGGCCTGCGGCTTGCCGTGAATATCGACGGAGATCGCGCCGTTATAGGTCTTGGTTCCCGTCGCCCAGGCGGAGCCGGAGGCGGCGGAATCCGTCACGTAGGTCGGCTTGCCGTCTTTGCCCAGAGAATAGTGCGTGTACTGCCCCGTGACGGGCAGCGCGTCGATCCCTGCAAAGAAGCCGCCCGCACCCCGCGCCACGTTCCGCGCGATGGTGATCTCGGAATCTCCCATGCCATCGCCGATCAGCAGGATCACGTTCCGTGCCGGCCCCGGCTTCATCACGGAGGCCAGCGGTTCGGTCATATCACCGTTCAGCCGCCGTGCGCCGCCGTGCTGGCTGACATCCCCCCGGTGGCCGCGGTCGAAGAGGTCAGCGGATGCTGCGTTCGCGGTGGCCGGAGGGGTCTGCTGGGCGGCAAGAGGCCCCGCCAACAGCCCGGTGGCAAGCACGAGTGCGGTGGAAAGCAGGAGCGGGTGGTGAGGGGTCATGAGGTATTCCCGTGGCTATGGCGTCCTTCCCCGCCGTGTGGCGCGACGGGTAGCGCTGCTTCTAGGGTGGGGACGTGACGGAAGCATGACAGGCGGGCGACTTCTGCGACTTTTACCCCCGGAGACGATATGCCGCATTCCAACCACGGTCACTTCCCGAAGATGTGAGCGACGCCCACACGGATTCCCTTGTTTGATTGGATATTCTTCAGGGCGGCAAGGCAACCTTACCGCTTGTCTTAAGCCGGTCGGCGGGTGTAGCGCTAATTCCGACAGGATTCGTCGGAAGCCCATTTTGCTTCGGCAGGAGTGCACCATGCTGCCAACATTTCTGATCATGCTGCGGGAGGGGCTGGAAGCCGCGCTCATCGTTGGCATCATCGCGGGCTACCTCGGCCGGACTGGCCGTGCGGAATGGCTTCCGGCCGTCTGGGTGGGGGTACTGCTCGCGGTGGCGCTGTCGCTTTTCGTCGGCGCGGGGGTGCTCGCGCTTGGCGCTCAGTTTCCGCAGAAGACACAGGAGCTGTTCGAGGCGCTGGTGGGGCTGCTCGCCGTCGTCGTGCTGCTCTCCATGGTGTTGTGGATGCGCAAGGCGGCAAAGTCCCTCAGCCGCACCATGGAGCATGACATCGACATCGCGCTTTCGCATGGGCGTGGCGCGACATGGGCGCTGATCGGCATGACCTTCTTCGCCGTGGCGCGGGAGGGGCTGGAGTCGGTGTTTTTCCTGCTGGCGCTGTTTCAGCAAAGCCCGGGCACTGCCGCGCCGCTTGGCGCGCTTCTGGGCGTCGCGGTGGCGGTGATGATCGGCTACGGCATCTATCGCGGCGGGGTCAGGATCAACCTCGGGCGGTTTTTCCGCTGGACAGGGGTGTTCATCATCCTCGTCGCGGCGGGACTGGCGGCTTCGGTGCTGCGCAATCTGCACGAGGCGGGGCTTTGGAACCACCTGCAGCAGCCGATCTGGGACATGACGCGCACCCTGCCGGTGCAGTCGGTGCTGGGCACGGTGTTGAGCGGGCTTTTCGGCTATCACGATGCGCCGGTCCTGGGGGAAGGCATCGCCTGGGCGATGGTTCTTGCGGGGGGTCTGTGGTTCTTCCTGCGCCCGCACGCAGAAACGCCGGGCCACGCCGTGCGGCGGGGGGCCTGAGATGGCGCAGAAGATACAGCGGAAGGGTGGGAAGTCGGATCCTCGGCAGCCGGTGGGAGCAAGCCCCGCGGCCCTGCAACCCGGCGCCACGCCGCCCTCCGGTCGGGGGCTGAAGCTGGCGATGGCCGGGGCGGGGGTGCTCGTGCTGCTGGGCGTCGGCGCCTTCTGGCTCGCGGCGCGGAGTGCGGTGCCCGAGGGTGCAGCCGACGAAATCACCGTGACGGTGACGGACGGCACCTGCGATCCGGCCGACATCACCGTTCCTGCGGGCCGGCGGACCTTCCGTATCCACAACGCCTCTGATCGGGCGCTGGAGTGGGAGATCCTCGACGGCGTGATGGTCGTGGCGGAGCGGGAGAACATAGCGCCCGGCCTCAATGCAACGCTGACCGAACGGCTCGTCCCGGGCACCTATGCCATCACCTGCGGGCTGCTCTCCAATCCGCGGGGAACGTTGACGGTCGTGCCCACGGAGGCGTCCGAAGCCGCGCGGGTGCAGCCGGAGACACGTGCCTTCATCGGACCGCTTTCCGAATACCGTGTCTATCTGAGCCGCCGCGCCTCTCTGCTGGTGGAGGCGACCGAGGCGCTGCGGGACAGGATCGCCGCGGGCGATCTGGAGGGCGCGCGGAGCGCCTGGCGTGCGGCGCGTGAGCCGTGGCGGCAGATGGGCCCAGTCTCCGCCCGGATCGCCGATCTGGCCAACAGCATGGATCCGTTGGCCGAATATCTGGCGGAGCGGGAGCAGGACGCGGCGTTCACCGGCTTCCACCGCATCGAATACGGCCTGTGGTCGCAGAACACCACGGAGGGGCTTGCCCCAGTTGCGGATCGGCTTGCCGCAGATGCCCTGACCCTGAAGGATCGGCTCCGCAACCTCGACGTGGCTCCGGCCGATCTGGCCGCGAATGCGGCAGCCTTCGCAAGCCGCCTTGCGGATCAGGCGGGGTCGCAGACCCCCTATGCGGGAGACGAAGGGGCGGAGTTCGCGGCGGCTCTGGACGGGATCCGCAAATCCGCACTGCTCGTCGATCCGCTGGTCGCTGTCGCGCAGCCGGAGGCTTCCGCCACCCTTCACGCCGCACTCGATGGCGCGGGGGCGTCCATCGGCAGCTATACCCCCGATCCCGCAGGCCGGGAGAGGGTGGCGGCGGCCCTTCGCCGTATCGCCGACGCGGCCGGGGCGCTGAACCCGGCGATCGGGTTGGAGTAGCAATATGGCAGAGTTCTGTGCTAGCAGGCGGGGGCTTCTGACCGGCGCGGCGGCGCTCGCGGCGGGGCTGCCGCTCGCCCTTCGCGCGGAAACCTCGAACGTGGCGACCGCACCGGTCGCGGGCGTGGCCGCGGAGGCGGATCGCGTCTCTCCCTATGGCGTGCATCAGGCGGGCATCGTGACGCCCCGGCCCGCGAATGGCATGGTCGCCGCCTTCCATGTGATCGCCGCGACGCCGGGCGATTTGGAGCGGCTTTTCCGGCGGCTCACGGAGCGGATCGTCTTTCTCACCCACGGCGGTCCCGTGCCGGAGCTGGATCCGAAGCTCCCCCCCGCCGACAGTGGCCTGCTCGGCCCGGTGGTCCGCCCGGACGCCACGACGATCACGGTATCGCTGGGCGCGTCGCTCTTCGACGATCGGGAGTGGCTCGCTTCCCACAAGCCCCGCGTGTTGAGCAGGATGGTGCAGTTCCGCAACGACGCGCTTCAGCCGGACCTCTGCCACGGGGATATCACGCTCCAGATCTGCGCCAATGCGCAGGACACCGTGATTCACGCGCTCCGCGACATCGTGAAATCCATCCCCGATCAGCTCGTGCTGAAATGGGCGCAGGCTGGCAGCGTGCCCGTGATCCCGCCGAAGCCGGGGGGCACCGCCGAAAGCGCGCGGAACCTCCTGGGCTTTCGCGACGGATCCGCCAATCCCGACAGTGGCGACAGCGGGCTGATGCGGCGGGTCGTCTGGGCGGATGAGGGGGAGCCCGGCTGGGCGCGCGGCGGCAGCTACCAGGCCGTCCGCATCGTGCGGACCCTTGTGGAACGCTGGGACAGGACCCCCCTTGGCGAGCAGGAGCGGATCATCGGTCGTGCCAAGATGACCGGGGCGCCGCTCGACCGCCCGGAGGGAACGGAAACGGACCTGCCCGATTACGCGGCGGATGCGGAAGGAGCCAGAACCGCGCTGAACAGCCATATCCGCCTTGCCAATCCGCGCGACGCGGCCTCGGCGGACCAGCTCATGCTCCGCCGTCCGTTCAACTACGTCAACGGTGTGCTGAAGAACGGGCAGCTCGATCAGGGGCTTCTGTTCATCGCATGGCAGGCGGATCTCGAACGGGCCTTCGTTGCCGTGCAGCGCCGGCTCGATGGGGAGCCGCTCGAAGAATATATCAAACCCGTGGGGGGCGGCTATTTCTTCGCGCTTCCGGGCTTCGGCGAGGGCGATTATCTCGGCCGTTCGCTGATCGACGCCATTTGAAACCCGACACGCCAGCAGCCAGTCGGACTGTCCTGCCCTGAAGGGGCATCAAGAAAGGAAGTTCCATGCGTCTTGTCACCCTCGCCTTCGTTGGCGCGCTCATGGCTGGGCAGGTGGCCCATGCCGCGGCGCCGCTCGACCTTGTCGGCCCGATCAGCGACTACAAGATCTACGTCTCCGAGCAGACGGATATCCTTCTCAAGAACACACAGACCTTCGTGGATGCCGTGAAGGCGGGCGACGTGGAGAAGGCCAAGGCCCTCTATGCGCCGACACGCATGAATTATGAGGCGATCGAACCGATCGCGGAATTGTTCTCGGACCTCGACGGCTCCATCGACAGCCGCGCGGACGATTATGAAAAGGCTGAGGCCGACCCTGACTTTCCGGGCTTTCACCGCATCGAATACGGCCTGTGGGAAAAGAACTCCACCGAGGGGCTGGCGCCCGTGGCTGACAAGCTGCTCGCGGATGTGAAGGAATTGCGCACCCGGATCGACGGGCTGACCTTCCCGCCGGAAGTGGTCGTAGGGGGTGCCGCCGCGCTGATGGAGGAGGTCGCCGCCACCAAGATCTCCGGCGAGGAGGACCGTTATTCCCACACCGACCTGTGGGATTTCCGCGGCAACTTTGACGGTGCGAAGAAGATCGTCGATCTGGTGCGTCCACTGGTCACCGACAAGGAGTTCATGGCGAAGGTGGACGCCAATTTCGCCACCATCGACACGACGCTGGAGAAATACCGGCAGGGCGACGGCTATGTCAGCTACGACAAGCTCACGGAAGCCGACCGCGTGACGATGGCAGCCGCCGTGAACGTGCTGGCGGAAGACCTTTCCACCCTGCGCGCGAAACTCGGGCTGGACTGAGACCGCAAAGGGTGCTTGCGGGTCTGCGGGTCTGCGGGTCTGCGGGTTGGCCCCTCTGAATAAGCGCCCATAACAGGCCGCTGAAAAGTCCTGAACTGTGATGCCTATGTGCGGGAAATCGGAAAATCGGCCCGGAAATGCCCCGAAATATATAGATTTCGGCTGGATTTGGTCAGATTGCGAACGATTTCCGCGCCTACGCGGGCCGAAAAGCCGTTTCCTGTTAAGCATTCCCGTCGCCCGCGGTTTGCCTATCGACCGGTTGTGGGGTCGGGCGCCCTTTGCCCGGCATCCTCCAACCAGGCGGGCTGCGCTGCCTGCCGGTCTGGTGGAGGTGCCGGAGCATGCACCCTGACGGCAGCAGTTCCCCAGTTCCTGCACATCGACCAATCCAATCCGCCCGGACGCCAGGTGCTGCCGCGTGGTTTTGCCCGCCAATTCCCTCGCGGATCCCACTCCTGCGGGTGTGGGCGGGAGTGGTCCCGAACCGGATTGCCTGACGGCGCCGTGTAAAAGCGGTGCCTTCTCCCATGGCGGCCAAAACGGCTTTCCGGCCCGCGTGGGCGCGGAGATCGCTTGCACTCCGCCAAAATACGCCCGGAAATCCATTTCGAGACATTCCGAGGCTGACCGCCAGCATGTCAGTATCAGGCAGGATACCTTAGCAGCTGGAAGAAGTCGCGCATCTACCCGGGCTTGCGTTTAAACCGGAAAATCGGTCCGGTCCCAAGCCAAAACTCGCGGTTCCGGGCGATCTCAACAATATGCGCAAAGAGCTTTGCCTCACTGTAAATCCGGGATGCTTTTCAGCCGCCTGCGGGCGCCGCCGTGAGCTGCCGGAGATCGGTGCGGTGAGGGAACGCCGTGCCGTCCATGCGGGCAAGCCTGCCGCCTTCAGGCGTGCTCGCCTGCCTGCCCAGATCCTGCGCAGATCGCGATTCCCGCCCCGGCATGCGGCGGATTGCCGCCGCGCGGCAGCGGTGCTAGGGCATCGAAGCATGCGCCGCCCTTGCGAACAGGCGCTTCCCGAAAACCGAACGCGGAGCCTCCAATCTTGACGTTTGATTTCTTTTCCGGGTGCCGTCCATCGACATTGACGGGGGGCGCCATGGTTGCAACAGCGCATCCGCTGGCGACGGCGGCGGGGCTTGAGGTTCTGTCCGCAGGCGGAACCGCTGTGGATGCGGCGATTGCCGCGGTAGCGGTTCACGCGGTGGTCGATCCGCTGATGACGGGCATCGGGGGCGATTGCTTTGCGCTTTATGCACCGGCGGGCGGCGCAGTCAGGGCGCTGAACGGTTCGGGACGGTCGCCTGCGGCGGCGACGGTGGAGGCGGTAACGGCGGCGCTGGCGAGCGCGCTTCCGACCGGGGTCAATGCCGCCGCGGGTACCGCGGGCATTTCCGCAGGACAGACGGAAATCCCCCAGACCTCGCCTCATGCAGTGACGGTTCCGGGCGCGATTTCAGCCTGGTGCAGATTGCATGCGGATCACGGCACGCTCCCGCTTTCCCGGCTGTTCGCCCGGGCCATCCGCTATGCGGAGGAGGGTTTCCGCGTGACGCCGCGCGTGGCGATGGACTGGGCGGCGGCTCAGGCCACGGTCGCAGGCGATGCGGGCGCGGCGGCGCTGTTTCTGCCGGAGGGCAGGGCGCCCGTGGCGGGCGAGCGCCGCGCACAGCCCCTGCTTGCCGCCCGCTACCGGGAAATCGCGGAGAGCGGACCGCAGGCCTTCTACCGGGGAGCCACGGCGGAGAGCATGGTCGGATATCTGCGGTCGCTCGGCGGGCTGCATACGCTGGAGGATTTCGCCGAAGGCATGGACGGAGCGGAGTGGGTGACGCCGATCAGCGCCACCTACCGCGGCTATGAGGTGCATGAATGCCCGCCCAACGGGCAGGGTCTGGCGGCGCTTCTGATCCTCAGGATCCTTGAAGGTTTCGACGTGGCCGCGCTGGACGAAGTGGACCGCATCCATCTGCAGGCGGAGGCGACGAAGCTCGCCTATCACCACCGCGACGCGCTGATCGCCGATCCGGCCTCCTGCCCGGATGTGGCGGAGCGGCTGCTGTCGGAGGAGGTGGTGGCGACCTTGCGCGCGCGGATCGACATGAGCCGCGCCCGGCCGCCCGTGCTCTGGGACGAGCCGGAGCACAAGGACACGATCTATCTCTGCGTGGTGGACGAGGCGGGCAATGCCATCTCCTTCATCAACTCGATCTTCCACGGTTTCGGTTCCGGGCGCCTCGATCCGGCGACGGGGGTACTGTTCCACAGCCGCGGCGCCTCCTTCCGGCTGGCGGCGGACCATCCCAACGCCATCGCTCCGCGGAAGCGGCCGATGCACACGATCATCCCCGGCATGGTGACGCAGGCGGGGCGCGTGGTCATGCCCTTCGGCGTGATGGGCGGCCATTATCAGGCGGCGGGCCATGCGGCCTTCCTGTCCGGCGTGATCGACCGCGGGCTGACGGTGCAGGCGGCCATTGATGCGCCACGGAGTTTCGCCTTCAACGGCGTTCTGGAAGTGGAGCCGACGATCCCCGCCGCGACGCGTGATGCGCTGGCGGCGCGCGGGCATGTGCTGAAGGTGGTGAGCAGCCCGATCGGCGGCGCTCAGGCCATACGGATCGACGGAGGTCTGCTCGAAGGCGGTTCGGACAGCCGCAAGGACGGAATGGCGCTCGGTTACTGAGTACGCCGGAGAGAGGACAAGACATGCAGTTCCTGAGACGTATCGGCATCGACACCTACATGCTGCTGCTGGTTGTCATGGTGGCGGCGGGCGCGATCCTGCCTGCGCGGGGCGAGGCGGCGTTTCTGCTGGGGCAGGTGACCTTCTGGGCCGTGGCGCTGCTGTTCTTCCTCTACGGCGCGAAGCTGGACATGGCCTCGGTGCGGGCGGGCCTTCTGAACCTCAAGCTGCAGGGACTGTCCTTCGCGGCGACCTATGTACTGTTCCCGCTGATCGGCGTCACGCTGGCCTGGACGGCGGGGGGATCGCTCGGGCCCGAACTCACGCTGGGGCTGCTGTTCCTCTCCGTTCTGCCTTCCACGGTGCAGTCGTCCGTCGCCTTCACGGCGATGGCGGGGGGCAATGTGGCGGGGGCGATCTGTTCGGCTTCCCTCTCCAACCTCGTGGCCGTGGTGCTGACACCTGGGCTGATGGCGGTGATCCTGCACCAGAGCGGCGGGATCAGCGGCGATGCCGTGATCAAGATCGCGGTCCAGATCCTGATCCCCTTCGTGCTGGGTCAGTGCCTGCGGCCCTGGATCGGCGCCTTCATCCGGCGGCAGAAACTGTTGAGCATGGTGGTCGATCGCGGCTCCATCCTGCTCATTGTCTATTCGGCGTTCAGCGCCGGGACGGTGGCGGGTATCTGGTCGGCCATCCCGCTGCCGACCTTCGCCGCTCTTTTCGTGACCATCGGGGTGTTCCTTGCCCTTGTCATGGCGGCGATGGTCTTTGCGGGGCGCGTCTTCTCGCTCGACGGGCCGGACCGGACGGCGCTCTTCTTCTGCGGCTCCACCAAGAGCCTCGCGAGCGGCCTCCCCATCGCTACGGCCATCTTTCCGCCTGCAAGCGTCGGTGCCATCGTGCTCCCCGTCATGCTCTTCCACATCTCGCAGCTTCTTGTCTGCGCCATCGTCTCGCAGAGGCTCGCAAGGGAGCAGGCGGCCACGGCCTGAGGTCAGCCACCTATGCCGGGGATGGGGGCGAGGTTCTCGCTGAGCAGCGCGGCCAGGGCAGCATGGGTCCGGGCGCGCGGCGTATCGCGCCGCCAGGCCATGGTGAGCGCCCGCGTGGGCGCGTCGCTGGCAAGAGGGCGCGCCACGACGAGCTGCTCCCGCATCACCTCCGATCGGATGTAGAGCGTGGGGAGAAGCGACAGGCCCATCCCGGCGGCCACCATCTGGCGCAGCGTGTCGAGCGTCGTGCCCTCGTAATCCCGGGCTTGCGCCGCGCCCGCCAGCATGCAGAAGCGCGTCACCTGCGCCTGAAGGTCCGGGCTGCCTTCCATGGTGAGCAGTGTCTCCCCCGCCAGGTCCGCGGGCCGTAGCAGGGCGCGCGCCGACAGCCGGTGATCCGCGGGCAGCACCACCTGCAACGGCTCCACCGCCAGCAACCGGCTTTCCAGATCCGGGCGCTCCACCGCTTCGGGCAGGAGGATCGCGTCATGCGCCCCGTCCAGAAGTTGTCGGAGGAGCATGTCGAACCGCTCCTCCCGCACTTGTAGTCGCAATCTGGGAAAGGACCGGCGAAGCGCGGGCATCGCGACGGAGAGCACATAGGCTCCGACCGTCTGCACGACACCGAGGCGCAGCGCGGCCTGCGGCGCTTCCGGGTCGTCGCGGCGCGCGATCTCCCGCATGTCGTCGATCTCGGCCATCACGGCGCGGGCGCGGCGGGCCACCGCCTCTCCCACCGGGGTCATGAGCACGCGCGCGCGTGTCCGCTCCACCAGCCGCGTCCCAAGCCGCGCCTCCAGTTCCCGCAACTGCATGCTGAGCGTGGGCTGGGTGACCCGACACATCTCCGCCGCCCGGCTGAAACTCAGGGTGTCGGCAATGGCGACGAGATAGCGAAGTTGCTGAAGGGTCGGCATGAAGGGCTTCTTATAGTCAGCCTCTATAAGAAGCCAGTGAATTTTCAATTTCCCTCATGTCGCCTCTGCGGTTACGTAGGACGGAGACAGGGCGGAACGGAACGACTTGATGGCAGGAATACAGCGGGGCGCCGCCTCCGGCGGAAGGCTCTGGGGATATCTGGGCGCGGCGGCGGCTTTGGTCTTCGCCATCTGTTTCGCACTCTGCATGCCCGCCGTTCTGGCGGGAGAGACGCTGCGCGCCGGCTGGAGCTGGGCGCCGAGCCTCGGGGTATCACTGGCGTTCATGCTGGATGGGCTGTCGCTGATCTTCGCCCTGCTCATCAGCGGCATCGGGGCGCTGATCCTGCTCTACGCGACCGGCTACATGGGCGATCACCCGCAGTTCGGGCGGTTCGTGCTTTACCTGTTCTCCTTCATGCTGTCGATGCTGGGACTGGTGCTGGCCTCCGACCTCATCACGCTTTTCGTGTTCTGGGAGCTGACGAGCGTCACCTCCTATCTCCTCATCGGCTTCAACCATGAGGACAGCGTGGCTCGCCGGAATGCACTTCAGGCGATGCTGGTGACAGGGGCGGGCGGGCTGGCGCTACTGGCGGGGTTCATCCTGATCGGCATGGCGAGCGGCAGCTATGACATCGGCGCGCTGCTTGCGGGGGAAGGGCTGCAGTCCCATCCGCTTTATACTCCGATCCTGATCCTCGTGCTGCTCGGCGCCTTTACCAAATCGGCGCAGTTCCCCTTCCATTTCTGGCTGCCGAACGCCATGGCTGCGCCCACGCCCGTCTCCGCCTATCTGCACTCCGCCACGATGGTGAAGGCGGGGATCTACCTTCTGGCCCGCCTGCATCCGGCACTGGGCGGCACGACGGCATGGGTCGCGACGCTCACCACGGCGGGGCTGGTCACGGCGGTCATGGCCTCGCTCCTCGCGCTCAGGCAGACCGATCTGAAACAGGCGCTGGCCTATACGACGCTGATGGCGCTCGGCACGATCACCGTGCTGCTGGCGGGCGGATCCCCCTATGCACTGACGGCGGCGGTGACCTTCCTTGTCGTCCATTCGCTTTACAAGGCCGCTCTGTTCATGGTCGTCGGGGCCATAGACCACGGCACCGGCACGCGGGAAGCGGGGCGTCTCGGCGGCCTTGCCCGCGTCATGCCGATGACGGCGGCGGCGGCGGCGCTCGCGGCGGCATCCATGGCCGGGTTCCCGCCGCTCCTTGGCTGGATCGGCAAGGAACTGATCTATGCCGGCACGCCGTCCATCGCACCCTGGGGGCTGGCGGTGGCGGGAGCGCTCGTCGCGAATGCGCTGATGGTGGCGGTGGCGGGCGTGGTCGCGCTCCGTCCCTTCTGGGGCGCGCCCGGCGATCCACCCCATACCCCGCATGAGGCCGGCTGGCAGATGCTGATCGGTCCGCTGCTGCTGGGCTGTCTGGGGCTGGTGCTCGGGCTGGGCGCGGGGCTGCTGCAGCCGCTGATCGACCGGGCGGTGGAAGGAAGCCTCCAGCTTCCCCGCACCGCGGAGCTGCATCTCTGGGCCGGGGTGAACCTGCCCTTCCTTCTGAGCCTCGCGACATTCGCCCTCGGCTTCCTGCTCTACGCAGGGCGGGAGCGGTATCGGACCGCGTTCGCCGCGCTGCTCGCCCGGCTTCCGGTGTTCGACCGCGGGTGGGATGCCTTCCTTGACGGCTTCCGTGCCTTCGCGGCATGGCAGACGCGGGTCATCCAGCCGGGGCGGCTCTCGGGCTATCTCTCTGCGACTTTCGCGGTGGCGGTGCTGGCGCTTGGCGGGACGCTGATCCTCAAGGGCCCGGTGATCGCGCCGGACCTTTCCGCACCGCTGCTGCTGTGGCTGATCGCCGGGATCGTCGTGGCGGGGGCGGCGCTTGCCTCCGTCGCCATGTCGCGCATCACCGCGATCTCGGCTGTGGGCACGGTCGGGATCGGTGTGGCGCTGATCTTCATCAGCTTCGGCGCGCCGGATGTCGCGACGACGCAGCTCATGGTGGAAACCCTCTCCGCCGTGCTCTTCGGCATCGCGATGCTGCGGCTGCCCGGCATGGTGGAGCGTCGCCCGCGCGCCCGCAAGGTGGTACACGGCGTCATCGCGGGTGCGGCGGGGCTGACGGTGACGCTCATCATTCTGGCTGTGACCAGCCATCCGCTCGACCGCCGCATCACCAGTTATTTCGAGGCCTCTTCCTACGCGCTGGCGCATGGCCTCAATATCGTCAACGTGATCCTCGTCGATTTCCGTGCCTTCGATACGTTCGGTGAACTGACGGTGATCCTGCTCGCCTCCATCGGCGCCTATGCGCTGCTGAAGCGGAGGATGTCCAAGTGAATTCCCTGATCCTGACAACCGGCGCGCGGCTGCTGACGGCGCTGTTCCTCGTGTTCTCGCTCTATATCCTGCTGCGCGGCCATAACGCACCGGGGGGTGGGTTCATCGGCGGCCTGATCGCGGCTTCGGGCTTTGCGCTGCTGGCCTTTGCGGCGGGGGTGGAGGAGGCGCGGCGCGCGCTCCGCGTCGATCCCCGGACCATCGGACTTGCGGGGCTGGTATCCGCGCTGGTCGCCGGTGTCATGGCCGCACCCTTCGGCCTTGCGCCTTTCACTGGCATCTGGGCGGAAGTGGGCGGCTTCGCGATCTCGAGCGTGCTGCTGTTCGACATCGGCGTCTATCTCGCAGTGGTGGGCGGCATCCTCACGCTGATCTTCGCGCTTGAGGAGACGCACTGATGGAAACCGTTCTCGCGCTCGTTGCGGGCGTTCTGGTGTCGTCGGCGGTCTGGCTCATGCTGTCGGGCAACCTTCTTCGCTTCCTGTTCGGGCTGCTGCTGTTGTCCAACGGGGTCAACGTGGCGATCTTTGCGGCCGGACGACTGACGGAGGCCGCCGCGCCACTGCTGACCAATGGCGGCGGCGTGCCGGAGCAGGCCATGGCCAACGCGCTGCCGCAGGCGCTGCTGCTCACTGCCATCGTCATCGGTTTCGGCCTGTTCGCCTTTGCCCTTGCCCTTGCCATCCGCGCCTACCGCAGCTTCGGCCATCTCGAGGTGGACCGGATGCGCCTGGCGGAGCCTGAAGAATGATCTGGAGCCTTACTCTTCCCATTCTCGTGCCCTTTGCCACGGCGGCGGCGGCTTTCCTTGCCCGCAACCGGCGGGGCAGCGGCTGGATTTCCGTTGCCGGGTCCGTCGTGTCGCTGGCGCTGGCGATCCATCTGGTGATGCTTGTGCTGGACCACGGCGTGATCGCCGGGCAGATGAGCGGCTGGGCGGCCCCCTTCGGCATCACGCTGGCCGCCGATTACCTTGCGGCTGCGATGGTGCTCATCACCGCGATCATCTCGCTCGCCGTCGGGCTGTGGTCGCTGGCCGAGGTGGGGCAGACATCGCGGCGCCTGGGTTGGCACGGCCTGTTCCAGACGCTGATCGGCGGCGTGACCGGCGCGTTCCTGACGGGGGACCTGTTCAACCTCTATGTCTGGTTCGAGGTGCTGCTGATCTCCTCGTTCGGATTGCTCGTCATCGGCGGGCGGAAGGAGGCGATCGACGGCGCGATCAAGTACGTCACGCTGAACCTCATCTCAACGGTGCTGTTCCTTGGCGCGGCGGGTCTGCTGTACGGGGCGACGGGCACGCTCAACATGGCCGATCTGCATGCCGCCGTGGCCGCCCATCCCGATCAGCGGCTGATGACCGTCATCGCGATGATGTTCATGGTGGCGTTCGGGCTGAAGGCGGCGGTCTTTCCACTGTTCTACTGGCTGCCCGCCTCCTACCACACGCCGCATTACGCCGTTTCTGCCGTGTTCGCGGGATTGCTGACGAAGGTGGGGGTCTATGCGTTGATCCGGGTGTTCACGCTGATCTTCACCGGGGACCAGTCCTATACCCATGGGATCCTGCTGTGGATCGCCTGCCTGACCATGCTGACAGGCGTTCTGGGCGCGGCAGCGCAGAGCGATTTCCGCCGTATCCTGTCGTTCCATATCGTGAGCCAGATCGGCTACATGGTGCTGGGGCTGGCGCTGATGACGCCGCTGGCGCTGATGGGGGCCGTGTTCTATCTGGTGCACCATATCATCGTGAAGGCGAACCTGTTCCTTGTCGCCGGGGTTTCCCGCAGGCTTACCGGGTCGTCGGATCTTTATGCCATCGGGGGGCTTTACCGAGCTGCGCCGCTTCTCGCCGTGCTGTTCCTGATCCCGGCCTTCTCGCTCGCAGGCTTTCCGCCGCTCTCCGGCTTCTGGGCCAAGTTCGTGCTGGTCCGCGCCGCGCTGGAGGTGCAGGACGCCATTGTCGCGGGGGTGGCGCTGCTGGTCGGACTGCTCACCATCTTCTCCATGACGAAAATCTGGGCAGAGGCGTTCTGGAAAGCCGCCCCGGACGGCCGCGAGCCGCGCCTGTCCGCCATCCCGGCCCGCGAACGCTGGATCATGCTCACCCCGATCGCGGGGCTGGCGGCGATGACCGTCTTCATCGGGCTGTTCCCCGAACCATTCCTGCAGTTCGCCACCATCAGCGCGGAGCAGCTTCTGGATGCCACGCCCTATGTCGCGGCGGTTCTCGGGGAGGCACGGCCATGACGCTCCTTGCCATGAACGTGCTGCTCGCCATCGCATGGGGGGCGCTTTGGGGCAGCCTGTCTCCGATAAATCTGCTCGCCGGTTTTCTGCTGGGCTATGCCGGGCTGTGGTTTGCACGCGACCTGATCGGGCGCGGGGAGAAGCACTACTTCCGCGCGCTGCCCCAGAGCGTGATCCTTGCAGTGTATTTCGTGAAGGAACTGGTGAAATCCTGCGTCAACGTGGCCCGGGACTGCATCTCGCCCAAGCCGCGGCTGCATCCCGCCATCGTGCGTATGCCGCTCGACGTGACGAGCGACATCGAGATTTTCCTTGTCGCCAACCTGATCTCGCTCACCCCCGGCACGCTCACGCTCGACGTGGCGGAGGATCGCAGCTTCCTCGTCATCCATTCCATCTATGCCGAAGACCCGGACGCGCTGGTCGCGGAGCTGAAGTCCGGCATGGAACACCTCGTGAGGGAGGTCTTTCGCAAATGACCGCAGCATTCAGCGCGACGGGCTTCATGAACGCCTGCGTGACCATCGGTCTCGGCCTCGTCATTCTGGCGGTGCTGGTCGGGTTCATCCGACTCCGGCGAGGTCCTTCGCTGGCTGACCGGGTGGTGGCATTGGACATGATGACCGCCGCGATCATCGTCTTCTGCGGGCTTTTCGCGGTGAAGGCGGGGGCAGAGGCCTATCTGGATATCGCGGTGGCGCTGGCGCTTGTGAGCTTTGTCTCCGTCGTGGCGCTGGCCCGTTATGCCGCACGTCAGGCTCGGCGGGAGGATCGCGATGATTGAGGTCATCACCGGCATCCTCGCGCTGCTGGCCGGCGGCTTTGCGCTGGTGGCGGCCGTCGGCGTCGTGCGCTTTCCGGATGCGCTGACGCGGATGCATGCCTCGTCGAAGGTCGGCGCCTTCGCAGGCTCGCTGGCGCTAATCTGCGCGGCGGTCGATATCGGCAGTGTCAGTGCGCTGACACGGGCCGTCATCGCCATCCTCTTCCTTTTCCTGACGGCTCCGATCGGGGCACATCTGCTGGGCCGCGCCGCGGCTTGGCGGTCCGGTCAGGATGCCAGGCGCTGATCCGTCGGTCCGACTGAAGGGAACCAGAGCCACCCGGAATGGTTCTGCTGGCGATGTATCTGTCACGGAAAGACATTATGAAACGCCTTCTTGTCGCCGGACTTCTTGGTGCTGTCCTTGTCTCGTCACCCGCCGTGGCCCAGACCGCGGCGCAGGATCTTCCCGCAATCCTCAAACCGCTCGGCCTCACCGATGTGGAAATCCGGCCCAAGCATGGTGACAGGGGCCGGGATATCCTCGGCACGCTTCCCGGCGGTGCCCGGATAGAGATCGAGCTGGATCGCAACGACAGGGTGGAGGAGATCGAGGCGTTAGATCGGCAGGGCTTTCCCGCCAGCGGGGTGGAGAGCCTGATCCCCGAGGCCGTGCGCGCCAACCCGAGCTACCCTGGTAACGGCACATTCCACAAGGTGGAGTTCGACGACCGGGAGATCGAACTGGAAGGCACGCACCATGATGGACGCCGCTTCGAGGCGGAGTTCCTGCCCACCGGCGAGCTGCGCAAGATAGAGAACCGTTGATCCGGTCCGGGGAGGGGGTCCGCACCTCTCCCCGCTTCCATACGGGAAAACTCCGCGTGCAGTCCTCACTTACCGGGGAGCGTCTTTCTGGCACTCCCTGCCAAGGGGTCAGCATATTGGCTCTGTTGCGCAAATCGCCTGATGGCGGAGGTTCCCCTTTCCCCGGACAGACTTATGCCACCGCTTCCGTGAAAGGGATGACGAGCGCGGTGTAGCCGTTCAGGACGGCGATGCGGACCTGGAGCTCGGCGACCTGACGGTCGAAGTCCCGAGCCGTGAGCCGCTGGCCCAGCAGTTTCACGCAATGCATCTTCGTTTCGACACGGCTTCGGCGGTGATATCCGCTTTATCGTCGCCAGATCGCGCGGCCGAGGTATTTCGATGTCCGCAGTGCTTCGTTTCGTGCGACCGCGCCAACGGTGACAGCCTTCCACGGCTTGGCGTTCTTGCGGGGCGGAATGACAGCGTGGGCGCCACGGTTAGCGATGGCATCGTGGCATTTGCGGGTGTCGTAGGCACCGTCTGCGGTGACGCTCCCGATCTGCTCGTTCGCCTGGATCTGGCCGAGCAGGTCGGGCAGCACCGGTGCGTCACCGATATGGCTCCCGGTGATCTCGACCGCGCGGATCTCCAGTGTTTCCTCATCAATCCCGAGATGGATCTTGCGCCAGACCCGCCGTTTGGGGTCACCGTGCTTGCGGGCATGCCATTCGCCTTCGCCCTCGGCCTTGATGCCCGTGCCATCGATCAGCAGGTGCAGTGGCCCGTCGGAACCGCGATATGGGATGTTCACGGCCAGCGTCTTCTGGCGGCGCGACAGCGTGCTGAAGTCTGGGACCTGCCAGTTCAGACCAGCGAACCGCAGCAGGCTCTCGACGGAGCCGGTCGTCTGCCGGAGCGCAATCCCAAACAGCACCTTCATCGTCAGGCAGGTCTGAATGGCAGCATCGCTGTAGGGCTGCTGGCGGCCACGCCTGCCTGTCGGCGCGGCATCCCAGCTCATCGTGGGATCGAACCAGATGGTCAGCGATCCCCGGCGCTTGAGCGCTTCATTGTAGGCTGGCCAGTTCCTGTCCTGTAGGTCGGGGATGTGGGTCTACTCATGCACCCGAGCTACCATGCTGGATTCACGAGATGAATCCCTCACGGAATTTGCGCAACACAGCCCAGATGGACGACAACCTGCTGTTCCGGTGGTTCGTGGGCCTCGGAATGGATGACGCGGTTTGGGTGCCTACGTGTTCACGAAGAACCGCGACCGGCTGCTGACCCCGGACATGTCCCGCAAGATCATGGCTGCCATCCTGGCGCATCGGGAGGTGGCACCACGGCTGCCCGACGATCACGTCTCGGTCGATGGCACT
>NZ_JFGS01000018.1 GCF_000740775.1 Haematobacter missouriensis | reverse complement strand
AGTGCCATCGACCGAGACGTGATCGTCGGACAGCAGTGGTGCCACCTCCCGAGGCGCCAGGATGGCAGCCATGATCTTGCGGGACATGTCCGTGTCAGCAGCCGGTCGCGGTTCTTCGTGAACACCGTGGGCACCCACACCGCGTCATCCATTCCGAGGCCTACGAACCACCGGAACAGCAGGTTGTCGTCCATCTGCTCCATGAGCTGCCGCCCGGAACGGATCGAGTAGAGGATTTGCAACAGGCTGGCGCGGATCGAGCGTTCCAGCGCGATGGAAGGGCGGCCCTCACCAGCATAAAGCCAATCGAACCCGGCATCCAGTGAACGCAGGGCATCGTTGACGACGGATCTGATCTTGCGCAGCGCCGGGACGGGATGCGATTCTCAAGATCGACATAGCTGAACAGAGACCCCGTTACCTCGTCCGATCCCCGCATCGCCACCTCCGTCATACCGTGGGGGCGATGAACCATGTTCTCCGATGGGCATCGAGACCGGAGTTTTTCAGCAGCCTGCTAGATTTGGCCGGCAAAACCATGCGGCAGCACCTGGCGTCCGCGCGGATTGGTTTGGTCGATGGGCAGGAACCGGAGAACCCCTGCCGTCAGGGGGCATGCTCTGGTTCTGGCCCCGAAATGCGTTGATCTTTGGCTGGACTTCGCCAGTTTGCGAATGATCTCCACCCAACGGAGACCCAAAGGCACAGCCTGTCAGGGCTTTGCCCGCGCCTGCTCCGCCAACTCCAGAACGGCGGGGCCGATATGCTCCACTACCAGCGTGACGCCCTTGGCGGAGGGGTGAAGGTTGTCGGGCTGCATGACACCCGCCGCCACCCGCGCGTCGCTGTCCATCACCGTCAGCGGACCAAGGAAATCCGTCACCAGAAGCGTGTGATGCTCCTGCGCCAGCGCGGGCCACATCGCGTCGAACTTCGCCTTGTAATCCGCGCCGTAGTTGCCGGGCGCGGTCTGGCCGATCAGCAGCACCGGCAGCCCCCTTTCGCCCGCCGCGCCGAGGATGCGCTCCAGATTGGCGCGGGAGGCATCATAGGGCAGGCCCCGCAGCAAGTCGTTGCCGCCAAGCGCCACGATCAGCGCATCCGTATCAGGGGTGAGCGACCAGTCCAGCCGCTGAAGCCCGCCCGCCGTTGTATCGCCCGAGACACCTGCGTTCACCACAGTCACCTCCGCGCCCTTGGCGTCGAGCCACGCCTGCAACTGCGGCACGAACCCTTCGTCCTGCGGCAGCCCGTACCCTTGCGTAAGGCTGTCGCCGAGCGCCACTATTTGCAGCCTGTCCGCCGCTCCGGCAGGCAGCGGCATTGTCAAGGCTGCGACAATCGCGAGCTTGCCGATCACGTTTCCCGCGTCATATCGCAAAGCCCTTGCCGCATGGGCGAAGCACCCGGCAAGACGCGAGAGAGACAGCGGGAAAAGGGCGGACATGGGCAAGGCGGCGGGGTCGGAGAGCATGGGCGAAGCAGTCCTCAAGCTGGATAATGTGGAGCTTACACTCGCCGGAAACGCGGGCCGGGTCGAGATCCTGCGGGGCATCACTCTGGAAGTTGACCGGGGCGAGAGCATGGGGCTCGTCGGACCTTCCGGGTCGGGCAAGTCCTCGCTCCTCATGCTCATGGGCGGGCTGGAGCGGCCGACCGCGGGCCGGGTCACCGCGCTCGGCAAGGATCTGTCGGGGATGGATGAGGATGGGCTGGCCCGGTTCCGCCGCGGACGGATGGGCATCGTGTTCCAGTCGTTCCACCTCGTCCCGACGATGACGGCGCTCGAAAACGTAGCCCTGCCGCTTGAGATCGCGGGAGAGGCGGATGCCTTCGACCGCGCCGCAGCGGAGCTTGCCGCCGTTGGCCTGTCGCACCGCGAGGGCCACTATCCCGCGGAGCTTTCGGGCGGCGAGCAGCAGCGCGTGGCGCTGGCCCGCGCCGCCGCACCGCGGCCGGAGCTGTTTCTCGCCGATGAACCGACCGGCAATCTCGACGGGCGCACGGGGGCGCAGATCATGGACCTGCTCTTCGACCTTCGCGACCGCCATGGCGCGACGCTGGTGCTCGTCACTCATGCGCCGGAGCTGGCGGCGCGCTGCGACCGGCTTATCCGGCTGGCGGACGGGCGCATCGACACCACGGATATGGTCCCCGCCGCATGAGCCCTTTCCCCCCGATCGCCTGGACGATCGCCCGGCGCGAGCTTCGCGGCGGCCTGTCCGGCTTCCGCGTGTTCCTCCTGTGCCTGATCCTCGGCGTGGCCGCCATCGCGGCGCTGGCAACGGTGCGGTCCGCCATCACCGATGCGCTGGCCGATCAGGGGCGGGCCCTGCTGGGGGGCGATGCGCAGATCGAATTCACCTATCGCACCGCAAGGCCCGAAGAACGGCAATGGATGGAGGACCACGCCATCCGTCTTTCCGAAGTGCTGGAGTTCCGCTCCATGGCGCGCGCGGGTGAGGATGTCGCGCTCACGCAGGTCAAGGCGGTAGACGCCGCCTGGCCCATGGCGGGGGAGTTGGAGGTCGAGCCGCCGATGCCGGTCGCCGACGTCTTCGCCCTGCGGGACGGCCTGCCCGGTGCGGCGATGGACGGAGTTCTGGCAGACCGGCTTGGCCTTGCCCCCGGAGACAGCTTCGCCGTGGGGGACGTGACCTTCCGCCTTTCCGCCCGGATCGTGCGGGAGCCGGACAATACGTCGGGCGGCTTCGCCCTTGCCCCCCGCACGCTGGTCCGGTCGGAGACGGTGCTGCAGACGCCGCTCCTCGCCCCCGGCTCCGTTTTCGACGCCGAATATCGGATGCTGCTGCCGGAGGACACCGATCTTCCCACGCTGGAAGCCGCCGCCAAGGCGCGGTTCGAGGGGGCGGGCATCCGCTGGCAGGACAGCCGCCGCGCCGCGCCCGGGGTTGAACGTCATGTCAGCCGCATCGGCTCGTTCCTCATCCTGCTCGGCCTCGCGGGGCTGGCCGTCGGCGGCGTCGGGATCGCTGCGGCGACGCGGGCGTGGATCGCGCGCAAGACCGGGACGATCGCCACGTTGAAGGCGCTCGGCGCGACGGGCGGAGAAATCCGCGCGGCCTTCCTGCTCCAACTGGCGTTGATCGGTGCGCTGGGGATTGCGGGCGGGCTTGTGCTCGGCACCCTGCTGCCATTGGCGGCGGCCCCTTTCATCCGGGGCCTGCTGCCGGTGGAGATCGCGCTCTCCCCCTCCCCCCGCGCCATGGCGGAGGCGGCGACCTATGGCGCGCTCATCGCCACGATCGCGGTCCTGCTGCCGCTCGGGCGGATGGCGTCGGTGCGGCCTGCGCTGCTCTACCGCGACACCGGCCCGGCCCGGCGGAGCCTCCCGGGAACGGCGACGCTCGGACTGCTCGCGCTGCTGGTGCTGGCACTGATCGGGGCCGCCGTGGGCTTTTCGGGAGAGCCGCGCCTGACGCTTGCCACGCTGGCGGGCATCGCGGTGGCGCTGGCGCTGTTGTGGTGCGTGGCGCGGGCGCTCCGCTGGCTCGCACGCGGGCTGGCGGGCGCGCGGGTCGCGCGGGGGCGGCCCATGCTCCGCGCGGCGCTGGCGCAAATCGGCGGTCCGGGGAGCGATGCGGGCGCTGTCGTCCTGTCGCTCGGCCTCGGCCTCTCGGTCCTGGCTGCGGTGGGACAGGTGGAGGCGAACCTGCGCAACGCCATCTCGGCCGACCTGCCGCGCATCGCGCCCGCCTTCTTCCTCGTGGATATACAGCCCGACCAGATCGGCCCGCTGGAAGCCCGCCTGACTGCCCTCCCCGCCGTGGAGAGATTGCAGACCGCGCCCATGCTCCGGGGTGTGATCACCCAGATCAACGGCCGCGACGCGCGATCCGTCGGGGGGGACCACTGGGTTCTGCGCGGCGACAGGGGCGTGAGTTATGCCGCCGACCCGCCGGAGGGCACGCGGCTTGTCGCGGGAGCATGGTGGCCCGCCGACTACAGCGGTCCGCCGGAGGCCAGCCTCGCCGCAAGAGAAGCGGCGGAGCTGGGGCTGACACTGGGGGACCGGCTGACGGTGAACATTCTCGGCCGCGACATTGAGGCGACGATCACCTCCCTTCGCGACGTCGACTATCGCCGGGACGGAATCGGATTCTTCCTGATCCTGAACGCCGCCGCGCTGACCGGCGCGCCGCACACCAACATTGCCACCGTCTATGCCGCGCCGGAAGCGGAGGCGGGAGTGCTCCGTGCCATTGCAGGGGATTGGCCCAATGTGACGGCCATCCCCGTGCGGGAGGCGCTGGCCCGCATAGGCGAGGCGCTGACGCTCGTGGCCCGCGCCATCGTGCTGGCGGCGGGCGTGACGCTTCTGACCGGGGCCGTGGTGCTGATCGGCGCCGCTGCTTCGGGGGAGCGGGCACGGGCGAGAGAGGCGGCACTGCTCAAGGTGCTGGGCGCGACGCGGGGAAGAATCCTGTGGTCCTTCGCGCTCCGCGCGCTGCTGACCGGCGGCGCGACGGGGGTGGTGGCCCTCGGCTTCGGGCTGCTGGCGGGATGGCTCGTCATGCATCTGGTGATGGAAGAGAGCTACCGCCCCGCCAGCGGGCCGGCGCTTGCTGTCGTTCTGGGCGGCGCGCTCGCCACACTGGCCGCGAGCCTGGCCTTTGCGATCCGTCCGCTGGCAGCGCGCCCCGCGGCCATACTGCGCGCGGAGGAGTAACTACCAACGCGGCGGTATCGACCGCCGCCATGGACAGGGCGGCCATACCGCGTGCGGAGGAGTGACTACTCCCCCGCCAATGCAAGGCGCCCGCGGAGCGTGTCTGTCGGGCGCTCGCCGAACATGGCGCGATACTGCCCCGCGAACCGACCCCAGTGCAGGAACCCGTGGTCGAGGGCGATGTCCGAGACTTTCGCAGCCCTTTCCCGCCCCCCGGTCTCCCGCGCGGTGAGAAGCGCCCGCCGAGCAAGGTTCAACCGCTGCATGGTAAGCAGCCGGTCAAGCCCAAGCCCGGCCTCGGCCATGCTCGCGCGGCGAAGGGTGCGGCTGTCAAACCCCGTCGCGGCCGAAAGCTGCGTGACGGTCATATCGACCGCCTCCGCCGCAGCAAGCCAGTCCAGCGTCGCGGCAAAGGCCCGCGCGGTTCCCTCCCGGCGCTTGCGCGCCCAGACCCGTTCCTCGAACCACAATGTAAGCCGGTCGGTAATGAGCCCGGGCGCGATGGCGAGAAGCGAGGCATTGCCCCGGCTATAGGCGCCGTCCGTGGGGGAGATGAGAAAGTCGAGCCATTGGCCCGTCTGCGCGATGCCTCCCTTCGACTGATGGTGGAACACGCCGGAATATCCAAGCTGGGCGCCCACCTCCTTCGCTGCCGGAAGAAGATCGACAGGCAGTTCCACCGATATGCAGCGCACGCCCGGGCGTTGCAGCATGGTGAGCCAGCGGGCCGTCATGGCGAAACCAGCCTCCAGCAGCGACGAGCCGCCACCTTCAGTTCCCCCGAGCAGGAAATACACCGCCAGCCGCCCTTCCGGCATGGAGAAGCTGTTGAGCGTCAGGCGCTGCATCTCCTCGCAGTAGATGGAGAGGGTGCCGAAATCGAGCCTGCTGATCTCTCCCAGAACTCCGCCCGGTGCGACCGGGTGGTAGCGCTGCTCCCATCCAGGCATGCCGCATTCCAGCTCCTCGATGGCGTGGCAGAGAGTGTGGCGATACGTCGGTGTCATGCGTTCGGCCTGCGCCCGCAGCGCCACATGGGCAAGCCGGGCCGCGGCGAAACGTCGCTGGATTTTTTTCAGATGCCCGCAAATTAGGCGAATTTTATCGTTCTGCCCGGATAGATCGCGCGGTCACGCAGGCGTTAACAAGGGCCAAACGAACCGCAGGAGAGACCGGATGCGAGTCCCAGCAATCATCTGCGCCGCCTGTGCGGGCCTTGCCGGACAGGCGGCCATTGCACAGGAGGCGATCGCCCCCGAGAAGCTGACCGTGGAGGAGCGCATCGCCCCTGGCCCGAATGTCCTTACCCTCGATCAGAGCTGGAGCGGACAGTCCCGGATCAACGTGCTGTCCACGTCCGACCTCAAGATGAAGGGCAACATGGGAGTGGGCCTCATCGGGCAGATGGTGCTCGCTCCCGGCGGCGAGACGCTCTACACCGCCTCTATCTATGCTCCGCGGATCACCTATGGGCCGCAGGAGGCCGTGATCCATGAATTCGACATCGCCACGCTGACCCACAAGCGCGAGTTCACCGTCTCCAACAAGATGGCCATGGCCGAACCGCAGCCCGCGCTGCTGCAACTCGCGGGGGATGCGAAGTTCCTGCTGGTGCAGAACGCCACCCCCGCCACGTCGGTCAGCGTGGCCGATCTCGCCAAGGGTGAGCAGATCGCCGAAGTGCCGACGCCCGGCTGCTGGGGCGCGCTGCCCGTCGCGCAGGATCTGAAGTTCCTGAGCCTCTGCGGAGATGGCACGATGCAGGTCTTCTCCTTCGATGCCGCAGGCAAGGTCGGCGAGCCGGTGAAGAGCGAGAAGATTTTCGACGCCGACAAGGACGCATTGTTCACGAACCCGGCAAAGATGGGCAATGACTGGCTGTTTGCCTCCTTCAACGGCAACCTCTACCACGTCGCGATAGCGGACGGCAAAGCCGTCCTGGTGGACAAATTCGCCGCGACCGAGGGCGTGGAAGGCGACTGGGCGCCGGGTGGATCCGAAGTGATCGCCTACAACGCGCCCACCGACACGGCCTATGTGCTGATGCACTCGGGCGCCAAGGACGGCAGCCATAAGGACGGGGCGGAGGAGATCTGGGCCGTCAATGTGAAGGCGAAGAAAGTCCTCTACCGTTCCAACGCACATGCCGAGAACACCATCACCGTGACGCAGGGCGCGATGCCGGTGATCTTCGCCGCGTCCGAGGAAAACACCCTGTACCGCTACGAGGTGGACCCGGAGGCGAAATTCGCCGCGAAGCTCGCCGGAGAGGCGGAGGACATGGGCAATTTCGTCGGCCTCGTTCTGGCGACGGAGTGACCATGACGGAGGCAGGCGTCTATCTCTCGGGCGCGCTCACCGCCTTCGTGGCGCTGATCCTGCTCGGCGCGGCGTGGCACAAGGCGCAGTCCTTCCTCGAAACCACCGGTTTCGTGGCGGGCTACGGTCTTGTCCCGCCGGGGCGGGAGGCCGTCGTCCTCCGTCTGCTGATCGCGTCAGAAGCGGGTGCGGTGGCGCTTCTTGTCATGCCGTGGACACGGGTGGCGGGCGGCGCGCTCGCGGCGGCGCTTTTCGCGGGCTATGGCGTGGCGATGGGACTGGCGCTCCGCGCGGGAAAAGACCGGATCGAATGCGGCTGCGGCGGCGCGCCGCAGATCGTCTCCCGGCCCGTGATCCTGCGCAACCTCATCCTCGCCGCCGCCGCGCTCGCTGTCGTTCTGCTGCCGGAAGGGCCGATGGGCCCGGCGGCGGCGGCGGTCGCACTCGCGGCGGGAATTACGCTCTGGTGCGTCTATGGCATCGTCGAGCGGCTTCTGGCCAATGCCGGCCATATGCGCCTCGCGGCGCGATCCTGACGGAGAGAACCGATGAATATTCTTACCTTCGCGGTGGTCGCGCTCTGGATCGTGGTGATGATCCTGATCGCCGTCGTCTTTGCCCTCGCCCGCCAGATCGGCGTTCTGCTGGAGCGGGTGCAGCCTGTCGGCGCCATGATGGCAGACAAGGGCCCCGACATCGGCGCCCGCGTGCCGGAGATGCTGCTGCCCAACCTGAACGGCGCGCCGGTCCCGCTGGGCGGTGCATCGGGACGGAGCCAGCTCGTATTCTTCCTCTCGACAAGCTGCCCGATCTGCAAGGCGCTCGTCCCCGCGCTGCGCACTGCCGCGCGGGCGGAGGGGGATTGGCTGGACGTGGTCCTCGCCTCCGATGGCAAGCCGGAACCGCATCTCGCGATGATCGGCAAGGAGCGGTTGCAGGATTTCCCCTATACGCTCTCCTCCGACCTCGGGATGACGTTCAAGGTGGCGAAGCTGCCTTTCGCAGTGCTGATCGACGGCAACGGCGTGATCCGCGCCAAGGGCCTCGTCAACAACCGCGAGCAGCTCGAGAGCCTGTTCCACGCCGCGGAACTCGGCCGCCCGTCCATCCAGAGCCTCGCCGCCGCCCCGGCCTGAATCTCCTGTCCACCCCCGGCGGTGGATGTCCCAACCTCTCTTCCGGCGCTTCGGCCCGGACCCGCATCTGAAAGGGAAACGTTCCATGACCCGCTTGACCGACAAGCTCTTCAAGACACTCGACGCGGCAGTCGAGACCGGCGCCCGCAGCTCCGCCCGGACCCATGGCCGCCGTTCCTTCCTTGCCAAGGCTGGAGCAGTGCTCGCCGGTGTCGCCATTTCGCCGATCCTGCCCTTCGACCGCCGCGCCAAGGCTGCGGAGACCGCGGAGGACGCCTGCGATTACTGGCGGCACTGCGCGCTCGACGGCAACTTGTGCTCCACCTCCGGCGGGTCGCTGACCTCCTGCCCGCCCGGATCTTCCGCCTCTGCCGTGTCGTGGGTCGGCACCTGCCGCAACCCGGATGACAATAAGGATTACCTCGTTTCCTACAACGACTGCTGCGGCAAGGCGTCGGTTTCCTCGGCCACGTCCTGCTACACGTCGAAGGGCGAGCGTCCCGGCTACCGCATGGGCCTCTACAACGACATCAACTGGTGCATGGCCAATACCGACAAGGGCTATCACTGCACCGTGTCGGTCGTCGTGGGACTGGCGGATGAATAAGATCGCCACGTTCATCCTTGCCGCCGCCCTTCCAGGGGCGGCGCTGGCGGATGGCGCAGCTCTCTTTGCCGACAATTGCGCGGCCTGCCATGCGGAGGGCGGCGTCGGCACGCCGGGGCTCGCCCCGCCGCTGGTGGACGCCGAACTGTGGACGCGGCTCGGGCCAAAGGCTCCCGACTACATCGCGGGTGTGCTGGCCTCCGGTCTCACCGGCCGGATCACCGTCGCCGGGGTGGATTACATTGGCCTCGCCATGCCGGAACAGACGCAACTTTCCCCCGCGGAGATGGCGGAGGTAGCCTCCTACGTGCTACAAACGCTCAACGGACTGGCGCAGCCGGTGACGGAGGAGCTCACGGCGACCACGCTCGCCACTCCCCCCGACCATGCAGCCCTGCGCAAGCTCCGCAAGGGAGAGTGAGATGACCAGGTCTGTGCAAGCTCGTCCGAACGGGCCGGGGCGGAGCCCGTCGTTATCCGCCCCCGCAGACCAGAGCGGCGCGCAGCCGATGATATCGGAACTGATGCTGGCAGGCGGCACAGGGAAGCGACTGTCGCGGGTACGGCCCCGGTCCTGTTCGCGCACATATACGGCGGGAATGGGCACTGCGGGAGCAGACCGGATACAGGCCGCGCAAGGACAGCCGATACGCACGGGCTTGGCGCTGGTACGCCGCTGTCTCAGCGCGCCCGCTCGGAAATCCTTGGGAAGCGCGCTGCGGGGGATCGTGGCGGCCGCGATGCTGGCGGCGCCCGCTTTGGCAGAAGGCCAGACGGGTGCGCGATCCGCGCATGTAAACTATGTCCTGCGGTGTGCGGGATGTCACGGCATGACCGGCGAGGGAACGGAGATGGGCGGGGTGCCCACCTTCCTCGACAGCATTTCCGCACTTGCGGCGGATGACCGGGGGCGGAGCTATATCGCCCATGTGCCCGGCATCAATTCAGCCGATCTCTCCCCGGCGGAGATCGCCGCCGTGCTGAATTATGTGGTGGCGGAATGGGGCGATCCCGCGACGGATGTGCCCGCCTTTACCGAAGAGGAAATCGCTCGCCGCCATGCCGAGCCGATGCGCGACATCGTGGGCGCCCGCCGCGAGGTCGTTGATCGCCTGGCCGCCGAGGGCAAGGCTACGGCACCATATCCCTGGCCCTGATTATCTTGGACCCCGAGAGGCTGCTGGAAAAGTTCTGAACTGTCATCCCTCTGCTCTGAAAATCGTGAAACGGGCCCAGAACGTCTGGCCATAAGGCCGCATTCCTCCGATTTCGAACGATTTCCAGCCGAAGGCGCGGCGAGAAGCCCTTTTCACAAAGCTGCCAATCTTCCCTGCCACCGACTATCCCGGATACCGTTCGACGGAAACGGTCTGCCCCTCGGTCTGGCCGCGTCGATGGCGTATGCGGGTGCCCGCGCGCGGACTTCGCCCCGGCCGCGTACCTCCGGGCCACCCCTGCCGGTGTGCTGGTCGGGGCGGTGCGGGCGCGAACTCTACACCAAGACCTCCGTATGACGTCACGGAATTGCCGTTGCGGTTCCGGGGTTGGGCCGCTATCCGATCCGACATGATACGGAGCCTGCCGATGCCAGACGTTACTGTCCCGCTGAAGATCGGAACCCGTGGGTCACCGCTCGCCGTGGCGCAGGCGGTCGAGACGCGCAACCTCCTCATGGCCGCGCATGGTCTGCCGGAGGACCGGTTCGAGATCGTGGTGATCTCCACCACCGCCGACCGCGTGCAGGACCGCGCGTTGAAGGAGATCGGTGGCAAAGGACTGTTCACCAAGGAGATCGAGGAGGCGCTGCTTTCCGGCTCCATCGACCTCGCCGTGCATTGCGTAAAGGACATGGCGGTAGAGGAGCCTGCGGGCCTCATCTCCGACTGCCATCTGGAGCGTGAGGATCCGCGCGACGTATTCCTTTCGACCGGCTGGGCGACGCTGGCCGATTTGCCGGAGGGAGCGGTTCTGGGCACTTCCAGCATGCGCCGGAGGGCACAGGCGCTGCACCTGCGGCCCGATCTTCAGGTGGTGAACTTTCGCGGAAATGTTCAGACCCGGCTCAGGAAACTGGGGGACGGCGTGGCCGCCGCGACCTTCCTCGCCCTCGCGGGGCTGAACCGGCTCGGCATGCAGGATCACGCGAAGACCGTTGTCTCCGCCGATGACATGCTGCCCGCCGTGGGACAGGGCGCGCTCGTCATTCAGCGGCGGCGGGAGGATGCGCTGGCTGCAATGCTGACGGCCCCACTCCACCATCGGCCAACCGAAATTCAGATGGCCTGCGAGCGGGCCTTCCTCGCCACGCTGGAGGGCTCCTGCGAGACGCCGATCGCCGGACTTGCGGAATTCGAGGGTGATCTTCTGCGTTTCCGGGGCGAGATCCTGACGCCCGACGGCAACGCCCGGCTGACGGTGGAAACGCGCGGCACGCCTGCCGATGCCGCCGCGATGGGCGAGGCGATGGCGCGCGACCTGCTGTCCCGCGCGCCTGCGGATTTCTTCGCCTGGCGGCGCCCCGTTCAGGCCTGAGGGGCGGGGCCTGCGAGCCGGGGGCTTTACGGGCGAGGCTTGACGGGCACGGACTCGACAGGCCGGGGCCTGACGGTGGCCACGCGCCAGGTCTTCCGAACCAGCCCGTCCATACCGCAGGTCATCGGGACAAGGCCCGCACCTCTCCTCCCTCACTCGCCGCGCCGCTCAGCAGCAATCCATGAGAGGAACGCCTGTCGCGCCTTGATGCGTGGCGCGTCGCGCGGGGTCAGCGCCGATTGCGTCAGATAGTAATCGAACTCCTCCAGCACCGGTATGTCGGAGAGCTGCACAAGCCGCCCCTCCGCCAGATCTGGACGGATCATGGAGAGGGAGCAGAGCGCCACCCCCTGTCCTGCCAGAGCCGCGGCACGGAGCAGGTTGAAATCCTCAAACATCGCTCCCGGCAAACGATCGGGAGCAGGCTGGCCCACGCGCGCAAACCAGGTCTTCCAGCCGGACGTGTCGCTGTCGTGCAGAAGCCCCGCCTTCAGCAGCCACTCCGCGGTCAGCGGTGCAGCCGGCGGTTCGGCCAGAGCGGGGCTTGCCACAGGCACGCTCCGCCCCGAAAGAAACCGCTCCGCCGTCAGCCCCTCTCCCGTGGGCGGCACGTCGGAAAAGGTAAAGGCGAGATCCGTTCGGGCGAAATCGATGGCATGGCCATGGTGCGCGTAGATGACGTGAAGCTGGATGTCCGGGTGAAGCACCCGGAAGCCGGGCAGACGCGGGATCAACCAGCAGATCGCAACAGAAGGAATCGCTGCTACGACCAGCACCTCCTCAGCCGTCGCCGGACGCGCACGACGGCAGGCGGCATCAATCCCGTCAAACGCGGTGGTGAGGTCACGGGCAAGCGCTACGCCGCGTGGCGTGAGGCGGGGCACCCGCCCGCTCCGGTCGAAAAGCGCCGCGCCAAGCCATTCCTCCAGATGCCGGACCTGATGACTGATCGCGGGCTGGGTGACGAACAGACTCTCGGCCGCGCCCCGGAAGCTTCCGGTACGGGCGACAGCCTCAAAGGCACGGAGAGCGGTCAGCGGCGGTTGCGACATGGGCCTTACATGAGAATATCTAATAGGCCTATTATAAATGCTCTTTTGACGTGGGCAATCCGAACCGCCATTCTTGAAAAAAGTAATGAGGATGGCAGATGGAACGCGAAAGACTTCAGGACTTCTCCGGCAACGGCAGCAAGGTGGCGGGGACATTTTCCGCGGGTGAAATGCAGCGCAGGCTGACGGCGATCCGAAGCTACATGGCGCAGGCGCGGATAGACGCGGCGCTGTTCACCTCCTACCACAATATCAACTATTACGCCGACTTCATGTACTGCCAGTTTGGTCGGCGCTATGGGTTGCTTGTCGATCACGAGCATGCGACCTCGATCAGCGCGGGGATCGACGGGGGCCAGCCATGGCGCCGGACATTCGGGCGCAATCTCACCTATACCGACTGGCAAAAGGACAACTACTTCCATGCCATCGCACAGGTGATCGGAGCGGCAAGGCGCGTGGGGATCGAGTTCGACCAGGTGAGCGTCGATCTTCTTAATCTGCTGCAGGATGCCTTTCCAAGTGTTGTGTTCGTGGACATCGCCGCGCCCGCCATGCGGCTCCGCATGATAAAATCGGCGGAGGAGATCGCGCATATCACCGAAATGGCGCGGATCGCGGATATAGGCGGCGCGGCCTGCGTAGAGGCCACGGGCACAGGCGTGCCGGAGCATGAGGTGGCTTTGCACTCCACCGCCACGATGGTGCGCGAAATCGCCCGAAGCTGGCCGGAGGCTGAATTGATGGACACGTGGACATGGTTCCAGTCGGGCATCAATACGGATGGCGCACACAACCCCGTCACGTCGCGGCGTATCCAGCGTGGCGATATCCTTTCGCTCAACTGCTTCCCGATGGTCGCGGGCTATTACGTGGCGCTGGAGCGGACGCTGTTCGCGGAGGAGGCAAGCGATGCCCACCTGCGGCTGTGGGAGTTCAACTGTCGTGTCCATGACAGGGGCAAGCAACTGCTGGTGCCGGGCGCCAGATGCTCCGACATCGCGGCGGAACTGAACGACATGTATGCAGCCGAAGGGCTGCTCCGCTACCGCAGCTTCGGGTATGGCCACAGCTTTGGCGTGCTGTCTCACTACTACGGGCGGGAGGCAGGGCTGGAGCTGCGCGAGGATTGCGAGACGGTACTGGAGCCGGGCATGGTCATCAGCATGGAGCCGATGATCACCATCCCCGAAGGCCAGCCCGGCGCGGGCGGTTATCGGGAGCACGACATCCTGGTGATCGGCGAGGCCGGCAGCCACAATATCACGCGGTTCCCCTACGGCCCGGATCACCTCATCGTCGGCGCAGCGAGCCGGGCGGCATGACGTAAGGACGGGAGGGTGACGAGAAGCGCCGTACCGGGGGTCGCAAGCTTTGTCCGGTGGCGGCGCTCATACCGTCCGGCGCCGCCATTGTATCAATGGCGGTCTCGACGCATGGCTGACACAGGCCTCCTCACCTGCCATCGCACGGAGCAGCCCCCGCCCCTCGCCACGCAAGGGACCGAAAACATGAGGGGGCGGTGCGGAGCCGGCTCCGCCTAACAGGCTGCTGAAAAGAGGCTTTTTGGCCCTTCTTGGAGTGGAAATCGTTCGACATCAGACGAAATCCCGCCGGAAATCCATATACTTCCGGGCCTTTTCGGGCCGATTTTCCGATTTCCGGCGCATAGCATGACACTCCAGGACTTTTTCAGCAGCCTGCTAAACGAGCATCGGTCAATGGCAATCCGCATGGGCCTCCGGCAGTGGCGTAGCTCTGGATGTCTCGGCGGCAGCAGGTACACACAAAATCTCATAGCGTAAGCTCCACGTGCAGACCATGCGTGTCGGCATCAGCGCGATCTGCTGAGACGGCAGCGGGCCGCACAAGCACCGGTCCAACCCCTGCCCCGGCCCCGGCCCCGGCAAACGGTGGACCTCCAGGCAAGTGTCTCCCATGCGAGGGGCCCTCCGACTCACCCGGATGAGCTACGGTGCCTTCCGGCTCGAGGATCCAAAACCGCGGTGGACCACTCGCGCGTTCTACGCGATTAACTCGGCCTGAAGCCGGATCCGGAACAGACCCGCCATCACCCGCAGGCTTGGCATGAGGCTGAGAAGTCGGCCCCGCTGGCTCGCCCTGGGGGGCCGCCCTTCCCGACGGCCGGGCCCTGGACAGCCCCTCGTCAAACCGCGCAAGCTGTCCTCCAGAATTAGCAGGCAGAAATACCGCGAGGACAGGCCCTGTCTGACCCGAAAATCGGTGGACCGTCACGCTCGCCAGACCTTCATTTCAAGCATAGCGATGACCAGTGGAGCCACTTGCCGCCACTGGCGTTCTTCGTTCGAAGTCCCTAAGCCCCTCTATCTTCAGCCCCTCGACCTCCATTGACCGACAGATGAATCATCCGGAAGCTGCCGCGCACTTATGAGCCTCGCAATAGTCGTGGAACGCGCTCCAGTCAGGCCCGCGCCCCTGAGCATGGTGACTTTTGAACTGAGGCCAACTGGGTTGAGCGGTGCGGAATGATCTCCAGACCTCCCACGTTCGAGCTCAAAGGCATGGAGGCCGCGATCCATGGCGGACTATTCCCCCCGATGATCCGCTCGGACCTGCATGAATGCGCCTGCGTCTTAATCCGCCGAGAGGCATCCGACCTGCTCCTCCCCCCTTGCTGAACTGCGTTTCGCCAAGCACCCGCAACTTCTGCAAGGGTCGCGCACCATCCGTGTTCGATGTGCTGTGCTGTCCTCATGGAACACCACGGCAGGCGCAATACCGCTCTGAAAGTTCCTGAACAGGCTCCGAACAACGCATGTCGCCTGAGTCCGCCCGCAGGGAGAGAGCCGCGTCCACGAACCCCTGCGCGATCTCTCCGGGCCTTCGTCCGCAGCAGTCAGATTCAACATGCTCCAGCGTTCGAAAAAGGTTTCGCCCGGCGGAGGAATGAGATTTTCTGGGAGAGATGCCAGCGAGGGAGAAGTCCATGCCGCCTGTTGCAAGCCAGCCCGTCGAAGGCGCTCTGACGCGGAGCGCGATCTTCCTGACGCTGGTTCTCAACCGGGATACACCGGCGCTGGAGGCGTTCCGGGGTATCTGCGCGGATCTCTCCTCACTCGTCAAAGCGGTGGGGTTCCGCAGCGCGGAGGCCGGGCTCACCTGCGTGATGGGCATTGGCGCGGACCTGTGGGACAGGCTTGAGATGGGCGCGCGGCCCGCCGGCCTCCACCCGTTCACGGAAATTGCGGGCGTGTATCGGGCGCCTGCCACGCCGGGGGATGTGCTTCTGCATATCCGCGCCTCGCGCCCCGACTACTGCTTCGAACTGGCCAGCCAGATCATGCGTCGCCTTTCGGCCTTCGCGACCGTCGCGGACGAGACGCAGGGGTTCAAGTATTTTGACAACCGGGATCTGCTCGGCTTTGTGGACGGCACGGAGAATCCGGTCGGCACCCCGTTGACGGAAGCCGTGCTGATCGGGGAGGAGGATGGCGATTTCACCGGTGGCAGCTATGTCATCGTGCAGAAATACCTTCACGATCTGCAGAAATGGGAAGCGATGACGGTTGAGAGCCAGGAGCGCGTGATTGGCCGCCAGAAGCTGTCCGACATCGAATTCCCCGATGAAAAGAAGGCGAGCTTCGCCCATAACGTTCTGACGAACATAGAGGACGACGCCGGAAACCAGCTTGAGATCCTGCGCGACAACATGCCCTTCGGCAGCGTGGCGCGGGGGGAGTTCGGCACCTATTTCATAGGATACGCCCGCGAGCCGGGGCGGATCGAGACCATGCTGCGGAACATGTTCGTGGGCAAGCCGCCCGGCAACTACGACCGCATACTGGATGTCAGCACAGCGGTCACGGGCGGGTTGTTCTTCGTGCCGACGGGCGATGTGCTGGACATGATCGGCGCGGGGGATACCATCACCGCACCGGCCACCGCATCCGCCACCGCACTGGCCGAGGTGACGCAACCGGCCGTGCGACGCGACGGCTCTCTGGGCCTTGGCAGCTTGAAGCAGGGGAACTGACATGGACAATCTTCACCGCGCGCTGGCCCCGATCAGCGACGCCGCCTGGGCACAGATCGAGGAGGAAGCCTCCCGCACGCTCAAACGCTACCTCGGGGCGCGGCGGGTGGTGGATGTCCACGGGCCGGAGGGGTTTGACCTGTCGGCGGTGGGCACCGGGCACCTGAAGGCCGCCTCCAGCATCGCCGAAGGCGTGACATGTCGCCAGCGGGAGGTGAACCCCCTTGTCGAACTGCGCGTACCCTTCAGCCTGACCCGTTCCGCGATCGACGACGTAGGCCGAGGCTCCAACGACAGCGACTGGCAGCCCCTGAAGGACGCCGCCCGCCAGATCGCGCTGGCAGAGGACCGGCTCGTGTTTCTCGGCTATCCCGAGGCCGGGATACGGGGCATCCTGCCGGAGAGCGACAACCCTGCCGTGCCGCTGCCCGCGAATGTCGCCGACTACCCCGAAGCCGTCGCCCGTGCGGTGACCGAGCTGCGGCTGGCGGGGGTGAACGGACCCTACGCCATGGTTCTGGGCACCGCCGCCTTCACAGAGGCCACGGGCGGGGCGGAGGACGGCTATCCCGTGCTCAACCACCTCCAGAAACTCGTCGATGTGCCGGTGGTGTGGAGCCAGGCGCTGGAGGGCTGTGCCGTGCTCACGACGCGGGGGGGCGACTTCGACCTCTGGCTCGGCCAGGACATCTCCATCGGCTACCTCTCCCATGACGCGGAACAGGTGACGCTTTACCTTCAGGAGAGCCTGACCTTCCAGATGCAGACCAGCGAGGCCGTCGTTGTCCTGCCAGGACGTTGAAAACGCATTCCGCGGCTGCCCCGGGGCGGGGATCTCCCCCACATTGCTGAGGCGCGCCCCGGAAACCGCAGGTTCTGGCCTGTGACCGGAGAGATCTTCCGGCTTTCGACGCAAGCCCCGGGGAGATGCCCGGCTTTTTCGGCAACCTGCTAAAGCCGTCACCGCTCCGGGTTGAAGCGCAGCAGCCGGAGCGCGTTGAGCGTGACCAGAACCGTTGCGCCCGTATCCGCAAGAATGGCGAGCCACAGTCCTGTGATGCCCAGGGTGGAGGTGACGAGGAACACCGCCTTCAACCCGAGCGCCAGTGCGATGTTCTGATGGATGTTCCGCATCGCCCCGCGGGCAAGGCGCACCATTGCCGCCACGTCCGCCACCCGGTCGCGCAGGATGGCGGCATCCGCGGTTTCCAGCGCCACATCCGTGCCCGACCCCATCGCCACGCCCACGCCCGCCTGCTTCAGGGCCGGGGCATCGTTGATACCGTCACCGATCATCATGACGCCCCCTGCCGCCTGCATCCCACGGATCGCGGCGAGCTTGTCCTCCGGCAGCATCTCCGCGCGGAAGTCCATGCCCAGCTCCCCCGCAATGGCGGCGGCGGTACGAGGATTGTCGCCGGTGAGCATCGTGGCATCTATCCCGAGCGCGCGGAGCTGTCGTATCCCCTCTGCCGCATCCGGGCGCGGTTCATCCCGGAGCGCGAGCAGGCCGAGCGGCTGGCCGCTGCGAAAGACCGCGACGACCGTCTTGCCTTCCGCCTCCAGCGCCGTGGCGTGGCCGGGGTCCGCCACTCCGGTCATCTCCGTCGCGTAACGGGGCGAGGAGACCCACGTCTCCACCCCGTCAACCCGCGCGACCGCCCCCTTGCCGGGGATCGCCCGCGCCTCGGTCGCAAGCCGCGGGACGAGGCCTGACGTGCCTGCACGAGCGAGGATCGCCTGCGCGAGCGGATGGTTGGAGCCGCTCTCAACAGCGGCCGCGACGGTCAGAAGGTCCTGCTCCGACACGCCTGGCGCGGGGACGACATCGGTCACCACCGGCGCGCCGCGCGTCAAGGTCCCGGTCTTATCGAATGCCGCATGGCGAAGGGTGGCGGCGGCTTCGATCACCGCGCCGCCCTTCATCAGCAACCCCCGCCGCGCCCCCGCCGACAGGGCGGAAGCGATGGAGGCGGGAACGGAAATGACCAGCGCGCAGGGGCACCCGATCAGCAGGATGGCAAGGCCGCGATAGACCCAGGTGCTCCAGTCCGCGCCCGTCAGCAGCGGGGGCAGCACCATGACCAGCGCCGCGATCCCCACGATCAGCGGCATGTACCAGCGGGAGAACCGGTCGATGAAACGTTCCGTCGGCGCGCGGGCCTCCTCCGCCTCCTCGACCAGCCGCACGATACGGGCGATGGTGTTGTCGCTGGCCGCCTGCGTCACGCGCAGGCGCAGCGCGGCCTCCACATTGATGGTGCCGGCGAAAACCTGCTCCCTGGGGCCCTTGGTCCGGGGCACGCTCTCGCCCGTGACGGGGCTTTCGTCGATCCCGCTCGTGCCTTCGACGATCTCGCCATCCGCGGGGATCCGGTCGCCCGGCCGGACAAGCACGATCTGCCCGATCGTGAGCGTCCCGGCCCCGACTTCGCGTAGGCCGGATGGCGTCTCAAGCAGCGCCACCTTCGGCACCAGAGCAGCGAGCGCGCGGATGCCGCTGCGCGCCCGATCCGCCGCCACGCCTTCCAGCACCTCGCCCACGGCAAAGAGAAAGACGACCACCGCCGCCTCCTCCACCGCACCGATGAACAGCGCGCCGAGCACGGCAATGGTCATGAGGCTTTCAATGGTGAAGGGCTGGCCCGTTCGCAGCGCGGCCAGCGCCCGTTTCGCCACGGGAGCGACTCCGATCAGGCAGGCAAGAAGAAATGCCGGGTAGCCCAGGCCCGGCCCGGCCAGCAGCTCCACGCTCCAGGCCACCGCCAGCAGAGCCGCGCTCAGCATTACCAGCCGGCCCTTCGCGGTGCGATACAAGCGTCTGTTCCGATGCAGAGCTTCCGGCGGACGGCTTGCGGCCAAGGGTGAAGGCGCATCGCCGTGGTGGTGTCCTTGATCGCCGCTGTGGGGGTGCACGTCCATGGGGGGCGCATCGGCGGGGAGGATGAAGGGTTTCTTCCGGGGCGCCGCCGCCTCTTCGGTTGCGATGCCGAACCCGAGCCGCCGGACGGTATCCTCGATTTTTGCCGGGTCCGTCGCGCCGGGGGCAAGATGCGCTGTCAGCCGCTCTGCCATCAGCGCCACGCGCACATCGCTCACCCCCGGCAACCGCTCCACCGCATGTGTGATCTTCGCCGCGCAGGACGCACAGTCCATGCCTGTGACGATCCATTCCCGGCGGTTCGCTCCATCGGCCATGCCGTGCTCCTTCGCTCGTCCGCGGGGCACATCTTGCCCCTTGCGATTCGAGGTCTTACTTCCTCCAGTAGCTAGAGGAGCAAGAGGGATCCGGGGATGCTCACCATTGGCGATCTATCAAGGGCGACGGGCGTCAAGGTGCCGACGATCCGCTATTATGAGCAGATCGGCCTGCTGCCCGAGCCGGAACGGAGCAGCGGCAATCGCAGACTCTATGATCAGCCGGCGCAGGACCGTCTGGCCTTCGTGCGTCATGCCCGCGAACTGGGCTTCTCTCTGGAGGCGATCCGGGAATTGCTCGACCTTTCCGACGACCCTGACCGCTCCTGCCGGGCCGCCGATGACATCGCCCGGCGCCAGCTGCGAGAGGTGAAGGCGCGCATTTCACGTCTGGATGCGCTGCGGGGGGAGCTGGAGCGGATGCTTAAGCAGTGCTCCTGCGGGACAATCGCCGATTGCCGGGTGATCGAAGTGCTGGGCAATCACGCGCTTTGCGCCGATGCACACGATGCAGGGGATCATGGCGCAGAGAGCCATGGTGCAGAGGGCCGGGCCTGACCGGCGCGGCCCCCGCAAGTATCAGTCGGTCGTCCCGAAGTGGGGGCTGCGCTTTTCAAGGAAAGCCTTGATCCCCTCACCCGCATCCGGCGCGACGGCGTTTCGGGCGAAGCCATCGCGTTCCCGGTCAAGCTGTTCGGAAAAGGTCAGCACCTGCCCGGAGGAGATCAGCCCCTTGATGGTGCCGATGGCCCCTCGCGGGCCGGAAGCCAGCCGCTCCGCCCGCGCCATCGCGGCTGCAAGCGCGCCGCCCTTGTCGGTCATCTCGTTGACCAGACCCAGGGCATGAAGACGCTCCGCCTCCACCGGGCCACCTTCCATCGCGATCTCGGAGAGCAGCTGACGCGGCAGCATCCGGGCCAGAGACGCCGTGGCCCCTCCGTCGGGGCTGAGGCCGACCTTCACATAGGCCAGCATGAACCGCGCATCCTGCGCCGCAACCATCATGTCGCAGGCGAGCGCGAGGGAGAATCCCGCCCCCGCGGCCCAGCCTTCGACAGCGGCGATGACCGGCACCGGAACCTCGCGGATCGCACGGATGAAATCGTGCAACTCCTCGATCCCGCCCCGGATCCCCGCCTCTCCCGAGGCGCGCCGCGCGCCGATCCCGGCGAGATTGCCGCCCGAACAGAAGCTCGGCCCCGCCCCCGTCAGAACCACCGCGCCGATGGACGCATCGCTCGCCGCCAGCGCCATGGCCTCTCGCCCGCCGCGATAGACCTCCGGTGTCAGCGCGTTCCGCGTCGCCGGGTCGTCGATGGTCAGCAGGAGCACGCGCCCCCGCCGCTCTTGGCGCAACTCCGCCATCGTCAGGCCGCCGCGATCAGGCCACCGGCATCCGTCACCCGCGCGAGGTGATAGGCCGTGTCGCCGAACTGCGTTTCGATGATGGCGAGCCGCTTGAAGTAATGCGCGCCCAGATATTCCATCGTCATGCCGATGCCGCCGTGAAGCTGCACCGCCGTCTGGCCGACGAAGCGGGCGGAGCGGTTGATCTGCACCTTCACCGCCGACAGCGCGGCCCGGCGTTCGGCGGCATCCTCCGCCTCCACCATCATCGCGGCATAATAGGCCATGGACCGAGCCTGCTCCACCATCAGCAGCATGTCCACCGCCTTGTGCTGCAGCACCTGAAAGGAGCCGATGGCGACGCCGAACTGATTGCGGGTCTTGAGGTAATCGACCGTAAGCCCGTGCAGCGCCTCCATCGCGCCGACCGCTTCGGCCGCCAGCGCGGAGATACCTGCCTCGCGTATCCGCTCCAGCACCGGATAGCCCTGCCCGACCTGGCCCAGAACGTCCTCCGCCGCGAGTTTCACGCCGGAGAAGTCCACATCGGCCAGCCGTCCGCCATCCTGCGAGGCATAGCCCCGCACCGTCACGCCCTCACGGTCAGCGGGGACGAGGAACAGCGTGATGCCGCTTTCGTCCCGCCGCTCGCCTGCGGTGCGCGCCGAGACGATGAAAAGCCCCGCCGTATCGCCGTTCAGCACAAGTTCCTTTCGCCCGGTCAGGACAAAGCCCGCGCCCTGCGCTTCCGCACGTGTCGCCACGTCGAACAGGTCGTAGCGCGCCTGCGGCTCCTGAAAGGCGAGCGACAGGCGGAGATTGCCCTCCGCCACCTCGGGGATCAGCGTCTCCTTCTGCCGGGCGTTCCCGGCCAGACGCAGCGCAGTGGCCCCCAGAACGCCCGTCGAGAGATAGGGCTCCAGCGCGAGGCTCCGGCCGACCGCTTCCATGGCGATCATGGTTTCCACCGGACCGCCGCCGAAGCCGCCGTCCTCTTCGGAGAACGGCATGCCCAGCAGGCCGAGTTCCGCGTAGCCCGCCCAGATCGCCGGGTCGAACCCGCCCGTATGCTTGCGGTTCTTTTCCCGATCCTCGAGGGAGCCGTAGCGCGCGGCAAGGAACCGGTCCACGCTATCCTTGAGTTGCGATTGCTCGCTGCTGAAATCGAAGTCCATCGCTCGCCCCCCTTAAAGCCCGAGAATCGCCTTGGCGATCACGTTGTGCTGGATCTCGTTCGATCCGCCGTAGATCGAGACCTTGCGGTTGTTGAAATAAAGCGCCGCCGCCCCGTCAGCCCAGTCGAAATCGGGCAGTTCGTTGCCCTCGCCCGCCCGCTCGGGTCCGACCGCAGCATAGGGGCCCGCAAGCTCCAGCAGCAGTTCGGTGGAAGCCTGCTGAAGCTCCGACCCCTTGATCTTAAGGATAGACGACGCCGGGTCTGGCTTGTCCGATCCCGACTTCATCTGATTGGCGATCACGCGCATGTTGGTGATCTCCAGCGCCTTCAGCTCGATCTCCACCTGCGACAGGCGGGCGCGGAAATCGCCGTCCTCCCACATGGTGCCGGTGCCGTTCGGCACCTCGCGGGCAAGCCGTTTGACACGCCCGATGCGCTCCTTGGTCATGCCGATGCGGGCGATGCCGGAGCGTTCATTGGCAAGCAGGAACTTGGCATAGTCCCAGCCCTTGTTCTCCTCGCCGACAAGGTTCTCCACCGGGACGCGCACGTCGTCGAAGAACACCTCGTTGACCTCGTGATGGCCCTCGATGGTGATGATCGGACGGACGGTGATGCCCGGCGTCTTCATGTCGATGAGCAGGAAGGAGATGCCCTGCTGCTTCTTCACCTCCGTGTTGGTCCGCACGAGGCAGAAGATCCAGTCGGCATACTGGCCGAGCGTCGTCCACGTCTTCTGACCGTTGACGACGTAATGGTCCCCGTCCCTGACCGCGCGCGTCTTGAGGCTGGCAAGGTCGGAACCCGCGCCCGGTTCGGAGAACCCCTGACACCACCAGATGTCGAGATTGGCCGTTGCGGGAAGGAAGCGCTTCTTCTGCTCCTCATTGCCGAAGGCGGCGATCACCGGGCCGACCATGTAGCAGTTGAACTGCAAAGGCAGCGGCACGGCGGCCTGCTGGAGTTCCTCGGTGAAGATGTAGCGCTGGATCGGCGACCACGGCTGACCGCCCCATTCCAGCGGCCAGTGCGCCACCGCCCAGCCCTTCTTGTTCAGAATGCGCTGAGAGGTGACGATATCCTCCCGCGTGAGCTTCCGTCCGGCGGAGACCTTTTCACGGATCTCCTCCGGGATTTCCTTGCGGAGAAATTCACGCACCTCGGCGCGGAACGCGTTTTCCTCAGGGGTGAAACGAAGATCCATGCTCAGCTCCCGATTTCGAAAAGACCGGCCGCTCCCATGCCGCCGGCGATACACATTGTGACGACCGCGAGCTTTGCCCCCCGGCGCTTGCCCTCGATCAGCGCGTGACCCGCAAGACGTGCGCCCGACATGCCGAAAGGATGGCCTATGGCGATGGCACCGCCGTTGACGTTCACCTTCTCCGGGTCCAGCCCCAGCGTGCGGATGCAGTAGAGCGATTGCGAGGCGAAAGCCTCGTTCAACTCCCACAGGTCGATGTCGTTCACGGTCAGACCGTGGCGTTCCAGCAGGCGGGGCACGGCAAAGACCGGGCCGATGCCCATTTCGTCCGGCTCACAGCCCGCCGTGGCATAACCCCGGAAGGTACCGAGCGGTTGCAGACCGCGAGCCTGCGCCTCCGTATCCGACATCAGGATCAGCGCCGAGGCGCCGTCGGAAAGCTGGCTCGCATTGCCGGCGGTGACGAATTCGTCCTCACCCCGAACGGGTTTCAGCTTTGCCAGCCCCTCATAGCTGGTATCGGGCCGATTGCCCTCATCCTTGGCGATCCGCCCCTTGCGGGTGGTGGTTTCGCCGGTGGCCTTGTCCGTCACCCGTAAAGTCACGTCCATGGGGACGATCTCGTCGTCGAACCGGCCTGCTTCCTGTGCGGCGGCGGTGCGGCGTTGGCTTTCCAGTGAAAAGCGGTCCTGCTCCTCCCGGCTGATCTGGTAGCGGCGGGCGACGTTGTCCGCCGTCTCGATCATGGAGATGTAGATGTCGGGCTTGTGCTCCATCAGCCAAGGGTTCTGCACCAGATCGCGCCGCGTCACCGGCTGCACGAGGCTGATGGATTCCACACCTCCCGCCACGGCGACCGGCGTGCCGTCCCGCGTGATCCGCGCGGCGGCCGCGGCCACCGCCTCCAGACCCGAGGCGCAGAACCGACTCACCGTCACACCGGAGGACTGGACGGGGATACCGGCCATGATCGCGGCATGGCGCGCGACGTTCCCGCCCGTCGCCGCTTCGGGATAGCCCGTGCCGAGCACGACTTCCTCGACCGCCTCCGGCTCCACCGCGGCTTTGCCAAGCGCGGCGCGGATGGCGTGGGAGGCCATGTCTGCCCCGTGCGTCAGGTTGAAACTCCCGCGATGCGCCTTGCCGACGGGTGTGCGCGCGGTGGAAACGATTACCGCTTCAGTCATGTATCTCTCCCCGAAAGGCGCTCAGGCGCCTTCCTTAAGCGATTGGAAACCCTTGCCCTCTTCAGCAAGGCGGCGGAGCAGCGGCGCGGGTTCCAGTTCCGGCGCGTCGAACCGCTTCGCCTGCGCCTCGAGCGAGGCCACGATCTTGTCGAGCCCGACGCCATCGGCCCAGAACATCGGGCCGCCCGTCCAGGAGGGCCAGCCGTAGCCGTTGATCCAGACAAGGTCGATGTCGGAGGGGCGGTAGGAAATCCCCTCCTCCAGAATGCGGGCGCCCTCGTTCACCATCGGGTAGAAGAGGCGCTCCACGATCTCCGCGCCGCTCAGCGACTCGGGAGAGACACCGCGCGCCTTCGCCTCGTCAGCGATGATCTGGGTCACTTCCGGATCAGGCACACCCTTCCGCGCACCTTCCGGATAAAGGTAGAAGCCGCGGCCCGTTTTCTGCCCGAACCGCCCCATCTCCGCCAGCCGGTCGCCGATCGGGGCAAAGCCGCCGAATGCCTTGCGCGTGCGCCAGCCGATGTCGATGCCCGCAAGGTCCAGCATGGCGAACTGTCCCATGCGGAAACCGAAGCCGGTGATCGCGTCATCGACCTCCGACGGGCTGACGCCGGACAGGAGCAGACGCTCCGCCGCGCGGGTCCGCTGGGCCAGCATCCGGTTGCCGATGAAGCCGAAGCAGACACCGGAGACCACGGGCAGCTTGCCGATCTTGCGCCCGATGGTCAGGCCGGTTTCCAGCACGTCCGGCGCGGTCCTGTCGCCGCGCACGACTTCCAGCAGCCGCATCACATTGGCGGGGGAGAAGAAGTGCAGCCCGATCACGTCCGCCTCGCGTCCCGGCGCGGCGGCAGCGATTTCGTTCACGTCGAGATAGGATGTATTGGTCGCGATCACCGCGCCCGGCTTGGCCACGCGGGCCAATTCCCCGAAGATCTCGCGCTTGACGCCCATATCCTCGAAAGCGGCCTCGATGATCATGTCGGCCTCACCGGCGGCGGAAAGGCCCACCTGCCCCTCGATCAGCGCCATGCGCTTCTGCAGGTCCGCCTCCGACAGCGAGCCGCGCTTGACGGAAGCCGCGTAGGTACCGCGGATCCGCTCCAGTCCCTTGGCGAGCAGCTCCTCCGATGTCTCGATCACGCGGACCGCAATACCCGCATTGGCAAAAGCCATAGAGATGCCGCCGCCCATCGTGCCCGCACCGATCACGGCGACCTTCTCCACCTTGCGGGGCTTCACGTCCTTGCCAATGCCCGGCACGCGAGCGGCGGCGCGCTCGGCGAAGAAGACGTGGCGCAACGCTTTCGACTGATCGGAAGCGACGAGGGTCTTGAACTCTTCCCGCTCCACGGCGAGGCCCTCGGCAAGCGGCTTGTCGAATGCGGCCTCCACCGAGCGGATCAGCGCGCCGGTATTCAGCAGGTCGCCGGACTTCTTTCGCGCCTCGGCCGCAGCCGCGTCGAAGGCCGCCCGAGCCTCCGGACTGCTCTCAACCCGGCGCTTGCCGGTGACAGGCCAATCGCCCTTTTCGGCGAAGGCCAGCGCGAGACGGCGCGCGGCGGGAAGCAGATCATCCGCCTCAACCACCTCGTCCAGCAGGCCGAGCGCCTTCGCCTTCGGCGCCTTCACCGGGTCGCCCTTCAGCATCATGGCGAAGGCATCGGCGGGCGCGAGGATGCGGGGCAGCCGTTGCGTGCCGCCCGCACCCGGAATGATGCCGAGCTTGATCTCCGGCAGACCGATCGCCGCAGCGGCGGAGCCCACGCGGCCGTGACAGGCCAACGTGAGCTCACATCCACCCCCGAGCGCCGCCCCATTGACAGCGGCGACGACGGGCTTGACGCTTTCCTCCACCCCGGAGAGCAAATCGGGCAGAGTGGGCGCGACCGGCGGTTTGCCGAATTCCGTGATATCCGCCCCGGCGCAGAAGATCCGGCCCGCGCCCGTGATCACCACGGCACGCACGTCCGGGTCGGCCTCCGCGCGGGCGAGACCGTCGAGGATACCCTGCCGCATCTTCGCCGAAAGCGCGTTCACCGGTGGAGACGTCATCGTGATCAGCGCGACACCCCCTTCGGTTGAATAGCTGGTGGCTTCGGCTGCGGGCATCGTCGAATCGTTCACGGCATTTCCTCCACGTTCCGCTGTGCAGAACAAAAATCTGCTTGTCGGAATTTCTGCCCTCAAAATCGGCCCATGTCAAACCCGAACTCGCCAGTTTATTGGGCGTACATTGTTCCACCTGACGGAATTGCGTTGACTCAACGTAGCGCTGCGGACAAATGGGAACTTCATCGCAAGGAGCAGCCAGTGGCAAGCCGATCCCAGAATTTTTCCACCGAGGAAGACGACAGGAGCTTCATCACTGCGCTGGCGCGCGGGCTGGATGTTCTGTCCAGCTTCAAGCGGGGAGAAGAGTTTCTGGGCAATACGGAGATTGCCGAACGCTGCGGGCTGCCCAAGTCCACTGTCTCGCGGTTGACGCATACGCTGACCCGCCGAGGCTATCTCACCTATTCGGAAGCGCATGGAAAATACCGGCACGGTCCCGCGCTTATGGGGCTTGCCTCCGTGGTGCTGGGCGGGCTGAACATCCGGGCACTGGCGCGGGAGCGCTTGCAGGATCTGGCCTATTTCGCCAACGCCTCGGCGGGATTGGGGGTGCGGGACAGGCTCTCCATGCGCTATGTCGAATGCTGCCACGGCAGGGCAACCATCCTTCTGAACGTGGAAATCGGCACCCGGATGTCACTCAGCCGCAGTGCCATGGGGCGGGCCTATCTCGCCGTCTGCGACAGCCGCGAACGGGATGACTTGATGGACGAGATTCGCGCCATCGACGAAAGCGCCTGGCCACGTTTGCGTGCGGGGATCGAGAAAGGCCTGCGGGATTACGAGCAATATGGCTGCGCCACCGCCTTTGGCGACTGGCAGGAAAAGGTGAGCGGCATCGCGGTAGGCTTTCATCCCGGTGGCGGGCTTCCGCCGATGGTGCTGAACTGCGGCGCGCCGACCGTGATGACCCCGCCGGACTTCCTGCTCTCCGAAGTGCGCCCGCGCCTGATCGATATCGCACGGAGCCTGACCGGCCGCGTCGGGGGCTGACAAACCACCTTCACACAGATTTCGCTGAGCGCAGCTTAGTTCTGCGATGCAGAATTAAGTCGTCCGACAAAACCGTTTCGCTCTGCGAAACTATGTTCCATTTTTCTTTGACATCGCCTCCGGCGCCATGCCATGCCCTCGCCTGAGGAGAAGGAGGACGGGATGATGCCGCGGGGGGCGGGACTCGAGCCTGAAGTGCGGCCCGGTGATCGGGACCGCATGTTCGTCACCGCGCTGGCCCGCGGTCTGGACGTTCTGCGCGCCTTTGGCGGCGCTGACCGGACGCTGGGCAATCAGGACATCGCGCGGAAGACGGGCCTGCCCAAGGCCACCGTTTGCCGCATGACCCATACCCTTACCGAGCTGGGCTACCTCCGCGCCGATGAGGCGACCGGCAAGTACCGGCTGGACATCGGCGTGCTGTCTCTGGGCTACAGCGCGCTTTCCTCGCTGGATTTCCGGGAGGTGGCGCGGCCCTTCATGCAGACGCTGGCGCTGGAGACGGACGCATCCGTTTCCATGGGCCGCAGGCACCGGGCCGCCATGGTCTATGTGGAAACCGCGCGTGGGCGCGGGCCGCTCAAGCTGAACCTGGAGGTCGGCTCGCGCATACCGCTCGGCACCACCTCCATGGGCAAGGCGTGGTTTGCCGTCGCACCGGAGGCGGACCGCACGGAGGCCATGGACCTGCTGAAGGCGCGCCACGGCGCGGACTGGCCCGCCGTGCGCAAGGAGATAGAGAACGGAATGCGCGACCACGCGACACTGGGCTTCACCCAGACGACCGGCGCCTGGCAAAGCACGATCCATTCCGTCGGACGCGCCATCCTGCTGTCTGGCGGGCGGGGCGTGCTGTCATTCAACTGCGGGGCGCCCGCGCTCGTCATGCCGGCGGACCGGCTGGCGGCGGATTTCGGCCCCCGCCTTGTCGAAACCGTCGGACGGATCGAGGCGAGCCTCGCCCGACGCTGATACCGGGCCAGCCGCCCGCTGGCCGACGTGATACCGGGCCAGTTCCGCTGGCCGGCGCTGATACTGGAGAGACGCGATGACATCGCATGGAGACATTGCCGAACCAAAGACCCCGGATGCGGCGGCGGAAGCCACCCGGGCCCGCGCCTTTGCCGCACTGAAGACGTTGCCGTCCCGGCTCGCCGACGTGGTCTTCGACTGGGCGGAACGCACCCCCGACGCCCCCGCCCTGGTCGAGGGGGACCGCCGTCTGACCTATGGCGAAACCGCCGCGGCGATCCGGGATACCGCCCGCTGGCTCACCGATCAGGGATTGCGGCCGGGGGACCGGCTCATGGTCGTGAACGAGAATGGCATCGCGCTCGCCCTGCTGCTGCTGGCGGCGGGCACGATCGACGTGTGGCTGGCGACGATCAACGCGCGGCTCTCGGAGGGGGAACTGGAGACGATCCGCGCGCACTCCGGCGCGCGTCGCGTGATCTACACCGTCGAAGTGTCCCCCGATGCGACGCAGCATGCCGCCCATGCCGGGATCGCGGAGATCGACGTGCCTCACCTGGGCCGCATCGCCATCGGACCGCTGAACGAGACGACACAGCCCGAGCCGGTGGACCCGACGGGCGAGCAGGTGGCGGCGCTCATCTACACATCAGGCACCACGGGCAAGCCGAAGGGTGTTATGCTGACGCACCGGAACCTGCTGTCCGTCGGAAGCCTCTCCGCCGCCACCCGCCAGATGCGCCCGCAGGACGTGGTCTATGCGGTGCTGCCGATGTCGCATGTCTATGGGCTTTCCTCGGTGTTCCTGTGCTCGCTGACCTCGGGCGCGAGCCTTGAGTTCATGCCGCGTTTCTCCGCCCGCAAGGTGCTGGAAGATCTGCAATCGGGGCGGATCACCTGCTTCCTCGGCGTGCCCGCGATGTATGCGCGCTTCATCGAGCTGCTGGGGACAGAGGCGCGCCTTTCCATCCCGGCGCTCCGCGTCCTGTCTTCGGGCGGCTCGCCGCTCGATCCGGTGGTGAAGGCGCGGACGGAGGCGCTCTTCGGGCTTCCTGTCCTGAACGGCTACGGGCTGACAGAAGCGTCTCCCACGCTGACCGGCATGGTGTGGGGCACACGGCGCGCGGATGTGTCCGTGGGGCCAGCACTTCCCGGGGTGGAGCTCCGCCTCGTGGGGCCGGACGGAAAGGACGCGCCGGAAGGCGGGATCGGTGAGCTCTGGGCGCGGGGCCCCGGCATCATGAAGGGCTATTATCACGCCCCTGACCTGACGGCGCAGGTGCTCTCTCCTGATGGCTGGCTGAACACGGGCGATTTCGCCCGGATCGAGCCTGATGGAGCGGTGTTCATCGTGGGCCGGTCGAAGGAACTCATCATCCGTTCCGGCTTCAACGTCTATCCGGTGGAGGTTGAGGCCGTTCTGAACGCCTTCCCCGGCATCACGCAATCTGCCGTCGTCGGGCGCCCGGCGGAGGCCGGGAACGAGGAGGTCGTGGCCTTTCTCGAACCCGCGCCGGAGGTGACGCTCGATCTCGACGCGCTGAAGGCCCATGTGGCGGCCAATCTCGCGCCCTACAAGCATCCCAGCGACTACGTGGTGATGCAGGCGCTGCCCGCAGGGGCGACGGGCAAGATCCTGAAGAACCGCCTCGCCGCGATGGCGCGGGGCGACACCTGAAATGACCCTTGGGGGAGGAGAAAGAATGCTGAGACTTCTGGCGGCCTCGGCGCTCGCGCTGACGGTCGGACTTGGCGGCGCGACAGGAGCGCGTGCGGCGGAATTCATCATCGGATCGGAACTGCCGCTCACCGGCCCGCTCGCCCGCGTGGGCCAAGGCATGAACGAGGGGATCCAGGTCGCCGCCGAGATCTTCAACCGCACCAACGGCCGCCACACGGTCAAGGTCATCACCGTGGACGACGAAACCCAGCCGGCCAAGGCCATCGCGGCAATCGAGAAGCTGAACTCCGAAGGGGCGATCGCCTTTACCGGCGGCTATGGCTCCAACATCATCGGACCGGCCTCCGACACGGCGGAGCGGTTGGGCAAGGTCTACATCACCTCGGGCGGGGTGGCCACGGAACTGAGCCACCGGGGTCTCAAGACCTTCTTCCGCATCAACAACGCGGCGGGCTATGCCAAGGCGCTGGCCGGATTCTACCGCGATCAGGGCATCCGTTCCGTCTCCGTGCTCTACTCCACGCGAGAGGCCACGCAGGAAGTGGCCCGCATGCTGGAGAAGGACTGGCAGGCAAGCGGCATCGCGGTGACCATGCACCCGTTCGACGCCTCCGTGACGGACTTCAAGCCGATCATGCACAAGATCAAGGTCATCGACCGGCCGGAGGCCATCGCGATGATCGGCTATGAAAACGACTATGTCGGGATCATCCGCGCTGCCCGCGTGTTCACTCCGGACGTCAAGGCCATCGGCGGGGTCTGGTCGCTCACCACCACCAAGATGTGGAAGGATTTCCCCGAGCTGATGAACAACGTCTACGGCACCTCCACCGTCTCCTATCCGCCGAAGTTCCTGACGGAACAGGAGCGTGTCTTTGCGGAGGTCTATGAGCAGATGTTCGGCAAGGATGTCGATTACCTCGGCATCTACGGCTATGTGCAGTCCACCCTGCTGTTCAACGCGGTGGCGGAGGCCCATGACGCGGGGGATCCTTCCACCGAGGGCATCATTCGCGCCCTCCACAGCAAGGAACATGAGACGCTGATCGGCACCGTCCGCTTCGACGAGGGCGGCGACAACGTGAATTTCTCCCACCGGATCGGCCAGCATCAGGCCGGCCAGATCCCCATCGTCTGGCCGCCCGAGGCCCAGACCGGCCCCGCCACCTTCCCCGGCGTCGCCTGGTAACGGCGCGTTCCACGGAAAGACCATGACAGAACTCATCATCCAGTCCCTGTATTCGGGGGTTCTGGTCGGCGCCTACTACGCGCTGATCGCCCTCGGCCTCGCGCTCGTCTTCGGGACGATGCGGATCATCAACCTCGCCCACGGGGAGCTTGTGCTCCTCGCGGGCTACATCGCCTATACGGCTGAGTCGCAATACGGACTCAACCCGATCTGGGCGCTGCCCTTCGCCGTGGTGATCGTGTCGATCACCAGCGTGCTCGTCTATCTGCTGCTCACCCGCATCAAGACCGACCGGGAGATAAACTCCCTGATCCTCACCTTCGGCATCGGCATCGCGCTGACCAATGCGATCCTGCTCATCTGGTCGGCGGACGTGCGCTCCACCAACGTCGCCTGGTATCACGAACCCTTCGTGATAGCCGATACCTTCTATGCCATGAAGTCAGAGGTGCTGGCGGCGCTGGCGGGCGCGGTCATGGTCGCCGCCGTCTGGTGGTGGCTGAACCGGAGCTGGTATGGCCGGGCGCTCCGCGCCGTGTCGTCCAACCGGGACGCGGCCAAGCTCATGGGCATCAACCCCCGCACAACGGAGGTTCTCTCCTTCGGCGTGGCCGGGCTGCTTGCCGCCATCGCGGGCGTGGCGCTCTATACCGGGCAGGTGATCCAGCCCTCCGTCGGCCATGCACTGACCATCAAGGCGTTCGTCATCACCGTTCTGGCGGGTCTCGGCTCGGTGCCGGGTGTGCTGGTGGGCGCTATCCTGATCGGCATCGCTGAAAGCCTGACGGCAACGCTCTGGTCCTCCGCGCTGCAGCCGATGGCTGGGATGGTCCTGTTCCTCGTCGTTCTTCTCGTCATGCCCTCCGGGCTCTTCGGCCGTGCGAGGAGGCGCGGATGAAACATATCGCACTCATCGTCTTTCTCGCCCTCGCCTATATCGCCGTCCCGCTGGTCTTTGCCGCGAATACCTATGTGATGGGCATCATCGTCGCGGCGCTCACCATCGCGGGCATCGCGGTTTCCTGGGCCATGCTCGGCAACCTGGGCGGCATGGTCAGCTTCGGTCAGGCCGCGTTCTTCGGCGTGGGCGCCTATGCCTCCGCCCTGCTGGTGATGAAGGCGGGCTGGCCGGTGTTCCTCGCCATGCCGGTGGCGGGGCTGATCGCCTCGGCCGCATCCATCGTGACCATGCCCGCGCTGCGGCTCCGGGGGCCGTATTTCGCCCTCGCCATGCTGGCCTTTGCCGAGATCTTCCGCATCCTCGCGACAGAAATGCGCTGGCTCACCAACGGCGCGGGCGGCATCCTGTCGATCCCCCGTCTGCCCAAGGTCGGAGGCATCGACTTCGGCACCCCGCTCGGCGGATATTTCGTGGTGCTGTCGCTCGTCCTGTTCAGCATGCTGGTCTATGCGCTGGTCCGTCGCAGCCCGGAGGGCCTCGCTCTCCGCGCCATGCACGACAGCGAGGATGCGACCCGCGTCGTCGGCGTCAACGCCACGATGCTGAAGGCGCTGATCCTTCTGCTCGCGGCATTTTTCGCGGGGATGATGGGCGCGTTCAACGCGCACTACATCAACTTCCTCGAACCGGAATATGCCTTCCACGGAAGCTGGACGACGCTCGCCATCGTCGCGGCGATCTTCGGCGGCTACCGGACGCTCTGGGGGCCCCTCGCCGGCGCGATGGCCGTCTATCTGGTCGATCAGTTCGTGTTCAAGCAGATCCTGCCTGCCGGCCATCAGCTCATCCTTGGTGCACTGCTTGCCGTGATCGTCATCTTTTCGCCGCAGGGCCTGCTGCCCTGGATCCGGGAACGTTTCACCAGGGGAGGCAGCCATGCTCGCGCTTGATGGAGTCACCGTCGCCTTTGGCGGGCTGGTCGCCGTTTCGGATGTCAGTTTCTCGCTGGCGGAGAAGGAGGTGATCGGCCTCGTCGGTCCGAACGGCGCGGGCAAGACCACGCTGTTCAACGCCGTCTCCGGCCTCGTGCGGCCGACGAAGGGCACGCTCTCCTTCGGGGGGCACAACCTGATCGGCATGCCGATCCACAAACGCGCGCGCATCGGCCTTGGCCGGGCGTTCCAGGTGCCGCAGCCAATGCACGAACTGACAGTGCGGGAGAACCTGATCGTCGCGCAGCGCTTCGGCACAGGTCGCGTCGATGCGGAGAAGATCGCCGAAATCCTCGACATCACCCGCCTCGGCCACAAGGCGAACATGGACGCCGCAACTTCTCTCGCCCTGACGGAGCAGAAGGCGCTGGAGGTGGGCAAGGCGCTCGCCACCAATCCGCGGCTGCTCATGCTGGACGAAGTGCTCGCCGGGTTGGAAACGGCGGGCAAGCGCGCCTTCATGCAGACGCTGGACGAGGCGCGCGCGCGGTTCGGGCTGGCCCTGCTGATGGTGGAACATGACATCGAGACCATCTCCAACACCTGTCCGCGCGTCATCGTGCTGAACTTCGGCCGCCTCATAGCCGACGGCACACCTGACGACGTGTTCCGCAACCCCGAAGTGATCAGGAGCTATACCGGTGGCGAAGCTGCTTGAAATCGACAAGGTCCGCGCCGGTTACGGGGCGATCAACGTGCTGTGGGACATCTCCCTCTCGGCGGAGGAGGGCAAGCTCACCTGCATTCTCGGCCCCAACGGCGGCGGCAAGACCACGCTCATGCGGGCGATCATGGGGCTGATCCCCGTCCGCTCGGGCGAGGTCCGCTTTGCCGGGCGGAATGTCGCCGGGACACCCACCTGGACGCTGGTCAAGGACGGTATCGCCATGATCCCGGAGGGCCGGATGATCTTCCGCGACATGACGGTGGAGGACAACCTGCTGATCGGCGGCTTCATCGAACGGTGCCGCCCGAACGTCCCGCGCAATCTGGAAATGGCCTATGACATGTTCCCCCGACTGAAGGAGCGCCGCCATCAGCTTGCCAGCTCCCTCTCCGGCGGAGAGGCGCAGATGCTCGCCATGGGGCGCGGGCTGATGGAGGAGCCGAAGGTGATCCTCGTGGATGAACCCTCACTCGGGCTTTCGCCCGTGATGACGGATGAGGTCATGGCGATCCTCGACCGGCTGAAGAAGGAGGGCCGGACCATCGTGCTGGTGGAGCAGAACACCAACAAGGCGCTGAAGATCGCGGACCATGTCTATCTGGTCCGCGGGGGCAAGGTGATCCTCTCCGAACCGGCGGAAGCGGTTGACCTTTCCCGTCTTCACGATCTCTACTTCGCGCGTGGTACCAGCGAAGAGCGAGTTCATGCCTGAAGACACCCCCGCCCCAGCCTTTCCCCTCACGCAAGAGAACACGCCGGAAGGTCTGCGCGGTGTGCTGGACTACCGGCTCGCCGAATGGTCGGAGGGCCGGGCGGTGGTGGAGATGCGGGTTGACGGCCGGCACCTCAACCGCTCGGGCGTGCTGCACGGCGGGGTGATCGCCACGCTGCTCGACGCCTCCTGCGGCTATGCCGCGACATGGAGCGGCGATCCGGCGAAACCGAAAGCCGCCGTCACCCTGTCCCTCACCGTGTCCTATACCGGGCAGGTGAAGGAAGGGGTCGTGCGTGCCACCGCGCTCATGAAGGCGGGGGGCGCAAGATCGTTTTCTGCACGGGCGAGGTACGCGACGCGGCAGGCAACCTCATCGGCATGGGCGAAGGGAGCTTCCGTTTCCGCTCCGGAAGCGAGCGGGACAGGCCCGTCGCCTCGGCCTGAGGACGGTCCGGGCCGGGCGGCTGGCCCGGACGCAGCAGCTTGGCGTGGGAGGAGTGGATTGGCCCCGGCCCGGTGGATCGGTCGGCTGGGACCAGTCGGGGTGGATCGGTCAAATCGGCGGGGGCATTGCTAAAACCGCTTCCTGATCCAACAGCCTGCCGAAAAGTTCCTGAATACCATGCCTTGAACATCGGGGCATCGGACCCCCGAATGTCTGGATTTCTTCAGGTCCTCAGGCGATCTCCCGCTCCCGCGCAGACCTAACAGGCTGCTGAAAAAGCATTCCACGATTCTCCTGAAGCTCCTTCCCGCACTGTTGAGATGTGTCCCGGAAACCGCCAGTTCTGGCACGTGATCGGACAGATTTTCTGGCTTTCGACGCAAGCCTGGGGGGACGCCCGACTTTTTCAGCAGCCTGCTGGAACATTTCCGGGGCGGCCTGTAAACCAGCGCAAGACCTGCGGGAGACACCGCTGCCGCGACCCGCCCTTATAGCAGGCCGCTGAAAAACTCCCAAAGTGGCGTGCCTATGGGCCGGACATCGGAAAATCATCCCGGAAGTGTAACAATTTCCGGCTGGATTTCGTCGGATTGCGAATGATTTTCGCTCCAACATAAGCACAAATGTTTCTTTCATGTTAGGGGTCGCGGATCCCGCCTATCCGCCGCGGAACAACAACCGAACCGGGCATCGCCCGTGACCCCCCGCCTTCCGGCCGGCGGCGAATGTGGCTCATGTCCGAGCTTCCCGGGCGGAGGCCGATCCGAAGGCGGCTTGCGCGCGCCCTTTGCGAGTCCCTCCGCCTGCCTTTGTCCGGCAGCCAACCTGCAGCCTGGCGCATTCAGGGCCGTTTCCGGCTCTGGCCACAAACTGTCTCTGGTCATTGACCGGAGGCCTGAAGTAAAACTCTCGGGAATTGGCCCTTGCCGCCGTCACGGAGGGTCGCGGGAGAGTGCCGTGCTGACCGAACTCTATCTCCTCAGACGACGATCCCTGCTCGCGCGGCTGGCCGGGCACGTCGGACACTGGCATACGGCAGAGGATCTCGCGCAGGATGCCTGGGTCCAGCTCACGCGTGCCGTCGCCACCCAGCCGGTGAACCGGCCCGAAGCCTTTCTGAACGAAACCGCCCGCAACATTGCAACGGACCATGCACGCCGCGCTCGCAGACGCGCGCGGGTGGAGACGGAAGTTTTTGACACCGCCGCGCTGGAGGGCGTGGCAACCGACGCACCGACCCCCGAAGCCTGCCTTATTGAACGACAGCGGATCACCGCGCTGCGGACGGCCCTCGCCTCCCTGCCCGAACGCGCGCGGGAGGTCTGGCGGCTTTCCTATGTCGAAGGTTGGAGCTATGCCCGGATTGCAGAGGATCTCGGCGTGTCGCGCAACACCGTCTATAACGACATGAAGCTGGTCATGGGCCATTGCCGAGACGTGATGCGCCGGATCGAGGGAGACTGATGCCCGCATCGACAAGCGGCGAGGTGGAGGAACAGGCTCTGGACTGGTTCCTGCGGCTCGGTGACGACAGGGCTGCGGCGGACCGGACGGCGTTCGAGCACTGGCTGGCTGCGGATGCGCGCCATCGCGCCGCTTACGACGACATCGTCGCCACATGGCAGGCGCCTGCCCTTCGCGCCGCTTCCGCCGCTCTGCGCCCTCCGGTCCACCGGCCTGACAGATCCCGTCAGCCATGGGCGATCGCAGCCCGGATTGCGGCGGTGCTGCTGGTCGCCTGCCTGATCTGGCAGGCTCCCCGGCTGCTCATCGCCTGGCAGGCCGACTATACGACCCGCGCGGGAGAGCAGGAGCGCATCGCGCTGGCCGATGGAACACAGGTGACGCTGAACACCGGCTCCGCCATCGCGGTGGAGATGACAGGCGGCGTCCGGCATGTGCGGCTGTTGGCGGGCGAGGCGTTCTTCGACGTGGCACATGACGCGCTCCACCCCTTCATCGTCACGGGCAGGCAGGGTGAAGTGCGCGTGACCGGCACCGAGTTCGCCGTCCGGCTCGACGAGGTGGGGGACCGTGTCATGCTCCGCGAGGGCCACGTGGCGGTGCGCGAGATTGGCGGTCCGGACGAGGCGATGCTAGAGCCGGGGGAGGCCATAACTGCCCTCGCCAGCGGCGGCCTGTCGCCGGTCACACGGGCCGATACGGACAGCGCGCTGGCATGGCTCGGTGGGCGGATGGAGATGCGCGACGCGCCGCTCGCCACGGCGGTGGCGGAGATCGGGCGCTATCGGGCGGCGCCTGTCATGCTGTTACGAGGAGCGGGGCGGAACGTCTCGGGCAGTTTCTCGCTGCGCGATCCGGATGCCGCGCTGGCAGCGCTGGCGGGGCTTTCGGACCTCACCATTCGTCGCCTGCCGGGCGGGGCGGTGGTGCTCTACTGAGGCTCGAACCGGACGAATGCCGGGGGCATGAAGGTCCGGCGCGACACGGCGAAAAAGAAAAAGTAAAAAAGTCGGGAAAAATTTGTGACGCGGGCAGGGCCTGAACGTCACTGTTTCCGAAGGGGCGACATATGCGCCCGACATGAGAGGGACAGATGAACGGCCATAAAACGGAACCTCGAAAGGCGCGGAGCCGGGGGATCGCGCGGCTGCTCCTGAGCGTGGCACTGGCGGGACCGCTGCTCGGGGCGGCAACAACGCTCCCCGCGGAGGCGCAGAGCCAGAGCATCACCATCGCGGCACAACCACTTTCCAGCGCGATGAGCGCCTTCGGTCGGGCGACAGGCTGGCAGGTCGCCTATCCGCCGGCGCTCGCCGGCGTGACGACACGCGCCGTCGCCGGCAGCCTCGCGCCCGAAGCGGCGCTGCGGCAGATGCTGGAGGGCACGGGCATCGCGCTCCAGCGCACGGGGGCAAGCAGCGCGGCCCTTCTTGCGCCCGCCGCCGCAACCGGCGCGGCATCGGGCACCGTTCTGTCTCCCGTCATGCTGACGGCGCAGAACAGCGGCACCGGCCCCGCCGGGATCGTCCCCCGCGTCTCCACCTCCGCCACCCGCACCGATACGCCGCTGATCGAGACGCCGCAGACCGTGAACGTCATCGGGCGGGAACAGATGGAGGAACAGGGCGCGACCACCGTCAGCCAGGCGCTCCGCTATACGCCGGGCATCGTCACCGGCACCGCCGGGGCGCAATCGGACAGGTTCGACAGCTATTTCGTGCGTGGCTCGGGCGGGTTCTCCGCCGATGCGAGCTATGCCAGCACGCTGGACGGGCTGCGCTGGCGCTTCCCGGACCGGACGGCGGTGCAGTTCGACCCGTGGATGCTGGAGCGTGTGGAAGTGGTGAAGGGCCCCGCCTCCACGCTCTTCGGTTCCGGCTCCCCCGGCGGGATCGTCAACCTTGTCTCCAAGCAACCGGAATTCACCCGCGCGCGGGACGCTTATCTGGCCTTCGGCAGCCATGGTCGCAAGGAAGCGGGCATCGACCTGACCGGCCCGCTCAACGAGGATTTCGCCTATCGTTTCATCGCGCTCGGCCGTGCGGGCAAGACGGGGATCGACTACCAGCATGACGAACGTGTGCTGGTGGCCCCCTCGCTCACCTGGGCGCCGACGGACGACACTCGGCTCACCCTGCAGGCGATGTATCAGCACGACCCGAAGGCGCCGGACGGGCAGTTCCTGCCGCCGCTCGGCTCCGTTCTGCCGATCCCGGGCTATGGCACCGTGTCTCCCACCTTCTGGCAGGGCGATCCCAACTGGCAGGAATACAGCCGGACGCAGAAATCCATCGGCTTCCAGTTCGACCACCAGTTCAACCCTGTCTGGAGCGTTCACAGCCGCTTCCGCTACGGTGAGCTCGACAGCACCACCAAGTCGCTCGACTTCTCGTGGATGTCGGACGAGGTGACGATGAACCGGCTGATCTACCTTGCCGACCATCAGTCCTATTCCACCGCCTTCGACACTTATGCACAGGCGAAATTCTCCACCGGCTCCGTCGATCACACGCTGCTCGCGGGCGTGGATTACCAGAAGCTCTCGGGCGGGTTCCGCGACGGCTGGGACAGGGCCAACTATCCGGCGATCAACATCTTCAATCCCGTCTACGGGCTGGACATCGACCGGGTGACGCCATTCCGCGCCTTCCGCCAGCCGTTCGAGCAAACGGGCTTCTATCTTCAGGAGCAGGCGTCCTTCGGGCAGTGGCGCTTCATGGCGGGGCTCCGTCATGACGACATCCGCTCCGGCTCCAGCGTGACGAACGGGCTGAACGGGGCAGTGACGTCCTCCTCCGCCAAGGACTCAAAGGTGTCCTGGCAGCTCGGCACCGTCTACCTGATGGACAACGGCTTCGCGCCCTTCGTGAACTACTCGACCTCGTTCGAGCCGGAGCTGGGCGTGACCGCATCGGGCGACGTGCTGCACCCCTCTACCGGCAAGATGCTGGAGGGCGGTCTGCGCTACCTCGCCCCTGCGGGCGACCGGTCTTTCGGCATCACCCTGTTCTCCGGCAGCAAGGACGGCCAGCCGGTGGCGGATTCGGTCAACGTGGCGGAATGCGCGGCCAATGTGGGCGCCTACTCCACCTGCTACACGCAGGACAACAAGTCCGAGGCCAAGGGTGTGGAGCTTGAAGCCCGCGCGTCGCTGGCGCAGGGGCTGGACCTGATCGGCAGCTATACCTACCAGAAGGTGCGGCTGACGGAATCCTCCGACGCGTCGATCAACCCGGACATCCTGAACGGCGACCGCTCGGTGGACAAGCATCTGACCGGCGTTCCCGATCAGATCGCCTCGCTTTGGCTCAACTACCGCCTGCCCGCCTCATCCCCTGTTCCCGGGCTGTCGGTGGGCGGCGGCGTGCGCTACGTCGGCTCCACCTATGCCACCGGCAACAATGTCTGGGGCGCGGCCGAAGGGCCGTATGAGGGCCGGGCCGCGAAGGTGGACAGCTTCACGCTGGTCGATCTCGCCATCGGTTACGACTTCGGGGCGCAGGATCCATCGTTGGCAGGGCTCCGCGCCAACCTGAACGTGACGAACCTCTTCGACAAGGACTATGTCGCGGCTTGCAACGGCTACGGCACCTGTTCCTTCGGGGCGGAACGGCGCGTGCTGCTCACCCTCGCCTACTCATGGTGAAGCGGCTGGCCCGCCTCCCGCAGCCGGAAGCGGGCAGCCCTGCGACCTGCTGGCCCGCCCCCGCACGCGGGGCGGCCCAGCAGGCACATCCCCAGCAGGCACATCCCCAGCAGGCACATCCCCAGCAGGCACATCCCCAGCAGGCGGGACGCCGGTCATGGGTGGCGCGGGGGATGGCGGCGGGGTTGGCGGCGGCGGTGACGGCCATGACAACCGCCCGTGCCGGGATATGGGCGGCGGTCTGCCTGATGGCTCTGCTGCCATGGCCTGCCGGTGCAGAGGTGGCCATCACCGACGACGCGGGACGGCAGGTGACGCTGGCCCAACCGGCACAAAGGATCGTGCTGACCGACGGGATGGGGTTCATCGCGCTCGCGTTGATCGATCCCGATCCGGCCGCGCGTCTGGCGGGCTGGAACGCGGCGCGGCTCGATGCGGGCGCGCGGGCGGAGATGGAAGCGGCGCTCCCCGCCCTTGCGGCCGTGCCGGATATCGGCGATCCGGCGGCGGGCGGTTCGGTGGAGGGGCTGATCGCGCTTTCCCCCGATCTGGTGGTGCTGGACCCGTTCTACAACCGCTCTCCTACGACGATCCGGGTGCTGGAGTCCGCAGGCATTTCCGTGGCCGTGCTGGCGCTCACACCCACCATCCGGGCGGAGGAGCCGCATGCCGGCCTCCTCCGGCTGGGCCAACTCATCGGGCGGGAGGAGCAGGCACGCGCCTATGCCGCCTTTGCCGACGCGCGGATCGCGGGGATCAGCGCGCGGTTGGCCGACCTGCCCGAAAATGCCCGCCCCCCCGTGCTGTTGGAGGCCCATGCCGGGCGCGGAACCTGCTGCCTGTCCCCCGGCAAGGGCGAGGGCATAGGGGACTTCGTCGAGTTCGCGGGCGGGGAGAATATCGGGGCCGAGGTCATCCCGGGCATGGCAGGGCCTCTGTCCGCGGAATATGTCATCGCCCGCGCGCCGCAAGTCTATATCGCGACGGGCGGCAGCTATCTGGCGGCAGCGGGGGGACTGGTCGTCGGGCCCGGGGCGGATGCGGAGACGGCCCGGCAGGGACTGCGCGCCGCCGCTTCCCGCACCGGGATCGCGGAGACGCCCGCCTTTGCCACGCAGCGGCTGCACGGCATCTGGCACGGGTTGACCATCTCCGCCATCAACATGGTCGCCATCGAGGCGCTGGCCCGCTGGATTCACCCCGAGTTGTTCCCCGACCTTGACCCCGCCGCCACTCTGGCCGAGATCAATGCGCGCTTCCTTGCCGCCCCGCTCACCGGGGCGCTGTGGATCGACGCAGCGGAGTGAGAACGGAACGGGCAGACCCATGACGGCGACGACAGATATCCGGCTTTCCCGCCACCGCGCGGCAGAACGGCGGCGCACCGGATTTCTGGCGGTGATGGCGCTGGCGGTAGTGGGTGCCTTCGTGCTGGACCTCTGCACCGGCCCTGCGGGGTTGAGCATCAGTGACCTGTGGCGTGCACTCAGCGGGGATACCACGCTTTCCCCCGCGACCATGACCATCGTGTGGAAGCTCCGCCTTCCCGTCGCCGTGCTGGCATTGCTCGTGGGCGCGGGGCTCGCGCTGGCGGGGGCGGAAATGCAGACTGTGCTGGACAATCCGCTCGCCAGCCCCTTCACGCTGGGTGTGTCGGCGGCCGCCGGCTTCGGCGCGGCACTGGCGATCGTGTTCGGGCTGGCCCTGCCGGGGCTGCCGCCGGACCTTGCCGTGGCGGGCAATGCCTTCGTCGCCGCCGCGCTGTCGATCGCGCTGCTGCAACTGCTGGTGCGGGGGAGAGAGGGGAACGCGGCGCTGCTGGTGCTGTTCGGCATCGCGCTGGTCTTCACCTTCAACGCGCTTCTGGCGCTGGTGCAGTTCGTGGCCCCGGCAGAGGCGCTGAAGCAGTTCGCGCTCTGGGGCATGGGCGATCTCGCGCAGGCCGATGGCCGCCGGGTGGCGCTGATGGCGGGGGCGCTGGTCATCGCCGTGCCGTTCTCCCTTGCCGCGTCCTCCCGGCTCACCGTGCTGCGTCTCGGGGCGGAGCGGGCGGCGAGCCTCGGTGTCGATCCCGGGCGGCTGCGGTTCATGGCGCTCCTCCGCATCAGTCTTCTGGCGGCGGCGGCGGTGGCCACGGCGGGCACCATCGGCTTCGTGGGTCTCGTCGCTCCGCATCTCGCGCGGCTGACGGTGGGCGAGGATCACCGCCATTTCCTGCCCGCGAGCCTGCTGATCGGGGCGCTGCTCGTCTCTCTCGCCTCCGCCGCCGCCAAGACGGTGATCCCCGGCGTGCTGTTGCCGGTGGGGATCGTCACCTCGCTGATCGGCCTGCCGGTGTTCTTCGTCCTGATCGCCCGGGTCGCGCGATGAGCTTTGCCGTCCACCATCTGATGTCGGGCTATCCCGGTCGCCCGGTACTGCACGATCTGTCGCTGTCCCAGACGGCGGGCGGCGGCATCACCGCATTGCTGGGGCCGAACGGGGCGGGGAAATCCACCGCGCTCCGCGCCATCGCCGGGCTTCTGCCCGCGCGGGGAGAGGTCCGGCTCGACAGCGTGGACCTGCTGGCCCTTTCGCCGCGCGACCGGGCGCGCAAGGTGGCTTTCGTGCCGCAGATGCTGCCCTCCGGCGTGGGGCTGACCGTGCTGGAAGCCTCCGTCGCCGCGATCCGCGCGGCCCGTCCGGGCCTGTCGCGTGAAAGCGCGGCGGAAGCGGCGCTCACCGCGCTTGATCGGCTGGGGGCGGGGGGGCTGGCGCTCGACCGGCTGGACAGGCTCTCGGGCGGGCAGCGGCAGATGGCGGGCCTTGCCCCCGCGCTGGCCGGCGACGCACCGCTCCTTTTGCTGGACGAGCCGACGAGCATGCTCGACATCGCCCATCAGCACCGCGTCATGCAGCTTCTGGCCGAGATCGCGCGGGACGGGCGGCGGATCGTCGTCGTGCTGCATGACATCCCGCTTGCCGCCGCATGGGCGGAGCGTGTGGCCGTGCTGGAAAGCGGACGACTGGCCGCCGAGGGCGCGACGGAGACCGTCCTGACGCCCGACATCTTCGCCCGCGTCTGGGGCGTGGAGGCGGAACTGGACCGGGGCGCCCTGCGCATCCGGCGACTGATTGGAGAGCATGACCATGCCTGAGATGACCACCACCGCCCGCGTCACTACCCCGGAGGCACCCGCGCTCGCCCGGCTGATCGCAGAGCATCTGGGCGGCCATGGCGCACGGGTGGAGACGGCGGAAGGGGTCTGGCGCATCGACTTCGGCCTCCGTCGCGCCACCGTCACCGTGGCTGCGGATGTGCTGGAGATGGAGGCATGGGGCGCTGATGCCTCCCTCGCCCATGAGATGCGCCTCGACCTTGGCGAACATCTGGCAGAGTTCGGCGGCCCGAAGGTTGACTGGGGCCTCCCCGAGACGACTGTCCCTCCCAACTTCCGCCAGATGGAGATCGTGGGGATTGAGGACATCACCCCCGCCATGCGCCGCCTCCGGCTGTCCGGCCCGGAGCTGCTGCGCTTCGCCGACCTGTCGGCGCTGCACTGCAAGCTGCTGCTGCCGCCGGCGGATGAAGCCCCCGTCTGGCCCCATTTCGATGCCGAGGGGCGGTTCACCTTCGGCAACGGGGTCGTGCGCAAATATACCATCCGCCGCATCGACCCGGCGGCAGGTTGGATGGAAATCGACTTCGTTCTGCATGACGACGCCGGTCCCGGTTCGGCCTTTGCCGCCACGGCGCGGGTGGGGGAGCGGCTGGCGCTGGTCGGCCCCGGCGGCGGTGGCATCCCGCGGGAAGGCCACGTGCTGCTTGCGGGAGATGAGACTGCCCTGCCCGCCATCGCCCGCGCACTGGAGGACGCGGCCCCGGACATGCAGGGCCACGCCTTCATTGAGGTTTCGGATGCGGCGGAGCGGCAGGCGCTCCCTCACCCCGGCGGCGTGGAGCTGCACTGGTTCCTTCGCGACGGCCCGCCCGGCGCAGCTCTGGTGGCAGCGCTGAAAACGCTGTCCGTCCCGCCGGAAACCTATGTCTGGGCCGGGCTGGAATTCGCCGCCTTCCGCGAACTTCGCAGCCATCTCCGCACCGTCCTGAACCATCCGCGCGAGACACATTTCGTCACCGCCTACTGGCGGAAGGGCGCGGCGGGAGCGTCTTGATCCCGGGAAGCGGGTCCGGGCGCGGGCGGGATTGGCCGCTTCCGCCGCGACGCTTCGGGCTCTGCCCCACGGCGGATTGACGGCGCGAGCAAGAGCCAAAGCGTTGCCATGCCGCAGCGGTCGCCTTGGTCGCACCCCAGCCTCGTTTGCACCCCAGCCTCGTTTGCACCGCAGCCTTCAGTCCCGTCGCTCCGCTCATCAACAGGCTGCAAAAAAAGCACTCCGAGGGCACCGGGGAGGCTTTTCCACATCCTGAACCGCGCCCCGGAAACCGCAGTTTCGGCGCATGCCCGAACCGGTTTTCCGGCATCCGACGCAGGGGCAGGTCAATGTCCGGCTTTTCAGCAGCCCGGGCCCTCGTTCGCTTTCGTCAGCCTGCGCCTCATGGCCTGTGGTGCAGGGGACACGCCCGCCCTGAGCTACCGGCGCTCCGGTTGGAGATGCCTCCCCATGGTATGATGACGGACCGGATCGATGGCCATGGGGAGCAGGCTTTCGCCCAAACCCTTGCAAGCGGAAGGGCATCGCGGCTTCGGGATGGCGCAGGAACCGCGCATCGGCCGAAATGGCAAGGGTCAGCCGCTCCCTCCCAATGGAACGCCACGAGTCGCGTACATAGCCATCGCGGTTCAGACGATCACCGGAGCAACACGTCCTTGCTACAGGCAGATGCGTTGATGTCGGGAGCTTTCCTCCATCCGCTGTCGGGCGGGAACATGTCCGCCGAAGGATAGCGGCCTGCCCTCCTCCGACGTAGATCGGGCGTGGATCGGGCGGGTCACACCGGCCGCGCGAAGCAGGGTCGGGCCGTGTGGTCTGACCGCGCAACAGGCCGTGGCCAGCACCGCCGCATGACGATGATGTCGATCAGGTCGATGCGGGCGGGAGCCTCCCGCCTATAAGGATACGTTGCGGAAATGTTGCCGCGCGATACCCATGCCTCGCGGCTGGAGACGGCTGAAGGCGTCCGGCCCTTCGAGCCAGCTCGCTTGCCCGCGCCGCTGCACCCCGTTTCCCAAGGTTATTCCCGTCAACGGCCACGGCGTTTCTCTTGACGTCAGGGGGCGCGAAACAGGATCATCGGTTATGGCAGATGCCGAGAGGAGGAACGAATGAAACTCAGTGCGCGCAATGTTCTCAGGGGCAAGGTGGTTGATATTGTCACGGGCACGGTGACCAGCCATGTGCGGATCGACATCGGAGGCGGCACCGTGATCACCGCTTCCATCACCAACGAAGCGGTTGCGGACCTCGGCCTGACGGTGGGGAGCACCGCTGCCGCCGTCGTCAAGGCGTCCGATGTGATGGTCGGGGTTGAAGACTGACCCCTCTCCCAACGGTATGAACTCGGAGCCGGTGTAGATCATCCCCGCGGTTCTCCGGGGGTTGACACATGCTGCCTTCCCCGGCAGATTTCTGAACACAGTTCAATATAATGAACATCCGGGGAAGCACGCCATGAAACTCAACAATTCCGCCCTGCTGAAATCCGCCGCTTATATCGATGGCGCGTGGGTGGAGGGGCGGTCGGGCGAATGGCTCGACGTCACCAACCCGGCGACCGGCGATGTGGTCGGCCGGGTTCCGCGTCTGGGCGAGGCAGAGACGGAGGAGGCCATCGCAGCCGCCGACCGCGCCTTCGGCCCGTGGGCGAAACGCGCCGCCAAGGAGCGCAGCCAGATCCTCCGCAAATGGTTCGACCTCATCATCGCGAATGCGGATGATCTCGCGCTCATCCTGACATCGGAACAGGGCAAGCCGCTGGCGGAGGCCAAGGGCGAAATCGTCTATGCCGCCTCCTTCATCGAGTGGTTCGCGGAGGAGGCCAAGCGCGTCTATGGCGACACGATCCCCGCCCCGCAGGCCGACAAGCGCATCACCGTCATCCGTCAGCCCATCGGCGTTACCGCTGCCATCACGCCGTGGAACTTTCCGGCTGCGATGATCACCCGCAAGGTCGGCCCCGCGCTCGCCGCCGGTTGCACGATGATCGTGCGACCTGCCGACCTCACCCCGCTCACCGCGCTTGCGCTCGCCGTTCTGGCGGAGGAAGCGGGCATCCCGAAGGGCGTGCTTCAGGTCATCACCGGCAAGAGCAGTGTGATCGGCAAGGTGCTCACAGGATCGGAGACGGTGCGGAAGCTGTCCTTCACCGGATCGACCGAAGTGGGGCGCACGCTGATGGCGCAATGTGCGCCGACGATCAAGAAACTGTCGCTGGAGCTTGGCGGCAACGCGCCGCTCATCGTCTTTGACGATGCCGATCTCGATCAGGCGGTGGAGGGGACGATCGCCTCCAAATACCGCAATGCCGGACAGACCTGCGTCTGCGCCAACCGCATCCTCGTCCAGCGCGGCGTGTATGAGGAGTTCACCCGGCGGCTGGTGGCGAAGGTGGAGAAGATGAAGGTCGGCCCCGGCACGGAGGAGGGCGTCGTCCTCGGTCCGCTGATCGAACCCGCCGCCATCGAAAAGGTGGAGGAACATCTCGCCGATGCGCGGGCGAAGGGCGGCAAGGTCGTCACCGGGGGCGAACGTCTGGGCGGGCTGTTCATCTCTCCCGCCGTGGTCACCGGCGTGACGCCGGAGATGGTCGTCGCGCGGGAGGAGACGTTCGGCCCCGTCGCGCCGCTTTTCCCGTTCGACACGGAGGAGGAGGCGATCCGCATGGCCAATGACACGATCTTCGGCCTCGCCTCCTATTTCTTCACGAAGGACTTCGCCCGCTCGATCCGGGTGGCGGAGGCGCTGGACTACGGCATCGTCGGACACAACACCGGCCTCATCTCCAACGAGGTCGCGCCCTTCGGCGGGGTGAAGCAGTCCGGTCTCGGCCGGGAAGGATCGAAGTTCGGCATCGAGGAATATGTCGAGATGAAATACATCTGCTCGGCCGTCTGAGCGCCGGGGAGCGGGCGGGCCGTGGCCCGCCTCAGGATTGCGGAGGGGACAATGACACCATTCACGTTCAACACACCCGGTTCGATGCTGGTCGAATGGGGCGCCGCCGCCCGGCTGGGGGAGATCCTCGCGGGCTGGTTCCCGGCGCGGAGCGCCTTCATCGTGACCGACAAGGGTCTCAATCAGGCGGGCGTGCTTGCCCCCGCGCTCGCCTCGCTTGAGGCTGCGGGCTTCACCGTCACCGTCTTTGACGACGTGGTGGCCGATCCGCCGGAGTCGGTGCTGCTGACCTGCGTGGAAAAGGCCCGCGCGGCGGGAAGCGACGTGGTGATCGGTCTGGGCGGCGGCTCGTCCATGGATATCGCCAAGCTTGCCGCCGTGCTCGTCATGTCCGACCAGCCGCTGAAGGAACTTTACGGCATCGGCAAGGTGACAGGCGGGCGTCTGCCGCTCGTCCAGATCCCGACGACCGCCGGTACCGGCTCGGAGGTGACGAACATCACCATCCTGACCACCGGTGAAACGACGAAGATGGGCGTCGTGGCCGATCAGCTCTACGCCGACAAGGTGATCCTCGACGCGGAACTGACCGTCGGTCTGCCGCCGCTCCACACCGCGGCGACCGGGATCGACGCGATGGTCCACGCGATTGAAGCCTATACCAGCCGCCACAAGAAGAATCCCGTATCGGACGTGCTGGCGCGGGCAGCGCTGAAGCTGCTGTCGGACAACCTCGTCGCCGCCTGTCAGGACGGCACCAACCGTGAGGCGCGGGAGGCGATGCTGCTCGGCGCGAACCTTGCCGGGCAGGCATTCGCCAATGCGCCCGTAGCTGCGGTCCATGCGCTGGCCTATCCGCTGGGCGGGCATTACCACATTCCCCACGGGCTTTCGAACGCGCTGATGCTGGGGCCGGTGCTGCGCTTCAACGCCACCGCAGCCGCGCCGCTCTATGCGGAACTCGCCGATGCGCTGCTGCCCCCTTCTGAGGAGGGGACACAGGCCCGCGCCACGGCTTTCGTCGATCACATGTTGACGCTGATGGACCGCTCCGGCGCGCCCCGGCAACTGCGCGCCGTGAAGGTGACGGAGGAAAGCCTGCCCATGCTCGCCTCCGACGCGATGTTGCAGCAGCGCCTGCTCATCAATAATCCGGTGGAGGTGACTGAGGCCGATGCGCTCCGCCTGTATCAGGAGGCGTTCTGATGCCGGGGGCCACGCATGTCCGCACCCTGATCCTCGGCGCGGGCTTCGGCGGGCTCGGCATGGGCGCGCAGCTGGTCCGCGCGGGAGATGAGGATTTCGTCATCCTCGAACGCGCGGGGGACATCGGCGGCGTATGGCGCGAAAATGCCTATCCGGGTGCCGCCTGCGATACGGAGGCCCATCTCTACTGCTACTCCTTCTTTCCGCATCTCCGCGTGAGCCGGATGTATGCCGGACGGGAGGAGCTGCTGGGCTACATGGGGCGGCTGGCGGAGGAATACGGCCTGCGCGACCATATCCGCTTCGACAGCGAGATCCTCAGTGCCGAATGGGATGGCGCGGCGCGGCTATGGCGCTTTGCCGTGCGGGGCGGCGCGCGCTACACGGCGCAAGTATTCGTCACCGCCTGGGGCCAGCTCAACAAACCCGCGATTCCAGCGTTCGAGGGGCTGGAGAGCTTTCGGGGCGAGATGTTCCATTCCGCGGAGTGGGACGGGAGCGTGCCGCTCGCGGGCAAGCGCGTGGCCTCCGTCGGCAATGCCGCCTCGGCTGTGCAATACGTGCCGGAGATCGCGCCGGAAGTCGGCCATCTGACGGTTTTCCAACGCACTGCCAACTGGATCATGCCACGCAACCAGATTGTGTTCGACCCCGCGCAGCTTGACGCCTACGAGGCCGATCCGGCGCTGTTCGACGCCTCGCGCGCGCATCTCCATGCCTTCCGCGAGAACGGCTTCTCGCGTACGCAGGTGGGATCGGAAGCGCAGGCGGAGGGCATCCGCCTCGCGCAGGAGCATCTGGAGAAGCAGGTGCCGGACCCGGATCTGCGCGCGAAACTGACGCCGGATTACGAGTTCGGCTGCAAGCGGATCCTGCGGTCGGACGACTTCTTCCCCGCGCTCTGCCGGGAGAACGTGGCGCTGGAAACCCGCCGTATCGCCCGCTTCACCGAAGACGGCATCGAGACGGCGGACGGGACGGTTCTTCCTTTCGACGTGGTCATCTTCGGCACGGGTTTCGCCAGTCAGGCGTTTCATGGTGACCTGATCGTCACGGGGGAGGATGGCGCAAGCCTGTCCGACGTCTGGGCGGACGGGGCGGAGGCCTATCTCGGCATGACGGTGCCGGGTTTTCCGAACATGTTCATGATCTATGGGCCGAACACCAACCTGAACCACAATTCGATCATCACCATGCTGGAAATCCAGCAGGATTACGTGCTCCGCGCCATCAGGGAGACGGAGGCCCGCGGGGCCGCGGCTGCCGTCCATGCGGAGGTGTTCGACAGGTTCAACGAAAGGATGCAGGCCGATATGGCAAGCTCGGCCTTCTCCTCCGGCTGTTCGAGCTGGTACAAGAACGCTGCCGGAAAGGTCATCAACAACTGGTCCGGCACGGTGGACCAATATCGTCGCGCCGCGGAGTGGAACGCGGAGGACTACGCGTGGAGATGACGATGGATGCCTCCGAAGCGCTGCTGCCGCTGGCCGATGTGGCGGAGGATCAGCGCCCTCTGATCCGGGCCTTCCGCGAGGCGGGGGAGATTTCCTTCCAGACCGTCCCGCTGGCGGAAGCGCGCGCGAATTACGACCTGACCAGCGCGGCGAACGGCCTGCAGACGGAGCCGCTGGCAACGGTGCGCGACCATACCATCGAAGTGCCGGGCGGGCGCATCGCGATCCGCGAGTATCGCCCTTCGGCCGACCGCTTGCCCGCCACGCTGTTCCTTCACGGCGGCGGCTGGGTCATCGGCGGGCTGGCCTCTCACGATCCGCTCTGCCGGTTTCTGGCGCAAGTGTCCGGGGCGGCCGTGTTCGCCGTCGATTACCGCCTTGCGCCCGAACACCCTTTTCCCAGGCCGCTTGAGGATGCGGAGGCCGGCCTCCGCTGGCTCCGCGATCAGGCGGAGACACTGAATATCGACGCGGGGCGCATCGCGCTCGCGGGGGACAGCGCGGGCGGCAACCTTGCCGCGGTGCTGGCGAATACCTCCGCGACGGAGCCTGCCGCGGTCGTGCTGCTGTACCCCGTGACGGACCTGCGCGGCGCCACCTGGGGAAGCCTGACGCGCGGGGTGCCGCTCTCCGTCCGGTCGATGGAATGGTTCCGCGGCCACTACGTCGGAGAGGCGGATCTGTCCGACCCCCGCCTGTCGCCACTGCTGGCGGCCGATCCCTCCCGCGCGCCGCATTTCATCGTGACCTGCGGACATGATCCGCTGGCGGAGGAGGGCGTGGCCTATGCCGGACGGCTGGCGCTCAACGGCGCGGAGGTGGAACATCACCACCTGCCCCGTCATGCGCACGGCCTGTTCACCGCCGCCGGCAAGGTTACGACCGGGCGGCGGCTGGTGGAGGCGGCGGGCGTTTTCCTTGCCGACCGGCTTGGCGGACGGACGGGATGACGGCAGCGGAACCGCGGCTCGTCCCTGCGGTGGAGCGGGCGCGGGCCATTCTGGACTATATCTCCGAAGCCCACGAACCGCCCGCGCAGGCGGAAATCGGCCGCGCCCTCGCCCTGCCGAAAAGCTCCCTTCACGGCCTGCTCGTCACGCTCACGGCGCTCGGTCTGCTCAACGAGGAGCGGGGGCGCTACACGGTCGGGGCGCATGTGCTGAAATGGGCGGGTGCGGCGCTGGATCAGAGCGACATGGCGCAGGAGTTCAACCGGCTGATCGGCGCGATTCCCACCCTTGAGCGGCATACGATCACCTTGAGCAGCCTGATCGGGGCGGAGGTGGTCTATACCTCCTGCCGGAACTCCACCGCGCCGCTCGGCGTCACCTTCCGCATGGGTATGCGGCTGCCTGCGGTCTTTACCGCCACCGGCAAGGCGATGCTGGCATATCTTCCACCCGAGAACCGCGCCACGCTGACCGCTGAATTTCCTCCTCCCCTCACGCCGGCCAGTGTGCGGGATCGCGCCGGGCTGGAGGCGGAGATCACCCGCGTGCGGCAGGACGGCTTTTCCGTGGACAACGGTCAGGTGCGTGCCGGCATGACTTGCATCGGCGCCGCTGTGCTGAACCGCGCGGGCCTGCCAGTTGCCGGTGTGGCCCTGTCGATGACCACGGAGGAGGCCAGCCCCTCCGCAATCGCGGAGGCCGGGGAAGCGATCGCTGATCTTGCGACGCGCCTTTCGCGCTTCACAGCACTGGCCTAACAGGCTCCCGGAAACGGCCACTGGGCGCCGGCTGAAAGGCCATCCGGGGTTGCGCCAAGACGGAGTTCTTCCCTCGGCATCGGAGAACATCCGCAAGCGCGCAAGTTTTGGCTCGTGGCCGGACCGATTTCCCGTCTTTCAACGTAAGCCCGGCTGTCGGGCCTGCATTGGAGAGAAATCGACCCTACCTGAGACGATGCACCCGTGGATCGACCTGTCGCGGGTCATTCCGTGGCCCACGTGCCAAGCCCCACAGCATCGGCACGACGTTCGGAGCTTTCACAGGATGCTGAAAAAACCCGAAATATCATGTCTATGTGCCGGAAATCGGAAAATCGGCCCGGAGATGCCCGAAGCATATAGATTTTCGGCTGGGTCTCGTCAGAGTGCGAACGATTTCCGCGCAACACAGGGCAAAAAGCCCAGCAGCTTGTTCAGAATTCTGCTGGGAAGCGGCTCCCCCCCCTTGCCCGCACAGCCTGATTTCAGTGCGGCATTGCGGTGTCTACAGTCCGGGGCTTACTGCGTCTGGTGGATATGACGGCAACCCGGTAAGGAAGCGGTGCAGGCTCTCCCGGCCCGAACGGCCATGCAGGGTCATCCCTGATCCGCAAGCGCCCAGACACGGAAACGGGCATGCCCCGTCACCTCGCGCACAAGTCCCCGCTGTGCGAAGATGTCGATGTTGCGTTGCGCCGCTGCGCGGGAGGACCCCGTTTCCCGCTCCGCCAAGGGGACGGAAACCATGGGATGGCGCAGAAAAGTGTCGAGCAGACGCGGGGGAGTGCGACCCGACAGATCGTGGATCACTCCGATGGCCCGCTCCTTCCAGGCGATCAGCCGGTCAAGCGTGAGAAGCCCTACAAGCACCGACTGATGCGCGGCCTCCACCCAGCGGGCGAGCCTCCGCTCCACCGAGCCGTTTGCCACCAGTGCCGACGGGCCCGCCAGGGCGAGCGGCAGGAAGGCCAGCGAGGTGCCCTGGCCCTCCGCCGCGATCCGGGCACCGATCACCGCCGCCTCCGCACGCCGCAGCGGCCACGGGCGTTCGTCCAGCCCCTGCCACAGATGATAGGCCGCACATCCCCTGACCACCGGATGGAGGGCGGCGATGCCCGCAAGCTCCGCCTCCACCTCCTCCGGCAGCGTATCGAGGCGCGGGTCCGGGCCGAGATGCTCCGTCAACCCCCGCGCGGGTGGGGCTGAGAGACGCCGCGCCGCCCATGCGGTGCGGGCCAGAGCCTCTGCCGTATCGCCCGGCGCACCGATGCGGAACGCGCGCCAAAGCGCCAGCCGGTCCGCCCCCACCCTGTCGCCGGTGCCCCAGCCGAGCGCCAGCGCCTCCGCAGCAGCAAGCCGTTCCCGCGCACCGTCCCCCATGTGGCGTGCGCGTTCGTCCAGCCGCCCCCGGTCATAGGCCAGTGTCGCGAGGTCGTAGGAAAGCGCAGCCTGCGCAGCCTCCCACAGAGCAGGCTCCACCGCGCTCCGTGCCGGTCTGCGCTGCCACGGGGGGAGAGCGGGATCCTCCTCCTCCGGGTCGGGGGGGAGAAACCACAGATCATCCTCCCGCGGCGGCCCGTCATAAGGGCCGGCGGGGGGATCCTCCTCCTCATCAGGCGTGTATCGGCGGTTGGCACTCATGGTGCCACTCTTGGCCGTTTTGGCGTCGGGCTCAAGGAGAACCGACGGGACCGGCTGCGGACAGGACGGGGAAAGGCCAGTGTATCAGCCGGTATGTCAGCCCGCGAGCGGCAGGAACCGGTGAACCCTTCTCTCTCCCGGCAGTGCGAAATCATGCTCCGCGATGACCGGCAGCGACAGCCCGCGACCGGCCAGCGCCTGCCGCGCCCGAACCAGCGTGGCCTGCTCCCGCGCGGGCAGGATCAGGGCATCCAGACCGGCAAGCAGCGTCGAGGGCAGTGCCGCGGCAGGAGGCTCCACCGCACGCGGGGCGGCGGGCAACAGACCCATCAGCGGGATGCCCGCCTCCCGCAGCGGAGCGACCTCTGTCGGCGCGGCGTCGGCCCGCACGGCGGCAAAGACGGGAATATCCCAGAGCGTCTGAATGGCGCGCAGGGTATCCAATGTCTGGGCCGTATCGGCAGCGGCGACGGCGATGAATTCCGGCTCCTCCGCCAGAATCCCCCTGATCGCCCGCCAGAGGCGGTAGCTGCGCCCCAGATCCGCGACCGGCATCACGCGATAGGACACCCTCGTTCCGGCGGTGAGGCTCATATCCAGCGGCATGGCGGGTCTCCTTTTCTGCCTATCCCTCCATAGCCGGGTGGAAACATGAGCGGAAATGGTATAATTTCACGCATTCATGAACGGAGATCATGTATGCTCGACCGCCAACACCTGATGATCCTGCGCGAGGTCGATCGTCTCGGTAGCCTCACGGCAGCGGCGGATCGGCTGAATGTCACCCAGTCCGCGCTTTCCCATGCCATTCGGAGGTTCGAGGAACGCTATGGTGTCGCGGTGTGGCTGCGCGAGGGGCGGACCCTGCGGCTGACGCAGGCGGGGGAATATCTGCTGGCCCTGGCGCAGCGGGTGCTGCCACAGCTCGACCATGCCGAAGCGGTGCTCGCCGACTACGCCTCGGGCCAGCGCGGCGCGCTCCGCGTGGGGATGGAGTGCCATCCCTGTCAGCAATGGCTCATGCGGGTGGTCTCACCGTATCTGGCGGCATGGCCGGATGTGGATCTGGAGATCCGCACCGCGTTCCGCTTCGGCGGTCTGGGCGCCCTCTTGGGTCATGAGATCGACCTCATCATCACCCCCGATCCCATGGAGCGGCCGGAGATCGCCTATGCGCCGGTCTTTGATTACGAGCTGGTGCTGGCGGTGCCCGTGGATCACCCCATCGGCGCCGTTGCCGTGCCCAGCGATTTGGCGGGCGAGATGCTCATCACCTATCCCGTGCCGCCCGAGCGGCTTGACGTGTTCACCCGGTTTCTCGCCCCCGCCCATGTCAGCCCCGCCCGTCACCGAACGGTAGAGACGACGGACATGATGCTGCAACTCGTCGCCGCAGGCCGGGGAGTGAGCGCGGTCCCGGACTGGCTGCTGAGGGAGGAGGGTCGCGGCCTGCCGATCCGCGCGGCGCGGATCGGGGCGCAGGGATTGCCCAAGTCCATCCATCTGGGCATGCGCGTGGGAGAGGAGGCAACCGACTACATCGCCGGTTTCGTCAATATCGCACGCGCCACGTCCTTGAGCGCTCCAGCGGGGTCCGAAGGTCTGTCTCCCGACTCGACCTGATCCGAAAACCGCACCTCGGCAGGGATCGAGCGGCCAAGCACCAGCCGCGCATTGGTCATGTCGTTGCCAAGCGCTCTGCCCCGCGCCGCCTGTTCGGACAGGCCGTGTTCCAACCAGCGGCGGATCAACCTTCGCTCCAGCTCCTGCTCCGGCACGTCGAGAAACACTGTCAGGTCGAGAAGCGGCGCGACGCCGCCCCAGGCGCCATCGGGAAGAAGCAGGTAATTGCCCTCCACCACCAGCAGCCGGTGTCGTCTGTCCACGATATCGGCACCGGCACGGGCAAGGTCGGCGGCACGATCAAACACGGGGATGGCCGCCTCCTCGCCCGCACGAAGCCGCGTCAGAAGCGCCACGAAACCGCCCGCGTCGAAGGTCTCCGGCGCGCCCTTGCGATGCATCAGGCCCCGGTCCGCCAGCACGGCATTGTCGTAATGAAACCCGTCCATCGGGATGAGCCGTGCCTCCGGCCCCAATTCGGCGACCAGCCGGGCGGCGAGGGTGGATTTCCCCGCGCCCGGTGGTCCGGCGATCCCCGTAAGGAAGCGCGCGCCGTCGGTCGCGCGCTCGCGGATCAGCGCGGCGAGATCCGCGATCTCTCTCATGCCGCCTGCGCCGCTCCCTCGGGCATCTTGGCGCCGGTCATGAAGGCCACGGCATCCGACATGGAATGATCGCCCGGTCGGATCACGCAGAGCCTGCGCCCCAGACGGTGGATATGGATGCGGTCCGCCACCTCGAACACATGCGGCATGTTGTGGCTGATGAGGATCACCGGAAGACCCCGCGCCCGCACGTCGCTGATGAGATCGAGCACGCGGCGGCTCTCCTTCACGCCAAGCGCCGCCGTCGGCTCGTCGAGGATCACCACCTTTGAGCCGAAGGCCGCTGCCCGCGCCACTGCCACGCCCTGCCGTTGCCCGCCAGAAAGGGTCTCCACCGGCTGCGTGATGTTCTGAATGGTCATGAGGCCCAGCTCGCTCAGCTTCTCACGGGCGAAGGCTTCCATCCGGGGGCGGTCCAGCTGCCGGAACAGCTTGCCGGCAAGACCGGGTTTCCGCCACTCCCGTCCCATGAACATATTGTCTGCGATGGAAAGCGCGGGGCTCATGGCGAGGGTCTGATAGACCGTCTCAATCCCAGCCGCCCGGGCTTCGATCGGAGAGCGGAAGGAGACGGCGCGGCCCTCCAGCGTGATCTCTCCCTCCTCGGGGCGGATCGCGCCGGAGAGCGCCTTGATGAGGGAGGATTTCCCAGCCCCGTTGTCCCCGATCACCGCAAGGATCTCCCCCGGCATCAGGTCGAAGTCGCAATTGTCGAGCGCCGTGACACGACCGTAGCGTTTCACCAGCCCACGCGCCTTGAGTAGAGGTTCGGTCATACGGAAACCTTTCTGATCCACTGGTCCACCGCCACGGCGCAGATGATGAGCACGCCGATCAGGAAGAAGGTCCATTGCGGGTCGGTGCCGACAAGGCGCAGGCCCATCTCGAAGACGCCGACGATCATCGCTCCGAAGAACATGCCGATGATGGAGCCGCGCCCGCCGAAGAGCGAAATGCCCCCGATGACCACGGCCGTGATCGACTGGATATTGCCAAGCTGCCCCGTGGACGCGGTGGGAGAGACGGAACCGAAGCGCCCGATCATCACCCAGCCCGCCACCGCGCAGAAGAAGCCGGCCAGCGCATAGACCTGCATCAGCCGCCGCTTCGTGGGTACGCCCGCCAGCTCCGCCGCCACAGGGTCGTCACCCGTCGCATAGACATGCCGCCCCCAGGCCGTGTGACGGAGCACCCAGGCCATCACCGCAACCAAAGCCACCATGAGGAATACCGCGTAGAGCACCTTGACGCCCCCCGGCTGGATCGAATTTCCCCAGAACTGGAGCATTGGCGCCTGTTCAGCGATCTCGGAGGATCGGATCGTCTCGTTCTTGGAGAAGATGAAGTTGGAGGCCAGCAGGATCTGCCATGTGCCCAATGTCGCGATGAAGGGCGGCAGGCGCAGCCGTGCCACCAGCCAGCCGTTCAGCAGACCCATCGCCGTGCCGAGCATGAGACCAAGCGCAATAGCCGCGGGTGCGGGTATGCCGTAGCGAAAGGTGAACTGCCCCATCAGCACGGAGGAGAACACCGCGATCGCACCGACCGAAAGGTCGATCCCCGCCGTCAGCACGATCAGCGCCTGTGCGATGCCCAGAATCCCCACGATGGAAATCTGCTGCAGGATGGTGGACAGCGTTGTCGCTGTGAGGAAATTCGGCGAGAGCAGACCAAAGACGATGATGGAGGCGACCAGAACGATCAGCGGCACTGCCGATGGCGTATGGTGCAACCATTGCTGAAGTTTTTTCAGCGGCGTCCGGTCGTCATGGAATTCGGCGACACTGACGGAGGCGCCCTTCAGACCCTCCTCGAAGCCACCGGCGATCTTGGCATGCGCCATTGGGTTTCTCCCTCAAACATGGGGGCGGAGGGCGGCCATGGCCGCCCACTCCTTCTTGCGCCTAGCCCCAGCAGAGGCTGGCGGCCTTGGTGCTGTCTATCGAGTCGAGACCGGAAACCGGGTGGTCGGTGACCAGAGCCACGCCGGTGTCGAAGAATTCCTTGCCGGGCGTGGGCGCGGGCTTCGTGCCGTCGGCGGCGAATTTCGCGATCGCCTCCACACCAAGCGCGGCCATCATCAGCGGATATTGCTGCGATGTCGCGCCGATCACCCCGGCCTTGACGTTGGCGACCCCCGGACAGCCACCGTCCACGGAGACGATGATCACATCCTTGTCCCGGCCTGCGGCCTTCAGCGCCTCATAGGCGCCGGCAGCGGCGGGTTCATTGATCGCATAGACCATGTTGATCTGCGGATCCTTGGTCAGCAGGGCCTCCATCGCGTTCAGACCGCCTTCTTCGTTGCCGCTCGTCACCTCGTTGCCGACGATGCGGGGATCGGTCTCATCCCCCCAGCGGTTCGGATCCGCGAGGTCGATGCCGAAGCCAGACAGGAACCCCTGATCGCGCAGCACGTCCACCGACGGCTGGGAGATGCCGAGGTCGAGCATCGCGATCTTCGCCGTGGCGGCCTTGTCGCCCATCGTGGCTTTTGCCCATTGGCCGATCAGCTCACCCGCCTTGAAGTTGTCGGTCGCGAACGTCGCATCCGCCCCTTCCGGCGGGTCCAGCGGGGTATCGAGCGCGATCACGAGGATCCCCGCCTGCCGGGCCTGGTCGAGCACATCCACGATGGCCTTGGTGTCCGAGGCGGTGATCATGATCCCCTTGGCGCCGCCCGCGATACAGGCCTCCACCGCGGCGACCTGACCTTCGTGATCCCCGTCGATCTTGCCGGCATAGGTCTTGAGGTTGACGCCCAGCTCCTTTGCCTTGGCAACGGCCCCGTCCTTCATCTTCACGAAAAACGGGTTGGTGTCCGTCTTGGTGACAAGACAGGCGGTCGGCGGATCTGCCGCCAGCGCCGGCGTGGCCGCGATCATTATGGCCGATGCTGCCCAAAGAGCGCGCCGTACCGTCGTCTTGCGTCGTGCAATTGTGCCGTTCATGGGTTCCTCCCGCATTCCCGCGTCCTGCCGCGAGCCCCCTCCGGTTCAGGGAGAAAAATCCGAATCGCCCCCTTGCGTCAAGATAAATAAATCACTCTGATTTAATATTGCCTCCCACCCTCTTCGGTGGCAGATTGTGTCCACCGGATCAGGGCGCTCCATCCGGCCAAGCGGGAGGACAGGGTGGCAAAGGCGGAGATCTTGCCTGAAAGGGCACCCCCCGAAGGGGTCGGGCTGCGCGGCTCCAACCAATCCGCGATGCGGGCACATAATGAACGGCTGGTGCTGTCGCTGCTGCGCCGTAACAGCGGCGCCGCGAAATCAGATATCGCGCGGGCGACCGGTCTGTCGGCGCAGACCGTCTCTGTCATCATGCGCGCACTGGAGGAAGAAGGTCTGATCCAGCGCGGCACGCCGCAGCGCGGGCGCATCGGCCAACCCTCCGTGCCCATGTTGCTGGCGGCGGATGGGGCGTTCTTCCTCGGGCTGAAGATCGGGCGACGTTCGGCGGACCTGCTGCTCACCGATTTCCTCGGCCGCATTCGGGGCAAGCGGCGGCAGGTCTATGCCTACCCCACCCCCGCCGCGGTTCTTGCCTTTGTGGAACGGGAGCAGGAGGGGTTGTTGGCGGAGCTTCCCGCACCGCTTCGCAGCCGCGTCGGCGGCCTTGGGCTGGCCATGCCCTTTCAGCTCTGGGAATGGAGCCGCCACATCGACGCGCCGCCGGAGATGATGGAGCCATGGCGAAACACTGACATGCAGGCGGCACTGGCCGCTCTCACCGGCCTGCCGGTGCATCTCCAGAACGACGCGACTGCCGCCTGTGGGGCAGAACTCGTGTTCGGGACGGGAGAGAAGCCTCGCGACTTTCTCTACTTCTACTTCGGTTACTTCATCGGCGGCGGACTGGTCCTGAACGGACGTCTTTTCACCGGGCGGGGCGGCAATGCGGCCGGGGTGGCGACCATGCCGGTTCCCGGACCGGACGGGCGGATGGTGCGGCTGCTGGAAGTCGCCTCCACCTCCAGCCTCGCCCGAGCGATGGAGGCGGCGGGCCAGTCGTCGGATCAGCTCTGGACAAGCCCCGACCACTGGGACGTGGATCCGGCGGTTCTTTCGCGCTGGATCGGCGGTGCGGCTGCGGGACTGGCTTCTGCCACCCTCTCCGCCTGCGCCCTGCTGGAGCTGGAGGCAGTGCTGGTGGATGGCTGGATGCCCGCGCGGATACGTACGGAGGTGGTGGCGCGTACGGAGGCTGCGCTCCGCGGCATGGACCTTTCCGGGATCACGCCACCGCAGGTACATGAGGGCACGGTCGGCCCGGACGCGCGGGCCTTGGGTGCCGCCGCCGCGCCCCTGGCGCAGCGGTATCTCGTCGATCCGGCGGCGACGCTGGGTGACGCGGCCTAGACGTCAGCAGTGCTCCGCGCTGGCAGCGGCGCCCGCCGTCTCCCGCTCGACCGAGGTTTCGGACCGCATCCCGTTGAAGAACAGGTTCAGCACGACGGAGATGATCGCCGCAAGCAGGATGCCGGATTCCAGCAGCGGATGCAGATCGTGCGGAAGCGACTGGAAAAATCCCGGTGCGACGATGGGGATCATCCCGAAGCCCACCGAAACGGCGACGATGAAAAGGTCGTTCGGGCGCGTGCGGAAATCCACGGTGGACAGGATGCGCACCCCGGTTACCGCCACCATGCCAAACATCACGATCCCTGCGCCGCCCAGCACCACCTGCGGCACCGATTCCACCAGCGCCGCCATCTTGGGCAGCAGCCCCAGACAGATCATGATGGCACCGCCCGCCACCGTCACCCAGCGGGAGCGGATGCCGGTCACCCCGACAAGCCCCACGTTCTGCGAAAACGACGTGTAGGGGAAGGTGTTGAACACGCCGCCGATCAGCGTGCCCAGTCCATCTGCCCGCAGCCCCCGTGTCAGCGCGCTCTTGCTCACTCTCCGCTCCGTCATCTCGCCAAGCGCGAGGAACATGCCGAGCGATTCGATCAACGTCACGATCATGACGATGCACATCGTCAGGATGGGGATGAGGTGAAAGGTCGGCATCCCGAAGTGGAAGGGCAGCACGATATCCACCCAATGCGCCTGGGCCACCTTGTCGAAATGCATCAGGCCAAGTACCGAGGCCATCACGCAGCCGGCCACGATGCCCAGCAGAACCGCGATGTTGCGCAGGAAGCCCGTCGTCCAGCGCAGCAGCGCCAGAATGACCAGCAGGACGAACCCCGCGATCATCAGCCCCTGCGGCTGCGCATAGGCGGGGTTGGGAAACTGACCCGGCACGCCGTCGACGACCCTGGTCAGCGTCGGCACCCCGCCGCCCGCCCAGTTGATCCCAACCCGCATGAGCGAGATGCCGATGACAAGGATGATCGTCCCCGTCACCACCGGTGGAAACAGCGGCAGCAGCCGCGAGATGAACGGCGCGATGGCGATGCCGAACAACCCCGCCGCTATGACCGAACCGAAGATTCCCGTTAGCCCGACATCGGTCGTGCCCGCGATGGACAGGATCGGCCCGACGGAAGCAAAGGTCACGCCCATCATCACCGGCATCTTGATGCCGAAACCGGGGATCCCCCAGGACTGGATGATCGTGGCGATGCCACAGGCGAACAGGTCGGCGCTGATAAGGAAGGCGACCTCCTGCGGCGACAGGTTCAGCGCGCGCCCGACGATCAGCGGTACGGCGACGGCGCCTGCATACATCACAAGCACATGCTGCAAGGCGAGCGGCATGAGCTGCCTGCTTGGCGGACATGCGTCGATGGGATCGATCTTGTTCATCGTTTCTGGAACTCCCCCTGTTCCCGGTCGGACGCCGGGCGTCCTGCGATTATGACGGTTGCGGGGACAGGGGATATGTATTTATTTCACGAAGGTGCTTCTTGGCGACGCGAAATTTCGACAGGCCAGACATAGGCACGTGGTTTGCCGTACGTCGTCCTCCGACCTGAACGATGCCTGCTTCACCGCCGTTCCGCAAGTGGCCAATGACGTCGCGTCACACCAAAGAACGGCGGGCCGCCGCAACGATGCTCCGGGTGAGCGGGGCAAGCCTTTCTGACGCCAGCCGGTTGACTTGCCAGTAGAGCGGCACGTCCAGCACCGCGCCGGGGATCAGCTCCACCAGCCGCCCGTCATCCAAGGATTGCGCCACCAGCGCCGCCGGATTCAGCGCCCACCCCATTCCCGCCAGCGTTGCATCGACGAAGCCCTGCGTGGAGGGCATCCAATGGGTCGGCGAGACGGCCCCCTGCCCCAGCTGGGTCTCCAGCCAGCGGTGCTGAAGCCGGTCCTTCTGGTCATAGGTCAGTGCAGGCGCGTCGGCCATCGCCGCAGCCGTCACGCCATGGGGGAAGTGGCGCGCGATGAACACCGGGCTGGCCGTGGCGTGGTAGCGCAGGCTTCCCAGCCGCTGGATGCGGCAGCCTTGGACCGGTGTTTCCAGACCCGTCACCGCAGCAAGCACCCGCCCGCTGCGCAGCCAGTCCGCCGTGTGGTCCTGATCGTCGATCCCGATGTTGAGCAGGTAGCCCGTTTCCGCGATGAAGGGCGCGACGGCAGGCAGAAACCAGGTGCCAAGACTGTCGGCATTGGTAGCGATGTTCAGCGTTACCCGCTGGCCCGCCACCTCTGCCAGTCCCGGAAGATGGCGGAGCAGATCCTGCTCCAGCAACCCGACCTGTTCCACGTGCCGGCAAAGCCACGCGCCCTTTTCCGTCGCGCGGCAAGGCACGCCGCGTTCGATCAGCACCGCGCCGAGCCGCTCCTCCAACTGCCGGACACGTTGTGACACGGCCGAGGGCGTGATGCTCAGAACCCGCGCGGCCCTCTCGAAGCTCCCCGTCTCCACCACCAGCGCGACGGCGCGGGCCGAAGGATAGTCGATCATGAATTTTCCTGAACCGGCATGAGCTGCATTAATTTGATTAACGTCTCCGCACGGCCTACCGCAAGGACGCACATTCAACGGAGCGTCCCATGACCGTCGCCTTCCTCTCCGGTTTGACCATGTCACTCGGGCTCATCGTCGCGATCGGGGCGCAGAATGCCTTTGTTCTGCGTCAGGGACTGCGGAACGAGCATGTGTTCGCCGTCTGCCTGACCTGCGCGCTGTCGGATGCTGTGCTGGTGACGCTGGGCGTCGCGGGCTTCGGGCGGATCACCGCGCTGTTTCCGTGGCTGGAACCGGTGATGCGCTATGGCGGCGCGGCCTTCCTGCTATGGTATGCCGCCCGCAGCCTCCGCTCAGCGCTTCGGTCGGAGGCGGCCCTGACCGTCACCGGCGCTCCCCCCGCGACTCTCCGTCAGGTGGTGCTGGCCTGTCTGGCGATCACCTGGCTCAATCCGCATGTCTATCTGGATACCGTCGTGCTGCTTGGCTCCGTCTCCACCCAGTTCGCAGGCGAGCGGCCCGCCTTTGCAGCCGGGGCGGTCCTGGGGTCGGTGATGTTCTTCTTCACGCTGGGATATGGCGCGAGGCTGCTCCGGCCTGTTTTCGCACGCCCCGGAACATGGCGGCTGGTGGATGGATTTATCGCTCTGGTGATGGTCGTCATCGCCGTGGGGTTGCTGCGGGGGACATGACCGTCTCGACGATCTTTCTTGACTTTTTGCGAATGATTATCATTTTCATGGTATGAGCGAAAAGCCAGGCAGGACAGGAGCGGAAATGACTCGGATCGGGAAACGCATACTCGGCGCAACGGCGGCACTTGCGCTGCTAACCGGCACCGCGGGCGCGGAGGAGCGGATGAAGGTGGTGACCACCTTCACTGTGATCGCCGACATGGCGCAACAGGTGGCTGGCGACGCGGCGGAAGTCGTTTCCCTCACCCGTCCCGGCGCAGAGATCCATGGCTATGAACCGACCCCCCGCGATCTGGTCCGGGCGCATGGGGCCGACCTGATCCTGTGGAATGGCATGAACCTCGAGGTTTGGTTCGAGAAATTCCTGCGCACCGTCGGGGACGTGCCCTCCGTCACGGTGAGCGATGGAATCACGCCCATTGCGATCACCGCCGGTTCCTATGAGGGCAAACCGAACCCCCACGCCTGGATGGGGCTGACGGAGGCGCTGACCTATGTGGACAATATCACCGACGCCCTCAAGGAGCACGACCCTGCCAATGCGGACGTCTACGCCGGAAATGCGGCTGCATATAAGGATCGTCTCCGGGCCGCCATCGAACCGCTGAAGGCGGAGATCGCAGCGCTGCCCGAGAACCGTCGCTGGCTGGTGACCTGCGAGGGCGCGTTCAGCTACCTCGCCCGCGATCTCGGGCTTCGGGAACTGTATCTCTGGCCCATCAACGCCGACCAGATGGGCACGCCCCAACAGGTGCGCGCGGTCATCGACGGGGTACGTGCGAACGACATTCCGGCGGTGTTCTGCGAAAGCACCGTGAGCCAATCCCCCGCGCAACAGGTCGCGCGGGAGACGGGCGCGCGGTATGGCGGCATGCTCTATGTGGATAGCCTGTCGGAGCCGGATGGGCCGGTGCCTACCTTCCTCGACCTGCTGGAGACCACCACCCGCACCATAACGGACGGTCTGGCGGGGGGAAGCCAGTGACAGACGAAGCGGGAGTGCTCGCGCGGGACGTGACTGTCACCTATCGCAACGGTCACACCGCCCTCCGCCGCGCCGGGTTCAGCGTGCCGGAGGGGTCCATTACCGCCCTGATCGGGCCGAATGGTGCGGGAAAATCCACGCTGTTCAAGGCCCTGATGGGGCTTGTCCCCGTTTCGGGGGAGGTCCGCCTGCTGGGGTTGCCCGTGGCGGAGGCGCTTGCCCGGAGCCTCGTCGCCTATGTGCCGCAGGCCGAGGAGGTCGACTGGACCTTCCCCGTGCTGGTGGAGGATGTGGTGATGATGGGTCGCTATGGCCGCATGGGCTTTCTGCGCCGGCCCCGCGCCGCCGATCGGGAGGCGGTGAACACCGCCCTCGCCCGTGTCGGCATGAGCGACTACCGCCATCGCCAGATCGGCGAGCTGTCGGGCGGGCAGCGCAAGCGCGTGTTCCTTGCCCGTGCACTGGCGCAGGACGGGCGGCTCATCCTGCTCGACGAACCCTTTACAGGCGTCGATGCCGGGACGGAGGACCGGATCATCGACCTGCTGGGTGAATTGCGGGACGAAGGGCGGGTGATACTCGTCTCCACCCACGACCTTGCCCGTGTGCCGGAGTTCTGCGACCGCGTCGTCGTGGTGCGCGGAACGGTCCTAGCCTCGGGTCCGACGGAGGAAACCTTCACACCCGAGACCCTCGCCCTCGCCTTTGGCGAGCCGCGGGCACATCGAGATCGCACGGGCGGTTCTTCTGGTGACCGCTCGGCTGACCGGCAATCCGATGTTCCCGAAGGGGCGATGCGGGAAGCGCCGCCGGGAAGCGAGGAGGCTTCACTGGGGCATGCGGTCCATGCCGCGAGCGGCTCCGGTACACCGGAAGCGGGCGCCGGGCGGCCGGAAACCCACAGGGCCGCCACACTGGGAACAGAAAGCGCGGAGGCGCCTGACGCGGGAACCCAGGCGAGCGGCCCGAACGATAACGGGCGATCCCCGCGAAGCGGGGCGGGACAGCCGGCCGCAGGTCTGCAGTTCACGTCGCAGCACGCCCCTTCCGACCCGCTCGTCCACCCCTCCGGCACGCAGGCAACGCGCGAACGGGCGGCGGGCAATCCGTTCGCAGGATCCACGCTGGCGGGAAGCGGGTCAGGACAATGAGCATCCTGTGGGAACCATTTCTTTACGGCTACATGACCAATGCGATGTGGGTCTCGGCGCTGGTGGGCGGCGTCTGCGCCTTCCTCTCCTGCTACCTGATGCTGAAGGGCTGGTCGCTGATCGGCGACGCCCTGTCCCATTCTGTCGTTCCAGGTGTGGTGGGGGCCTACATGCTGGGCCTTCCCTTCGCGCTCGGCGCTTTCCTGTCGGGCGGGCTGGCGGCGGGCGCGATGCTGCTGCTCTCGGACCGGTCCGGGCTTCGGGTCGATGTGGTGATAGGGCTGATTTTCACGGCCTTTTTCGGCCTTGGCCTGTTCATGGCCTCGATGAACCCGATGTCCGTCTCCATCCAGACGATCACCATGGGCAATATCCTTGCCATCACGCCGGAGGACACACTGCAGCTCGCGCTGATCGGCCTCGTGTCGCTGGTGATCCTGCTGGCGAAGTGGAAAGACCTGATGGTCGTGTTCTTCGATGAGGTCCACGCCCGCACCATCGGCCTCCGTCCCGGGTTGCTGAAAGGAGTGTTCTTCATGCTGCTCTCCGCCTCGGTGGTGGCGGCGATGCAGACGGTGGGCGCATTCCTGGTGATCGCCATGGTGGTGACACCGGGCGCCACGGCCTATCTCCTCACGGACCGTTTCCCCCGGCTGATCGTGCTCTCCGTGGCCATCGGCGCGGGGACGAGCTTTCTTGGCGCCTATCTCAGCTACTTCCTGAACGGGGCGACGGGCGGGATCATCGTCTGCCTTCAGACGGCAGTGTTCCTGCTGGCGTTCCTTCTCGCCCCCCGGCACGGACGGCTGGCCGCCCGCCGCCGGACGAAGGAGGCCGCCTGATGGAAACCCTGCTCCTCCCGTTCCACTTCCCCTTTATGCAGAACGCCTTTCTCATCGCGGCGATCGTGGCGGTTCCGGCCGCGCTCCTGTCGTGCTTTCTTGTGCTGAAGGGCTGGGCGCTGATGGGAGACGCGGTGAGCCATGCCGTGTTGCCCGGCATCGTCATAGCCTATGTCCTGCAGATCCCGCTGATCCTCGGCGCCTTCGGGGCGGGAATGACAGCGGCGCTTGCCACCGGCTATCTCTCCGACAACAGCCGGGTGAAGCGCGACACGGTCATGGGCATCGTGTTCTCCGGCATGTTCGGCCTGGGGATCGTCCTTTACACCTCCATCCCGTCCGACGCGCATCTGGATCATATCCTGTTCGGTAACATGCTGGGCGTCGGGCCACATGATCTGTGGACGGCGGGGGCGATTTCCCTGCTGGTCGGGGGGACGCTGCTGCTCAAGTGGCGCGACCTGCTGCTCCACGCCTTCGACCCTGTACAGGCGCGGGCGATGGGGCTGCCCACGGGGGTGCTTCACTACGGGTTGCTGGTGCTGCTGTCGCTGATGATCGTGGCGCTGCTGTCGGCAACGGGGCTGATCCTTGCCGTCGGGCTGCTCATCGCGCCGGGTGCCATCGGATTTCTGGCGTCGCGGCGGTTTCCGGTGATGATGGCCGTCGCCGCGCTTTCCTGTCTCCTGGCGATGCTGGGCGGGGTCTATCTCAGCTTCTTCCTCGACAGCGCGCCGGCACCCACGGTGGTGCTTCTGCTGACGGGCATGTTTCTCGTCGCGCTCGGGCTTCGGCGGTTCCGCCTCGGCTGATGCCCGGGAAACAGGCGCTCCGCCCGCTTCCCGGGCAGACCCCGCGTCCCTTGCCCCGGCATAGAGTGCAACGGATTGCCCTGCGACCGGACGTCGCATAGAGCAGGCCGACAGCAAAATCCGGGAGCAAGGCGATGGTCGAAGAACGGACCGGGGCGGCGTGGGACGACCGCCCGGTGGATGCGAGGGCGCGCAAGGCGCTCTGGGGATCGGCCATCGGCTATGCGATGGACGGGTTCGACCTGCTGATCCTTGGCTTCATGCTGAAGCCCATCTCGCAGGATCTGGGCCTCAGCCCGGCGCAGGCGGCCTCCCTCGTCACTGCGACGCTGGTGGGCGCCGTGGTAGGCGGCATCCTGTTCGGGATGCTCTCCGACCGGCTGGGCCGCGTCAAGGTGCTGACCTGGACCATTGTGGTCTTTGCCGTGTTCACCGGGCTGAGCGCCTTGGCGCAGGGCTACTGGGACCTGCTGATCTACCGCACCATCGCAGGGCTGGGCCTGGGCGGAGAGTTCGGCATCGGCATGGCGCTGGTCGCGGAAGCATGGCCTGCATCGAAACGCGCGCGCGCCTCCTCCTACGTCGGGCTGGGCTGGCAGGCGGGCGTGCTCGCGGCCGCGCTCATCACGCCGCTCCTGCTGCCGGTCATCGGCTGGCGGGGCATGTTCGTGATCGGCCTGTTTCCGGCGCTGGCGGCATGGGTGATCCGCCGCACGCTGCATGAGCCGGAGGTGTTCGTGGAGAAGTCGCGCCAGCGGCCCGCCCGCTCCCCCCTTGGCCTGCTTGTCGCCGACAGGGAGACGCGGAAGATCAGCCTCGGCATGGTGATCCTTTGCTCGGTGCAGAACTTCGGCTACTACGGCGTGATGATCTGGCTGCCGAACTACCTCTCCACCCGGTTCGGCTTTGCGCTTACGCAATCCGCGCTGTGGACGGCGGTGACGATCCTTGGCATGGCGGCAGGTATCTTCTGCTTCGGCCATATCGCGGACCGGGTCGGGCGGCGGCCGGCATTCTTTGGCTATATGCTTGGGGCAGCGGTGATGGTGCTGGCCTATTCCCGCCTGACGGACCCGACGGCGCTGCTGATCGGCGGCGCGGTCATGGGCTTTTTCGTCAACGGAATGCTCGGCGGCTACGGCGCGCTGATGAGCGAGCTTTACCCGACGGCGGCACGGGCCACGGCGCAGAATGTGCTGTTCAACGTGGGCCGCGCGGTGGGCGGCTTCGGCCCGGTGGTGGTGGGCGCGATCGCGGCTACGCATGGGTTCCAGACCGCCATCGCCCTGCTGGCCGCGCTCTATGTCCTCGACATCATAGCGATGTTCTTCCTGATCCCAGAGCGGAAGGGCGAGCAGCTTTCCTGACCGTCAGGGGTGCAGGATCCGGGCGGACGGGCGCAAGAAACTCGGCCGCCCACGCTTGAACCCGGCAAGGGGTTGGGCGATGCAGCCAAACGCCTCGACCGGATCGGTGGCATCCAGCACGACGATATCCGCCCGGTCGCCCACCGCCAGCCCGTAACCCTCCAATCTCATCAACCGTGCCGCCCCCTTCGTGATGAGGGCCATGCAAAGCGGAAACGCCTCCGGGCCGAGCTGCATCACGTTGGCATAGAGGTTGGCCATGCGCAGCAGCGAAGCATCGCCATAGGGGGTGAAAGGGTTCATCACGTTGTTGGTGGCGACGGAGGCATTGCCCCCCCGCGCGGCAAGCAGATGCACCGGCGCCACGCCGCGCGCCGCGCGGAACCCCTCCGATCGCCCGTTCAGATAGAGGTCGGTGGACGGCAGAGCCGTCACCCCCACCCCTGCCGACAGGAGCAGGTCCGCATACCGCGCAAAGGACCCCTCCCCCATCGCCGCAAGTTTCGTCGCGTGACCGATGGTGACCCGGCCCTGCCAGCCCGCACGGGCCGTCGCCTCACAGACGGCATCCATATGCGTCCAGCCGGGATCGAGGTCGAAGTCCAGATGGAAGTCGATATCCACGTCATGCTCGACCGCCATGGCGAAGATGCGGCGGATCTGCTCCTCCGGGTCGGTGTCGGTATAGGGGCAGCCGCCGATCAGGTCCGCACCTTCCGCCAGCGCTTGCCGGAGCAGCGCCTCCGCACCGGGATCATTGGTCAGCCCCTCCTGCGGAAACGGGCAGAGCGTGAGGTCGAGCGCAAAGGCATAGTCCGCCTGCAGGCGTTTCATCGCCGCGAAACTCCGCAGGCCCACGCGGGGGTCCACCTCGACATGGGCGCGCATGTGCATCGTGCCCTGCCGGATCGCCGCCTCCACCACCCGCGCACCCCGGGCATGGACATCGGCCTCGCTGAAGTCCCGCTTCAGACGGGAGACGGCGGCGACGGCCTCGGCAAGGCTCCCGGCGCCCTGTCCGCAGCGGCAGATCAGGCCCGCCTTGTCGAGATGGATGTGGCTTTCCACCAGTCCGGGCACGGCGATCCGACCGCCGAAATCCTCCCCCTGCCCCACCAATGTCCCTATCTCCGCGATCCGGCCATCGCGGATGCCGATGTCCGTTGCCTGCGCGTCGGGGAACGGCCGCAGGTTGCGCAGGATGAGGTCGAACGTCACGGCTTGTCTCCTGCTGCCGGTTCAGTATCCTGTATGTGTATGCAGTTTAGCCCGAGGTTGGCAATGAGCGACAGGACCGAGCGGGACGTGGCGGCGGTGAGGGCCTACCTTGAGGCTTCAATGCGCCCGGACCCCGTCGCCGCCGCAGCTTGTGTCGCACCGCAATTCCTGTGCCGCTTCACCGGCAACCGGGAATTCACGGCCCCTGACGGGCCGACGCGTGTCAATACGGCCCGCTATGCGTGGGTGAAGAAGCGGATCGACCGGTACGATGCGATGCCGGACGGCGCACGCACGGTAGTTTACTGCACCGGTCATCTCTACGGCGCCTGGCCGGACGGGACGCCCTTCGATCACAACCGCTTCGTGGATCGTTTCGTGGTGGAGGACGGATTGATATGGGAGACGGACGTCTGGAACGACAGCGCCGAATGGCTGCTGGACCCTGCCCTTTCCAGACGGTAGCCATCGGGGTCTCCGCCATTTGCTGCGGGCCTCAACCCACGTCAGCTCAGGTACGGGGCAAGTATATCGGCAAGCTCCCGGGTCCTCACCCCTTTGCTCGACAACAGCGCGCGAGAGGCGACCGCCTCAAGGTGCCTGTCCATGAGCTCCATCGCCGCTTCCCGGGGTCCGGTACGGATGGTTTCGATCAGGTCGAGATGCTCGCTCACCGCGCAATCCGAAGAATGGGGGCGCGCGAGGGTGGAAAGTGACAGCCCCGCCCGGTAGCAGATTTCCGTAACATAGCGGATGAGGATCGGCTTCTCCGTCATTTCGGCAAGGCGGACATGGAACTCCGTCGCCAAACGGATTGCGTGGCCATCCGGCCCATGACGCGCGTCGTCCTCCGCCTTCACCAGCGCGCGGAGTTCGGCCGCCTGTTTCTCTGTGAGCACGCCGGCCAGATGGCCCACCACCTGCCGTTCAAGCGCGATTCGGATGTCGAAGATATCGCGCGCTTCCTCCGGTGTGGGGGCTGCGACCGTGGCGATCCGGTTACGGCGGAGATCGACCAGCCCCTCGGCCGCCAGCTGGCCAAGCGCATGGCGGGCAAGCGTGCGGCTCACCCCGAAGGAGTCGCCCACACCGTCTTCCGGCAGCCGGTCACCGGGCATCAGCGCGCCTTCGATGATAGCCCGGCGGATGGCACGGCAGATGGCTTCGGTCCTGTCACCCTTCAACTGGGCCATGCATTTCTCCTGCGTCTCGCGCGCATCCTGCCGATCCGGCGCGCGAGCGCAAGCGGTGAGGTGGCCTACAGGGGATACTGGCTTACAGGGGATACTGGCCGGGCCGTGTTTCCATGGTGATCCAACGCAGATCGGTGAATTCGGCAATCCCCGCTTTCCCGCCGAAGCGGCCGTAACCCGATGCCTTCACCCCGCCGAAGGGCATCTGTGCCTCGTCATGCACCGTCGGCCCGTTGATATGGCATATGCCGGAGCGGATCTGGCGCGCGACGTCCAGCCCGCGGGCCGTATCGCGGGTGAAGACCGCGGCGGACAGGCCGTATTCGGTATCGTTGGCGATACGGATCGCATCCGCCTCGTCCGCAGCGCGGAAGAGCGCCACGACCGGGCCGAAGCTTTCCTCATAGGCGATGCGCATGTCAGAGGTGACTCGGTCCACCACCTGCGCGGGCATGAGCACACCTTCGGTCGTACCGGCCGCATGCACTTCCGCACCCTTCTCGCGCGCATCCTCAATCAGCCCGACAACCTTCTCCACCGTGCGCAGATCGACCACCGCGCCAAGCGGCGCCTGTCCGTCAGCCGGGTTGCCTGCGGTCAGAACCTTTGCGCGCGCGATGAACTTCGCCGCGAAATCCTCCGCGATCTCGGGGGCGAGGATGATCCGTTCGGTGGACATGCAGATCTGGCCCTGGTTGAAGAAGGCGCCAAAGATCGCGGCCTTCACCGCTTCGTCCACATCGGCATCCTTGAGGACGAGGAACGGAGCCTTGCCTCCCAGCTCCAGAAGCACGGGTTTCAGGTTTCTTGCCGCGCGTTCCGCGATGATCCTGCCCACCTTGGTCGAGCCGGTGAAGTTGATCCTCCGCACTGCGGGATGGTCGATGAGCGCACCGACGATATCGGCCGCATCGTCGGGCGCATTCGTGACGAGACTGACAAGGCCCTTGGGCAGCCCGCCCTCCTCCAGCGCCTCGACGATGAGCGCGTGGGTCAGCGGGCAGATCTCGGAGGCCTTGAACACCACCGCGTTGCCGCAGGCCAATGGGGTGGCAAGCGCCCGTGTGCCGAGGATGACTGGCGCATTCCACGGCGCGATGCCCAGTACCACGCCGGCGGGTTCCCGGATGGACATAGACAGACAGCCCGGTTTGTCGGAAGGGATCACCTCTCCCGCCACCTGCGTGGTGAGCGCAGCAGCCTCACGCAGGATGGAAGCCGCGAGCGAGACGTTGAACCGCGCCCAAGGCTCGGTCGCGCCGATCTCGGCAGCCATCGCCGCAACGAAACGGTCGCCCTTCGCTGCCATAGCATCCGCAGCCTTGAGAAGCGCTGCCCGCCGCGCGTTCGGGCCAAGCGCCGCCCAGTCGGGGAACGCAGCGGCAGCGGCATCCACCGCTGCGACCGCGTCCTCGACCGTGGCGGCCGGCGCCTCGCTCGCAACGGCACCGGTCACCGGGTTCCGACGCTGATAGGTTCTGCCACCGCCCGATGCCTGCTCCGCGCCGCCGATCTTCATCTTCACCATCGTCATTTCCATCCTCCGGGCGTCTGCTTATTGTCGGCGATATTATGCGCTATTGGCCACCGCTCGACAGGGATGAAACGCCGCAGGAGCTCCTGATGGTTGCAGAAGACGTTTGCGGCACCTGATTCTCCAGGCACCCCCTGCGAGCCGGTCCAGCCCCGCAAATCCGGTCGCAGAGCCGGTTAAAGATGGCTAAAGCGGCCGGAAACTCTCCTGCTGTGCGATATTCTCGCCCGCGAGGTCGTCAAAGACGACGGATCCGGTGCGGAAAGCCGCTGAAAGCCCTTGTTCGAATCCCATGTTTCAGGCAGTTATTTACGCCAACAACAGAATAAAACGACCAGAAGCGTAACTAACGATCTGGCGCGAGGCAGTAGATGACAAAACAGGAACGCATTGACGTTCTCGTGGGAGAACATGCCGCGCGGCTTTCGGAGCGGCTTCAGGCGCATCGTGCCCAGCTTTTCCCTCCTGACGCCCGCAAGGAGTTGCGGAAGTTCACCTCCGGTGAGGTGGCCGAGCTTCTGGGCGTAAAAGATGCCTATCTGCGAAAACTGCATCTCGAGGGACGTGGGCCGAGTCCGGAGACGCGGGCGGGCGGGCGGCGTTACTACTCCCTCGCCGATGTGCAGGCTCTGCGCGAAATGCTTGAAAAGGGGGCGAAATCTCCCGGCACCTATCTGCCTGGCCGACGGGAGAACGACCATCTTCAGGTGATCGCCGTCATCAATTTCAAGGGTGGTTCCGGCAAGACGACGACTGCCGCGCATCTTGCCCAGAAGCTCGCGCTGGACGGCTACCGCGTGCTGGCGGTCGATCTGGATCCGCAGGCAAGCCTCAGCGCGCTCCATGGGTTTCAGCCGGAATTCGATCTGATCGACGGCGGCACGCTTTACGATGCGATTCGTTACGATGTGCCGGTCCCGCTGGCCGATGTGATCCAGCCCACCTATTTCCCCAACCTCGACATCATACCGGGAAATCTCGATCTCATGGAGTTCGAGCATGACACCCCGCGGATGCTCGCTTCGCGCACGGGACAGTTCTTCTTCACCCGCGTCGGCGACAAGCTGGCGGAGGTGGAGGCGAATTATGACGTGGTGGTGATCGACTGCCCGCCGCAATTGGGCTTTCTGACGATGTCGGCGCTCTCTGCCGCCACTGCGGTATTGGTGACGGTTCATCCGCAGATGCTTGATGTGATGTCGATGTGTCAGTTTCTGCTGATGACCTCCAACCTGCTCGGGGTGGTATCCGAGGCAGGCGGCAACATGTCCTATGACTGGCTGCGATATGTCGTGACACGCTATGAACCGGGCGATGGGCCGCAGAACCAGATGGTGAGCTTCATGCGCTCCATGTTCGGGGAACATGTGCTCAACCATCCAGTGCTGAAGTCCACGGCGATTTCCGACGCGGGGATCACCAAGCAGACCCTCTATGAGATCGAACGGACGCAATTCGTACGCGCCACCTATGAACGCGCCATGGAAAGCCTGAATGCGGTAAATGGCGAGATCGAGGCCCTGATCCAGCAGGCATGGGGCCGGAAGGGAGGCGCCTGATGGCACGGAAAGACCTTCTCAAAGGGCTTATGGACGCGGGAGACCCCCCCTCCCCCGCCAGCGTTTCGACCAGTCAGCCGATTCCCCGGCCCGGTCGCGGTGCCATTGGTGCCGTCAGCCAGTCAATCGCCGATCTGCGTAGCCGGTCGGTGATCGACGTTCCGCCTGACATGATCGACAATGCCGGAATTCGCGACCGGCTGGATGACGATCCGGAAGGTATCGCGGCGCTCGCCGAAAGCATTCGCGATTACGGCCAGCAGGTGCCCGTCCTTCTCCGCCATTCGCCCAATTACGAGGGTCGGTATGAGGTGGTCTATGGCCGGCGTCGCGTCTCGGCGCTGAAATTGCTTGGACAACCCGTCAAGGCGATGATCCGCAACCTGAATGATCGCGAGTTGGTGATTGCGCAGGGACAGGAGAACACCGCCCGCAAGGACCTTAGCTTTATCGAGAAGGTGAATTTTGCCCGCGCGATGCGGGACGAAGGATTTGACCGGAAGATCATCTGTGACGCGCTTCAGATCGACAAGACGTTGATTTCGCGCATGCTTTCCGTTGCGGATTCTGTGCCTCTGCCCCTGATGCGTGCCATTGGCACGGCTCCGGCGATCGGCCGGGATCGCTGGACGACGCTCGCCTCCAGGCTAAAGGGCCGACGTATAGAGGATGTGATCGCGCTTGCGGAGGGCATTACCTCGGATGCGAGATTCGAAGCGGTTCTGGCCGGTCTTGCCCAACGGACGCCCTCCCCTGCGCCGGAGAAGGCGCCACTGACCGGCAGCGGCGGCGAACGGTTGGGCGCGGTTTCGCGCAACAGCCGCGCCACCGTGCTTACAATAGACAGCAGCCAACATGCGAAATTCGCGGAATGGCTGATTGAGAATTTCGACGAAATTCATCGCGGCTGGCTCACCAGCGGCGAGGAATAATCTTGGTAACAACAAGGGAGCACGAAGCAGGACAAAGAAAAGCCCCTCAGGACATGACATCCCGAAGGGCCGTTCCGTCGATCTAGCACTTCGAACGTAGCGGCTTTTGTTGACAGCTGTCAACTCCCGTCTTTCTGCGGCGGCCGATATTTTGCGTCCTCGTGACATGATATGAAGCATATTTCCATAGCGCCTTTTGGGCGGCCGGTTACGGCTGACCTGATGGCGGCGCGCGCTCTGGCGCGAGGCTCGGCCGAAGCGAAAACGGTTCCGAAATGGGAGCCCTTGCGCGATCTGACCGTCGCACGAAAAGGGTTTTCGCTTTCCGATCGCGATCTGTCGGTCCTGCATGCGTTGATCTCGTTTGTTCCAGGCGACGTCATATCGCCCGCCGGGTGCATTGTGTTTCCCTCCAATGCAACGCTCTCGCATCGTGCGCACGGGATGCCGGAGAGCACGCTACGGCGCCACATCGCGGCGTTGGTTAAAGCGGGCGTGATTCTTCGCCACGACAGCCCCAATGGCAAGCGCTACGCAACCCGGGGAAGCGAGTCGCGCCCTGCCCACGCATTTGGCTTTGACCTTGGGCCACTCGCACGGAGAGCTGTTGAGTTTCGGTGCATGGCAGATGAATGCCGCCGCGCCGACGACCAGCTTAGACAGTTGCGTGAGTTTGTCACCCTCAGACTTCGGGATGCAATTCAGCTTGGAGGAATGGACGTCCTTGCGTTGACGGAGATGAAGAAAGCCCTTCGACGCAAGCTTTCACACGTTGAACTCGAACAAATCGCTGAACGACTCAATCAGTTTCTTACACTCGACGAGCCGGAAGAAGTGAGCGGCAATGACAATCAAAATGAGCGGCACATACAAGAAGACAACAAAGTAACAATTAAGAAAAACGTCCGAGCGCCCGTCATCCCCGACTTTTCCCGGGTGCTGGAATCCTGCACGGAATTCGCAAGTTTCTATCCTGTGAAAAGTTGGAGAGACTTCATTCACGCCGCCGAACAGTTACGACCAATGATCGGCATAGATGCTCACTCTTGGCAACAAGCCTGCGAAGCCATGGCGCCAGAATGCGCGGCGGCAACGATTGCCTGCATTCTGCAAAGGTTAAAATCCATCCATCGCCCATCCTCCTACCTCCGGATGCTAGCTGAGAAGGCCCTAAACGGTACCTTCTCTCTTGAGAGAATGGTTCGAGGATTATCCCGAAGCGCAATCATGGAAGGTTGACAGCTGTCAACATCGTTGTGTTGACAGCTGTCAACTGAACCCGCTTGCAAATCCTGCGCACTGTAAGGAACATCCGGCATGGTCGATAACTTCCCCACTATAGCCCTTGCCACCGGACTCAGCAGTGATCTTGCCGAGCTCTACCGCCGTGGAACGCCCGAAAACACGCTTCGCGCTTGGGAACGGGATCTGGCATATATCTCCGCTTGGCGCATGCTTCGCTTCGGCACAGCCCCGATCTGGCCGGAACGGGAAGACGTCGCCCTGGCTTTCCTCCTGGATCACGCCCGCGATCTGGAAGAAGCCGCTGAACAGGACCCGGCCCGTCAGGCTGCAGAGCGCCTGATCGCTGCTGGCCTCCGCCGCCAACTCGCCTGCCCAGCAGCCTCCACGCTTGACCGTCGAATTGCAAGTTGGCGCGCCTTCCATCGCATCCAGAATTTAACCTCGCCTTTCGAGCTTCCCCTTATCCGTCAGGCTAGACAGAAGGCTCGGCGCGCTGCTGATCGGCCGCCGTCGCCTAAATCGGCGAATCCGGTGACCCGAGAGACCCTGCTGCAACTGGTGGCCGCCACAGGGCCGGACATGCGCGGACTGCGCGATCGGGCTATTCTGTTGCTCGCCTGGGGATCGGGCGGACGGCGACGGTCTGAGGTTGTGTCCCTGAACGTCGAAGATCTGGACCTGCGCGAATTCGACCGTCACGGACATGTCTGGATTCGGCTGCCGGGAACAAAGACCACCCGAAAGGGCGCGACCCCGAAGCTCGTTCTGAAGGGGAGGGGCGCTCGTAGTCTCGTGGCATGGCTGGACGCTGCGGGAATACAAAACGGTCCGGTCTTTCGGCCAATCAGTAAGACAGATCGAGTGCTTAAACGCCGGCTAACTCCCGAGGGCGTGGCGTCAGTGGTGCGCCGTCTAATCCGCGAGGCTGGATTGCCGGATGGGTTCGCCTCTCCGCACGGATTGCGCTCGGGTTTTCTTACGCAGGCTGCACTAGACGGCGCGCCCTTGCAGGCGGCGATGCAGCTTTCGCTTCACCGATCGGCGGCGCAAGCCCAGAAATACTACGCCGACGTTGATATCGCGGAGAATCCCGCAACCAATCTGTTGGGTGATTAGACGTTATTACATTACGTTTTAGGCAACGGTTTTCAGCCACGGCGTCCCGTGGCACAACTCACTGGAACGGAGGAACCCCATGTCGGATATTATCAACCACAGTCTTGTCCTTGCCTCGCGACCCGAAGGACGTCCCAACGCCGCCAACTTTCGAATGGAGGAGACGCCAGTGCCCCCGCCGCGGGAGGGGGAGGTTCTTCTCCGCACGCGCTATCTGTCGCTTGACCCCTACATGCGTGGTCGGATGAGCGCGGCACGCTCCTACGCGGCGCCGGTGGAGATCGGCGCCGTGATGGAAGGTGGCACCGTGGCGGAAGTCATTGTCTCGCGCAATCCGGATTACCGGGAGGGCGATGTGGTACTCTCCCATTCCGGCTGGCAGGAATACGCGCTTTCGGACGGCGCAGATCTGCGGAAGCTCAATCCCGAAGAAGCCCCGATGACGACAGCGCTCGGCGTGCTGGGAATGCCGGGGTTCACGGCCTATTCGGGGTTGCTTACCATCGGCCAGCCCAAACCAGGGGAGACGGTCGTGGTTGCGGCGGCGAGTGGGGCGGTCGGCTCCGTCGTCGGGCAGATTGCGCGTATCAAGGGCGCGCGGGCTGTAGGTATCGCGGGCGGGGCTGACAAATGCGCCTTCGTGCGGGAAGAGTTGGGTTTCGACGCGGCCATTGACCACCGCGCGCCCGACTTCGCCAAGCGTCTTGCCGAAGCCTGCCCCAACGGGGTCGATGTCTATTTCGAGAATGTCGGCGGCAAGGTCTGGGACGCGGTCTTTCCGTTGCTGAACACCTTCGCGCGGATCCCGGTCTGCGGCCTCATCGCGCAATACAATGCCGTCGGTGTGCCGGAAGGGCCAGACCGGCTCCCCGGACTGATGCGACAGGTGCTCTCCAAAAGCCTGCTGATCCGCGGATTCATCCAGCGGGAGTTCGTGGATCAGCGCCCCGCCTTCTATAGCGACATGGCCGGGTGGATCCGGGAGGGGCGCGTCCGCTACCGCGAGGATATCGTGGAAGGCGGGCTTGCCGCCGTCCCGGAGGCGTTCATCGGGCTGCTGGAAGGGAGGAACTTCGGCAAACTCGTGGTGAAGATTTCCTGACAAACGTCAGGTTTTTGCTGTGAACATCCGTCCGATGGTGTTGAGCAGGATCTGCGCGGCAAGGATCGATGTCGTCCCCGTCCGGTCATAATCGGGGGCGACCTCCACGAGGTCCACGCCGACGATCCGGCCGCGCTCGCACAGCCCAGCGATCAGCTCCAGCACCTCATAGTAGAGAAACCCGCCGTGGCTGGGCGTCCCGGTGCCCGGCGCGATCGAGGGGTCGAACCCGTCGATGTCCAGCGTCAGGTAATAGCGCGCACCGGCCGGGATCCTGTCCAGCACGCGCTCTACCCCCAGCTTGCGGAACTGGCGGACGGAGAGGATGTCGGACCCCTGCGCGCGGGCATAGTCATACCCTTCCTTGGCGGTGGAGGAGACGTTGCGGATGCCAAGCTGGCTCATCCCCGTCACCCACGGCTTTTCCGAGGCACGGCGCATCGGATTGCCATGGCCGAAGCGGACACCGTGACGTTCGTCCACGAAATCCAGATGCGCGTCGATCTGGACGATGTGGATCGGCTCCTGTTCTTCGAACGCGTTGATGCAGGGAATGTTGACGGAGTGGTCACCCCCCAGCACCACCGGCACGGCACCGGCCGCGAGAATCTTGCGCACCCCGTATTCGATGGCGGCGTGGCTGCCCATCGTATCGGTATGCACAATATCCGCATCCCCCAGATCGACGATCCGCACCCCCTCCAGATACGTCGTGTCATCCTCATGGTCATAGGCACCCGCGTGACCGAAGGAGAAGAGCGTGGAGGCCTCCCGGATGCCCCGCGGTCCGAAGCGGGCGCCGGAGCGCCATTGCGTGCCAAAGTCGAAAGGCGCCCCCAGGATTGCCACGTCGGCAGCGATGCTGTCCCAATCCTCGACGTAGCGGCTTTTGGCGAAAGTCGGAATGCCGACGAACGGCAGGTTGAGGCGACCGGATTCGTAGCCGTGGGAAGACATGGGCGAGCTCCTGTTTCTGTCGCGTGGATAGTGCAGGGGCGCACGGTCGCTGCAAGGGAATTCCACCGCTTGACGGGGCAGGGCGGGGCTGCCTTCCTTGCGCCGCGCGGCGGCCGCCGCCGACACGTGAATCGACGGGCAAGGGGAAGAGATCATGGATATCGAAGCCGCGCTGGATGATTTGCCAAACCTCTATCCCGGGCCTGGAGGCGTCGCGGGGATCGTGCGGGAGGGCAGGGTCGTGGCCGCGCGAAGCTGGGGGTTCGCCGACCTTGCGGCCCGCCGCCCGATGACCGAGGCGCTGCGCCTGCCGATCTGCTCCATCTCGAAGCAGTTCACCTGCGCGGCGCTGCTGGCGGAGATCGGCGATCCTGCACGGCTTGACGACCGCCTGGCCGGCTATCTGCCCGGGTTCCGCGACCGGCTTCCCACCGTGCGGCAGCTTTGCGACAATCAGTCGGGTCTGCGAGACTATTGGGCGTTGACGGTGCTGCAGGGCGCGCAGGCGGAGCAGACCTTCCGGAGGGAGGACGCCCTTCCCCTGCTTGCGCGCATGAAGACCGGTCATTTCGCACCCGGCTCCCGCTATTCCTACTCGAACGGCAATTTTCGCCTGCTGGCCGAGTTGCTGGAGGCCGCGACGGGAGAGGATCTAGGAACGCTTTACACGCGCCATATCTTCGGCCCCGCGGGGATGGAAACAGCGGCGCTGGTGCCCGATACCCGCCATCCACCGGATGGGGTCACCGGGTATGAGGGCACGCTGGACACGGGCTTTTTCCCCGCCGACAACGGTATCTGGTGGAAGGGGGATGCCGGGATCTCGGCCTCGCTCACCGATATGCTGGCCTATGAGGCGTGGATCGATGCGACGCGCGACGATCCGGGCGCGCTCTATTCACGCATTTCGTCACCGGCAAGTTTCGCGGACGGCAGCCCCGCGCCCTATGGCTACGGGCTGTCGCGCGGGCAGGAAGGCGGTTTTGCGGTGACCGGCCACGGCGGGGCGCTGCGGGGGTTCCGAGCCTACAGGATACATGCGCGGGACGCGCGTCTCTCCGTCGTGATCATGTTCAACCATCAGGCGGATGCCCAGTCGGCAGCGCGGACCTTGTTCCGGCATGTGCTGGGTCTTCCAGGACCGGCCATGGTCCCGCCCCCCGAGATCTGGGACGGACATTGGCTCTGCCGGGAGACGGGGCTGTCGGTCAGGATCGACGGCGGCACAGTCCCCCGCCTGCGCTATGCCACATCGCCGGAACCCCTGACCTTCCGGGACGGTGGTCTGGAAGCGACCGGCATACGGCTGGAGAGAGGGGAGGGGGGTATCATGATGACGCGGTCCGCAGACAGGTTGTCCGCGCAACTGGAGCCCCTGCCGCCGCCGGACAGAGAGATACCCGACGGCCATTTCCGGTCCGATGAGCTCGAAGCCGAGATGGTGCTGATGCCCGGGGCAGGGGGGCTCTACGTCGGGTTCAATGGAATGCTGGGGCAGGGGCCCATGGAACTGGCCCGCCCTCTCGCCCCTGATATCTGGCTCGTCGCGACCCGCCGCTCCATGGATGCTCCCGCGCCGGGAGACTGGACGCTCCAACTTCGCAGGGACGGAGCGGGCCGGATCACGGGCGCCGAACTCGGCTGCTGGCTGGCCCGGGGGATCGCCTATCGCAAGCTGGGGTAGCTTGCGCACAGCAGGTGATCTTTTGCCTATTAATTAGGCAGTTCCAAAAAAAATGCATCGGCATGTCATTTTCTGCTTGCGGGAATGTTTGTGAT
>NZ_JFGS01000017.1 GCF_000740775.1 Haematobacter missouriensis | reverse complement strand
GTCAGCCCAAATTGCTCCGAAGGCAGAGGTCACAGGTTCGAATCCTGTCGGGTGCGCCAATAAAATCAAGTAGTTGGAAGACGCGCTTGATGTCGGGAAATCCCGCAATGAGCATACAATGAGCATTCGGACGGAAATCGTTTGCCACGCTTTCTGAGAATCGAATTGACTCGCCTTGGCCGGAAGAACAGATCCGCGCGACTGCCGGGGTTTTCCATTCACCGGCGAAGAGAGGCCTCGGCGAATGTCGAACGCTTTCTGCCTCAGCCTTAAACGGCGTCGAACCTGGCGGGTGAAAGCGGCCCCGTGGACAGAGCTGCAGCCTTCGTGACGATCTCCGTCCCAGACCGCGAGCCTCCCGTCCACCGCTGGAAGAATGACGACGTGCCGCGGCTTGAGGGGCACGCGCATCAGTCTCGCTGGGAAAAGCGGAGCGCCGCTTGCCGGCGTTGCCGTGGCTTTGAACGTCCAAGAACGTGGTAGCTGCCGTCCAACTTCCTATGAAAAAGCTGCCCTCGGCCTCCGACCGCAAAAGGCGCTTCCAGCGATCCTCTTCCGGGGAGCGCGGATACGGTTGGCGTCAAGGTGAATTTGGCATCCCGTGATTGCTGGTCTCGCAGGATAAAAAGGCTGCTGCGAATTTTTCCGTCCCAAACCCTCATTGACAGACCAAAGGCCAACACCACGTGGCGGGCAATCGTCGCATCAGCTTCGCAGAGGGCCATCCCCATGGCGTGACGCTCGCCGCCCGCTTTTCGTGAAAGGAGACCGCTCGATCCAGCGAATGATGCACACGGCCGGCCATGCGCTCCAAAAACGGCTAGGCCGGCCTGATGGCGTCACGCGCCGGACGGGGCAACCTGAGTTCTAGTCCTTGTCAAGACAGATCCAGGCTGCACGTACACGCCGGTTCCATGCCGCGCTAAGCTCCGGGATCAAAAAGCCAGTCGATCCGCGTGCCTAAACCTTATTTCTTGCGCGCAACAAAATGGCCCGATGGGGTCGTTTATTCCACTGTCACGGATTTCGCCAGGTTACGGGGCTGATCGACGTCGGTGCCCTTCGCGACGGCGGTGTGGTAGGCGATGAGCTGTGCGGGTATTGCGTAGAGGATCGGGGCGAAGGGAGCGGGCGCTTCGGGCATGTGTATCGTATCGGCGACGCCGGATCCTGCTTCGTGAATGCCCTGATGGTCGGAGATGAGCAATACCTTGCCCTTGCGTGCCATCACTTCCTGCATGTTGGAGACGGTCTTGTCAAAAAGTGCATCTCGCGGGGCCATCACGATCACCGGCATGGTTTCGTCGATCAGAGCGATTGGCCCATGCTTCAGCTCGCCCGCCGCATAGCCTTCCGCGTGTATATAGCTGATTTCCTTTAGTTTCAGCGCGCCTTCAAGGGCGAGAGGGAACATAGGTCCACGCCCGATGAAGAGCGCGTCCTTCGCTTCGGAGAGCTGACGGGCCAGGCGCTCGATCTGATCGGACTGGCCGATGGCAGTGTTGAGCAGGCCGGGCAGGCTGCGGAGTGCCGCGACATGGCCGCGCAGTTCCTCAGGCGAGATACGGCCCCGATCCACCCCCGCCCGCAGCGCGAGAAGCGCGAGGATAAGGAGCTGACAGGTGAACGCCTTGGTGGAGGCCACGCCGATCTCGACCCCGGCGAGGATCGGCAGCGCACCATCCGCCTCCCGCGCGATGGTGGAGGTGGCGACGTTCACGATACCCACCGTCTGCGCGACCTGACCCTGCGCGTGGCGGAGCGCCGCGAGCGTATCGGCGGTCTCCCCCGACTGGCTGACGAAGAAGGCCAGCGATCTGGGCGACAGTACCGGTTCGCGATAACGGAACTCCGAGGCGAAGTCGGTATCCACCGGCAGGCCCGCGAGCTGCTCGAACCAGTATTTCGCCACCTGACAGGCGATATAGGCTGTGCCGCAGGCGGACATCGCCACCCGGTCTGCGCTGGCGAAATCAATCTCGATGGGCAGCACGATTTCCCCATCGGCATTGATGTAATGGGAAAGCGCGTCGCCCAGCACCACCGGCTGTTCGGCGATCTCCTTGGCCATGAAGTGCTTGTAGCCGGCCTTTTCGATCCGCGCCGCGTCCATGCGGATCGTCTCCATCTTCCGGTTCGCGCGCCGTCCCGCTGCATCATAGATGACGGCACCGGAGCGGCGGATCACGGCCCGGTCGCCTTCCTCCAGATAGGTGATCCGGTCGGTCATGGGGGCGAGGGCGATGGCGTCGGACCCCACGAACATCTCGCCGTCGCCATGCCCGATGGCGAGGGGAGAGCCCTTGCGCGCGACGATCATCAGATCCTCCTCGCCATCGAACAGGAACCCGAGCGCAAAGGCGCCCTCCAGCCGTGCCACCGTTGCGGCGGTGGCGGCGTCGGCATCCATGCCCGTTTCCATGTAGCTGCGGGTGAGGGTAGCCACAATCTCCGTATCCGTGTCGGAATCGAAACTGTAGCCCTGTTCCTCCAATTCGGCCTTCAGCGCGCGAAAGTTCTCGATGATGCCGTTATGCACCACCGCGACCCCGCCCGAGACATGCGGATGCGCATTGCGGACGGAGGGCGCACCATGGGTGGCCCAGCGGGTATGACCGATGCCGGACTTGCCGGCCAGCGGCTCATGCACCAGCAGGTCCGACAGGTGGACGAGCTTGCCCGTCGCCCGCCGCCGGTCAAGATGGCCATGGTTGACAGTGGCGATACCCGCGCTGTCATAGCCGCGGTATTCCAGCCGCCGCAGCGCTTCCACCAGCATGGGGGCGACTTCGTGATGGCCCAGAACGCCGACGATACCACACATGTCACTTGCCTCCCTTGGCGCGCTTTGCTGCGCGGAGCCGTTCAAAGAACCGCAGGGCGAAGCCGGGCTTCACCTCCTGCTTGGCGCGGGCGACGCCGAGGGCGCCTGCCGGAACATCCGCCGTGATGACGGAGCCTGTCGCGGTCATCGCATCGTCACCGATCCGAACGGGAGCGACCAGCATGGTGTCCGATCCGATGAACACCCGCGCTCCGATCTTCGTCCGGTGCTTGTTCACGCCGTCGTAATTGCAGGTGATGGTGCCCGCACCGATGTTCGTCTCCTCACCCACGCTCGCATCGCCGATATAGGTGAGGTGGTTGACCTTGGCGCCCTGCGCGATGGTGGCGTTCTTGATCTCTACGAAGTTGCCGACATGCACCCCTTCCGCCAGTTCCGCACCGGGGCGGAGCCGGGCGAAAGGCCCGACCGTCGCGCCTTCCGAGACGTGGCATCCCTCCAGATGCGAAAAGCCCCGGATGCGCGCGCCCGATTCCACCGTGACGCCCGGCGCAAAGATCACGTTCGGCTCCACCACCGTGTCGCGGCCAATGGCGGTGTCCCACGAGAAATGCACCGTCGCTGGATCGAGCAGCGTCACGCCGTTCTCCGCCGCCTCTCCGCGGGCGCGAGCCTGAAAGGCAGCCTCCGCGGTGGCGAGCTGGGCACGGGTGTTCACGCCCATCGTCTCCACCTCCGCACAGGTGACGGCGGTGGCGGACAACCCCTGCGCCCGGCCGAGCGCCACGATATCGGTCAGGTAGTATTCACCCGCCGCATTTTCGTTGCCGACCTCCGAGACGAGCCGCAGCAGCGTGGCCGCATCTGCACAAAGCACCCCGCTGTTGCACAGCCCGATACGGCGTTCGCTCTCCGTCGCGTCCTTGTATTCAACGATGCGGAGCAGGGTGTCGCCCTCCATCACCAGACGGCCATAGCGTCCGGGGTCTGCCGCCTCGAAACCCAGCACGACGATATCGTGCTGCTTCCGTGCGGCCAGCATCTCCTCAAGCGTTTCGGCGCGGATGAAGGGTGTATCGCCGTAGAGCACGATGGCGTTCCCGGCGAAGCCCTCCAGCATCGGCGCGGCCTGCAACACGGCATGGGCGGTGCCAAGCTGTTCGGCCTGCTCCACGGTGCGGACACGCTCATCAAACTCTTCCACGACGCCGGCGACCGCAGCTCCGCCATGTCCTGTCACGACCACGCTGCGCTCCGGCTCCAGAGGCGCGGCGGAGAGCAGCGCATGAACCACAAGCGGCGCCCCTCCCACTTCGTGCAGAACCTTGGGCAGGTCCGAATTCATTCGTGTTCCCTGACCTGCTGCCAGAACGATGAGTGCCGTCGCCATACGTCTGATCTTCCCTTCCTGTCGCGCCCGTTTTACCGAGAGCCTCGCCTGCCGCAAGAGCGCGGGCCATCACATGAATTTACGGGACGTTTCAAGGAGCGGCGGATGCGGACGGTGATATTCGATCTCGATGGAACGCTGGCGGACACATCCGCCGACCTGATCGCCGCCGCCAATGCCTGTTTCCAGTCGCGTGGCGAGGGGACGCCGCTTGATCCCGTTGCGGATGCCGGAACGGCGTTTGCGGGTGGACGCGCCATGCTCCGGCTCGGCCTCTCGCGGTTGGGACGGGAGTGGAGCGAGGCGGATGTGGACGCTGATTTCCCCCTGCTGCTCAAGGCCTATGGTGAGGATATCGACCGCCACACCCGCCTTTATCCCGGTGCGGTGGAGGCGGTGGAGGCGCTCCGCGGGCGGGGGGACAGGGTGGGCATCTGCACCAATAAGCCCGAGGGGCTGGCGGAGACGCTTCTTGCCCGGCTCGGCGTGCGGGACCTGTTCCAGTCGCTGATCGGCGCCGACACGCTTGCCAGCCGTAAACCCGACCCGGAACCCTACCGGCAGTCCGTCCTCCGCGCGGGGGGAGAGGTCGCCTGCTCGCTTCTTGTCGGGGATACGGTGACGGACCGGAACACCGCGCGGGCGGTGGGAGTGCCGGTGGTGCTTGTCACGTTCGGCCCGGAAGGCCCCGGCATCGCCCGGCTGGAGCCGGATGCTCTGCTCGATGACTATGCCACGCTGCCGGGGTTGGTGGAGCGCCTTCTGCCGCTGTGATCTCTTTTTCGCGACTGCTTCGGCGATCAGGAACATCGCTGCTCGCCCGCTGTTGTTATCCTGCCAGCCAGACTGGCAAGGAGTTGGAGGACTCAAAATGGCAACCAATCAACATGGCTCGTCCGACAAGGACAAGAAGAGCGGCCAGATGAAGCAGGATATGGATCACAACAAGGGCGGCCAACAGGGCGGCTCGAAGTCGTCCAATCCGGGGAATTTCGCCAATGATCGGGAACGCGCCTCAGAGGCGGGCCGGAAGGGCGGCGAATCCTCACACGGAAGCCGCTGATCCCAGGGTTGCAAGAAAGGCCGGCCGGGTAGTCCCGGCCGGCCTTCTCATGCGCGTTGTAGCGGTGTTTCAGTCGAGCGCGACGGTGGAAATCGCCATCTTGGCAGAACCCTCCACCACCTGATCGCCATGCGAGACGTAGATCAGCGTATGATGCGCCTCATCGTATATCCGGCGTACCTTCAGCGATTTGAAGATGATCGACCGCCTCTCGCTGAAGACCTCCTCTCCCTTTGGTCCCTTTTCTATGTCTCCCAGCGTCACCGGCCCCACTTTGGCGCAGGAGATGGCCGAGTTCGAAGGATCCTCGAACCAGTTGCCCTGCCGCAGCCTGTCGATCGTTGAACGGCTGAAGTAGGCGACATGGCAGGTGACGCCCTGTACCTTCGGGTCGTCAAACGCCTCCACCACGACATCGTTTCCCATCCAGTCCACGCCTATGCGACCGACTTCTTCGGCAAATGCGGTGGTGGCCGCGAACGACATCGAAAGGGCAATAACGATACGGCGCATCTGGAGTCTCCATTTCGGCCAGATCATTTGCGCGATTGACCGGGTTCGAGGCCAGCGATATTTATTGAACACACGTTCAATTCCGGGGAGGGAATCGGGATGTTCATGGCGTCGATGCGCTTCGATCTGGGCGAGGATATCGAAACGCTGCGCGAGGCGGTCCATCGCTGGGCGCAGGAGCGGCTGAAGCCCATGGCGGCAGAGATCGACCGCACGAATGAATTTCCCGCGCCGCTGTGGAAGGAACTGGGCGACCTTGGCGTGCTGGGCGTCACCGTGCCGGAGGAATATGGCGGAGCGGGGATGGGATACCTTGCCCATGTCATCGCGGTGGAGGAGATCGCGCGGGCGTCCGCCAGCGTCTCGCTTTCCTATGGCGCCCACTCCAATCTCTGCGTGAACCAGATCAAGCTGAACGGCACGGAGGAGCAAAGGGCCAGATACCTGCCGAAGCTCGTCTCCGGCGATCATGTCGGCGCACTTGCCATGTCGGAGGCGGGAGCCGGGTCGGACGTGGTGTCTATGAAACTCCGCGCCGAGAAGCGGAACGGCTATTACGTGCTGAACGGCACGAAATACTGGATCACGAACGGGCCGGATGCCGATACGCTGGTCGTCTATGCCAAGACCGACCCGGAGGCCGGATCCCGCGGCATGACCGCCTTCATCGTCGAAAAGACCATGACGGGCTTCTCCACCTCCCGGCATTTCGACAAGCTGGGGATGCGCGGTTCCAACACCGCGGAGCTGGTGTTCGAGAACGTGGAGGTGCCTTTCGAGAACGTTCTGGGCGGGGAAGGCAAGGGCGTGCGGGTGCTGATGTCGGGGCTGGACTACGAACGGGTGGTCCTGTCGGGTATCGGCACGGGGATCATGGCCGCCTGTCTGGATGAGGTGATGCCCTATATGCACGAACGCCGCCAGTTCGGACAGGAGATCGGGAGCTTCCAGCTCATGCAGGGCAAGATCGCGGACATGTACACCGCGATGAACACCGCCCGGGCCTATGTCTATGAGGTGGCGAAAGCCTGCGACCGGGGTGAGGTGACACGGCAGGATGCCGCCGCCTGCGTGCTCTACGCCTCCGAGCAGGCGCAGGTGCAGGCGCATCAGGCGGTGCAGGCCTTTGGTGGCGCGGGATTTCTGAACGACAGCGTGGTGAGCCGCCTGTTCCGTGACGCGAAGCTCATGGAGATCGGGGCGGGCACCAGCGAAATCCGCCGCATGCTCATCGGGCGGGAACTGATGTCGGTCACGGCCTGAGGAGGGCGCCATGAAACTCGTCTCCGCGGCACTGACCGCTTCCGAAGGCTTCCGCGCCAATCGTGCGGCCCATCTGTCCCTGCTGGAAACGGCGGCGGAGGCTGCGGCCCTGGCCGCCGCAGGAGGCGGCGACAAAGCCCGCGCCCGCCACGTGGCGCGGGGCAAGATGGCGCCGCGGGAGCGGGTCGCCAACCTGCTGGACCCCGGCTCGCCGTTTCTGGAGATCGGCGCAACCGCCGCGCATGGCATGTATGACAATGCCGCCCCCTGCGCCGGGCTGATTGCCGGGATCGGGCGCGTGGCGGGGCAGGAGGTGCTCATCGTCTGCAATGATGCGACGGTGAAGGGCGGCACCTACTATCCCATGTCGGTGAAGAAGCACCTCCGCGCGCAGGAGATCGCGGAGGAGAACCATCTTCCCTGCGTCTACCTTGTGGATTCGGGCGGCGCGAACCTGCCCCAGCAGGACGAGGTCTTCCCGGACCGGGAGCATTTCGGCCGCATCTTCTACAATCAGGCGCGGATGAGCGCGAAGGGCATCCCGCAGATCGCCGTCGTCATGGGGTCATGCACCGCAGGCGGGGCCTATGTGCCGGCCATGTCCGACGTGACGATCATCGTGAAGAACCAGGGCACGATCTTCCTCGCCGGCCCTCCGCTGGTAAAGGCGGCGACGGGGGAGGTCGTGTCGGCCGAGGATCTGGGCGGCGGGGACGTGCACACGCGCCTGTCGGGTGTTGCCGATTATCTGGCGGAGGACGACACGCACGCACTGGCGCTGGCGCGTCAGGCCGTGGCCGGGCTGAACCGCACGAAGCCGTTTACCGTGACGATGCAGTCGAGCGAAGAACCGGCCTATGACCCGGAGGAGATCCTCGGCGTGGTGCCTGCCGACCTGAAGACGCCCTACGACATCCGGGAGGTCATCGCCCGCGTGGTGGACGGCTCCCGCTTCGACGAGTTCAAGGCGCGGTTCGGCGAGACGCTGGTGACGGGATTCGCCCATGTCACGGGGATCCCGGTGGGGATCATCGCCAACAACGGGGTGCTGTTTTCCGAATCCGCCGTGAAGGGGGCGCATTTCGTGGAGCTGTGCTCGCAACGCGGCATTCCGCTGGTGTTCCTGCAGAACATCACCGGCTTCATGGTGGGGCGGAAGTACGAGAGCGAAGGCATCGCCCGCCACGGGGCAAAGCTGGTCACGGCGGTCGCGACGACGGAAGTGCCGAAGATCACCATGTTGGTCGGCGGCTCCTTCGGCGCGGGGAACTATGGCATGGCGGGGCGGGCCTATTCGCCGCGGTTCCTGTGGACATGGCCGAACTCGCGCATTTCCGTCATGGGTGGCGAGCAGGCAGCGGGCGTGCTGGCAACGGTGAAACGCGAGGGTATCGAACGCACCGGCGGAAGCTGGAGCGCGGAGGATGAGACCGCGTTCAAGCGCCCCACCATCGAGATGTTCGACCGTCAGAGCCACCCGCTCTATGCCTCTGCCCGGCTGTGGGACGACGGGATCATTGACCCGCGCAAGACGCGCGACGTGCTGTCCCTCAGTCTCTCGGCGAGCCTGAATGCGCCTGTCGGTCAGACGCGCTTCGGCGTGTTCCGCATGTGAGGCATAGGATGAGAAACCCCTCGCAACCAGCGGATTCCACGGGCAGTCGAAAGGATCGGCGGATTTCGCCGGAGCGGGTTGCCTTTGCCGATGCGACCGGTCAGAAGCGGGACGATGTTCACGCTTCTTTCTCCACCGCGGATGCTTCGACGCGCCCTTCGGCTGCGGTCGCGGCTGCTGTTTCTTGTCCTGCTGGCGACACTGGGACCGGCCGGGCTGGATATGGGTATGGCGGTGGTCAAGCCCATTCACGAGGGCAACGGCAAGACCTGCCGCATCTGGTCCGTCACGGATGGAGACACGCTGAAGCTTGCCTGCCTGACCCGCGGTCTGGTGAACACGCGGCTGCGCGGCTTCGACACGCCGGAACTGTTCAGCCCCGGCTGCCCCTCCGAATTCGCAAGGGCGGTTGCCGCGACATGGCTGCTCCGCTGGAAGCTCTGGGGGGCAGAGCATATCGAGGTGCGGATTGGCTCCCGCGATCTCTACGGGCGGTCACTGGCGACGGTGCTGCTGGACGGCAGGCCGCTTGCCGCGATCATGGTGTCAAGCGGTCTGGCGCGGGCCTACGATGGCGGACGCAGACAGGGCTGGTGCGGCGGCCTGATCTGAGCGCAGGTCTGAACAATGGGGCGGGGGGATGACGCCGCATTGCCAGGAGGGCCGCCTGTCGGTTGTCGTGGCCGACATCACCACGCTGCATGTCGATGCGGTGGTGAATGCCGCGAACCGCTCGCTTCTAGGTGGCGGGGGCGTGGATGGCGCGATCCACCGTGCCGCCGGGCCTGAGTTGCTGGCGGAGACGCGCACCCTCGGCGGGGCCGAAACCGGAGAGGTGAAGGTCACGAAGGGATACCGATTGCCCGCCCGCTATGTGATCCATGCGGTAGGCCCCGTCTGGAGGGGCGGGACGGAGGGGGAGGCCGCACTGCTCGCCTCCTGCTACCGCCGCGCGTTGGAGGAGGCGGAGAAGCTTGGCCTCGCCTCCATCGCGTTTCCGTCCATATCCACCGGCATCTACGGATATCCCGCGGAAGCCGCCGCTGGGATCGCCGTCAACACTGTGCGGGAAGCGCAGGCGTCGCTCGACGTGATCTTCTGCTGCTTCTCCGAGGAACAGGCGCGCCTGCATTGCACGGCGCTGGGGAGGGAATGATGTTCCGCAAGATCCTGATTGCCAACCGGGGCGAGATCGCCTGCCGCGTCATGGAGACCGCCCGCCGCATGGGGATTGCGACAGTGGCCGTCTATTCCGATGCGGATGCCGGCGCGAAACATGTGGCCATGGCCGATGAGGCCGTCCATATCGGCGGCCCGAAGCCGGCTGACAGCTATCTGCGCGGCGACCGGATCATCGCTGCCGCGCGGCAGACAGGCGCAGAGGCGATCCACCCCGGCTACGGCTTCCTGTCGGAGAACCCAGAGTTCGTCGATGACGTCACCGCGGCAGGGCTGGTGTTCATCGGTCCCTCGGCCAGCGCCATCCGCGCGATGGGCCTGAAGGACGCCGCGAAGCGGCTGATGCAGGAGGCGGGCGTGCCCGTGGTGCCGGGTTATCTTGGCGCGGATCAGGACGCGACCCGGTTGGCTCAGGCCGCGGCGGAGGTCGGCTATCCCGTGCTCATCAAGGCGGTGGCGGGCGGCGGCGGCAAGGGTATGCGGCTGGTGGAGACCCCCGATGCCTTTGCCGAGGCGCTGGCCTCCGCGCAGGGAGAGGCGCGCACCGCTTTCGGCAATCCCGACGTGCTGATCGAGAAATACGTCGAAAAGCCCCGCCACATCGAGGTGCAGGTGTTTGGCGACGGCACCGATGCCGTTCATCTTTTCGAGCGGGACTGCTCGCTCCAGCGTCGCCACCAGAAGGTGATCGAGGAAGCTCCGGCCCCCGGCATGACGGCGGAGATGCGAGCCGCCATGGGCGAGGCGGCGGTGAAGGCCGCGCGCGCCATCGGCTATGCCGGTGCGGGTACGATCGAATTCATCGTGGACGGGTCTCGCGGGCTGCGCCCTGACGGGTTCTGGTTCATGGAGATGAACACCCGCCTTCAGGTCGAGCATCCAGTGACGGAAGCCATCACCGGCATCGACCTTGTCGAGTGGCAGATCCGCGTGGCGGCGGGTGAGCCGCTGCCCGCGCGGCAGAGCGACCTTGCCATTCACGGCCATGCCTTCGAAGCGCGCCTTTACGCGGAGGACGTTCCCGCGGGCTTCCTGCCCGCGACGGGGCGGCTCGAACATCTTGCCTTCCCGGCCGGCGTGCGGGCCGACAGCGGTGTGCGGCCGGGCGATGCGATCAGCCCGTGGTATGATCCGATGATCGCCAAGATCATCGTTCACGGCCCGAACCGGGAGATCGCGCTTTCGCGCCTGGCTGCGGCGGTGGAGGGCACGGAGGTGGCAGGGAGCGTCACCAACCTAGCGTTTCTTGCCGCACTGGCGCGCCATCCCGGCTTTGCGGCGGGAGAGGTCGATACCGGCCTCATCGCGCGTGATCTGGCAGAACTCACCGCTCCGCCGCCCGCACCGCCTGCGGTCGCGCCGCTGGCCGCGCTTGCCGTGGCGGGTCTTGCGGGTGGGGGGAGTGAGCATACGGGATTCACGCTCTGGACGCCGCTCCGCCAGACCGTCGCCTTCATGCTGGACGGCGAGGAGCGGAGCGCCGTGGTGCTGCCGCTCGCATCCGATCATTTCCGGGTGGAGATCGGTGAGGTCATCCACGAATGCGCGTTGCGGCAGGGGCAGTGGTGGGTTGACGGCGAGAAGGCGGAGGTGCGGATCGTGCCGCTCTCCGTGGGCGTCGGGCTCTTTGCTCATGCCGCTCATATCGCGCGGCCCGTCGATCAGCTTGCCCGTGCCGCAGAGAGCGGTGCCGGCGGCAATGCCGTGCTGGCGCCGATGCCGGGGTTGGTGAAGGCCGTTTTCGTGACGCCCGGGGCGACGGTGGAAAAAGGCCAGCGGCTCGCCGTGCTGGAGGCTATGAAGATGGAACACACCCTCGCCGCGGGGCGGGACGGCACCGTGGCCGAAGTGCTCGCCGGCGAAGGATCGCAGGTGGAGGCCGGCGCGCCGCTCATCCTGCTGGAGGAGGAGGCATGATCCGGCTTCATCACGTTCCGCAGGCGCGTTCGTTCCGCATCCTCTGGCTTCTGCTGGAAATGGGGGAGCAGCCGGAGGTCATCATACACTCCATGCTCGACAAGTCCCTGCGCTCGCCGGATTATCTCGCGCTGTCACCGGCGGGGCGGGTTCCGGCGCTGGAGATCGACGGGCGGCGGCTGTTCGAATCCGGCGCGATCACCGAGTATCTGTGCGAGACCCGCGCGCCGCAGCTGGGCCGTGGGCCGGGTGACGTGGAGCGGGCTGATTGGCTTGAATGGCTGCACTTCGCGGAAACCATCGGCCAGCATCTTGCCAACCTGACGCAGCAGCACATCGTGCTCCGGGAAGATCACATGCGCTCTCCCACCGTGATGCGGCTGGAGGCGAAGCGGCTCGAAAAGACGGTGGAGGTCGTGGAACGGGGTCTCGAAGGCCGCGATTTTCTGCTGTCCTCCGGCTTTTCCGCGGTGGATGTGCAGGTGGGATACGGCGTCATGATGGCGCGCCGTTTCGTGCGCTTCGACGCCTTTCCCTCCGCCTCCCGCTGGCTGCATCACTTCGAGACGCGCCCCGCCTTCCGCCGCGCGCTGGAGGAGGATGGTGAGGCCGAAATCTACACCCGCGATTTCTATGAGGCACCGAATGCGTGACGTCGAGATCTTCGAGGTCGGCCCGCGCGACGGGCTGCAGAATGAAAAGCGCCTGATCCCGGCGGCGGAAAAGATCGCGCTCGTGGATCTGCTCTCCACCGCCGGCTACCGCAGGATCGAGGTGGCGAGTTTCGTCAGCCCGAAATGGGTGCCGCAGATGGCGGATGGGGCGGCGGTGCTGTCCGGCATCCGCCGGGCGCCGGGCATCAGTTACGCGGCCCTTGCGCCCAATCTGAAGGGCTATGAGGCAGCAAGGAGCGCGCGGGCGGATGAGGTCGCGGTGTTCGGCTCGGCCTCCGAAGGGTTCTCGAAGGCGAACATCAACGCGACGATCGCGGAAAGCATCGAACGCATGAAGGGGGTCGCGGCGGCAGCCAAGGCCGACGGAATCCCTGTGCGCGGCTACATCTCCTGCGTGACAGATTGCCCCTATGACGGGCCGACACCGCCCGCCCACGTCGCGCGTGTCGCGGCAGCGCTCCGCGACATGGGCTGCTACGAGGTGAGCCTCGGCGACACGATAGGGCAGGGCACGCCGGAGACGATCCGCGCAATGCTGGAAGCGGTGATGCAGGAACTGCCCGCGGAGCGGCTGGCGGGTCATTATCATGACACGGCGGGACGGGCGCTCGACAATATCGCCGCATCGCTGGAACTGGGCGTGAGGGTCTTCGACGCGGCGGTGGGCGGTCTTGGCGGCTGCCCCTATGCGCCGGGGGCCAAGGGCAATGTCGCGACGGAAGCCGCCGTTGCGTTTCTGGAGGAGGGCGGTTGGCGGACCGGCCTTGACCGCACGGTCATCGCCGAAGCGGCGCAGATGGCCCGTAACCTGCGCAGTCCCGAAGCCGCCTGACCCCACCCGGCCCAACGGCGTCCAGCGCGCGGGGGACGCCCCCCGCGACCCCCGGCTCGGCCGCCCCTCCCTTGCCCTGATCCTGTCCGAAACGGAGATGCCGAGATGACCGAGACCACCCTCGCTGAGTCCACCCGCGCTGAAACCATACGCCTCGAGATCGACGCGCGCGGCGTCGCCACGCTGACCCTCGCGCGGCCCGAACGGCACAATGCGCTTTCGGCGCAGATGATGGATGAGTTGTCCGAAGCGGCGCGGCGGCTCGGGGAAGACCCGTCGGTCCGGGTGGTGATCCTCGCGGCAGAGGGCGAGAGTTTCTGTGCAGGCGGCGACCTTGGCTGGATGCGGGAGCAGATGCGGGCCGATGCGACGCAGCGCGCGCGGGAGGCACGGCGGCTCGCCGACATGCTTGGCCTGCTGGACCGCCTGCCGAAGCCGCTGATCGGCCGCATTCAGGGACAGGCCTTCGGCGGAGGGCTCGGCATGATCTCCGTCTGTGATACCGCGATCGGAGTGACGGGGCTGAAGCTCGGGCTTACGGAGGTGCGACTCGGGCTGATTCCGGCGACGATCGGGCCTTATGTGGTTGCGCGACTCGGCGCCGCGCGGGCGCGCCGTGTATTCTTCTCTCCCCGCATTTTCGGCCCGGAGGAGGCGCTGTCGCTTGATCTGTTGTCGCGCGTGGTGCCGCCAGGAGAACTGGATGCGGCAGTGGAGGCGGAGGTGGCCCCCTATCTCACTGCCGCGCCGGGCGCGGTGGCCGATTCCAAGGCTCTCGTACGGCGACTCGGCGGCGGGGTGACACCGGAGATGGTGGATGCGACGATAGGCGCACTTGTTGCGCGCTGGGAGACCGCCGAAGCGGAGGAGGGGATCGCCGCATTCTTCGAGAAACGCGCACCTGCCTGGCGTGACGGCTGAGCTCGGCTCTTCGTTGAAAACCACGGGAAATGCGCCGCCGGATACGTCCGGGAATCGGTTTGGTTCCGTTTTCCGGCGCGAGTGCCTGAAAACGCGACGTTTGCGATCGCAGAAGGCGCTTGCTGCGCCGCAGTCGGTTGACCCCGACGGGGGGCAGGGGTAAACCGCTTCGCAGCCAACCGGGATGCTACGGTATCCCAGCGAAGGAGCCACCAGTGGACGATCTGCTGAGAGAATACCTGCCGATCCTCGTCTTTCTCGGTGTTGCCGTCGCCCTCGGCCTCGTCCTGATGCTTTCGGCTGCGATTCTCGCGGTGCGGAAACCGGACCCGGAAAAGGTCTCGGCCTACGAGTGCGGCTTCAACTCGTTCGACGACGCGCGGATGAAGTTCGATATCCGCTTCTACCTTGTCTCGATCCTGTTCATCATCTTCGACCTCGAAGTCGCCTTCCTGTTCCCGTGGGCAGTGGCGTTCGGGGGCCTCACAGAAGTGGCCTTCTGGTCGATGATGATCTTCCTCGGCGTCTTGACCGTCGGCTTTGCCTACGAATGGAAGAAGGGAGCTCTCGAATGGGAGTGATGACCGGCGCGAACACCGCGGGCGCTGACCGCGAAGTGGCCACCCAGGCGCTGAACCGCGAGCTTCAGGACAAGGGGTTCCTGCTCACCTCGACCGAGGACATCATCAACTGGGCCCGCATCGGTTCGCTCCACTGGATGACCTTCGGGCTGGCCTGCTGCGCGGTCGAGATGATCCAGATGTCCATGCCGCGCTACGACGTGGAACGCTTCGGCGCGGCACCGCGTGCCTCGCCTCGCCAGTCAGACCTGATGATCGTCGCGGGCACCCTGACCAACAAGATGGCCCCCGCGCTTCGCAAGGTCTATGACCAGATGCCGGAGCCGCGCTACGTGATCTCCATGGGATCCTGCGCGAACGGCGGTGGCTATTATCACTACAGCTATTCGGTTGTCCGGGGCTGTGATCGGGTCGTTCCGGTCGATGTCTATGTTCCGGGGTGTCCGCCCACGGCGGAAGCGCTGCTCTATGGCATCCTCCAGTTGCAGCGGAAAATCCGCCGCACCGGCACCATTGCACGTTGAGGGTAAGATGAGCGACGCAGTCCTTGCAGATGCCCCTCTCGCCGAACTGGCGGAGCATATCCAGAGTCGGCAGCCGCAGCATGTCCTGTCCACGAAGGTGGAATTCGGGGAGTTGACGGTCGAGGCCGACCGCAATTCCATCGTGCCGTTTCTGGAGTTCCTGAAAACCGATCCGAACTGCCGTTTCTCGACGCTGGTCGATCTGACGGCGGTGGACTACCCCGAACGCGAAGCCCGCTTCGATGTGGTCTATCACCTGCTGTCGATGTACCAGAACCAGCGCTTGCGCGTGAAGATCCAGGTGCGGGAGGAGGAACTCGTCCCCTCTGTCACCGGAGTCCATGCCGGGGCGAACTGGCTGGAACGGGAAGTGTTCGACATGTTCGGCATCCTGTTCTCCGGCCATCCGGATCTGCGGCGGATCCTGACGGACTACGGTTTCCGCGGCTTCCCGCTGCGCAAGGACTTCCCGACCACCGGCTACACGCAGGTGCGTTATGACGAGGAACAGAAGCGGGTGATCTACGAACCTGTCAACCTCGTGCAGGAATATCGTCAATTCGACTTCATGTCGCCATGGGAGGGTGCACAATACATCCTGCCGGGCGACGAGAAGAAGTGAGGAGGGTCTGAGATGGACGGTGCTTTCGACGACGCTCTGACCGGCGAACAGAAGATCCGTAATTTCAACATCAACTTCGGGCCGCAGCACCCGGCGGCACACGGCGTGCTGCGCATGGTGCTGGAGCTGGATGGTGAGGTGGTTGAACGCGCCGACCCGCATATCGGCCTGCTTCATCGGGGCACCGAGAAGCTGATGGAGAGCCGGACCTATCTTCAGAACCTGCCCTATCTGGACCGGCTCGACTACGTCTGTCCGATGAACCAGGAGCACGCCTACTGCCTGGCCATCGAGAAGCTGACCGGAACGGTGGTTCCGCGGCGCGCGAGCCTGATCCGGGTGCTCTATTGCGAGATCGGGCGCATCCTGAACCACATCATGGTCATCACCACGGGCATCATGGACGTAGGCGCGCTGACACCGCCGCTCTGGGGCTTCACCGCCCGCGAAGAGCTGATGGTGTTCTATGAGCGGGCCTGCGGGGCGCGTCTGCACGCGGCCTATTTCCGTCCCGGCGGCGTCCATCAGGATCTGCCGCCCGACCTCATCGACGATATCGACGCCTGGGCCGACAGGTTCCCGAAGCTCATCGACACTCTGGATGCGCTCATCACCGAGAACCGCATCGTGAAGCAGCGACTTGTGGATATCGCCCTCGTGACGGAGGAAGACATCCAGCAGTACGGCTTCTCCGGCGTCATGGCCCGCGGGACCGGGCTCGCATGGGATCTTCGCCGCTCGCAGCCTTACGAGTGCTACGACGAGTTCGATTTCCAGATCCCCGTGGGCACCAACGGTGATTGCTACGACCGGTATCTCTGCAGGATGCAGGAGATGCGGGAATCGACCAAGATCATCAAGCAGGCCATCGCAAAACTCCGGCAGACCCCGGGCGATGTGCTGGCGCGCGGTAAGATCACCCCGCCGAAGCGCGGTGACATGAAGCGCTCCATGGAAAGCCTCATTCACCACTTCAAGCTCTACACCGAGGGGTTCCACGTGCCCGCCGGTGAGGTCTATGCTGCGGTTGAGGCGCCCAAGGGTGAGTTCGGCGTCTATCTCGTCGCCGACGGAACCAACCGGCCCTACCGCGTGAAGCTGCGCGCTCCGGGCTACATGCACCTTCAGGCGATGGACTATCTCGCCAAGGGGCATCTTCTGGCCGACGTGACCGCGATCATCGGCACGCTCGACATCGTGTTCGGCGAGGTGGACCGGTGAGCCGCCCCGCCCAAAGCCAGCTGGCCGCGCCCGTCGCGGCCCGCCAGACCGGAGCCGTCTGATGCTACGCCGTCTTTACCACGCGCAGCCCAACCACTTCGAGTTCGCTCCCGCGAACCTCGATTGGGCGAAGGCGCAGATCTCGAAATATCCCGAAGGGCGCCAGGCGTCCGCGGTGATCCCGCTGCTCTGGCGGGCGCAGGAGCAGGAAGGTTGGCTGACCAAGCCCGCGATCGAATATGTCGCGGACATGCTGGGCATGGCCTATATCCGCGTGCTCGAAGTGGCGACCTTCTACTTCATGTTCCAGCTGCAACCGACGGGCACTGTAGCCCATGTCCAGATCTGCGGCACGACGTCCTGCATGATCTGCGGTGCAGAAGACCTGATGGCGGTTTGCAAGAAGCGGATCAACGCCCAACCCCATGAACTCTCGGCGGACGGAAAGTTCAGCTGGGAGGAAGTGGAATGTCTGGGCGCCTGTTCCGGCGCGCCGATGGCCCAGATCGGCAAGGACTACTACGAGAACCTGACCGAGGACAAACTCGTGGCCCTGCTCGACGACCTGGCCGCCGGCAACGTTCCGGTGCCGGGTCCGCAGAACGGGCGCTTCTCCTCCGAACCAGCGACGGGCCTGACGAGCCTCACCGATCTTGCGGAAGACCGGCCGGAGCGCAACGCCTCCGTGACGCTCGCGCTCGCGATCGGGGATACCGTGAAGCGCATCGATGGCACGGAAGTGCCGCTCAATGCGCCTTGGCTCGACCGTTCTGACCGTAATGCGCCCGTCGACGCGAGCGAGGCGGAGGTCCAGCCCACTCCGGGTGCGGGTCACCCGATCGATGAGACGGGCATTTCGATCGAGGAAGCCCCCGTGGATACCATCGGGCGGCCGGAAGTCGATGGCACCGCCACCGGCGGCACCGCGACGGGTGAACCGGGCCAGCCTGTGGCGGGCGACGATCCCGAAGGTCGGGACGACAAGGATGTGGACCAGGAGCCGGAAAGCGATCCCAAGGCTACGGCGGAGGATGCCGTAATCCTTGGCGGGGGTGCCCCGACGCGCCCGGGCTTCCTACCCGAGCCGCGGGAGGGAGGGGCGGACAATCTGCTCCGCATCTCCGGCGTCGGCCCGAAGCTCGAGAAGATGCTCCACGACCTCGGCATCTTCCATTTCGATCAGATCGCTGCCTGGACGGCGGAGGATCTGGCATGGATCGACGAGCATCTGCACGAATTCAAGGGGCGCGCCCTGCGCGAGGATTGGATCGGGCAGGCGAAAATCCTCGCTGCCGGCGGGGAGACCGAGCATTCCCGCAAGGTGGAGCGTGGGGAGATCTGATGACGGAGGACGCGCACAGGGCACTGGCCGTGCAGGCCAGACAGGCGGGCGGCGTGATGGCCGCCGCGATGGTGCTCTGGTTCGTCCTGCAATGGTTGGGAGGGCGCATGGGCTGGGATAGCCGCTATGCTTTCCTGATCGACTTTGCCGCGATCGGAGCCCTTGTGTGGGGTATGATCGTCACATGGCGCGTCTGGCGCAAACGCCGGGCCTTGGAAGGGTGAGAAGATGCTGAAGGACCAGGACCGGATCTTCACCAACATCTACGGGATGCATGACCGCTCCCTGGCCGGCGCGAAGAAGCGCGGGCACTGGGACGGGACTGCCGGCCTCATCGAGAAGGGGCGCGACTGGATCATCGACGAGATGAAGAAGTCGGGCCTGCGTGGCCGGGGCGGGGCAGGTTTTCCGACCGGCATGAAATGGTCCTTCATGCCGAAGGAATCCGACGGTCGTCCGGCCTATCTGGTCATCAACGCCGATGAATCCGAACCCGCGACCTGCAAGGACCGGGAGATCATGCGCCACGATCCGCATACGCTGATCGAGGGCGCTCTGATCGCCTCCTTCGCCATGGGCGCGCATGCGAGCTACATCTACCTGCGCGGCGAATACATCCGGGAGCGCGAGGCGCTGCAGGCCGCCATCGACGAATGCTATGAGGACGGTCTGCTCGGCGTGAACCCGGCAGGCTCGGGCTGGGACTTCGATCTCTACCTTCATCACGGGGCAGGCGCCTATATCTGCGGCGAGGAAACGGCCTTGCTGGAGAGCCTTGAAGGCAAGAAGGGCATGCCGCGGATGAAGCCGCCGTTCCCGGCGGGCGCGGGGCTTTACGGTTGCCCGACCACGGTGAACAATGTCGAATCCATCGCCGTTGCACCCACCATCCTGCGCCGGGGCGGCGAATGGTTCGCCTCCTTCGGCCGGCCGAATAATGCGGGCGTGAAGCTCTTCGGTCTGACCGGGCATATCAACACGCCCTGCGTGGTCGAGGAGACCATGTCCATCTCGATGAAGGAACTCATCGAGAAACACGGCGGCGGTATCCGCGGCGGCTGGAAGAACCTGAAGGCTGTGATTCCCGGCGGCGCGTCCTGCCCGATCATCCCGGCGGACCAGTGTGATGATGCCATCATGGATTATGATGGCATGCGGGAGCTGAAATCCTCCTTCGGCACCGCCTGCATGATCGTGATGGACCAGCAGACGGATGTCATCAAGGCGGTCTGGCGGCTGGCGAAATTCTTCAAGCATGAAAGCTGCGGCCAGTGCACGCCTTGCCGGGAAGGCACGGGTTGGATGATGCGCGTGATGGACCGCTTGGTCACTGGCGATGCGGAAGTCGAGGAAATCGACATGCTCTTTCAGGTAACCAAGCAGGTGGAGGGCCACACGATCTGCGCGCTCGGTGATGCGGCGGCCTGGCCGATACAGGGTCTCATCCGCCATTACCGCAATGAGATCGAAGACCGCATCAAGTATAAAAAGACCGGGCGCGTCTCGGCCATCGCGGCGGAGTGACGATGGCGCCCGAGGGAATGCATCTCGCCGAGCTGAACATCGGACGGCTGATCGCTGAAACCGATGATCCGCGGGTGGCGGAGTTCATGGCGGCGCTGGACCGGGTGAACACGCTCGGCAAGCGGATGCCGGGCTTCGTGTGGATGATGGAAGGTTCGGGCGAACCGGGCAAAGGCAATACGGAAATGAAGATTGCGGGCGATCCGCGCTTCGTTTCCAACCTCACCGTCTGGGAAGACGTGGCGAGCCTTGAGCGCTTCGTGTGGAACACAGTCCACCGCAGCTTCTACGAGCGGAGGGCGGAGTGGTTCGAGGTGCTGGGGCGGATGCATTTCGTCATGTGGTGGGTGCCTGCCGGGCACCGGCCTAGGCTGGAGGAGGGTCTGGCGCGGCTGGACCACCTGACGGCCCGTGGCGACAGCGACCATGCCTTCGGGTGGAAATATCTGGATGACGCGCGGCTCTGGCAGAGCCGTGGGTGCCGGCAGATCGCGGCGGAGTAAGTGATGTCGAATATCAGGAAAATCTCCATCGACGGCCTCGTCTATGAAGTGGACGGCGCGATGACCATCCTGCAGGCCTGTGAGGTCGCCGGGATCGAGGTGCCGCGCTTCTGCTACCATGAGCGGCTGTCCATCGCGGGCAACTGCCGGATGTGTCTGGTGGAAGTGGTCGGTGGCCCCCCGAAGCCCACGGCGTCCTGCGCCATGCAGGTGAAGGATCTGCGTCCCGGCCCGAACGGCGAGCCGCCGGTGGTCAAGACCAATTCGCCCATGGTGAAGAAGGCGCGGGAAGGGGTGATGGAGTTCCTGCTCATCAACCACCCGCTCGACTGCCCGATCTGCGATCAGGGCGGCGAATGCGACCTTCAGGACCAGGCGATGGCCTATGGCGTGGACTTCTCCCGCTACCGTGAGCCGAAGCGTGCGACCGAGGATCTGAACCTCGGCCCGCTGGTCGAGACGCATATGACCCGCTGCATCTCCTGCACCCGCTGCGTCCGCTTCACCACAGAGGTGGCCGGTATCACCCAGATGGGCCAGACCGGTCGGGGCGAGGACAGCGAGATCACCAGCTACCTCAACCAGACGCTCGACAGCAACATGCAGGGCAACGTGATCGATCTGTGCCCGGTCGGCGCGCTTGTGTCGAAACCCTACGCTTTCACCGCGCGTCCTTGGGAACTGACCAAGACCGAGACGATCGACGTGATGGATGCGCTCGGCTCCAACATCCGGGTGGATACGAAGGGCCGCGAAGTCATGCGCATCCTGCCGCGCAACCATGACGGCGTGAACGAGGAGTGGATCTCCGACAAGACACGCTTCGTCTGGGACGGGTTGCGCCGCCAGCGGCTCGACCGGCCCTATGTGCGCGAAAACGGCAGGCTGCGCCCGGCAACCTGGGGTGAGGCGCTGGAGAAGGCCGCTGCCGCGATGAAGGGCAGGAAGGTCGCTGCACTGGTGGGCGATCTTGCCCCGGTGGAGGCGATCTATGCTCTGAAGGAACTCGTCCAAGGGCTTGGCGGCAATGTGGAATGTCGGACAGACGGGGCGAAGCTGCCCGCTGGTAACCGGTCGGGCTACGTCGGCACTGCGCGGATCGAGGATCTGGAAAATGCGGCGCTGATCCAGCTCATCGGCACCGATCCGCGCAACGAATCTCCAGTACTCAACGCCCGTATCCGCAAGGCGTGGATCAACGGTGCGAAGGTCGGACTGATCGGGTCCGCCGCCGACCTCACCTACAGCTATGACCATGTCGGAGCGGGGCGCGCCGCGCTGCGGGAGCTTGCGGGCAAGGACATCTCCGACGAGACAAAGGCGAAGCCCAGCGTCGTCGTCATCGGGCAGGGAGCATTGACGGAGGCGGATGGCGCGGCGGTGCTTTCGCAGGCGATGCGGCTGGCTGAAAACAGCGGCTCCGGCTTCCTTGTACTGCACACCGCGGCGAGCCGCGTGGGCGCCATGGATGTCGGCGCGGTGACCGAGGGCGGGATGGATGCCGCGCTAAACGGGGCGGAGGTGATCTACAGCCTCGGCGCCGATGAAATGGAGATCGCACCCGGGCCGTTCGTCATCTATCAGGGCCATCACGGAGACCGTGGTGCGCACAGGGCGGATATCATCCTGCCGGGTGCCGCGTATACCGAGGAAGCCGGTCTGTTCGTCAATACCGAAGGCCGTCCGCAACTCGCGCTCCGCGCTGGTTTTCCGCCGGGTGAGGCGAAGGAGAACTGGGCGATCCTGCGGGCGCTTTCGGCCGAACTCGGCGCGACGCTCCCCTATGACTCTCTGGCTGCGCTGCGCCGGAAGCTGGTGGCGGAGGTGCCGCATCTTGCACGCATCGACGAGGTGGCCGAAAACGCTTGGACCCCGCTCGACCCCAGTGCGCCGGCAGATGCCGACTTCCGCCCGGTGATCAAAGACTTCTACCTGACCAACCCCATCGCCAGGGCGTCGCAGTTGATGGCAGAGCTTTCCGCTCTCGCCGCCGCCCGTCGCTCGCCGGCTATGGCGGCGGAGTAAAGCACCGTGATCCGGTTCGACCCCACCGGCAACTATCGTATCCGGGCTGGCATCTGCAGGCCGGATGCTGTTAACAGCAGCGTGACCGGAGGGAGCGAGTCTCTCTCCCCGGCCGACCCAGCGATGACCGACGGTCAATGAACGTGAGGCAAGATGGCTGACTTCTTCTCCACCACCGCAGGGACCATCGTCCTCATCGTCGGTCAGTCCCTTCTGGTCGTCGCCTTTGTGATGCTGTCGTTGATCTATCTGGTCTATGGTGACCGGAAGATCTGGGCAGCGGTCCAGATGCGCCGCGGGCCGAACGTCGTCGGTCCATGGGGCCTGTTCCAGACCTTCGCCGACGCTCTCAAATATGTCCTGAAAGAGATCGTGGTTCCCGCGGGGGCCGATAAATTCGTCTTCTTCCTCGCCCCGCTTTTGTCCTTCGTCCTGGCGATCCTCGGCTTCGCGGTGATCCCGTTCGCGGATGGCTGGGTGCTCGCCAACATCAACGTCGCCATCCTGTTCCTGTTCGCCATCTCCTCGCTTGAGGTTTATGGCGTGATCATGGGCGGATGGGCATCGAACTCCAAATATCCCTTCCTCGGTTCGCTCCGGTCCGCGGCGCAGATGATCTCCTATGAGGTGTCGCTGGGGCTCATCATCATCGGCGTGGTGATCTCCACCGGCTCGCTGAACCTCTCCGCCATCGTACATGCTCAGAGCGGCTCGGCCGGGCTGTTCAACTGGTATTGGCTGCCGCACCTGCCCATGGTCGTGCTGTTCTTCATCTCCGCCCTGGCGGAGACGAACCGCCCGCCCTTCGATCTGCCTGAAGCGGAATCCGAACTGGTGGCGGGATTCATGGTCGAATATTCATCCACGCCTTATCTGCTCTTCATGGCGTCGGAGTACATCGCCATCTGGCTGATGTGCGCACTCATCTCCATCCTGTTCTTCGGCGGCTGGCTCTCGCCCATTCCGGGCCTGCCCGACGGCGCGATCTGGATGTTCCTGAAGATGTGTTTCTTCTTCTTCCTCATCGCGATGGTGAAGGCGATCGTGCCGCGTTACCGCTACGACCAGCTCATGCGGATCGGCTGGAAGGTATTCCTTCCGTTGTCGCTGATCTGGGTCGTGCTCATCGCGTTCCTCGCGCGCTACGAAGTGCTCGGTCACTTCTGGGCCCGCTGGTCGATGGGGGGCTGAAGATGAAAAGGCAGCCGACGAAACAGACGCCGAAGGAAAGGGCGCACTGATGGCCACCATAAACTATGCGCGCGCAGCGAAGTATTTCTTGATGACCGATTTCATCAAGGGCTTCGGTTTGGGTCTGAAGTACTTCTTCGCGCCCAAGGAGACGGTGAACTATCCGTTCGAAAAGGGCCCGCTGTCTCCCCGCTTCCGCGGTGAACATGCCCTGCGGCGTTACCCGAACGGTGAGGAACGCTGCATCGCCTGCAAACTGTGCGAAGCGATCTGCCCGGCACAGGCCATCACCATCGATGCAGAACCGCGGGAGGACGGCTCCCGTCGGACCACGCGCTATGACATCGACATGACCAAGTGCATCTACTGCGGCTTCTGTCAGGAGGCCTGTCCGGTGGACGCGATCGTGGAAGGCCCCAACTTCGAGTTTTCCACCGAGACGCGCGAAGAGCTGTTCTACGACAAAGCCAAGCTTCTCGACAACGGGGCCCGCTGGGAAGCCGAAATCGCCCGCAATCTCGAGCTTGACGCTCCATATCGGTGAGGCAGACATGAGCGACGACTTCTCCCGCATGTTCAAGGCGATGCTGGAAAGCAGCCAGGAGATGGCGCGCTCGCTCAATCCGGCACTCGAAGATTTCCGCATGCCGGGCTTCGACGAGCTGATGCCGACCATGTCCAAGAACTTCATGGAGATGGCCTTCGGCAGGACATTCAACCGCGAGGGGCTGGACAGCAAGACCCGGCTGCTCGTGATCATCGCCGCGCTCACCATGCTCGGCGCGCAGGCGGAGCCGCAGTTGAAGCTCACCATCCGCCACGCGCTGGAAGCGGGCGCGACCAAGCGGGAGATCGCGGAAGTGATCTACCAGATGGGCATGTTCGGCGGGCTGCCGTCGATGAACCGGGCGCTGGAGATCGCGCAGAGCGTCTTCGGGGCCAAGGGAACAGAAGAATGACGATGCTAACCTTTGCCTTCTATCTCTTTGCCATCACCACGGTGTTGGCCGGTCTCATGGTCGTGACGGCACGGAACCCCGTGCATTCCGTTCTCTGGCTCATCCTGGCTTTCTTCGCGGCGGCGGGGCTGTTCGTCCTGCTCGGGGCGGAGTTTGTGGCGATGCTGCTGCTCATCGTCTATGTCGGCGCGGTTGCTGTGCTCTTCCTTTTCGTCGTGATGATGCTCGACGTCGATTTCGAGGAATTGAAGAGCGAGATGGTGCGGTACATGCCGCTCGGCCTGCTGATAGGCCTTGTCATCATCATGCAACTCGCCATCGCGTTCGGAAGTTGGACGATGGCGCCGACGGCGGAGGCTGCACGGATGGCGCCGGCCCCTGCACCGGAGGTCATGCACAACACCGCCGCACTCGGTCACCTGATTTATGACCGCTACGTTTACCTCTTCATGGCCTCCGCGCTTGTGCTGCTGGTCGCGATGATCGGGGCAATCGTGCTCACGCTGCGGCACCGGACGAATGTGAAGCGGCAGGATGTGATCAAGCAGATGATGCGCGATCCGGCGACGGCGATCGAGCTCAAGGACATCAAGCCGGGGCAGGGACTCTGACCACCCCGACGAAACAAGGGCGGCCCGACCGCCGGTGAAGGCCGGTGCGGAAGCGCCGGAAGCGAGGGACGAGGACGATGATCGGACTCACACATTATCTGACGGTGGCCGCGGCGCTGTTCGTCATCGGGATCTTCGGGATCTTCCTCAACCGGAAGAACGTGATCGTCATCCTGATGTCGATCGAGCTGATCCTGCTGTCTGTGAACATCAATCTGGTGACCTTCTCGGCCTTCCTCGGCGACCTCGTCGGGCAGGTCTTCACCCTTTTCGTGCTGACGGTCGCGGCGGCCGAAGCGGCGATCGGTCTGGCGATCCTGGTCTGCTTCTTCCGGAACCGCGGCACCATCGACGTCGAAGACGTCAACGTGATGAAGGGCTGAGGCATGGAAAAGATCATCGTCTTCGGCCCGCTTCTGGCGGCGATTATCGGCGGCTTCGGCTGGAGGATCATCTCGGAGCGCGGGGCGCAGTTCCTCACGACAGGGTTGGTTTTCCTCGCAGCGATCCTGTCTTGGGTGCTGTTCCTGACATATGGGGGCGAGGCGTATCGCGTCCCGCTGATGACCTGGCTCGAGTCCGGCACGCTCTATGCAGACTGGTCGCTACGGATCGACCGGTTGACGACGATCATGCTGATCGTGGTCAATACGGTCTCCGCACTCGTTCATCTCTACAGCTTCGGCTATATGGCCCATGACGACAACTTCGGCGACACGCCCTATCGGGCGCGGTTCTTCGCCTACCTGTCGTTCTTTACCTTCACCATGCTCATGCTGGTGACGTCGGACAACCTGCTCCAGATGTTCTTCGGGTGGGAAGGCGTCGGCGTCGCCTCCTACCTGCTGATCGGCTTCTACTACAAGAAGCAGTCGGCGGGCGCGGCGGCGATGAAGGCGTTCATCGTCAACCGGGTGGGTGACTTCGGCTTCATCCTCGGTATCGCGGCGCTCTACTTTCTTGCGGATTCGATCCGCTTCGACGACATCTTCGCGGCAGCGCCCTCGCTCGCCACGACGGAGATCAGCTTCCTGTGGCGCGACTGGAACGCTGCCAATCTCGTGGCATTTCTGCTGTTCATCGGGGCCATGGGAAAATCGGCGCAGCTTTTCCTGCACACCTGGCTCCCGGACGCCATGGAAGGCCCCACGCCGGTCTCAGCCCTGATTCACGCCGCGACGATGGTGACGGCAGGGGTGTTCCTGGTCTGCCGCATGTCGCCGGTGATCGAATTTGCACCAGAAACCAAGACCTTCATCGTCATCATCGGTGCGTCCACCGCGTTTTTCGCGGCGACGGTCGGCCTCGTGCAAAACGACATCAAGCGCGTCATCGCTTATTCGACCTGTTCGCAGCTCGGCTACATGTTCGTGGCCGCGGGCGTGGGCGTCTATTCGGCGGCGATGTTCCATCTGCTCACGCACGCCTTCTTCAAGGCAATGCTTTTCCTCGGTGCGGGTTCGGTCATCCATGCGATGCATCATGAGCAGGACCTGCGGAATTACGGTGGATTGCGCAAGAAATTGCCTGTCACCTACTGGATGATGATGATCGGCACATTGGCGATCACCGGCGTGGGCATTCCGCTTACTCATATTGGTTTCGCCGGATTCCTCTCGAAGGACGCGATCATTGAAAGCGCTTGGGCCGGGGGCACGGGAGCATCGCAATATGCTTTCTGGATGCTGGTCATCGCCGCCTTCATGACATCCTTCTATTCATGGCGGCTGATGTTCCTCACCTTCTTCGGCAAGCCGCGCGATGCACATGTCGTCGAGCATGACACGGAGGAACCGGACGGTCACGCCGGCCACGGCGTGGATCAGCATTCCAGCCATAACGACAGCGATCATGGCCACGATCATGGCCACGGGCATCACGGTTCCGCCTATGATCATGCGCATGAAAGCCCGAGGGTCATGCTGGTCCCGATGATCGTTCTGGCTTTCGGCGCGGTCTTTGCAGGGATGATCTGGCAAAAGCCCTTCTTCGGCGATCATCACGCGGTGGAGCATTTCTTTTCCATTCCGGCGGAGCACGAGGAAGTCGCAGCAATCTCCCATGGGGCGGCGCCCGCGGAAGCTCCTGTTGGAACGGCCGCTAATGAGGCTGCAGCGGCAGACCATGCCGCTTCGGCGGAAGGCGCACCGGCAACGGCGGAGCATGGAGCAAGTCCTGAGAAGCTCGGTGCGATCTTCATGCATGCCGACAATCACGTGATGGAAAATGCCCACCATGCCCCGGTCTGGGTCAAGGTATCACCGTTCGTCGCGATGCTTCTGGGGCTGGGGCTGGCTTATATCATGTACATTCGCGATCCGAGCCTTCCGGCGCGTGTCGCCGCCACCAATCGCCCGCTCTACAAGTTCCTGCTGAACAAGTGGTACTTCGACGAGATCTATACGTTCATCTTTGTCCGCCCGGCGCAGGCGGTCGGACGGTTCCTGTGGAAAAACGGTGACGGTGCGACGATCGACGGCGGGATCAATGGGTTGGCCACCGGGATCATTCCGTTCTTTGCACGGCTCGCGGGACGGCTGCAGTCGGGTTACCTGTTCCACTACGCTTTCGCCATGGTGGTGGGTATTGCCCTGCTTGTCACTTGGATGACGCTCTGGGGAGGAGCGCACTGATGGAAAACCTCCTTTCGATCGTCACCTTCACGCCCCTTGTCGCGGCGATCATTCTCGCGCTGTTTCTGCGCGGGGACGACGCGGCGGCCCAGCGGAATGCCAAGTGGCTGGCGCTCATCGCGACAACGGCGACCTTCCTCATCTCGCTGTTCATCCTGATCGGCTTCGACCCGTCCGATACCGGCTTCCAGTTCGTGGAAAGCCGGGAGTGGATTCTCGGCCTTCGCTACAAGCTGGGTGTTGACGGCATTTCCGTGCTCTTCGTCATGCTGACGACCTTCCTCATGCCGCTGACCATCGCGGCCTGCTGGGATGTCACCTACCGGGTGAAGGAGTACATGATTGCCTTCCTCATCCTGGAAAGCCTGATGATCGGCGTCTTCGTGGCGTTGGACCTCGTGCTGTTCTACCTGTTCTTCGAAGCGGGCCTGATTCCGATGTTCCTCATCATCGGCATCTGGGGCGGGAAGGACAGGATCTACGCTTCCTTCAAATTCTTCCTCTATACCTTCCTCGGCTCCGTGCTGATGCTGGTGGCGATGGTGTCGATGTACTGGCAGGCGGGCACGACCGACATTCCGACCTTGCTGAACCATCAGTTCGCCTCCGCCCCGCTCACGCTCATGGGTTGGCAGATCATGGGCGGCGTGCAGACGCTGCTGTGGCTCGCCTTCTTTGCCTCCTTCGCGGTCAAGATGCCGATGTGGCCGGTCCACACCTGGCTGCCGGATGCGCACGTGCAGGCTCCCACCGGGGCGTCCGTTCTGCTGGCGGCGGTAATGTTGAAGATGGGCGGCTACGGTTTCCTGCGCTTCAGCCTGCCGATGTTCCCGGTGGCGTCCGACCTGCTGGGGCCGTTCGTTCTGTGGCTGTCCGTCATCGCGATCGTCTATACCTCTCTCGTTGCGCTTGTGCAGCAGGACATGAAGAAGCTGATCGCCTATTCGTCGGTGGCACATATGGGTTATGTGACCATGGGGATTTTTGCGGCCAACCAGCAAGGGCTGGACGGCGCGATCTTCCAGATGATCAGCCACGGCTTCGTCTCGGGCGCCCTCTTCCTTTGCGTCGGCGTGGTTTACGACCGTATGCACACCCGGGAGATTTCCGCCTATGGCGGCCTGGTGAACCGGATGCCCGCCTATGCGACGATCTTCCTGTTCTTCACCATGGCGAACGTTGGTCTGCCCGGCACATCCGGCTTCATCGGAGAGTTCCTGACGATCGTCGGGGTGTTCCAGGTGAACACCTGGGTCGCGACCTTAGCCGCAACCGGGGTGATCCTGTCGGCCTGCTACGCGCTCTGGCTCTACCGCCGCGTAGTGCTGGGCGATCTGGTCAAGGAAAGCCTCAAGTCCATCACCGACATGACCCGGCGCGAGAAGGCGATTTTTGCCCCGCTCGTCGCCATGACACTTCTGCTTGGCGTGTATCCGTCGCTCGTTACCGACATCATCGGGCCTTCCGTGGCCAATCTGGTGCAAGGTTACGAGACGGCGGTCGCCCAGGCCGGTGAGGCCGCGACGCGGCTCGCCCGGAATTGAACCGAAGGACCGCGCCATGATCTCTGCCGATATTGCCATCGTCCTGCCGGAGCTGCTGCTTGCGGCCTATGCGATGCTAGCGCTGCTCTTCGGGGTCTATACGGGCAAGGATGCGACCGCCACGCTGATCACCTGGGTGACGGCGGTGGTAATGGTTCTTCTGGCATTCTGGATAGGCATGGGTGGCGGCACGCGGCTCGCCTTCGGGGGTATGTTCGTCGACGACGCCTTCTCGCGGTTCGCGAAGGCGGTCATTCTGGTCTCCGGCGCCTTTGTGCTGGTGATGGGCCGCGACTATCTTGCCAAGCACGACCTGCTCCGCTTCGAATATCCGGTGCTGTTCGCGCTGGCGACCGTCGGCATGATGGCGATGGTCTCCGCCGGCGATCTGATGTCGCTTTATCTTGGCTTGGAGCTTCAGTCGCTGGCCCTCTACGTGCTTGCGGCGATCCGGCGTGACAATCTCAAGTCCACCGAGGCGGGCCTGAAGTACTTCGTGCTCGGCTCGCTGTCTTCCGGGATGCTGCTCTATGGCGCGTCCCTCGTTTATGGATTTGCGGGCACGACTCTGTTCAGCGGCATCATGGAGGCCGTCAGAGGGTCCGAGCAACTGCCGCTCGGCCTGCTCTTCGGGCTGGTGTTCATGCTCGCCGGGTTGGCGTTCAAGATCTCCGCCGTGCCCTTCCACATGTGGACGCCCGATGTCTATGAAGGTGCGCCGACGCCGGTCACCGCCTTCTTCGCCACTGCCCCCAAGGTTGCGGCCATGGCGCTCATCGCCCGGCTCGTTCACGGCGCCTTTGGCAATGTCGCGGGGGACTGGAGCCAGATTGTCGCATTCCTGTCGGTCTGCTCCATGTATCTTGGGTCTATCGGCGCGATCGTGCAGACGGACATCAAACGCCTGATGGCCTATTCCTCCATCGCCCACATGGGGTACGCGCTGATGGGCCTCGCCGCGGGGACGAGCTTCGGGATTCAGGCGATGCTCGTCTATATGGCGATCTACGTCACCATGAACATCGGCACCTTTGCCTTCATCCTGTCGATGGAGCGGGATGGACGTCCGGTGAGCGATATCGACTCGCTGCGCCTGTTCAGCAAGCGGGAACCGCTGAAGGCGCTGGCGCTTCTCGTCCTGTTCTTCAGCCTCGCGGGCGTGCCGCCGTTCATCGGCTTCTTCGGAAAGTTCTACGTCATCATGGCGGCGGTTGAGGGCAACATGACCTGGCTTGCGGTTATGGGTGTCATCGCTTCCGTGATCGGTGCCTATTACTACCTCCGTATCGTCTATTATATGTACTTCGGTGAAGAGGGCGCTGGCGTGGAAAGCCGGATGGGGCCGGTGCAATGGGTGATGCTGATGGGCTCGGCGGCGATCATGCTGGTCGGTGTCATCAACCTGTTCGGCATCGAACCTTATGCGCAGGCCGCGGCCACGGCGCTCGTTCCCTGAGGCATGACGGGCCCTGAGGCATGACGAGGGTGGCCGACTGGCCGGCGGGTATCGGGCGGCACGTCCATGCCGAACTGGACAGCACGCTGAACGAGGCGGCGCGTATCGCGCCAGTTCTCTCGGCCCCTGCGTGGATTCTCACCTACAATCAGACGCAGGGGCGGGGCCGGCGCGGTCGTCCCTGGGCCATGCCGTCGGGCAACTTTGCCGGCGCGCTGGTGCTGAGGCCGCAAGAGCCACCCGCGACGGTGGCGCTCCGCTCCTTCGTGGCAGCGCTCGCCCTTGCCGATGCCTTGAGCGAAGTGACAGGCCGGCCGGAACTCCTCGCACTCAAGTGGCCCAATGATGTACTGCTTGCCGGTGGCAAGGTGGCTGGCATTCTGCTGGAAGGCATCGGGCAGGGCGGCCACGTCAGCCATCTCGCCATCGGTATCGGTGTTAACCTGGCAGAGGCACCACCTGCCGAGGCGCTGGAGCCGGGAGCCGTGCACCCGGTGAGCCTGCTGGCCGCAACCGGTGCCCAGGTCGCGCCCGAGGAATTCCTGTCCGTGCTTGCCCGGAGCTATGCTGCGCGCGAGGCCGTCTTCATGACGCAGGGCTTCGCCCCCATCCGGGAGGCATGGCTCGCCCGCGCCGCGCGGCTGGGCGAGCGTATCACGGCGCGGACGGGCAGCACCGCGACCACGGGGATTTTCGAGACGATCGACGCGCAGGGGGCGCTCGTTCTGGCAACGTCGGAGGGGCGGCGGGCCATTCCCGCTGCGGAAGTGTTCTTCTGAGGGGGAGAAGGCCATGCTGATGGCGATCGATTGCGGCAACACCAACACGGTGTTCTCCATCTGGGACGGCGCGCACTTCATCGCCACGTGGCGCACCGCGACGGATCATCGCCGCACGGCGGATCAATACTGGGTCTGGATCAAGCAGCTCATGACGCTGAACCAGATCGACGCGGATGTGACGGAGGTCATCATCTCCTCCACCGTGCCACGGGTCGTGTTCAACCTCAGGGTGCTGTGCAACCGGTATTTCGACTGCCGCCCGCTGGTGGTGGGCAAGCCGGAATGCCGCCTTCCGAATCCGCCACGGGTGGACGCGGGCACGCTCGTCGGCCCGGACCGGCTGGTCAATACGGCAGGAGCCTATGACCGGCATGGGGGTGATCTGATCGTCGTCGATTTCGGCACGGCCACGACGTTTGACGTGGTGGATAGCGACGGGGCCTATATCGGGGGCGTGATCTCTCCTGGCGTGAACCTGTCGATGGAGGCGCTGCACATGGCCGCCGCCGCCCTGCCGCACGTGGATGTGACCAAGCCTGAACAGGTGATTGGCCGAAACACCGTCGCCTGCATGCAGTCCGGCATTTTCTGGGGCTATGTGGGTGTGGTGAAGGAGATCTGTGCGCGGATTCGGGCGGAAAGAGGCCGTTCCATGCTGGTGATCGGCACCGGGGGGCTTGCGCCTTTGTTCGCGACCGGCGAAGACCTGTTCGACCGTCTTGAAGACGACCTGACGATGCATGGGCTGCGCATCATCAACGACTACAACAAGGACACACCCCGCGAATGAGGGATACGCATGAGTGAACGGCTGATCTTCCTGCCCCTGGGCGGCGCCGGCGAAATCGGCATGAACGCCTATGTTTTCGGCTACGGGCCGGCGGGTCGGGAGCGGCTGATCCTCGTCGATCTGGGTGTGACCTTCTCGGACATGGAGACCACCCCAGGCGTCGATCTCATCATGGCCGACGTCTCCTGGCTGACCCAGCGGGCCGACCGGCTGGAGGCGATCTTCATCACCCATGCGCATGAGGATCACCTTGGCGGGATCGGCCATCTCTGGCCGCGGCTGAAGGCGCCCGTCTATACACGAACCTTCACCGGCGTTCTTGCGCGGCTGAAGCTGGAGGAGCAGGGTCTGGCGACCGACATGCTCAACATCGTCGGTGCCTATCCCGAGCAGGTGGAGGCGGGGCCGTTCCGTGTCTCCTTCATGCCCGTGTCGCATTCCATCCCGGAAAGCGCTGCGCTGGTCATCGATACACCCGCTGGCCGGGTGGTTCACTCCGGGGACTTCAAGCTGGACGGGACGCCGGTGGTGGGTGAGCCTTTCGATGCCGCCGCCTGGCATACGATGGCGCGGGCGAATGGCAAGGTGCAGGCGTTCACCTGCGACTCGACCAACGTCTTTTCACCCCGTCCGGGCCGTTCGGAAGCCACCCTGGCCGCGCCGCTGCTCGATCTCGTGGTGAATGCGCGCGGCATGGTGGTCGCCACGACCTTCGCGTCGAACGTCGCGCGCTTGAAGACGCTGGCCGATGCGGCGGTCGCTGCGGGACGCTCCGTCTGCCTGCTCGGGCGCGCGATGCGCAAGATGGTGGCGGCGGCGGTCGAGGCCGGCGTGCTGACGGATTTCCCCCCGACCGTGTCGCCCGAGGATGCGGCGAGCATGCCGCGGGAGAACGTGATGCTCATCGTCACGGGCAGTCAGGGCGAGCGGCGTGCGGCTGCCGCACAGCTGTCGCGCGGGCGCTATCTGGGGCTGGAGTTGAAGGAGGGCGATATGTTCCTCTTCTCCTCCCGCACCATTCCCGGCAATGAACGCGGCGTGATTCGCATCATGAACGCGCTCTCGGAAATGGGCGTGGATGTGGTGGATGACAACGACGGTCTCTACCATGTTTCAGGTCACGCCAACCGGCCGGATCTGGAGGCGGTGCATGATCTGGTCTCTGCCCGCATGGTCATTCCGATGCACGGCGAGCATCGTCACCTGAGGGAGCATGCAAAGCTCGTCGCAGCCAAAGGCATCCCTTCGGAAATCGTTACCAACGGCATGATGATGGATCTGTCCGGCGATCGTCCGCGCGTGGTCGACCATGTGGATACGGGGCGGCTCTATCTCGACGGCAATGTGCTGATCGGCGCGACAGATGGGGTAGTGCGTGACCGCATCCGCATGGCGCTGAATGGGCATGTTCTCATCACCGTCATCATCGACGACGAAGGCGAGATCCTCGGCGATCCTTGGGCGGAGGTCATGGGTCTGCCCACGCGGGGCCGGAGTGGCGGCGCATTGGAGGAGGTCATCGAGCAGGCGCTCGCCGATCTGCTGGAGAAAGTGTCACACAAGGTCATCGCAGATGACGGCAAGCTCGACGAGGCCATCCGCCGCCAGGTGCGCCAGACATCCGTGCAGGAAATCGGCAAGAAGCCCGAGGTCACCGTGGTGGTCAGCCGTCTGCTGGAAGAGTGAGCGTCAGACCTTGATGCCGTAGGTGCGAGGCGGACTGCCAAGCATCCTGCGGAACATTGTGGTGAAAGCCGCAACGCTTTCATAGCCGAGGTCGAGCGCCACGGTCGTCACCGGCTCGCCTGCGGCAAGCCGGGGCAGGGCGGCGAACAGGCTCGCCTGCTGCCGCCAGCGGGACAGGCTCAAGCCCGTCTCCTGCTGGAAGCGCCGGGTGAAGGAGCGACGGCTCATCCCGGCACGTGCGGCCCAGTCGTCGATGGCGACATGGGCGTCGGGTGAGGCGACGAATTCCCGGCACAGCCGTGCAAGCCGTGGATCGGTCGGGAAGGCCAGCGCAAGCGGACGTTCCGACAGCAGCGGTATTTCATGTAGCAGCAGGTGGTTGACGAGGGGATCGCGCTTACCCAGCGGTCCCAGAGGCGGGAGATCGGATGCCGCCTTCAGCAGTTCCCGCATCAGCGGCGTGACATGGACCACCCGGATGGTGCTCGGCAGGCCCGGATGTGCGCCGGGCAGGACATAAGCCGACCGCATCCGCACATTGCCAAGCATCTCTACCGAATGCACCGTTTCGGCGGGCAGCCAGAGGGCATGGTCCTTCGGCACCATCCATCGCCCCGCATCTGCGCGAACGAGCAGAACGCCTTCCAACGCATGGATAAGCTGGGACCGGCTATGCTTGTGCGGCGGCACCAGCCGGTAATCCGGGTAATCCGCGGCCGCGGCGATCAGAGGTTCGCTGGATATGTCGAGCGCGTCGAGCGTCGGCTTCGGCACCGCCGTCCGGTCACGATAGTTGGGGTCCGCCTCCATGCTGTCCTCCGTTGGCCCGGACGCGAAAGTCTTTGACCAAAGCACGAAAGAACTCAATTGGGAACTGCCTTAAGAACGGGCGGAAATATTACGCGGAGTCGTTCCCTTGTCCGATGTGGCCATAACCCCTGATATCGCGGCGCCATTGCAGCCCGCACAGCCCGCCCCGCGGCGACGTCTGGATAGCACGACCTGGTCGATCATCCTTGCCGTCAGCCTGTGTCATATGCTGAACGATGTGATGCAGTCGCTGCTCGCGGCGATTTATCCTCTGCTGAAGGCGGATTTCGCGCTGGATTTCTGGCAGATCGGTGCGCTGACGCTGGCGTTCCAGGGCACCGCTTCGCTTCTGCAGCCGGCGATCGGCATTTATACCGACAAGAACCCGTTGCCGATGTCGCTGCCCTGGGCTTCGGTCCTTACTTTTCTCGGGTTGATGGTGCTCTCGGTCGCCGGCAGCTATCCGACTCTGCTCATCGGCGCTTCGCTGGTCGGGATCGGTTCCGCCATCTTCCACCCGGAGGCGTCGCGCGTGGCCCGGTTCGCTTCCGGTGGCCGTTACGGCACGGCGCAGTCGCTCTTTCAGGTGGGCGGCAACTTCGGCACCTCGCTGGGGCCGCTGCTTGCTGCCTTCATCGTGGTGCCGCTCGGGCGTCCGGCCGTGGCTTGGTTCGGCGTTCTGGCGCTGATCGCCGGCTTCGTGCTCTATCGGGTCGGGCTTTGGTATCGCGATATCCGCGAGGAACTGCAGGCTCGCAAAGCCGCTGACAAGACGCTGCCGCTACCGCGGGCGCGGGTGATGTGGTCCATCGGGATCCTCGCCTTCCTCGTGCTGACCAAGAATGCCTACATGGCGGGGATGACCAGCTTCTACACCTTTTATCTGATCGACACCTTCGGTCTCGGCACGCAGGCGGCGCAGGTGAAGCTGTTCCTGTTCCTCGGCGCAGTTGCCGTCGGCACGATCCTCGGCGGGCCCTTTGCCGACAGGTTCGGCCCGCTCACGGTGATCTGGGTGTCCATCCTGGGTGTGCTGCCCTTCACGCTGCTGCTCCCCCATGCGAACCTGTTCTGGACGGGGGTGCTGACCGTCGTGATCGGCGTGATCCTCGCCTCGGCCTTCTCCGCCATCGTGGTCTTTGCACAGGAACTGCTGCCGGGGCGTGTCGGGATGGTTGCAGGTATCTTCTTCGGCCTTTCCTTCGGGCTCGGCGGGATCGCCGCCGCACTGATCGGGCTTGCGGCCGACAGCCACGGGATCGCCAGCGTCTATCACGTCCTTGCATGGTTCCCGGCGCTTGGTCTGCTGACGATCTTCCTGCCGAAATCGGCGGAACTGCGGCGCAAGAGCTGATGCGAAAAGGGCGCCCTAAGGGGCGCCCTTTCACAATTCCGGGTTTTCACCCTCAGTAATCCAGCGGCCTGTCGCCATCCTTGTCCTTCACGCGGGTCGGCAGGCCCAGGCGGTCGAGTTCCTTGAGGAACGGCAGCGGCGGCAGCTCCTCCACATTGACCATCTTGCCCACGTCCCAGTCACCACGCGCGATGAGGATCGCGGCAGCAACCGGGGGCACACCAGCGGTGTACGAGATCCCTTGGCTGCCGACTTCCTCATAGGCTTCCTTGTGGTCCGCGACGTTGTAGATGAACACTTCGGCCGCTTCGCCGTTCTTCGTTCCGGTCACCAGATCGCCGATGCAGGTCTTGCCCTCATAATCGGGGGCGAGGCTCGCAGGATCGGGCAAGACGGCCTTTACCACCTTGAGCGGCACGACCTCCTGACCCTCGGCCGTCTTCACAGGCTTTTCGGAGAGCAGGCCGAGATTCTTCAGGACGGTGAATACGTTGATGTAATGGTCGCCGAAGCCCATCCAGAAGCGCACATCCGCGTCCGGATAGTTGGCGGAGAGGGAGTGCACCTCATCATGGCCGGTGAGATACGCCTTTTGCTTGCCGACGACTGGCAGATCCCACTCTCGCCCAACCTCGAACATGCTGTTCGACTGCCACTGGCCATTCTGCCATGAATAGACCGTGCCCGTGAATTCACGGAAGTTGATCTCCGGGTCGAAGTTGGTGGCGAACCAGCGCCCGTGCGACCCTGCATTGATGTCCACGATGTCGATCGACTTCACCGCATCGAGATAACGGTCAGCGGCGAGGCGGGCATAGGCATTGACCACGCCGGGATCAAACCCGACGCCGAGGATCGCGGTTACGCCCGCTTGCGCCGTGCGCTCCCGCCGCTGCCATTCATAGTTGCCATACCACGGGGGTGTTTCGCATATCTTCGCTGGGTCTTCGTGGATGGCCGTGTCCATATAGGCCGCGCCCGTTCGGATACAGGCTTCCAGCACATACATGTTCACGAAGGCGGAACCGACATTAATGACGATCTCCGCACCCGTCCTCTCAATCAAAGTCGCAACCGCGTCGGTATCCATCGCATCGACGGCATGACCTTCAAGCACGCCGGCAACCTTCAGGGCGCTTTTCGCATGCACGCTTTCGATGATCGCATCGCATTTCGCCTTCGTACGTGATGCGATGTGGATGTCGCCCAGAACGTCGTTGTTCTGGGCGCATTTATGCGCCACGACCTGCGCCACGCCACCGGCTCCGATAATGAGGACGTTCTTCTTCATTCCATGAGGCCTCGTTGGTCTGTGAGTGAAGGCCCCGCCATTGGGGGCGCGGGGTCAGGAAAGTGCGGCGGCGAATTCGTCATAGCCGAAGTCGCGCACTTCAGTCAGGGTTCCATCCAGCTCGCGGATGGCGATGGAAGGCATCTTCACACCGTTGAACCAGTTCTTCTTGACCATCGTGTAACCGGCGGCATCCTGAATCGACAGCCGGTCCCCGGCTTTCAGGGGGTGGGGAAAGCGGAACTCGCCGAAGATATCGCCTGCGAGACAGGATTTTCCGCAGACCATCCATTCCTCCGGCCCTTCGTTCGGCTCCATCTTGGCGGACTGACGATAGATCAGCAGATCAAGCATATGGGCTTCGATAGAGCTGTCCACGATGGCAAGATTCTTTCCATTGTGCAGCGTGTCGAGCACCGTAACCTCCAGCGTGGTGGATTTGGTGATCGCCGCCTCTCCCGGCTCCAGATAGACCTGAACGCCGAAAGTGTCGGAAAACCGCTTCAGCCGCTCAGCGAGTTTCATCAGCGGATAACCCTCGCCGGTGAAGTGGATGCCTCCGCCCAGCGAAATCCAGTCCAGCCGCCGGATCAGCCCACCGAAGCGTTGCTCGATCAGGCCCAGCATCTCGTCAAACCGCTCGAAACTCTCGTTTTCGCAGTTGTTGTGGAACATGAAGCCGGAAATCGCATCCAGATGCGGTTCGATCCGCTGCGGATCCCATTCGCCGAGCCGCGAGAAGGGCCGCGCCGGATCCGCCAGATCGAAGCCGGAGGTGGAGACGCCGGGATTGACCCGCAGGCCGCGGACATGCCCCTCCGACACGTCGCGGAAGCGTTCGAGCTGCCCGGCGGTGTTGAAGATGACCTTGTCGGAATTGGCCAGAACCTCGTCGATCTCGTCAGGTGCCCAGGCGACGGAATAGGCGTGCGTCTCGCCCGGAAACTTCTCACGTCCGAGCTTCACCTCGTAAAGCGAGGAGGAGGTGGTTCCGTCCATGTAGTCCGACATGAAGTCGAAGACCGACCATGTGGCGAAGCACTTGAGCGCCAGCAGCGCCTTGGCGCCGGAGGCTTCGCGCAGCGTGGCGATCTTCTCCATGTTGGGCAGGAGCAGCGCCTTGTCGATCACGTAGCAGGGTGTCTGCATGGGGGGCCTCCTACGGCGTCAGGGCGGGCGACCGCGCCGCCCGAGGAAGGCGACGACGTAGTCATTTTTCTCTGCCGCCTCAAGTCCCCGGGGCAATTTGCCGCCGAATCTGCCCTGCCGAAGCAACAGGAAGATGACCCCCCGCGGAATGCGCGGGGACGCTCGATCAGAGGGAGGTCACGACTTAGCGGCGACGGTCCCGGCGGGCGGACATCGGTTGGAAAGCCACGCTCACATGCGCCTCGCAATAGGGTTTTCCGGGCGCGGCCGCATGACCGCAGAACCAGAAATCGTCCGTGGCCGGGTCGCCGATCGGCCATTTGCAGGTCCGTTCCGTCAACTCCAGCAAGGTGAGCTTGCGGGCGCGCTTCTCCACCTCGCGGGCGGAGGCAAGGGTTTCGGGGCTGATTTCGTTGGTCGAGGGCTGCGGCGGAAGCGGCTGAAGGCCATTCGTCACCGGACGACGGGTGGAAAGCTGGGTCGGCGGCGCCGGCGCGACACGCGGTTGCGGCTCGACGCGGCTCGGCTCTGCCCGGACGGGTTCCGGCTCCGGCTCGCGTGCGCTCTCGACGACGACCTCTATCACCGTTTCCTGTGTTACGATTTCCTCGACCGTTTCCACAACGGCTTCCTCTTCCTTCTCACCCGGTCCACGGTTGGAAAGGCCAAGCCGATGGACCTTGCCGATCACCGCGTTGCGCGTGACACCGCCAAGTTCCTTGGCGATCTGGCTGGCGCTCTGGCCTTCGCCCCACATCCGCTTCAGGGTCTCGACGCGTTCGTCGGTCCAGGACATTCAGTGCCTCCGGCTGAAAGCCGCACTACCGGCTGCGCGAGAGGGCGCACCGGCAAGCGGCAAAATTCTGGTTCTTGGCGCCGCATACTAAGCGGGACACGGCGAGATACAAGCGACAGGCCGCCGATTCAAGCACAACCGCAGCAAAGGTCGCTTTCTCTGAGATGAGCACCCTGAAAAAGATTTACAACCCTGCACCGACCGGTTATCCGCGTCTCATGATCGCGAAGCTCCGCCTTTCCCTGCCGAGCCGACGTCGTCGCACCCGCGTCTGACGTCCCGATCACCGTGCGCCTGCCGCACCTCTCCTTATCAAGCCACCGTCGTTGACTCGCCCCCGCTGCTTTGGCACCTCTGGGGCGCATTTCAGAGGATGATCCGATGATCACGTCCGTCCTGCCGACCTACAACCGTGCGCCGCTGTCCTTCGTGAAGGGGGAGGGCGTCTGGCTGACGGAGGCGGGCGGGGAGCGATACCTCGACCTTGGCGCAGGGATCGCGGTGAACGTGCTCGGTCACGCCAATCCCGCGCTGACGGAGGTGTTGTCCGAGCAGGCCCACAAGCTCTGGCACACATCGAACCTCTATATGGTGCCGGAGCAGCAGCGGTTGGCCGATCTGCTGGTCTCGCATACCTTTGCGGACACCGTGTTCTTCACCAATTCCGGGACGGAAGCGGCGGAACTGGCCATCAAGATGGCGCGGAAATACTGGTATGACGGGGGCGAGAAGGAGCGGGTGGAGATCATCACCTTCGAGGGCTGCTTCCACGGACGCTCCTCCGCTGCCATCGCGGCCTCCGGCGCGGAGAAGATGGTGAAGGGCTTCGGACCGTTGCTTCCGGGGTTCGTCCACCTCCCCTTCGGCGACATGGCCGCAGTGAAGGCCGCGATGACGGAAAAGACCGCGGCGATCCTGCTCGAACCCATTCAGGGCGAAGGCGGTATCCGTCCGTTCGGCGATGCCTTCCTCAAGGAAATCCGCGCCCTTTGCGATACAACGGGTACGCTCCTCATTCTTGATGAGGTTCAATGCGGCGTGGGGCGCACGGGCAAGCTCTTTGCCCACGAATGGGCCGGGATCACCCCGGATATCATGATGGTGGCCAAGGGTATCGGCGGCGGTTTCCCCCTCGGCGCCGTGCTGGCGACGGAGACTGCGGCGCGCGGCATGACGGCGGGCACCCACGGCTCGACCTATGGCGGCAACCCGCTGGGCTGCGCGGTCGGGGCGAAGGTCATGGATATCGTCACCGACCCGGCGTTTCTCGAAGCAGTCAACCACAAGGCCGGGTTCTTCCGCCAGAAGCTGGAGGGGCTTGTCGCCGCGTATCCCGAGGTCTTCGAGGAAGTGCGCGGGCAGGGCCTCATGCTGGGCCTGAAGTGCCGCATTGCTCCCGCCGATCTGGTGACCGCGGGCTATGCGGAAAAGGTACTGACCGTAGGAGCCGCCGATAACGTCGTCCGCCTGCTGCCCGCGCTGAACATCGCAGAGGCGGAGATGGCCGAAGCGGTGGAGCGCCTGGACCGTGCCGCCGCCGCTCTCTCCCCGGAGAAGAAGGCGCAGGCCGGTGATTGAGTCCCGGCCCCCTTCCGCCACCGGCAGCGAGGCGGTGCCCGGCATCCGGCTGGATCCGGTCACGCCCGCAGACCTGCCGCTTCTCGGCTCATGGCTCCGCCTGTCGCACGTCCGCCGCTGGTGGGACGCGCCGGAGGAGCAACTGGCCCGCATCGGTGAGCGGATCGGATCGCCTCTGATCTCTCAGCAGATCGCCAGCTATTGCGGGCAACCGTTCGGTTATGTGCAGCATTACCGCCTCATGGACTGGCCGGGCGGGACCGGCGGTCTGCCAGAGGGTACACGGGGTATCGATCTGCTGATCGGTCCGTCCTGCCGGCTTGGCCGTGGCCTTGGGTCCGGCTTGCTCCGGGCGCTCTCGGCCAAGCTCTTTGCCGAGGGTGTTCCTGCTCTTGCAGGCGATCCCGATCGGGCGAACATCGCGGCTGTCCGGGCCTTCCGCCGGGCAGGGTTCCGCGATTATGCTGCCGGTTCCAACATGCCGCCGCTCATGGTGCTTATTGCCAATCCGACGCCGGACGAAAACGACGAAAGACAAGCCTGATGAATAGCTTTCTCGATATTCACACTACAGCGCCTGAAGACTTGCGGAGCATGATAGACAATGCCCGTGCCATGAAACTGGCGCGCAACGGCCGTCCCAAGGGTGCTGTGGATGACGAATTGCCGCTGAAGGGCCGCATGGTTGCGCTGATCTTCGAGAAACCCTCCACCCGAACCCGCGTCTCCTTCGACGTGGGCGTACGTCAGATGGGCGGCGAAACCATGGTGCTGTCCGGTAAGGAAATGCAGCTCGGCCATGGTGAGACGATTGCCGATACCGCGCGCGTCCTGTCCCGATATGTCGATCTGATCATGATCCGCACGTTTGAGGAGGCCACGCTCTACGAAATGGCCGAACACGCCTCCGTCCCGGTCATCAATGGGCTGACCAACCGGACGCATCCCTGCCAGATCATGGCCGATGTGATGACCTATGAGGAACATCGCGGCGATATCGCGGGCCGCAAGGTGGTGTGGTGCGGCGACGGCAACAACGTCTGTGCCTCGCTCATCCATGCCGCCGGGCAGTTCGGTTTCGATTTCACCTTCACCGGTCCGCAGCCGCTGGACCCGGAGCGGGAGTGGCTGGACTTCGCGCGTTCCCGCGGTGTGTGGGCGGAGGTCGTGCGCGATCCAGCCCGCGCGGTGGAGGGTGCCGATCTTGTCGTCACTGATACCTGGGTGTCGATGCATGATCCGCAATCGGCACGGGAGCGGCGGCACAATCAGCTTCGCCCCTATCAGGTGAATGACGCGCTCATGGCGCATGCGAAGCCCGACGCGCTTTTCATGCACTGCCTGCCTGCCCATCGCGATGATGAGGTGACGAGCACCGTCATGGACGGGCCGCATTCCGTCGTCTTCGATGAGGCGGAGAACCGGCTCCACGCGCAGAAGGCCGTCATGCGATGGTGCCTCGACGTCTGACGGGTGTATCAGACCTCCGACCAACGTCCGAATTGCTCCGGCGATTGGTCATGTCCCGCGCGGGTACGGAGCGGGGATATCGTATTCCCTCCCCTCCACGATCAGTCGTGCAGCGCGGATCGTTTCCCGGTCCGACAGCACGCCCACAACTTTTGCGGCCTTGCCGTCCGACGGTGGTGCTGCGGACAGGCCGGACCGGGTGACCTGCCGTTGCGAGCCAAGCAGCACGTGCCACCGGTGGCCGTCGCTATCCTCCAGCGTCATGCCTGGCGCGGGGGCTGACAGGTTCACCTCATGGACAGCGCCATTGATCGTCACCGGGCCCTTCCAACCGGCGAACCGATGCGCATGTGCCAGCTGCGGCGCGGCGTGGTAGGCAAGCGCGGCAAGGAGAAGCGTGGCAAGGCTGACCCGCCCGATGTCTCTCGTCGTCATTCGCTCCTCCTTAGTCGGCCGGAGAGAGCATAGGTCGGGCCGACACCGGCGCGGAATCACGGTTGCTTGACCCTGCGGGCCCCGGCCTATCTTTCCCGACATGCAGGGAGGGAAGGACATGGAAACCGAACGATTGCATCGCGGGCGGCTCATCGACCACCTTCAGTTCGTTGTCCGGGACTTGGAAGCGAGCCGCCGGTTCTACGGGGCGGTACTGGACGTGCTGGATATTCCGATTGGCGGGGAGGGAGAGGGCTTCTTCTGGGCCGATGAACTGTTCGTCACCTCCGCCGACAGCCCGGCTGCCCTCGGCAAACTCACTGGGCGGCACCATCTCGCCTTTCAGGCGGCCGATGAGGGGCAGGTGCGCGCATTTCATGCCGCGGGGCTTGCAGCAGGGGGCACCGACAACGGTGGTCCCGGAGAGCGGCCCTATCACCCCGGCTATTATGCCGCCTTCCTGCTGGACCCGGACGGCAATAACATCGAAGCGGTCTTTCATGGCCCCGCTAAACGGAGCGCGCCCTCAGTGGTCGTGGAGTTCTGAGGTGGTTCTGGGCGGTCAGCCCGTCTGACCCCGGGGTTTGACGCGCAACGTGGGCTCCGCCTGCGTCGGATCCTCGGGCCACGGATGTCGGGGATACTGGCCGCGCATGTCCTTGCGCACATCGGCATAGCTCGTGGCCCAGAAGCGGGGCAGGTCGGTCGTCACCTGCACAGGCCGCCGGGCGGGCGAAAGCAGCGTAACGCGGAGCGGTAGGCGTTTCGGTCCGATGGCGGGATGCTCCGTTACGCCGAACATTTCCTGCAAGCGCACCTCGATCGCCGGAACCCCGCCGCGATAGTCGAGCGGGATGCGGTTGCCGAGCGGCGTGGCGAAATGCCCGGGTGCCAGTCGGTCGAGGGTCTGCATCTCCTCCCATCCCAGCATCTGACGGAGCGGTTCGAGCGGATCGAGCGCCTTCAGGTCCGCCGCCGTCCGCCGGCCTGCCAGATGGGGCAGCAGCCAGTCCTGCAGCCCTGCGGTCAGCCCGGTGTCCGACATGTCGGGCAGGTCCACGCCCTCTGCCCGGAGCAGTTCCACCCGAGCGCGGAACCGTTCTGCCGCCTCTGTCCAGCCAAGGGAGGAGAGGCCCAGATCGCGCACCCCGTCCAGCAGCGCCTCCGCTACCCGTTCCTCCGGCGCGTCCTGCCATATGCGGTCGTCCAGTATGATGGAGCCGAGCCGCTCCTGCCGCCGGGCGATGACGCGACGCTCGCGGGGTGACCAGACGCAGACATCCTCCCAGCCGATGCGCTCGCCGTGCAGGCGCCGCACCCCCGCCTCGGTGATTTCCACCGCCTGCCGGATCGTCGGCTCCCGCGCCGTGCCGCCCAGATCGGTCGCGACAAGCAGGCGCTGTCCCGACATCGGATCGCCTGCCGCGATGGTCACCCCTTTTCCGCCCGACAGCAGCCAGCGCGGTGTTTCCCCCTTTCGGCGGAGGCCGATGCGGTCAGGATAGGCGAGGGAGGCCATTTCGCCCGGTGTCATCTCCGGCCCCGCCGGCCCCTCCGAGCCCGCCAGCCGGGAGAGCCGCCGCGCTTCCTGCCGGATCGTCTCCACCGTCGCGCGGTCCGCAGGCCAGGGGCGGCGCTCCGCATAGGCGCGCAGGTCGCGCACCGCCTCCAGCCGGAGGGCGACGTCGGCGGGAGCGCCCCGCAGGGGATCCCGCGCGGCCATCAGCGCCGCCAGCGGTGCCGCCTGCCTGCCCGCGAGCCGCAGCATATGGCCAAGGCGGGGGTGCAGCGGGATGGGTGCCAGTTGTCGCCCGTGTTCCGTGACGCGGCCCGCGTCATCCAGCGCGCCCAGATCCTGCAGCATTGCCCGCGCTTCGGCCAGCGCAGGGGCGGGGGGCGGTGTCAGGAAAGCCAGCCCGCCTCCGTCCGGCGCACCCCAGAGCGCGAGTTCCATGGCGAGCGGGGCGAGGTCGGCCGTCTCCATCTCCGGCGGTGGAAAGGCGGGGAGCGCACCCTCCTCCCCCTTGGCCCAAAGGCGATAGCAGATACCCGGTGCCACGCGTCCTGCCCGGCCCCGGCGCTGCTCCGCCTCGGCCCGTGTCACCCGCTCCGTCACGAGGCGGCTCATGCCCGAACCGGGATCGAACCGTGCCCGCCGTGCCCGGCCCGCATCCACAACGACACGCACGCCTTCGATGGTGAGGGAGGTTTCCGCGATGGCCGTGGAGAGCACGATCTTGCGCCCCTTGGCCGAGGGGCCGATGGCGGCGCGCTGCTCCGCGAAGGGTAGCGCCCCGTAGAGGGGGCGCACCGTCGCGCCCGGAATGTCGAGCAGCGCCGCGACCTGCCTGATTTCGCTCTCCCCGGGTAGAAAGACGAGGATGTCGCCCTCTGTCTCCGCTGCCGCCTGTGCGACGAGCGCGGCAGTGGCAGGCGCAAGGCGGGTTCCGGCAAGGAGCGGGGCGGTGAGCCAGCGCGTCTCGACCGGAAAGGCCCGGCCCTCGGAGGTGACGAGCGGCGCGTCCTCCAGCAGCCGCGCGACGGGGGCTGCGTCCAGCGTCGCGGACATCACGAGAACGATGAGATCGGGGCGCAGGGCGCTCCGCGCCTCCCATGTCAGGGCAAGGCCCAGATCCGCGTTCAGAGAGCGCTCGTGGAACTCGTCGAAGATCACGGCACCCACGCCGGACAGCTCCGGGTCGGACTGGATCATGCGGGTGAGGATCCCCTCCGTCACGACCTCGATCCGGGTCATCGGTCCGATGCGGCTTTCTCCCCGGATGCGGTAGCCGACGGTTCCCCCGGCCGCCTCCCCGAGCGTCTCGGCCATGCGTTCGGCGGCCGCGCGGGCGGCAAGGCGGCGCGGCTCCAGCATCACGATCCGGCCTGTCACCTTTGGCAGCAGGGCCAGCGGCACCCGCGTGGTCTTGCCTGCGCCGGGTGGAGCTTGCAGGACGGCCCGTCCCGCTGTTGCCACCGCTTCCGCCAACGCGGGCAGCACGGCGTCGATGGGAAGCGGTGACCAGCCGTCAGCCATCAGCGCCGCGTCAGCACCGCCGCACCATAGAGCGTGTCCATGCTGATCTGTGTGACCTGCATGACGCCCTGACCGGCCGGCACGTAGGTCATGGTGAAGTTGAACACGGTCTTTTCCGCCATTTCGCGATCCGAGAATCCTGCCAACCGCTCATAACGCCCCGTACAGAGGATGGCATCCCCCTGCGCGCGCGGATTGGACAGGGAAACACGGCTCCGGCGTTTACCGTCGAACATGAACCCATCATAATTGCAGACTTCCGCCACCGGTGTGGGGCGGAGGCCGATCCAGATGGCAGTCAACGGGTCGATGGTGCCGCCCTGAGATGCAGGATCGACCACATTGCCCCGCCGGTCGCGTTCAGGCGGATCATATTCCACCACCTGCGGCGTACCATCCTGATAGCTCATGACCGAGTGGGACTTCCGCTTGCCGGTATCGGCATCCTCCGTATAGCGGGAAGGGGTAAAGCGCCCGCCGCTTCGCGTTCCCTGTACCTGCGCGTCATAGCGCATGGTGCGGAAGAGTCCCACCAGCCCCGCGCTCTGAAGTCGTCCGGCAACGGAATAACCGCTCGCCGTCTCCTGCCCTGTCATCGACAGTGTGGCGGCGGGAATTCCCCGGATCCGCAGGTCGAAGGTGCTGTTTGCCTGTTGCGCCATGACGGGCGTGAGGGGAAGAGCCATCAGCAGGGCGGCGGCAAGGGTGGTGCGGGTGGGCAGGGGCATAACATGTTTCTCCGGTTCGGACTGGACATATAACCCTGCGCCTTGGCAAGTAATCCCCGCGGCAACCGGAAATGTGACCAGCTGCCGAAACCTGCCGAAGGGATGCGATGACAGTGCAGAGGACTTCCGCAAGGCGCGGCCCCGTCGGGGCGGGCGAAATCAGCATGCTTGCGACAGGCGTTCTCTCCGGTGATCGCCGCGCACTGGCCCGGGCGATCACGCTGGTGGAAAGCCAGCGCGCCGATCACCGGCTGCTCGCGGAGGATCTGCTCGACCGGCTGGCGGGGAGCGGGCGGCAGGCGCTGCGCCTCGGTCTTTCGGGCACGCCGGGAGTGGGCAAATCCACCTTCATCGAGAGTTTCGGGTTGCGGCTGACGGAGAACGGCAAGCGGATCGCCGTGCTGGCCGTTGATCCGTCCTCTGCGCGGACGGGTGGATCCATCCTCGGCGACAAGACGCGGATGGAACTTCTTTCCCGTGATCCGAACGCCTTCATACGCCCCTCACCCAGCCGATCTGAATTGGGGGGCGTGGCGCGCCGCACACGGGAGGCCGTAGCGCTTTGCGAAGCTGCCGGGTTCGACGTGGTTCTCGTGGAGACGGTCGGTGTCGGGCAGTCGGAGACGATGGTGGCGGAGATGACTGACATCTTCGTCCTGCTGCTCGCTCCGGCGGGAGGGGACGAGCTTCAGGGCGTGAAACGCGGGATCATGGAGATCGCTGACCTGATTCTGGTGAACAAGGCTGATGGCGATTTGAAGGCGGCGGCCACGCGGACCTGCGCGGATTACGCCGGCGCCTTGCGCCTGCTACGGAAGCGGCCGCAGGATCCTCCCGGCTATCCCAAGGCGCTGACGGTCTCTGCCCTGGAACAGGCCGGGTTGGCGGAGGCATGGGAGGAGATCGGGGAATTGGCGCGCTGGCGACAGGAGACCGGCTGGTGGACCGAGCATCGCGCCACGCAGGCCCGCCGCTGGTTTGAGGAGGAGGTCCGCCTCGGCCTCATCGCACGCCTCTCGGCCGATCCAGCCGTGCGGGCGGAGTTGCTGGCCCTGGGACAGGCGGTGATGGAAGGCCGCGCCGCTCCCGCCCGTGCCGCCCGCGACCTCATCGACCGCTTGTCGCGGCCTCCGGCCTGAAACCGGCGGCAAGGCAGTCCGCAACCCGGGAGCGGAGCACAGGCACGGCCTCCGGGTGGTGCAGGAACTCCGCGACCGGCATCAGGCGCCATTCTTGCCCTTCATCGCCGAACCGGATTGCTGCCACGTCCTCCGCAGTGAGGGTTCCGGCAAAAAAATGTGCGGGCAACAGGCCGGGGCGCGGGTGAATACAGTGCCATCGTAGCCGCGAGGGCGGCAGTCGGAGGCCAAACTCCTCCTCCACTTCCCGCAGCACGCATGCCTCCGGGGTCTCGTTGCCTTCCCGGCCCCCGCCGGGAAGATCCCACGCGCCCGGCCATGGCAGGTCCGGCCGGTCATCCCGCATCATCACGAGGAGGTCGTCGCCCAGAAACAACGCGATTTTCGCCCCGTCGAAAGGAGCACGCGTCTGATGGCCCGTCATCGGCCGATCAGGCGGGAAGGCCGAAGGCAGGGTGATAGAGCGCCCTGCCTTTGGGGGGAGGTGTCCAGATCGCGCGGACGAGGACGTGTTCGGGCGGGATGCCGGGAACCGTAACCTGCGGGGCTTCGACGAAGCCGAAGCGGCCGTAGTAAGCCGCATCTCCCACCACGACATAGCCCGCCGCATCCTCATCCAGACGGGCGAAGGCCGCGCGGATCAACGCCGTGCCGATACCCTTGCGTTGCAAGTCGGGACGGACGGATATGGGGCCGAGGCCCAGCCAGACAGAACCGTTGGCCATGGTGACCGGGGAAAACACCAGATGACCGATGATGCCGCCGCCCGTCTCGGGTGTCCGGTCCTCGGCCACGAGGGAGGAGAGGAGAACCCCGTCGGCCCGGAGATCGCGCACGATCCGCGCCTCGTTTCCATCGCTCTGCGGGTGCCCGGCGAAGGCGGCGGTGATCAGGCGGTCGATGGCATCCACATCGTCGGGCCGCTCCGGGCGGATGGCGAATTCAGTTGTCATTGATGTCCCGCTTCCAGATTTTCACCTCACTCCGCCGCCCGAAAAGCCGCCTGAGCAGCAGCCACCCGGCAAGGGACAGGAGCGCGAAAAGGAGCCAGATTATCGCCGTTCCCCCCAGCGAGGGGAAGAGCAGAAGAGCCAGACCCGTCAGCATTCCTCCAATGGCGAAGCCGAGGAAGACCCATCCGGGGATCAGCACCTCCACGCCCGCCAGCACGATCGCTCCGATCATCCAGATCCACCAGGCCACGTCACCCGCGCCCCTTCAGCATGCGGAAGGCGTTCGCGAAGGCCTCCACCGCGTCGGCAGGCAGGACGATGGTCTGATTGCCCGCCCCCTTCGCCATCGCCGCCATCGCTTCCACCTGTTTCAGCGCGACCTGATACTGCGCGGCCTCCAGCCCGTTGTCGGCGATGGCGCGGGCGACGACCTCCGTCGCATAAGCCTCGGCATCTGCACCGATCCGGCGCGCTTTTGCCTGCTGTTCCGCCGCATAGAGCTCGGCATCCGACGCCAGTTCCACCGCGCGTTTGCGGCCTTCCGCCTCGGTGACCTGCGCACGGCGGGCGCGTTCGGCGTTGAGCTGCTGGAGCATTGCGGCGCGCGTGGCGTCGTCCAGGTTGACGTCGAGTATCTCCGCCCGCGTCACCTCGATTCCCCAGTCGTCCACGATATTGGCCAGCGACTCGCGGATTTTCTCGATCAGGCGGGCGCGGTTCGACTGCACCTCGTCCAACTCCATCGCGCCGATCTCCGCCCGGACGATGCCAGCGACGGTGGTGGCGATGGCGGCATCCACGTCCCGGATGCGATAGACGGTCTTTTCCGGTTCGATGATGCGATAAAACACACTGGTTTCGACCTGAAGGAGCACGTTGTCCGCAGTGATCGCGTCCTGACGCGCCACGGGGAGCTGGCGCTCCAATACGGAGATCTTGTGCGCGACACGGTCGAGAAAGGGCACGATCAGGTTGATGCCCGGTCCCAGTACCGCATGAAGCCGTCCGAACCGCTCCACGACGTATTTCTCCGACTGAGGCACGATCCTGACCCCAAGGAAAATGCATAGGATGACGAAGGCAGCAATGCCGATCATCACCATTTCGCTGCCACTTAGCCCACCCGGAAACATCCCGCCCTCCGCCTTCGTGTGCAGAGAGTTGCCGCAATTGCGGTCCACGGCAAGGGCTCCCAAGGCGCGACCGGTGCCCGGAGGCATGGCGCGCGGGTCGCCTTTCGGCCTGACGATGGGGACTATTCATCGCCAGGCGCCCGCGCGATAATGGCGCAGGAGGTCCGAGATGCCCGCATTGTGCCGCGATTGCCTCACGCCCTTCGACGCGGGCCGGCGCTGCCCGGCCTGCCGGAGCGCGCGTGTTCTGTCGCATCCTGAGCTTTTCACGCTCTCCGTCGCGCATATGGACTGCGACGCGTTCTACGCCAGCGTGGAGAAACGGGATGATCCGGCCCTCGCCGACCGTCCGGTGATTGTGGGTGGGGGAAGCAGGGGCGTCGTCTCCACCTGCTGCTACATCGCACGCATACAGGGTGTGCGGTCGGCCATGCCCATGTTCCGGGCGCTGAAGCTTTGCCCTGACGCGGTGGTCATCAAGCCTCGGATGCAGGTCTATGTCGACGTCTCCCGCAGGATCCGTGCGATGATGGAGGATCTGTCCCCCGCCGTGCAGCCCCTGTCGCTGGACGAGGCGTTCATCGACCTCACCGGGACGGAACGGTTGCATCATGCGCCGCCCGCGGTGATGCTGGCGCGGCTCGTGCGGCGGATGGAGGTGGAGCTTGGCCTGACCGGCTCCGTCGGACTATCCCACAACAAGTTTCTCGCCAAGATAGCCTCGGACATGGACAAGCCGCGCGGGTTCTCCGTGATCGGCAGGGCGGAGACGCTGGATTTCCTAGCCGACAAGCCGATCCAGCTCATCTGGGGTGTCGGCCCCGCGTTTCAGGAGGCGCTGGAGGGCGTGGGCATTCGCACCTTCGCAGACCTGCGCCGCTGGAGCCGGGAAGATCTCTCTCGCCGCTTCGGCCCTTCGGGGGAGCGGCTCTGGCATCTGGCCCGGGGGGAGGATCACCGCCCCGTCACGGCGCATGCGCCGGTGAAGTCCATCTCGCGGGAGACAACGTTCTTCGAGGACATCTCTGACCGTGATCTGCTGGAAGGTCATCTGTGGCGATTGGCAGAGCAGGTTTCCGACCGGACCAAGGCACGCGATCTGTCAGGGCGTACTGTGACACTGAAGCTCAAGCGTCATACCCATGCGATCCTCACACGGAGAGAGACGCTCCGGGAGCCGACGCAGCTTGCCGACAGGATCTACCGCACGGCGCTGGAGCTTATGGCCCATGTAAAGGATGCCGGGCCGTTCCGCCTGCTGGGTGTCGGGCTCAGTGATCTCATGCCTGCGGGCAAAGGCGATCTGACCGTCGATCTCTTCGATCCGAGCGCTGCGCGGCGCGAACGGGCGGAGCGCGCGACCGACAGCATCCGCGCGCGCTTCGGGCAGGACGCGATCATCCGGGGCAGGGCGCTTCGTTAGTCGGCCGCCGTGAGACGTATCCGATCGGACGCGCAGGGTCGAGCCGGGGGTCGCGGGGGGCGTCCCCGCGCCTTGTTCCCCATCCATGGCTTCTGTCAGGCACAGAACATCCGGCTCACATAGATGCGGTCTTCGCCTGAATTGTAATAGCAATAGCCGTTTTCGTTCCGCTGATACTGGCGCGCTGTCGCATCGGATTTATCGCGGTTCTTCCGCAGCGTCTCGCCCCATGCACAAGCAAAGCCGTCCCCGTCGGGATCAAGCCCATACGTGTCGCGTTCCGGCCCGCCGGCAGCCAGAAAGACCCGCTGGGCCGCAGCAGGAGAGGCGAACTCCCCGCAACTCCGCTTCATTCCCGGCTCCGCCGGGCGGGGAAAGCGCGGCTTGCCCACCGCGCTGGCCGAAATGTTGCCGAGGTGCCGCCCTCCGAAGCGCATCTGCCCGCGCGCGCCGAGTTCGGCTTCCACCATCATCAGATCGGTTTCGGACGGCGGCTGTCCCTGCACCTCCCAAAGGCGAAAGATCGGCAGGCGCTCATAGCGGGCCGAGACGGTTTCGGGGTCCGGCCTGGGAGGCGCACAGGCTGCAAGGCCAAGCAAGGCGAGCAACGCGAGTCCCCTGTTGAGAGCGGAAAAAGTGCGGGCCCGGCGGGCCGCACGGCAATGAGATGGCATGGCTGTGTTCCTGTCCGGCTATTCGGCGGCGTGCCGCCGCTCTCCTCCAGCAAAATCGCTGGCGCCTGCCGCGATGCCCGCGGCCACCCTGTCGATCAACGTCTGAAAAGCCGGATAGTCGTCGCTTTTCCTCAGGGTGCGTTCGTTCATATAGAGCCCGCGGTCCACTTCGATCTGGATCACGTGCCGATTGCGGGTAGGATTACCGTAGGTCTGCGTGATGTAGGCCCCGGCGAAGGGCATGTTCCGCAGGACCCGCAGACCCTCCGCCGCCAACAGCGATTCAACCAGTTCGACCAGCCGTCCGTCGGCGCTCGAGCCGAACCTGTCACCCAAAACCACATCGGGACGGCGCCCGGCGGCGGAGAAGTGATTCTCCACCGCCTCCCGTGGCATGGAGTGGCAATCGACCAGTAGCGCGGTGCCGAAACGGGCGATCGTTCCCTCCACCAGTTGCCCGAGGCATGTGTGATAGGGTCGCCACCAGAGCTGGATACGCTCTTCCGCCGCGCTCCGCGACATCTTGCCGGAAACGATGGCGCGCCCACCCGCGACGACCCGGGGAATCACCCCCAGACCCGACGAAATGCGGGGATTATGCGCGACATGCCGGACCCCTTCGATCAGGGCGGGGTCGAGTTCGTCGCTGTTGCGGTTGAGGTCGATGAAGGCGCGCGGCATGGTCGCGGCGATCAGCGGCGCCCCATGCAAAGGTGCGCAGGACCACAGTTCATCCACGAAAGCATCCTCGGAAGACCGGATCGCGCGTCCGTCGAGCAGCGATGCACTGAGGAACGCATCGGGATAGTGTCTTCCGCTGTGAGGCGAGGAAAACACAACCGGCGTGGTCTGCGTGGAAGGCTCCGTCAGGATATAGGGGGCAGGGCTCATCGCGGTCTCCATCAAAAACGAATATAGTGCGATGCAGGTTCTGTCCAAAAGCCCTTGAACACCTTCGCGAGTCCTTTTATAGACCCGCCAACCGACAAGGACCGCCGGTTTCGCAGGAAGCTGCGGTCAGGGTCGGGTGGGGCGCGTAGCTCAGCGGTAGAGCACTACGTTGACATCGTAGTGGTCACAGGTTCGATCCCTGTCGCGCCCACCATTCTTCTCAAATACTTATCGGAAAACTGCGTTGTGCGTTCAGGTTCGTCGAACCTATTTGACACTCCTGATGCCCACAAAATCCACCGCCAAGGCGGCATCGGCGAGATACTCGGGCGAGTATCTGGCATAGACTCGCTCCGTGATCGACGTGCTTGAGTGCCCCAGATACTGACTTATGGCGCTCATCGGCACTCCGGCTTCGGCCATATGTACAGCGGCTGTGTGCCGAAAAACGTGCGGCGTCACCCCAGTTAGCTTTGCCTTCTTGCAGGCGGATTGCAGTCCTGTGCGAATAGAGCGAACGGGCGCGCCCGCGTACTCGATGACGTACTCCGTCTGCGCCGATTCGCGGGCGGACAGAAGCGACGCGCGCAGTCCGGGGTTGATTGGGACCACGGCCCGACCCTTTCTTGGGCCGTCCATATCCCGACGAAGGTCGATTCTCCCTCGCTTTTCATCCACCCGATCCCATGTCAGATCCAGTATCGCTCCAATCCGCGCGGCGGTGGAAAGCATGAGAATCACAGCGAGCCTGATGTGTGGCGTCTCAAGCGTGGATAGCAGCCGGTCTATCTCATCCCGAGTCAGATAGCGGTCCTTTGGTGCTGGCTTCTTTGGTCGCACGATGTGTGGGGCGCGATCGATAATGCGGGCCTTTGCAGCCCAGTTCAGGGCTGTGCTCAAATGTCCAAGCTCTGTCCAGATGGTGCCGACTTTACGGCCTTCGGCAGTCCTGGATTCAGCATAATCCCTGCAATGCTGCCCGGTGATTTGATCTGGGAGCAGAGCGCCGAAGTGCGCCAGAATCGGCAGGCCGGTGAACGACATGTTGCTTGTTGCTGGTCGGCCAGCATGCTCGTCACAGTAGTCTTGCCATACCGCCCGAACAGTTTTCTGTGCTTTGGAGCCGCGCGTTTCCCTTCTAATGATTGTCAGCGCTTCTGCCTCGGCTTCCTTTCGCGTGAGTGCACTAAGACGAAAGCGTCGTCGCTTGCCGTTGTCATCCCAAGTGACGACAAAGCGGCCATTGAGGCGCCCAACGCTGTATTCCCGCATTGCTCGTACTCCTCTACCGCTGACACCGGAATTCTGATCATGCGGCCTATGCGGAAGCCGCGCAATTGCCCCTGCTTGACGAGCTGCCGCACCTTTTCTCCGGAGCAGCCCCATCGATCAGCCAGAGTGTCTGGCGTGTAGGGTCGCGCTGGTTGCATCACTCACTCCTCCTTCTGGCTGGCGGGTGCGGAGGTTCCACGCTTCGGTGGCCTTCCTTGCCGTCGGTAGATAGCCGAGATTGCACCCACAAGAAGCGCATTGCGGGCACCTGCTTCTGGACGCCAAATCGCCATGGCGCGCCTCGTAATCGTTCAGCCACGCTCTGCCACCGCAGAACGGGCATGGAAGTAACTCACTCATCGCTCCCTCCCGCCGAGGTGAGGGTGTCGCGCTCCCGAATCGCCCGGTCAACGCTAAGTTCCATGACAGCCATCAGCGCCTCCTCTAAATTCCTGACCCTCGCGCGCAATGCAGTGGCTTCAGGCTCATGCTGCGCGGTGTCAGTGGGTGCGGCAGAGGTGGCGGGTTTGCCGTCAGTATCGGCGGGGAGAGCGCGAGTATTCCATGCGGCAACAAGGTCATCATAGATGGGGCATTCAATCCGCCAACTTTCTATGTCATCGCCGCAGCCAGCGTTTTCACATGAGATAAAATAGTTACCGGATGATCGTGGGCCGTAGTCATCACAGTCGATGTTGGCCTTGCCTCCGCAGAACGGGCAGGGGAGAAGGTCGGTCATTTCGGTTCTCCGAGTTGGGGTGTCGAGCGGTCAATCATCACAAAATCCTGTTGATAAAATCGTCATCTTCCTCACGCGTCGGAAAAGGCGGCAGCCCGATCTGCACACGCAGATGCCGGGGCCAGCTATTCGCGAGATACGGGCGCTGCAGCACGATCTGGATATGCGCGTCGGTCAGCGGGATGCCGGGCGCGAGGCACACGTCGTCGCTGTGGCTGTCATACTCAATCTTGCCCGTCTCCAGTTCGTGCAGGAGGCGGAGGTGTGTCTGCCAGCGCTGAGACAGGCGGCGTATCCATTTCATCGGGTCATCCTCAACACGATTGCGGCGGAAATCAGGGCACCGAGCAGCGACAGCAGCGCGGACGGCACGGGTACGGGAGAAGGTGGCGGGCGAGGCGGCTCGGGGCGGGGATGATGTGTTCCGCCGGGGTCGGTCGGAATGACCACAGGGGGCAGGCGCTCACGCGGCTCATAGACGAATGTGCTGGGCGGCTGGCGCAGGCCGGAGAAGTCCACCGGCCACGCATAGGGTGTGCCGCACTCTGTGTCTGGGGGCAGATACACGACCTTGAAATCTCCCGGCCCGGCGGTGTCGGCAGGGGCTTCGGTGAGCCATAGCCCCACCCATGTTCCCAGCGCTGCAGCGGCGACGTAATGGCGGAGCCGCATCATGCGTCCTCCCCCATGCAGTCGCTGTAGATCTCCCACGCGATCTGGCGGGGGGCCTCGTCCCCGAGCAGGTAAATGCCGTAGGCTATCATGACGATGCCCGCTACCTGCGGAACCATCACGCTCGGGGGCAGGCTCTCGGCAAATGCGGTCAGGGACACGCCTGCCTCCGCCGCCGATGCCGCGCGCAGGGCCAGATCGGCCAACGCTATGCAGGAGTCATGCTCAGAGGCCTGAGCGCAGGGTGCGAGCATCAAGCCCGCCAAAGCGAGTGTTGTAAATTTCATGTCTTTTCTCGTGTGTTAGAGGCGGGCTTCCACCCAGCCGATCCAGTTCACGTCGTCTCCGTATTCCTCGCGCCACGCCATTGGGTGGCGGTGCAGGGCAATCTTGCTCGTGTCCATGAGGCCGATGTGATGACCCTCACAGAGCGGTATGGTCATGCTGTCAGGGGCGCGCTTTTGACTGTGCCGACCGTGGATGCAGTGATGCGCCTGAGTCGGGGATTTTTGCGTCAGGCCCCATTCGTAGCAGATGACGCAAGGCATGGCGGCGACGGCGGCGAGGCGCTTTGGGTCGCGGCCAGCAGGTGGCGTCTTGAGGCCCATCGGACCCTTGAGGACGGCGAGGAATGTCATGCCACGCGCGCCCTCAGATCCTCGACCGGCACGCCAAGCTTCCCCGCGATCCATTCCATAATGGCCGTCTTGCTCTCCTGGAAACGCTTCCCGCCCATCGCGCGCACGCTCTGGCTCTCAGGCGTCCAGATCGTTACGATCGGGCCGCGGACCTGACCGATGGCGTAGCCGTGCTTGCCTGTCTCCGCTCCAATCAGTGCAGCCTTGACACGCTGCGCCGTGGCATTGGCTCCGCAGTCCAGCGTGTAGGTCTGGCAGAAACCGGTTGCGATCAGCGCGTGTTTCCTTAGCGTTTCTGGCGTCTCGGCGTAGAGTTGCATCATTTCGCTCTCCGGCAGGCTGGCCCATGCGTCGTGGATCCATGCAAACTGGTGCTTGTGGCTGTTGGTACTGCGCCCTCGCTCGACGGAGACGAAAACAAGCTCGCCCGGCTGGTAGTCTGGCAGGTCGTTCGCCATAAGGCGAAGAACACCGTGTCCGATGACTTGGGCGCGGCACTCCATCACCGTGCCCCCCACAACCTTTCAGCCTCTAACAGCACCCGGTTAGCCTGTGCCCGCAGGTGTTCGGCGTGGTCGTCGTCGGTGTCTGGGTCGATCTTCGCCAGCACAAAATCAACCAGGAGCGACGGCGTGTGCCAGCCGGTTTCCTGACGGGCTTGCTGGATGGCGGAAAGCATGTCCTGATCGGTCATTTCCGCACCTCGGCGCCAAGAAAATGGTGCCATTGTTCCATCTCATCCGAAGCCGCAACCTCAGCGAACTCAGACCTGAGATGGCCCGCGAGCTTTAGGAAATGCAGGTATGAAATACGGTGGCGAGCAAACGCGGCTGCCGCTCCCGTGTCTGCCAATTTCTTTGCGCGATTAGACCCAGCGCCGTGCGCCCGCCCGAGGTCGTGGGTGGCGAGATAGTCAGGGTCTACTCCGATGTAGGTCAGGAGGAACACGTCCTCACTTTCCGACCACGGACCCTTCTTTGTTTTATTGGCGGATTGCGCGTTGCATGGCTTGTTCATGGCGCTGACCTCAGAATGGGATAGAATCTAGGTCATCGTCCAGACCGACGGACGGACGCCCGCCAGCCGCGTATCCGCCGCCATAGCTGCCTGAGTCGTAGCCGTCTGACGTGCCGCGCTGGCTGTCCTCGCGATGCGGGCCGTCGAGAAGCGTCAGCTCACCGCGGAACGGGCGAAGGACGATTTCCGTGGAATAGCGGTCCTGGCCTGACTGGTCCTGCCACTTGCGCGTTTCAAGCTGGCCCTCGATATAGACCTTGGACCCTTTGCGGAGATATTGCTCGGCGATCTTGACCAGCGGGTCGGACATGATGCTGATGGCGTGCCATTCCGTGCGCTCTTTGCGCTCTCCGCTGGACTTGTCGCGCCATGTCTCGCTGGTGGCGATCCGCAGGTTGCAGACCTTGCCGCCGTTCTGGAAGCTCCTGACTTCCGGGTCGCGGCCCAGATTGCCGACCAGAATAACCTTGTTGACCGATCCAGCCATCAGTTAGCCTCCTTCTCATCCCACACGCGCAACCCATCGGCATTGCGATAAGTCTTGTGATTGCGCCGCGCCCATTCTTCGATGAACGCCGTTATGTCGTCCCGGGCATTGCGCGCGATCCAGTTCAGCAGGGCGCGATGATCGGTGATTTCATATCGCGTGACTGTACGCAGGCCCTTCACGTCATTGGCCTTGGATGCGGCGCGGGCGTCCCGCTGCGCTTGCTCTGCGGCGGTTTGCGCGGCGGCTGCTTGGCGCTGTTCCTCGATGTTGCCATCATCGGCTTTCATCGCCGCTTCGCGGGCGACCCGAGCGGCTTCCTCCGCCGCGATGCGGGTAGCGCGTTCCTCCGCTGCCCTTTCAGCCGCCAGTTTTTTCTTGAAATCGTTCGAGATGGAAGCAAGGCCCTTCTGTATCCGGTCCAAGTCATCCTCGGTCGGCTTCCAGCGGGCAATCTCCGCCTTCCACGCATCATGCAGCGGGGCAGTCGCCGACTTCTTGGCATCGTCCAGTGCGCGGCGAGCGGAGCGAATGTCCTTCGCCAGCTTGTCCACCGCCTTCATCTGGCTTTCGTTTGTGACTGGCTCCCCGTCCAGCCAGTTCTCGGCTTCCGAAATGGCATCACCGAAAGGGGTGAGCGCCTCGTCCATGGGATCTGGGGGATTGTTGTTTCCGACTACAGCGCGCGGATTCATCTCGTTCATCGTGGACACCTAGTAGGGGATTTCATCGCCGATATTGTCGGCGAGGCTGGGGGCTTGGCGGGCGGGGTCGGCGTGAGCTTTCTCGCCAGCCGCCTTGAACGCCGCGACGAATTCCAGATACTTCGGCTCATCAGCCTCTTTCAGCGCTACGCGCGCTCCCTTTTCCTTGTTCCAAAGATCGGTCAGAGCTTCTTTTGTGGTGCGCCTGCTGATTGCGGAGATCAGACGATCCCGGCATCCTGCGGGGTTGAATTCTGGATCCGATTTCGGCGGCTCAAGCCTCTGCGGCGCGGCCTTGACTGCGGCGTTCCCGTCGTCGTCATCCGGGGCGACCCCCGTAACGCTCTCCGTGCCAATACGCTTGGCGTAGGTCGTTGCGGACTTCATGCCCTGCATGTCGTTCTTCGTGACGATAAGCGGCACATCGCACTCGATGCGTGTTTCGCTCTCCCCATGGATGAGGGTGGTACGCATAGCCGCAGACCCGTCGACAAAAGTGTGTAACAGGGCCAGCCCGTTCGCGTTAAGGGCCGGGAGAACAGCCTGCATAACGTCCGCGAGGTCGGCATAACGGCTTGTGAATGCTCTGTTAACCGCCCCCTTTGTGACGGTTCCCATCTCCATTTGTGCGGCGGCGAGCGCCATGTAGACGTTCTTGTGGACGGCAATCTTCGGCGCGTCATGCTTGGTAACAGCGTTCATTCTTTGCCTCCTTACTAAAGGGCGCTTGGCTTCGCGGCGGCGGGCGAAGCGTCCGTGGTGGCCCCTGCCAGCTGGGCGAGCCGTGGACAGGCAGGGGCGGGGGTGTCAGTCGGCAGCGCGGCGAACCGCTTCGGCGTACGGGTCGTATTCCTGCTGCCCCCGGATTTCGTAGCTTCCGGGTGGCAGGTCCACGGGACGGTGGGTGTCATGGCCGCGCAGGTGGATGACCCGCGTCGGCTCCTTCACGATCATCCGCAGCACTGTCATCGCGCCAGAGCCGGGCTTTGCCACGATCCGTACAGCAGACGGCCGTTCGATGACGTGATGGTGGTGCGTTTCGGAGGGTCCTACGATCAGGTGTCCGCCCTGCAACCCAAGCTCCGGCCAGCTTGGCAGCGGTCCATCCGGGATACGGATGATCGTGACTTCACCTTGACGTGCATAGAATTCCATTTTCTTTCCTTTTCAGGCTGTTATGGATGGTTTCCGCCATTCGGAGGGGGTTAGACCGGTGAGGAATGCCTGTGCGCAATGCGGGAGGGAATAGCCCCTCGTTGCGCTGAAATCGGGCGGCAGGCAGAGCGCGAAATCTCGGCCCGTTGCGCAGCGAACGCGGAGGAAAAGGTGCGCTCTATCAAGGTCGGGAAGGCGCAATTCGATTACTGAGCCTATTTCCGGGTCGTCGTCTGCCCCAACCAGTCGGCCTTGAAGCTGGTCAAGAATTTTCGCCCACCCCATGATTTCGATGCCAGCACGACGAACCTCGAGGTTCTGCGTCGCCATCACTTCTTGAGCGAGCAAAGACTCCCGGTTCTCGATCCAGTGCGCAGGCACCCGGACGCCATGCCACGCATGCAGCGCATATCCGCTTGGGAACGCCATCGCCGCGCCGGTTTCGCTGTGCAGTCGCTGCCTGTCGTCAAAGCAGAGCACATTCGGGCGGCGGCTGACGAAAGCCACCCCATCGTAGGCGTACATCGGGCCACACAGGCGGGCATATTCGTGCCACGCATCCAGAGCCTCAGACTGCTCCGTGGTGTATTTGACGCCTATCTGCTGTGTGTACTTATAAAATGCGACCCAATAGAATTCGGAGCCGCCCGAAAACCACAATGTGTCATATATATCCTTCCCGCCGATCTGGCTCCAGAGATGACCTTCAAGCTGGTCCTTGATCTGTCCCCAAAGCTGGCCCCAGAGCTGGCCCCAGAGATGGTCCCAGAGATGGCCCCCGAGCTGGACCCGGAGCTGATCCTCTAGCTGGACCCCAAGTTGGTCTTCGATCTGCTCCCCGATCTGTCCCCAAAGCTGGCCCCCGAGCTGGACCCAGAGCTGGTCCTCGATCCGGTCACCGATCTGGCCCTCGAGCTGGCCCTCGAGCTGGACCCGGAGCTGATCCTCTAGCTGGACCCCAAGTTGGTCCTCGATCTGGTCCCGGAGTTGGTCCCCGAGCCGTTCATCGAGCTGTCCCCTGATCTGGTCCCAAAGCTGATCCTCTAGCTGTTCCCATAGCTGACCCCAGAGCTGTCCCCTGATCTGGTCCCAAAGCTGATCCTCTAGCTGTTCCCATAGCTGACCCCAGAGCTGGCCCTCAAGTTGGTCCCTGAGCTGTCCCCAGAGCTGGCCCTTGGTTTTCCGAAGAATCGCCCGCGCCAACAGGCATTGCACGGGGTCATCGAAAATGAAAACCCCCGGCTCTTTCTGCCCTCGCGCGGCATATATGCGTTTGACGACACGCCGCATTTCATCATCGCTGACATCAGGGTCGGCAAGAGCTAGAGCGCGGCACTCCTCGCGGAAGCGCAGCATTTCTTCGCTCTGCTCCGTGGTCAGTGTGTCGATCTTGGCCATTGTGGCCTCCGGAGAATGGTTTGAGAAAATCGGCGGGACCGTGTGACAGCCCCGCCTAGTTGCCGCGCCGGGACAGTTGGCGCGGGGGCATGCTGTCAGTCATCCCAGCGGGACATTTGGCTACAGTTGTCGGCGGCATCGCGCTCGGCGGCGGCCCATCCTTTATCGTCCCACCAGTCTTCGGCGGCAGCGATAGCGCGGTCATATGCCTCGCGGCCGAATACGGTGACGAGCAGCTCGGGTGCGTCCGCGATGCCGTCGATCTCGCAGGACACGGGCCAGATTTCACCATCCACGTCGCCGCCGAATTTCAGAACGACAAGGTGCTCCGGGTCGGCGTCCACCTCGAAATCGAATTCGTAGTCCGGATCGCGGGGGCGCTTGGGTGAAAGCAGGGCGGAGAGCACGTCACTGGCGTGGGACGAGATCAGGGCAAGCGGGTCTGGACGAGCGTTCATTGTGCGCGCCCCTCTACGAGGGCGTCTGTCTCAAGGTCGATCCTGCGCAGGTCGGTGGCGCGCTTGTCGCCAGACTTGCGGGCCTCCGTAGCGGCGGCATAGGCGGCTTCATTCAGGGCGCGAAGGGCATCGGTCATCTGCGTGTCTCCCTCATGGCTCCCGAGGCTCATGTGTCGCTCGGGGTGTGAGGCAGACTATGCAGGGGACAAATGTCCCTGTCAATAACAAAAGGGACATTTGTCCTGTAAAAAGTTGCCCCGCGCGCCGGGACGTGAGAGAATCACTCTATGGATACAGGCCAATTAGCCCGCTACGGGGCCTTGCAGAATCAGGTTTTAGGCGGGGAGGATGATGCCGACCATTTCATGTCGAGCATTCCCGTGGCTGACTATCCGAAGCGTATTTACTCATTCGGGCAGATCAAGAGGGCCGGAAAGATACTTTCCGAAGACTTGCCCGACGGCAGCCAGACCAGCGATGAAGTCTTGGAGGCATTCCGTATTGCACACAACTGGCGCATGGCCCACGCGCTGCCAATGATCGTGGAGAGGAAGCGCCTTGCTTTCATTGCGAAGGGCGGCTTCGTGACCTCTGGTCGCGTGAAGCGCATGGCGTCGATCAGGAAAAAGCTAACGCGCGGGAGCACCGACCTGCGCCAAATGCAAGACCTCGGCGGGTGCCGGGCTGTGATGCCTAGCCTGCTGACCCTTGGCGAAGTTGTCGCCCGCTACACTGGCGGCAGCACAAAAAGCACTATGGATCGGTATAGCGACTACCTGTCCAGCCCGAAGAGTGACGGCTACCGGGGCATACACCTCATTCTAAACTTCGAGGGCGTTGGACAGTCCGAAGAATTCAGCGGCCAGAAGCTGGAAATACAGGTTCGGACGCGGCTTCAACACTCTTGGTCAACCGCTGTTGAAGTCATCGGGGCTGTGCTCAACCAAGACCTAAAGGCAGGCGGGGGTGATGACAGATGGCGGCTGCTGCTCGCGCTGATGAGCGATTACTATGCGCTCTGCGATGGGGTTCCCCTGCGTCCAGCCGCCCCGCAGACCCAAAGCCAGCTCTGCCGCGCCATTCGCGAAGTGGAGTGCGAGCTCGGCGCGCTGGCATTCCTCAAGGCCATACGGGACAGCATGAGCTACTATGTGAGCTCGCCTGACAACGCATGGATGTATCGGCTTTCGATGGATTCCCTATCTCGAACCGTGGCGGCCTACCAGGCCGGGAAGATTACCGCAGTCAATGGTGAGGACTACGACGAACTGGATGAGCAGAGACAGACCGTTATCGTCAGCGTAGATACCGCCAGAGACCTGCCACGCGCCTTCCCGAACTTTTATCTGGACGTGTCGCACTTCACTGCGATGCTTGTTCGCGCGGTGAAGAACCGCAAGCTCCACCGGACCTACCATGGGGCTGTCGATCTCCCGCAATTTGGCTAATCACCGCTGCGACGGGTTGCACTGTCAGCGGGGGGGGCATGAAAAAGCCCGCCGGGCGAGGGCGGGCTATGCCTCAGTGAGGCTGATGATAAGTCGCCGTCAGGCTGCGTGGCTCTTTGATCTGGCAGCGGTTTCGCGCAAGATTTCACGCACTCGGTCTGGCGCTTGCTCAATTATGATCAGATACGCCCGCATGCCGTCCAGCGGCCTATGGCGCTTCTGCTCCCAATCCCGGATTTGGTGAATGCTAAAGCCGAACTCGGTCGCGAAGTCCTCCTGCGAGAGGTCAAGCGAAGTGCGTATCGCCTTCACGTCGACATCCGCAGGGACGTAAAGGCTTGCCGGTTCGCTGCGGCCAGCAGCGATCTCGTTCGCCTCACGAGCTGCGCGAAGAAGCCTTTCCCCCACTTTAGTCATCTAACTCTCCATCCTCTTTAGTGCGCGTATTTTTTCTTGGTTATTCGCGCGATACGTGTCAGCCATCTTAGCCAGTTCAACCCTCAACGCGTTCCTTTCAGCCTTCGACAAGTTGATTTTCACCGTCTTGTCGTAGACATCCAGAAGGAACACCGGCACGTCGTCCGCAGCGTAGTAGGTGATGACCCTAACCCCGCCGCTTTTTCCTCGTCCTCTAAACGGGAAGCGCAACTTGCGGGCTCCTCCCGTTTCTTTGATCAGGTCGCCCGCTGTCGGGTTTGCCGACAGATAGAGGGTGATCCTGCGCCTATCTTCTTCGTCCAGACCAACCTCTTTGGCTGCATCCGCGAAGTTGTGCGTTTCGATAACGCAGTGCATCTGATGTTCGGTCATCATGCGTAAAACCCGTAGCGCAAAAATCTCGAACTGTCCACTGCGAGTATGTAACTCCCGTAGTTAAAATTCGTTCCAGTATGCGCGCGTTGCTCGTCCAGCCCGATGCCTCATCCCTGCATTCCCTCCTCCATTCCGGCCAGACCAAAGCATAAGTAAGTTGTGACTTATCAATAGCTTGCTGGCTAAAAAGCCAACTTATCAGAGCCTCCGACCTCTGCTTTCATCGAGAGCATTGAAAGAGCTGATTCTGAGGGAGGGTTAACGAGTGACTGAGGAAGAATTTGTGCGATTCATACAGGGGATGAGGGCGATTGTGGCGGAGGACGATCCCCTGCGGAAGATCGACCTCGCGCGGCAGCTAGCAGAACTTCCCTCGCTTCCGGCCCTATTGAGCGCCACAGAGCGGCGGCTTCAGATCGGAGATGTGCGGTGTCGTCCTGAAGAAATTCATCAAGGCTGAAGCCGAGGGCATTCGCTATTTTCAAAGCATCATCGACGTTGGTGGAAGGGCTTTGCCCTTTCGCCGCCCTCTGCATCACCTTTTTCATCTGCTCATACGACACAGATGCCTCCTGGCAAATCTGCTGGAGGGAGATCCCGGTCACATCAAGGGCTGCCCGAAGGGCTTGGTGAAACAAGATCGACATGCCTAGTTGATATGGCTGGTCACGGTTGCAGCAAAGGCGACAAAAGTCCCTTGACAAATGGGGGACAAAAGTCCCTTATAGTAGCTATGACCCGAGATGATCTCATTTTCCAAATTGAGCAGTTCGCCGCCAACAACGGTGTGGCCCCGGCGACCGTCACTAGCCGGGCAGTCGGTAACAGTCGCCTCTACCGGAGACTGAAGGCCGGAGGAGACTGCACACTGGATATTGCCCGGCGTCTGATTGGCTACATGGATGATGACGGACCCCCCTCCCAAAAAGAGGCGGCGGAATGACTCGCAATCATCCCGCCGCCCAGCACTCCTCACTTGGTCACTCACCACAGAGCAACCATGGAGCCTCCCAAATGCTGAAGTCTTCGGGGAAACTTCCCCTCAATAAATTCGAAGAAAAGCGCATTGCCCGTCGGGCCAAACGTGAGCACCGGGCGACATTCCCGGAGCGATGGACACATTTCATCAGGACTTACTTCGGAGACGACCCGGTGGAAGTTGCTGGATTCTTCGGCTGCGACCCGGACACCGCAGAGGGTTGGATAACCGGTTCGCACGGCGCTTCGGGGGCGTTCGTCGACTACGCGTACAGCAACATTCCCGACCTTGGTTCCTATCTCTCTGGAAGGTGACGCCATGAGCGACCGCCTGTCACGTTTTCACGTAGCAGAAATGTATCTTGGCCAGCGCCTTGCTTGGGTCGGCGATTGCGTCGCAACCTTCGGGGAATGGCTCGTGAGTGTGGGGGAGGGGTGGTCTAATGCCGCCGCTCTCCGATCAGGAAAATCTCCCCGGAAACTTCCGGAAACTTCCGGGGAGTCCTCGGAATGAACCGCGCCCGCGACTGGTATGACCATGAAATCCTCATGGCTCTGCGTTTTCGCGATGAGGGGGTTTCTCTCGCTGCGATAGGCCGTGCCCTCGGGAGGACCAGAGGGTCCGTGCGAGGCAAGCTCCGCCGCTTGGACGAGGAATATGCCGCGTCGGAGGCGACCAATGGGCAAGCGTAGCAACTTCACGCGCAGGGACCGGGATTTCTACCCGTCGCCGCGCGAGGCGGTTCTCCCGCTGCTCCCGCATCTCGAACCGGGAGCATCATTCATCGAGCCATGCGCCGGTGCTGGCGATCTGGTGCGCCATCTGAGAGATGCCCGACACCCCTGCATTTGGGCTTTCGACACTCATCCGCAATCTGAAGATGTGCAGCAATTCGACGCATTCGACATGCGCATGTCGCCATGGCGCGGCGGAATTCAAGGCGACTACATCATCACAAACCCGCCGTGGGCGCGCGACGTGCTGCATCCCATGATCCAGCATTTTGCCGCGCAGCGACCGACGTGGCTCCTGTTCGACGCAGACTGGATCCACACCCGCCAGTCGGCTCCTTTCATGCGGCTTCTCCGCAAGGTCGTGTCGGTAGGGCGAGTCAAGTGGATCCCAGACTCGAAGATGACCGGAAAGGATAACTGCGCGTGGCACCTTTTCGACGCCGAAGGCGAAGGGCCTGCCCTGTTCTTCGGAAGGCAAGACCCATGAGCGCTTCCTCGATCAGCACATGGACGGAAGACGATCTGCGGGTCTGGTGGGATGTCGTGCGCCCCATCGAGCACGATGACGTCGTGAAAGCCGTGCTCCCCGAAGTCTACAGACGCGCCCGCGATCTGAAGATCGACCTCAGCAACCCAACCAACGGAGGCAGAAATGCCCGTCAAGTACGCCCTCGCCGTTGAGGCGCTGCGGGGGCGGTGACCGACTCATGGTCACGCATCCCGACCCGACGAAGCCCGCAGGTCGCATCCGGTACTCGTTCATCGACGGCAATTCGATCACGGCGGCGACATACCGAAAACTTCTGCCCGGCCTCGTTCCGGTGCGGGATGGGCTCTTTCCCGAGATATCGCAAACCTTCGCATGGCGCTCAGAGGAGTGAGGAGATTACAATGACCACCACCTACGAAGCCTACAACGTCACAGCCGAAGAACTCCGCCAGTTCATCGAACGCTACGAGCAGCTGGAAGCCGAGCGGAACGACATCTCCGAACAGCAAAAAGAGGTGATGGCCGAGGCGAAGGGGCGCGGTTACGACCCCCGCGTCATCCGCAAGATCATCGCCATGCGCAAGCGCGACAGGGACGATCTGGCCGAGGAAGAAGCAATCCTTGAGGTCTACAAGACCGCGCTCGGGATGCGCTGATCATGGATCGGCGCGTCACCTTTATCATTCCCGGCGCGCCGTTCGCCAAGCAGCGGGCGAGGTCGGGCTTCAACAAGCGCCTTGGCCGCGCCATCACCTTCAACGCCCCCGCCAACGAGAAATTCGAGGGCACGGTAGGCAGCATCGCCGCTGGCCTGTTCTCAGCCCCACTGGATGGGCCTGTGAGCGTCACCGTCGAAGCCGTGTTCTGCCCCGCGCCCAGCTGGTCGAAGAAGCGACGCGCCGAGGCGATGGGCCAGCCCCACACGCAGAAGCCTGACGGCGACAACCTGCTTAAAGCCATCAAGGACGGCCTGAACCGGATCGCTTGGTCTGATGACGCTCAGGTCTCGGACAGCCGCGTCATGAAGCGCTGGGGCGAGCGCGCTGAAACGCGCGTCACGGTCGAGAGGATAATGCAATGAGCCAGAACCCCTTTATGCAGCTCTATGTTGGCGACTATCTGGCCGACACGCTGGACCTCACGACAGAGCAGCACGGGGCATACCTGCTCTTGCTGATGACGATGTGGCGGCACGACGCAAAGCTTCCAAATGACCATTCCAAGCTGGCTCGGATCGCCCGGGTTTCCGCCCGCCGCTGGCACATGGTCTGGGTCGAAATTCAGCATTTTTTCTACGTCGATGGTGACTGCATCCGCAACAGCAGGCTAGATCGGGAGCACCAAAAAGCGACTTCGATATCCGAGAAACGGAGCGCATCTGGTGCGGCTGGCGGACGTGCTAAGGCATTGAAAGATAAAGATGGGGCTGTGGCAAACGCTACCGATTTGCCACAGCATAGTCAGAAGTCAGAACCAGATATAAGTAATTCAGAAGCTAAAGCTTCTGGCTTCGCCGATCCTGCCAAGGCCCTTTGGGATGCCGGGGTGGATGTGCTCACCGCCTATGGCATCCCGAGCAAGCAGGCGCGGACGGTCATCGGAAAGTGGCGGAAGGACCAGCATCCCGACGCCGAAATCCTCTCAGCCATCTTGGACTTCGGAAAAGCCGGGGCTGTCGATCCCATCCCTTGGATCACGGCCAGACTAAGGCCGAAGGAACCGCCCGCCCGACTGTATGACCTCTCAAAATATCAGGTCCAATGATGAATTATCGCCAGTCGGAAATCGCGACTCTTCTCGGCGAATGGCTCGACAGGTACACCGCGCCGATCCATCTGCGGGACAAGGCCAACGCGGCGCAGAAGGAGGTTGAGGCGCTTCTTCGCGCTCTCCTCAAGTTCGCCCCTCAGGTCGATTATCAGCCGTTCTGCCGTGCCGTGTTCGACCAGCTCGACTTCCAGATGAAAACGCGGGCGTGGCCGACGGTTGGCGAGATGGGGGCAGTGTGCTCCAACATCCGCAAGGAATCCCCGCGGCCGCGCGACCTGACGCCGCAGCGGGACACGGCGTCTCTGGCTATCATCGGACGGCGCATGGCGGCGGGAGAGGCAGTCGGCGAAAGCTACCTCTATGACTCGAATGCCTGCGATCTGATCGCTGGCGGCCACGTCGATGCGGAGACCATGCGCCGCTACCGCAAGGGCGCGTTCATGGCTCGCCGCGATGCCTACGGTCATGAAAAAGCCGTTGAGTGGGAGCGGGAGCAAATCCAACGCCACGAGGAGGCCCGGCAAAGCTTTCGGGACCGCGAACGTTCTCGCCGCGACACTAAAGGCCCCGACAAATCCACGCCGGTTCCAGAAGGCTATGGGGATTGGGACGCAGCATGAACCACTCCCCAAACAGAGAGCGGTCAATGTGGGCCAGCGTCGTGCTCCAGGCCGTGCATGACATCCAGGGCACCAGCCGAGATCGCGATTACGCAAACCAGTCAGATCATTATCGCTCACTGGCGATCCGCTGGGCTCGCTCCTCTGATTTTGAGACTTGCTGCTACGCCGCCGGGGTAGAGCCGACGCGGCTCAAGGCAGCGCTTGACCGGATCATTGCGAACCTACCAGCGGCGCCACGTATCCCGACGCAGGTTAAAGACCATCGGCGGCCAAAGGAGAAAGGCTTGACGAAAAGGGATATTCAGCGCCTCCAAACCCGAAAACGGGTGGCTGACCTTCTCGCGGAAGGGATGAATGGAAAGGACATATCCGCGCGCCTCGGAATGTCTGATAGCAACATTTACAGGCACATCTCCGCCATCCGCGCTTCCACCCGATCGAGCATGACGGAGCCCGCAGAATGACCGACGACATGATCACGATGGGGAACGCGAAGCTTGAGCGCCGCTTGGCGGCGGGAGCTAAGTGAGAGAAATGACTGCGATAGGAGGCGCGCTATGCGTCCTTTTTTCAGCTACTACGGATCAAAATGGACGGGCAGTCGTCACTACGGCGCTCCCCGGCATGATCTTGTAATCGAACCATTCGCAGGGTCTGCCGGATATTCAACAAGGTGGGCCTGCCGCAATGTACGGCTTTATGACGTTTCACAGGATATTTACGATCTGTGGTCTTGGCTTATCGGTTGCTCGGCTGATGACTTAACTAAAATCCCGGACTCTTTCGAGGGTTTTTCTGAAGTCATGTCTCTTTCTCGGGGACCTCAGCTTCTTGTCCGATTCTGGGTCTCAAAGGGTCGTGTGGAGGCGTCTAAAAAACTATCGCCGTGGTATTTCCAATATAGAAATGCTGAGGATTGCAGGGTTTGGGGGGCTAGCGTGAAAAGAAGAATTATTCGGCAGAAGCCCATTTTGGATCGGTGGAGTATCGAGAAAAAGCCGTGGTGGGAAATAGATGTAGAGCCAGCGCATTGGCACATTGACCCTCCATATAATAACTCGGCAGGGTCTAAATACCCGTGCTCGGATTTGGATTATGCGGCATTGGCGGAGTGGTGCCGTAATCTTCCCGGAGAGGTTGATGTTTGCGAAAATGTCGGCGCTGATTGGCTTCCGTTTTCCCCATTATACGAAGTTGTCACAAGTCGTGGGCGTCCCAGCGGAGCTGTCTCTCGCGAGGCAGTTTGGAGGAAAGTAGCATGACCGACGACATGATCACGATAGGAAACGCCATGCTTGACCGCCGCTTGGCGCAGGCCCGGCAGGAAGGCGCGGAGCGGATGCGGGAGCTGGCGGCAATGACAGCGGAATTCGCCGCGAACACATGCGATGAGGAAGTCCGGGACCTCATCGGAAATCTGGCCGACTTTATTCGGTGGATCCCATCTCAGCACAGCAAGGGGGGAGAATGATGGTCCCGGGGGTTTTTGTTTTCGGATCCAACCGCGCCGGACGTCACGGCTACGGTACGCCGCTATATGCGTTTCGGCACTATGGAGCGATGGACGGACAGGGGGAGGGGAGGCAGGGAGACAGCTACGCTATCCCGATCCATGATGAGCGGATGAAAACCTTGCCTATCCCAGAAATAGAGGATTCCTTTCGGCGCTTTTCCGCATATGCTGCGTCGCAGCATCATGAAGTTTTCCTTCTAACGACAGTCGGGTGTGGTGTCGGGTGCCATAATCCTGCGGACATCTGGGCAATTCTCCAGCGCGTGGACCTGCCGCACAATGTCGTCCTGCTGTCGTCTTGGGCTGCAAATTACAAGATCGTACCCGACCCTCAGCACAGCAAGGAGGGCGCATGATGGGCACGATCAAGGAGCGGGACGTTGTGTTCTGTAGCTTCTGCGGCAAAGATCAGCATGAGGTAGAGTGCATTGTCGTCGGTCCAGAGCCGCGTGGCATCACAGCCATATGCAACGAGTGCATCGAGATTGCCATGCACACCGTCATCAGTGTGCGGATCAAGGCGCGGGGCAATAGCCTGCCGGATCGCAAGGAGGGCGAGTAATGGCTGAACCACTGACCCTCGCGCAGCGGCTCAAGGTCCACAGCATGATTGATGGACCTAAAATTATCGAGATGACTCAGGAGGAGGCCGGGGAGTTTTTCCGGCTTCTGGATGACTGGGAAAAGGCAAGGAGGGTTATTGAAGCCGGAAATGTGATGCTTATCGCCATGGCGAATTTTGAGCAGTCAGTTAAGCGGCGTGACGAATACCGCGACAATATAATGGTCCGAGTCTGTCAGATTTGCATCGGGCTGACCTCTTTTGCATGGCTGATGGCGCTCAGATGACCAGCAAATATCAACGTGAGCGCGACCGCAAGCGCCGCGAGCACCAGCGCGAGAAACAAGCCAAGCGCCGCGCCGACAACCAGGCAGACCGCTATCAGGTCAGGCACCCGGCAATCATAGACGACGACACCGAGGAGGCCATCCATGGCGAGAGGTAGGCCCCGCAAGAAGGTCAAGCGCACAGCGTCCGGACAACCGTCTCGCAGCGCGGAGGCCAGAGCAGACGCTACGAGGGTCGCCTTTGAGGAAGGCCCCATGCAGGTAGCGCTTAGGGCGCGGCGACGCCATGCCGTGAAATTCAAGGAGCCAGCCAATGACGAAGGCGCTTCGAAATGGAGAACGAGGGACGCAAGGCCCGTAAGCAAGGACGAGATGGTCGCAGCAAAGCTACAGCACCGAGGCAGCGTCATCGGCCGCCTATGGGCAGATGGCAGGATTACAGACCAGCAACTCTCAGCAGGGTCAGACTACTGCGAGAGATACATCCGCTACGCCGCGCTACACGGCCTGCCAGCGCCAACCCCTCAGGCGATCAGCTACGGGGAGGTGAGGGGAGGATCGCGCCCCGAGCGGCTGCGCGCAGCCATGGAGGCAAAGAGGCAGCATGAGGCGGATCAGAACATCCTCCGCAAGTGCTCGGCAGGCGTAGCATGGGCGATCAAGAGGGCATGTGTATTGGACGATGCGGCCCCGGTGCACATGATCTGCGAAGGACTACAAGCTCTTGTGTCATCTGGGCGTTGACAGGATAGACGAGTGCATGTAATTTGATAATCGCGAGGGGGTGCGACCATAGGTCCGCCCCCTTTTCTTATTCCCGCTCCGGCCCCTTTCACGGCCACCCCGTCAGCCGCATGAGCCTGTCCTGCCCGCAAGGGTCAACACGTTGCCGGAGACGGTCAGCATAGGGTTGGCAGCCCTTGGCCGATGATTTAGCGTGAAGGTAGGACGACGGGAATATCAGCGGTGGCCGGCTAGGTAGCAGGAGGGTATCTGCGATGGCGAGGCTCACCATCCTCAAGCCGAAGGTCGCCAAGCTGGCCCCCATGATGCGCGCTGCTCCTCCTCGGGTCAGTGCAGACACTGGGGCTGACTGGTCATCCCTCTACGACCTGCAGGCGTGGAGGAGAAAGCCAGACGGTCTGCGTTGGCGAACCCTTGTCCGTGATAGCTTCATCTGCCGCATGTGTGGGCGACTGGAGACAGACACCAGCAAGCTGCACGCCGACCACAAGACGCCACACCGCGGGGACATGGCCCTGTTCTTGGACCCAGACAACGTTTGGTGCCTATGTGAGACCTGCCACAACCGGGACAAGCAGGCGATCGAGAAGGGTGGGAAGCTCCGTCGCCCCCGCCGAGTGGGGCTGGATGGATACCCGGTGTGAGGATCAGGTAATGGGATACGTCCCCCGCTTGCCGGTTGCGCCATGCCCCGGCTGTGGATCAGCCCCAGAAGTCGCAATCTGCGGCATCATCAGGCTCAGGAGCCGCCTCGGGTGTAGGTGCGGCGTCTCGGGTCAATGGAGGGACTTGGACCACGAGGGCGCCAACCCATGGAACGCCGCGATCAGCGGATGGGAGATGGTCGCTGGCAGGTTCTCCTGCGGGCGGGCGCCACCACTCCCGAAGTGAGCCGGGGGGGGGTGGTCAAGGCCGCGAATCCGGATGCCCCTGACAACCCGCGCCCCACTCATTCGCAGATTAAACCCGGCAGTTTGATTTCGCCTGTCGGTAATCAAACCCGTAATCAAACAATCAAAGGCATCAAAATGGCCCGTGGTGGATACCGTGCGGGGGCGGGGCGTCCGAAGAAGGAAGCCGGGAAGCCCCCTGCAATGATGAACGACGCAGCGGCCCACAAACCGCGCAAATCTCTCGGTGGGATGACGCCTCTCGAATACATGCTTGACGTGATGAACGACGATGAGGCCGATCCATCCCGGCGCGACCGGATGGCAATGGCCGCGGCACCCTTCGTTCACGTGCGGGCGTCCGACATTGCCCCCGGCAAGAAGGAGCAAAAACAGGCGGCGGCTGAAAAGGCGGCTGGCAAGTTCTCTCCGCGTGGTGGTCCGCGTCTGGCGGTCAATAACGACTGATGGACTGGTCGACGGCCTGCCCGGATTGGGAACGGAGGATCGTTGCAAGCGAGAGCCTGATTCCGGCGCCGCTGTTCCCCGGCGAAGCTGACTATGCGCTGAGCGTGTTCATGGCACTCCGGGTGGCCGATATGCCGGGCAAGCCAACCTTCGGAGAGGTCTGCGAGCAGTGGGTGTTCGACTTCGTGGCGGCCATCTTCGGGGCAAATGATCCGGAGACGGGCAAGCAGATGATTTCCGAGTTCCTGCTGGCGATATCGAAGAAGAACAGCAAGTCCACGTTGGCGGCGGGCATCATGCTCACGGCGCTGATCGTTGGTTGGCGTGAGGAAGAGGAACTGCTGATCCTGGCGCCGACGATCGAGGTGGCGGGAAACAGCTACAAGCCTGCGGCAGCGATGGTGAGGGCGGACCCGGAATTAGAAGCCCTGATGCACGTTCAGGACCACGTTCGGACGATCACGCACCGGGTTACGAAAGCATCGCTCAAGGTCGTGGCGGCAGATACGGACACGGTTTCGGGGAAGAAGTCGGGCCGCATTCTGATCGATGAACTTTGGGTGTTTGGAAAGCGGCCAAACGCGGATGCCATGCTGAGGGAGGCGACGGGCGGTCTGGTTTCTCGGCCCGAGGGGTTCATCATCTACCTGACGACGCAGAGCGACGCGCCGCCTGCCGGGGTATTCAAAGACAAGCTGGACTATGCCCGTGACGTGCGGGACGGGAAGATCGAGGATAACCGCTTCCTGCCGGTGATCTATGAATTCCCGCAGGCGATGATCGACGCCGGGGATTACCTCAAGCCGGAGAATTTCTACGTCACCAACCCCAACATGGGCCGGTCCGTATCGCGGGAGTGGCTTGAGCGGGAGATGGGTAAGGAGCTGGCAAAGGGCGCGGAGACGCGGGCCACGTTCTTAGCCAAGCATCTGAATATTGAGATCGGCATGAACCTCCGGGCCAATCGCTGGCCGGGGGCTGATTACTGGTCGCGGCGCGGGTCCAAGATGACGCTGGACGATCTTCTGGATCGTTCAGAGGTCGTCGTGATCGGGATTGACGGCGGCGGTCTTGATGACCTGTTCGGCCTGTCCGTCTTGGGCCGGGAGAAGGGATCGCGAGACTGGCTGTCATGGAGCCATGCGTGGTGTCACCGCGGCGTGCTCACCCTTCGGAAGTCCATCGCGACCAAGCTTGAGGGGTTCGAAGCTGACGGCGACCTTACCACGTTGGGGACGAGCTGGAGGACATCTCCGAGATTGTTGGCGTAGTGGGCGAGGTGAAGGAGCGCGGCATTCTTGCCTCGGTGTCAGTTGACCCGGCGGGGCTTGGCGAACTGATCGAGGCACTTGCCGAAATCGGGGTGACGCAAGAGGAAGGTCTGCTGATCGGGTCGCCGCAGGGCTACGCGATGATGAACGCGATCAAGACGGCAGAACGGAAGCTGGCAAACGGCACGCTGAAACACGATGCATCAGCGCTGATGGCGTGGTGTGTCGGAAATATCAAGATAGAGCCGACCGCCACAGCTATCCGGGCGACGAAGCAGAATGCCGGGGATGCGAAGATCGATCCGGCCATGGCGCTGTTCAACGCGGTGACAGTGATGGTCCGCAACCCGGAAGCGAAGCGGGCGCCGGAATATCGCATGGTATTTGTCTAAGGGAGGTCCTCATGGACCGGATGTATTCCACCATCGCCATCAAGGCGGTGGACGAAGATGCGCGCATCATCACCGGCATTGCCAGCACGCCGACGCCTGACCGGGCGGACGATGTGGTTATTCCGGAGGGGGCGACGTTCAAGCTGCCCATCCCGCTGCTTTATCAGCACGACCACTCTCAGCCTATCGGGCATGTGGTCAAGGCGAAGGTCACGAAATCCGGGATCGAGATCGAGGCGTCCATAGCCAAGGGCTTGTCGGACGTCGATGCCATCTGGTCGAAGATCAAGGCTGGTCTGGTTCGCGGGCTGTCCATCGGTTTCCGTGGGATCGAGGCGGAGGAAATTCCGCGATCCTGGGGCCGCAAGTTCACGAAATGGGAGTGGCTGGAGCTTTCTGCCGTGGTCGTCCCGGCGAACGCGGAAGCCACGATCCTGACCGTCAAGCAATTCGCCGGGGCCTCGTCTGGCCAGACCGGCAATATCGCGCCCTCCGTCGAGGGGCACCCCAAAACTGTGTCTTTGGTGCCCAAGGAGGGCAAAACCATGAAAACCTATGCCGAGCAAATTGCTGCTCTTGAGGCCAAGCGCCAGGCCAACACCGCGCGCATGGAAGAAGTGATGTCGAAGTCGATGACGGAGGGGCGCTCCACGGACGCCTCCGAACAGGAGGAATTCGACACGCTGGAATCCGAGATCGGCCAGATCGACGGAGACCTGAAACGCCTTCGCTCCATGGAGCGGCTGGCCGTTTCCAAGGCCGTTGCTGTCGAGGGCGGGAAGTCGATCGAGACCGGTTCCAACGTCCGTGGTGGGCTTGCTCCCGTGACGGTGAAGGCTCCCAAGCTCGATGCCGGTATCGGCTTCGCCCGGCTGGCGAAGATCAAGGCGATCTCGAAGCTGGACGGCGAAAGCCCCCGCCACATCGCGAAGATGCTCTACGGCGAGGATTCCGCGGAATACGGGATGCTGGTCAAGGCTGCGGTTCCCGCCGGGACGACCACCGGCGCGACGTGGGCTGGTCCTCTGGTGGGAGAACAAGGGAGCGCATTCGCCGACTTCCTGGAATATCTTCGTCCACAGACCATCCTCGGTCGTTTCGGTGCGGCTGGCGTCCCATCGCTCCGTCGCGTCCCGTTCCGCGTCCCCCTGATTGGTCAGACCTCCGGCGGTGCGGGGTACTGGGTCGGGCAGGGCAAGGCGAAGCCCCTGACCAAGTTCGACTTCGAGCGTCGCGTGCTGGACCCGACCAAGGTTGCCAACATTGCGGTGGTAACGGAAGAGGTTCTCCGTGACTCCAGCCCTGCGGCGGAGGCCATCGTGCGGGATTCTCTCGCGGCGGCGTTGCGCGAGCGGCTGGACATCGACTTCGTGGATCCGGCCAAGGCGGCTGTGGCGAACGTCTCTCCTCAGTCGATCACCAACGGCGCTACGGCTATCCCGTCGAACGGCACCACGGCTGATGATGTGCGGGCCGACTTCCAAGCCCTCATGGGCGCCTTCATCGCGGCGAACAATGCGCCTACCACCGGCGTCTGGATCATGTCTGCTACCCGCGCTCTATCGCTGTCGCTGATGCGGTCGCCGCTAGGGGCGCCGGAGTTCCCCGACATCACTATGACGGGCGGCACGCTGTTCGGCATGCCGGTGATCGTGTCGGAATACGTGGATGCCGACATCGTAATCCTCGCGAATGCCAGCGACATCTATCTCGCGGACGACGGCGGCATTGCGGTGGACATGAGCCGCGAAGCTTCGCTTCAGATGGACGACGCACCTACCATGGCATCGGACGTTCCCACGGCGACCTCGGTCGTGTCCATGTTCCAGACCAACAGCGTGGCTTTCCGCGCTGAGCGCACCATCAACTGGGCGCGTCGTCGCACGTCGTCTGTGGCCTATCTCACGGGCGTTGCGTGGGGCGCCCCCGTCGAGCCGTAAGGCAAGACAGTCGGCCGGGCGGGTGACTGCCCGGCCTTCCCCTCCAGAAGGTGGCCCGATGAAAAATCTGATCACGACCAAGCCTCTGCGATACGCGAACAAGTCGATGGCGTCGGGTGTCGCGTTCACTGCTTCGGCGCGTGACGCAGATGTTCTCGTGCGGCTCGGCAGCGCCCGTTACTTGACGAAGGAAGTCATCGCCGACGAACTGCCGCAGCTCCGTGCCGAATATCTCGCCGTTATCGGCAAGAAGCCGTTCTACGGGTGGGATGCTGACACCCTCAAGGCCAAGATCGCAGAGGCGAAGTGATGCGTTTGTTCGGGCTGACCATCACGCGGAAGTCTCTTTCGCCTGTCACGGATAACCGTGGGTGGTTTCCGCTGATCCGCGAGCCGTTTACGGGAGGATGGCAACAGAATGCCGAGGTGAAGGTCGATACGGTTCTGTCGAATCCGACGATCTTTGCCTGCATGACTCTGATCGCGGGCGATATCAGCAAGCTTCGGATCAAGCTCATGGAATACGCTACGTCTGGGGTATGGCAGGAGACGCGCAATAACGCATATTCTCCCGTGCTTCGAAAGCCGAACCGCTACCAGACGCGCGGGCAGTTCGTTGAAAGCTGGATCCTGTCCAAGCTGTCTCGCGGCAATACCTTCGTCCTGAAGCAGCGAGACAATCGCGGTGTGGTCACGGCGCTCTACGTGCTGGACCCTAACCGGGTTAAGCCGCTCGTGTCTGACGACGGCTCGGTCTATTACGAATTGCAGCCGGACACGCTTACAGCCTCGGTCGAGGCGATCACGGTTCCGGCGTCCGAGGTCATTCACGACCGATACAATTGCCTGTTTCACCCTCTGGTGGGACTATCGCCGATCTTCGCGGCCGGTCTGGCGGCGATGCAAGGCTACCAGATAGCCAACGGCTCCACGCTATTCTTTCGGAACAGGTCGATGCCGAGTGGCATCCTGATTGCCCCCGGTCCGATCAGCGACGCGACGGCGACCCGGCTCAAGTCGCACTGGGAGACGGATTACACCGGCAGCGGGGCGGGCAAGATAGCTGTTGTCGGGGATGGACTGAAATTCGAGCCGCTGGGGATGACCGCGGTCGATGCGCAACTTGTGGATCAGTTGAAGTGGTCTGACGAGGTTATCGCACGCACGTTCCACATCCCTCCCTACAAGATCGGTCTGGAGCAGACGCCGGTCGCGTCCAACGTCCAGGCGCTGAACGTCGAATACTATTCCCGTGCGCTGCAAAAGCTGATCGAGGACGCCGAGGCGTGCCTTGACGAAGGGCTGTCTCTGGACGGCGTGAGTATGGGCGTGGAGTTCGACACGGACGGGTTGCTGCGCATGGACAGCGTGGCGCAGATGGAAGTGATCGAGCGGAGCAAGAACGTGCTGACGCTGGACGAACGCCGGAAGCGGCTTGATGCTCCTCCGATCACAGGTGGCGATACGGTCTACATGCAGGAGCAGGATCACAGCATCGCCGCAATCAACGCACGGGACCAGATGCTGATCGATCAGTCGGAGGCGCAACCTTTCGCCCTGCCGGCCCCCGAGGCGCCAGCAGACGAGGATCCAGAATTGCCGGACGAGGCAGGAAAGGCGCTCTGGGAGGCGGAGTTCAGAAAGGCAGTGGGAGGTTAGATCTCACGGAGGCGAGCAAGCATTTCCCTGTAGGTCGCAATCAGATGGTCGGCCTCCGCAGTCTGAGAGGCTGAGCATCCAAGAGAGGCGATGTAAGAATGCAGGTGCTCTGCCGCCTTCAACCGCTGTTCTGCTTCGGATCGCAGGTTGACCGGCTTTGCTCTGCCGCGGTCGACCTTGGCCACGAGTTCGTTCTGCCGCTCGCGCTCTTTCATCAACAGGGACGGGACTTTCAGGAGACGTTCGGCGTCGCGGTCTTTCTGGTAGGTGGTGGCGGTCAGCGGGAGACCTAGGATGAACCTCTGGCACTCATTGAGCGCATCGCTCTGTGAATAGTAATGGTTTGAGTAGAACGGGTCATGTCGGTCCATGTCTTCGTCATTCAGGTTCACCCGAGTAACCACGAACTTCCAAAATGTTCGGCGTCCTTGGTCGGCGAACACAGTCGCCCTTATGCGCTTGCGCTGGCTGTTTTGCCCGAGGAACGTTGGGTTCCCACTCTCACTGATCTGCCAACCATCCGGTAGATCGGGAGGGCCATAGCCCTCCTGCAAATGTCGGTCCATTGCACCACGCTCTTTCAGCCAAGCCCGCGTCACAAAAATGATGGCGATGATCGAAGCGACGACAAGCCAGCCCACGCGCAAAGCCCCTGATTCCAATGCGTCCATGGTCAGGGGGCGGAGGGCAGGGAGTCAAGCGAGGAGGCCTGTCTACTCAGCGTCCTCTGGAGGGGTTAGGTGGGACCGAAGTTCGTTGATTCGTGTACGCAAATCATCAACGCCGTGTTGCGCTGCCGACCTTACCAAGGGAGACACCTTTGGGTCGGCGAGCACATTTATCAGATCCTCTAATTGGGACATTAGGCGCCAAATGAAGCACTCCGAAATAAAGGCCATGGCAGAGGGTGTTGCGCCGGTTGTGCGCGATCTGCTGGATAAGGCCACGGCGCCGCTTCTGGCCCGCATCGAAGCACTAGAGGCGGCTATGGCTGAGCGTCCTGCCCCTATCGACGGCAGGGACGGAGCAGACGGTCGAGATGGTGCGAGCGTGACGCTTGACGATGTGATGCCCGCGCTCTCGGCTCAGGTGAAGGCATATCTGGATGCCGTCCCGGTGCCGAAAGACGGCAAGGATGGCGCCGACGGAAAGGACGGGGCCAGCGTGACCGTCGATGACGTTCTGCCGGACATCGAAAAGCGAGTTGATGATTTTCTCTCGGCCATCCCGGCACCGAAGAACGGGCGCGACGGCGCGGACGGCGTTCCGGGCAGGGACGGAGCCGACGGCAAGGACGGCGAACGCGGCGAAAAAGGTGCGGATGGGGCCGGGGTGGCTGATCTCCTGATCGACCGCGACGGGGCGCTGATTGCCACGATGACGGATGGCCGCGTCAAGTCTCTCGGACCGGTCATCGGGCGTGATGGGGTTGACGGGAAGGACGGCGCGGCAGGCATCGACGGGAAAGACGGCGCTGACGGGTTCGGGTTTGATGATGTGGACTTCGTGTACGACGACACGGGCCGCGCAATCGCTCAATTCCAGCGCGGCGATGTGGTCAAGTCCATCGCGCTGCCCGGCTTTGTGGATCGAGGCATCTTCCGCGACGGAGAAAAGTATGTCCGCGGCGATGCGACGACATTCGGCGGAAATCTGTGGCTGGCTCAGGAACCTACGACCGAGAAGCCCGGTGACGGCAAGGGCTGGCGGTTGGCGGTGAAGAAAGGCCGAGACGGAAAGGACGGAGAGATGAAGGCTCCCCGCGAAACCAAACCCCTTCAGGTGCGGTAATGGCTGATCTGGTCACGGTGGACGAGGCGAAAGCCCTCCTGCAAATCCTGCACAACGAGGACGACGCGTCGATCGGACTGCTGGTTTCGGCGGTGTCGGATCGCCTCTTGGAATACGTGAAGGCGACCGAGACGCCCGATCCCATCCCCCCGGAGATGAAGGTCGCGGCGATCTTCTGGGTGGGGCTGCTCTACAAGACCCCGGATAGCGACCCGGACGGGCTGATGCCGGACAACTATCCACCCGCAGCGGTTCGGGCGATGATTTATCCCCGCAGGACGCCGACACTGGCATGAGCGGGGGATATTATCACATCGCGCTGGACAAGCCGACGAAGACGGATGACGGGCACGGCGGTGTAGAGGTCGGCTGGGAAGAGGTCACGGAAGCCCGCGCCCATATCCGCTATCTGCGTGGCGGGGAGGAAGTGCAGGCTGGGCGTCTGCAAGGCATCCTCACGGTGGTTGCAACGGTCTACAGCACCTCAGCGACGCGGCAGGCCAAGGCGTCCTGGCGGATGCGCGACGTTCGCAGCGGGGAGGTCTACAACATCCGGTCCGTGATGCCGACCGAGGACCGCAGGCAACTGGAAATCACGGCACAATCCGGGGTGGCGGTATGACGAGCGTCGCGTTGCAGGATGTCATTCTGGATGCGCTCAAGGCGGATGCGGCGGTAACGGCGCTGGTTGGCGAACGGGCGTGGGATCAGGCGCCGGATGGCGCCGATTATCCTCACATCACGATTGGGCCGTCCAGCTTCTTCCCCGATGACTATGACTGCATCACAGGGCGCGTGGAGACGGTGCAGGTTGATGTCTGGTCGCGGGACCAAGGGCGGAAATGGCCATGCAAGCAGATCGTGGATGCGGTCAAGCGGGCATTACACGACAAGCAGGGGGACATGGGTGTCGATGCCTTGGTGAACATGGAAGTGGCCCTCTGCCAGATCATGGACGACCCTGACGGCATCACCACGCATGGGGTGGTGCAGGTCGAAGCACTGATCGAGGAAAACGATGGTTGATGGGCTGGAAAAACTCCGCGCTCGGTTCCGTGCTCTCCCGCGTGCGGTGCAGGAGGCCGCCACGCAGACGCTTGAGCAGAACGCGAACGAGATCGTGGCCATGATGAAGCGCCTCGTGCCGAAGGATAGCGGCAGGCTGGCGGCGTCAATCGGCTGGACGTGGGGCGATGCGCCCGAAGGAACCTTGGCCGTTGGCACGGTGGCTAAAAGCTCTGACAGCAAGTTGCGGATTACGATCTACGCTGGCGGGAAAACTGCCGGAGGGGACGCCTTCTACGCCCGCTTCCAAGAGTTCGGCACGGAGAACATGCTTGCCAGTCCATTCTTTTATCCCTCTATCCGTGCCAATCGCACCAAGGGCCGCGCCCGCCTGAGTCGGAATGTCCGTAAGGCAGCAGAAAAGGCGTTCAATGGCTGACTGGCAGACGCGGGCGCTGTTTCTGCGCGAATTTCATTGGCGTCGCCCGAAGGCAAGCATTGGGTTCGGGGCAAAGGCAAAACCCACCCCTCAGAGCTTTCCGCGTGATTTCATAGCAGCCGCCATCAGGGCGGGCGCGGCAATCCCGGTCCGCAAGGGCTGACTTCCTTACAATCCAACTCAACGGCCCGCTTCGGCGGCCCTTTTGCCATGGAGACCTGAAATGGCTGCCCCTATCACTGAGTTCTTTCATCAGCTTGTGTTGGAGATCGAGACCGAGACCCCCGGAACCTACGCGAAAATCTGCGGGCTGAAAGACATCACCGTCAGCCGCGCAACGCAGGTCGACACGTCGGAAGTCCCTGCGGACTGCGACGACGAGAGCCTGCCTTATTCGACGGAGCGGTCAGTTCGCGCGCTCAATGTCACGGTGTCCGCGTCGGATGCCACATGGGCGCAGCAGTCGCACGAGCTCCTGATGGACTGGTATTATTCTGGCGCCACCAAGAACGTTCGCGTCGGCAACCTCAACGCCGCCGTCGGTGACACCGAATATGAAAGCGGTCCGGCATACCTGACCCAGCTCGACCACACGCGGACGAAGGGACCGAAGGTCTCGGCATCCATCGCGTTCGAATTCGACGGCACCCCGACGCGGACGGCGAAAGCGGCCCCCTGATGAAAATTACCCTGACATGGCCGGGCGGCGAGCATGATTTCGCGCTCCCCATCGGTCGCCTACGCGCAGTCCAGGATGCCTGCGACGCGGGGCCGATGGAAATTCTAGGGGCTCTCCGCACCGGTCGGTGGCGGGTCGACATGCCGCTTTCGGTCCTACGACATGGGCTGATCGGGGCGGGGATGGATGAGGGCGCGGCGCGATCCCTTATGCAGCGTCTGACGGATGCACATCCACTTGCTGAGTTCATCGTGCCCGCCAGTCTCGTAATCGCCGCCGCGGTCATGGGGGTGGCCGATGACCCCGTGGGGGAGCAGACGGGGGCGATGAGCCCCCTGGAAAGTGGAAGTTCAGTACCTTCTACAAAGGCGGCGCCAAAGCGGGCTTCACGCCGCGCGAAGTCGACGCAATGAGCCTTTGGGAATTCGCCTGCTGCATGGAGGGCATGGTCGAGTTCCACGGCGGCAAGAAAGCATCTGGCACATCGTCATGGACCGACGAGGAGGCGCGCGAGATGGGTATTGTGGGGTTCTAGATGGCCGAAAACGCGCTTACCTTCCGGGTCGAGGCAAACATTCTGGCGCTCGAAAAGTCCCTCGCCCGCATGGAGGCTCAGGTTACAAGACGCGCTAATCAAGTCGAGAAGCGTTTTGCCAACATGAACAAGGGGGTCTCAGAATCAATCGCCAAGTCAGGCGAAGCCATTGCGAAGACTGCGGCAGGATCGGCGGATGTGTTCGGGGCCGAACTTGAGCGGCTCAAGACCAAATTCGACCCGATCTACGCTGCATCGCAGGCATATGCCAAGGAGCTGGGAGAGCTCGACAAGGCGCATCGCATGGGTGCCATATCTGCAGCGCAGTATGAAGCGGCTTTGGAAAAGATGAACCGGGCCTATGGCGCCGGGGCGTCCTCGGGCAGCGGTCGTGCTGGCGCGGCTGCCATGGCGGCCGAAATGGATACTCTCCGTCAGAAATTCGACCCCCTCTACGCGGCATCCAAGCGATATGAGGCAGAGCTGGACGTGCTCAATCGTGCTCAGCAGATGGGCGCGATTTCAGCGCGGCAATACGAGACGGCACTGGAGACTCTGAACAAGGAATACGCCAGCTTCGCAGTGGCAGGGAACAAGGCGACAGGCGTCGTCGGCAAGCTGAGCAATGTCACCGGCCAGCAACGTTTTATCATCCAGAACACCGCAGCTCAGTTCGGTGACATGGCCGTCCAGCTCGGCGCCGGCACAAGCATCCTGCAAGTCATGGGGCAGCAGCTCCCGCAGGTTCTGGGCCCGCTTGGCACATTTGGTGCGCTAGCCGGTGTTGCTGCAGCCGTGATCTTTCCCCTCCTCAATGCCATGGGCCTCTTTGGGGATGAATCGGCGGATGTCGCCAAGCGGCTGAAGGAGGTTAACACCGCCATCAGTGATCTCCGGTCCATCACTTCGCAGTATGCAGACGGCGATCTCACCAAGCTGCGGGATAAGTACGGCGAAGTAACAGAGCAGCTATGGCAGATGGTCGAAGCGCAGCGCACACTGGCGAGGATCGACGCGCGCCAGGCGCTGGACACCGCAATCGGCGGCATCACCGAAGTCAGTCAGCCCGGAATGATCGACAGCCTCCGCGGCTACGCGGCCAGCGAGACGGGTCAACTGCGGTTTCTCCGCGATGAGCTGAGCCTGACAGATGAGCAGGCCCGGCAGTTGTATGACGCCCTGAACGCGCTCGGCACCGCGGCGGGGCCGCAAGAGCAGCTGACCGCATTTGAGCAACTGCGGGCGTTGGCCGCCGACATGTTGTTGTCACAGGAGGACTTGAGTGCGGAGCAGCTGACCCTGCTCAAGAATATCGTGGCGGGGGAGGATGCGACGCGTCAGCTTGTGGCAGCCACGGCAGAGATTGCGCCGGGCATCACCACGGCAGCGGATGAGGCCAACCGGCTCGCATCGAACCTTCTCGATGCCATGTCGCTGCGCAACCGGCTTGCGCAAGAGAACACCGGCGGTGGTCGAGGCGAGATCAACCCGTGGAATTACCGCGAGCCTGACCCGAACGTTTTCACGATGGACGATGTATCGAGCTGGGAACGAGAGCAGGCCGAGGCGCGTCGAAAAGCGGAGAGCGAGGCCCGGAAAGCAGCCCGGAAAGCGCAGACAGAGTCAGAGAAAGATGCCAAGCGCGCCGCGAAGGAAATGGCCCGCGACGCAGAACAGGTCTTCAACTCCACCCGTACAGCGGCGGAGCAATATGCGCTGGAGATGGACAAGCTCAACGTCCTACTCAAGGCGGGAGCGATCAGCCAGGATACCTACAATCGTGCGGCACAATCCCTGGGGGATGAGTTCACGCAGGCCGGACATTTCGCATCGGCGGTCTCCGATGAGCTTCGCAGCAGTTTCAGCGGGCTTTTCGACGGCATCGTCAGCGGAAGCCAGAACGCCGGAGAAGCAATTTCCGATCTCGCACGTCGTCTCGCCGCCATGGCGGCTCAGGAAGCGACGTTCCGCCTTTTGGGCAGCCTGATGCCGAACGTCTTCGGATCGAGTGGATTCGTCCCTCTCGTCCGCGCGGCAGGGGGCGGGTACATCTCAGGACCCGGAAGCGCTACCAGTGACAGCGTGCCCGCAATGCTGTCCGATGGAGAGTTTGTCGTGCGGGCGAGCGCGACCCGGCAAAATAGGGCGCTCCTGGAGGCCATCAACAGCGGTGGGCTGCGCGGCTTTGCTTCCGGCGGCTACGTCGGCCCGTCCAGCATGTCCTATCCGTCGCGTCAGGGGGGCGGGAATATCCAGATCGTCAATCAGACGACCGGTCGCGTGGATCGAGTCGATCAGGAAACAACCCGCAGCGCGAATGGGCGCGAGACGACCAAGCTCGTCATGCAGGAGGTCAATCGCGGTATTTCCAGCGGCATGGCCGACAAGAGTTTGCGCCAGCGCAACGGCCTCAGAACATCGGTGACCAAGCGATGAACATCCAGCAATGGCCCTTCGAAGTGCCCGACTGCATCATGCCGCTGTCGGTCGAGGGCGGGTTGCAGGACAACCGTGTCAGCTTCGAGCCGGAGGTTGGCCCGCCTGTCGAACGTCCGCGGTCCAGTTGGGCGCCGGAGGTCTACTCGCTCGACATGCGGCTGATGACGGTGGCGCAGTTCGTGGCATTCGAGACGTGGTATCGGACCACTCTCCGGTATGGTGTCTTGCCGTTCGAGTTTTCACATCCCATCACGCGGAAACGGTCGGCGTGGAAGATCGTCAAGGGGAGCCCGCCGTATCAGGTGAGCAAGCAGCGCCGGGCTGCCCCCGATACCCGGTGCATCGCACTCTCTTTCAGCATCATGTCTTTCCCGGCGGATGTCCCAGACGGGTATCTGCTGCAGGAGAATGGCGATTACGTGCTGCAGGAAAACGGCGATCGCATCATCGTGCAGGAGGGGGTCCCATTCGATGGCGGATCGTGACATTCCCGCGGCGACACGCGCGTCGCTGGAGGACGCATCCTCCCCGGATGCGCTGCT
>NZ_JFGS01000016.1 GCF_000740775.1 Haematobacter missouriensis | reverse complement strand
CCAATTTCCACCACATTCGCGACACGACCGCCAACGCGGGAACGACCTTCACCATAATCACCGGGGAGGAAGGTGGCAGCTACTATCCTATCGGCCAAACCATCTCCGCCGCCATCTCCGGCCCGGCGACGGAGGCCGATTGCCCGGACCCGATGGATTGCGGCGTTCCGGGGGCAAGCGTCGAGGCAATGACCTCCACCGGATCGGTCGCGAATGTAGAGGCGCTGGCCAGCGGCAAGGCGAATTCCGGTATCGTCCAGTCCGACGTCGCAACCTGGGCAGAAACGGGCACTGGGCTATGGGAGGGGCGGCAGGCTGTCACGAACCTTCGCGCCATCGCCACGCTGCACAGCGAAAGCATCCATCTTGTCACCCGCGCCGACAGCGGCATCCGCTCTCCCGCTGATCTGAAAGGCCGCCGTGTCTCGCCGGGCGAATCCGGCTCGGGAACGGCCTTCGACGCGCAACTGGTGCTTTCCGCATGGGATGTCCCGCGGGAGGAGGTCACACTCACGCCCATGGCCGCGCGGGATGCGGCCGCCCAACTGGCGGCCGGGGAACTTGACGCCTTCTTTTTCGTGGGCGGCTTTCCCGCGCCCTTCATCTCGGCACTGGCGGAAAAAACATCCCTGGCGCTCGTCCCGCTGGAAGGATTTCCGGCGGAGGCATTGGCCGTCGATCTCGGCTTTCTGGGAGAGGGGGTGATCCCGGGTGGCACCTATGCGGGTGTCGAGGAGGATACTCCCACCCTCGCCCTCGGCGCGGTCTGGGTCACGCGGGCCGAGGAGCCGGAGGAACTGGTCTATGCCCTGACCCGCGCGCTCTGGAACGACAGGACAAGGACCGCGCTGGACAAAGGGCCACCGCAGGGCGCGGACATCTCCATCGAAACCGCGCTCGACATGCTTCAGATCCCGCTTCACCCCGGAGCGGAGCGGTATTACCGGGAAGCGGGTCTGCTGGAATAGCGGCGGCCCGCTGCCTCTGCCGCGGAGGGGGAGAGCAAGGCGCCCCGGCAAGAGAAATGCACCGTTCCGACGATACGCTCTGCGGCGATCTAACAGGAGACCTGCAAAGGCTTCCAGTTCTACACTGGAACGGAAAATCTGACGAAATCCAGCCGGAGAGCTGAACATTCCATGTCATTCCGGTACCGATTTCTCCATTTTCAGCATATGGGTACGGCGCTCCTGACCTTTTCGGCAGCCTGCCAGGTCAGTAGAGTCGCCCCCCGAGAGGCAAGTCCTGATCCGGGGTGATCAGCACCACGCCACCCGCGCCATCGGGCACGCCCAGCACCAGAACCTCCGACATGACCTTGCCGATCTGGCGGGGTGGAAAGTTGACCACGGCCATCACCCTGCGGCCCAGCAGAGATTCCGGCGTATAGTGATCGGTAATCTGCGCGGATGATCGTTTCTCGCCGATCTCTGGCCCAAGATCGACCCAGAGTTTGATGGCAGGCTTGCGCGCCTCAGGGTAAGGCTCGGCTCGGACGATCCGGCCGACGCGGATATCCACCTTTGCGAAATCATCCCAGCCGATCTCCGGCGCCCTCCCGCCGCTCATCGGGACAGCTCGCGGGAGCGGTCGGCGGCGGCTTTCACTGCTCGGCGAAGGAGCGGCGGGAACCCGGCTTCCTCATCCATGAGCACCTGAAGCGCGGCAGCGGTAGTGCCGTTCGGGCTGGTGACATTGATGCGGAGCTGGGAGGGCGTCTCGCCACTTTCGATGGCCAGCGCACCCGCGCCCGCGACAGTCACCTTGGCAAGCCGCAGGGCAAGTTCGGACGGAAGACCCTCGGCCTCCCCCGCCGCCGCGAGCGCCTCGATCAGGTGGAAGACGTAGGCGGGGCCGGAACCGGAGACGGCGGTGACCGCATCCATCTGGCCCTCATCCTGCAGCCGCACGGTTTCGCCAACGGCGGAGAGCAGGCTTTCGGCCAGCGCAAGGTGGGTTTCCGTCGCCGCGCCATTGCCAATCAGCGCGGTGATCCCCCGCCCGATGGCGGCCGGTGTATTCGGCATCGCCCGGATGATCGGCGTTGCCGCGCCCAGCACACTTTCATAGTGGCTGATGGGCGTGCCCGCCGCGACGGAGACGAACAGTGTATCCCCTCCCCCAAGCGGCTTCAGGACCGGCAGTGCCTCCGCCATCATCTGCGGCTTTACGGCAATGAGCACGATGGCCGGCGCGGGCGGCAGGTCACTCCCCAGATGGACGCCCGTCTCCCTCAGCCAGTCGGAGGGGCGCGGGTCGATGACCGTTACCCCCGCCGGCGCCAACCCGCGGTCAAGCCAGCCCTCCAGCATCGCAGAACCCATCTTGCCGCATCCAAGCAGCACGAGGCCGCGCGCCGAAAGCTCATCCATCTTCATTCCGCCGTCTCCATCAGTCAGACGGCGCCGAGACTAGGCGCGACCGTAAGCCTCGGCAATAGCGACCTGCAGGGCCTCCTTCGCGCTGCGGCCTCCCCATCCCACAAGCTGGAACGCCGGATAGTAACGCTCCGCCGCCAGCACGGACGTGGCGATCATCCTGTCGATCTGTTCGGGCCCCGCCACCTGCCCGCCAGTCAGCACGAGCCCGTAGCGCCAGACCATCAGCCGCTGCTCCGCCCAATAGGCGAAGGCGCCTGTCCAGCACTGATCGTTCACCCGGTTCAGCAGATCGTGCAGATCCGCGGAGCGGCCTTCCGGGGGGTCCATCTCGAAGGTGCAGAGCAGACGCAGCACCTCATCCTGCGGGGACCAGGCCAGTGTGACCGAATAGCTCCGCCACTGCCCCTCCACCGTCATGGCGATCTGATCCTCCGCCACACGTTCGAAATCCCAGTCGCGATATTCGGCCAGTGTTTCCACGATGTCGATCGGGTGGATTTCCGTGCTGTCGATGAAGTCCTCGGATAGCGACATGGCCCGACCTCTCTTGAAATTGGCCTTGGGGAAGAGACCCCACAAGACGCTGGGTGTCCGACAAGAAGGAGCGGGGAAGCCTGCTCTTTCTACCAGATATGGTGCGGTCAATGACCCATTCTGTAAAGCGATATTTCGGTGACAGTCGTGGATGAACCGCAAAATCCTGTGGGTAAGGCTATGGATAGGCAGAGGTGGAGGAGGGGAGGAAAAATACCCCTCGACGGGTGCCGGAATCCGGCCAGATGCGAGGAATCGCTCATCAGAGCATGAGGCCGCCATGAAGCGGGATCGGAAGCGCCTGGGGGCTGAAAAAGCCGGGCACTGGCCCGGACCCGCGCTGCAAGGCCACAAACCGGTCCGGTCAGGCGCGAAGACCTGGGGTTCCTGGGACGCAACTCGACCCGAACCGTTGGGGGGACGATGCCCCCCGCACGCGGGCGTAGTGATACCCGGCACTGCCCTACTCATAGCAGCCCGCGATGTCCCCCGCGCGCGGGCTTAGTCCCGAAATGGGCCGGTGCCCATTCCCGCTTGCGCGATGTCCCCAGCGCACGCGGGCGTAGTTCAGAGGTAGAATGTGAGCTTGCCAAGCTGAATGTCGTGGGTTCGATTTGCCCGCTCCAGTTCAACTCGAATGCGTATTGCTATCAAAGCAATATAGCCTGTTGGGAACGGTTTCCGACATGCTGCATCTTGCAGCAGAGAGGTCGGTCACGCTTTGCCAGAAAGGAACGCCCCACAAAGTGGGGGCTGCCCGATCTCTAGTGTAGCAATGCAAGGGGATGCGCTATCGACGCGGCAAACCCCGTCGCGGGATCGCCAATCTGAAGCCTATGAAGATATCCCACATCGGCCATTCATTCGGCGATGGTGATGCCCGCAGCGACGGGCAGCCGATCAGTCTTCAAACAGAAGCACCGTTACGCGCCGCAGGTGCGTGACATACGCGTTCTTCAACGGCCCTCAAGGGCCGCGCTCAGGCGTCCGGCGTCCCTGCGCTCGGGGGCAGTTCCGGCTCCGCACGTTCGACTGCCTCCGCGAAGCGGGCCTCCAGGGCGTCGAGACGAGCCTTGAGTGTGGCGTTTTCCTCACGCGCCTTCTGCGCCATGGCGCGGACAGCGTCGAATTCCTCACGCGTCACGAGATCACGATCCGCAAGGAAACGATCGACCCAGCCCTTCATGGCTGTCTCGGCCTCCGACCGCGCGCCCTGCGCCACACCCATGGCGTTGGTCATGAGCTGCGACAGATCGTCAAAAATGCGGTTACGGGTTTGCATCCGGGCCTCCTTGGCAGGTTTCCCTTATATGGACGCGCGCAGGCCATGCACAAGCCATGCGCCGACGATAGCTCGCCAACCCCGCCGATCCTGCAGCGGAGCCGCGCATGTCGCGCACGCGTCACCTTGACTTGCCGCAGACAAGCGGGAAGGAAGGCCGTCATGCAGGCTGTGCTCCCCTTCCCCGACATTTCACCGGAGATCTTCTCCGTTACCATTGGCGGTTTCAGCTTCGCGCTGCGCTGGTACGCCCTTGCCTATATCGCAGGGCTCCTGATCGGATGGCGGATGATCGTCGCGCTGGTCCGCAGGCCGGCCCTCTGGCCCCATGATACCGCACCGATGACGGCGGAGCAGGTGGAGCGGCTGCTCACCTGGATCATCTTCGGCGTGCTGCTGGGCGGCCGGCTTGGCTTCGTGCTGTTCTACCAGCCGGGCTATTATCTGGCGCATCCGGCGGAGATCCTGCGCGTGTGGGAGGGGGGCATGTCCTTCCACGGCGGGCTGATCGGCGTGACACTGGCCGCGCTGCTGTTTGCGCTGAAGGAAAAGGTGCCGCCGCTGTCGCTCGGCGATGCGCTGGCCGTTGCCACACCACCGGGGCTGATGCTCGGGCGGATTGCCAACTTCATCAATGCGGAGCTGTGGGGCCGCCCCTCCGATCTGCCTTGGGCGGTGATCTTTCCCGGTGCCGCCGCGCAGGACTGCCCCGGCTGGAGCCTGCCCTGTGCCCGCCACCCCTCGCAGCTCTATGAGGCGCTGATGGAGGGCGCGATCCTTGGCGCGCTGCTGCTGTGGCTTGCCTGGCGCAAGGGCTGGCTCAAGGCGCCGGGACGGCTGATGGGCGTCTTTGCGATGGGCTACGGCATCGCACGGTTCATCGTGGAATTCGTCCGCGTGGCGGATCATCAGTTCATCGGCCCGGGCAACCCGCTGGGCCATGCGGTGCAGTTCGGCGGCGGCTGGGGACTTTCCATGGGTCAGCTTCTGTCGCTGCCGATGATCGCTCTCGGCCTGCTGCTCATCCTCCGGGCACGCACCCGGTGACGCCGCTCGGCCGGCGGATCGCGCTCAGGATCGCCCGGACGGGGCCGATCACGCTTGCCGACTACATGGCCGAATGCCTGCTCGACCCGCAATACGGCTATTATACCACCCGCGACCCGCTGGGCCGGGGCGGCGACTTCGTGACCGCGCCGGAGATCAGCCAGATGTTCGGAGAACTGCTGGGCCTGTGGCTGGCGCAGTGCTGGCTGGATCAGGGCGCGCCCGCTCCCTTCGTATTGGCGGAGCTCGGGCCGGGGCGCGGCACGCTTATGGCCGATGCCCTTCGCGCGACCCGGGGCGTGCCGGGCCTGCACGAGGCGATGCGCATCTGCCTGATGGAGGCATCTCCCACACTCCGCGCGGCCCAGGCGGCAGCGCTGGCCGGCTACGACCCCCAATGGCACGACAGCGTGACGACGCTTCCCGAACTGCCGCTCTTCCTGCTGGCCAACGAGTTCCTGGATGCTCTCCCAATCCGCCAGTTTCACCGCCACGCCGCGGGCTGGCAGGAGGTGATGGTGACGGAAGAGGACGGCCACCTCGCCTTTGCCCTCTCCCCGCCCATCCACGTCTCTCTGCTGGCTGACCGGATTGCGGATACGCGGCCCGGCGATATCATCGAACTCTGCCCGGCGCTCCGCACGGTCGTTGGAGAGGTCGGCGCGCGGTTGTCCCGGCATGGCGGCGCAGCGCTTTTCGTTGACTACGGCGGCTGGCATTCGCGAGGGGACACCCTGCAGGCCGTGCGGAACCACGGCTTCACCGACCCGCTCGCCGACCCCGGACTGGCAGACCTGACGGCACATGTGGATTTTGAGGCCGTGGCCCGCGCCGCGTCGCCCGCCCGTGCGACCGGAATGGTTGAACAAGGCGCGTTCCTCGAACGGCTCGGGCTTGCCGCGCGTGCCCGGCAACTCGCCCAAAGGATGAGCGGAGATGCCCTCCTCATCCACGAGGCTGCAACGGAGCGCTTGACCGCGGCCAATGCGATGGGAACTGTGTTCAAAGTTCTCGCCCTCTATCCCCAGACTGCCCCCCTGCCCCCCGGATTTGCCGAATGACGCTCGCCCCGATCACCTCTCCTGCCCTCGCTCCCCTCAGACACGGTTTCTTCACCCGGAAGGGGGGCGCGTCATCCGGCATCTTCCACGGGTTGAACTGCGGTCCCGGCTCCAGCGATCTGGCGGAGGTTGTCGCGATCAACCGGGCCCGCGCCGCCAAGGCTCTGGCGCTGCCGGCGCAATCGCTGGTGACGCTGGCGCAGGTGCATTCTCCCGATGTGGTCGTGCTGGATGCGCCGCCGGAGGCGCCGATCCGCGCCGATGGCATGGTGACCCGGACGCCGGGTCTCGCTCTCGGCATCCTGACCGCGGATTGTGAGCCGGTCCTGTTTGCGGACCGGCAGGCGGGCGTGATCGGCGCGGCCCACGCAGGTTGGCGGGGTGCGCTCGAAGGCGTGCTGGAAACGGTGCTCGACCGGATGGAAACGCTGGGCGCCCGGCGGGAGGATACGGTCGCCGTCATCGGCCCGACGATCAGCCAGCGCGCCTACGAGGTCGGTCCCGAGTTCTTCTACACTTTCACGGATGAGGACCGTACCTATTCCCGCTTTTTCTCCCAGGGAAAGGGCGACAGGATGATGTTCGACCTGCCCGGCTTCGGCCTCCACCGGCTCCGCGAGGCGGGAATCGGGGCGGCGGAATGGACAGGTCATTGCACCTATTCGGACCCGGAACGGTTCTTCTCCTACCGCCGTACCGTCCATGCGGGAGAGGCAGACTACGGCCGCCTCCTCTCCGCCATCCGGCTGTAGCCGGCTGCTGGAAAGATTCAGAAGGGCCGCGCCTATGCTCCGAAAACCGTAAAGTCGGTCCCGGACCGATCCAGAATACGTGGATTCTCAGCCGGATTTCGTCGTATCGCAAGCGATTTCCGCCCGAACCAGACCCAAACCCCTTTTTCAGCAGCCTGTTAACCGCTCCGCTGAATCACACGGGGCCGCGTCTGACGCAGTTCAGGCCAACCGCTTCAGCCGCTCCTCCAGCACCTCGAAAGGTACGCCAGGTTCGTCCTTGGCGCCCCTGATGACCAAGGATGTCTTGACGCTGGCCACGTTCGGCGCCGCGGTCAGATCACCGGTCAGGAAGCGCTGAAAGCTCGTCAGATCGGGAGCCACGCACTTCAGGATGAAGTCGATCTCACCGTTCAGCATATGGCATTCGCGCACCAGCGGCCAATCCTGGCACTGACGCTCGAAGGATTGCAGGTCCTTCTCCGCCTGACTCGTCAGGCGCACCATGGCGAAGACCTGCACCTCGAAACCAAGCATCTGCCCATCCACTTCCGCATGGTAGCCGCGGATGAAGCCCTGTTCCTCAAGCGAACGCACGCGGCGCAGGCAGGGCGGCGCAGAAATGCCGACACGGCGCGCAAGTTCCACGTTCGTCATCCGCCCGTCAGCCTGCAGCTCCGCGAGAATCATTCGGTCGATCTGGTCGAGTTTCTCGCCTGCCATTGGCGGCTCCGCTCCATCTGATGCGTAAAAGGGGAGGCCGGGGCAAGATTGTTGCCCGACGCCGGTGGGGATGTATTCCCCTATCGCGGGCAGGGCAAGCCTTCCGGGTAACGATCGCGCTGCGTCACTCTCCCGCCCGCACGGCGGCTTCCGTCGCGCGCCGGGAACGCTTATATGCCCTATCCGACAAAGATGGAGATCCCCATGGCCGCCACCCGTCACATCCGTGTCCTGATCGTCGGCTCCGGTCCGGCCGGCTATACCGCCGCGATCTATGCCGCGCGGGCGATGCTGGAACCTGTGGTGATCGAGGGGCTGCAACCCGGCGGCCAGCTCACCATCACCACGGATGTGGAGAACTGGCCCGGCGATACCGCCGTGATGGGGCCGGATCTCATGCTCCGCATGGCCGATCACGCGCGCGAGATGGGCGCGGAGGTGATCCCGGACATGGTGTCGCAACTCGACCTCCGCTCCCGTCCGTTCCGCGCGGAAACCGACAGCGGGCAGACCTTCACCGCAGACTCGGTGATCCTCGCCACAGGGGCGCAGGCGAAATGGCTCGGCCTGCCGTCGGAGGAGAAGTTCAAGGGCTTCGGCGTCTCCGCCTGCGCGACCTGCGATGGCTTCTTCTACCGCGGGAAGCATGTGGTGGTGATCGGCGGCGGCAATACCGCCGTAGAAGAGGCCCTGTTCCTGACGAATTTCGCCAGCAAGGTCACCCTCGTCCATCGCCGCGATTCGCTCCGGGCGGAGCGGATCATGCAGAACCGCCTTTTCGCCAACCCGAAGGTGGAGGTGCTCTGGAACCGTGAGGTGGAAGAGATCCTCGGCACCACGGACCCGCTGGGCGTGACCGGTGTCAGGCTGCGCGACGCGGTGACGGGGGAGGAGCAGACCGTGACCTGCGACGGCTTCTTCGTGGCGATCGGCCACCACCCCGCCTCCGAACTGGTGAAGGACCAGCTCCGCCTGCATTCCGGCGGCTATGTGTGGGTGGAGCCGGGCAGCACGCAGACCTCCATCCCCGGTGTCTTCGCCGCAGGCGACCTGACGGACCACACCTATCGGCAGGCCGTGACCTCGGCCGGCATGGGCTGCATGGCCGCGCTCGATGCGGAGCGCTGGCTCGCGCAGCAGGGCGAGGCGGAGCCGGTCACCCCGGACCTCGGGCTGGGAACCATCTCCAACGACATGCCCGCCGATGTAACGCAAGCAACGGGCAGAGTCGCGCGCCCCGCTGAGTAGGGGCCAGCGCAGGACGATCGTCCAAAAACAGCGTTGCGCATTTCGGGTTTTGAGAAAGTTTTTCTCCCAGCCCGGATGGAAAAGGCGGATCATCCGCCTTTTCGTAATCGCCCTGGCCTATCCATGCTTGATCGGAGAACCAGCACGGCTCTAAAGCCCCGGCACGCCGTGATTTCCCCGCGGCGAGGAAAGCCGAGGGACAGCATGAAAGATCTCGTCGCAGACGCCTCCGTCGCGCGCACTACCTACCAGGACAATCATTCGCCGATCCGGGAGCTTTACGCCGCTCCGGAGGATGTTCCGGCGTTGAAGGCCCATGCCGCAAGCCTTCTGTCTTGGGATCTGACGCCGCGACAACTCTGCGATCTGGAGCTTCTGATGAACGGTGGCTTCGCGCCGCTGGAGGGCTTTCTGGACCGCGCCGATTACGACAGCGTGGTAGAGACGATGCGGCTGGCCGATGGCCAGCTCTGGCCGATGCCGGTAACCTTGGATGTGTCTTCGGCCTTTGCGGAGCATATCGCGCAGGGAACGGAAATCGCGCTCCGTGATGCAGAGGGCGTGATCCTCGCCATTCTCAGGGTCAACGACAAATGGTCGCCTGACAAGGTGCGTGAGGCAGAGCATGTCTTCGGCGCGAACGATCCCTCGCACCCGGCTGTCGCCTATCTGCACGATATCGCGGGCGAGGTTTATCTTGGCGGGAGGATCATCGGTCTTCAGCCCCCCGCGCACTACGATTTCGAGGCGCGACGCAAGTCGCCCAACGACCTCCGCGCCCTGTTCAGGGAGCGTGGCTGGAATCGCGTCGTGGCCTTCCAGACGCGCAATCCGCTGCATCGCGCGCATCAGGAACTGACATTCCGCGCCGCGCGGGAAGCCGGGGCGAACTTGCTGATCCATCCTGTCGTCGGCATGACCAAACCGGGCGACATCGACCATTTCACGCGCGTGCGCTGCTACGAGGCGGTGCTGGACCAGTATCCGACGGAAAGCACGGAACTCAGCCTCCTGAACCTTGCCATGCGAATGGGTGGCCCGCGGGAGGCCGTGTGGCACGGCCTGATCCGCCGCAATCACGGCTGCACCCACTTCATCGTCGGCCGCGACCACGCAGGTCCTGGCAAGAACGGCAAGGGGGAGGATTTCTACGATCCCTATGCCGCACAGGACCTGTTCCGCACCCATGCGGAGGAGATCGGCGTGACGCTCGTCGATTTTCGCCAGATGGTATATGTGGCCGAGCGCGGCCAGTACGAGCCCCGTGACGAGGTTGAGGATGGCGCGACCATCCTCAACATCTCCGGGACCGAACTTCGCCGTCGCCTGCGCGAGGGTCAGGAGATACCGGACTGGTTCTCCTTCCCCTCCGTCGTGACGGAACTGCGCCGGACCTCTCCGCCCCGCTCCAAGCAGGGCTTCGTGGTGTTCATGACCGGGCTTTCCGGCTCGGGCAAATCGACCATCGCGAACGCGCTGCTCGTTAAGCTTATGGAGATCGGCGGGCGGCAGGTGACCCTGCTGGACGGCGACCTGGTGCGCAAGCATCTATCCTCTGAACTGGGCTTCTCGCGCGAACATCGCGATATCAACATTCGCCGCATCGGGTTTGTGGCCTCGGAAATCGCAAAAAACGGGGGTATCGCCGTCTGCGCCCCGATCGCCCCCTATGCGGCAACGCGGCAGGCCGTACGTGAGATGGTCGAATCGCATGGCGCTTTTCTGGAAGTCCATGTGGCAACCAGCCTGGAGGAATGCGAGCGGCGCGACCGAAAAGGGCTATACCAGTTGGCGAGAGCGGGAAAAATTGTCGAATTCACCGGTATTTCAGACCCCTACGAAGTACCGACGTCGCCAGATCTGAGCATTCAGACCGAAGGCCGCGACGTTGCTGAATGCGCATCCCAGATTCTCGAGAAGCTGACAGCGCTGGGTCTTATACGACCTTAACCACCCAGCAGTCGCAAATGCGCGGACAAGTTCCGGACGACGCCCGCCAGCGTCGTCCGTATTGTTTTAGCCATCAGGTGTTGCCCAGCGAACCCAATCTTATGAAATGCTCAAGACATTGCGCCCATAGTCCGTTTTCCGACGTCGTAACGGGAACCTCCTCCAGATCTCGGCGTTCCCCATGAAATCCAATGGCGTGACTGGCGCGTGGAAATCGAAAAATGTCGGATCGTGTGAACGGAGCGCTATGGGGTATTCGACTGAGAGAATCTCATGACCGCCGGCAGGCAAGCGGACGGCATCGATAAGGGGTCGCGATGAGCAGCGCGATTAGTGGCAAAATGCTGAGTGGGAAGAACATACTGATAGTGGAGGACGAAGCGATACTTGCGCTCGACCTTACTTTTGCGATGGAAGACATGGGGGCGAGCGTCATCGGACCCTGTCACCGCCTGCGACGTGCACTCGAAATGCTGGGCAAAGGGCAGATCGACGGTGCTATTCTCGATGTTGACCTGGCAGGAGAGGCCGTATTTCCTCTCGCCGACGATCTGGTGCTGCGGCACATTCCAATCGTGTTTCACACCGGTCGGCACAATTCAGGTGAATTGACGCGCCGCTACAAGGGCTCTGCCGTCTGCGCGAAACCTACGCAACCTGAGAGTGTCGCCCTCACCCTCGCTGCATTGATCGACAACGAAGTGGAAATCCCGCCCGGCTTTTCGGGACATTGAGGGGAAAATAGACAAACGGCCACCGAGTGCTTCCCGGGGCCGTTGTCATTGTTAGCCCTATCTTAGTGAACGCTCACGGGGGCTAGGTTATTTTCCCGTGCCAGCGCAAAGGCGATGCGGCGATCCCGCACAAGCGCGAGACGCTCGCCGTCCTCATCGTAAAGCGCATAAAGCTGTTTTGCGCCCAGCGCCTGTTCCTGGACGATTTCCGGCAGCTCGGACACTTCGACGGGGCGGACATAGACGATGCGTTCCGCGCCGGCCTGGGAAAGTTCAAATTCCGCGTCCATGATGTCCTCCTTCAACTCTTGTTGATTTCGATGGTCCGGACAACCGACTCCGGGCGGCTCCGCGCCAGGTCCAGATGCAACAGCCCGTTTTCCAGACTAGCACCCCGCACCTCCACGCCTTCGGCAAGGACAAAACTCCTCTGGAACTGTCGGGCGGCTATTCCACGATGGAGGAAGACGCGCTCGGCCTGCTCATCGGCCTGACGGCCCCGAATGACGAGCTGGCGGTCTTCCAACGTTATAGACAGATCCTCATCCCGGAAACCCGCCACAGCGAGCGTGATCCGGTAGGCGTTCTCACCCGATTGTTCGATATTATACGGCGGATAGCCGTCATTGCCGTTTTTCGCCGTCCGCTCCACCAGCCGTTCAAGCTGATCGAAGCCCAGAAGATAAGGGTGGGCAGCAAAAGTCAGTTTCGTCATCGTGGCAAGTCCTTGAAAAGCGACGTTGCTTGGAGTCCCGGAGATCGGCGACCCTCGAAGTTGAATATGGGGCGCTCTTTCTGCTCCCGCAAGTGCTGCGGCTTTGCCTTCATGCCTCCACCCCGCTATATTCGGCCTCCCAGGCCAGTCGCACGGATGTCAGGATGAACGCGCCGCAGGAATTCGAGACGGAAGAAGCCATGCGCATCAGGCTTGAACTGCTGAAGCGCGAGCACCGCGACCTGGACGCGGCGATCCTCGCGCTGGAGGAGACGGGCCGCAGCGATCAGCTTACCCTTCGTCGCCTCAAGAAGCAAAAATTGCTGCTGAAGGACCGCATTCAGCGCTATGAAGACATGCTTACCCCCGACATCATCGCCTGAAGCCCCCAGGTGAGGTTGCCCGCCGCCATGTGATGGCTATAGTCCCGCGCTATCAAACGGGAGATCGGGATGGACTTTCAGGTCGGCATCATCATGGGCAGCCAGTCGGACTGGCCGACGATGCGCGAAGCGGCGGCGGTGCTGGATGAACTCGGCGTGACATACGAAAAGCGCATCGTTTCGGCGCACAGGACGCCCGACCGGCTCTGGGACTATGGTCGCACAGCCGCTTCGCGCGGCCTGAAGGTCATCATCGCGGGTGCAGGCGGAGCAGCGCATCTGCCGGGCATGATGGCGTCCAAGACGCGAGTGCCGGTGATCGGTGTGCCGGTGCAGACGCGGGCGCTCTCGGGCGTGGACAGTCTTTATTCCATCGTGCAGATGCCGAAAGGCTATCCGGTGGCGACCATGGCCATTGGAGCGGCGGGCGCGGCGAATGCCGGCCTGATGGCCGCAGGCATACTGGCTCTCGGCGATGCAGCACTTGCCGCCCGCCTGGACGCATGGCGAGAGGCTCTCTCCGCCTCCATTCCCGAGGAGCCGGTAGATGAGTGACGCACTTCCCCCCGGAGCCGTGATCGGCATTCTCGGCGGTGGTCAACTTGGCCGTATGCTGTCCGTCGCTGCGGCGCGACTGGGTTTGCGCTGCCATATCTACGATCCCGCGCCGAATCCCCCCGCGGGTCAGGTCGCCGAGCGTGTGACCACCGCCGCCTGGGACGACCGGCAAGCACTGATGGCCTTTGCCGCCTCTGTTGATGTAGTGACCTATGAGTTCGAGAATGTGCCAACCGCATCTCTCGACACCATCGAGGCTATCCGCCCCATCCGCCCCGGTCGTCGGGCTCTGGCTGTCAGTCAGGACCGCATTGCGGAAAAAGACTTCCTGACTTCTCTGGGTCTCGTCACCGCCCCCTATCATCGCGTCACGACGCGGGATGATCTGACGCGGGCACTGGCAGAAATCGGCAGCCCTGCGATTTTGAAGACCACCCGTCTCGGCTATGACGGCAAGGGGCAGGCCCGCATACGCAACCCTGAGGAGGCTGATCAGGCCTTTATCGTCATGGCAGGGGCAGAGGCCGTGCTGGAGGGCTTTGTCAGCTTCAGCCGTGAGGTGTCGGTCATTGCTGCGCGCGGGCTGGACGGTTCGGTCGCCGCCTACGATCCGGGCGAAAACGTCCACCGGGACGGGATACTGCACACGACCCGCGTCCCCGCCACCCTCAACTCCGCGCAGAGAAGCGACGCTGTTCTGATTGCGGCGCGTATTCTCAATGCGCTCGATTACGTCGGCGTGATGGGAGTGGAACTGTTCGTTACCGAAGCCGGGCTGTTGGTGAACGAGATCGCCCCCCGCGTCCACAACTCCGGTCACTGGACACAGAACGGTTGCGTCGTCGATCAGTTCGAGCAGCATATCCGCGCCGTCGCGGGTTGGCCGCTGGGGGATGGGCACCGAATTGCGGATGTGGAGATGGAGAACCTGATCGGCGACGATGTGCTGCGCCTCCCCGACCTTTCCCGGCAGGCCAATACCGCGCTGCATCTATACGGCAAGTCCGAGGCGCGGCCGGGCCGGAAGATGGGCCATGTGAACAGGATCATTCCGGCGGGGCGCTGAACAGCCCTCCCGGCCCGGTGGTGAGGCTACGGAGCGCCTCGCTGCCGGTCATTGCATGATCGAAGGCGCCAGTTTCAAGAAATCGTATCGTCTCGGCGATCACCAGCGGGTTGTTCATCATGAATGTATGTGTGACGTGCAACACGATGTGATCGGTCATGCCCGCCACCTTTGTACTCTCAACCGAAACCTTCCCATCGTCGGGCCCCACTATCAGCGATGAGAAGATCGGGTTCAGCGATCGGTCGCCCGCGATGATCCCCAGCGGAAAATTCACCGGTGGCAGGCGGTTCGGCAGGCTCTCCGGGTTGGTTCCAAGTTCCATACCTGCGGGACCGTTGATGTAGCGGAATAGCTCAAGGTCCGCAAATTCGTCCACGATCTCCGATCCGCCATTGGGCGGCGCCAGCATAACGACGCGCCCCAGCTGCTCGGGCCGGGACTGTGCGAACCATGCACGGAGCAGGATACCGCCCATGGAATGGGTGACAAAGTTCACCTCCGCCCCGCCGCAGGCCGCAACCGCGCTATCGACTTCGCCCAGAAGGGCTTCCACCGGCGCGTCGGTGGAAGGATAGCTGGAATTCACGACTTGGTAGCCGCGATGTTCCAGCGCCTCCTCCATCAGCAGAAAAGACGCTTCCGTCCGCGCCAGCCCATGCAACAGCACCACGCAGTCGCGGTCCCCTCTCGGGTCCGGCGCAGCGGCACAGGCGGGGGGTAGCAGACAGAAGGCGAGGAGAAGCGGGAATCGCATCCTGCGACGCTAGCAGCGCCGAAATATATTGGCGACAGCCGTCTCCAGCGGAAGGAGTCCGGCGTGCTCCCCGCGCGCAACGGACCACGCTGACACACCGGCCGCCAGCAGGCTCTCAAATGTCATGCCTCTGACGCGGGAGATCGGAGAGGAAGCTCCTCCCGCGTGATCGGAAATGTGCGGATCTCCGGCCGATTCTCCACAGATTGCGACTGATTTCCGTTCCAACGCAGACGTGAAGCCCTCTTTCAATTGCCTCACGGATCGACCGGAGATTGAAGGAACTTTGGGCCGAAACAAATCTGGCAAACGGGGAGAGCACCCTGCCTGCTGCGCGAACTTTCTTTGCATGAACCGAAGAAATTTTAACTTGCCCACTCGCATTTATTTCCCCAACACTTATATACGACCGGCATCTATGCTTTTCGAACCTGTTCCTTTCGGCTCAGCTTTCGATTTTCAGCTTTGCCGGGTCGCCGCCTCCTGCGGGCGACATCTATGATAAGGGAATATTACGATGGCCAATGGCACCGTAAAATGGTTCAACTCCACCAAAGGCTTCGGCTTCATTCAGCCCGAAGGCGGCTCCAAGGACGTGTTCGTCCACATCAGCGCGCTTGAGCGTGCGGGTCTCCGCGGTCTCAATGACGGCCAAGCCGTGACGTTCGATATCGAGCGTGACCGCAATGGTCGCGAATCGGCGACGAACCTCTCGCTGGCCTGATCGTCCAGCCTCTACCGTACAAAGGCGGGACCGGCGACATGCCGATCCCGCATCTTCATGGACTGCCTCGACATCAGGGATGCGGGCAATCCACCTTCCAGAAAGAAGTATATTTTGATCGAGATTAACTGGGGTGAACCCCTGTCTTTTGTCACGTCTCCCGACGGCGACGTGCAGAAATTCAGCACCATCGAACAGGCAAGTTACTGGCTTCGCCGCAAATGGCCGGTATCCGATGACGCGCGCCAGAAGGCTGTAGATCAGCTTGATGCCGCCATGGACTGCATGGTTTCTGTCGGAACGGCGCGTCGCGCATTCATTGCAGCAGCACGGAGCGCTGGCTTCGTGTCAGAAAACATGGTCGCCAGAGCGAGACCGCATAACGCCTGAATAATAGACGTCCGGTCGGCTACTTGACCTTGCGGGGCTTCTCCCGCCCCTTCCCAAGGGTCAGTTGCCAGACTTCGTGTTCCTCGGCCGCTTTCGGCGCCGGGCGCGGGGCGAAGTTCCTACCTTCCCCCCAATTCGCATCGTCATAGACCTCATCGAAGATCGACTTGCGGGCGACATGGCGTACGCCGGTCTTCGCGGTCTCTGACTTCGCGGTCATGAAAAGCTCCTGATTTTGCTGATTGGCGATGCTCTCGCGCGAGAACCGCCCGAAACCGGTTTCCTCGTCGAAGTTCGCTTCGTTAACTGTTCTACACTGAATACAGGTAGCATTCCGTGGCAAATTGCAATGCAACCTGCCAACGGCGCAGGCTTCGGGCAACGTCCGTCTGTACCGCAGGGCACGCGAGCTAGGAGTGGCTCACGAACTCACCGCGCGCTGAAAACCGGCGCCCCACCCGGTGGAGTGCAAGCGCCACCAGAAGCGCCTTGGAGGTGCCGATGAGTGCTTCAAGACGATCTCTGGCGTCCAAGCTGAGGCTCTCAACTGTCGCCACGAGAAAACCTCTCAAGAATTCGTTGATATTCCTCAGTTGATATTCCTCACATGCAGAATGGACTGCAAATCCGCGTCGGATTTCATGGCTGCACCTGAAAATACCTGATGCAGCACAGCGCGAACCGATGTTTTTTTGCAATCCAGACAAACGCATGGGTGCCAAGCGTTCTGACGTGATGACGCGGCCATGCGGATGCGCGGATGGAGCCACGGTGACAGCGACCGCTCATCATCATACGCCGGAGTTTCTCACTGCCGGGTCAGAAGCCCACTGTGATAGGGAAAGACCATTTACCGCGACGGCACACGTGCACGCCTTTGCAGGTCTTTATGGTAGCGGAGGAGGGATTTGAACCCCCGACACAAGGATTATGATTCCTCTGCTCTAACCAACTGAGCTACTCCGCCGAAGTGGCGCGTAGGTATTCCAGCCCCGGTGTCGCGTCAAGCCCGCCTGCCGCTTTTTTTGCAGTTCCTTGCCGTCGGCGATATCCTTCCTCAAGTTCACGACGATATGGCGGGATTTTGCCTGTCGCGGCCTTTTCACGGATCGATTCCGGGCCTACAGCGTTAGCCGCCAAAGGGTTCCGCTTTTCGAACCCTGATTTTCATTCGGAGACATCCCATGCGTCTCACGCTAATCGACGGATTTCGCGGGTATTTCCTGCTGTTCATGATGATCGCGCATGTTGCGCCCGTCGTGAATGCACCCATCGGTGTGTTGACCCATCATTCCATCGGATGGGTGGAGGACGCGCAGGGCTTTGTCTTTGTTTCCGGGCTGGTGGTGGGGCTTGTCTATGGAAAGATCCTGCTCAAGCGCGGCTATGAGACGATGACCAGCAGCATCTGGTCCCGCATCCGCAAGATATACGCCTATCAGGCCGCGCTGATCGGGGTGTTTCTTGTGGCAGCGCTGGTTTTCGCCGCCTTCTCGGATGTTCCGGCCATCCTGTCGTCTTATGCGCGGGAACCGGTGTTATTCACGCTTGTCTCCCTGCTGCTCGTTGGTGGTTCGATGCATATGGGCATCCTGCCGATGTATGTGTTCTTCATGATCGCCACGCCTTTCGTGCTCTGGGCTTTCAAGACTGGGCGCGGGCCCGTGGTGCTCATCACGTCTGTCCTGCTGTGGCTGGGCGCGCAACTCGGGCTGACGGACATTCTCCAGCCGCCGATAGAGGGCGCGCTGCGCGAGATGGGCCATCCTGTCAACATCGGCATCTATTTCGACGTTTTCGGCTGGCAGGTTCTGTTCTTTGCCGGACTTTATCCGGGCTACCTCATGGCGAACAAGACGCTGTCGCTCGAGTTCCTGAAGAAGCCCGTCTATGAGCAGGTGTTCTTCGTCGGACTGATCGGGTTCGCCGCGCTGGCTGTATTCGACATCGCAGTGCGCCAGCACTGGTTCGGGCCGGATTACAGCAACACGCTCTACTGGACATCTGACAGGGCGATGCTCGCTCCGATCTATGTGGTGGCGTTCTTCCTCGACCTGTTCCTGATCGTCTGGCTGATCTCGGCCGGGCAGGAAAGCAGCCGCCGGTGGATCAACAAGGCCTCGGTCTTTGCCAACTGGTTCTTCACGCGGCCCTTCCTGACAACGCTGGGGCGGCACTCGCTGCAGGTGTTCACCATCCATATCCTCGCCGTCTATGTGATCGAGATCTGGGCCGAGGGCCGGGATGTTTCCCCAATGACGGCGAATATCATCGTGCTGCTCTCTCCCATCCCGCTCTACATCACCGCGTGGATGCATGAGGAGATCAAGCGCAAGCGCGCTGCGGCTGCAGTGGTTTGAAATTGACCGTGCCGCCGTTGCGGCACTACAGCCGTCCCGATAAGGCCGTCCCGGAAAGGCGGCCTTATTTCATTAGGCGCGCGTGGCCGCTTCCACTGCATCGACGACGCCCGAGACGGCCGTCTCCGTCAGTGCATCATCCTCGCTCTCGGCCATCACGCGGATCAGCGGCTCCGTGCCGGACTTGCGGATGAGAAGCCTGCCGCGGCCGTTCAGCGCGCGTTCCGCCTGCGCGATCGCGTCCCGCACACTCTTGAGGGCAAGCGGCTCCTGCCCCGCCGTATAGCGGACGTTCCGCAGCAATTGGGGAACGGGTGTGAACTGGCGGGCGAGCACACTCGCCTTCTCTCCCGTATCCGCCATCGCAGCGAGAAACTGCAGCGCCGCGACCAGCCCGTCTCCGGTCGTGGTGTAGTCGGTCATCACGATATGGCCGGACTGCTCTCCACCAAGATTGAAGCCGCCCTCCCGCATCGCCTCGACCACGTAACGGTCGCCAACCGGCGTTCGCTTCAACGTGATGCTCCGGTCCGCGAGATAGCGTTCCAGTCCCAGGTTCGACATGACCGTCGCCACCAGCGTCTCATGGGCGAGCGTGCCGCGTTCCTGCATGCGCCGGGCCAGCAGCGCCATGATCTGATCGCCATCGGCAATCGCGCCCTGCTCGTCGATCAGGATCACCCGGTCGGCATCGCCGTCAAGCGCGATGCCAAGGTCCGCACCTTCGGCCACCACGCGCCGCGCCGCTGTTTCGGGATGAGTGGAGCCGCAGTTGGCGTTGATGTTGAACCCGTCGGGCGCCACCCCGATGGCGATGACTTCCGCCCCGAGCTCCCAGAGCACCTCCGGGGCGGCGCGATAGGCCGCTCCATTGGCGCAATCCACGACAATCTTCAGCCCGTTCAGCCGACCACGACCGGGAAAGGTCGTCTTGGCATATTCCACATAGCGTCCACGCCCGTCGTCGATCCGCTTGGCCCGCCCGATGTTCTGCGGTTTGGCGGGCAGGATTTCCCCCGCCACCATCGCCTCGATCTCCGCCTCTGCCTCATCGGAGAGCTTGAAACCGTCAGGGCCGAAGAACTTGATGCCATTGTCCTGATGCGGGTTGTGGCTGGCGGAAATCATGATCCCGACATCCGCCCGCATGGATCGCGTGAGGAAGCCCACCGCAGGCGTCGGCACCGGTCCGAGCAGCAGCACGTTCATGCCGGTGGACGTCAGCCCCGCCGTCAGCGCGTTTTCCAACATGTAGCCCGACAGACGTGTATCCTTGCCGATCACCACCTGATGCCGGTTCAGCCCGTCGCGTCGGAAATAGCGCCCTGCCGCCGCACCAAGACGCAACGCCATTTCGGCGGTCATCGGGTAGGTGTTGGCCTGCCCCCGTACTCCGTCCGTGCCGAAGAGCTTGCGTGTCATTCTCTCGTCTCCCAACCTCTGCCTGTCATGGCGCGCCACAACCGCAGCGCCTGAACCGTCTCGGCCACATCATGTACGCGCAGGATCTGCGCCCCCTGCCCGGCGCAGGCAAGCGCCACGGCGACCGATCCCGGCATGCGCTGGCGGGGCTCTGCCGCGCCGCCGATCGCCCCGATGAAACGCTTGCGCGAGACGCCGAGCAGCAACCCGCAGCCCAGCCCGTGAAACAGCGACAGCCCCCGCAGCAGCACCACGTTCTGCTCCGCCGTTTTGGCAAAGCCGATCCCCGGGTCCACCACGATGCGGCTGCGCGGAATACCCGCCGCCTCCGCCCGAAGGACGGATGCTTCCAGCCAGTCATAGACATCGGCCAGCACGTCGTCATAGGCGGTCAGGCCAATCATAGTCTCCGGCGTGCCGCGCGAATGCATGACACAGAGCGCGGCTCCCGTCTCCGCCACCGCAGCCGCCATGCCCGGATCGAAGTCGAGACCCGTCACATCGTTGACCAGCACCGCCCCCGCCGCGACTGCGACCCGTGCCACGACCGCTTTCCGCGTATCGATGGAAAGCGGCACCGCCATCCCGGCACGCAGGGCCGCGATCACAGGCTCGGTTCGCGCGATTTCCTCCCGCACAGGGACTTCGGGGGCGCCGGGGCGGGTCGATTCCCCACCGATGTCGATGATCTCCGCTCCGGCGGCGATCATGCTGCGGGCATGGTCCAACGCGGCCTCGGGAGCGTCGTGGCGCCCGCCGTCCGAGAAGCTGTCGGGCGTGACGTTCAGGATCCCCATGACCACCGGACGGTCGAGCGGAAGGCCCCCGACCGGCGCCCGCGGTTCTGTCAGCCGGGCCCGCATCTCAGACGGCAGATCACGCGCGGGAAGCAGGCTCCTCGGCCCGCCCCGCTCCCACATCTCCACCCGGTCGAACCAGAGCGGGCCGCCCGCCAGCGGCAGCGCCGCCTCAGGCATGGCAGGGTCGCTCATCACAATAGGACGCCAATAAGTCATGCGGTTTCTGTGGCGGAAAGCAGCCGTATAGGCAAGAGCTAGGCCGGCCGCCGCACGACCGGGACAGGTCCCGCCGGGACCGAAAGACCCTCCGGCGCGATGATCCGTTCCGCCCCGTGCCGTACCGCCAGCCACAGGCCGAGCGCACCCAGATCATCCGGGGCGGGCTGGCCTTCCCCACTCGCATCCAGAAGCATCTTGGCAGGTGCCCAGACTGTGGGCCGCCCCTGTCGAAGTGACCAGTCCATCTCCGTGCGGGAGGCCACGACGGAAAGTCGCGGCTCTGCTGCAGCGATGAGCCAGGCCGCCTGATCGAGCGCGAGAAGGTCGATCCGCCATTGCGCCGCCGGGCTGGCCACAATGGGGCGCTCTCCCGGAGGGCCTGGACAGATCACCACGGCCTCTCCGACCCCGGCCAGCAGCTCCGAGGTGCGCGCAGCTTCTCCAGCGGACACCAGCAGCACGGCAAAGGCGGGAAGGGCACTCTCGGCCCGGGCTTCCTCCCCCGCCGTCCGCATGATTTCCACCCCCAGCGCGCCCGGTCCGCGGTCGAGTTTCTGGATGCGAACAAAGGCCCGCCGCGCAAGGCGGTGCGACAGGATGCGGTCCGCCACGCCCTCAGCCAGCGTTTCGAGCAGGTTCACCCGGCCCTCAGCCAGCTCATCGCGCACGGCTTCCGTCAGCCGGTCATAGGACAGGATGTGATCCACGTCGTCGTCGCTGCCCTCCGGGCGGGCCGCGACTTCCACCACGATGTCGAAACGCAGTCTCTGCCACCTGCCCCGCTCCTCCGCGAAGGCGCCGATGTCGGCCTCCACCACGTGATCGCGCAGGCTGATCCGGTCGAGCGGGGGGTCGGACGCTGTGGCAGCCGCGCGCGCCTCCGGGTGAGCGAAGGCGAGGCGGGTTTCATCGGTCATCGGAGGCTCCTCGCGCGGCATCTGCAAGGCGCCGATCCTAAGACGATGCAGCCGAAGATGCCAGCAATGCCGTTCGCGACCTCAGTCCGCTGCCACGCGCTGCGTCGCGCCGGGCAGCCGATAGAACAGGTGATCGCCGATGAGGGTGGTCCGCGCCATCTTGCGCGACCAGCCGGGCTTCACATGGACCGTGTGAAAGAACGTCGCTCCGTAGGTGAGCTGGCGCGGAGCACCGTCCAGCATAAGCCGCGCGATCTTGCCGGCACGCTCGTAGGCCTTCCGCTCCGCGATATGGTCGGGCGTGCCGTCGCACATGAACGAGAACTGACAGCCCTGCTTCACCACGCCACAGATGGAATTTGGCCATTGCTGGTTTTCCACGCGGTTGAGGATCACCTCCGCGACGGCAAACTGTCCCTGCAGCGGCTCACCGCGAGATTCGAAATAGACGGCCTTGGCCAGACAACGCCAGTTCGCATCGCCATTTGCCTTCGGCTGTTCGTCCAGCCAGCTCGTGTCATACCGGACACGCATCTCCCCTTCCGCGGGGGCGGAGACGGCTTTTACAAGCCATGGATCGACGGGCCTTCGCACGTCAGCCGATATATGGTTCGCGTCCTGCGCGCTCGTCGCGGTTGTCGCCGCGTCGGTAAAGGCGGTCGCCGGTGATCCCAAGGCCAGAGCCAGAGCCACCGCGATACCCCGTCCTGTCCTGGTCATCCCATTCCCCGACTGGTTTTCATTCGCGCCCCGAGGGGCCGGAAAGGGAGTTAGGCGGCAATCGCGGGGGCGGTCCACTCACGTGGCAAAAATACCACACATATCGGCGGAACCCCGCCGATAGTTTTCCATAAATAATGTGAGATATTTCCGATACTAAGCGGAAACTTATAGATAATTACCTGCGCTTCCACTTCTCTAGCGCAAGATGAGCAGCGGTCAACCTCGCAACCGGAACACGAAACGGCGAACAGGAGACGTAGTCGAATCCTGCCGCGCGACAGAAGGAAATCGATTCGGGATTGCCTCCGTGCTCCCCGCAGATGGAGAGGGTGAGATCGGGATTCACCCGCTTTCCCCGTTCCGCGCCGATCAGCAGAAGCTCCCCGACACCTTCGGTGTCGAGCCGATGGAAAGGGTCTTCAGGATACACGCCCTGCTGAACGTAAGTGCTCATGAACCGGCTCGCGTCGTCACGAGACAGGCCATAGGTCATCTGTGTCAGATCATTGGTGCCGAAGCTCAGGAAGGCGCTGTGCTGCGCAAGATCGCCCGATCGCAACGCCGCACGCGGTGTTTCCACCATGACCCCGAGCCGAAAATCCAGTGGCACCCCCATGCGGGCCTGTACCAGGGCTGCGACGGCGTCGATCCGGGCCTTTACCAGTTCGACCTCCCGCCGGGCGGAGACGAGCGGGATCATGATTTCGGGCACGACCCGCTTGCCGCGACGGCCGATTTCCAGCGTCGCCTCAAAGATCGCGCGGACCTGCATGTCATAGATCTCCGGCATCGCAATACCCAGACGCACGCCACGCAGACCCAGCATCGGATTGAATTCCGTCATGGACTCCACCCGCCGCGTGACCTCCGACAGCGGGCGATCCAGCGCTTCGGCCAGTTCGCGCATCCCGTCACGGGTCTGGGGCAGGAACTCATGCAACGGCGGGTCGAACAGACGGATGCAGACGGGGTGGCCGTCCATGATCTCGAAAAGCTCGACAAAATCATCGCGCTGCATGGGAAGCAGACGGTCCAGCGCCTCGGCGCGGTCCTCGGACCGGTCGGCGAAGATCATCTCCCGCATCACGGTCAGACGGCCTTCCTCGAAGAACATGTGTTCGGTGCGGCACAGGCCGATACCCTCCGCCTCGAAGACACGGGCCATGCGGGCGTCGTCCGGCGTGTCGGCATTGGCGCGGACACCGATATCGCGCACCGCATCCGCCCAATGAAGCAGGCTGTAGAACGCATCATCCAATGCAGGCTCCAGCAAGCCGGGTGCGCCGGCCAGCGCCTCACCTCGCGTGCCGTCTATCGTGATCACATCGCCTTCGTGAAAGATGCGCCCATCTATGGCGGTAAGCGTTCGGTCCCGCGGATTGAACCGGAGAGATGATGCTCCGACGACACACGGCAGGCCAAGCCCGCGTGCGATGACAGCGGCGTGGCTGGTCATGCCGCCCCGTTCCGTCAGGATGCCTTTCGCCGCATGCATGCCGCGGACATCCTCCGGCGCGGTTTCGCGCCGGACAAGAATGCAGGCTTCCCCACGTGCCGACATGGCCTGCGCCGCCATTGCGCTGAAAACGATACGGCCCTGTGCCGCCCCCGGGCTGGCGGCGATACCCTTGACGATCACGTCACGTTCGCCCGACGGGTCAACCTGCGGGTGCAGAAGCTCCGATAGCGCGCGGGGCTGGATGCGCAGAAGCGCCTCCTCCCGTTCGATAACGCCGTCCTCCGCCAGCGCCACCGCAATAGTGACCGCCGCGCGTGAGGTACGCGCGACCTTCAGCGCATCCAAAACGTGCAGATGGCCGTTCTCGATAGTAAACTCGATCTGCATTTCCTCGCGCAGACCCTGACGGCTGACCGAGCCCAGCCGGACCAGTTCATCGAAGGGGCCTGGGCAGAGTTCCTCAAGCGAAGGACCGCGCGGATCGCGGGTGAGGTAGAGCGAGCCTTCACGCCGCGCCAGCGCCTCACGTCCCTGGCTCTGGCTGAGGTAGCGGCCGTTGATCCCCGGCTTACCCGTCGTGCTGTCAACGAACTGCATGACACCGGAGCCCGATTCCGCCCGGCCCAGACCCAGCGCCATGGCCTGCACGACAAGGCCAAGCCCCGCATCCACCGGCGCACCCTTCGCCTGCCGCAGCAGCCGCGCCGACGTGCCCTCCCACGCCCGCGACATGGAGCGGAGCACATCGGCCAGCTGCCGTTCCGCTCCCTGCGGAAAGGGTTCATCGGTCTCGTCCTCGTAGGCGCGAAGCGCGAAGCGCAGCGCCTCCGCCGTGGGCATGTCGGACTCGAACATATCGGGGTCGAGGCGCGCGACGTTGACGGCATAGGCCTGCACGAAGCGGAGATAGAGAGCATCCGCTGCCTCTCGCCCATGGGTTTCCGACAGCGCGTTGTGGCACTCCTCGCCCATACCGATGTTCAGAACGGCGGAGGGGCCACCCCACTCGGTATTCTCGGGGCTGGGCCGGACGCAGATAAGCTTCCCCGGGCCCAGCAGGTCGGTGAGCGCAGAGGCATCAAGCGGATAGCCGGCCGCCAGTGCCCGCACCGCATCGAAGGAGAGCGCCACCGTCGGCGGAACCGGCATCTGAAGACGCACAAGCCGCTGGAGGCATTTCGCCCGCCAGCCGTGGCTCTGAACGGCGATCGTCGCCGTCGGCGTGATGGAGACGAAATCCGTCACTTTCTGCACCGCAGCAACCCCCCCTTCTAAATATCTGCGCTCGCCGTTCCGACAAGTCCGGCAATCCGAAAATTGCCGCGACGCAGCGTCAGCCTTCGATACGGCCGAGATCGGCCACTCGTGTACAAATGGTGCGGATCCGGTTGAGCAGGTTCAACCGGTTTCTCCGCAGCACCTGATTCCCGGTATTGACCTGCACCGCCTCGAAGAACGCGTCGATCGGCTGACGGAGGGCGGCTGTTGCCGTCATCGCGGCGGCAAAATCCCCGGATGCCAGGGCGGGCGCGATTTCGGCCTCCGCCCTGTCCAGCGCGGCAAAGAGCGCTTTTTCCTCTGGCGCTTCGGCATATTTCACGTCGGGCCCGAAGGAATACTCCACGCCGTCCTTCTTTTCCTCCGCCGTGAGGATATTGTTGGCGCGCTTGAACCCCTGGATCAGGTTCTCGCCATCCTCCGACTTCAGGAAGGCGGCGACCGCCTCCGCCCGCTTCACCAGCAGCGTGAGGTCATCGTTGCCCGGCATTGCGAGGCAAGCGTCGATCACGTCATGGCGGATGCCCTGATCCCGCAGGTAAACCTTCAGCCGATCGTGGAAGAAGGCGAGCAGATCACCGGCCAGCACCAGCGCGCATTCCTTTTCCACCCGCTCGTCCGAAAGGTCGGGCGCACCAGAAACCTCCGGCATCGTCGCCGCCATGGCGGCGCGGCTCCGCCGGATCGGCGCCAGCAGCAACTCGAGCAGGTTCAGCCGCAGCCCGTTCGTCAGCACGAGCCTGATCACCCCCAGCGCGGCGCGGCGGAGAGCGAAGGGATCCTTCGAACCCGTTGGCTTCTCGTCGATCGCCCAGAAGCCGGTGAGCGTGTCCAGCTTGTCCGCGAGCGCCACGGTGACGGAAACCGGCTCGCTCGGCACCTCATCGGAAGGCCCGAGCGGCGAGTAATGCGCCTTGCAGGCATCGGCGACCGCATCGGGCAGCCCGGCAGCACGCGCATAGTAACCGCCCATCACCCCCTGAAGCTCCGGGAACTCACCGACCATGGCAGATTGCAGGTCCGCCTTCACGACCCGCGCAGCCTCCGCCGCCAGATCGGGAGAGGCCCCCGTCACCGGGGACAGTTCCCGCGACAGCGCCTCGATCCGGCCGATTCGGTCGGCCTGCGAACCCAGCCGGTTGTGGAAGGTCACATGGGCCAAGCCCGCGGCCATGCCCTCCAGCCCCTCCGCCTTCACGGTGCGCAGATCGTTTTCCCAGAAGAACCGCGCATCCGACAGGCGGGCGCGCAGCACCTTGCCGTTGCCTTGAAGGATGGTCGCGCCGTCATCCGTCGTCTCCCGGTTGGCGACGGTTACGAACTTCACGATCCGGCCCGCCCTGTCGCGGACGGAGAAGAACTTCTGATGCTCCTTCATGGAGGTTTGCAGCACCTCCGGCGGCAGGGTCAGGAACTCCTCTCCAATCGGGCCCATCAGCACGACCGGCCATTCAACCAGCCCCGCGACCTCTGCCAGAAGGCCTGCATCCTCGACGATCTCCAACCCCTGCGCAAAGGCCATCTGGGCAGCATCATTGCGGATATGCTCCGCCCGTTCGGCCGGGTCGAGCATTACCTTCGCGGCCTTCAGCTTGGCGGCGTAGTCCTCAAACCCCGTGACGGCGAAGCGGCCCGACGCCATGAAACGGTGGCCTTCGGTGGTGGCGCCCGCCTTGATCCCGTCCACCGCGAAGGGCACGATCTCCGCGCCCGCCTCGCTGGTGAGCAGGCAGAGGATCGAATGCAGCGGCCGCACCCAGCGGAGCGACCCCGACCCCCAGCGCATGGATTTTGGCCAAGGGAAGGTGCGGATCGTGCGCTCCACCACCTCCGCCACGATCTCCGGCGCGGGACGTCCCGGCTTTTCGACCACGGCGAAATAGACCTGTGCCTTCTTGTCGGCGCGGATCTCAAGCTGCTCCTGCGTCAGCCCCGTGGCGCGCAGGAAGCCCTCGATGGCCTGGGCGGGTGCATCCACCCGCGGGCCCTTGCGCTCCTCCCGCACGGCGCGGCTCTCGGCGGTCAGGCCGTGAACCGTCAGCGTGAGCCGCCGCGGCGTGGAAAAGGCTGCGGCCCCGGCATAGGTCAGCCCCGCCTCCACCAGCCCGTCGGTGACGAGCTTCTTCAGATCGTCGCGGGCCTTGGCCTGCATCCGCGCCGGGATTTCCTCTGAGAAGAGTTCAAGGAGCAGGTCTGGCATCGGTCTCTCGCGCGAAAGTCGGGTTGATTTGCTGCCAGGCGTAGGCCCGGCCGTCGGGATAGAGGGCAATGACGCGGTCATACCCTTCGGGATGCGCCGCGCCAAGGAAAGCCTTTGCCGCGCCGGAGGCAAGCGCCGCGCCGATGGCGGAAGCGTCGAAGCAATCGAACCAACGCGGCGCGATCAGAGGCTCTGCACCGGGATAGGGGGCGAAGCGCTCCACCTCCTGCGCCGTCAGACGGGTGCGGAAACAGGCGCGGAAGCGGATGGGAGAGGAGGAGGCGTCGATGGCGCGAAAGTCGCCGACCACCAGCGGTTCCACCTGCCCATCCCGGTCGGTCAGCGTGAGCGCAGCCTCGGCCTCCGGCACGTCGCGGTAGAAGGCATAGACCTGCAACCAGTAGATCGCGATGCCCGCAAGGAGCGCCGCGCCGATCAGTATCCCGCCGACAAGCCTGCCATTCACGCCGCTTCCCCTGCCCCACCCGCCTCTGTGGTGACAAAGGCATCGGCGCATTTCTTGGCCAGCGCGCGTACCCGCCCGATATAGGCCTGCCGCTCCGTCACGGAGATCACGCCACGGGCGTCCAGCAGGTTGAACAGGTGGCTCGCCTTGATGCACTGGTCATAGGCCGGATGCGCCATGACGATCCGGCGGCCCGCCTTGTCCAGCTCAGGGGCGGAGAGGATGCGTTCACACTCCGCCTCCGCATCCTCGAAATGCCGGAGCAGCATCGCCGTATCGGCCTGATCGAAGTTCCAGCGACTGTATTCCTGCTCTGTCTGGCGGAACACGTCGCCATAGCTGAGCGGAATGGGCGCGGCGGGGTCGTTGAAGGGCATGTCCATCACGTGGTCGATGCCCAGGACATACATGGCCAGCCGTTCCAGCCCATAGGTCAGCTCGCCCGAAACGGGCTTGCAGTCATGGCCGCCGACCTGCTGGAAATAGGTGAACTGGCTCACCTCCATCCCGTCGCACCAGACCTCCCAGCCTAGCCCCCAGGCGCCCAGCGTCGGGCTTTCCCAGTCATCCTCCACGAAGCGGATGTCATGGAGCGCCGTGTCGATACCGATCGCGTCCAGCGAGCCGAGATAAAGCGCCTGAAGATCGGGCGGCGACGGTTTGATCAGCACCTGATACTGGTAGTAGTGCTGAAGCCGGTTCGGGTTCTCGCCATAGCGCCCGTCCGTCGGGCGGCGGGAGGGCTGCACATAGGCCGCCGCCCAAGGCTTCGTTCCCAGCGCGCGAAGCGTGGTTGCCGGGTGGAACGTGCCCGCACCGACTTCCATGTCATAGGGCTGCAACACCGCGCAGCCTTTCGCGGCCCAGTAGGATTGAAGCCGCAGGATGATTTCCTGAAAGCTGCGGGGGGTGGTTGCGGGTGCCATGCTGCCTCCTGAAAGGTCGTCATCTCCATAGGCGCGGGGCGCGAGGTGGTCAACGGCAGCACCCGTTTTCGCGGATGCGAAATGGCGGCGGGCGCGCTAATGTCGCCTCCAAAGCCGGGAACACGGCAGAAGAAGGGGCAGAGATGCGGATTTTTGTGGTGGCGGCATGGGTTATCGCACTCGCTCTCGTGCTGGGCCAGCCCGCACGGGCCGAGGATGCGGTCTGGATCCAGATCGAGGCCCGCCCGGCAGAGGCGGAAGCACTGGAGCGGGCGCATCTTTGGCAACGGGAGTTTCCCGATCTGGCCGGTTTCCTGCTGCCCACCGGCTGGCACGCGCTTGCCATCGGACCGTTTTCCCGGCCGGAGGCGGAGAAGCGGCTAGCGGAGTTGCAGGGCGAAGGCCGGGTTCCGCATGACAGCTACCTGATGCGCGGTGCGGCCTATGGCGCGCGCTTCTGGCCGCAGGGCGTGCAGGCCGGGGCGCAGGCCATGCTGGCCGCCAGCCCGCCACGCCGCCCGGCAGCGCCCGCAACTCCGACCGGCCCCGACAGCACACGGCGGGCGGAGAGCCAGCTTTCCCCGGAGGAGCGCAGGGAGACGCAGACGGCGCTGGCATGGCTCGGCCTCTATGACGGTAGGATCGACGGCGCTTTCGGGCCCGGCACGCGGGCCGCCCTTTCCGCATGGCAGCGCCTGAACGGAGAGCGGGAGACAGGCTCGCCCGGCCCCGAAAGCCGTGCGGCCCTTGTGGCCCGCTACCGCGCGCAGGTGGCCCATCTCGGCATGACGGAGGTCACCGAAGGCCCCTCCGGGATCCGCGTTACCCTGCCGCTCGGGCTTGTGACGTTCCGGGGTTATGAGCCGCCCTTCGTACGCTATGCGGGCGACGACGGGGTGGAAGTGCTGCTCATCTCCGCGCCCGGCGTTCCGCTGACACGCACGTTCGAAGCGACGGAGACCCTCGCCCTTCCCGGCGGGCGCCTGAACAGCTTCGGGCCGGAGGGGTTCACTCTCAGCGCAAGAGATGGCAGCCGCGCGGCGGAAGGAGAAGCACGGGTCGAAGGCGATGCGGTCAAGGGCTGGATCGCGGTCTGGCCGCTGGACCGGGATGAGGAGATGAAGCGTATCGTCGCGGAAATACACCGCAGTTTCCAGCCCCTGCCCGGCCGCGCATTGGACCCCACGGCGGGCAGCATGGGCGAAGCGGATCGCGCGGCCCTGCTGGCCGGGGTGGACATCGGCAGGCCCACGCGCCGTGCCACCGGCTTCCGGCTCGATGTGGCAGGGCGTGTAGCGACCGTCACGGAGGCCGTGGCCGGCTGCACCCGGATCACCGCGGCGGCGGAGGCCTTGGCCCCGGCTACGATGATGGTTGAGGAACAGCGCGGCGAGCTCACCATTCTGCGGCCGGAGGGCCATATGGCACCCGGCCCTGTCGCCCCGCCTGCGGGCGCGCCGCTGAAGCCGCTGGGAAGCGGAGAGATCGTCGCGGCGGGCTATGGGGCGACGCCGGGCGGGGCGCGGGCAGCCATCCTCAAGGGGCGCTACAACGGCGAGACGGACGGGCGGGCGCGGCTGGCCCTCCGCACGACGCCCGGGGACGCGGGCGGGCCGGTGCTCGACCGGACGGGTGGCATCCTGGGAATGCTGTTGCCCACGAGCGGGCCAGGAGCAGTCGCGCGCGCCATCCCTGCCCGCGATCTTCCGCTGCAAGGCGCCCCCTCGTCGGCCATGCTCGAGCCGGAGGCGCTGGCCGCGCTGGCCCGCGCAATCACGCTCCGCATCGCCTGCTGGAACTAGCAGGCTGCTGCAAAAGGCGGGGTCTCCCGGCCTTGCGCTGAAAAGCAGAAAATCGGTCCGGCACGAGCCGGGACCTGCGGTTTCCGGGGAGATTTTCACCCCTGTGGGGAGGAACTCCGCCCCGGAGCAAACTCGGGACACTTTGCAGCACCCTGCTAGCCGCGCCAGAAGCGGGGCATCAGCAGCACGAACACCGCGATAAGCTCCAGCCGCCCGAGCAACATTCCGAAGGTCATCAGCCATTTCGCGGTGCGCGGAAAATCCGCCACCGCCCCGCTGGCCTCCACCTCCGGCCCATAGACGGTGCCGACATTGGCGATCGCCGTCCAGGCTGCCGTCATGGCGGTACGGAAATGCAGCCCACAGACCGACAGACCAAGTGTCAGCACACCAAGGCTCAGCATGAATATCGTGAAGAACAGGATCACCGAGTTCAGCACATCCGCATCCACCACGCGTCCTTCCAACCGGACGGGATGCATCGCATGGGGGGAGTTGATCCGCAGGATTTGGCTGCGGATTGCCTGAAAGAGTATCAGGAAGCGGAACACCTTGATCGAACAGCCGGTGGAGGAGGTGCACCCCCCGACCAGCCCCGCCAGAATGACGACAGTCAGCGGAAACGGCCCCCAAGTGGAGGCATCCGCCGTCGTCAGACCCGTGCCGGAGAACAGCGACACCACGTTGAAGGCACTCTCCTGCAACGTCTGAACGACAGGCGCGCCGGAGACCAGCGTGCGATACAGAAAGACCAGCATCACCGCGTAGAACAGCCAGCGGAGATAGGCCCGGACCTGCACATCCCGCCAGAGCGGCGTCGGATCCCCCCGGACGAGCTGGATGTAGCGGATGAACGGGGTGGAGGCGATGATCATGAACACGACCGCCGCCCATTGCGGCCCCGGGCCAAAGCGCGCGAAGCTGTCGTCGTAGCTGGAAAAGCCGCCCGTGGAGACGGAGGACAGAGCCATCACCGTCGCATCATAGGCCGAAAGGCCCAGCATGCGGAAGATCACGATGAAAGTGACCGTCAGCACGATGTAAAGCCGCAGAAGCGCACCCGCGATGTCGATGGCCCGCGGCAAGACCTTGCCCAGCGTGTCGAACCCTTCGGAGCGGAAGAACTGCATTCCCCCCACCCGCATCACCGGCAGGAAGATCATCGCCACGATGACAATGCCGAGACCGCCCATGCCGTTCATCATCGCCCGCCATAGGTTCGTGCCCCGCGGCAGATCATCCAGCCCGACGAAGACCGTGGTTCCGGTGGTGGTGAAGCCGGACATCGCCTCGAAATATGCATCCGTCAGAGTCGCATGGGGTGCGCCGAATATCAGCGGCAGCGCACCAAAGAACGGCAGTACGATCCATGTCCCGGCGGTGAGCAGAAAAGACTGGCGGATTGTGAGGCCCTGCCTGCTCTCTCCCCTGCAGGCAAGCGCCACGAGAGCGCCCGTCAGGACCGTGACAATCGCACCCTCCGCGAACGGTCGCCAGCGCGGTGTATGGAGCGCCACTTCCAGCGCAAGTGGCGCAAGCATCGCCAGTCCGATGACGGCGACCAGCAGACCGATGATGTATCCGACAGGTCGTACGTCCAGCATGGCCGTAGCTTCCCGGAGGCGCGCCCGCTGTCAAGACCAGTCGTCGCGGTCAGCGGTCAGCGGTCAGCGGTCAGCGGTCAGCGGTCAGCGGTCAGGCTGTGATGGACGAAAGCCGCTGTCTAGCCGGGACTGGGATGCCCGGCGGGTTTGGTGAGAAGCCGTGACTTCGATGCGGCGAAAGGGCGAGCAGAAGCCGGCGATCTGTCACGAAGGACGAAGGCCACCACCGGAAAACGGGAGCCACTGGCCCCATAGGGCGCCTCGGAAGCGGCAGGGCTGGCGCAGGCGCGCTGAGCTACTGTCCGATGCCTCACCGCGAATCCTCGGAAAGCAGCTTGCGCATGTGCGGCACGAAGCCCTAGCCGGAATGATGCAGCGTCGCCAGAAACCGCGGGTCCACGCTCCGCTGGGAGAAGGTCGGCCCCTCTGTCAGGATGGAGACGGCATCGTGGCTGTGAAGGCTCTCCTGATGGCTTGCCGCGACACGGAAATCGCCGATCCGCGCATCGTCCATCAGCCGCTCCGCGAAGGAACGCGCCGCATCCTCCACGAAGATCGGGTTGGCGGCGTTCAGCTCCGCGAAGGCCTGCTCATCCTCGCGCTTGACCATCACCTGGGTCTCGGTCGGCACCGCAACGCGGCAGAGGTCGATCAGATCCTCGAACCACAACGTCCGTCCACCCGCCAGCGCCACGGAAATCCGCGCGACCGAACGCTGCGAATGCGGGGTCGCCAGTTGCCCCCGCGCCTGACGCGCATGCTCGGATAGCTCAAGCGAGCAGGGACAGGTGGAAGAATAGACGTAGTCGAGATGCACGAACCGCTCCCGCCGCCCGTCGGTTTCGATCATCTCCAGCGCGATGTCGTAATACTGGTATCCCTCCAGCCCCGAGCGGAGCGCCTTCACCCTGGCCGGAAAGGAGAAGCGCATCATCAGCCGCGCGTCGCAGCTACCGAGATCGGCCTTGTAGTCATCCAGCACAGAGGACATCACCTCGAAGCTGAAGCTCCGCTCAGCATGCGCGTAGAAGCTTCGCATGATGCGGGACATGTTGATGCCCTTCTTGCCGGAGGCGAGGCTCACCGTACCGGTGACGGAGGTCTCAAGGCTGATCTCCCCCCCCGCGCGCAACCGGTAACGGATGGGCAGACGGAAATTGGAGATACCGACCTGCTGGATGGGCCGATGCGCCCCCACGATCAGGCTGGACGGGCCGTTCTGCAAATCGGGGAGCGTGGCGCGATAGGCCTCGTCAGCGACGAAATCCGCCGGATAGCTACGATTAAGGTCGGGATAGTTCGACACCTCACGCCCCGGCAACAGGCGCGCGATGGCCGGGTCAAGCGTCGCGACCTCCTCGGGCGTGGCGAGCACCGCCCAGCGCCGCAGCAGATCCAGCGCGGCTTTCGCCTCCTCCCGGTCAGGGGCGATGGGCGTGAGGTCGGGTTTCGTCGGCGCGTTCATCCTGTGGCTCCGGATCGTTGTCTCGGCGCGCGGGGCCCGCGCTGGCGTCTGTTCTGGCATAGGGTCTGACACGCGCATGGTGCATCGGGTGCGGGCCTTTCCCGTGTCAGCAAAATGGGGCGCGGACAGGCCGATTTCCAGCCCGGCCCGCCAGCACCCCCAAGATCGTATCAGGCCGCTTCCAGCGCCTTCATGACATCTTCGATCAAGTCCTGCGTATCCTCCAGACCGATACTCACACGCACCAGCCCCGGCCCGATACCCGCGACGGCACGCGCCTCGTCGGTCAGGCTCGAATGGGTGGTCGTCGCCGGATGCGTCACGAGGCTCTTGGAATCGCCGAGATTGTTGGTGATGGTGAAGATCTTCAGTGCGTTGAGGAAACGGAACGCCGCCTCCTTCCCGCCTTTCAGGTCGAGCGCAAGGAGCGTGCCGCCATTCGGCATCTGCCGTGCGGCGAGCGCGTGCTGTGCATGATCGGCAAGGCCGGGGTAGATCACATCGGCCAGTTTGCCGTGCCCCTGGACCGCCTCGGCGATCGCCCTGGCGGAGTCGGCGGCGGCGCGCACACGAAGGTCCAGTGTCTCGATCCCCTTGAGCATCACCCAGGCGTTGAACGGGCTCATCGCGCCGCCCGTATGCTTCAGGTAAGGCTCCACCGTCTTGCGAATGAACTCCTTCGAGCCGAGAATCATGCCGCCCAGACAGCGCCCCTGCCCGTCCACATGCTTGGTGGTGGAGTAAATGACGGCATCCGCCCCGAGCGCCACGGCCCGCGACTCGAGCGGCGTGGCAAAGACGTTGTCCACCACGACCAGCGCCCCTACGCGATGCGCGATCCGGGCGATACCGGCGATATCCATGACCTCGAGCGTCGGGTTGGAGACGGATTCGAAGAACACGGCCTTCGTTCCGGGACGCACAGCGGCCTCCCATTCTGCAAGGTTCGTGCCATCGACCAGCGTGACCTCCACCCCGTAACGGCCGAGCACGTTGTTCAGGATGTAGAGGCAGGAGCCGAAAAGCTGCCGCGCCGCCACGACATGATCCCCGGCCTTGAGCAGCGAAACCAGCGCACCGTTGACCGCTGCCATTCCCGAAGCAGTTGCGAAGGCATCCTCCGTCCCCTCCGTCGCGGCCATCCGTTCCTCAAGCATCCGCACGGTGGGGTTGCCATAGCGGGCATAGATGAACTCGTCCGGCCCGGTTTCGATAAACCGTGCCTCGGCCTGTTCGGCACTGTCGTAAACGAAGCCCTGCGTCAGGAAGATGGCCTCTGCCACCTCGCCATACTGGCTACGCCGGGTACCCGCGTGAACCAGTTTCGTCCGGCTGTTCCAGTTGTTCATTCTTCACGTCTCCACGTCTCTCGCCCGGAACGGGTGTCGGAGACCGGGAGCGGATCCGCGGATGACCTACACCTCTTTAGCGGCTTGTTTAACGTGGCCCGCAATCCGGTAACAAATCGCCACGCTCGCCCGGATAAGCCTCCCCGGCTGCGACGTCAACACCTGCCGGGCGGGCTTGCATCGGATAGAAGGCGCGCGCAAACATTACCGAATCGAAAAAGGAGCGTGAGTCATGCCGGGACCGATCCAACTCTTCTACTGGCCCACCCCCAACGGCTGGAAGATTTCCATCGCACTGGAGGAGATGGACCTTCCCTACGTGGTCAAGACGGTGAACATCGGCGCTGGCGACCAGTTCAAGCCGGCGTTCCTGGAGATCTCCCCCAACAACAAGATGCCCGCCATCATCGACGAGGACGGGCCGGACGGCAAACCGGTATCCGTGTTCGAATCCGGTGCGATTCTCCAATACCTCGCCCGCAAGACCGGCAAGTTCTACGGCACGACGGAGCGGGACAAACTGACCGTTGACGAATGGCTGTTCTGGCAGGTTGGCGGCCTCGGCCCGATGGCGGGTCAGGCGCATCACTTCCTGAAATACGCCCCCTCCATGGATCCGCCGAACGACCTGCCCTATGCCAAGGACCGCTATCGCAACGAGGTCGCGCGGCTTTACGGCGTGCTGGACCGCCAGTTGGCCAAGGCGGAATTCGTGGCGGGGGATTTCTTCTCCATCGCCGACATGGCGATCTGGCCCTGGGCCATCGGCTGGGAAGGCCAGCAGCAGACGCTGGACGACAAGCCGAACCTCGCCCGCTGGCTGGAGACCGTGGGCAAGCGACCCGCCGTCAAGGCCGGCCGCGCCATCGCTGCCGACCGGAAGACCGACATCGCGCAGGATCGCAAGGCTCAGGAAGTCCTGTTCGGCAAGCGCAACTGACCCTTTCGGAGGGCCGGAATCAGAGGGCCGAGTGTCCGAGGGCCGGGATCATTCCCCCGGCTCTTCCTTCCTTACCGCATAACGCTCGAACAGCTTGCCCTGCGTGATGAAGAAGGCAAAGACGGCGAGTGTCAGGCCGAAGGTCTTGAAGTTCACCCAGACCTCGGTGGAGAGCGTCCGCCAGATCACCTCGTTCGCGACCGCGATGAGCAGGAAGAACACAAAGACGCGGCGAGTGAGGATCATCCAACCCTCCTCCCGCATCGGTACCACCTCATCCATCAGGAACCGCAGGTAGGACTTGCCCTGCAATAGCCCCACCCCCAGCACAGCCGCGAACAGCAGATAGATGATGGTGAGCTTCATCTTGAAGAACCGCTCGTCGTTCAGCCAGACCGACAGCCCGCCAAACACGGTCACCAGCACCAGCGTCATCACCTGCATCCGGGACAGGTGTCCCGTCAGCGCCCAGAGGAGCGCCGTGCAGACGATCATCACCGGTATGAAGGCCGCCGTCATCAGGATGAAGCCGTCATAGGACGTCCCGCCAATGACGAAGCTCTGGTCCTTGATCCGCATGTAACCAACGAAGAACAGCAGCACCGGCCCAAGCTCCAGCGCGAGCTTCAGCCACGGGTTGATCTTTCTCACAGCCATCGGCACCTCCGTTCGCGCGGCAAATTGCGCGTTCGTACGACACAATGCAACGTCAATGCACCGCCCCGACCTGCACAAGCACGGCACCTGCGGCGATAAGCAGCATGAGAGCCGTGCGCGCCGGCCCAACCTTTTCGCCGAGCATCAGCCATCCGATCAGTGCGGCGAAAGCAGTCGATGTTTCCCTGAGCACCGCCGCCTGCCCCACATCGCCGATCCGGGTGGCGATCATGATGGCGCCGAAACTGAAGAACGCCGTCACCGCCCCGATCAGGCCGAGCCTGATGAGCGGGCCGGCCTCTGCGGGCCGGATGGGATACCACCTGCGCCGAATGACGAGAGGGAAACTCAGACCGTCGATCAGGAAGAACCACGCCAGAAAGGTGAAGGGGTCGGCGGTGGAGCGGATCCCGAAAGCGTCATAGGTGGTATAGAGCGCGACGAACCCGCCCGTCGCCACGGCAAATCCCAGGGCGGACATCAGCGTTTCGCGGTTCAGGACGATCGTCCGCAGGTTGTAGAAAGCAAGCCCGAAGATCGCCCCCACCAGTACCAGAACGCCTGCGAACTGAAGCGGCGCGAAGACCTCTCCGAAGAAAAGATAGGCCCCGAGCACCGCAAAGAGCGGCGCCGCGCCCCGCACCACCGGATAGACGACCGTATAAGCGCCGCGGGCATAGGTCGCCGCCTGCAGGAACTTGTAGGCGAGGTGAATGACCAGCACTCCCGCGAAGATCGGCCACATGTGCGCCTCAGGCCATGGCACGACGAAGAGCGCAAACGGCGCGGCCAGGGCTGCTGCCGCCAGGTCGATCACCGCGCGCGATTTCCACGGGTCCGCCCGCTGCCCCTTCTGCAATGCGCCGAACACCGCGTGGAGGAGCGCGGCCAGAAGCGCCAGCCCCATGGAGATCTGCTGCCCGAGCGGCGTTCCCGCGATACTGACCAACCATTCGCTCATCGCCACACCGGGAACTGCAACCTGCTCCCCCCGCTTGTAGCAACGGGAAAAGAGGGGGCGATCATGCTGGCCGTACTGAAGGAAGAACTGTCCGCGCCGTTCGAGGCGTTTCCGATGGAGGTGGCGGTTCTGCGGTTGCTGGCCGCCGTGACGCTGGGTGGCATCATCGGTTTCGAGCGGGAGATCAAGGAAAAGCCGGCCGGGCTCCGCACCCATATGATGGTCGCACTGGCCGCCTGCCTGTTCACTCTCATGGCATTCGAGATGGTGCAGGTCGAGGCCAAAGGAAGCGGCGCATCCATCCAGGCGGACCCGATCCGTGCCATCGAGGCCGTCACGGCGGGTGTGGCCTTCCTTGCCGCGGGCACGATCTTCAGCCAGCGAGGACGGGTCAACGGGCTGACAACGGGGGCGAGCATGTGGCTCGCAGGGGCGATCGGCCTTGCCTGCGGGGCAGGACGTATCCCGCTTGCCGCCCTCGCAACACTGGTGACGCTGATCGTGCTTTGGCTAGTCCGCCTCGCCTCGCGACGGATCGGAGCGGAGGAACGCGGGGACCGCGCCTGATCTTCCCTCGACCATCCCCGGTCGGCGCTTCCGCGCAGCATCGGACACCGGCCGTCTCCCACCAGTCAGCCTCTCACGGGTCAGCGGTCCGGACGGTTCCCGTATGGTGCCGGAGAATGATCATACCTCCACACCTGTAAGGGCGCGCGCGAAGTCCTCCGGGTCGAACGGGGCGAGGTCATCTATCTGCTCGCCCACGCCGATCGCATGGATCGGCAGGCCGAACTTGTCGGCCAGCGCCACGAGCACACCCCCGCGCGCCGTTCCGTCAAGCTTGGTCATCACGAGGCCGGACACGTCCGCGAGCTTCCGGAAGGTCTCCACCTGGTTCAGCGCGTTCTGCCCTGTGGTCGCATCAAGAACCAGAACGGTATTGTGGGGTGCCGAGGGATCTTTCTTGCGGATGACCCGCACGATCTTTGCAAGTTCCTCCATCAGGTCGGCTCGGTTCTGAAGCCGCCCCGCAGTGTCTATCATCAGAAGATCCGCGCCCTCGGCCTCCGCCTTGGTCATGGCGTCAAACGCGAGGCTCGCCGGGTCCGAGCCTTCAGGCGCCGTCAGCACCGGCACACCGGCACGCTCACCCCAGACCTGCAACTGCTCGACCGCCGCTGCGCGGAAGGTGTCGCCTGCGGCAATGACCACCTTCTTGCCCGCCGCCCGGAACTGCAGGGCGAGCTTTCCGATGGTGGTGGTCTTGCCGGAGCCGTTCACTCCGACGATCAGCACCACCTGCGGTTTTTTCGGATAGAGCGGCAGCGGTCGCGCCACCGGCTCCATGATCCGGGCGATCTCATCGGCCAGTGCCATGCGGATCTCGCTGGCCGACATGCGGCGGCCCATACGTCCTTCGGCGATATTGGCCGTGACGCGAAGCGCGGTTTCAACCCCCATGTCGGCCTGGATCAGCAGCTCCTCAAGGCTTTCCAGCATCGCGTCATCCACGACGCGGCGCGGCTCCTCAACCCGCGCTTCGCGGCCGAAAAGTCGCCCGACCAAGCCGGGCCGTTCTGGCGGAATGGAGGCAGGCGGCTCCGGCGGCACGTCGACCGGCAGGACCGGCGTCGCGGCAAGCGGCAGGGCGGGCGGCGGAGGGGGAGATGTCTGCGCGGCAGGCTGGTGCTCCGCCTCCGTGGCCGGGGCCTCTTCAACAAGGGCATCGATCCCCTGCTCGATCCGGCTCGACGATCGCGTGAGCCGTTCCTTGAGCTTGGTGAAGAAGGACATGGGCACTCTCCCGCGATTGCACCGGCGATTTCACTGGGCCTTTCGGCTTCCCTCTCAGCTAAAGCAGACGGGCGTCAGTTGAAAGACCTGCGCCCTCCGAAAGCCGCCCGAAGGCTGTTTCCCCTCCCGTTTCGGCGCGTGAGGGGCTAGATAACCGGTATGACCGACGCTTTCCTCCTCCGGCTCCGTGCCGCAATCGCCGCGCTGCCGGCCGGACAGCGCGTCGCGCCGGTGACGGTGGACGGCAAACGCTATTGGGTAAAGCAGCGGGAGTACTACGACAGCCTGAAGCTGAGGCTGCAAAAAGGCGATGCCGCGCGCGCCTTCGAGCGGGAGCGTCGCGCGCTCCATGATCTGGGCGGGCTCGGGCTGCCCGTACCGCCGGTGGTCGATGAAGCGGGGGATTATTTCGTCACGCCCGACAGTGGTATGCCGCTGGCGAAAATCCTTCGCGACAGGCTTCTTGCGGAGGAGGAGCGGATGGCAGCCTTTCGGTCCGCCGCCCGCGCGCTCCATGCCTTCCACGCAAATGGAATCGCGCATGGACGCCCGAACCTGCGCGACATGCTATGGAACGGGGAGCGTATCACGCTTATCGATTTCGAGCGTTATGCGCCCCGACGGAACCGCCGGATCAACATGGCGCTCGATCTGCTGATGTTCGTCTTTTCCGCCTATGTCGCGGCGGAGGGAGAGCGGCCGGAGATCGACGCCGCCATCTCGACTTACCGGGAGGAGGACAGCACCGGACTGTGGCCGCTGGCGGGACGTATCGCGCGTATGCTGGGCTTTCTGACGCCACTGACCGCGCCGCTCCGCAGGCGCAAACCCCGCTCGCGCGAGCTCTCCGCCCTGCCGCTGACGCTCCATCGTTTCAGCGCGGAGACGTGAGGAAACAGGACTGGCCAGACGCCGGTCGATCTGTCACCGTTCGAAGGTGCCCCCCACTTCGGAGGTGACCCCGACGAGGTTCCGATGCGCCTTCTGCTCTCCGCTCTCGCCCTTGGCCTTGCCGCGCTGCCCGCTCTCTCGGCCACGACGGCCGAACAGCCCATGTCGGCAGAAGCGTTCGAGCGGTATTCGACGGGCAAGACACTGACCTATGGCGCGAACGGCGCGCCCTATGGCATCGAGCGCTATCTGCCGGGGCGGCAGGTGGTCTGGGCCTTTGTCGGGCAGGAATGCCGCTATGGCCAATGGTATCCGGCGGGGGACGAAATCTGTTTCGTCTATGAGGGCGACCCGCTCCCGCAATGCTGGGTCTTCTATGCGACGCCGGGGGGCCTCCGCGCTCATTTCAGCGGCGATCCGAACGGAGAGGACCTGGTGGAAGTGAACCAGAGCAGCGAAACCATGCCCTGCCCCGGACCGAAGGTGGGAGCCTGAGTCCAGTCATCGGGCACTGGCGGTTCGAGGCTGCGTTTCGTCGTTTGGAGGAACTGTGCGCGGTGCTCGAAGCCGTCCCTCCCGCATGATGAGCCTGCCGGACCCGCACGTTTGCGCTGGCACAGGCCCGATGTCCGGTGACGGCCCGGCACTCCCTGACGCTCCGGCGAAAGGCACGGCGAACAGGACGTTTTTGCGCTACGATCGATGACAGGCCGGGCGATCCTGACCCCGTATCACTTGGCAGTGTGCCGAAAATTATTCCGAGATTGCTCACCCGGGGGGGGGAAATCGCTGTCTACGTGATTGAAGAACTCTCCGGAAACCGCAGGTTTTGGCTCCTGACTGGACCGATTACTTGATTCTCGACGCAAAACCGCGGAGATCCACGACCTTTTTCAGCAGCCTGTGAGGCGCAGAGGGTCGCGGGGCCGTTCAGAACAACCTGGCTTCCAAGCCGCGCGGCATCGGCAACGCCGCAGATCGCCGGCAGTAAAGGCACGGTTCGGACACATGCCATGACCCAGCCGGACGGGAAGATCGTCGAACTTCCCTGACGTGGCTCTCAATGAAGCGGAGCACGTGCCGCGCAGGATGACGCCTCTTACCATGGTCAATTCGCGGTTGCGGGAGCGTTCTGCTCCGCTCCGCAATCCGCGGCTCACTGGAGCGCGAAAACCCGGATGACTGCGCTCGCCCCGCGGGAGGTCACCGGTGGCCCCCTGTTGTGTTCCGCGACGTGCAGCAAGGTGCAGGGCAGTAGTTTCCAAAAAGCGTGATGTCGTCTTCGCCGCAAACAGGCTCAGTAGCCATTGATATGAGGCACTGATGTGAGTCGCTCGATCTGATTCAGGCTCCTGAGGATGCTGGATATGAGTGACCTGTATTGGCTGACGGAGGTGCAGAATGGCTCGGCTGGCGCCCTATTTTCCCAAGAGCCACGGCAGGCCGCGTGTTGAGCGGAATCATCTTCGTCGACCGCAGCAGCCTGCGCTATCGGGATGCGCCGGCGGCCTGTGGGCCGCACAAGACGCTCTAAAATCGCTGGACGCGATGGAGTGAGGCCGGCGTGTTCGTCCGCATGATGGACGGCCGGTTCGGCGCTCAGACCCTGAGCCTGAGCCTGAGCCTGAGCCTGAGAAGCTGGCCGGACAGTGGCGCGCCCCCGCTATGGCTGATTCATCTTTGCAAAAGGATATCGGTGGACGTCACAGGACTGACCATTGTCCTTCAGCCCCTACCCAAGCTGTCGCGTCCCACCTCCGACCGTGGTCGCGCAAGGCTGCGCAGGCGGTAACGCTGGCCCATACGAAGCTTCCCTTGATTCCTGACGCCGTCAGGTAAGGCCTCAACAACATCCGGACGGGCATCGGTTTCCGCCCGTATCGTCAATTCGCAGGCGAAGACGCCATCTGCACTGTCGTTATTCGGTCACGCGCCGCTTGCGGCACGCTGCGCCCTCCCCTAGCCTCCCGCGCGAAGAGGAGAACGACATGACCAGAACCCCCGGTTTCGACACGCTGCAAGTCCACGCGGGCGCGAACCCCGATCCCGCGACCGGTGCCCGCCAGGTACCGGTCTATCAGACCACCGCCTATGTGTTCCGAGATGCGGATCACGCAGCGGCGCTCTTTGGTCTTCAGGAAGTGGGCTACATCTATTCCCGCCTGACCAACCCGACGGTCAGCGCGCTTCAGGATCGGGTGGCGGCGCTTGAGGGGGGTGCGGGTGCGGTCTGCTGCGCCTCTGGACACGGAGCGCAGATCATGGCGCTGTTTCCACTGATGGCACCGGGAAAGAACGTCGTAGCATCCACCCGGCTCTACGGGGGAACGGTGACTCAGCTGACCCAGACCATCAAGCGGTTCGGCTGGTCCGCCAAGCTGGTGGATTTCGATGATCTGGACGCACTGCGTGCTGCGATCGACGAAGATACCCGCGCGATCTTCTGCGAATCGATCTCCAATCCCGGGGGCTATGTCACCGATATTCCCGCCGTGGCAAAGCTGGCGGATGAGGCGGGGCTGCCGCTCATCGTGGACAACACGCTCGCCACGCCCTGGCTCTGCCGCCCCATAGAGATGGGCGCAACATTGGTTGTGCATTCCCTGACGAAATACATGACAGGCAACGGCACGGTCACAGGCGGGGTCGTGGTGGATTCGGGCAAGTTCGACTGGTCGGCATCGGACAAGTTTCCCTCACTCTCGGCACCGGAGCCCGCATATCACGGGCTGAAGTTTCACGAGGCGCTGGGGTCGATGGCCTTCACCTTCCACAGCATCGCCGTCGGTCTGCGCGATCTCGGCATGACGATGAACCCGCAGGGCGCACATTACACGCTCATGGGAATCGAGACGCTGAGCCTGCGCATGGCAAGGCACGTGGAGAACGCGCGAAAGGTCGCCGCCTGGCTGGAGGCCGATCCCCGCGTGGAGGTCGTGACCTATGCGGGCCTGCCCTCCTCCCCTTGGTATGAGCGGGCCCAGCGGATCACGCCCCGGGGTGCGGGGGCGTTGTTCACCTTTGGCGTGAAGGGGGGCTATGAGGCCGGGGTGAAGTTGGTGGACAGCGTGAAGCTGTTCAGCCACGTGGCGAACCTTGGCGATACGCGTTCACTCATCATCCATTCGGCCTCCACCACACACCGGCAGCTCACTGATGCGCAGCGGGAGGCCGCAGGCGCCGGGCCGAACGTAGTCCGCCTGTCCATCGGGATCGAGGATGCTGACGACCTGATCGCGGATCTGGATCAGGCCCTCAGCGCCGCGGTGGGGTAACGCCCGGGCGTCCACTGCAAGCGAAAGGCCCGGACAAGCTGCCCGAGCCTTTTCCTTGTATCGCACACCCTTGCGTCGCAGGGCTTACTGCCCCAGACGGAAAACCATCGTCACATTTGCATTCACGCTGACCTCACCCTCCGCCAGGGGGACACCCGCGCCGCTGTCCGCGCTCATGCGCATCATCGGTCGCGGTTGCTGGCCGGTGAAGCTTTCGGTCAGCGACTGAACCGGGCCAAGCGTGACACCCGCCGCCTCCGCGTAAAGATGCGCCCGGGCGATGGCATCGGCGACGGCAGCCTTGCGCGCGGCATCCGCGTTGGGTTTGGGATCGGACAGTCCGAACCGCAGCCCTTGGAAGGTGTTCGCCCCGTTCTTGACGACAGTATCCAGCACGCCGCCCAGCTTGTTCAGATCCCGCACGGTCACGCTCACGTTGTTGGCGGCGACAAATCCCACGACCTTCGGCTGGCCCTGCTGCGGCTGCTCCCAGCGCGGCCCGAGCGTCAGGTCGGAGGTCTGCATATCCTTGGCGGCGATTCCGGCCGCCTTCAGCGTCTCCAGCATTTTCGCGGTCGCAGCGGTATTTTCGGCCAGCGCCGTATTCGCGCTGTCCCCCAGGGTTTCGACGCCCAGCGTCACGGTGGCCATGTCCGGGCGGGCGCTGACCTCTCCCTCTCCGTTCACGGTGATGGTCGGATAGGTCATCTGGACCTCCTGTGCGACAAGCGGCGTGGCCGCGAACGTCATGAGCATGGCGAGAGTGGTGAACCGCATGATATGCCTCCTTTTTCCTTTGCTGTGGCGGGGTGTCGCACCGCTGACAAGTGAACTCTCCGTGTTTCTACCCCTAGCGTGCGCGATTTCCCGCTATACCCCATGCTGATGCCACTGCATAATCGCAGCGGTCCGTCTTTCGTGGTAGGTGCGTTCCGATGAAGCCCAGTTTCACGCTCGAACTTGCCGCCGATGGCATCCGTCTTTTCCACCGCACGCCGCTTGGCTGGCGAACGGTCGGGGCCGTCGGTCTGGGCGATCCCGATCTCGGCCAGAAAGTCGCGGCACTCCGCAGCACCGCGCTTGGCATGGAGCCCGGTGTGCTGACGACGCGCCTTACGATCCCGAACGACCAGATACTCTATACGCGCGTCATGGCCCCCGGGCCGGATGCCGCCTCCCGTCGCCGTCAAATCCGCGCGGCGCTGGAGGGAATGACCCCCTATGCGCCGGAGGAGCTGGTTTTCGACTGGACCGGCGATGGGCGGGAGGTGCAGGTCGCCATCGTCGCGCGCGAGACGCTGGAAGAGGCGGAAGCCTTCGCCGCCGATAGTCGCTTTGCGCCGGTGGCCTTCGTGGCGATACCGCCGCAAGGCCAGTTCAATGGCGAACCGTTCTTCGGCCAGACCCATCTTGCTCCTGCGCTGCTTGGACCGGAGGAGCGGGTGGAGCGTGAAAGCGTACCGATGCGTCTTCTCGACCGGCGCCCGGTTCCGGCAGAGCCGAAACGATCTCCCGACGCCGCGCTGACGCCTTCTTCGCAGGGGGCGCCGCAAGATTCGAAGACGATGAAGGCGGATGCGCCTGGCTCTGCCGGCCTTCTGTCCGACCATGTGGAGGAGGGACGGGAAACCCGCTCCCCTCCCCCGGTGATGGTCGAGCCCCCGCCGCTCGATGCGGATGTGGCCGCTCTCGCGGCACCAGCCGCCGCCGTCCCTCCGGCCGCGTCGCGGCCCGACCTGCCCCCGACCGAGGGTGTCAGGCATGTCAGCCCGCCGCTTCAGGGCGCTGCGGTCACGTCCCCGGTGACGGATGCGAAGGATAGCTTGCGGGCACCTGTCAGCGAGCGGGCACGCATGCGGCGCGGATTGATGCTCGCACTTGGGCTTCTGGTGCTGATCCTGCTTGTCCTGCTCGGGTCCGGTCTGTTTCTGGGTGAGCAGCGAACGAGCCGGGCCGGTCAGTTCGGTCTTGTCGGTGCCGCGCACGCCGGCACCCTCGCCGATCCGCAACGTCTTGTGACCGAGACGGAAACCGAGACCCTTCGCGGGGTTCTTGCGCAACACCGTCCGTCCATGTTGGGGGTGGCTTATCCGTTGGGCCCGCGCCTCGCCCTGACGGAAGCGCCGCGCCACCGCACGGGTGCTCAGATTGACGCCACCCGCCCGAAAGCGCGCCCCGGCTCTCGCGCGATATCCGCGGCACCGGCGGCACCTCGCACCGTGGCCAGCAACGATCCTGCCCCGAAACTGTCGTCGCATCGTCCGATGCCGAAGCCCGCAGGCATTGCCGCGCGCGGCCAGGCGGCAGCCGAGGCAGAAAACCCCCCGGTCGCGCTAGCCGTTGATCGGCCCCGTTCGAGACCCAGGAATTTTGCACCCGCCATCGCGGTCGCACTCGCAGCAGCCGTGGCGGAGCCAGCCGCCCCCGCGCGCGCCGCTGTCGCGGCCCCACCTCAGCCGCAGATGACACCGCCGGTCATTGCTGCGGCAAGCCAACCGGTCGTGACCAGAAGCCCTCTGGCCGCCGCCACAGAATCTGACGATGAACCGGAACCACAGGTCGTGACACCCAGAATCCCCACCCGAGCCTCCGTTGCAAAGCAAGCCACCATCACCAAAGCGATGAACCTGCGCGATGTTAATCTGCTTGGCGTGTTCGGCACATCGTCGAACCGCCGCGCGCTCGTTCGGCTATCCAACGGACGCTTGCAGCAGGTGAAGGTGGGTGACCGCTTCGACGGGGGCCAGGTGGTGGCCATCGGGGCAAGCGAGCTTCATTACGTGAAGTCGGGGCGTGGTTTCGTGCTCGCCATGCCCAAGACCTGATCAGCTCCGCGCGAGCAAACGCCGCAGGGCCTCTGCCACAGCCGCCGGATGCGTGATGGGCGCCATATGGCCTGCGCCCGGAATCGCAACGATCTCCGCATCGGGAAGGCGCGCCGCAAGCCGATGCACGATTTCCGGCGCGAGGGGCGCGGATGCGGCCCCATGGATCAGCGTTACGGGCCGGGCCAGCCCCTCAAGCCGCCCCGTTCGGAGCAGACCCGCCGAATCCTCGGACAGCGCCGCCGATGTGGCGGGAATCACGTCGATACGATCGACGATGTAGCGCTTCATCCGTTCGGGCAAACGCTCCCATGCCATGCCCGCACCCCAGCGCGACATGAAGGCGCGGGAGGCCTCTTCCCTGTCGCCCCGGCCCCAGGCCTCTGCAAAGGCCCGGTTGTCCGCCACCGGTCCACCACCCGTCACCGCGGCGAACAGCACCGGCTCCACCAGTGCGAGGCTCCGCACAAGTTCAGGGGTCTCCAGCGCCAGACGAAGGACGAGCGTGCCGCCGAGGGAATGACCCACCAGATCGACCGGACCACCCCTGCCCGCCCCCAGCACCGCACGACGCAGCGCGTGCGTCGCGACGTCATGATAGTCGCCAAGGCCGGGGGCCCACCGCCAACTTCGCCCATGAGAGGGCAAATCCACGGCAGTCATCGCGCAGATGTCGTCCAGATCGTCAGCGACACCGCTCCACGCTCCGCCATGGGCGAGCGAGCAATGTGCCAGAACGACTGCTCTGGGACCGCTGCCCCAGCTTCGCGTGGCAAGCGGCGCTCCGCGGTCCACCATGTCGGCCACTACAACCGCCCCGACAGATGCGCATCCAGATCGGAGAGCCGGTCCTGCCCCCAGAACATCTCCTCGCCGACGATGTAGAAAGGAGCGCCGAAGACGCCACGGGATACGGCTTCCTCCAGATTTCTCGCATAGGTTTCCGCCCCCATGAGCAGGCCCCTGTCGGCCAGCGCGGCGTCAAAGCCATGACGGCAGAGTTCATCTCGGATCACGCCGTCTTCCGCGATATTTCGCTCCTCCGCCCAACAGGCGGCGCAGAATCCGTGAACGAGACCTCCCAGATCACCCCCGCCCGCGGATTGCGCCGCGATGATCGCATAGGCGGACGGCGCGGCGTTCACAGGCCAGAAGCGCGGCTGGAGATGGATGGGCAGCCCGGCCTTCGCCGCCTGCCGCCGCAATTCCTGCAACCGATAGGCCTGTCGGGCCGGATGACGTTGCGGCAACGCAAGCCCACCCGTGCGGGGAAACAGGCCGCCGAGATCGACAGGTTTGTAGGCGATGGTCGCGCCGTGGCGGGCGGCGATCTCCTCCAGGCGCAGGCCCGCGAGGTAGGTATAGGGCGAGGCCGTCGAAAAGAAGTAGTCGATCTGCGTCATGAACCGTCCCCCCGCGTGTTGGCGCGAGCGTAGCCCGGTGATAAGCGGTGTCAATATCGCGAATCCGGCCTCCCGCCGATTGTAGCAAGGATCCCGTCATGGCTGCCATGAATGAGCCGAAACTGATCTCCGGCAACGCCAACCGCTCCCTCGCCTCCTCCATCGCGCGTCGCATGTCGATGCACCGCGGCATGACCGTCGGACTCGTCGATGCGCGGGTAGAGCGGTTCAACGATCAGGAGATCTTCGTAGAAGTCTATGAGAACGTCCGTGGCGAGGACATGTTCATCATCCAGCCGACCTCCAACCCGGCGAACGACAACCTGATGGAGCTGCTCATCATCACCGATGCGCTCCGCCGCTCCTCCGCAGGACGGATCACTGCCGTGGTCCCCTATTTCGGCTATGCCCGGCAGGACCGCCGCACCAAGGCACGGACGCCGATTTCCGCCAAGCTGGTCGCCAATCTGCTGACCGAGGCCGGGATCGAGCGAATCCTCACGCTCGACCTGCATGCGGCTCAGATTCAGGGCTTTTTCGACATCCCGGTGGACAATCTCTATGCCGCGCCGGTCTTTGCTCTGGATGTGGAGCATAATTTCCGTGGCCGGATGAACGAGATCACCGTGGTTTCCCCCGATGTCGGCGGTGTGGGCCGCGCGAGGGAGCTTGCCCAGCGGATCGGCGCCAACCTCGCCATCGTGGATAAACGTCGCACCAAGCCGGGTGAGGTCGCAGAAATGACCATCATTGGTGAGGTGGAGGACCAGATCTGCCTTATCATCGACGATATCTGCGACACGGCCGGAACGCTGGTTAAGGCGGCTGACCTGCTTCTGGAGAATGGCGCGAAGGAGGTCCACGCCTATATCAGCCACGGGGTCCTGTCCGGCCCCGCTGTGGAACGGATCACCAATTCCGCCATGAAGAACCTCGTCATCACCGATTCCATCGAGCCGACGGCGGCGGTGAAAGCGGCGCACAATATTCGCATCGTGCCCACCGCGCCGATGTTCGCGCAGGCGATCCTGAACATCTGGAACGGAACATCCGTGTCCTCTCTGTTCGACACCAATACGCTGGTGCCGATATATGAGGGCATGTATCCGCGCTGACGGCACGGCCTTCGGGAGAGAGATCGGACCGCGCTTCGGCGCGGTCTTTTTCATACCGGCAAAAGGTTTTTATACCGGTGAAGGGCCTTCATGCTGGCGAAGGCTGGCGCATGAAAAAGCCGGCATCTCTGCCGGCTTTCCTGCATCTCATGAAACCGCCGCTCAGTGGCGGATCAGCTCCTTCAGCGCCTTGGTATCGGCAATCAGCTTTTCAGAATTCGCCTTTTCCTCGGGCGGTGCACTATCGGCAAGGCTTTCCGCTTCGCTCACCAGTTGGTCGATCACGCTGGAGGTGACCTCCGTGATCGGGATTGCCTTCTCCGCCAGCACGGAAACCGCGCCCGCGTTGATCTCGGCAAAGCCACCGGTAACGACGAAGCTCGCCGCGCCTTTCGGACCTTCGACCCGGACAATGCCGGGACGAAGTGTGAGGATCAGGGGGGCGTGCCCCGGCATGGCCGTAAGCTCTCCCTCCGATCCGGGGATGGTGACCGCCGTGGCGGCAACGGATGTCAGCATCCGCTCCGGCGCCACGAGGTCGAACTGCATCGTATCGGCCATATCCGCTCCCTCAGGCCGCGGCCGCAGCGAGACGCTCGGCTTTCGCCTTCACTTCTTCGATGTCGCCGACCATGTAGAAGGCCGCTTCGGGCAGGTGATCGTATTCGCCCGCGACGACCGCCTTGAAGGACGCGATGGTCTTGTCGAGCGGAACCTGCACCCCGGGCGAGCCCGTGAATACCTGCGCCACGTCGAACGGCTGCGAGAGGAAGCGCTGGATCTTCCGGGCGCGGGTCACGGTCAGCTTATCCTCTTCCGAGAGTTCGTCCATCCCGAGGATGGCGATGATGTCCTGCAGCGACTTGTAGCGCTGAAGGATGCCCTGCACGGCGCGGGCGGTGTCGTAGTGCTCCTGTCCGACCACCTGCGGATCGAGAATCCGGGAAGTCGAGTCGAGCGGGTCCACCGCCGGGTAGATGCCCAGCTCCGAGATCGCGCGGGACAGCACGGTCGTGGCGTCGAGGTGGGCAAACGACGTCGCAGGCGCCGGGTCGGTAAGGTCGTCGGCCGGCACGTAGATCGCCTGCACCGAAGTGATGGACCCGGCGCGGGTCGAGGTGATCCGCTCCTGCAGCGCACCCATGTCCGTGGCGAGAGTCGGCTGATAGCCCACGGCGGAGGGGATGCGGCCCAGCAGCGCCGACACATCCGAACCCGCTTGGGTGAAGCGGAAGATGTTGTCGACGAAGAACAGCACGTCCGAGCCCGACTGGTCACGGAATTGCTCCGCAATGGTCAGACCGGTGAGCGCCACGCGGGCACGGGCACCCGGCGGTTCGTTCATCTGGCCATAGACCAGAGCCACCTTGGAATCTTCGAGCTTGTCGATGTTGATGACGCCCGATTCGATGAACTCATGGTAGAGGTCGTTGCCCTCGCGCGTCCGCTCACCCACGCCGGCGAACACGGAATAGCCCGAGTGCACCTTGGCGATGTTGTTGATGAGCTCCTGGATGAGCACCGTCTTGCCGACGCCCGCACCGCCGAAGAGGCCGATCTTGCCGCCCTTCGCATAGGGGGCCAGCAGGTCGATGACCTTGATGCCGGTGACGAGGATCGCCGATTCCGTGGACTGATCCTCGAAGTCGGGCGCGGGCTGGTGGATGGCGCGGCGCTCGGTCGCTTCGACCGGGCCCTTCTCGTCGATCGGCTCGCCGATGACATTCAGGATGCGGCCGAGCGTGCCGTCGCCGACGGGCACCGAAATCGGTGCGCCCGTATCGTTCACCTGCTCGCCGCGGACGAGACCTTCCGTCGCATCCATCGCGATGGTGCGCACGGTGCTCTCGCCAAGGTGCTGAGCCACTTCCAGAACGAGGCGCTTGCCGTTGTTGGTCGTCTCCAGCGCGTTCAGGATCGCCGGGAGCGCGCCGTCGAACTGCACGTCCACGACAGCGCCGATGACCTGCGTGACTTTGCCTTGTGACATTGGTTACTCCGGTCGTTAGAGCGCTTCGGCGCCCGAGATGATTTCGATAAGCTCTTTGGTGATCGCAGCCTGCCGGGAGCGGTTGTACTGGATCGTGAGCTTGTTGATCATGTCCCCCGCGTTGCGGGTCGCGTTGTCCATCGCGCTCATCCGCGCACCCTGTTCAGAGGCGGCATTCTCAAGCAGCGCCGTGAAGATCTGGGTCGCGATCGAACGCGGCAGCAGATCGGTCAGGATACCTTCTTCGGACGGCTCATACTCATAGAGCGACGAGGCGGATGTCGCGGGCGTTTCCTCGAACGAGGCGGGGATGATCTGCTTCGCCGTCGGCACCTGGCTGATGACCGACTGGAAACGGTTGTAGAAGATCGTCGCCACGTCGAATTCGCCGTTCTGGAACCGCGTCATGATCTGACGCGCGATATCATGGGCGTTGACGTAGCCGAGCTTCTTCACCTCCGACATATCGACATGCCCGATGAGATACTGCCCGTAGTCGCGACGGAGCTGCTCGCGCCCCTTCTTGCCCACGGTCAGGATCTTCACCGTCTTGCCCTGCCCGATCAGCGTGTCGGCACGGAGCCGCGCCAACCTGACGATGGAGGAGTTGAAGGCACCGGCAAGGCCACGCTCCGAGGTCATGACGACCAGGAGGTGGACCTTGTCCTGCCCCGTTCCGGCGAGCAGCCGCGGCGCGCCGGGCGAGCCCGCGACCGACCCGGCGAGGCCCGCGATGACCGAGTTCATCCGCTCCGCATAGGGGCGGGCGGCTTCGGCGGCTTCCTGGGCGCGGCGCAGTTTCGCCGCCGCGACCATCTGCATGGCCTTGGTGATCTTGCGCGTCGACTTGACGCTGCTGATCCGGTTCTTGAGGTCCTTTAGGCTCGGCATCTATCCGTCCCTGCTCCCCCGCCCTTAAGCGAAGTCTTTGGCAAATTCAGTGATCGCGGCCTTGATCTTGGCTTCGAGCTCGTCCTTCACCTTGCGGTCGTTGACGGTGATGTCGTCGAGCAGCGCGCGGTGATTGGTGCGCAGATGGCCCAGCAGGCCCTTCTCGAAGGCACCGACTTTGCCAACCGGGATCGAATCGAGGAAGCCATGCGTCCCCGCATAGATCACGCAGACGATCTCCGCGTTGGTCAGCGGCGAATACTGCGGCTGCTTCATCAGCTCCGTCAGGCGGGAACCGCGGTTCAGCAGCTTCTGCGTGGAAGCATCGAGGTCGGAGCCGAACTGGGCGAAGGCAGCCATTTCCCGATACTGCGCGAGTTCCAGCTTCACCGGGCCCGCGACCGATTTCATGGCATTGGTCTGGGCGGCCGAGCCGACGCGCGACACCGAGAGGCCGGTGTTCACCGCCGGGCGGATGCCCTGGTAGAACAGTTCCGTCTCAAGGAAGATCTGACCGTCGGTGATGGAGATCACGTTGGTCGGGATATAGGCCGACACGTCGCCCGCCTGGGTTTCGATGATCGGCAGCGCCGTCAGCGAACCGGCGCCGAACGCGTCCGACATCTTCGCCGAGCGTTCCAGCAGGCGGGAGTGGAGATAGAACACGTCGCCCGGATAGGCTTCGCGTCCCGGCGGACGGCGCAGCAGCAGCGACATCTGACGGTAGGAAACGGCCTGCTTGGAAAGGTCATCATAGATGATGAGGGCGTGACGGCCGTTGTCGCGGAAGAACTCCGCCATCGCAGTCGCCGAATAGGGCGCGAGATACTGCATCGGCGCGGGATCGGAAGCGGTCGCCGCGACGACGATCGTGTATTCGATCGCACCGCTCTCCTCGAGCTTCTTCACCAGCTGCGCCACGGTCGAGCGCTTCTGCCCGATGGCAACGTAGATGCAGTAGAGCTTCTTGGATTCGTCGGAACCGGCAGCCTCGTTATAGGACTTCTGGTTCAGGATGGTGTCGAGCGCCACGGCGGTCTTGCCCGTCTGACGGTCACCGATGATGAGCTCCCGCTGACCCCGGCCGATCGGGATCATCGCGTCGATCGCCTTGAGGCCGGTGGCCATCGGCTCGTGCACGGACTTCCGCGGAATGATGCCGGGAGCCTTCACATCGGCCACGCGACGCTCTGAGAAGTTCAGCGCGCCCTTGCCGTCGATCGGATTGCCGAGACCATCGAGCACGCGGCCCAGCAGCCCCTCGCCCGCGGGAACGTCCACGATGGATTTCGTGCGTTTTACGGTGTCGCCCTCGCGGATACCGCGGTCGTCACCGAAGATCACGATACCGACGTTGTCGACTTCGAGGTTCAGCGCCATCCCCTGGATGCCGCCGGGAAACTCGACCATCTCCCCCGCCTGCACATTGTCGAGGCCATAGACACGGGCAATCCCGTCGCCAACCGACAGGACGCGGCCGATCTCCGCCACTTCGGCTTCTTGGCCGAAATTCTTGATCTGCTCTTTGAGGATCGCGGAGATCTCAGCAGCTTGGATACCCATTATCCGACCTCTTTCATTGCATTCTGGAGTGCCGAGAGCTTCGAGCGGACCGAGGTGTCGATCATCTTCGAGCCCAGCATGACGACAAGACCACCGATGAGCGTTTCATCTATGGTCGTATTGATCAGAACCTTGCGCCCTTCCGCCTTGGCGGTGAGCACGGTTTCGAGACGTTGCACCTGATCCTCAGTGAGCGGCTGGGCGGAAATCACCTCAGCGGTCACCTCGTTCTTGGCGCGCTTGATCATGTCCCGAAGCTCGGTCACGAACTCGGGCAGCACGAACAACCGCCGGTGATCCGCCATGAGACCCAACGTGCGCGACATCACATCCGTGAGACCGGCCTTGCCCGCGACGGCCATCACCGCATTCTTCTCCGCATCGCGCGAGTAGAGGGGCGAGGTAATCATGGTTCGGAAATCAACGCTTTCCTTGAGAATCGCGTCGAGAGTGCCGGCATCGGCCTCCAACGCATCAAGCGCGTTCTGCTCTTGTGCCAGTTCGAAGACGGCCGTCGCATAGCGCGCGGCGATACCGTATGAAATCGAAGCAGGTTCGGCCACGTCCACCCTTCCGATGCTGTGACCCCTCACCGGCGCAGTGCGGGAAAAGCACGCGGGTCCGGGGCCGTCCAAGGCGCACGCACGGCGCGGCCCAAATCCGGGGTTGCGTGTAGCAGACCCCTTCCGCGCTCGCAACCGTGTTGGGCCGAAGGAGATACCCACAAAAGGCTTATTTCGTGCCTTTAGCGCCAACATCTGGCAAGGTTGCCACAGCTCTGTGCAACCTGTGACTTAAGCGGGCTCTGCGCCCGCGACCGGACCGGGCTGGGTTGCCCCCTCCAGCACGCGCAGCGGCCGACGGACCATCTGCCGTAGGCCAGGACGGGTGGGAGCGTAAACCTGCTTGGATGCCTCCACGATATGCACGCCGCCCGAAAAGACGGACGAAAGCCGCCGCCCGGTTCCCTCCCAGAAGTCTGAAGTGCGCAACCAGAATCGCCGGGGAGATGGAGGCGTGTAGAGCGAGGTGACGTAGCGTTCGGGAGTGAAAGCGTGGCGCTTGAGCTGCACCTCCAGTTGCCGGAGCGAATAGGGGCGACCGAAACCGAAGGGGGTCGAATCCGTCCGGGACCACATGCCGGAGCGGTTGGGCACGACGAAGATCGCACGCCCCCCCGCCCCCAGCACCCGCCAGCATTCCTCCAGAAGCTCGGACGGATAGTCCGTCGTCTCCAGCCCGTGCAGAAGGAAGAGCTTGTCCGCGATGCCGGTGGGGAGCGGCCACTGCGTCTCCTCGCAAAGCACGGAGACATTCGCTTCCCCCCGGGGCCAGGACATCACCCCCTGCTGACCTGGCATAAGTGCGACAATCCGACGCGCCTTACCCATGTAGGGTCGCAGGAGCGGTGCCGGAAAGCCGAATCCCACCACCGTTTGGCCCTGAGCCTCCGGCCAGAGTTCCAGGAAGCTCTGCCGCAGGCTGCGCTGAGCCACCCGGCCGAGGCCGGTGCGGTAATAGAAATTACGCAGTTCTAGCGCGTCCAGGTGCATTGTTTCCGCAGTATCAGCGATTAGCTTGGCCATGACCGCAAGATAGCCGAGCCACAAGGAAACACCATGACCCTCGACATCGTCACAATCCCCTGCCTAAGCGACAATTACGCCTACCTGCTGCATGACGCCGCGACCGGAGACACCGCCGTAGTGGATGTGCCGGAAGCGGCGCCGATTCTCCGCGCCCTTGAAGAGCGGGGTTGGCAGCTGTCCACGATCCTGCTTACCCACCACCACCCCGATCACGTTCAGGGGGTCGATGAGCTTCGGGCGGCCACCAATGCGCGTGTAATCGGCGCTGCCGCCGACCGCCACCGCCTCCCCGCCCTCGACATCGCGGTGACGGAGGGCGACACGGTTCGTGTCGGTGGAGAAGAGGGCCGGGTGATCGACGTCTCCGGACATACCGTGGGACATGTCGCATTCCATTTTCCGCAGACGGGGGCGCTCTTTTCCGCGGACAGCCTCATGGCCTGCGGTTGCGGCCGGCTTTTCGAGGGAACACCCGCGATGATGTGGAAAAGCCTGACGAAGCTCATATCGCTGCCGCCGGAAACGCGCGTTTATTCCGGTCACGAATACACGACCGGCAACATCGCGTTTGCGCTAACCATTGAACCTGAGAACGGAATGCTTAGATCGCGAGAGACCGAGGTGGCGGCTCTGCGTGCGCGAATGCAACCGACCGTACCCTCGACGCTCTCGGAAGAACTCGCAACCAATCCTTTCCTGCGGCCCGGCGAGGCTGGCATCAGACGCAAGCTCGGGTTCGAGAGCGATGCAGAAGATGCGGAAGTTTTTGCCGAAATCAGGCGCAGAAAGGACGCATTCTGAGCGATTCCGGGACGACCGGTCATCCGGTCGGAACATGGGAGGAGCCTTTCCGATCACATTTGTCGCAACTGCGCGGGGATCGGGCGGAATCTCACAGAAAAAACTTGAAGCGCGGCCTCGAACACCGAACTTTAAGGATATGGGGACACGGTTGGAGCGGGGTCCGCCCCACCTCCGACCCTCAAGGACAGGAGCACGGCCCGTGCCTTCTTTTTCGACCACCCTCGAGCAAGCAATCCATGCTGCGCTGGCGCTGGCCAACGCGCGGCGCCACGAACTCGCAACGCTGGAGCACCTCTTGCTGGCGTTGATCGACGAACCCGACGCCTCCCGGGTGATGAGGGCCTGCAGTGTTGATCTTGAGGAACTCCGCCGGACGCTCACCGACTTCATCGACGACGATCTTTCTACGCTCGTGACCGATATCGAAGGCTCGGAGGCGGTGCCGACCGCGGCCTTCCAGCGTGTGATCCAGCGAGCGGCCATCCATGTCCAGTCCTCCGGGCGGACAGAAGTGACAGGGGCGAATGTTCTGGTCGCGATCTTTGCCGAACGCGAATCGAACGCGGCCTTCTTCCTGCAGGAGCAGGACATGACCCGTTACGACGCGGTCAACTTCATCGCCCATGGCGTGGCCAAGGATCCTTCCTTCGGCGAGACACGCCCCATCACCGGAACCAGCGATCATGAGGAGGAACAGAACACGTCGTCCCAATCCGGTTCCACCTCGGGGAATTCCGGGGGTGAGTCGCGCGAATCCGCGCTTGCGAAATACTGTGTTGACCTGAACGCCAAGGCGCGGAAGGGCGATGTCGATCCGCTGATCGGCCGGGAGGGGGAAGTCGAGCGCTGCATCCAGGTGCTCTGCCGACGCCGCAAGAACAACCCGCTTCTCGTCGGGGACCCCGGAGTTGGCAAGACCGCTATCGCCGAAGGACTCGCCTGGAAGATCGTCGAAGGAGAGACGCCTGACATTCTGGCTTCCGCCACGATCTTCTCGCTCGATATGGGCGCGTTGCTCGCCGGAACCCGCTACCGCGGGGATTTCGAGGAGCGGCTGAAGGCCGTGGTCAAGGAGATGGAAGATCACCCCGACGCGATCCTGTTCATCGACGAGATCCATACCGTAATCGGCGCGGGCGCCACCTCCGGCGGCGCGATGGATGCTTCCAACCTGCTGAAACCCGCGCTTCAGGGCGGGCGGCTGCGTTGCATGGGCTCTACCACATACAAGGAGTTCCGCCAGCATTTCGAGAAGGACCGGGCGCTGTCGCGGCGGTTCCAGAAGATCGACGTGAACGAGCCCTCCGTGCCCGACACGATCAAGATCCTCATGGGCCTGAAACCCTACTTCGAGGAGCATCATGACATCCGCTATACCGCGGATGCGATCAAAACGGCCGTTGAGCTCTCCGCGCGTTATATCCATGACCGCAAACTGCCCGACAAGGCGATCGACGTGATCGACGAGGCAGGTGCCGCCCAGCACCTGCTGCCCGAGTCACGCCGCCGCAAGACGATCAGCGCCAAGGAGATCGAGGCCGTCGTGGCAAAGATCGCCCGTATCCCCCCGAAAAGCGTCTCCAAGGACGATGCGGAAGTGCTGCGCGACCTGGAAAAGACCCTCAAGCGCGTGGTCTTCGGTCAGGACAAGGCGATCGAGGCACTGTCCTCCGCGATCAAGCTGGCCCGCGCGGGCCTGCGGGAGCCGGAGAAGCCTATCGGCAACTACCTGTTCGCGGGTCCGACCGGTGTCGGCAAGACGGAGGTGGCCAAACAGCTCGCCAATACACTTGGCGTCGAATTGCTGCGCTTCGACATGTCGGAATATATGGAGAAACATGCGGTTTCCCGGCTGATCGGCGCGCCTCCGGGCTATGTCGGCTTCGATCAGGGTGGCATGCTGACCGATGGCGTGGACCAGCACCCGCATTGCGTGCTGCTTCTGGACGAGATGGAGAAGGCGCACCCGGATGTCTACAACATCCTGTTGCAGGTGATGGATCACGGCAAACTCACCGACCACAATGGTCGGCAGGTGGACTTCCGCAACGTGATCCTGATCATGACCTCGAACGCCGGGGCCTCGGAGCAGGCGAAGGCGGCCATCGGCTTCAATCGCGAGCGTCGGGAAGGGGAAGATACGGCAGCCATCGAGCGGACCTTCACGCCGGAATTCCGCAACCGACTGGATGCAGTGATTTCCTTCGCACCGCTGCCGCGCGAGGTGATCCTGCAAGTCGTCGAAAAGTTCGTTCTGCAGCTCGAAGCCCAGCTGATGGATCGTGGCGTGCATATCGAACTTACGCCAGCCGCCGCCGACTGGCTGGCGGAAAAGGGTTACGACGACAAGATGGGCGCCCGCCCGCTCGGTCGGGTGATTCAGGAGCACATCAAGAAGCCGTTGGCGGAGGAGTTGCTCTTTGGTCGGCTCGCCAAGGGTGGAGTGGTCAAGATCGCGGTCAAGGACGACACCATCTCCTTGGAGATCGAGGAGCCGTCGCGCCCCCGGCTCACAGGCAACAAGCCGCCGCTTCTGACAGCGGAATAAGCCCGATCAATGAAAGGCCCCGCTGCGCAGCGGGGCCTTTTTCTTTGCTGAGTTTGGAAGGGTGCTGACAAGTCCTGAAATTTAATGCTCCGCAAATCGGAAATCGACTTCAGGACGACCAGAACCGTGTGAATTCCCGGCTGAATATCTTTGGATTGCGGACGATCACCCCTCAACGCAGACCTGAAAGCCTTTTTCATTAGGTCGTGGAGATGCCTGAATCTCCCTTGGCACGGTTCCGCAGGGCGACACCGTGCCCCAGCGGGATGCGAGTGGGAGAAATGTCATTCTGTTGCTGGCGCGCGCCTCCACACGCCGGCACCGCAAAGCGAAGCTCGCCCTCTGGCTCAACGCTCGGTGAGTTTCAACTCGATCCGGCGGTTCTGCGCCCGCGCTTCTGGTGAATTGCCGCTCGCCACAGGACGAAATTCACCAAATCCCGTCGCGGCCAGACGTTCCGGTGGAAATCCGAGATCGTTGACCATGTAGCGCACCACCGACAGCGCCCGTGCTTGGCTCAGCTCCCAGTTGTCGCGAAACTGTCCCGTCCCTGAAAGCGGCGTATCGTCGGTATGGCCGTCCACCCGGAGGATCCAGTCGATGCCCGGCGGGATTTCATGCGAGACATCCTTCAGAATCGATGCAACTCTCGCGATCTGCGAGCGTCCTTCGGGTGCCAGGGTATCCGAACCTGGCTGGAACAGAACTTCTGAGGAGAAGACGAAGCGATCCCCCACAATGCGAACACCGGCTCTCCCCTGCAGAACATCGCGCAGCTTGCCGAAGAATTCCGAGCTGTAGCGTTCCAGTCGTTCGGCTTCCGCCGCAAGCCGGGCCCGCTCCGCCGCTTCGAGTTCAGCCCGCCGCCGCTGCTCTTCAGCGACCTGTGCCAGCGCGACATTGAGCTGCCCACCGAGCGTTTCGATACGCACATCCGCCTCACGCGTCTTCTCCCCGGAGGCATCGAGCACGGCCTGCAAGGAGCCGAGTTGTGCGCGCAACGCCGCCACCTGTTCATTCAGGGCGGCAACCCGGCGGGCATCCTCAGCTCCCTGCGCCTGCTGGCCTGCGAGCGCCGAGTTGGCGGCGGCAAGCAGGCCCGCGCGCCGCTCGGCTTCGGTGAGTTCCCGGGTCGCCTCCGCCGTTGCCGCGTCGCGTGCAGCTTCCGCGGCGGCGAGCAGGGTCAGGGTTTCCTCTGCCCGTTTGCGCTGCTCCTCAAGTGCGAGCGTCATGGCCGTCAGTTCCGCATCGGCGCTCTTCAACCGCTCACGAAGCGCCGCGGCGGCCTCCGACTCCGTCAGTCGTTGGACTTCCGCCTCCGAGAGGCGCGCCGCATCCGCCTCTCCCTTTGCCCGAAGATCGGCAACAAGCGCCTCTAGCGCCTCCCGCCGGGCAGCCGCCAGCCGGGCGGCCTCCTGCCCCGCATCGACCTCCTGCCGGGCCTCGGCGAGCGCAAGGTTCAACGCTTCCTGCGCGGACAGAAGCTCCCGCTTCTCTCCCTCCACCGTTGCGAGAGAGGTCTGCGCCTGATCCCGCGCGGCGATCAAAGCGGCGACCTGCGCCTCGAAGTCGGTGATGCGGCCGGTCGCGGCATCCAGCGCCCCTTGCCGCTCCGCCAGCGTACCTTCAAGCACCTGTCCCCGGCGTTCGGAAACGTTGAGCGCGCGCGACAGCTGGGCCACTTCGCCCGTCAGCGCCTCCAGCTCCGAATCCTGGCTGCTGACCCGATCCTGCAACACGAACATCACGATCATGAAGATCGACAGCACGAACATGATGACCATGAGGAGCGAGGTCATCGCGTCCACGAAACCCGGCCAGACGTTGGTTTCAAATCGTGTGCGCCCGCGCGAGAACGCCATCACCCCCTCCGCTGGTCGGAGCCCAGACCCCGCACCGCCGATGCGAGTGCGGCAAGGTCGCTGCGGAGATCATAGAGCGTCTCCTGCCGCCCCGCGGACAATTCTTCGAGAATCTTCAGAAGCTGCACATCCATGGACCGCAGCCGCATACGGCTTTCGGCATCCAGCGCGCCGGTTTCCTCACGCTGGGCAAGGGCGCCGACCAGCCGCTCCTGCCCCTCCGTCAACCGGGTGAGCGCGCCCATCGTGCCCGCCTCCCCCTCCAGCTTGCGGGTCAGGCGATCCACGGATTCGGCCAGCAGCCCGATACGTTGGTCAAGCAGGCTCCGCCGCTGCTCCGCCTGTGCGTAAAGCTGGGTCAGTGCGTCCATCTGGTCGGACAGATGGTCGATCAGTCCCCCCACAGCCTCCTGACTTATGGACCCGTCATCGCCAGAGGCAATACCGATGCGCGTCATGGAGGAGAGCCAGTCCTCAAGCTCGCTGTAAAAGCGGTTCTGTCCGTGGCTGGCGAAGATCTCCAGAAGCCCGATGACCAGCGATCCGGACAGGCCGAGCAGCGAGGATGCGAACGCCGTCCCCATCCCACCAAGCTGCGAGTTCAGCCCCTGCATGAGCCGGCCGAACACTGCGAGGCTTTCCTCCCCCGGCTGGGGGCTGAGTGCGCCGATGGTCCGCACGACCGCGGGAACCGTGGTGGCGAGGCCGAAGAAAGTGCCGAGCAACCCCAGAAAGATCAGCAGGTTGCCAAGATAGCGAGTGATGTCCCGCATCTCCTCCATCCGCGCGCCGACCGATTCCAGAATGGAGCGCGCGGAGGTTGAAGAGAGCTGAAGCCGCCCCGCCCCCGGCGTGCGCTGCCCCAGAAGCGTGGCAAGCGGCACCAGCAGTTTCGGCGGGCGGGAGGCGACGTAGCCCGGGCGGTTGTGCGCAAATCCCTCGATCCAATTCACCGCCGCCATGAGCTGACCCACCTGCCAGAAGCAGGCCACAACCCCGACGAGGAACACGAACAGGATGGAGCCGTTCAGCCAGACATTCGCCCGGAAGACCTCCGACACCTCCCGGTGGATCATCCATGCACCCGCTGCGACCAGCAGCAGGGCGATGACCATGAACAGAACCTGCCGAACCGGCTGGGAAAAAACGGTATCAACCTCTCGGGCCGGGCGGTTCATTGCAATCCGTTCACATGACGTTCGATTTCGAGGGAGAATGACGTGCGCGACCCGCGATGCCAACAGGCAAGACGGCCGATGCCACGGGCGACCACGCCGCCGTTGCAGAATAGCCGGTCAGCGAACCTGACGCTTCTCCAGCTTGCGCGCCAGCGTCCGGCGATGCATCCCCAACCGCCGCGCGGTTTCCGAGATGTTGAATCCCGTCGCGACCAGCGTTTCGTGGATGCGTTCCCATTCCAGTGTCTTGATGGAGGAGGGCTGGGTGGACAACTCCACCCCCGGATCCCCCGTTCCCCGTACGAAGGCATCAAGGATTTCATCGGTGTTCGCGGGCTTCGTCAGATAGTGGCAGGCGCCCAGTTTGATCGCTTCGACCGCTGTCGCGATGCTGGCGAAACCGGTGAGGACGACGATCTGCATCTCCGGGTCACGGCGATGAAGGTGATCGACGCAGACAAGGCCCGAGCCGCCAGAAAGCTTGAGATCCACCACGGCGCGGGCGGGCCGATGCGCGGCGAGCACCTGCTCAAGATCCTCCATCCCGTGTGAATGGAAGACGGTCATGCCGCGCCGTTCCAGCGATTTCTTCAGGGTCGCCGCAAAATCGGGGTCATCCTCGATCAGAAGGATCGTCTCCTCCGTCCCACTCCCCGTCTGACCAGTCTCCGTCATTGTCATCCTCGTCCTCGGCGCTGAGGAGATGCAGGGGCAACCGCAACGTCACTTCCGCCCCGCCCTCCGGCCGGTTCCCGGCGGATACCGATCCGCCGAGCTTGCGTATGGCGTTCACCACGAGAAACAATCCCAGGCCACGCCCCTGCCGTCCCTTGGTGCTTTGATAGGGACGACCGAATTCGTCAAGCATCCGCGATGAAAAACCCGGACCGCGGTCCATGACACGAAGGAGCAGCATCGCCCCTTCCCGCCGCACATCGAGCCCCACCCAATCTGGCGACGCCTCCACCGCGTTGTCGAGAACGTTCATCACGATCTGCCGAAGCGTCGTATCGGATACGATGCCGACATCTTCGCCGAAATCGTTGTGACGCTCCAGCATGACGCCGGGATGCGCGGATTGCCAGTCGCGCGAGATGCGGGCAACGAAGCTGTGAACGGTGGTCAGCTCCGTCCCCTCGCCCCGCGCGGCGCCGGAGGTCATCAGGATACCGGTGATGATCGCCTTGCAGCGATCGACCGAGCTGCGCATCGTCTCGATCTCCTGCCGGAGTTCGGGATCGTCGGAGAGCTTCGGCATCCGCCGCCAGTCCCCCAGAATGACGGAGATGGAGGCAAGGGGCGTTGAGAGCTCATGCGCCGCGCCGGAGGCCAGCAAGCCCATGCGGACGATGTGGTCCTCTTCCGCCGCCTGCTGGCGAAGGCGGGCCACGCGGGCATCGCTCTGCCGCAGGTTCGCTGCCACCCGCGTCAGGAAGGCGACGACGAGTACCGCGTCCAGCGTCAGGCCGACGAACATGCCCGCGACATAAAGCTTGAAGAAGGACGGCCCGTCCGGGGGCAATACCAGCGGCCGGTGAAGCACGATCAGCAGCGCAAAGAGGCAGCTCGTCAGCGCGACAAGGAACCATCCTGCAGGGGGCCGGAGCATCATCGCTCCCAGCGCCACCTGTACCACGTAAAGCGTGACGAAGGGATTGCTGGCCCCCCCGCTCAGGGCGAGCTGCGCCGTCAGCGCCAGCACGTCGAGCGTCAGAGCCATGAACACCACGCGGCCCCGCACACGCTCCGCCCGGCGGAGCCAGAGGATGGTCGCTGCGTTCAGCAGGACGAGACAGGCCACGACCGCCGACATAGGCACGAGCGGCAGTTGTACCCGCAGGAACCAAGCGGCAAAGGAGATGGCGACGATCTGGCCCGCTACGGCGATCCAGCGAAGCTGGATCAGCAGCCACATGTTCTTGCGCGTGGTGGGCGGGCTCTCTGCCGGCGGCCTCACGCCCGCCTCCGCCTTCCGGCTTCATGCCGCAGCACGAATATCGTGCAACCCGCCGTTCCGATCGCCAGCGCGAACCACGTCAGCGCATAGCTGAGATGGTTGTCCGGGAAGCTCACCACTGTCAGGCCGCCGACCGGCAGGCCGCCGGGGTTTGGCGTGGCGTCGGCGTCGATGAAGTAGGGGGCAACCGCGCCGCTCAGGCCGCGGGCCACCGCAATGGCCGTCACGTCGCGCGAATACCAGCGGTCGCCCGCCGGATCGTTGGACCGCAGGAACCCTCCCCCCGGTTCGGTCATTCGCAAAAGGCCTGTAACCGTGGTGCTGCCCGCGACCTCTCCCTGCTTCCGGCTGGCCGCGTCCCGCCGGTCGGAGGGAACGAAGCCCCGGTTCACCATGACCGTGAAGCCTTGGTCGGTCGCAAGCGGGGTCAGCACCCAGAAGCCTCCACCCAGAGCGGTCAGCGCCTGGACAAGCGTCTCGCGACTGTGGTCGAAGGTGCCGGTGACCGTCACTCGGCGGTATTCATCCGTATCCGCGCCGATAGGCCAGGCTTCCGGCCCAGGTGCCGCGACAGGAGCGGCATGGATGCGGGCATCCACTCGCGCCACAAGGTCATGCTTCCACGCCCGCCGCTCCACCTGCCACCAGCCAAGCGCGATGAGGCACACTGTCAGCACGAGACCGATGGTGGCGATCACTACCATCCGCAATGGCGAACGGGGCGCCCTTTCGGTATCGCCCCGCCCCGGTTCCACGTCATGACCCCTGACGGTCACATCGTGCTCATGTTGTGCATCTCCGGCATCATGTTCGTGTTCAGGTGGTACATCACCCACAGCGAACCGGAGAGCGTGATGATCACCAGAATAAGGGTGAAGATCAGCGCCAGCAGCGTCCAGCCCCCCTGCGACCGGGTATTCATATGCAGGAAGTAGATCATGTGAACCACGATCTGCACCACGGCAAAGGCCATGATGACAATGCCGGTCGTCCGCGGATTGGGGATCACCTCGCCCATCACCAGCCAGAACGGGATCGCCGTCAGGATGACCGACAGGATGAAGCCGGTCATGTAGGATCCGAACGAGCCGTGATCCTCCTCCTCATCCGGGTGATCGTGGAGGTGCTGCTGGTGCGAACCCTGCGTCGCATGCGCGGTATGGAGAGGCGTGTAGTCTTTGCTCATCTCAACATCCCCATGAGGTAAACGAAGGTGAAGACCCCGATCCAGATCACGTCGAGGAAGTGCCAGAACATCGACAGGCAGGTGAGCCTGCGACGGTTCGCGGCGATCAGCCCCTTCCGGCGCACCTGCGTGACCAGCACCACCAGCCAGATCAGGCCGATGAACACGTGAAGACCGTGGGTTCCGACCAAGGCATAGAAGGATGACAGGAAGGCCGACCGCTGCGGCCCCGCACCAAGGTGGATCATGTGGTGGAACTCGTAGAGTTCGATGCACAGGAAGGCCAGCCCGAACAGTCCGGTCACGATCAGCCAGTTGATGACATGCCGGCTGTGCCCCTTCACCATGGCCAGCATCGCGAAGCCGTAGGTGATGGAGGAGAACAGCAGCATGGACGTGTTCAACGCCACCAGCGGCAGGTCAAACAGGTCGCGCGGCCCCGGCCCGCCGGCGAAGTTACCGCCGAGCACGCCGAAGCAGGCAAAGAGCACCGCGAAGATCAGGCAGTCGCTCATCAGGTAGATCCAGAAGCCGAGCATAGTGCTCGCGCCTTCAGGATGCTCATGCGGGTCGAGATCGAAGAACTCTGGCACCTCGCCCGCGATGTTTGCAGTCATGGTTGTCATGGAACTGTCTCTCCAGGCTCAGGCTCGGGCGAGCTGCCGCGTCCGGTCCGCTTCCGTCGTGCTGACGTGCGTGGCGGGAATGGTGAAGGTCTGGTCGTAGCGGAAGCTGTTGGCGATCGCGACCCAGAACACCCCGACGAGGCAGAGTGCAGCCAGCCACCAGATATACCAGATCATCGCCAGACCGAGCACGGTGCTGAGCCCCGCGATGATGATGCCCGCCCCCGTGTTGCGGGGCATCAGGATATCACGGAACCCTTCGACCGGGCGGCGGTAGCCCGCTTCTTTCATGTCCCACCACGCGTCGAGATCGCGCACGACCGGCTGGAAAGCGAAGTTGTACTCCGGCGGTGGCGAAGAGGTCGCCCACTCCAGCGTGCGCGCGTTCCAAGGGTCGCCCGAAACGTCGCGAAGCTGGTCGCGCCGCAGGATGGAGACCCCGAACTGGATGAACATCGTCAGGATGCCGAGGGCGATGAGCGCCGCACCGACTGCTGCGATCTGGAACCAGATCTGCAGCGAGGGGTCCTCGAACACCCGCATCCGCCGTGTCACCCCCATGAGGCCGAGAATATAGAGTGGCGTGAAGGCGATCCAGAAGCCCGGCACCCAGCACCAGAAGGATACCTTGCCCCAGAACGGGTCGAGCTTGAAGCCGAAGGCCTTTGGCCACCAGAAGTTCATCGCCGCGAACAGGCCGAAGAGCACGCCGCCGATGATCACGTTGTGGAAGTGCGCAACGAGGAACAGGGAGTTGTGCAGCACGAAATCCGCCGGCGGCACGGCCAGAAGCACGCCCGTCATCCCGCCGATCACGAAGGTCAGCATGAAGGCGATGGACCACATCATCGGCAGCTCGAACCGGATCCGTCCCTTGTACATGGTGAACAGCCAGTTGAAGATTTTCGCGCCCGTCGGGATGGAAATGATCATCGTGGTGATCCCGAAGAAGGAGTTCACCGACGCGCCCGACCCCATGGTGAAGAAGTGGTGAAGCCACACGAGGTAGGACAGGATCGTGATGACCACCGTCGCATAGACCATGGACGTGTAGCCGAAGAGCCGCTTGCCGGAGAAGGTCGACACCACCTCGGAGAACACGCCGAACAGCGGCAGGATCAGAATGTAGACCTCCGGGTGGCCCCAGATCCAGATCAGGTTCACATACATCATGGCGTTGCCGCCGAGATCGTTGGTGAAGAAGTTCGTCCCCACGTAACGGTCGAGGGTCAGCAGCGTCAGCACTGCCGTCAGCACCGGAAAAGCCGCCACGATCAGCACGTTGGTGCAGAGCGAGGTCCAGGTGAACACCGGCATCTTCATCATCGTCATACCAGGCGCGCGCATCTTCACGATGGTCGCGATCAGGTTGACGCCCGAGAGCAATGTTCCCACCCCCGCGACCTGAAGGCCCCAGATGTAGTAATCCACCCCGACCCACGGGCTGTAGGTAATTCCGGACAAGGGAGGATAGGCCAGCCAGCCGGTCTGCGCATATTCACCCACGAAAAGCGACACCATGGTGATGATCGCGCCGCCTGCCGTCATCCAGAACGAGAAGTTGTTCAGGAAAGGGAAAGACACGTCCCGCGCGCCGATCTGCAGCGGCACGACATAGTTCATCAGTCCCGTGACCATCGGCATGGCCACGAAGAAGATCATGATGACCCCGTGCGCGGTAAAGATCTGGTCGTAGTGGTGGGCGTTGAGATAGCCTTCCGACCCGCCGAAGGCCATGGCCTGCTGGATCCGCATCATCACCGCGTCGGCAAATCCGCGCACGAACATGACGAGGCCGAGGATCATGTACATGATCCCGATCTTCTTGTGGTCCACCGTGGTGAACCATTCCCTCCAGAGATAGCCCCACAGCTTGAAATAGGTGAGCGCGCCGAGCAGCGCGACCCCGCCTATCGCCACCGCGACAAAGGTCGCGACGACGATGGGCTCGTGCAACGGCAGGGCCTCCCAGGTGAGGCGGCCGAAGATGAATTCGGAGAGCGGCATACCAAACATCGGTCAGTCCTGTCTCAGAGTGCGGAGGGGCGGGCGGCGTCCGCCTCCGCTTGCGAAGTGGGCGCCGTGAACGGCAGGAGCGAGGGCTGCGTCAGACCGTGCCCGCGGAACGGCGTCCGGGTGCGGACCTGTTCGGGCAGTTCGGCTGCAGCCAGCGGGCCTCCGAAGGCGAGCTTGGAGTCTTCCACGGTGCAGAAGGTCTCCACAAACGAAGGCAGGCCACCGAAGACCGTCGCCTGACGGATCGGTCCGTCGGCGTCGAAGGGACGGACGTTCAGTGTTCCGGCCAGACCCGCCCCGCCTCTTGCGTCGATGGAGGCCATTTCATTCATGCACATCCGACCCGGCTCCACGCACATGTTGAGGATCAGGCGATAGAGATCGGCGTCGACCGACTGGTAATGCGTGGCGGGATTGTTCTCGCTGGGTTTGACCAGCTCGAGATAGGTCGCACGGTCAAGCGTCTGGCCGCTTTCGCGCACCTGCTGGACCCACTGATCGTAACCGGCGTCGTCAAGCCCATGGAAAGCGAATCGCATGTGGGAGAAGCCGTGACCGCTGTAGTTGGCGGAGAACCCCTCAAATTCGCCGGCATGGTTGATGACGGCGTTGAGCTGCGTCTGCATCCCGGGCATCGCGTAGATCATGCCCGACAGGGCCGGAATGTAGAAGGAGTTCATCACGGAGGTGGCGGTGATCTTGAAGCGGATCGGCCGGTCCACCGGCGCGGCGAGCTCGTTCACCGTGGCGATCCCCTCTTCGGGATAGATGAACAGCCATTTCCAGTCCATCGCCACGACCTGCACCTCCAACGGCCGGTGATCGGCGGCAAGCGGCCTGTCCTTGTCGAGCCGGTCGAGCGGTCGGTAGGGATCCAGCAGGTGCGTGCCGACCCATGTCAGCGCACCGAGGCAGATGATGATGAGCAGCGGAGCCGCCCAGATGACGAGTTCGAGCTGGGTCGAGTGATCCCAGTCTGGCTTGTACTCCGCTTTCCGGTTCGATTCGCGGTATTTCCACGCAAAGAAGATCACCAGCACCATCACCGGAATGATGATGAGCAGCATGAGCAGCGTGGAAATGACAAGCAGGTCCCGCTGCCGCATCGCAATATCGCCCGCCGGTGACAGTACCACCGGCTTGCACGCTGCGAGGAGGAGCGGAACGAGGATAAGGGGGACGAGGCGCGCTGGTTTCACGGGCTTTCCCATCATCTGGCAAGGAAACTAGGGGGCAGTCCGGCTGGGCCGGAAGATCGGGCGTTGGATTAAAGGCTCTGCCGCAGGTGTGACATTGGACAATTTGCCCAATGCCGCAGGTGCAGCCGTCGGCTCTATAGAGACGCCGCCCCGTGCCAGTGGCGCGGAGTGCGCTATCATGCACAACTTATATCAGATGCAGGAAGAGGCGAGGTCCAGCATGAGCAGCACCGCAGCCACGGGAACGCCGGAGACGACGGCGGAACGCGACGCCCGCGCCATCCACAAGGATGGCAGCCACGACGTCTCGCCCAATGAAATCGCCATCGGCGTTATAATCGGCCGGATGTCGGAATTCTTCGACTTCTTCGTCTATTCCATCGCCTCCGTGCTGGTCTTTCCGGCGGTTTTCTTTTCCTTCGCCGATCCGCTGACGGGCACGCTGCTGTCCTTTGCGGTTTTCGCGCTGGCCTTTGTCGCGCGTCCGATCGGCACGATCCTCTTCATCCAGATCGACCGTGCCTGGGGGCGAGGAGCGAAGCTCACGCTTGCGCTGTTCCTGCTCGGAACGGCAACCGTCTGCATCCCGCTGATTCCCGGCTTTGCCACCATCGGCTACTGGTCGATCCTGTTCCTCGCCGCCTTCCGCTTCCTGCAGGGGATCGCGCTCGGCGGAGCATGGGACGGACTGTCCTCGCTGCTCGCAATGAACGCGCCTCCCGGCAAGCGGGGCTGGTATGCTATGCTGCCGCAGCTTGGCGCACCACTCGGACTGATCGTGGCATCCGCGCTGTTCGCCTATCTGGTGCTCAGCCTCTCCACCGAGGACTTCCTGAGCTGGGGCTGGCGCTATCCGTTCTTCGTCGCTTTCGCGATCAACGTCGTGGCCCTGTTCGCCCGCCTGCGCATCGTGGTGACGCCGGAGTACGAGCGTCTGTTCGAAAGCCGTGACCTGCAACCCGCACCGGTCGGCAATACGCTGAGCGCGGAGGGGCCCCGGATCGTTCTTGGGATCTTCACCCCGCTCGCGAGCTTTGCGCTCTTTCACATGATGACGGTGTTCCCGCTGTCCTACGTATTCCTCTACACGGAGGAGCCGCCGGCGGACTTCCTCATCATCCAGGTCATCGCGGCCGTGGTGGGGGTCGGTGCCGTCCTCCTGTCGGGCATGCTGTCGGACAGGATCGGCCGGGGCAACCTGCTCGCGCTCGCCGCCATCGGTATTGCGGTGTTCAGCATCCTGGCGCCGGCCTTCCTTGGCGGAGCCGAGACGGGGGAGCTGATCTACATGATCGTGGGATTCGCGCTGCTCGGCCTGTCCTTCGGCCAGTCTTCCGGCGCGACGGCAGCTCGGTTCGATCCGACCTATCGCTACACCGCGTCGGCCCTGACATCCGATCTTGCCTGGCTCTTCGGCGCGGGCTTCGCGCCGCTGGTCGCACTCGCCTTGGTACATTGGTTCGGCCTGTGGTCGGCGGGCGCCTATCTGCTCTCCGGCGCGATCTGCACGCTGGTGGCGCTCCGGGCGAACCGGCAGCTCGAATTCAAGAACTGAGCATCTGGCCTTTCGAAAGCATCTGGCCTTCCGCAAAGAAGAAGGGCCGCTCCCCGGAGCGGCCCTTCTTCTTTTTTTCGCGTGAGATCACCCCTTGTGCGCCGCCTCGCCCTGCGCCCGCGTCTGCGCCAGCGTCGCACCGGCCGAGAGCGCCTCTGGATCCAGCGCGAGTTCGATCATCGCAGGCTTGCCAGAGGCCACCGCACGTTCAAAGGCAGCGGGGAAATCCTCCGTCCGCTCCACGCGCTCACCATGCCCGCCATAGGCCCGCGCCAGTGCCGCGAAATCAGGCGAGGCGAGGCGCGTCCCGCTGACCCGTCCCGGATACGTCCGCTCCTGATGCATGCGGATTGTGCCGTATTGGCCGTTGTTGGCGACGATGGTGATCGGGGTCGCGCCATGCTGCATGGCGGTGGAGAACTCGTTCAGCGTCATCTGGATGTCGCCGTCGCCCGCCACGCAGACCACCCGCCGTCCCGGATGTTCGAGCGAGGCGGAGATCGCCGCCGGAAACCCATAGCCCATACTGCCCGATGTCGGCGCCAGTTCCGTGGGGAAGCCGCGATAGCTGTAGTAGCGATGCAGGAAGGCTGCGAAGTTGCCTGCGCCATTGGTCAGGATCGCATCGTCGGGGAGCGTTTCGGCGAGCCAGCCGATCACCTTTTCCATCTTTACCGCGCCGGGGGTTTCCTTTGGCTGGATCCAGCCCTCGAAATCCGCGCGGAGCGCCTTGGTCCAGCCGGCCCGCACCGGGTTCGGGACCGCGTTCTGCCGGGCCAGGGCGGCGATCATCGCGGGCGCCGTCGCGACGATTGCGACATCCGGCCGCCAGACGTGGCCGAGTTCGTCGGGATCGGGATGGATATGCACGATCCGAGTTCCCGGCGCGGCCGGATCGAGCAGCGTGTAGCCATTGGTGGCCGTATCGCCCAGCCGCGAGCCGAGAACGATCAGCAGGTCCGCCTCGCCCAGACGCGCGCCGAGCTTCGGATTCATCCCGACGCCGAGATAGCCCGCATAATGCGAATGGCGGTTGTCGAGCCTGTCCTGCCGCCGGAAGGAAGTGGTCACCGGCAGGTTCTGCGCCTCCGCGAACCGGGCGAGATCCGCCGCCGCCTGAGCCGACCATTGCGGCCCCCCGACGACGAGCAGCGGGCGCTCCGCCCCCTCCAGCGCCGCCATCACGGCCGCCACATCCGCCTCCGCGACCGTAGTCGCGCGCGGTTCGGCAGGGGCCAGATCAGGTACATCCGCATGGCAGGCCAACACATCCTCCGGCAAAGCCAGCACCACCGGTCCGGGCCTGCCGGAGACGGCGAGCCGGAAGGCGCGGGAGACATATTCCGGGATCCGCTCCGTCTGGTCGATCTCGGAGGCCCATTTCGCCAGCGGGCCAAAGACGGCGCGGTAGTCGATTTCCTGAAATGCCTCCCGGTCACGGTCGCTGCGGGCGATCTGGCCGACAAAGAGGATGAGCGGGGTCGAATCCTGCCGGGCGACGTGAACCCCGGCGGAAGCATTTGTCGCCCCCGGCCCGCGGGTCACGAAACAGACGCCCGGCTCGCCCGTAAGCTTGGCATGGGCCTCCGCCATCATCGCCGCGCCGCCTTCGTGACGGCAGACGATATTCTCGATCCCGCTGTCGTAAAGTCCGTCGAGGACAGCCAGAAAGCTCTCTCCCGGAACGGAGAAGACGCGCGTCACCCCCCGCGCCTTCAGTTGGTCCACAAGGATCTGTCCGCCGTGCCGCATGGGTGCTCCCTTCCGTTCGGGCCGCACAGTGCGACAGCGCGGGCGGGGGGGCAAGTGTCGGAAATGTCTCCTGGCGACGGAAGGGGATAGCCGCCGATGCCGGACTCGCCCTGATCCGCATGAGGAACCTGGCGCGGAGCAAGGGGACGCAGCCCATCCGCCCCGGACCACCTTCAGGCGCGCGCGGCGGCAACATCACAGGCGGCGACATCGACCATGGGCCACCGCTATCCGCCCCGCCAGGCGCCTTACAGGTTGGCCTCGACCCGGAAGCCCGCAGGAATGCCCGCCTCCCGCCCCTCCAGCACGAGGTCCGCCATGACCTCGGCCACCTTGGGGGCGATGCCGAAGCCGATCTTGAATCCGCCATTCGCGATGAAATGGTCCGCCCGCCCCGGCCAGGGTCCGAGCATGGGGGACCGGCTCCGCGCACGCGGCCTTACCCCTGCCCAGCGATGCACCACCGGCGCGCCCTCCAGCGCCGGGCAAAGCCCGACGGCCCGCGCATGCAACTCCGCGAGCGCACCGTCCACCCGGTCGGGCACATCGAACTCCCGTTCGGAAGTGGACCCGACAGCCACCGTTCCATCGGCGTGGGGCACGATATGAACGCCTTCGGTGAACACCTGCGGGCGCTCCGCCGCCGGAAGCGCGAGGGTGAGCGCCTGCCCCTTCACCCCGCCGCCCACCTTCCGGTCCAGCGCCAGGGACAGCGCCGCCAGCCCTGTCCAGCCGGTGGCCCAGACCACCCGGCCATAGGGTGCACCCTCCCGCCGCACATCGCCCCCCCGGGCGATAATCGCATGGGCCAGCGCCTCGCAAGCTGCGGCGGGCAGGATGCGGGCGGTGAGCGTATCCTCCACCACCTCGACCACACCGGGAGGGAGCCAGTCGTCTTCGCCGGCCGAGACAGGGCGCACACGCCAGCTCGCCGCCCCCGCCCAGAGCGCTTCGGTCGTGGTCTCCCGCGTGCGGGCCAGCGTCGCGGCCTCCGTCCTCATGAGCGGCTGGATACGTCCCGTCCGCCCGTAGCCCGGATCGCGGCCGGACGCCCGTGCCACGCCCGCCCACCAGGTCTCCGCCATCAGCAGGCTGTCGAGCTGGAACTGCTTCTTGTCGTTCCACGTCTCCGGCACATGCGGTGCGAGCGCGCCCACCACGCCGCCCGAAGCTCCGGCCCCCACGCCCGAAGGGTCGATCACCCGCACCTTGGCTCCGCGTTCCAGACAGGCCCAGGCGACGGAAAGCCCGAACACGCCCGCGCCGTAAACCGTCACATCCGTCATGCCCGCTCTCCCCGCTTGTGTGTCGTGCCGCTCTGTTCTAGCCCCGGAACAGCCTTGAGGACCATGCCATGCCGCACACACCTTCCGACACGGCCGAGATCGACTGGCGCCACGGCGGCGTGCCGGTCGCCCGCCGCTTCGACGACCCGTATTTCTCGCTGGGCGACGGGCTGGCGGAGACGCGGCACGTTTTCCTTGGCGGCAATGATCTGCCCGCGCGGTTCCACGACGGTTTCCACATCGCAGAGCTGGGATTCGGCACTGGGCTGAACCTGATCGCCACCGTTCTGGCATGGCAGGCGGCGGACCTTCCCGGCAGCTTCCGCTTCACCAGTTTCGAGGCCTTCCCGATGAGCGCGGATGACATGGCCCGCGCGCTCTCCGCCTTCCCGGAAGCCGCGGGCATGGCGGAGCCACTGCTCTCGGCGTGGGCGGAGGGAGAGCGCCGATTCCTCCTTGGCCCGGCAGAGGTGGAGATCGTGGAGGGCGACGCGCGAGAGATGCTGCCGCTCTGGCCGGGGCGGGCGGATGCCTGGTTCCTCGACGGCTTCTCCCCCGCCAAGAACCCGGAACTCTGGGATGAGGCATTGATGGCTGCTGTCGCCGCCCACACGTGTCCCGGAGGCACCTTTGCCACGTATACCGCTGCCGGATATGTGCGGCGGGCCTTGCAGGCGGCAGGATTTGCGGTAGAGCGCAGAGAGGGATACGGACGCAAGCGGCATATGACCGCCGGTCGTCTGCTCACACCCTGAAGCGGACGCTGACCAGCCATGGCACAACAGAACACCCGTCTCGGCATCGTGCTGATGATCTGCACGACCTTCGTCTTTGCGGTGCAGGACGGAATTTCGCGCCATCTGGCCGGTGAATACAACGTGCTGATGGTGACGATGATCCGCTACTGGTTCTTTGCCGCTTTCTGCGTGGTGCTGGCATCCCGGATGCCGGGCGGCCTGCGCCGGGCGCTCCGACCCCACTATCCTAAACTCCAGATTCTCCGCGGCCTGCTCCTCGCTTTCGAAATCTGCGTGATGGTGCTGGCATTCACCCTGCTGGGACTGGTGGAGACGCATGCGATCTTTACCGCCTATCCGCTCATCGTCGCGGCCCTCTCCGGCCCGATTCTGGGGGAGAAGGTCGGCTGGCGCCGCTGGGCCGCGATCGCCGTGGGTTTTCTCGGGGTGCTGGTGATCCTGCGGCCCGGACATCACGTCTTTTCGGCCGTGGCGCTTGTCCCGTTCATCTCCGCCACCTCCTTTGCGATCTACGGGCTGCTGACCCGTTACGTCGGCCAGAAGGACAGCGCCGGCGTCAGCTTCTTCTGGACGGGAACGGTGGGCGCCGTGGTGATGACGGTAGTGGGCCTGCCCAACTGGCAACCGATGAGCGCTCTGGACTGGGGGTGGATGCTTCTTCTGTGCTGTGTGGGTGTGCTCTCCCACTACATGTTGATCCGCTGCTATGAGGTGGCGGAGGCGAGCGCGGTGCAGCCCTTTGCCTATTTCCAGCTTCCCTTCGTCGCTGTGATCGGCCTGACGATCTTCGGCGAGACACTGGCATTGAACGTGGTGATCGGTGCGGCCATCGTGGTCGGCGCCGGGCTGTTCACGCTCTGGCGGGAACGGCAGGTGGCCGCGCGGGCCGCCGCCGCGGCACGGGCAGAGGCCGCGATCACCTCCCCCTGAAAGTGGGCGATGGCGCGCGCGGCTCTGCCTGACCCGTGGTCCGGTTTACAGGCGTCATCACGCGGCTGTCCTCCCCGCGCTCGCACCATTCGAAATGCCTTCGAGAGATACCGCCGGCAATGCCACGCCACCTTTGCTCCGGCGACGGCGGACGGCCCCGACCCTGCCGGGAACCGCCTGGACCTGCCGGACCGGACGCCCGTTCCAGCGCAACCTGCCCGCTTTACCGAGACTTCAGATCCGCCGTGGGCCGCAGTTCCACGGTCTTTCCGGCAAGCCGCGCGCGATAGATGGGGAGTGCCTCGGCCACGCGCATCACGTAGTTCCGGGTTTCGGTGAACGGGATGCTCTCGATCCAGTCCACCACGTCCACCTCGCGCGAACGCGGGTCGCCATAGGTCGCAATCCATTCCCTGACCCGCCCGGGACCGGCGTTGTAGCCCGCCGCCAGCAACGCCACTGAACCGCCGAACTCCTCCTGCAAATGCGCGAGATAGGCTGCGCCCATCTGCGCGTTGTAGGTCCAGTCGCTGGTGAGCTTCTGCGGCGCGAAAGCCACACCCAGCTTGCGCGACATCTGCTCGGCGGTGCCGGGCATGACCTGCATGAGCCCGCGCGCGCCGGCAGAGGATACGACGCCCGCGTCGAACTCGCTTTCCCGCCGGGCGATGGATAGCGCAAGAGCGCGCTCCACCGGCAGGTCGAGCCGGGCGAGCTCCATCGTCGGGAAATAGGCGCGCGGCAGAACGATGGAGCGGGAGGCTGCCTCCTTCGCGACCAGCAGGGCGATATTTGGCTCCCCCTTCGCAAGCGCCGCCTCCCCCAGCTGCGCCAACCCCGTCGCATCGAGCGAATCGGCAAGGGCGACGTAGAACCGCTTCGCCTGATCGCGGGCCCCTGCCGCCTGCAGAAGCTCCGCCGCCTGAAACCGCGAATCGCGGGTGAAGGGAGCGCCGCGCCAGTCGGGCACCTTGGCCGTTCCTGCCAGATCGGTCTTCATGGGCTGGCCGATCCGCTCCGCCGCGAGTTGGCCATAGAAGCCGGTCTGAAACTCGGCTGCCAGCGCATAGGCCGCTCCGGCGGCCTTGCGGTCTCCTGCGGCTTCCGCCGCGCGCCCTTCCCAATAGGCTGCGCGCCCGAGACTGATGGGAGAGTTCACTGCCGTCCGCACATTGCGGAAATGGGTCATCGCCTGGCGGGGATTGTTGAGCCGCTGCAGCGCGATATAGCCGGCGAGCCATTCGAGATCGGCGTAATCTGCGCCTTTTGTCAGCCCGTGCTGCGAGGCCAGCCGGTAGGCCAGCTTGGTATCGCCCAGCCGCATCTCCCGCCGTGCAAGCAGCGCCCGCCGCTCCGCCCAGATCTCCGGCCTGCCGAGCGAAGCGGAGCTGCGGTCCAGCCCGTCGAGATACAGGGCCGCTTCCTCATAGCGGCTCTTGCGCATCCGCCAGGCGAACCGTTCCCAGGCAAGACCCGGGTCCGACTGCGCTCTGTCGGGCACCGCGTTGATGAAACCATCCACGCCCGGCAAATCGCGTCGGAGGGCGATCCGCGCGCGCGCCAGCGCCTGCCAGCTCCCGTTGACCAGTGGCAGCATCCGCTCCGCATCCGTAAATCGTTCGCGCCAGAGCATGTTGTCCAGACGCTCGACATTATGCTTGGCCAGCAGTGCAGGCCAGGCAGAGATCAGCGCCGCCTGCTCGCTGTCAGTGAGTGGCAGCTCCCGCCAGGCGCGGGTGACGACCGCCGCTGCCTTGTCCGGCTGTCCCTTGGCCTTCCAGGCCGCGCCGAGTGCCAGCGCCCCCTGCCCGGTCAGCGGGCGCTGCGCCCCGAAGAAACCGATCACCCGATCCGGGTCGGCACCCGGGGGAATGGCCACCTCCCCCCGCCGCCGCACCAGGTCGATCCCGGGCCAGTTGCCGTGCCGCGCCAGAAAGGCGGTATAAGCGCCGAAATTCCCTTCCCCCTGCCGGAGCCTCAGCCATTCGATGATGTCCGCCGCGATGGGGCCGGAGGCCCGTGCGGAAGCCTGCGCCGCGTCCCAGTCCTGTCGCCCGGCGGCGTCGAGCGCGACGGCGAGACGGTTCGCCGGACGCTGCTCCGCCGCGGCCTGGGCAAAGGGCGCGGCAAACGAGGCCAGCAGAAATGCCGCTGCAACAGCGGGGACGAGACGGGACATTTGACGGAACCTGCTTCTTGTTTTGCGCGGAGTGTAGCGATGCGAGAAGCGTCCTCCAACTCACAATAGGGCCAGTTGGCAACCGCTTCCGCGATGATTAAAAGGCGCGCGAAGGAACCGGGCCGGAAGCCCAAGGAGGTGCACGATGTTCAAGGGGTCTCTTCCAGCTCTGGTCACGCCGTTCAAGGACGGAAAGCTTGATCTCGCCACGCTCGAGAGCCTGGTCGAATGGCATATCGCGGAAGGGTCGAGCGGCCTCGTCCCCGTCGGCACCACAGGCGAAAGCCCGACACTCACGCATGAGGAGCACGGCCGCGTCATCGAGGAGGTCGTGCGCATCGCCCGTGGCCGCGTGCCGGTGATCGCGGGTGCCGGCTCCAACGCGACGGCGGAAGGGATCGACCTGATCCGCCACGCGGAAGCCTCGGGCGCCACGGCGGCGCTGGTCGTGACGCCCTACTACAACAAGCCTACGCAGGCGGGCATGGTCGCGCATTTCACGGCGATGCACGACGCCTCCTCCCTGCCGATCATCATCTACAACATCCCCGGACGCTCCGTGGTGGACATGATGCCGGAAACGATGGGCGCGCTTGCAAAGCTGCCGCGGATCGTGGGCGTGAAGGACGCGACCGGCCGGATCGAACGGGTGTCGCTCCAGCGGCAGTTCTGCGGGCCGGACTTCATCCAGCTCTCGGGCGAGGATGCGACGGCGCTCGGCTTCAACGCCCATGGAGGCGTCGGCTGCATCTCCGTCACCGCCAATGTCGCTCCTCGGCTGTGCGCGGAGTTTCAGGCGGCGACGCTCGCCGGCGATTACGCCAAGGCGCTGGAGTATCAGGACAGGCTGATGCCGCTGCATACCGCGATCTTCCTTGAGCCGGGCGTGGCAGGGGCGAAATACGGCCTGTCGCTGCTCGGGCGCTGTGCGGAGGAAGTGCGCCTGCCGCTCACCCCGCTCACCGAGGGCACCAAATCCGCGATCCGCGCCGCGATGGAGCATGCGGGGCTTCTCTGAAGCAGAGTGCGGGACGCATTTCCGCTACGCAATCGGGGGGCTGACCCCCCGATGTGCGGCAAGTGAGTGGACAGGGCCCTCCCTCTCCCCTATCTGACGGCGATCATGGCCCAGAAATCCGATCCCAACTCCAAGCTCATCGCCGAGAACCGCCGCGCGCGGTTCGACTATTTCATCGAGAGCGATCTCGAAGCCGGTATCATTCTGACGGGGTCGGAGGTGAAATCCCTCCGCCGCGGCCAGTCAAACATCGCGGAAAGCTATGCGAATGTGGAGCAGGGGGAGCTGTGGCTCATAAACTCCTACATCGCGGCCTACAAGGAAGCCGGGATCTTCGGACATGAGGAGCGGCGGCGGCGCAAGCTCCTCGTCTCCCGGCGAGAGCTGTCGCGGCTCTGGAACGCCACCGCACGGGAGGGGATGACCATTGTTCCCCTGTCGATGTATTTCAATGACCGCGGGATCGTGAAGCTGAAAATCGGTATCGCCAAGGGCAAGAAGGTCGCCGACAAGCGGGAGACCGAAGCCAAGCGCGACTGGAACCGGCAGAAGCAACGTCTTCTGCGGGACCGGGGCTGACGGAGACACCCGGGGCCAGCCGGCGTTTTGCTAACAGGCTGCTGAAAAGCCTGGATTCTCATGCCTATGTACCGGAAATCGGAAAATCGGCCCGGAAATGCCCGGACGTATATGGGTTTCTGGCTGGATTTCGTCAGATTACGAACGATTCCTGCTCCAACACCGGCCAAAAAGCCCTTTCAGCAACCTGCCCGGGCGCAACGTCCGAGCGCTGGCGAGCCTGATCCGGGCTCGTGGCGGCTCTGCAGCGCGGCCCCCTGACCACTCTTGCCTGTCCCGCCCTGCGGCGTCATAACCCGCTGCATATAGGGAGCGCGCGATGCAGGACGATCCGAAAACCCTTGTTTCCGTCGGCTGGGTCGCGGCCCGGCTGGATGATCCGGCACTGAAGCTGCTCGACGCCTCATGGTACATGCCTGCCGACAAGCGCGACCCCAAGGCCGAGTTCGAGGCAGTCCACCTTCCCGACGCCCGCTTCTTCGATATCGACGCGGTGAGCGATCCGGCCAGCCCCCTGCCGCATATGGTGCCGCCGGCAGAGGATTTCGCCGCGGCTCTGGCCGGTCTGGGCATTCGCAAGGACGATCAGGTCGTGGTCTATGACGGTGCGGGACTGTTTTCGGCAGCGCGCGTCTGGTGGCTGTTCCGGCATATGGGCTTCGACCGGATTGCCGTGATGGACGGTGGCCTGCCGAAATGGCGGGCGGAAGGGCGGCCCGTGGAAAGCGGTCCCGCGCGCGTGGGGAGCGGGAATTTTCAGCCGCACCCTGCAACCGATCTTGTTCGCAGCGCGGCCGAAGTTCTGGCAAGCGTTGAGAGCGGTACGCCCAACATCGCCGATGCACGCGCCGGCGAACGCTTCCGCGGCGAGGTGCCGGAGCCGCGCTCGGGTCTGCGCTCCGGCCATATTCCGGGAGCGCGGAATGTGCCCTTCAAGACATTGCTGAACGCAGACGGAACCATGAAGGAGGTCGAGGCGCTCCGCACGATCTTCGCGACCGCGGGCATTGACCTTGACCGCCCCGTCATCACCAGTTGCGGCTCCGGTGTGACGGCGGCGGTGCTGAGCCTCGCGCTCGAACGTATCGGCAATCAGGGTCACGCGCTTTATGATGGCTCGTGGACCGAATGGGGCGGCAGGGAAGATCTCCCCGTCGAGAAAGGATGAACCCATGTTTTCCAGTCTGAAACCGCAGCCCGCCGACAAGATCCTCCACATCACGCAGCTTTTCCGCGCCGATCCGCGTGCGGAGAAAGTGGACCTCGGCGTTGGCGTCTACAAGGACGCGACGGGCCACACCCCGGTGATGCGCGCCGTCCGCACGGCGGAGAAGCGGCTGGCGGAGACACAGCCGACCAAGGCTTATACCGCGCTGGCGGGCGACCCTGCCTATCTGCTGGCGATGGGCGAACTCGTGCTGGGTCGCGATCGCCCGCTCGACCGCATTGCGGCGGCGGCAACGCCGGGCGGCACGGGTGCGCTGCATCAGGCGATGGAGCTTGCCCGCGCGGCGACGCCGGGGGCTACGTTGTGGATCCCCGAGCCGACATGGCCCAACCATCCGGCTATCGCCCGACATCTGGGCATCGCGCATCGCGGATACCGCTACTTCGACACCACCACGGGCGAAGTGGACGAGGCGGGGCTGCTGGCCGATCTCGCAGGCGTGGCGGAAGGCGATATCGTCCTGCTGCACGGCTGCTGCCACAACCCGACGGGCGCCAATCCCACTGCCGCGCTGTGGGAGCGCATCGCCGATCTTCTGGTGGAGCGGAAGGCCGTCGCGCTGGTCGATATCGCCTATCAGGGCTTCGGTGACGGGATCGAGGAGGACGCGGCGGCGACGCGGCTTCTGATTTCCCGCCTGCCGGAAATTCTGGTGGCAGCAAGCTGCTCCAAGAACTTCGGTCTTTATCGTGACCGGGCCGGGATCGTGTTCGCAGTGACCGCGGACAAGACGGCGCGCGATCTGGCGCAGGACAATCTCGCGGCGCTGAACCGGGTAAACTACTCCTTCGCCCCGGATCACGGCGCGCGCATCGTGACGATGATCCTTGAGGATGAAACGCTCCGCTCCGACTGGGAGGCCGAGCTTCGCGACGTGCGGGAGGGGATGCTCGCCTTGCGCGAGCAACTTGCGGCAGCGCTGCGGACAGCGACGAATTCCGACCGGTTCGACTTCGTCGCCCGGCACCGCGGTATGTTCTCCCGTCTCGGGCTGACACAGGCGGAGGTGCTGCGGCTAAGGGAGGAGTTTGCCATCTACATGGTGGATGACAGCCGATTCAACGTGGCGGGACTCAACGCAGAAAGCGTTCCCCGGTTGGCAGCCGCCGTAGCGGAAGTGCTGCGCGAGACGACGGTGGCCTGATCCTTTTGCTGCTCAGGCTGTCCTGAGCAGCTTCTTTCCCCTGCGGGCATTGGCGAAATCCTCCAGCGCCTGCCCGAACGCCTCAAACAGCGGACGGGAGACGGGGTCATTCGCGGCATTCCATTCTGGGTGCCATTGGACAGACAGCGTAAAGCCTGGAGCATCCTTCACGTACAGCGCCTCCGGCGTGCCGTCCGGGGCATGGCCGTCGATGACGATACGTGCGCCGGGACGGTTAATGCCCTGTCCGTGAAGCGTGTTGGTCATCACCTCATCCGTGCCCATCAGCCGATGGAACACACCGCCTTTAGTGAACTTCACGATATGGCGGAGTGCAAACTTCTCCTCCAGCGTGCCGTCCGGGGGCATCCGGTGATTCATCCGGCCCGGGAGATCCCTGATCTCCGGGAAAAGGGAGCCGCCCATGGCGACGTTCACCTCCTGAAATCCCCGGCAGATACCAAGGAAGGGCTGCCCGCGTTCCACGCAAGCCCGCACGAGCGGCAGCGTGATGGCGTCCCGCTCCCGTTCGAAACTCCCATGAGCCTCGGTCGCCTCCTCACCGTATTCGGAAGGGTGGACGTTCGGGCGCCCGCCCGTCAGGAGAAAACCGTCGCAAGCGTCCATCAGGTCATCGACAGAAACCAGTCGCGGGTCCGCAGGCACCACCAAAGGCACGCCCTGAGACACCAACGCCACGGCCTCGCTGTTGATAACACCGCCCGCGTGGCCGCGATAACGACCCTCGATATCCAGATAATTGCCGATGATTCCCACAACCGGGCGTGACATGACTTTTCCCCGCTTTTGCGACCAATGTATGAACTCCGGTCGCAAAAAAGAAGCGGTCATCGGCTTCACGGGCGCCAAAGAACGGTCAACTGCCCGAAACATAGGCGAGAAATGCGGGATCAGTTCTGCGGTTGCGGCTGAACTGGCACTGCCGGCTGTGTTACCGTGCCTGCAGGCCCGGACTGGCCGGGTGTGCCGGTTTCGCCTGAGGTCGGCGCGCCGGGCGTTACCGCGCCCTGAGTCGCGGGCGGCGTCTGATCCGGAACCGGCTGGCCTGTCCGACCATCGATCTGCACATCGGCACCGTCGGGCCCAGGGGCCGTGGCCGTGTCCCGTGCAAGCCAGAAGAAGATGATACCGACCGCGAATATTACGACAAGCAACATGCCGATCAATGGCCCGCGGTGACGTCGGGTCTGCTTTTCGATATTCGTGTTCGGTGCGGACATGGGTTTCTCCTGCCGTGGCGTCGTGGGACGAGAGGTCCGGCGGACGGGTTGCACACCTAGCCTCCCCTGCCTAACGTTCTGCTCCCGGGGAGGTTCCCCGTGCCTGCGGAGACACAGATGAAAGACACCGCGCCGACGCCGTTCCTATTGAGCGATTACCTGCCGCCCGCATGGCTCGTCACCCATGTCGAGATGACGTTCCGCCTTTCCCCGCACGCCACGCGGGTCATCTCCCGAATCACCTTCAGACCGAATCCGGCACGGCAGGGGCATCACGACCTTCACCTCGACGGAGAGCACCTGTCGCTGATCGCCGCACGGATTGATGGAGCGTTGCTTGATGTGACGCCGGATGACGGCGGGTTGACGATTCCGGCGGCGCAGCTGCCGCGGACAGCGTTCCTGTGGGAGTCGGAAGTTGAGATCGCACCGGCTGCAAATACCGCCCTCGAAGGGCTTTACATGTCGAACGGCATGTATTGCACGCAATGCGAGGCGGAGGGTTTCCGCAAGATCACCTTCTATCCCGACCGCCCTGATGTGATGGCGACCTTCCGCGTACGGATCGAATCGGACATGCCGGTTATGCTGTCGAACGGCAACCCCGTCGCCTCCGGGCCGGGCTGGTCGGAATGGGACGATCCCTGGGCGAAGCCCTCCTACCTGTTTGCCCTCGTCGCAGGTCAGCTCGTGGCGCATCGGAGCAGCTTCACCACCCGCTCGGGGCGGGAGGTCGCGCTGGCCATATGGGTCCGGCCGGGAGATGAGAATAGGTGTGCCTAGGCGATGGATGCGCTCAAACGCTCCATGGCCTGGGACGAGCGGGTCTACGGCCGCGAGTATGATCTGGACGTGTTCAATATCGTCGCGGTCGATGACTTCAACATGGGCGCGATGGAGAACAAGGGGCTGAACATCTTCAACAGCCGCTATGTGCTGGCCAGCCCGGAAACCGCGACGGACACCGATTACGAGAATATAGAACGCATCATCGCGCACGAGTATTTCCACAACTGGACGGGCAACCGCATCACCTGCCGCGACTGGTTCCAGCTCTGCCTGAAGGAGGGTCTGACCGTCTTTCGCGACCAGCAGTTCTGCCGGGATGAGCGGTCGGAGCCGGTGAAGCGGATCGAAGAGGTGATGACCCTTCGCGCCCGCCAGTTCCGAGAGGACAACGGCCCGCTGGCGCACCCTGTACGTCCCGAAAGCTATGTGGAGATCAACAATTTCTACACTGCCACCGTCTATGAGAAAGGCGCGGAGCTGATCGGGATGCTGCGATTGCTGGTGGGGGAGGATAGCTACCGCAAGGCGCTCGACCTCTATTTCGACCGGCTGGACGGGCATGCTGCGACGATAGAGGATTGGCTTGCCGTCTTTACCGAAGCGACGGGGCGGGATCTGACACAGTTCAAGCGCTGGTATTCCGACGCGGGCACCCCCCGGCTGACGGTGAGCGAACGCCATGAGGGCGAGCGCTACACCCTGACCTTCTCTCAGCAGACGCCACCCACCCCGGGCCAGCCCGAGAAACCGCCGCGCGTCATTCCGGTGGCCTTGGGCCTGCTGAACCCGAACGGAGACGAGATATTGCCGACGACCGTGCTGGAGGTGACGGAGGCACGGCAGAGCTTCACCTTCGACAATATGCCCACGCGGCCTGTTCCCTCCCTTCTCCGGGGGTTCTCCGCCCCGGTAATTCTGGAGCGGGAAACGTCGAGCGAGGAGCGGGCCTTCCTGCTTGCACATGATACCGATCCGTTCAACCGCTGGGAGGCAGGCCGCGCGCTCGCCAAAGATGTTCTTGCCCGCATGGTGACGGAGAGCGCCACGCCCGGACCGGACTACTTCACTGCGCTTGATCGCGTGGCACGGGATGAGGCGCTTGACCCGGCATTCCGCGCGCTGGCCCTCCGCCTGCCTTCGCAGGACGACATGGCGCAGACACTCCATGACGCGGGCGTGACACCGGATCCAGACCGCATCCACACCGCCTCTCAGCGGTTGACACGCGCCGTGGCGGAGACCCTCGCCCCTACCCTGTCACGGCTTTACGAGGCGATGGACGTGCCGGGTCCTTATACGCCCGACGCGCGGACAGCGGGTTGCCGCGCGCTCCGGCTGACAGCGCTTGGTTTCCTCACCCGGCTCGACGACGGGCAGCGCGCCGCGCGGCAGTTCGCGGCAGCCGACAACATGACCGAGCAGCTTGGCGCCCTGGCCGCCCTTCTGGATATCGGTCATGGGCAGGAAGAAGCGGGCCGGTTCCAGCGGCAGTGGGCCGAGGACCGGCTGGTCATGGACAAGTGGTTCAGCCTCCAGCTCGCCCATGCCGCGCCCGCGAAAGCCGTGGAGCTCGCGCAGACTCTCGCCGCGCGTGCCGATTTCGACTGGAAGGTGCCAAATCGCTTCCGGGCGCTGGTCGGTGCGCTGTCAGGCAATCATGCCGCCTTCCATCGGGCGGATGGCGCGGGTTACCGCTTTGTGGCGGACTGGCTTTTGAAGGTGGATCCGCTGAATCCGCAACTGGCTGCGCGCATGTCCACGGCGTTCGAGACATGGCGCCGGTATGACGCGGACCGGCAGGGCCTTGCGCTTGGCGAGATGCAACGGATGATGGCGACGCGGGGGCTTTCGCGAGACATGCGCGAGATGCTCGACCGCATGACCGAATGAAAATCCGCCCTGCCGCTCAGGCCGGGCGTCCTCGACTCGCTCCATCCCAACGCCGGAGAAGCGTGTCTTCTTCGCAAGGGAAGGCTTAGAGAGGCCCGTTCGCCCGGTCAGTGGCGACACTACGTGACGCGCGGGAAAGCGGGGAGGAATCATCACTCCCTGCGAGAGCGCCGCGGCCTCTGCAGCCTCAAACCTGACAGTAAGCCTGGGTGCGGGTCCATTTGGAGATCTGGGCACGCTTCGCAGGATCGTGCATCGGACCCCAGTCCGACACCACCTCGGCGACACCAGCCCGATCGGCTTTCCGGGCCGCGATCTTCACCGCGCAGGCGAGATTGCTCGCCCCGTCATAAAGACCGCTCGCCGTCTCGTCACACCCGACGTAACGAGCCGTCGTGGGAGAAATCTGCATCAGGCCAAGGTAGCGGCCACCACCGCCCTTCGCTTCAGGATTCCACGTGCTCTCATACCGCGCAATGGAGGAGAACAGCCCGGTCCAGAAGGCGCTCCGCTCCTCAGTGGACGCGGTGCGATAACCGGGGCAGAAATCCTCCACATCATCCGGCACAGCGGAAAGCAGGACCGCCCCTTCCGCCTTCAGCGCATTAAGGGTGGATTTTGTCCATTTCGTCGCTTCCGGCCGGTGGTCCCACTGCGCGACCGGGAGTGCGGTGGGCACTTCGACGGACTGTGGCGTGGAACAAGCGGCAAGCGGCAACATCACCAGCGCCGCGATGAGGAGACTGCGAAAGGACGTGACAGGCATTGGACCGGGAGCGCTGCACCGAACCAGATCGTCCGGCGCGCGGACCCTGCGATGGAACCGGCCCTTCCCGCAACCACTTGAGATTGCTATCGGCGGTCAACCGCCGACACCCCGGCCGCGGTGGCGGATACCCGCCACCGCCCCGACAAGTTCAGGCCGCGCGCTGGTGTTTCCCCTCCCGGACCTCCTCAACGATCTTTGAAACGAACGGCTCCAGATCATCAGGGGAACGGGATGTGATGATGCCCTGATCGGTCACGACAGCCTCGTCGGACCAATGGCCGCCGGCATTCTTCATGTCTGTCATGATCGACTTGTAGGAGGTCACGTTACGCCCGCGGACTGCATCAGCCTCCACCAGCATCCATGGCCCGTGACAGATCGCGGCAACGACCTTCCCTTCCCGTACAAAGGCCTTGACCAGATCAACGGCACGCCGGTTCGTGCGCAGTTTGTCGGGATTGATGACACCGCCTGGAAGCACGAGCGCATCGTAATCGCTCTCTGTCACTTCCTCCAGCTCCCTGTCAGCCTTGATCTCATTCGTCCAGTTGCCATCTTTCCAACCGCGGATTGCCTTGCCTTCCGGGGTGACGACCTCGACTTGTGCGCCACGTTGACGCAGTTCATTCAGCGGCACTTCAAGCTCCGACTGCTCAAATCCGTCGGTGGCAAGAATGGCGATCCGGGCTTTGCTGATATCGGTCATCGGGGACTCTCCTTTCGTTGTGTCCCTCTCTAAACGGACCCCGAAACGAGAAGTTCCTGCATGGCACGGCCTCAACGGTTGCTTTTCCCCTTGCACATTTCCCCCGCCTTTCGTGTAACGCGAAGATCCCGAGACCAAGGAGGCCAAGATGCTGGACACAGTCCCCGCCCCGCCCGAACCCAAGGTGATCCATGGCGCGACCGGCGAATGGGAGCTGGTCATCGGGATGGAGATCCACGCGCAGATCGCGTCTGAGGCCAAGCTGTTTTCCGGCGCGTCCACTGGCTTCGGCGCGGAACCGAACAGCCATGTGAGCTTCATCGACGCAGCTATGCCGGGAATGCTGCCGGTGCTGAACGAATTCTGCATCCGTCAGGCGGTGCTGACCGGTCTCGGTCTCAAGGCGAAAATCAACCTGCGTTCGGCCTTCGACCGGAAGAACTACTTCTACCCGGACCTGCCGCAGGGCTATCAGATCAGCCAGCTCTATCACCCGCTTGTCGGCGAGGGCGAGGTCTGGGTGGAGATGTCCCCCGGCATCGCGCGGCGCGTGCGGATCGAGCGCATCCACGTGGAGCAGGACGCAGGCAAATCGATCCACGACATGGATCCGAACATGTCCTTCGTGGACCTGAATCGGACCGGTGTGGCGCTGATGGAGATCGTTTCCCGCCCCGATATCCGCGGACCGGAGGAGGCAGCCGCCTATGTCATGAAGCTGCGTCAGATCCTTCGGTATCTGGGCACCTGTGACGGCAACATGCAGAACGGCAACCTGCGCGCGGATGTGAACGTCTCCGTCTGCCGGCCCGGGCAATACGAGAAATATCAGGCAACGCAGGATTTCTCTCATCTCGGCACCCGCTGCGAGATCAAGAACATGAACTCCATGCGCTTCATCCAGCAGGCTATCGACTACGAGGCCCGTCGCCAGATCGCCATTCTGGAAGACGGCGGAAAGGTCGATCAGGAGACCCGGCTTTACGACCCTGACAAGGGCGAGACCCGCTCCATGCGGTCGAAGGAAGAGGCGCACGACTACCGCTACTTCCCCGACCCGGATCTTCTGCCGCTGGAGATCGAGCAGGCATGGGTTGATGACATCGCCGCCGCGATGCCGGAATTGCCCGACGCCAAGAAGGCGCGTTTCATCGCCGATTTCGGTGTGACGGACTACGACGCCAGCGTTCTCACCGCCGAGACGGAAAACGCGTTGTTTTTCGAGGCCGTCGCCGCTGGTCGGGATGGCAAGCAGGCCGCGAACTGGGTCATCAACGAGCTTTTCGGCCGGCTGAACAAGGAGGGGCTGAGTATCTCGGATAGCCCGGTTTCCGCCGTGCAGCTCGCCGGGATTCTCGACCTTCTGGCGAATGAGACCATCTCCAGCAAGATCGCCAAGGATCTGTTCGAGATCCTCTGGACCGAAGGCGGCGATCCGGCGGAGATCGTCGAATCGCGGGGAATGAAGCAGGTGACCGACACCGGCGCGATCGAAGTCGCCGTGGACGAGATAATCGCAGCCAATCCGGCGCAGGTGGAAAAGGCCAAACAGAACCCCAAACTGGCGGGCTGGTTCGTTGGACAGGTGATGAAGGCGACAGGCGGCAAGGCCAATCCTGCCGCCGTGAACGCGCTGGTGGCGCAGAAACTCGGACTCTAGGCCGAACCCGCGGGTCACGGCCCGTGGGAGCGTTGCCCGATACAGTCGGCAGGCTGCTAGAACGCCCTGAAGTTCTACGTGCCGGAAATCGGAAAATCAGCCCAAAAGTATATGAATTTCCAGCCAGATAGCGAACGATTTCCGCCCCAACACGGGCCGAAAGAGCCTTTTTCAGCAGCCTGTTAGCGGGCTGCCGAAAACATCTCGGGGTGTGTTCAAGCGGAGATCACCGCGGGAGCCGCACGCTTTGGCTCATGGCCGGGCCGACTTTCTGTCCTTCAATGGATATTCGACCTTCATCAGCCAATGGATTCGGCGCGATGCCGGACCTGATCTTAACCGACAGAGCATTCAGGCGTCTCCTCCCCGGCAAGAATTCAAGATGACACCCGCGGCGGCCAGGCTGCTGATAATTATCTCTTTGGATCATGTGCTCAAAAGGAAACGGCGGCCTATGGCCGCCGTTCCTCGCTACGTCGAGGACATTTCACCGAGGCTCCACATAACGGATCCGCTCCCCTGCCGTTACGCTCCACTCTCGGAGGTTACGCCTCCGACGCCGCCTATCGCGATAGTTCCCCACCGCGACCTCTTTACTGCTCCCGCGACGCTATCCGGGTGAGCGAAGCGGGAGCTGCGGATGGAAGTGACAACAAACATCACCTCCACCCAGATGATCCGGCGAGCCTCCCAACACGCCTGATCATCGCGTCCATGAGTTTCATTATTGCTTAAGTTGGGAGCATTTCAACATGATTCGTGTCGCCTGGGTGAACATTTTAAGAAAATTCTTTCTTCGCCAGATGTTGAGAGTCGCGGCCGGCCCACGACGGCTCTTTGCAGCTTGAAACTCGCGCATGGCGGACACATCTGCTAGCCTACGCGGCCTAGGCGCGCCTCGTCGCGCGTGATTCACGAACGAGGAACGTATGTCACGGTACGAGTACAGGGCGCTTCCCGCCCCCTCCCGCCCTGCAAAGATCAAAGGGGTCAAACGGCCCGATGAAAAGCTGGCCGTTACCGTTTCCGACGTCATGAATAGGATGGCGGCGGATGGATGGGAATATCTGCGAGCCGACACTCTGCCCCTTGAAGAACCCCGCGGCCTCCTGTCCCGCGCGCGGAGTTCCTTTCAGACCCTGCTGGTTTTCCGCAGGCTCCGAGAGGAGGCTCCGGCGATGCCTCAGGAGATTTCTCCGGCCGCGCGGCCCGACGTCCGCATGGTTCAGCGCCTCTGGGGCCGCGAAAAGCCCGAGTCGCAGACTCCCTCCCTGCCTCTGGCAGAGCAGCAGAAGCCCACGCTGGTCACCAGCGCGCCCGAAGGGTCCACGCCGCGCATCGTTGCCGATCGCCCTACGGAGCCGCGGCAGCCATAGTTTTCAGGCGGAGAGCGTCAGGCGGAGGGCATGGATCCGGGCGATGAGGTCCGGTCCAAGTGCGGAATGAACGGCCCGATGCCGCTCAACACGTGAGAGCGGGCCGAGGTCTTCGGCTTCCATCGTTACGGCAAAATGCGTTTCTCCGCCCTCCCGCCAGCCGGAATGGCCGCGGTGGCTTTCGCTTTCATCCTCCACCGAAAGGCGTCGGGGGCGGAAAGCCGCCTCAAGCCGGGTCTGGATTTCGTCAGTAAGCGCCATTTTTGATGTCAACCCCTTCAATCGCGCTGCAAAAACTCTAAACTCGTCGGCCCGAGTCGAAAAGGTACCCCCATGTCAAACCGCCCCCCTTTTGAGTTCGACATTCGTGTTTCGACGGACAAGAAGCGCCGCACCCGTGGTCGGCGGGGGATGTCCGGCGCATTCGAAACCTCACAACGGGGCTGCGACCACCCGGGTTGCACAGAAGCCGGACAATACCGTGCCCCGAAATCACCCGACCACCTCGACGAGTATCTCTGGTTCTGCAAGGAGCATGTCAGGGAATACAACCTGAAGTGGAATTTCTTCTCCTCCACCACGGAGGAGGAGTTTCAGCGCATGATGGACAGCGATCGGGTGTGGGGCCGGGAGACCAAGCCTTTTGCGCAGCGCACCGAGGAAGCGAAGGCGTGGGCGCGGCTTGGCATCGACGACCCGTTTGAGGTTCTTGGCGAGAAAGCCACGCAATCCAAATCGCCTACTTCAGGCATCACGCGGAAGCTGCCGCCGACGGAGCGGAAGGCTCTGGAGATCCTCGAGGCCAAGGACCATTGGAGCCGTCTGGAAATCCGCAAGCAATACAAGAGTCTCGTCAAGGACCTGCACCCGGACATGAACGGTGGCAACCGCTCCGACGAGGACCGGTTGCAGGAGGTCGTCTGGGCCTGGGACCAGATCAAGGATAGCCGCCACTTCCGAGACTGAGTTTCAGGCCTGCGGAGGCTGCCCGTTGGAGGCGTGCATCCCGCCATCGACGGGGATGATGACGCCGTTCACGAATCGCGCATCATCGGAGGCGAGAAAGGCGATGACAGCGGCGACATCCTCCGGCTCCCCGACCCGTCCCAGCGGGATCCGCTCAAGGAATTTCTGAACCAGCGCTTCATCGCCCATCATCTCTTCAGTCATACCGGTGCGGGTGAGCGCGGGGGCCACGCCGTTGACACGGATGCCCGAATCCCGCGCGTCCAGCGCCAGCGCACGGGTCATGTTGCTCACCCCGCCCTTTGCCGCGTTGTAGGCGAACATGCCCCAATCGCCGCCGAGACCGGAAACGGAGGAGGTATTGACCACCGCCCCCCGCACCTTCTCCAGTTGCGGCCAGACCGCACGGCTCATCAGGAAAACACCAGTCAGATCGATATCGATGACCTTGCGCCAATCCTCGAGGCTCATTTCATCTATGCGGCCGTTCATGCCGATCCCCGCATTGTTGCAAAGGACATCGATCCTTCCGAAACGCGCCACCGCCGCATCCGCGATGGAAATGACATCCGGCTCGCGGCTGATATCCCCGGAAAATGTAAGGGTTCGCGCCTGGTCCAAGTCCTTCGCCGCCCCCGCCAACGCCTCCTCGTCGCGGGCAACCAGAACCACGTTGGCGCCCTCTTCAGAAAAGCGCCGTGCAGTGGCGAGCCCGATACCGGAACTTGCGCCCGTCACGATAACCGTCTTGCCGTCGAAGCGTGCCATGGGTGATCTCTCCGTTTCAACCCGGGCCACCAAAAGCCCGTCAGTCGGGAAACGGCTGTCACGGGAAGCTGTTCCGTGTCGGGGGCGCACTTGTTCTCGCCGCATGGTCCGTTATGCTCCCCCGGGTCTGGGGCAATGAGCCTCGCAAGCGCAGGGCAGAACGATGGACGTGAATGCGAAACCCACCGAGGAAATCTCGGTCCGCGAAGTCTTCGGGATCGACAGCGACATGGTGGTGAAGGGTTTCGCCGAAGCCACCGACCGCGTGCCGACGCTCGACCCTACCTACAAGTTCGACCCTGATACGACGCTCGCGATCCTTGCGGGTTTTCAGTACAACCGCCGCGTAATGATCCAAGGCTATCACGGCACGGGCAAGTCGACACATATCGAACAAGTCTCCGCGCGCCTCAACTGGCCTTGCGTGCGGGTCAATCTCGACAGCCACATCAGCCGGATCGACCTGATCGGCAAGGACGCGATCAAGTTGGTCGACGGAAAGCAGGTGACGGTGTTTCAGGAGGGAATACTCCCCTGGGCGCTCCGCAACCCGACCGCAATCGTGTTCGACGAATATGACGCGGGACGCGCGGATGTGATGTTCGTGATCCAGCGGGTGCTTGAAACCGACGGCAAGCTCACGTTGCTCGACCAGAACGAGGTCATCACACCGCACCCTTATTTCCGCATCTTCTCCACCGCGAACACAGTGGGTCTGGGCGATACGACCGGCCTCTATCATGGCACCCAGCAGATCAACCAGGGCCAGATGGACCGCTGGAGCCTCGTCGCCACGCTGAACTACCTGTCGCACGATGCGGAGGTGGCGATCGTGCTGGCCAAGAACCCGACATACAACACGGAAAAAGGCCGCAAGATCATCAGCCAGATGGTGACCGTGGCGGACATGACGCGGACGGCCTTCATGAACGGCGATCTGTCCACGGTGATGTCCCCGCGCTCCGTCATCGCCTGGGCGGAGAATGCGCGGATTTTCCGCTCCGTCGGATATGCCTTCCGGCTCACCTTCCTTAACAAATGTGATGAGTTGGAGCGCCAGACGGTGGCGGAGTTCTACCAGCGCTGCTTCGATGAGGAGCTGCCCGAAAGCGCGGTGTCGATGAGCCTCGCCTGAGGCGCGACGACGGAACGACATAAGGCCCCGGCTCAGTCCGGGGCCTTATGTTTTGGGCATTCGGGAAAGCTATTCGTCCAGCAGGACCGCGGCATCCACCACCCGGGCGAAATCTGCCTTGAGATGCGCCATTGTCACATCGAAGATCATGCGCGCCGACAGACCGGCGGCGGGCAGGCCGAAGCCGATCACAGCATCCCGCGCGACCGTCATGTTGAAACCCAGGTCCGCTCCCGCCCTGACGGTCGAATTGACGCAAAACCCGGCCACGGCGCCGGTCACGACAAGGTCCGAGATCCCTTTCCCCTGCAGGTAGGGCGCGAGATCTGTCGAGGCAAAGCCCGAGGATGTGGTCTTCAGAAAAACCGGCTCGCTCTTCTGCGCATCGTCGCAGGGCATGGGCGCGTGGCCCGGGGCACCTTGATGGAAGGGCGAGGTAGGATCAGCATCGCGGTGGCGGACATGGACAACCGGCCAGCCCTTCTGGCGAAAGGCGTCGGACAGGGCGACGATCCGAAGCGGCGCATCGGGATTGACGTGATCCGCACCGGAGTCGATCCGGTGCTGCATCTCCATCTGCATGTCGATGATGATCAGGGCCTTCATGGGAGCACCATTCGTGATGCGGCCAGTCTAGCCGCGAAAGTGGCGCATCCACCAGTGCCGAAAGGGTCGCCCCGCCGCGATCCGCGACGGGGTGACCATGCCGTCAGGCGGACCGCGTGCGGATTCCAATGAAGTCGGCCAGGGA
>NZ_JFGS01000015.1 GCF_000740775.1 Haematobacter missouriensis | reverse complement strand
GCCTGGCCGGATAACCTCGGAATCTGCAGACCGCGCCGCCATCGTCGCTTTTGCCCACCAGGCCATATCATCCAGCAGACCCTTGGCGGAGGGCTCGAGATGGGCGGAAATGGTGGACATTTCGCCGTTCTGGCCAAGCGGCGACACAGCAAAGAAATCGCCGCCCCCGATATGCACCGCATTGCGCACCGGCACCATCTGCAGCTCTACCCCGATGCCACGCAGATGTTCGATGGCCCGCGCGGCCCCCACACCGCCGTAGCCGACCGCGCCCATCGGCTTGTGGATCCACTCCACATAGGCCTGATCCAGCGCGTTCTTCAGCGATCCGGTCACCGAGTGGTTGTATTCAGCCACGACGAAGATGTAGCCGTCGAATTCGGCGATCTTCTTCTGCCACGCTACCGCTTTCGGATCCTGCGACGGAACCCAGGCGTTGCTGGCGACCTCATGGAAGAACGGCAGGTCATAGTCCCGCAGATCCACGAGTTCGACCTCGAGATCGTCGCGTTGACCGGCGATTTCCATGAACCACGCGGCAGGCTTGTCCGCGAAGCGGGTGGGGCGCGTCGATCCGATGATGACGGCGATCTTCGGCTTGGTCATGTCACACTCTCCAAAGTTGACAGAATTTCCTTTAGTGACCGACGAACTGTCGCCTCGCGGCTCAGAGAGCGCAAGACGGCACCTGTACGTAACCGAGGCGCGGCACGGAAACCGCCGTCACGTGCCCACCGGGCCTTGCCGCGGGGCAGACGCAGTGCTTTATCTTTGACATGAGCAAGCGCAACGACAACCCCGCCGATCCGTTCAAGAAGGCCTTGGCCGAAGCGACCCGCACCATGGCGGCGGACCGCGATCTTGCCGTGACCTATTCGGTCGACCCTCCCGGCCAGACGAAGGAAGGGGTCAGGCTGCCGCAGATTTCCCGACGCGTGACGAAGGATGAGGTGCTTCTCGCCCGGGGCACCGCCGATGCATTCGCGCTCCGCCATCGTTATCACAATACCGGAACCCATGCCCGCTACCTTCCGCAAGGGGATATGGCCCGCGATCTCTACGATGCCATGGAAACTGCGCGGACGGAGGCCATAGGGGCGCGGGAAATGCCCGGCACAGCCAAGAACATCGACGCCAAGATCGGCCATGAGGCAGAGCGGAAGGGCTATGGCCAAATCCGCGATGCAGCAGATGCGCCGCTGGCGCAGGCTGCGGGCTATCTCGTCCGCCATCTCGCGACCGGGCGACCGCTGCCGCCCGCCGCGGCCAATGTGATGGGCCTGTGGAGGGGTTTCATCGAGAATCAGGCGGGTGGGCAGTTCTCCGACCTGCAGGACGTGCTGGCGGATCAGGCGGCCTTCGCGCGTCTGGCGCGGCGGGTGATCTCGGATCTCGGCTACGGCGACCAGCTCGGTGACGATCCCGACCTCGAGAACGAGGATGAGGAAGACAGCGCGGAGACGGAAGACGATCAGGACACGCCTGAAAGCGAGGGCGACAATCAGGAGGAGGGCGAGGAGAACGAAGCCAGCCCCGAGCAGTCTCAGGAGCAGCAGCAGGATGCCGCCGAGGCGCAGGTCTCCACCGAACACGACGCCGATGGCGAGATGACTGAGGAAGCGGAGATGCCGGACGGCGAACCGCCGACCGAACCGCCGCCCCCTGCTCCGCATTCGGAAGCCGATCCCGGCTACAAGGTTTTCACCACCGCCTATGACGAGGAGATCAAGGCGGAGGAACTGGCTGATCCGGCTGAACTGGAACGGCTACGCGCCTACCTCGACCAGCAACTCGAACCGCTGAAGGGAGCCGTTTCCCGATTGGCCAACAAGTTGCAGCGCCGCCTGCAGGCCCAGCAGAACCGCTCCTGGCTGTTTGATCTGGAGGAAGGAACGCTCGATGCCGGGCGGCTGGCGCGCGTCGTGGCGAACCCCACGATGCCCCTCTCCTTCAAGCAGGAGAAGGACACCGAATTCCGCGATACGGTCGTGACGCTGCTGCTGGACAATTCCGGCTCCATGCGCGGGCGGCCCATTTCCATTGCCGCCATCTGCGCCGATATCCTCGCCCGGACGCTGGAACGCACGCAGGTGAAAGTGGAGATTCTGGGCTTCACCACCCGCGCATGGAAGGGTGGGCAGAGTCGGGAGGCGTGGTTGGCAGCGGGCCGCCCGCCGCAGCCGGGACGTCTGAACGACCTCCGCCACATCATCTACAAATCCGCCGATTCGCCATGGAGGCGTACGCGCGAGAATCTCGGCCTGATGATGAAGGAAGGGCTGCTGAAGGAGAATATCGACGGTGAGGCGCTCGAATGGGCGCATCGGCGACTGGCCGGACGGCCAGAGATGCGTAAGATCCTCATGGTGATCTCCGACGGCGCACCCGTGGATGATTCCACGCTCTCCGTGAATCCCGCGAATTATCTTGAAAAACACCTGCGCGACGTAATTGCGATGGTGGAGCGCAGGAAAGCGGTGGAGCTTCTGGCCATCGGCATCGGTCACGACGTGACACGCTACTACAATCGTGCCGTCACGATCACCGATGTGGAGCAGCTTGCAGGTGCGATGACGGAGCAACTGGCCGCGCTGTTCGACGCCGACCCCCGGGCGCGGGCACGGGCGAAACTTCCCGGCGGCGGAGGGCGATTCGTCCGTCGGGCCTGATGGCAGACCCACACATGTAGCCATTCACAGTCGGCGCTGGCGTCCGCGCCGGCGCCTGTTACATCATTGACCCGGCTCTCGCCTTGTCCGCCCCGCCGGCACCGCGCTAGACAGGGGCGCGTCGGTTGGAGGCGCGGTTAGGCCCGGGGGAGTCCCATGTTCCAGAGTTTTGATGCGCCTACGTCGCCCGAGCAGGGCCCGCCCCGGATCGCCGCCCTGCGCAAGCTCCTGGCGACGCGCGGAATCGACGGTTTCATCGTGCCGCGCGCTGACGTTCATCAGGGCGAGTATGTCGCCGATCATGACGCGCGGCTGGCATGGCTGACCGGGTTCACCGGTTCCGCCGGCTTCGCGATCATCCTTCCCGAGATCGCTGGGGTATTCATCGACGGACGCTACCGAGTGCAGGTAAAAGCGCAAGTCGCCCTCGACAGCTTCACTCCCGTCCCGTGGCCGGAGACGAAACCCGGTGATTGGATACGCACCAACCTGTCACGGGGACGGGTGGCGTACGATCCTTGGCTGCACAGCCGCGACGAGATCGACCGGATCACCACCGCGCTGGCAGGATCCGAGGTAACACTGGAGCCGACGGACAACCTCGTTGACGCCATCTGGTCCGATCAACCCGCCCCGCCGCTTGGCCGGATAGACGTGCAGCCGGAGGCACTGGCGGGCGAAACCAGCGCGGAGAAGCGCGCCCGCCTCGCCGCGGCGCTGAAGGAGGCCGGGCAGAAGGCCGCGATCCTCACGCTCGCTGACAGCATTTCATGGCTTCTGAACATCCGCGGCCACGATATTCCGCGCAACCCGGTCGTCCATGCCCTTGCCATCCTTCGTGATGACGGACAGCTCCGGCTCTTTGTCGATGACCGGAAGCTCGACGCCGACCTGCGCAAGCACTTGGGGCCGGAGATCAGTGTTGAACCGCCGGACGCCTTTGCCGCCGCTCTGGACAGCCTGGAGGGCCCTGTCCGCGTCGATCGGGCCTCCGCTCCCAAGGCGGTGTCGGACCGGCTCGCAGCTGCAGGTGTGGAGATCGTCTGGGCCCCGGATCCCTGCATCTTGCCGAAAGCCCGCAAAAACCCCGCAGAGATCGCCGGAACGGCGGAGGCGCATCTGCGCGACGGGGCGGCAATGTGCGCGTTCCTCGCGTGGCTGGACGCGGAGGCACCGAAGGGGACGCTGACGGAGATTGCCGTTGTCTCCGCGCTGGAAGGCTTCCGCCGCGCGACCAACGCGCTCCGCGACATAAGTTTTGACACCATCTGCGGCGCGGGGCCTAACGGGGCCATCGTGCATTACCGTGTAACGGAAGGCACGGACCGTCCGGTGAAAACCGGAGAGCTTCTGCTGGTCGATTCTGGCGGACAATATGTGGACGGCACGACCGACATCACCCGCACCGTCGCAGTCGGACAGGTGGGGGAGCCGGAGAAGCTTGCCTTCACCCGCGTACTGCAAGGCATGGTGGCCATCTCCCGCGCCCGGTGGCCGCGCGGATTGGCGGGGCGGGATCTGGATACGCTGGCGCGGATGCCGCTCTGGCTCGCCGGGCAGGATTACGACCACGGCACGGGGCACGGGGTTGGTGCATTCCTCTGCGTACATGAGGGGCCGCAGCGCATCTCCCGCATCTCGGAAGTGCCACTGGAGCCGGGCATGATCCTGTCCAACGAGCCGGGTTACTACCGCGAAGGCGCCTTCGGCATTCGCACGGAAAATCTGCTGGCGGTTGTGGAAGCCCCCCCTATCCCCGACGGAGACGACCGTGCGATGCTCTCCTTCCGCACCCTCACCTGGGTGCCGATCGACCGACGGTTGATCCTGCGCGACATGCTCTCCCCCGAGGAACGCTTCTGGATCGACGCCTATCATGCGGAAGTATTGGAGCGCATCGGGGAGCGGGTCAGCCCGGAGACGCTGGATTGGCTGCGGAGGGCGACAGCCCCCCTCTGATCGTCAGGGGGAGAGCAGCGCCCGCGCCGCATCGCGCGCCGCATCGGTCACCACATCGCCCGCGAGCATGCGGGCGATCTCGTCCACCCGCGCCTCCGCGCCGAGCGGCGTGACCGAAGACAGCGTCACGCCGCCTTCCACCCGCTTTTCCACCCGCCAGTGCTGCGCGCCATAGGCCGCGACCTGCGGGGAATGGGTGACAACCAGCACCTGCGCCCCCTCCTCCGCCAGACGGTGGAGACGGCGCCCGATGGCATCGGCGGTGGCGCCTCCCACGCCCCTGTCGATCTCGTCGAAGATCAGCGTCTGCCCGCCTGCCTGCCGGGTCAGCGACACTTTCAGCGCGAGGAGGAAACGCGAGAGTTCGCCCCCCGACGCGATCCGGTCGAGCGGACCCGCCGGTGCGCCTGGGTTCGTCGCCACGGTGAAGGTCACGGCGTCCCGTCCCTCCGGACCGGGATCGCCCTCCTCCACCACGGTCGTGAAGACCGCGCGCTCCATGCGGAGTGGGCGCAGCTCCTCCGCCATGGACAGATCGAGCCGTGTCGCGGCCTCCCGCCGTCGGGCAGTGAGCGTCCGGGCGGCAGCGTCATAGGCCAGACTCGCCGCCTCCACCTCCGCGGCCGCTCGGAGAAGCGCCTGATCCCCCTGATCCACGGCAGCCAGCCGCGCCCGGATCGCCGCCGCCAGCGCGGGCAGGTCGTCGGCCAGAACTGCATGTTTGCGCGACAGCGCACGGATAGCGAAGAGCCGCTCCTCCAACGCTTCCAGCGCGCCGGGATCGAAATCCAGCACCTCCAGACAGCGTTCCACTCCGGACTGCGCCTCCGCCAGTTCGGTAAGCGCGCGTCCCAAGGCGGCGACAGTCTCCTCGAGAACCCCCTCTACCTTGTCTGCCGCCCCTTCCAGCCAGCGGAGCGCATCCGTCATCGCGCCCTCCGCCCCCTGAAGGCCGAGCGCGTCGCCCGCGCGGGCTACATCGGCACGGATGCGTTCAGCCCCCTGCATCATGCGGCGGCGGGCGTCCAGATCCGCCTCCTCCCCCACTTCCGGGGAGAGGTGCTCCAGCTCAGCGTCGGCGTGGCGTAGGAACTCCTCCTCCGCCTTGCCCGCCGCAAGTGCGATGGTCGCGGCAGCCTCCGCCTGGCGCGCGGCAGCGAGCCGCCGCCAAGCGATACGGACTGCCTCCACCTCCGGCGTGAGACCTCCGAAATCGTCCAGCAGCCGACGATGCCCACGGGCATTGAGCAGACCCCTGTCATCATGCTGGCCATGCAGCTCAACCAATGTCTCCGACAATGCGCGAAGCAGCTCGGCCCCGGCACGGCGGTCGTTGATCCACGCGGTCTTACGACCGTCCGGCATGTTCACGCGGCGGAGGATCAGTTCGCTGTCGTCGGAAAACCCGGCCTCCGTCATAACCGCCCGCGCAGGATGCCCGGGGGGCAGGTCAAAGACCGCGGTCACCTCGCCCTGCGCGGCGCCCTGCCGCACGAGTTCCGCCCGCCCGCGCCAGCCCAGCACGAATCCCAGCGCGTCGAGCAGAATGGATTTGCCTGCGCCAGTTTCGCCCGTCAGCACATTGAGGCCAGGATGGAACGTCAGCTCCAGCCGGTCGATGATGAGAATGTCGCGAATATCGAGTCCGCGGAGCATGGTTCCCCCCAGCCCGCGCGGCCCGTCAGAGCCACTCCCCGCGGATCGTCTGCCGATAGATTCGCGACAGCCAGCTATCGCCCCGCATTTCAGGCTCCAGCCCGCGGCCGCGCAGGAGTGCGTAGCTGTCCTGATAGAACGGGCTGGACTGGAAGTTGTGCCCCAGAATTGCGGCCGCCGTTACCGCCTCATTCTCGAAGCCGAGCGCGAGATAGGCCTCCACCAGACGGTGCAGCGCTTCGGGCGTATAGGTCGTGGTCTGGTAATCCTCCACCACCGCCCGGAACCGGTTGATCGCGGCGGTATAATGTCCCCGGCTCAGGTAGAAGCGACCGATCTCCATTTCCTTCGCCGCCAGATGGTCGAAGGCGAGGTCAAACTTCATCATCGCCGATTTCGCATATTCGCTGTCGGGATATTTCTCGATCACGTCGCGAAGAGATTGTAGCGCCTGGAAGGTCAGCCCCTGATCGCGGCCAACGGCCCCGATCTGATCGTAATAGCTGAGCGCGAGAAGATACTGCGCATAGGCTGCGTCCTGATCGCCGGGATAGAGATCGACGAACCGCTGGGCCGCACCGCGCGCATTCTCGTAATCACGCGCCTGATGGTAGGAATAGGCCTCCATCACCAGCGCGCGCTTGGCCCATTCCGTATAGGGATAGAGCCGCTCGATCTCCGAGAAGTAATGCGCCGCATCCTTCGGCTTGCGGTTTGTCTCAAGCTCATACTCACCGCGCTGGTAAATCTGCTCCGCGGTGAAATTGTCCAGCGGCACATCCGTTCCCGAACCGCCATTCCCCGAACAGCCCGCGAGAATCGTCGCCAGCATCATCGACCCGACGAGAATCGCTCCCCGCTTGCAGCCTGCCATGATCCTGAACCTCATTCACTGCCCCACGGGCGATGCGCTTGCCGGTTTGCCGCCCCCTTGTCGGGTCGTTGCATCCCGTTTCGCCGCCTGTTTCCCGTTGGTCCTAACATAGAAAAATCCGGGGCGCAAAATGGCAATCGACCCCCGGCGTGCCGAGGGTCAAAAGCGTGATCTTCAGGTTCAGATGAGAACGGGCACGTCGGTGCGCCGCACACCCACACCCGGCAGTTTTCCGCCTGTGACGCCTTCGGCCACATCAACCATCCGATAGGCGAAGGGATCAGCGAACAGCGCCCGAAGCAGCTTGTTGGTGAGGGCATGGCCACCGCGTTGCGACGTGTATTTGCCAAGAATCGGTGCCCCCGCGAGAGACAGATCGCCAAGCGCGTCCAGCATCTTGTGGCGGACGGCCTCATCCTTGTGGCGCAGGCCGCCGGGCGACAGGACCTTGTCGTCATCAAAGACGACGGCATTCTCATACGTCCCACCAAGCGCCAGACCATTGGCCTGCATCCGCTCCACATCGTCCTGACGGCAGAAGGTGCGGCTGTCGCAAAGTTCCCGCACGAAAGCACCGTTAGACATGTTGAGCGCCTTTTCCTGACGGCCGATTGCCGGCTCGGCGAAATCGATCGTGAAGTCGATCTCCAGCATGTCGGCCGGATCCAGCCGCGCCCACGCCGCGCCGTTGTGCACTTCGACGGGTTTCAGGATACGCAGCGCACGCACCGGGACCGCAAGCTCGCGCAGGCCGCGGGACAGGATGCCCTTCACGAACGGCTGCGCCGAGCCATCCAGAATCGGCACTTCCGGCCCATCGATCTCCACCAGCGCATTGGTCACGCCGCACCCTGCGAGAGCCGCCATCACGTGTTCGATGGTGGAGACGGACGCGCCAGAGCGGTTGGCGATCAGGGTGCAAAGCTTCGACGGCACCACCGCATCCCAGCGGGCCGGGATCAGGTTGTCACCTTCAACATCGGTCCGGCGGAACCAGATCCCGTATTCGGCGGAGGCGGGATGGATCGTCATGCGCACAGGACGACCGGAGTGGAGACCCACGCCCGTGAATGTCACCTGAGATTTGATCGTCGTTTGCACTTCGTTCATCCTTCTACACGCCGGGATCACAAACGCCTGTTTGCGGTCGATCCGACAAGCATGGAGGTAAGGGCTTGATATCCGGACCTCAATTCACTCTTTGCTACCTCGTGTAACAGACGGCGTTACACATCGCGCAAACCCGCCGAGCAAGCGGCGCATATTATTTAAATACTTGAAAACACAAATAAAAAGAGAGCCGAATTGTTTCGGCCCTCTCAAGTTTTGTTCACGAAGTTTCTTGGTTTATTCAGTTCGCCTGACGCCGCAGGAAGGCCGGAATCTCGATCCGCTCCTGCTCGGGCGACATGTTCGGCTCTTCCTCATAACCCGAAACCTGCGGCTGCTGGCGGGGTTGTTGCGGCGCGGGGCGCTCGGCCGGAGCGGCTGCCTCACCATGTCCGGTCATCCGGTTGATGAAGGAGCTTATCCCCATCCGCGGGCGTTCTGCAGCCGGGGCAGGTTGAGCCTGCTGCGGGCGCTGCGCCACCGGACGGGCGGCGGCCTGCGGAGCGGGTGACTTGCTTACTGCCGCATGAAGACGCGCAAGCGTCTCCTCCGAGGGGGTGCCCGCAGGACGTGCGCCGCGGGGCGCGACGAAGGCCGCCGGGTCATCATTGACCGGATAGTTCCGCGCGGCCTGCGGCTGGTAGGCAGGCTGCGGTTGATAAGCGGGCGGCGGCAGGTCGTCCGCCTCCTCATAACGCTGCTGCGGTTCTTGCCGGGCAGCATATGCGTCGAAACTCGGCTCCTGCGGCTGGCGCGACGGCTGCGGAGCCGGACGCGGCGCCCGGGCAGCAGGCTGCGGAACCGGTTGTTGAGACGCATGCAGCTGCTGCGGCTGGGGGCGCTCCCGCGCGGCTGGCTGCTGCGGGACGAATTGCGGTGTGTGTTGGACAGGCTCAGCTTGTGCCTGCTGAGGCGCGAGCGGCGCGGCAAGGCTGCGACGCGGCACGGGCAGTTCCGCGGCCGCCGGGGCGGCGTCGATACCGGTTGCCACGACCGAGACACGGATCCGGCCCTCCATCGTCGTATCCAGCGTGGATCCGACAATGATGTTTGCGTTCTGATCGACCTTGTCGCGGATGATGTTCGCCGCTTCGTCCAGTTCGAACAGCGTCAGATCGTAACCGCCGGTGATGTTGATGAGCACACCCTTCGCACCGTTCAGGCTGATCTCGTCCAGCAGCGGGTTGGCGATGGCTTTCTCGGCGGCGTGGATGGCGCGATCCTCGCCCTCCGCCTCACCGGTGCCCATCATGGCTTTGCCCATTTCGTCCATCACCGCGCGAACGTCGGCGAAATCGAGATTGATGAGCCCCGGGCGGACCATGAGGTCAGTCACGCCCTTCACACCCTGATAGAGCACGTCGTCGGCCATCTGGAACGCTTCGGTGAAGGTCGTGCGCTCATTGGCCAGGCGGAACAGGTTCTGGTTCGGAATGATGATCAGCGTGTCGACGACCTTCTGGAGGTTCTCGATCCCCTCCTCGGCCTGACGCATGCGCTTATTGCCCTCGAACTGGAAGGGCTTGGTCACGACACCGACCGTCAGAACACCCAGCTCACGCGCGGCCTGCGCGATGATCGGGGCGGCGCCCGTTCCGGTGCCACCACCCATGCCTGCGGTGATGAAGCACATGTGTGCGCCGGCAAGATGGTCAACGATCTCCTCGATCGTCTCCTCTGCCGCGGCGGCGCCGACGGGCGGACGCGCACCGGCGCCCAGACCTTCCGTCACCTTCACGCCCATCTGGATGCGTGCGGTGGATTTCGACTGCTGAAGCGCCTGGGCGTCGGTGTTCGCGACGACGAACTCCACACCCTCAAGCTGCTTCTCGATCATGTTGTTGACGGCGTTACCGCCTGCCCCGCCGACGCCGAACACCGTGATACGCGGCTTCAGCTCTTCTTGGTCGTTGACCGTCAGGTTCAATGTCATGGTTCTGGTCCCGCCTGCCTGTGCCGGCTCATGGCCGATTTTTTCCCGCACGTTACCTAAAGGCTACAGTGTGTGGCAGCGAAGGTCACGAAAAAAACGCGGTTTTCCTACAAAATCTGGCCTGCCGCGCGGGGGCGGCAAGCGGGATTTCGCCTACGACGCATGATGTAGCGGTTACCAGTTCTCGCGGAACCATTTGACCGCGCGGCGGAGGGAACGCGCCGGGTAGCGACCCATCGGAATATCGAAATCCCACCATTCGTCCTGCGGGTGAGTCGCAAAAAGGCACAATCCCACGGACGAAGCGAAGGCCGCGCCCGTTGCCGCCTGCGGCAGGCCCTGCACACGGAGCGGACGGCCAAGACGCACCTGCTGGCCAAGGATCCGCGCGGCCAGCCCGTCGATCCCCGGCATCTGGCTGCATCCGCCGGTAAGCACGATCTGCCGGGAGGGAAGATGCTCGAAACCCGCGGCATCGAGACGCGCGCGCACTTCTTCCAGTATCTCTTCCATCCGCGGGCGGATGATGCCGATCACTTCGGAGCGGCTGACGGTCCGGCGATCCTTCTCCCAGTCGCCGGAATCGCCACCGATCTCGATCATCTCGCGGTCATCGACCCCCGTTGCCACGACGCCGCCGTGGAAGGTCTTGATTCGCTCCGCCGTGGCATGCGGGATGCGCAGACCCTGTGCGATGTCGGAGGTGACGTTCTCCCCCCCCATCCTCACGCTGTCGGCGTAGATCATGTGGCGCTTAAGGAAGATCGACAGCCCCGTGGCGCCGCCGCCCATGTCGATACAGGCTGCACCCAACTCCTGCTCATCTTCCACCAGCGCCGACATACCGGAGACATAGGCGGAAGAGGCGATCCCCGCGAGTTCCAGATCGCAGCGTTTGATACAGTGGAGCAGGTTCTGCACGGCCGCGCCCTCCACTGTCAGAAGGTGCATGTCGCAGGCCAGCCGCCGCCCCATCTGCCCGCGCGGATCGGCAAGGCCGGAACGGTGATCGAGCGCAAAGTTCACCGGCTGGGCGTGCAGCACCTCGCGACCATGGCCGATGGGTGGCACCTCGCAGGCGGACAGCACCTGGGCCACGTCTTCCTCCGTGACCAGGCTGTCGGAAACCTCCACCTCGCCCGCCAACCCGTAGGAGCGAGGCTCCCCTCCTGCAAAGCAGGCAATCACATGGTCCACACGCACATTGGCCATCTTCTGGGCGGCGGTGACAGCGGTGCGGATCGCGCGCTCCGTCTCCTGCATCGCGGCCACCTCACCGTAGCGCACCCCGCGAGAGCGGGTGGTGGCGGCACCGATGATGCGGAAGGAGGACTGGCCAGCCATCGACCCCACGCCATCCTGCTCACGGAAGCTGTCCGGCCCGTCGAACCGCAGCACCACGCAGGCGATCTTGGAGGTGCCGATGTCGAGAATCGCCACGACCCCCCGCTGCATGGCCGCCCTGCGCATGTTCCGCATCGCACGTTGCGATTGATAGAGGTCGGTCAATGCAGGGCTCCCTTGGTCTGGCGTGTATTGCGTGCAGTAAGGCTTGCCCCCTGCAGCGCTGCGATTGCTTCTTCGGAAAGGCGGAGGGTGGGGCGGCGCCCAATGCGCATGTCCACAACCGTCACATCGCGGTCCAGCAGGTCCTCCGCCTGATCAAGCGCGATGACCCGTTCCAGCGCGGCAACGGCATCCTGCTCGGGCAGCATGATTTCCTGCCCGCGGTCGAGCACGAGGTTCCAGCGCCGCTCCCCGATCCGGACGAGTCCGCGGATGCGCGTGCGCAGCGGCTCAGCCGCGGCAAGCAGCCTCAGCGCTTCCGGCACTACATCCTGAACACCCGGACCGGCAATCAGCGGCAGGTCCGGCCGGTCGATGCGGTTCTCCAGGCCTGCCACGCGATGGCCTGCCTCATCCAGCAGCACGAGGTCATCGGCGTTCCGCCAGACGACGATCGGCAAGCGTTCCGTTACCGCGACTTCCAGGGTTCCCTCCGGGCGCACCCGGACATCGGCACGGCGCACGGCATCCAGCTCTTCGGCCTTGGCGCGAAGCCCGGTCAGATCCAGCGCCAGCGACGACACGGGAAACTGGATAGCCAGCCCGGAACGGATCGCCTCCGCAGTCTCCGGCGAAGCGCCGCTCACCGTGAGGCGGACGAGCTGCAATTCCGGGCGGCTCTCGATTCGGGCGCGAATGTCCTGAACAACCCCCGCCACTTGAGCGCGGCGATCCGCACTGGAGAACCAGATACCAGCCACCGCGGCGACGAGAAGCACGGGCACGCCCGTGCGTATCAGGCGGCGGTAAAGCGGGGTCAGCCAGATCCGCTGAAGGCGGTAGGCGATACGGGATGGGGCCGGGTCGCGGCGCATCACCGATCGCACGAGGCATCCTCCACGATCCACCGGCACAGCTCCGGGAAGGAGATGCCCCGTGCCGCCGCCTGTTCGGGCGCAAGCGAGGTGGGCGTCATGCCGGGCTGGGTGTTCGTCTCCAGAATAACCAGCCCCTCGACCCCGCTGGAGTCGTCCCAGCGGAAATCGGAACGGCTGATCCCACGGCATCCCAGCACTCGATGGGCACGGAGCGCATAGTCGAGACAGGCATCCGCCACTTCGGCAGGAATATCGGCAGGCACGACGTGACGCGATCCGCCGGGGCGGTACTTCGCGTCGTAATCATACCATCCCTCGGTGATGATATCGGTCACGGCCAACGGCTCGTCGCCCATCACCGCGACCGTCAGATCGCGCCCGGGCACATAGGCTTCCAGCATCATCGTGCCGGAGACACCGGCCAGGGCAGGCGGCCCGTTGTTGGCGGCTGCAACGATATGGATACCGACGGACGATCCTTCGTTGTGGGGTTTGACCACATAGGGTGCGGCCATCATGTGACGCTCGCGCACTTCCTCCGCCGTGGCGAGGCAGCTTTCCACCACAGGCAGGCCAGCGACGGCGAAAGCGGCCTTGGCCCGGATCTTGTCCATCGCCAGTGCAGACGCCAGCACGCCGGAATGGGTATAGGGAATTCGCAGCCATTCGAGCAGGCCCTGAACACAGCCGTCTTCCCCCCAGCGGCCATGCAGGGCGTTGAACACGACAGCAGGACGAATGACCTCAAGACGCGCGGCCAGATCCGGCCCCGCGTCCACCTCGACCACATCGTAACCCGCCACCCTCAGTGCGCCGGCGCATTCACGCCCGGAGACAAGCGACACCTCCCGCTCCGCGGAAGGCCCACCCATCAGTACCGCCACCTCGGGGGCTGCCCTGCTCGACATGCCCCACCGCCTCGTCCGGGCTTTCGCCCTGTTATCAGGGGGTTATCCCCCTTTTGGTTATTGGCCGGCCCAAGGGGCCGTCAACCGCCCGCCGGTTTTCCGACGCGCATGATTTCCCATTCTAGCCACAAACCGCTCGATTGGAACACCCTATTTCGGACCTCCTCGCCCAGCCCCTCCAGATCGGCGGCATTCGCCCCTCCAGTGTTGACGAGGAAATTGGCGTGTTTCGGGCTCATCTCCGCCCCGCCCCGCCGCGCGCCGCGCATGCCGGCGTCGTCGATGAGCTTCCACGCCTTCATCTCATGGCTGTCGTCGGCACGACCCGTGGAGCTCGCGCCCGACGGATTGCGGAATGTGGAACCGGCCGTCCGCTCCTTCACCGGCTGGGAGGCATCTCGGCGGGCGACCTGCTCCGCCATCAGCGCCTCCAACGTCGAAGGATCGCCGGAAGGCGCGCGAAAGGTGGCGGAGACGATCACCGCGCCCTCTGGCAGAAAGGTCTCCCGATAGCCGAAGGCAAGTGCCTCCCGCCCCAGAATCACCCGATCGCCGTTGCGCAGGATCGCCTGCGCGCTCAGGAAACGGTCGGCGACATAGGTGCCATAGCAGCCCGCGTTCATGCGCACAGCACCGCCGATGGAGCCGGGAATGGTGCGCAGGAACGTCAGATCCAGCCCCGCCGCGGCGGCCCTCCGGGCGACATGGGCATCAAGAGCCGCCGCTCCCGCTGTGACGGTGCCATCCCCCGTCTCGATTCCATTGAACCCCCGTCCCAGGCGGATCACCACCCCCGAGATGCCGCCGTCCCGTACGATGAGATTGGAGCCGACGCCGATGGGAAAGACCGCAATCGTCGGAGGCAGCGCGGCGAGGAAGCCGGAAAGATCCTCTACATCCGCCGGCTGGAACAACCAGTCCGCCGGACCGCCGACGCGGAGCCATGTCAGATCCGCCAAGGGACGAAAGGGGGTGAGCGTGCCGCGCACGGCGGGGAGGGGAAGCGTGTCGGTCATGGCGATCCCATAGCGCGACAAGCCCCGCCGCTCAACTCATCCGTCAAGGCGGCGACGCGGTGGCCGCTGGGTCATCGCCATGACCGCCATGCCGATCCCGAGCGCGACAAGCCCCAGCACCGGCCCGCAGGAATGGGTGAGGAGGCCTAGCACCGGAATGCCCGTCGCCAGCAGCGCCAGCACGACCCGCCGCCGCCCTCGCCAGCCACGCCGCGCCAGCACGGCCGCCAGCAGGAGCCACAGGGCAGACAGCAGGAAGGAGAAGGTCATGTCGCCATGGCTGCGGCCATCCCCCTCAGGCCCGTGCGCGAAGAGGCATGACGCGCGCTCCGCCCTGCCGGCCTTCCAGACGCGCAGGCAGGCCATGCGCCCAGCCGGAGATGGAACCCGCGCCCAGCAACACCACCATGTCGCCGGGACGCCCCTGCTCCCGCACCAGCCGGGCCAGATCATCCTCGTCCAGAATGGCGCGGGCATGACGGTGGCCATGCGCGATCAGCCCTGCCACGAGGTGATCGCGGTCGGCACCTTCCACAGGCTCCTCGCCCGCGGAATAGACATCGGTGATGCCGACCACGTCAGCGTCGTTGAAGCAGGTACAGAATTCTTCGAAGAGGTTGTGCAGCCGGGAATAGCGGTGCGGCTGATGCACGGCGATCACGCGGCCTTTCGTTGCCTGACGCGCGGCCTTCAGCACGGCGGCGATCTCCACCGGATGGTGGCCGTAATCGTCGATGATGGTGACGCCGTTCACCTCGGCGACCTTGGTGAAGCGCCGGTTCACACCGCCAAACGCCGCCAGCGCCGTGCGAATCTCGTCCTTCTTCATGCCCAGGTGGCGCGCCACGGCGACAGCCGCCAGCGCGTTGGACACGTTGTGCTCGCCCGGCATGGGCAGGGTGCAGCCCTCGATCAGCCCGCCTTCCTCATTCTGGAGGAGGATGTCGAATGCGGCGGTCCCGTTTTCATACCGCAGGTTCACCGCCCGCACGTCGGCCTGCGCGTTGAAGCCGAAGGTTACGACCTTGCGATCGGTCACACGGCCCACCAGCGCCTGAACCTCCGCATGGTCGGTGCAGCACACCGCGATGCCGTAGAACGGAATGTTGGTGACGAAATCGTAAAACCCCTTCCGCAGCGCGTCGAAGGTGCCCCAGTGCTCCATGTGCTCCGGGTCGATGTTGGTGACGATAGCGATGGTCGCCGGAAGCCGGTTGAAGGAGCCATCCGATTCGTCCGCCTCCACCACCATCCACTCGCCCGCGCCCGCCCTCGCGTTGGAGCCGTAGGCGTGGATGATGCCGCCGTTGATGACGGTCGGATCGAAGCCACCCTTGTCGAGCAGCGTCGCGACCATCGTGGTGGTGGTGGTCTTGCCGTGGGTTCCCGCTACGGCGACGTTCGAGCGCAGCCGCATCAGCTCCGCCAGCATTTCCGCCCGCCGCACGACCGGCAGGTTGCGCCGCCGCGCCTCCTCCAGCTCGGGGTTGCCGCGCTTGATGGCGGAGGAGATGACAACCACCGCGGCCTCACCGATATTCTCCGCGCGCTGCCCCTCGAAGAAGGTCGCTCCCAACCCCACCAGCCGATCGGTGATCTTGGATGCCTTGGCGTCCGACCCCTGCACGGTGTAGCCGAGCGTCATCAGCACCTCGGCAATGCCCGACATGCCTATCCCGCCGATACCGACGAAGTGGATGGGGCCGAGTTCGAGCGGCAGCTTGGTGGCAGCGTTCATCGGTTCTTTCCTTTGTTGGCGATCGCTTCGACCAGGGTGACGAGCCGTTCCGTCGCATCGGGGCGGCCTTCGCCCCGCGCGGCATCGGCCATGGCTTCCGCACGGGCAGGGTCCGACAGGACCGACGCTATCTGCTCCGAAAGCGCGGCAGGCTCAAGCCGGGATTCGGGAATGACGATGGCGGCACCCGCTTCGGCAAGCCCGCGGGCATTGGCGGTCTGGTGATCCGCAGCGGCAGCGGCAAAGGGGATCAGCAGCGACGGCCGACCGATCGCCGCGATATCGGCGACAGACGACGCACCGGAGCGGGAGATGACAAGCTGCGCCTCCTCGATCCGCCGGGGCACGTCGGTGAAGAAGGTCTGGACCTCGGCCACGACGCCCGCCTTGCGGTAGGCCTCCACCACGCGGGGCAAATCCTCCTCCCGTGCCTGATGAGAGACCGAAAGCCGGGTGCGCAGCCGCTCTGGCAGCCGGGCAATGGCCTCAGGCACCACATCCGACAGAACGCGCGCCCCCTGGCTGCCACCGATGACCAGCAGGTGGATCACCCCCTCGCACGGAGGGATATAGGAAGCACCGACCTTCTCCCGCACCGCCGTGCGCACGGGATTGCCGGTATGCACCCCCTCCACCCCCGAAGGCAGAGCAGTGGGCCGCGTGCCACAGGCCACGGCATCCACCCGCGAAGCAAAGGCCGTGTTCACCTTGCCCAGAACGCCGTTCTGTTCATGGATCATGCGCGGCAGACCAAGCAGCCATGCAGCCCCGAGCGCTGGAATCGTCGGATAGCCCCCGAAGCCCACCACAACGGCGGGCCGGTCGCGGCGGAGCGCCCGTGCGCTTGCCAGCACGCCGCCCAGAATGCGGAACGGAGTCGCGGCCTTGGCCAGCGGCCCTCCGCGCGCGAAGGTGGCGGAGCTGACCTCCTCCACCGGAACGGCCTGCGGAAAACCGGCGGTATAGCGCGCACCCCGCGCATCGGTGGAAAGCTTGACCCGCCAGCCTTTCTGCACCATCGCCTCCGCCAGCGCCTGCGCGGGGAACATGTGCCCGCCGGTGCCGCCTGCCGCGATGAGCAGGAGCGGTGATGCCTCGCCGGCGACCATGGATCAGCGCCCCTTCGTCAGGATGTCGCCGATCCGCCCCTGCGGCCGGGTCCGGGTGAAGGCGAGCAGCGCACCGACAACGATCCCGCCCGCGATGAGCGAGGAGCCGCCATAGCTCACGAACGGCAGCGTCATGCCCTTGGCCGGAAGCATTCGCACCGCGACGCCCACGTTGATCATCGCCTGCACCCCGAACAGGCAGGCAAGCCCCGTCCCCGCGAGGCGGGTGAACGTGTCCCGCTCCCGCGTCAGCCGGAACAGCGACCGCACGGTGATGAGACAGAACAACCCGATGATGCACAGCACGAGGATCAGGCCGTATTCCTCCGCCGCGACGGCGATGATGAAGTCGGTATGCGCATCGGGCAGCGACCACTTCACCTCGCCCTCGCCCACGCCCACGCCGAAGAAGCCGCCCTGCTGAATGGCGTTCGTGGCATAGCCGATCTGGGTGCGCGGATCGATCTCGGCGGTCAGGAAGCCGTCGATCCGGCGGGCGAAGTGCTCGGAGCCTTCATAGGCCACCGTCCCGCCGAACCCCACGATCCCTGCGACGATGAGCAGGAGCGTCATAGGTGCGCCCGCCACGAAATACATGACACCCCAGGCGAACAGGATCAGCGCGGCCTGCCCGAAGTCCGGCTGCATGGCCAGCATCCCGACGACCGTGCCCGCGATGAGGAGTGACATCGTCTTGCCGGGCGGACCGTTCGGATCCTGCCCGGCCGCCATCAGCCAGGCGCAGAGGATGACGAAGCCGGGCTTCAGGAACTCCGACGGTTGCACGGAGGCGAAGCCGAAGGAGAACCAGCGGATGGCCCCCTTGCCGAAATCCGTTCCGAAGAACGGCAGCAGCGCAAGCGCCAGAAAGGCCCCGAGAAAGCCGATCACCCCGGCGCGGCGCACCATCTCGGGAGACATCATCGAAACGATGAACATCGCGGCGATGGCGATGCCGCCGAAGAACATCTGACGATTGACATAATAGAACGGGTCCAGCCCGTTGCGCGCGGCCAGCGGCGGAGAGGCGGCAAGGCCCAGCAGCAATCCCACGCCGAACAGCAGCAGGATGGCCGAAACGGCCCATTTGTCGATGGTCCGCCACCACCGCGGGAGTATAGGCTCACCGGCCCGAACGGGCGCGGTGCCGTAGACCATTTCCGTCATGGGAAGACTGCCCTCTGCCCTATATGCCCGGTTTTCCCCGGGTCTGATACGGTAACCTAGCTGAAACCTTGGTTTCGCGCCAGCGTCAATACACGCACTCCCCCGCCACGCCTGCGTGAGCAGGTGCGAGCGATAGGCTTCTCCCGAAGATCCAGCCCTCCCACAGATGAACGTCATCCAGTGCGGGCACCTCCGCCCTACCCTTCCGTTCCACGAGGTCGATCATACCGCACAGACCCACGACGGCGTCGAAGCGATCTTCCGCCGCCTTGTCCGCGCCGAAACCCTGATTGAGCGCGTTGAGAAGTTCGGGCGAGAGTCTCGCGCCCAGACGCTCCGCCCAGCCACTGACGCGGGCGGCAACGGTGGCCCGGTCGGCCTGCCGCCGCTTGCTGAAACGGCCCTCCGGCATGACCTTCAGACGGCGCATCGCCTCCGCCGGATAGGTTTCCGCGAGGATGAAGGGGGGTTCCAGCATCTCCGTGCCGCGATCATAGGGCCAGAGCGCCGCACCAGCCCGGCGCGCTGGCAGTATGACCCGCATCCAGCCGTCCAGCGCGGCCTTGCCAACCTGATTGGCGCCCAGCGTCCAGAAAAGCGGCGCCGCGGGCCTTTCGTCGGTCGCACGGTCACAGCATCGGCGCAGGTCGTCCATCCGCTCGGCTCCCAGCGCACGGATGAGATCCTCCTGCCGGCGCCCGCCGGGCCGGTGCGGATAGAAGGGACGCTTCACCGAAATCTCATTGCTCTCCGCAGCGACGCACAGGAAGGCGGCCCAGTCGTCCTTACCGAGCGCGTCCAGAAGCGTCGGGAAATCGCGAAACCCCGTTTGCCGGCCGTAAAAGGCCGGAACGCCGATGGGAAAGTCGAACCCTGCAATCAGACGGCCCGCACGGGAGGTGCGAAGCAGATCTGCGGCCTCCAACCCCCTCACTGGCGGGTGAAGCGTCCAGACCCCACTCTCACGCGTCGCCCGCGCCTGCCACCGCTTTTGCACAGCGACGCTCCAGTCCGCATGGATGATCGTTTCCAAGGCAATCACCCCTGCCGAAGATGCAGGGACGCGGCGTCGAATGCTGCATCACCGAAAATGCGAATGGACTGGAACACCCGATTCGCTGCTACGTTTGCGGAGGGAGGCCCAAGCTTCAACCAGAGGCCCGCCATGATCGAACTCGCTTTCATCGCCTGTCTGACAGCCGCACCCGCACTTTGCGAAAAGAAAAGCCTGCTGTTCACCGATGTCACGCCGCTCACCTGCATGATGAGCGCGCAGCCGGAACTCGCCCGCTGGGTGGACAGCCATCCGAAATGGCGGATCGCCCGATGGCGCTGCAACACTGCGACCACCGAAAAGGAAATCTGAGCGGAGGTCATGCAGGGGGCAGCGCGCGGACCAGTTCCATGAAATGCTCGCCGCGTTTCTCGAAGTTGGGATACTGATCGAAACTTGCTGCGGCCGGCGCGAGCAGGACGGTGTCTCCAGCCTCGGCCTCCTCGGCCGCTCGGGCAACGGCACGGTCCAGCGTTTCGCAGATTTCATGCGGCGTCTCACCGATCTCCAGCGCGAAGTCCCGGGCCGAGTGGCCAATGAGATAGGCTTTCACGACGGCCCCCAGCAACGGCTTCAGCATCGTTATGCCGCCGTCCTTGCCCAGCCCGCCGGCGATCCAGCGGATACGCGGGAAGGCAGCCAGAGCCTTGGCCGCGGAATCCACGTTGGTGGCCTTGGAATCGTTGACGAAGGTCACGCCCGCGCGCTCCGCGACGATCTGGCTGCGGTGGGGCAGGCCCTCGAAGCTCAGGAATGCCTGCTCGATCACGCGCGGCGCGATGCCGAGCGTGCGCGTCGCCGCATAGGCCGCACAGGCGTTCTGGTGGTTATGCGCGCCCGGAAGCCCCCTGATCCTGCGCAGGTCGATGGAGGCGACCTGCCGCCCCTTGCGCCATTCCGACAGGAAACCGCGGCGGGCAAAGACACTCCACCCCTCCCCCTCCAGCTTCCGGGTGACGGAGATGCGGATGACCCGATCATCCGCCGGACCCTGCGAAAGCTGGTTCGCGAGGAACAGCCCCTCCGTCTCATCGATGCCGATGACGGCGCGATCAGGGCCGCCCTCTGCAAAGAGCCGGCGCTTCGCGGCAAAGTAGCCGCCCATGCCGCCATGCCTGTCCAGATGGTCGGGCGAGAGGTTCGTGAACACGGCTATGTCGGGCGTGAGCGCGCGGGCAAGCTCCGTCTGATAGGAAGACAGCTCGAGCACCACCACCTCCCCATCCACCGGAGGCTCGATATCCAGAACGCCACGGCCGATGTTGCCCGCCATCTGCGTCGGGCGCCCGGCGACGGTCAGGATGTGGTGGATGAGCGCCGTCGTGGTGGATTTGCCGTTGGACCCGGTCACCGCGATGACACGCGGCGGCTGATCGTAGCGGGCCCAGTCCGCCTCGCCCCAGGACCGGAAGAACAGGCCGATATCATTGTCGACCGGCACCCCCTCCATCATTGCCCGCGCGATGATTCGGTTGGGCTGGGGGTAGAGATGCGGTATGCCGGGGCTGACCACCAGCAGCGAGACGCCATTCCAGGCCCCCTCACGTGTGAGATCATGCAGGGAAAACCCCTCCGCCTCGGCACGGGTGCGCGATTCCGGGCTGTCATCCCACAAAAGCGGCTCTGCACCCCCCGCAATCAGCGCCCGAGCCGTCGCAAGGCCAGACCGGCCCAGCCCCAGAACAGCGACGCGCTGCCCCTCAACCCCCCTGACCGGTATCATCTCCCGCCGCTCCTGCTTCTACGCGCCGATCCGTATCGCCACGAATGACTGCTTCGTTGTCGTCCCCGATTACCGCGAGGAACTGGCGGATGCCACGGCAAGATGTACGCTTTCCGGGGGGAGGCGGCCTCCTGCCTCTCTCTTCCCAGCCAAGGCCGGGACAGCAACTCTGCGCGAGTCATCGCGCGGTGTGCTTGTATCTTTGCATCATTTGGATAGGTTACGGAAAAATCGCAGTCAGGGGATGCCTCATGAAATACCGTCTCGTCTTCGCCTTTTCCGCCCTTGCCCTCGCCGCGGCATGCAATCCGACACCGCAGCAGCAGCGCCAACTGGAGTGTGGGATCGGCACCGTGGGCGGCGCGGCGCTTGGTGCCGCGGCGGGCAACGCCTTCGGGGGTGGCAGCGGTCGCACCATCATGACCGCCGCCGGTGGGGCGGCCGGCGCCATGGGTGGCCAATCGGTCGCCTGCCGCTGATCGCAAGCCTGCCGCGAGGCAGCCGCGAAAGTCACTCACAGAGGCGGCGATCAGCCGCCTCTGTTGCATTTCAGAATGTCATTGGGCATCACTCCCAAGCTAGGCATTCCAGGCGAACCCGATCCGGTTCGCGATTTTCAGGGCCTGTCGATCTCTCGCTGTAGCGCGGCCTCTCGCGCGGCGGCGTCCCTCTCGAAAAGTCGCTGGACACAACTTGCTTCATCGGACGACCCGCGCAGGAAACCCAGTTCCTCACATCGGTTTGCCGCTTCGGTGATGACGATCTCTCGGGGGGTAGCCGGTGCCCGCGCACAGGCGCCGCAGAGAAGAATCAGGGCAAGCAACCTCATGTAATCTCCCCCAGAAGCGGACCGGACAGGCGGAGTGCACGCCGCCCCTGCATCTGGCCCAGCCGCCCCTCCGCTATATCCCGCCCATCGGAGCCAATGAGGCGGACCGCCTCGAGCGAGGCGCCGTCCAGCGGCAGGACCATTCCCGGCCGCAGGCTCGTCGCCGCGCCGAGCGGCAGGGTCAGGCGGGCGAGTCTCACGTCGAAACGCAAGGCCGCGCGGGAGACCTGCGCCTCCAGCCGCCGCGACCATTCCTCCGTAGCGAGCATGGGTCGCGGCAGCGCGGGTACAGCATCCGCCCGCGTGCGCTCGATCTCCGGGACGGCCAACAGCAGCACCGCGCGGCGCAGGCCGAAGCCGAAGGACAATGTGAGGCGGAGCGTGCGATACGTCCGGTCCTCCATCATCAGGTCAAGAGGCCGGGGGTCATCGACATAGGAGCCGTACCGGAAGCCCGCCACGTCCCGCAGCCCGGATCCGACCGGCAGTTCCGCTATCTCACCGATGAAGCTGTCGATGAACTCCGCCGTCAGCACGGCGTCCGTCGCAGTCGGTCGCCGTGCCTGTGGATCGGCAGAAACCAGACGGCCCGTCATCCGCGCCTCGACAACCGAAGCAAGCCCCGGCAAGCTCAACGCGGCAAGCCCCAGAGCCTCCTCCGGGCCGGGAAGCAGACCGAAGAAGGCGGGCGAGGGCAATGCATCCAGCAGTTCCGTCAGGCCATGGCGGCCATCCTCCACATTCTCTACCACCGCATCGAGACCGGGCACCTTCCGCGCCGCGCGGAGCAGCGCAAGCCGGGTCGCCCGCTCGGGCGTGGGAGGAGCCGCCTTTCTTACCGCCCGCGCGGAGGCCTTGCGCCGCAGTACCGAATCGCCTGTCGCCATCACGCATCCCTTCGTCACCGCTGCACGATGCCCGAAACAGGTTTATGGAAGGTTGATGCGACGCTCGGCTTCCGCCCGGATCGGCAGCACCGCCGGACCGCGGCGCGGCAGCACAACACGAAAAGCCGCCCCCGACTGGCCGGGAAGATAGGAAAGCGTGCCCCCCAGCCGCTCCATCACCTCGCGCGAGATGGCCAGTCCCAGCCCCGCGCCTCCCGCGCGATTGCCGTCTGCGACCCGGTAGAACTTCTCGAAAATGAGCGCCCGGTGACTTGGCGCAATGCCTTGGCCGTTGTCGATGAAGTCGATCGCGAGCCGCCCCCGCGGCAGGGGCGTCACCTCGATCCGCAGGGTCGGAACCGCCGCGTCGCAGTATTTCCGCGCATTGGAGATCAGGTTGATGAAGACCTGCGTGAGCCTGCCCGCATCGGTGACGATCTCCGTCCCCTCCCCCGCCGGATCGCGGTCGAGCCGCAGAAGCGGCCCCGTGCCTCCCACCTGTGCCGCAGCAAGCGCGGTGTCGATGAGATCGCCCAGCCGCACTTTTTGAAGGTCGAGCTGCACCTCGCCATGTTCCAGAACGGAGAGATCGAGAAGATCGTCCAGCAGCCGGGTCAGCCGCGCGGATTCAGCGGCCATGATCCCGGCATAGTGCCGCTGCCGCTCCGGCGGGAGGTCGCCATCCTCTGCCAGTATCTGCGAGAATGCCCGGATGGAGGTCATTGGCGTGCGCAGCTCGTGGCTGATCTGGCCGAGAAACGCATCCTTCTGCACGGAGAGGGCCGTCAGCTTTTCATTGGCGGCGCGAAGCTGGCGGGCCGTACGGGCCAGTTCCTCCGACTTGGTTTCGAGCTGGCTGGAATATTCCATGATCTGCGCGGTTTCGTTGGCGACGGCCATCAGATCCTCCACCGTCACCAATGCGCGCCCGGCGAGTTGCGCGAGCATTGCATGCGCCGTGGCCGCCCCCACCGAACCCGCAAGGCGCCGCTCCAGCCGGCCGAGAAATTCGGGTGTGGTCTCCGGCAGAAGGCTCGACTGCCCCTGCACCGCCGCCTCTCGGGAAAACAGCTCCTGCGCATCGTCCCGCCCGAGTATCCGCTGGGCGAGCACCAGAAGCTCCTCCGCCTCTGCCCCGCTCCGCCGCCAGCCGCCCGGTGCTGTGTCCGCTTCGAAGGCGTTGACGAACTGCACGCCCTGAAGACGCTCGATCGGCGTGGGAAAGCTCACGAGAGACACCAGAACATATCCCAGCGTGTTCAGCAGCATGGACCAGAAGAGCGCGTGCACGAGCGGGTCCAGAGTATCCATCCCCAGCAGATGCGTGGGCCGGAGCCATCCCCAGCCGAAGGGCCCTGCAGCCAGAAGCCCGGCGGCCCAGCCCGGTGCCAGCGTGGGAAGGAGCAGACAGTAGGCCCAGAGCGCTGCGCCGATCAAAAGGCCCGCCATGGCCCCGGATCGCGTGGCCCCCCGCCAGCACAGCCCACCGACCAGCGCGGGCAGCACCTGAGCGGCCCCCACGAAGGAGATCAGGCCGATTTCGGACAGGGCGGCGGCCTCGTTCATCATGCGGTAATAGACGTAGCCGAGGGCAAGAACGCCAAGGATCGACAGCCGCCGCGCGGTAAGGACGACGCCGCGCAGATCCTCGCTCACGCCCGGCCTGATGCGGAGCCAGAGCGGCGTCACGATATGGTTGGATACCATCGTGGCAAGCGCAATGGCCGCGACGATGACCATGGAGGTGGCGGAGGAGAAGCCGCCCAGAAACGCCAGCATGGCGAGCCATCCCTTGTCGAAGGACAGCGGCAACGTCAGGACGAAGAGGTCCGGGTTGGCACCCGGGGGCAGATAATCCAGCCCGATCACCGCGATGGGCACGATGAACAGGCTCATCCCGAGCAGGTAGAGCGGGAAGGCCCAACCGGCTGTGGCAAGATAGCGCTCGTTGGTGTTCTCCACCACCAGAACCTGAAACATGCGCGGCAGGGTGAAGATCGCCGCGGCAGACAGCAGCGTCAAACCCGCCCAGCGGCTCGGGACGAGCGTACTGGCGGCAAGTGGCGAGGATTCGATGCGGCGATACATGTCCTCTGGCCCCGCAGCCACGAACCATACCACCCAGATACCGACGGCGATCAGTGCCACCAGCTTCACCACCGCCTCTACTGCGATGGCCCCGACGACCCCGTGGTTCTGCTCGTTCGCGGCGATCTTGCGCGTGCCGAAGAGAATGGTGAAGAAGGCCAGCCCCATCGCCACCCAGAGCGCGGTGCCGGAGCCGGAGGCTGTCCACTCCTCCGGCACATCTGCGGCAAAGACCCCGAAGGACAGCGTGACGGACCGCAGTTGCAGCGCGATATAGGGCGTGGCGGCGGCGACGGAGATCAGCGTGACCATCACCGCGACACGGCTTGATTTTCCATAGCGGGCGGAGACGAGGTCCGCGATGGAAGTTACCCGCTGCTGTCGGCCGATCCGCACGAGCTTGCGAAGGAGAAGCCACCACCCGGCGAACACCAGCGTCGGCCCGAGATAGATTGTGGCGAACTCCAGACCCGAACGGGCAGCGTAGCCCACCGCACCGTAAAACGTCCATGCCGTGCAGTAGATGGACAGCGACAGCGTATAGACGAGCGGCGAGCGCAACAGCCGGAGCCGCCCCGCCTGCGCTTGCCGCTCCGCCCAGAAGGCTACGAGAAACAGAAAGGCCACATAGGCAAGGCAGACGAGCAGCAAGAGCTTGAACGGGATCACGGCGCCACTTCTCCCGCCGGTGTTCGCGGCCCGGCCCGGCCCCTGCGAAATGGCAGGGCAGCCGTCATGGCTCCGGGCCTTCGGGCGGCTCCCCCTCGCCCCCCGTCAGCCGCGCAAGGCGGCGGGACATGACGATGGCGGCCACGATCAGCAGCAACCACACGGCAAAGACGTAAAGCCCGACAGCCGCCAGCGATGGCTCTGTCCACAGAAGCGGGAGCAGAAACAGCATCAGGCCCACCGCGGGCAGGACCCGCGCCGCGTCAACCACCCGACGCATCCGGTAGGTCTGACGGGCAAGAAACACCGGATGCTGTATGGGCCGCATGGGTCTATCCTCCCGCCAGTTCGCGTACGGCGGCAAGCATGTCGGCATTGGAAAAAGGCTTGGCCACGAAGCGGCTTGCGCCGAGCCGCTCCGCCAGCTCGCGGTCCTTCAACTGGCTACGCGCGGTGAGCATGAGAACGGGGATGGCGCGCGTCGCCGGTTCGTCACGCATGTCCTTCAGGATGTCGAAGCCGGAGCGACCGGGAAGCATCACGTCAAGGATTACAAGGCGCGGGCTGCACGCAAGGATCGCGGTCATCGCGCTCGCCCCGTCCGCATGGGCGGCGACCTCCCAGCCGTCGCGGGCGAGGATATAGCGAATCGCCTCGGCGATATGTGGTTCATCCTCGATGAGAAGCACATCTCTCCGCATGGCGTGCGCCCCTCCCCCGGTCGCGGCTTGCGTTTCCATGACTATCGCGGAAGGGCGCGGGCCTGTCAAAATTCACCCTGGTAAAAATTCCCCGGTAACAAATCGCCCGTGTCGATCCCCGATCAGGTGAACTGTGTCAGGATGGAGGGCTCTCGGCGCGCGACGCAGAGCGCGCGCGGGCAGATGCGGCAGCCGGTTCCAACGGGAAGATACGGGCCGCTTCCCTCGTCCGGGAGAAGCAGCATCGCCGCCTCCACCACCTCTCCCGCCGCGAAACCGTCGGGCCAGCGCCGCTCCGCCGCAGCCCATACGCGGAAAGCCCGCGGCGACCGGCCTGCCATCTCCACACATGCGCTGATGGGTTCGCCGGGGCGCGACAGCGCACGGTAGATCGGCCACAGCGGGCAGCCCGCCCCGAAACGCGGCAGTGGAAAATCCGGCAACGGCCTGCGGAAGGTCAGCGTCCCCGACGCATCGCACATCACGAAGCCGACCGTCTCAAGAAGCACTCCCGCCCGCCGCAAAACTGCGGTCGTCGGCACACCGAACCGGGCCGCGAGGCGGGCTGGATCGGGCGCTTCGGCCCAGAGAGCGCGAAATGGATGTTCCGGCATGAGGCGTGCATCCTCCCGGTAACGGGCGAGGTGCCTCTCCGCCAGTAGCCGCGCGGAGGCGGAGACCCCCGTCAGATCCCGCGCATCAAGAAGCCGCGCGGGGTCTTCATCCCCCTCAAGCGAAGGAAAGCGATAGCCCCGGCCCTCCAGCCAGCTCTCCATCTCCTCCTGCGGCGAAGCGAGACCCGTCCGCTCCTCCGGCACGCTGTCGAGGTAGTCGACCAGTGCCTCCGCGGCATGGGCTACCCGCTCTGAATCGCTCCGCAGGTTGCCGTGGAACCGGGCGCGCCATTCCGGGTCTATATCCTCCGTCTCTGCAAGGATCTCCGCTGTCGTGCGGATGGAGGTGATGGCGGAAAGCACCTCATGGAGCGCGGTGGAAAGATAGGGATCATGGGCAAGACGGTCAGTCAGCGTCTCCACCGCCCGCTCCAACCCCTGCACCTGCCGCGCCTGGGAAGCGAGCAGGCCCGCCCAGCCGGGAAAGCGTCCGGCGAACTCCTCCAGCCGGTCGATCTCCGTCCCGCTCTCCGCCCCTCCGGCAGCAGCCAGTCGCAAGCCGTCGATGACGCGGGCCTCCCCCCCCTCACTCAAAGCGGCCGTCTCCGTACCGAGCGCATGGGCGATACGGTCGAGCAGATCCTCGCTTACCCGGCGGCGATTGTGTTCGATGAGGTTAAGATAGGAGGCAGACACCCCGGCAGCCCGCGCAAGCTCTGCCTGTCGCAGGCCGAGAAGTCCCCGTCGCTCCCGGATACGGCTGCCGAGCAATGACCGTCGCGCCATTCCGTTCCTCCCAGTCCGCTGCTCCGCCGCAAGGATGCGCGGCGGGCGCCGCGGAGGCAAGCACTCCGCCCGAGCGCCCGGGCCCGCCAGATGCTCCTTATGACAGCGCTCCCGCAACCGTGATCGTGGACGCGGTATATCAGTTCACGCCAGCACCTGATCTCACGGAAGAAAGCCGGTGGAGAGGAGGCTCACCCAATCGTCGAACCCCTGCCTTCGGGCGCGGGCGATCATCTCCCCCGCGTCATAGGGAACGAGGCGAAAGCTCACCTGCCAGCCCTGCGCCCCTTCCTCCAGCACGGCATAGGAGGCATGGGGAACCCCCGCCTCCACCCGATGCGGCAGGGGCGTGTCGTCGGTGTAGCCCGGACATCCCACACTTCCGGGGTTTACCGCGAGCCGACCGTCTGAAAATCGCACCGCCCGGGGCAGATGCGTGTGTCCGCAAAGCAGCAACCGCTCTGTCAGGCCATGTGCGGGTGCCTCCGCCTCCTCCAGCGTGGCGGGACGCATCTCGCCCCCGCCCGCCACACGGTGCAACCAGTAGGTCACGTCGTCGCCGGGCGTGGCATGGCAAAGGAAAACGCCCTCCGCCACCCGGCAGGGCGGAAGGCCGCCGAGCCATGCACGCGTCTCCTCATCGATGAGGGGCGCTGTGACATCCTCCCAGCTTGAGCCTGCCCGCCGCTCCGCCAGCCAGCGGTCATGGTTGCCCCGCACGGTCGGCAGGTCGAGCGCCATGAGCCGCCGGGCCGTCCCCGCGGGATCGAGCGGGCCCGAAAGGCAGTCGCCGAGATTGACGACCTCCTCCACGCCCAGCGCGGCGATATCGGCCAGCACAGCCTCCAGCGCGGCGCTGTTGCCGTGGATGTCCGCGATGGCGGCCAGACGGCGCATGGCTCAGTTCAACGCCTTGTCCGTCACCGCGTGGGTCCATGCGCCCACCGGCTCCTTCGAGATGACGGGATCGGAACCGCCGCCCAGCAGCGTCTTGACCGTCCGCTCGTAATCGGCCGGATCGAGCGCGCCGTTGGAACCGGCGGTCAGCTTTGCGACCTCGGTCATCATGCGCTTCTGGTGGGACTCTGTCTGTGCGCCGGTCTCGTCGTATTCGAGCACGATCATCGCGGCATCATCGGCGTTCTCCTCCGCCCATTTCCAGCCTTTCATGGAGGCGCGGACGAATTTCGCCATCTTCTCCACGAACGCCGGGTCGGAGAGCCTGTCCTCCATCACGTAAAGCCCGTCCTCCAGCGTGGCGACGCCCTGATCCTCATACTTGAAGGTCACGAGCTGCTCCGGCGTGATACCCGCGTCGATCACCTGCCAGTATTCGTTGTAGGTCATGGTGGAGATACAGGCGGCCTGCTTCTGAAGAAGTGGATCGACGTTGAAGCCCTGCTTCAGCACCGTCACCCCCTGCGGCGAACCGTCGGTCGGGATGCCGAGATGCGCCATCCAGCTCAGGAACGGGTATTCATTGCCGAAGAACCAGACGCCGAGCGTATGGCCGGGAAAATCCTTCGGCGTGGCCACGCCACTTTCCTTCAGGCAGGTCAGCATCATGCCGGAGGTCTTGTAGGGCTGGGCGATGTTGACGACCGGCGTCCCGCCCTCCCGCGCGGCGAGGGCGGAGGGCATCCAGTCCACCATCACGTCGGCCCCGCCTCCCAGCAGCACCTGCACCGGGGCGATGTCCGGACCGCCAGGACGGATGGTGACATCCAGCCCTTCCGCCTCGTAGAAGCCCTGGTCGAGCGCCACGTAGTACCCCGCGAACTGCGCCTGCGTGACCCATTTGAGTTGCAGCGTCACCGCATCGGCGGCCATCGCGGCCCCCGCGCCGCCGGTGGTGGCCAGCGCCGCCGCAAAAAGCATCTTTCTCATGTCGAACTCCCTGTTGCCGCGGTGTTTCCCGCGATTTCCCGTTCCAGATTTGCACCTCCCCGCCTCGTTGAGAAGCGGGGGGCAGGCGCCCTCTCAGCCCCCCCGTTGGGCGGGGTGCCAGAAGGTCACCGCGCGCTCGGCCAGAGCGACGAGACCATAGAAGGCTGTGCCCGCCGCCGCCGCGACCGCGATCTCCGCCCAGACCATGTCGAGACGCAGGCGGCCCACTTCAGTGGAGATGCGGAACCCCATGCCGCGTGTGGGCGAGCCGAAGAATTCAGCCACGATGGCCCCGATGAGCGCCAGCGTCGCCGCGATCTTCAACCCGTTGAAGATGAAGGGCATCGCCGCGGGAACGCGCAGTTTGGCCAGCGCCTGACCGTAGCGCGCGCCATAGGTCCGCATCAGATCCCGCTGCATGGGTTGCGTGGCGCGGAGGCCCTCCATTGCATTCACGAGCACCGGGAAGAACACCATGACCACGACGACCGCTGCCTTCGACTGCCAGTCGAACCCGAACCACATCACAAGAATGGGGGCGATCCCGATGACGGGAAGGGCCGCCACGAAATTGCCGATCGGCAGCAACCCACGCTGAAGAAAGGGGGAGCGGTCTATGGCGACGGCAGTCAGCAAAGCCGCCGCGGAACCTATGGCCCAGCCGGTCAGCGCGCCCTTGAGGAAGGTCTGGACGAAATCCTCCCGCAGCAGGTCCGCGTTGCGCCAGACCGCCAATCCGATAGCAGAGGGCGGCGGCAGGATCGCTCCCGGTACGCCGAGGCCGCGAACTACCCCCTCCCACAGCACGAGGACCGTCACACCGAACAGAAGCGGCACGACGATCCTGACCCAGCGGCGGCGAGCAAAGCGCCCGTTCGCCAGACTGACATTCACCGCCCAGGCTGCGAGCCAGAAAAGAAGCGTCCCGATCAGCCAGCCCGACACATGCCCATCCTCCCTATGTCGGGGCGCGGCAAGACCGGGGCATCGAACCCCGGCCTTGCCGGCTGCCGCATGCGAGCGATGAGGATCCCGATCACCTCGCAAGCCCCATGTTTCCCAGCACCACGCGCTGGACAAGACCCACCACCGCCACAAGGACCGCAGCCAGCAGGGCTGCCATGAAGAGCGCCGCCCAGATCTGAACCGTCTGTCCGTAGTAGGAGCCGGAGAGCAGCCGCGCGCCCAGCCCCGCCACCGCGCCGGTGGGCATTTCGCCGACGATCGCGCCCACGAGGGCCGCCGCCGCCGCCACCTTCAGCGCCGTGAAGAGCCACGGGAGAGAGGCCGGGAGGCGGAGTTTGACGAAAGTCTGCAAGCCACTGGCTGAATAGGTGCGCATGAGGTCGAGATCCGACGCCTCGGGGCTTCGCAGCCCCTTGGCCATGCCGACCACCACTGGGAAGAACGAAAGATAGGCCGCGATCACCGCCTTCGGAAGCAGCCCGGACACCCCTACCGAGTTCAGCACCACGATGATCATCGGTGCAATGGCGAGGATCGGTATGGCCTGACTCGCGATGGCCCAGGGCATGACGCTCATCTCCATCGCCCGGCTGTAAACGATGCCGATCGCCAGCAGCAGCCCCGCCGCCGTGCCGATGGCAAAGCCCGCCAAAGTCGCGGAGAGCGTGATCCAGGCGTGGTAGAGCAGGCTGCGCCGGGACGTGGGCGCAACCCCGGCCACCGTCCGCCACAATTCCCCGGCGACCTGATGCGGCGCGGGAAGTTTCGGACGATCCTGCGCCATCGTATCCCGGATCACATCCGCCAGCGTCGGTGTCGTTCCCGCGCGGGCTGCCTGGTCGTAGGTCCAGGTGGCGTTCATCCAGACCGCCGCGACGTACCAGACGGCAATCAGCAGCGCGACCAGCACCGCGACCGGCAGGACGGAGGCGCTACGTCCGGTCATAATGCCGCCGGTACCGTGGGCCGTTCCGCCCGATGCCATGCTCCCGCTCGTCACCTGCCACATGCCCCTTTCGCCGAAACAGCGCCTCGCTTGCCCCGGCATTGGCGCGCCCGCCGCAGGATTTCAGCCCGCTGGGACGGGGAGCCGTTGAAGTAGCCGCACCGCCCCCCACTGCCGGAGGACAGGCTGCCCCCCTGAGCGGCTTGGTGGCGGTGGACGCCTCAATGAGAACCACCTTGCCGGTCATGACGGAACCCTCGGAAAACATCCGGCATCCGAACGCGATCCGTCCGGGCGGATGAAGCCGGCTTTCCGGACCTGCGGTGCTCACCGACATAGCGGGGGGACCGTCTGGCAGAGCCTCAAACAGCATCGCTATCACCCCCCGCCGATAATGCGGCCCTCTGAACCTGTGGCGCGCGGACACATCGTCGGGACCGTGCGGCGGAACCTCAAACAGCATCGCCATGCCCCGCTCGCAGCCCCTCACGAACACGATGCGCAATCTCGATGAACTCCCGGCTGTCGCGGATGTCGAGCGGCCTTTCGCGCGGGAGGGGGCTTTCGATGACATCCGTGATCCGTCCCGGACGCGGTGACATGACCACGATATGGGTGGAGAGAAATACGGCCTCCGGGATCGAATGGGTGACGAAACCCACCGTCTTGCCCGTGTGTGCCCAGAGCGCCAGAAGTTGCTCGTTCAGGCGGTCGCGTACGATCTCATCCAGCGCGCCGAAAGGTTCGTCCATCAACAGGATATCCGCATCGAAGGCGAGTGCGCGGGCGATCGAAGCGCGCTGTTGCATGCCGCCCGACAACTGCCAGGGGTATTTCCGCGCGAAGCCGCCAAGCTCCACCATATCCAGGACGCGCGCCACACGCTCCCGCTGCTCCGCGCGCGAAAGACCCATGATCTCCAGCGGCAGGCGGACATTGGCGGCGATGGTCCGCCAAGGGTAAAGCCCGGCCGCCTGAAAGACGTAGCCGTAGGAGCGCGCCCGCCGGGCGGCGTCCGGCGTCATGCCGTTGACGGAAAGGTTGCCGGCAGTCGGCTCCTCCAGCCCCGCGATGGCGCGCAGAAATGTCGTCTTGCCGCAGCCGGAGGGACCGATGAAAGAGACGAAGTCACCCTGCCGGATGGTGAGGTTCACATCCTTCAACGCAACGACCGGCCCATCCGCCGTGGCAAAGGTCAGGCCAAGGCCCTTGGCGGCGATCACGGGCTGCGGTTCACTCATGACCGCTCACCTGCCGGAACGGTGCCGGCGGCCACGCGGAGCAGCGCCGCGTACGCTCGGACCGGGTTGGGCGCCTGTGCCGCAGATGCTTCGTCCAGTCTTGCTCGCGCCGCCTCCGATATCCCGCGGCAGCCGGAAAGGCCGGGGCTCGATACCCCGGACTTTCCGACGCCCGGCAAGCGGTCCCGCTCATACGGACCTCGTGATGCCGCCATCCACCCGGATATTTTGCCCGGTGATGTAGCCGCCTCCGGGAGAGGCCAGGAAGGCCACGGTCGCCGCGATCTCCTCCATATGGCCATAGCGACCCAAAGGGATCCGCGCGCGAGCCGTCTCCTTTTCCGGCAGGCTGTCTATGAAGCCCGGCAGAACGTTGTTCATTCTGACATTGTCGCGTGCATAGCGATCGGAGAAGAGCTTGGTGAAGGCGGCCAGTCCAGCCCGCGCCACACCCGAGGTCGGAAACGCAGGGTCGGGTTCGAACGCCGCGAAGGTGGAGATGTTGATGATCGCGCCGCCGCCCTGCGCCACCATGATGGGCGTGACCAGCCGCGTCGGGCGCACCGCGTTCAGAAAATAGGTATCGATCCCCCGGTGCCAGTCCTCGTCCGTCAGGTCGAGGATATCGGCCCGCGGCCCGTGTCCGGCGGAATTCACCAGCACATCGACCCGGCCCCAGCGCGCCATGGCGTCATCGACGAGCCGCGCGACATCCTGCTGCGACTGGTTGGAGCCGGTGATGCCGAGGCCGCCGAGCTCCTCCGCAAGCGCCTCTCCCTTGCCGGAGGAAGAAAGGATGCCGACCGCGAAGCCGTCATCAGCCAGGCGACGGGCCGCCGCCGCACCCATGCCCGATCCGCCCGCAGTGACGAGAGCGACCTTCATCATCGCCCCCCGAGCCGCGCGCCAAGCAGCGTGGCGAGTGCCATGGAACCTGCGACAATCGCCATGGAGCGGACGGGGTGGCGGTAAATCCACCAAGCGGATTTCATGTAGGCGGAAGGCAGGTGCGAGGGGCGGCGGGTGGGTTGTGTCATGTCATACTCCGGTTGCTGGGATGGGCCCGCGGGCGACGGCGCGGGGTTCGGTCAGTTCCTTCCAGGTGGACAGCGCGCGGCTGACCGGACCCGCGGGCGGACGATCCACGAAGCGGCCGTGCCCCTCCCCGGGGCGGAGCGCGCCCTCCTCCACCATCACGCGCCCGCGGGAAAGCACGAAGCGCGGCAGGCCCCGCACCTCCATTCCCTCGAACACGTTGTAGTCGATGGCGGATTGCTGCGAGGCCGCGTCGATGATCTTGCCCCGTTTCGGGTCGATGACCACCAGATCGGCATCCGCACCGACCAGAACCGCTCCCTTCCGGGGATAGATGTTCAGGATCTTGGCGATATTCGTGGAGGTCACGGCCACGAATTCGCTGGGGGTGAGCCGCCCCTGCTCCACCCCGTAGGTCCAGAGCAGCGCGAGACGGTCTTCCACCCCGCCGGTGCCATTGGGGATCTTCGTGAAATCGCCCAGCCCGGTGCGCTTCTGCGCGGTGGTGAACGCGCAGTGATCCGTCGCCACGCAGGACAATGTCCCCGCCGCCAGCCCGGCCCACAACCCGTCCTGATGCGCCTTGCTGCGGAAGGGTGGCGACATCACACGCCGGGCGGCGTGGTCCCAGTCCGGATTGGCATATTCCCCTTCGTCCAGCAGCAGATGCTGCACCAGCGGCTCGCCCCAGACGCGCTTGCCCTGCATCCGTGCGCGCCGGATGGCCTCATGCGCCTCCTCACAGGAGACATGGACGATATAGACTGGCACCCCCGCCATATCGGCGATGACGATGGCGCGGTTGGCGGCCTCCCCTTCTACGGCGGTCGGGCGGCTGTAGGCATGCGCCTCCGGCCCGGTATTGCCTTCACCCATGAGGCGGGCCTGCATCTGGGCCACGATATCGCCATTCTCGGCATGGACGAAGGGGATGGCGCCCAGATCCGCGCAGCGGCGGAAGGAGGCGAACATCTCCTCGTCATTCACCATGAGCGAGCCCTTGTAGGCCATGAAGTGCTTGAAGGAGTTGATGCCGCGCTCCGTCACGGCCTTCATCTCTTCGAAGACCTGCTGATCCCACCACGTGATCGCCATGTGGAAGGAGTAATCGCAATGCGCCCGCGCTGATTTGTTGTCCCACATCTTCAGCGCGTCCAGAAGCGACTGCCCGGGCTCAGGCAGGACGAAATCCACCGTCATCGTCGTCCCACCGGCCAGTGCCGCGCGGGTGCCGCTGTCGAAGTCGTCGGCAGAATAGGTGCCCATGAAGGGCATCTCGAAATGCGTATGCGGGTCGATCCCGCCCGGCGCGACATAGCAACCCGTGGCGTCCAGCACGGTGTCGCCCGAAAGGTTCGGCGCGATGGCGGCGATACGCCCGTCCTCTACCAGAACATCGGCCCTGTAGCTCAGATCGGCGGTAAGGACGGTGCCATTCTTTATAACGGTGGTCATAGGAACTCCCGCCTTCCATCATCATGTCCGATCGCCAGATCCCGATTCAGGATCGCAGTTCGCTGACCGGCGGAGCCGCCGTTCGGCGCCACGCGGACTCCACCGCCGATCGGCAAGCCCAGCCAGTTTGCAACATGCCCGGTCAGCCGGAACTTCACGGCGTTTTGGTCCCTGCTCTTCCTACCGCCGTTCCTCCCGCGGGCGGGTGGAAAGCCGTTGTGGACCGGCAGCGGGTCGAGGCGGCCCTCTACAGGCTTCACCGCTCGCTTGGTCCGAGCGCAGGTTGTTCTCAAACGACAACCTCCGCGCTTTTCAGGACCGCGTGCAGCAGCACATTCGTGCCCTTCTCCGCCCATTCCGGAGTGATTTCCTCCGCCTCGTTATGGCTCACGCCATCCTTGCAGGGGCAGAAGATCATCGTCGCCGGGGCGACCTGCGCGGCCCAGCAGGCATCGTGACCCGCGCCGGAGACGATATCGCGGTGGCTGAAGCCCAGTTCCTCCGCCGCCTCGCGCACATTGCCGACCAGCGTTTCGTCGAAACTCACCGGCTCGAAATGGCCGACCGCCTCCACCGTGCAGCCGACGCCCAGACCCTCGCAGATCGCCGCCGCCTCCGTCTCGATCCGGTAGCGCATGCGCGCGAGTTTTTCCGCTTCCGGCGTGCGGAGATCCACGGTGAAAACGACCTTGCCGGGAAGGACATTGCGGGAGTTTGGAAAAAACCGCGCCTGCCCGACACCCGCCACCGCACCCGGTTGCTCTTCCATCGCGATCCGCTGCACGCTCTCCAGAATGCGGCCGAAGGCAAGGCCCGCATTCACCCGCATCGCCATGGGCGTGGAGCCGGTGTGCGCCTCCCGCCCTTCCAGCGTGAATTCCAGCCACCAAAGGCCCTGACAATGGGTGACGACGCCTATATCGACATCCTCCGCCTCAAGGATCGGACCCTGTTCGATATGGAGCTCGTAATAGGCATGCATGCGGCGCGCACCGACCTGCTCGTCGCCCTTCCAGCCGATGCGCTCAAGCTCCGCGCCATAGGTCAGGCCATCGGCATCGGTGCGGCTGTAGGCATGCTCAAGGCCGATTACCCCGGCAAAAACACCGGACGCCAGCATAGCGGGGGCAAAGCGCGCCCCTTCCTCGTTCGCCCAGTTGGTGACGACGATCGGATGTTTCGTGCGGATGTCCAGATCGTTCAGCGTGCGGATCACCTCCAGCCCGGCAAGCACACCCAGCACACCGTCGAACCGCCCGCCCGTCGGCTGGGTGTCGAGATGGGAGCCGACATAGACCGGCAGCGCCTCCGCATCCGTGCCGGGACGGGTCGCGAACATCGTGCCCATCGCATCGACACCCATCGTCAGTCCCGCAGCCTCGCACCAGCGGGCAAAGAGCGCGCGTCCCTCGCCATCCGCATCGGTCAGCGTCTGGCGGTTGTTGCCGCCCGCAACGCCGGGCCCGATCTCCGCCATATCCATCAGACTTGTCCACAGCCGCGCGCCATCGACCTTCAAATTCCCGGCTGCTGCCGTCATAGTCCGTCCTGCCTGTTCTTCCGCGCGCCCTTCCGGCAGCACACAGGGGACGCTATCAAAGGCCGGAAGACAGTCAACCCGGCCCCGCCGCCCGTTGCCGCTTCTCTGGCGCAAAGCCGGAGAAACGCCTATCATCGAGGCAACAGGAGATCGCGATGACGCCAGAGGGCACGGTCCGCGCCGCTCGCAAGACGCGGATACAGCGCAAGAATTCCGACGCGATCCTTGAGGCCGCGCTCGACCTCTTCTCCCAGCAGGGGTTTCGGGGCACCACGCTCGACGCCATCGCGGGGGCGGCAGGGCTGTCGAAACCGAACCTCCTCTATTACTTTCCGTCGAAGGAGGCGATCTATCTCACCCTGATCGGCCGGATGCTGGAAAGCTGGCTCGATCCGCTCCGGGCGCTGGACCCGGAGGGGGAGCCGGTGGAGGAGATCCTCGCCTATGTCCACCGTAAGCTGGAGATGAGCCGCCAGTTCCCCCGTGAAAGCCGGCTGTTCGCCAATGAGGTCCTGCAAGGTGCTCCGCATATCGGCGAGGTGCTTGCGGGGGCGCTGGCCGAACTGGTGGAGGAGAAGGCGCAGGTCATCGCCCGCTGGTCCTCGGAGGGGCGGATCGCCGTTGTCCATCCCAAGCACCTGATCTTCTCCATCTGGGCCGAGACACAGCACTACGCCGATTTCGACGTGCAGGTCCGCGCAGTGCTCGGCCCGCATGAAAGCGATCCCTTCCCCCCGGCGGAAGCCCATCTCGACCTGCTGTTCAGAAAGCTGCTGCACCCATGACCGATACACTCAATGACGTGCCCCGCGATGCCCTGGTCCGGCATCTGCGCGACAGCCTTGGACAATCCGCGCGATTGCGCAAGGAGCGGGGCACCCCCCTCCTGACGGTCGAGGACAGTCCCGAACCGGGGGTGGAGAGTCACGCCACGCTCGGCCTCTCGGCCCTGCCGCTCCGCCTCGATGATGGCACCATCGCCGATCACGGTGCGGAGATCGTGCTTGCCTCCATCGTCGGTGAGGAAGGGGCGGGCCTTCTGGCCGATATCGCGCAGCAGGTCACCGAACATGGCAAGGCGCTGGTACCTGACATGATCCTGACCGATGCGCTGAAGGGGCGCGCGGGCGTCGCGCCGCACCTGCGCCATATTCTCCTCTCCGCGCCGTTCCTGTGGAACACGCCGCCTGCGCCGCTTCGTCTGCCCGAACGGCTGGTGCTGTTCCTGCAGGCCATCCCGATCAGCGAGGCGGAGCGCGCCCTAGCTGCGCAGGACGGGGCCGAACGGCTGGAGGATTTGCTGGAGGAGGCGGAAGCCGACATACTCGATTTCGAGCGCGAGTCGGTCGTCTAAGGGTTGCCGACAAGGCTTTTGGAGCGCTGTTGGAGCGGAAATGCTCGTAATCTGACGAAGTGCAGGCGTGGAAGACCCGGGCATTTTGGCTCAGTCCAAGTCGATTTCCCGAATCCACAGCCTGATCATGATACTGCGGGACATTTTCAGCCGCTTGCTGGAGGACGCGGCCCGTGTGGGCCGCGCCCCTTTTCCCCGGCTGCTCCCTCAGCGGCGGCGGAGCCGCAGACCGGCTGCCGTGGCGATACCGCCCACGAGCAGGAGACCCGCCGCAGGCAGCGGAACCGTAGCGGGCGGCGGGAGACTGCCCTCGTCAAGCAGCGCGTATTTCATCTGGCCTCCGGCGACCAGGTATTCCCCAAAACCGTCGCCCCAGAAGGAGACGGTTCCGAAGCTGCCGGTATCGTCAAAAGCCGCAACGAAGATCTCGCTGACGATGGAGCCACTTCCATCCTGTGACGGAAACTGTCCTTCGGACGGATCCAGCGCGCTTCCCACAAGGATCGGAGCGCCGCCATCAAACGAGATATAGAGGTTCGTCGGGAGGAAACAGCAGGTCGCCCAGTCGCCCACCTCGAAACCGAAGGCGTTGACCTTGTCCTTTAAGGTAAAGGTGATGCCGCTTCCGAAGGCACCCATTCCCGGCCCGGTTCCCTCCGGGCTGATGCCCAGCACCTCACCGGAGAGCGTGCCGTAAGTGGTTTAATAGAGCGTACCGCCATCATTCTTGGTGATGGTGTAGTCGCCCCTGTCGATACTGTCCGAGGCATAGGGCAGATCGTCGAGGACATCGTTCTTGACCATGCCATCCGCCGCCGCGACAGTTGCATCGAACTTCTGCTTACCCGCCTTGACCCCGTCATAAACCGTCAGGGTCGTGGCTTGTGCCATGAGGGTGGACATGGCGAGCACGAGGCGCCCATCAAAGCTAACTTCATGAAAATTCCCCAATAAAATAGGCTTTTCGATCAAAATTCGGAGCCGGCAGAAAGCAAAATCGCCTTCCTTTGCAAGATTAGCCATATTTTGACTTAAAGCCCAAGAAAATTGCTGCGGGCCTTTGCCCCGAAAGCGTGCATGGGCGCGCTTTCGCACCGCTACGATGCCCGCTTTAAACCGCGGGCCGTGTCGCATATAAGCGCGTCCAAAGGCCGAACGTCCTATCGCCGCACGAAGAGGAAGAGCATGACGAAATCCACGCGGGAGGCAGATGTCGCGTTCATCGAAGCGCTGGCAGAAATCCTGAACAAGAGCGACCTGGCGGAAATTGCCGTGAAACGCGACTATGGCGAGGATGACAGCCTCGACGTGCGCATCTCGCGACAATCGACGGTGACCTATGCGCCCGCCCCGCAGGCGTCGTTCGCGGCCCCGGTCGCAGTCGCGCCGGCCGCACCGATGGGGACCCCGGCGGCCGCGGTCGAGGATCCGGCCCAGCATCCGGGCGCCGTGACCTCCCCCATGGTCGGAACCGCCTACCTTCAGCCCGAGCCCGGCGCGCAGCCGTTCGTGACGATCGGCGCGCAGGTGCGCGAGGGGCAGACCGTCCTCATCATCGAGGCGATGAAGACCATGAACCATATTCCGGCGCCGCGGGCCGGGACGGTCAAGCGGATCCTCATCGAGGACGGCACCCCTGTCGAATACGGCGCGCCCCTCATGATCATCGAGTGAGGCGGGAATGTTCGAGAAGATCCTGATCGCCAACCGGGGTGAAATCGCCCTCCGCGTCGTACGCGCCTGTCAGGAGATGGGTATCCGCTCCGTCGCCGTGCACTCCACGGCGGATTCCGACGCGATGCATGTCCGCATGGCCGATGAGAGCGTCTGCATCGGGCCACCCCCTTCCTCTGAGAGCTATCTCTCGCCGCTCGCCATCATCTCCGCCTGCGAGATCACCGGGGCAGAGGCGATCCATCCCGGCTACGGCTTCCTGTCGGAGAACGCCAGCTTCGTGCAGATGGTGGAAGATCACGGCCTGACCTTCATCGGTCCGCGCGCCGAGCATATCCGCATCATGGGCGACAAGATCACCGCCAAGGAAACCATGCGCGCGCTCGGCGTGCCCTGCGTTCCCGGCTCCGACGGCGGCGTGCCGGATGTCGAAACCGCGAAGACCATCGCGCGGGAAATCGGTTACCCGGTCATCATCAAGGCAACCGCCGGAGGAGGCGGGCGCGGGATGAAGACCGCGCGGAGCGAGGGGGATCTCGAGATCGCCTTCCGCACCGCCCGCTCCGAGGCCAAGGTCGCCTTCGGCAACGACGAAGTCTATATCGAGAAATACCTCGAGAAGCCTCGTCACATCGAGATCCAGATTTTCGGCGACGGCAAGGGCCAGGCCGTGCATCTGGGGGAACGGGACTGCTCGCTCCAGCGCCGCCATCAGAAGGTGCTGGAGGAAGCCCCCGGCCCGGTGATCGACGCTGAAACCCGGGCGCGCATCGGGGCAATCTGCGCCGATGCGGTCGCAAAAATCGGCTACTCCGGCGCGGGCACCGTCGAGTTCCTCTACGAGAACGGCGAGTTCTTCTTCATCGAGATGAACACGCGGCTTCAGGTGGAGCATCCGGTCACGGAGGCGATCTTCGGTGTCGATCTGGTGCGTGAGCAGATCCGGGTGGCCTCCGGGATGCCGCTCTCCTTCGGGCAGGACGACCTGGTCATCAACGGCCACGCCATCGAGGTGCGGATCAACGCCGAGCGGCTGCCGAACTTCGCGCCCTGCCCCGGTCTCGTGAAGATGTTCCACGCACCCGGAGGTCTGGGCGTGCGGATGGATTCGGCGCTCTACAGCGGCTACAAGATCCCGCCCTATTACGACAGCCTCATCGGCAAGCTCATCGTGCACGGGCGCGACCGGGAGGAGGCGCTCGCGCGTCTGCGCCGGTCGCTGGGCGAGCTGATCGTGGACGGCGTGGATACCACGGTGCCGCTCTTCTACGACCTGATAGGCGAGCCGGACATTCAGGCCGGGAACTACGACATACACTGGCTCGAACGCTGGCTGGCGCAGGCCTATGCCTGAACGGGGAGCGGCAGACACCGAGGTGCTGCCGCTCGCGCCGGAGCTTCTGCTCCGTGCCTACGCCGCTGGCCTGTTTCCCATGGCAGACAGCCGTGAGGCGACGGAGCTGCGCTGGATAGACCCTCCGCTTCGGGGGGTCTTTTCGCTCCACGACTTCCACATTTCCCGGTCACTGGCGCGCCGTATCCGCAGCGGCCGTTTTCACGTGACCGCGGACCGCGCCTTCACCGCGGTGATGGAAGGATGCGCCGATCGTGAGGAAACTTGGATCAACGCCCAGATCATGTCGCTCTACGGCGCATTGCACCGCGCGGGCCACGCCCATTCCATAGAGGTGTGGGAGGGGGAGATGCTGGTCGGCGGGGTTTATGGCGTGACACTGGGGGCCGCGTTCTTTGGCGAGAGCATGTTCTCCCGCCGGACGGATGCCTCCAAGGTCGCGCTGGCCTATCTGGTGGACCGCTTGCGCGCCGGCGGTTACATCCTGTTCGACACGCAGTTCCTGACGGCCCATCTCGCCAGTCTCGGTGCCATCGAAATCCCGCGCGCCGCCTATCTGAAGCAGTTGCAAGATGCGATCATCGAGGACGCGAGCTTCGAGGCACCCGGAGATATCCCCGCGCCGGAGGTTCTACTCTCCCGTCAGACGCAATGAGCCGTCAGTTCGTGCAGCGGAGTATCCATACGTCGTAGCGGGAACTTTCCAGCGCGGAGAGCGCCGGGCTGTCGGCGATCATCCAGCCAGTGAAGACCGGACCGCTTGTCTGAAGCGAATCGACGATTGTCAGATGCGCGTACGCATTGGAAGCGGGGTCTGCGCTGGGATAGCGACATTCGTCGAGCGTGATGGAAAGCCGCCCTTCTGTCTTCGTTTCGCCGCGATGAAGCGGAACGTCCCGTGTCTCGCCGGAAACCTTGTCGAGCCAGCGAACCATGCCTCCCGCCGCGGAAGACACGGAAGCAGCCCCGGCGGTACCTGCCGAAATCGCAAGCAGAGCCGCCGCCAGGAGCGCGCGCCCGCCCGTCATTGCCCCGCAGGCGCCGGAGCGGGCTCTGTTGCGACAGGAGGGGGAGCCTCTGTCGGGGAATGTTCCCCGGCTTCACCGCCACCGCTCAGCGCATCGCTGGCGGAGCCGCCGACAAACTTCATGAGCAGCGAAATAAGGCTCACCGACCCCTGCGTATCGACGATCTCATCGCCCGCGGCGAGGTTCATCGGCATCCCGCCCGGCACCAGTTCCATGAAGTTGCCGCCGAGCAGCCCTTCGGATGACACGAGCAGCGCCGTATCCTGCGGGAGTTCCAGCCCATTCTGCACGGAGATGGTCATATCCGCGAAGTAGGTCTGCGGGTTCAGTGCAAGACCGGTGACGGACCCCACGCGGACGCCCGCGAGCCGCACATCGGTCCCGACGGCAATACCCTCGGCCGAGCGGAAGCTCGCATGCAGATCATAACTACCGCCCGCCCGATGCAGGCCGATTGTGCCAGAAGAATACAGCAGGAAACCCGCTGCGACGACAAGAACAAGTCCGCCAACCAGAACTTCGGAGATCTTCGTTTCCGCCATCTGTCTACTCCGGCTGCCACGCCTCATAATCCCGCCGTTCGGCAGGTTCGGGCCGCAGCAGCGATCCCGGCGGCACATAGGCGAGCGGCGTGCCGGTCAGATTCTCCTGATGCGGCTTTTCCCATGTCTTGCGAGCAAGCGGCGCCTGTTCGGGGGTCTTATCCCAGGTGTGGTGCAGCCAGCCATGCCAGTCAGGGCTGATGCGGGAGGCCTCTGCCTCACCGTTGTAGATCACCCAGCGACGGCTGCCGTCCTTGTTGCGGTAGAACACGTTGCCCTGATCGTCCTCACCGACACGGATGCCGTTACGCCAGGTGAAGACCTGCGTTCCGATGGTCTGGCCATTCCACCAGGTCAGCACACGTTTGAGAAAGTCCATCCGTCCCTCCGGGCCTTGCCTGCCCTGATATGGCCCATCCCCGCCACGACGTCCAGTCGTGACGGAACGGGGAACCTCAACTCCGCGTGCCGGAGAAGCGGCGTTCCCAGTCCTCGCGGTCTTCATCCGCGATCTTGCTGAACAGCACGTCCGGCACCTCGAAGGCATGTCCGGGTTTCAGCTGCGACAGCGCCTCCGCCAGATCATCGGGCCATACGCCCTCCATCGTGCGGAGCGAGGCCAGCATCCGAGCCGAGGTGTCGGGAATGAACGGCGCGGAAATGACGGCATAGACCCGGATGAGGTTCAGCGCGAGCCGGGTGATCGCCGCCGCGCGCTCCGGGTCCGTCTTGACGGCAGTCCAAGGCGCGGCCGATTGCAGATACTCGTTGCCGGCCACCCAGATGGCGCGCAGCTCGGAGGAAGCCTTGCGGATCTCCATCTGCTCCATGAATGTCTCATAGGCACGAAGCCGGGTGGTGAGTTCGGCGATCAACGCCTCCTCCTGCGGGCCCCAGCCACCGCCGTCCGGCAATGCCTCTCCGAACTTGGAGCGGCAGAACTTCGTGACACGGGACACGAGGTTGCCCAGCACATCGGCCAGATCCTTATTCACGCTCGCCTGAAAATTCTCCCAAGTGAATTCGCTGTCGGAATTCTCCGGTGCATGGCTGAGCAGCCACCAGCGCCAGTAGTCGGCAGGCAAGATCGACAGTGCCTGATCCATGAACACGCCGCGGCCCTGGCTGGTGGAGAACTGGCCACCGTCATAGTTCAGGTAGTTGAACGACTTGATGTAATCGACAAGCCGCCACGGCTCGCCCGACCCCATGATCGTCGCGGGGAACGACAGGGTGTGGAAGGGTACGTTGTCCTTGCCCATGAACTGGAAGTAGGTGACGTCATCGCCTCCCTCGTCCAGCCGCCACCAGCGGCGCCAGGCGCTGTCGGGCAGGCCCTGCGCATCGGCCCATTCCGCCGTCGCGGCGATATATTCGATGGGCGCGTCGAACCACACGTAGAAGACCTTGCCCTCCATCCCCGGCCAGTCCTGCTCGCCCCGCTTCACCGGCACGCCCCAGCTCAGGTCGCGGGTAATGCCGCGGTCCTGCAACCCGTCGCCATCGTTCAGCCATTTCTTCGCGATGGAGGTGGTCAGGATCGGCCAGTCCGTCTTGGAATCGATCCACTCCTCCAGCCGGTCGCGCATCAGCGACTGGCGAAGGTAAAGGTGTTTCGTTTCCCGCACTTCCAGGTTGGTTGAACCAGAGATGGCGGAGCGCGGGTTTATCAGGTCGGTGGGATCGAGCTGCTTGGTGCAGTTCTCGCACTGGTCGCCCCGCGCCCGGTCATAGCCACAGTTCGGGCAGGTGCCCTCGATATAGCGGTCGGGCAGGAAGCGGTTGTCATCGATGGAGAACACCTGCCGCTCCGCGACTTCGGCGATCATGCCGTTGTCGGCGAGCTTCCCGGCGAAATGCTGGGTAAGCTTGCGGTTGCGCTCGGAGGACGACCGCCCGAAGTGATCGAAGGACAGCCGGAACCCTGCAGCAAGCTCCTTCTGCACCTCGTGCATTTCCGCGCAGTACTCTTCCACGGGCTTGCCTGCCTTGGCAGCGGCCAGTTCGGCGGGCGTACCGTGTTCATCCGTCGCGCAGATGAACATGACCTCATGCCCCCGCGCCCGCATGTAGCGCGCAAACAGGTCGGCGGGCAGCTGCGAGCCCACCAGATTGCCCAGATGCTTGATCCCGTTGATGTAGGGGATTGCAGAGGTGATGAGAATACGGGCCATGCGCGTCTTTCCTGTCGGGCCTGCCAGATTGCCTGCCGCTATGCTTGCCGGTCTGCGCCCCCTTTACCGCAGGCTCCCTTCCTCCGCCAGCGGTCAGGCGCGAAGGGATTGCGGAGGGGAGGGATGGGGCCTATGGGATGAAATGTCGCAGGTCATCGTCCGCCGCATGTCACAAAGGAGGTGCAATGGACTTTCTCTCCTCCAGCCTCGCGGTACTGTTTCAGGTGATCGCCATCGACCTCGTGCTCGCGGGGGACAACGCGGTGGTCATCGGACTGGCGGCCGCCGGTCTCCCCGCTGATCAGCGGCGCAAGGCGATCTTCATCGGTATCATCGCGGCCACGGTCCTCAGGGTGATCCTCGCGACGGTGACAACGCAACTTCTGGAAGTGGTGGGGCTGATCCTCGTCGGAGGGATCCTGCTCCTCTGGGTCTGCTGGAAGATGTATCGCGAACTCCGCACACCGGAAGAACACGAGATCGCCGCGCATGAGGCGCTCGGCGATGCGGACCTGACGGGTGAAGGTCAGGTGGGCGAGCGCGCTCCGCGCAAGACACTGGGGCAGGCCGTGCGGCAGATCGTGATCGCCGACGTTTCAATGTCGCTCGACAATGTGCTGGCGGTCGCGGGGGCCGCGCGGGAGCATCCGGGACTGCTCGCCCTCGGACTGGTGTTCTCGGTGGCGTTGATGGGGTTTGCGACGTCGTTGGTGGCGCGGCTGCTGCACCGCTACCGCTGGATCGGCTATGTCGGACTGCTCATCATCCTCTATATCGCGCTCGACATGATCTATCGCGGGGCGATGGATGTCTGGGCCGTGGCTGAAACGGCCGGCGTCTGACAGGCTGCAGAAAAGCCCTGAAGGGCCATGTCCCTGTTCAGGAAGCCGGGCGATCGGCCTCCCGGAAGGTGTGGATTTCCGGCTGGATTTCCGCAGATCGCACATGATTTCCGCTCCGGCCCGGCAGCCTCCCAAGCGTGCGTCGCCGGGGGCGCGCGGGAGCGCCCTGATGGCACCATCATTCCGCGATGACCGGAGGCGATCCGTGAACGGCTGCGGAAAGCAACATCCGGGGTTGCCCCTGGGCGGAAATCTTTCCCACATCGTTGAAGAGCACCCCGGAAACCGCAAGTTCTGGCTCATGACCGAACCGATTTTCCAGCTTTTGGCGTAAGCAGGGATAGATGCCTGACTTTTTCGCCGCCTGCTGGACAATCCCAGACATGTGAGGGCGGGCCCGGACATGTGAGGGCGGGAGCGCCCGCCCCTTCGCCCTCGCGCTCAGTGCGCCTCCGCCCAGTTGTCGCCCCAGCCCGCATCCACGACCAGCGGCACGGAAAGCTCGACGGCAGGGAGCGCCGCGCCCTCCATCACCGCACGAACGCGCCCGATCAGTTCCTCCACGGCGCGATCCTCCACCTCGAACACCAGTTCGTCATGCACCTGAAGAAGCATCTTCGCAGGCAGATCTGCGATGGTCTGCGGCACACGGATCATGGCGCGGCGGATCACATCGGCGGCGGTGCCCTGAATGGGCGCGTTGATTGCCGCGCGGCGGGCGAAACCTGCCGTCGGCCCCTTGGCGTTGATCTCCGGCGTATGGATCTTGCGACCGAAGAGCGTACGGACGAATCCGTGCTTCTTCGCGAATTCGATCGTGCCGTTCATATACCCCCGGATGCCGGGAAACCGCTCGAAATAGGTATCTATGAAGCGCTGCGCCTGATCGCGGGGAATGCGCAGGTTCCGGGCGAGGCCGAATCCAGAAATCCCGTATATCACCCCGAAGTTGATGGCCTTCGCCTGCCGCCGGACCATCGGGTCCATGCCTTCGATCGGCACCCCAAACATTTCCGAGGCGGTCATCGCGTGGATGTCCAGCCCTTCGTCGAAGGCGCTGCGCAGTTCCGGGATCTCTGCCACGTGGGCAAGAATGCGAAGCTCGATCTGGCTGTAGTCGAGGGAGACGAGCTTGCAGCCCGGCTGAGCCACGAAGGCCTCGCGGATGCGCCGTCCCTCCTCCGTCCGCACGGGGATGTTCTGAAGGTTCGGATCGGTGGAGGCAAGCCGCCCGGTGTTCGCCCCGGCGATGGAGTAACTGGTGTGCACCCGGCCCGTCTCCGGATGAATATGGGCCTGAAGCGCGTCCGTATAGGTCGATTTCAGCTTGGAGAGCTGGCGCCAGTCCAGCACCCGTGCGGGCAGGTCATGGCCTTCCGCGGCCAGATCCTCAAGGATGTCCGCCCCCGTTCCATAGGCACCATTCTTGCCCTTGGAGCCGCCCGCAAGGCTCATGCGCTCGAACAGGATCTCGCCCAGCTGCTTCGGAGAGCCAACGTTGAACGGCTCCCCGGCAAGCTCATGGATCTCCGCTTCCAGCCCCGCCATCTTCTGCGCGAAAGCGTTGGACATGCGCGAGAGCGCGTCTCGGTTGACGAGGATCCCCGCCATTTCCATCCCAGCCAGCACCGGGACGAGCGGGCGCTCCAGCGTCTCATAGACCGTGGTCACCCGCGCCCTGTGCAACTGCGGCTTGAACCTCCGCCAGAGCCGGAATGTGACATCCGCATCCTCGGCGGCGTATTTCACCGCCTCCGCGACCGGCACGCGGTCAAAGGTGATCTGACTCTTGCCCGAACCGATCAGCGACTTGATCGGGATGCACTGATGCTGAAGATAGGTGTCCGCCAGCACATCCATGCCGTGATTGTGCAACCCGGAATTCATCGCATAGGACATCAGCATCGTGTCGTCGATGGGGGCCGCATCGATGCCGTAGCGGCGCAGGATCTTCAGGTCGTATTTCACGTTCTGGCCGATCTTGAGGATCGCGGCATCCTCCAGCACGGGCCGGAGCGCATCGATCACCATGTCCAGTGGAAGCTGGCCTTCCGCCAGATCGGAACCACCGAACAGGTCGCCCTCCCCCACCCGGTGGGACAGCGGGATATAGGCCGCGCGACCCGGCGCGGTAGCAAGCGATATGCCGACCAGCTCGGCCCGCATCTCGTCAAGCGAGGTGGTTTCCGTGTCAAAGGCCACAAGTCCCGTGTCGCGAATCTCGGCGATCCACGCCTCCAGCGTGTCCATGTCCCGGATCCATGTGTAATCCGCGAGCGTGAAGGGTGGCTCCTCCATCGCCTCCACCGGCTCCTCATCGGCGGGCGGTACGTCGGAGACCGCGGGCGGCAGTATGCCCTTCCGGTCAGCGATGCGCTTCGTCAGCGTGCGAAGCTCCATGCGGGCGAGGAAGTCCATCAGAACCTCCGCCTCCGGCTCCTGCACTTCCAGCGTCGCCAGATCGCAGTCGAGCGGCATGTCGCAATGCAGCTCCACCAGCCTGCGGGAGATACGGATCTGCTCCGCGTTGTTCAGCAGCGTCTCGCGCCGCTTCGGCTGCTTGATCTCGCCCGCCCGCTCCAGCAGCGTCTCCACATCGCCATATTCCTGGATGAGCATCGCCGCGGTCTTGATGCCGATGCCGGGCGCGCCGGGGATGTTGTCCACCGAGTCGCCCGCCAGCGCCTGCACATCCACCACCTTGGCGGGAGGAACCCCGAATTTCTCCTCCACCTCCTCCGGCCCGATGCGACGGTTCTTCATCGCGTCGAGCATCTCCACCCCGTCGCCGACGAGCTGCATCAGATCCTTGTCGGAGGAGATGATGGTGACCCGTCCGCCCGCATCGCGTGCTCGGCAGGCGAGGGTGGCGATGATGTCGTCGGCCTCGTATTCCTCGATCTCGATGCAGGGAATGCCGAAGGCGCGGACCGCTTCGCGGGTGAGCGGGAATTGCGGGCGCAGATCCTCCGGGAGTTCCGGGCGGTTCGCCTTGTAGAGCGGGTAGATGTCGTTGCGGAAGGTCTTGGAGGAATAGTCGAAGATCACCGCAAGATGCGTTGCCGCATCGGCGGAGTTGCTGTTGCCGTCCACATATTTGAACAGCATGTTGCAAAAACCCGCGACCGCACCGATCGGGAGACCGTCCGACTTCCGGGTCAGCGGCGGCAAGGCATGATAAGCGCGAAAGATGAAGGCGGAACCGTCGATCAGGTGCAGGTGATGCCCCTTGCCGAAGGGCATCGCCCCCGTGCCGCCTGCCGTATCGTCCTTCGCCATATCCGCCTCCATCGCCATCAGGCCGCCCTTTTACTCCGGCGGGCGGCGGGATGCGAGGGCCGGCGGAACCGGCGTCATGCCTGCCGGGCCGGTCAGTGCGCGTCGGGCACCGCGTTCGGGTCGAGCACGAAGCGCTTGTCGCAGTAGCCGCATTCGACCCAGCCCGGCTCCTCCGGGATCGTCAGCCATACCCGCGGATGACCGAGCGCGCCTTCGCCACCGTCGCAGGCGATGCGGCGGGAATGGACGATTTCCGTTTCGGGGGCTTCGATGGTCATGCCTTGGCTCCGCTCGTGGCTCAAACTGGTCGGCTCAGCAGGTGCTGCTTATCTGCCTCACCCCTGCCCAGCAAGGGGGCGCGCGGCAGGGTTGCGGTTCAGGATAGCCGCGCATCCCGCCTGCGGGCAAGCGGCGCATCGCGCTTGCCGTGATGCGCGGACCTTTCCGAAGGGGCGGCGCATCAGGAACTGCGGCCTGCCTCCTCCGGCAATGGCTGCTCCGCCCGGTCGATCCGAAGCTGGTAGCAGTTGTTGCGGGCCGAACGCACGTGCAGATAGGCAACCGCCTCATCCGAGAGAAGCTCTGTCGCCCGCAGGGTCAGGCTGGAGGTGGCGACGACCCGTCCCGTTCCATAGACGATGCGATGATCGGCGCCGTAGCCGCGCAGGATATAGTCGGGGGAGGACAGGATCTCCGGCAGTGCCCCGCTATCGGGCGCCCGCTCGCACGCGGCACAAAGGAAGATCGGTCCGGTTTCCGCATAGGGCTGCAGCGCCGGAAAAGGCCGCCATGCCAACGTCAGGTAATCGCGTCCCACCGGAATGTGGCGCAGACAGTGGCGGCAGGGCAGCGCGGGCTCCGTCGCGCAACGAAGCTCGGGCGGCAGATCATAGGCATCCCGCCCGCCCTTACGCAGACGGGTGACCTCAAGGCCGGGAAGCGCGGAAAACAGGATCATGGCAGGCTCCTTTTTCAGGCATCATCGCCTGTCCGGTAACGGGCCTGCCACCCGGATCCTGCGCAAAGCTCCGCCGATTCGCGCTAGGCCGGAGAGCCGTCAACATGCTGCCGGCGCGCCAGAACCCGGCGAAGGCCTCAGTCCCGGGGGAGCATCCGCCCCAGCTGCCGTCCGCCCAGAATATGCACGTGAAGATGGGGCACTTCCTGATGGCCATGCTCCCCGGCATTGGTGATCGCGCGGAAGCCCATGCCGCCGTCCTTGGTCTCGACCTTTGTCATCTCGCAGACCTTCCCGATGGTGCGGTTGAAATCGAGAATCTCCGCATCAGAGGCTTCCTGCGTGAAATGATCGAGGCTCGCGTACGGCCCTTTCGGGATCACCAGCACATGTACCGGAGCCTGCGGCTGGATATCCGCAAAGGCAAGTGTGTGTTCGGTTTCCAGCACCGTCTTGTTCGGGATTTCTCCCCGAAGAATCTTCGCAAAGATGTTCTGGTCGTCGTAAGCGTAGCCCACTGCCGTCTCCTGCCCTGGTGTCGCGACTCGCCGTCTGCCTAGCATGGCCCGCGCGGGTAAGTCAGCCCGGTCGATCGACCTGACGGGAACCGTATGCCGATCCCTCGGTCGGAGCAGACGCAAGGAGGTGCGGCGCGGATTCGAAATCGGGGGTCGCCCCCCGCGGCACCGAAGCTCCACCCGGATCGGGTGGAGGCGAATCCTGCCCCGTTGGCGCCATCCAGCGCAACCCGAAGCAAGAACGTTCGCCTGTAATCACTTGTCCGGAGCCGCGGCACGGCCCATGGCAGTGCATCGGTCCGGCCGAATTTCTTTCTGCCTAAGGGCCCTGGCGGCCTCCGGGCCAACTGGCTCGCGTACAGGTGGTTCGCCGGCACGTCGGCCGCTCACAAGGCGCATTCCGGCCACCGCACCGGTCCCCGCAGCGGGCATTGCCTGCCGGACAGGTGCGCTTGCGTGCGGGGCGCATCGGGCGCTACATCCTACCGCGCATCTGACGGAGCCCCTATGTCCCTCCCCCTGAATCCCCGCATGGCCACCACCTTCCCTCCCCCGGTGATGGAGGCCCGTCGCTGGCTCTCCGGCGTGGAGTTCCCGCCGGACCGTCCGCTCATCAACGTGAGTCAGGCGGCCCCGGTGGAGCCGCCGCCGGAGCCGCTCCGCCGCGCCATCGCAGAGGCAGCGCTGAACGATCCCGCCGCCCATCTCTACGGTCCGGTGCTCGGCATGCCGGAGTTGCGCGAGGAGATCGCGACGCAGTGGTCCGCCGCCTATGGCGGAGAGATCCGGCCCGCACATGTCGCCATCACGCAGGGCTGCAATCAGGCGTTCACCGCCATCATGTCCACGCTCGCGGGCGAAGGGGACGAGGTGATCCTGCCGACGCCGTGGTATTTCAACCACAAGATGTGGCTTGACATGCAGGGCGTCGCTGCCGTGCCACTCGCGACCGGCCCGGGACTGATCCCGGAAGTCGAAGCCGCGGCGCGGCTCATCACCCCCCGGACGCGCGCCATCGTGCTCGTCTCGCCCAACAATCCGGGCGGGGCGGAGTATCCGCCCGAAACCGTCCGCGCCTTCTTCGAGCTTGCGCGGGCGCGGGGCATCGCGCTGGTGCTGGACGAGACCTACCGGGACTTCGACGCCCGCTCCGGCGCGCCGCACGACCTGTTCGCCGATCCCGACTGGCACGACACACTCATCCACCTCTACTCCTTCTCCAAGGCATACCGCCTGACCGGCCACCGCGTCGGCGCGATCGTCGCGTCGGAGCGGCAGTTGGCGGAGGCGGAGAAGTTTCTTGACACCGTGGCCATCTGCGCGGGCCAACTCGGGCAGCGCGGCGCGCTCTGGGGCATGCGGAACCTCGGGCAGTGGGTCGCGGGCGAGCGGGCGGAGATCCTCGACCGTCGCGCCGCAATCGTGGAAGGCTTCCCGCGGCTGGAGGGGTGGAAGCTTCTGGGCTGCGGCGCCTATTTCGCCTACGTCGAGCATCCTTTCACCTTACCCTCCGATCAGGCGGCCCAGCGGCTGGTGCGGGAAGCGGGCGTATTGCTGCTGCCGGGCACGATGTTCATGCCCGAAGGTGATGCCGCCGGCGCACGCGCCTTCCGCATCGCCTTCGCCAATATCGACCGCGCGGGTATCGGCGAGTTGTTCGGACGGTTGTCGCAGGTTGCCATGTGATGCTTGCCCGGCCCCGTTCCGTGCCGTAGGAAGCCCCGGACCAGCAGAGGGATCCGCGCATGGCCAAGTTTCGGAGCAAGGGGGCAAACGTCACCATCTGGGTGCTGATGGGGCTGCTCATCTTCGGTCTGGGCGGGTTCGGCGTCACCAATTTCGGCGGCGGGGCTACAGCTGTCGCCACGGTGAACGGGCGTGACGTGACCGCCAACGACTATGCCCGCGCGCTGGAGCAGCAACTCCGCACCTTCTCCGCCCAGTCAGGCCGGGCGCTTACCCTGCGGGATGCGCAGGCCATGGGTCTGGACGCGGCAGTGCGCAACCAGCTCGTCGGGCGGGCGCTCATTGATGCGGAGCTGGAGCGGATCGGCCTTTCCGCCGGAGATCAGGAAGTTCAGCGGCAGGTGCTCGCCATCTCCGCCTTCCACGGTCTGGACGGCAAGTTCGACCGGCGCGCCTATGCCGAAGGTCTGCGCCGTGCCGGCTACACGGAGGCCGAGTTTGAACGCACGCTCCGCTACGACGCCGCCCGCGGCGTATTGCAGACGGCGATCGCCAGCGGCGTGGCTGAGCCGGGCACTTTCGCGGACACCCTTGTGCGTTATCTGGCGGAGACCCGCTCCGCCACGCATGTCACGCTGACCGAAGCGAACCTTTCCACGCCGGTGCCTGAGCCGGGAGAGGCCGAGCTCACCGCATGGTATGACGCGCACAAGGATCTCTACACGCTGCCCGAAGCGCGGCGCATCAGCTACGCTTGGGTAACGCCCGATACCCTCGCCCCGACGGTCGAGGTGGCTGACGCCGCACTTCGGAGCGCCTATGACCAGCGGCAGGAGGAGTTCGTCCAGCCCGAACGGCGGCTGGTCGAGCGCATGGTCTTCGGCTCGGAGGCGGAGGCTCAGGATGCCAAGGCGCGCCTCGACGCCGGACAGATCACGCGGGACGGACTGCTCGCGGAACGCCGCATCACGGCGGCGGACATCGACCTTGGCGATGTGTCGGAGGCTGAACTGGGCGCTGCGGGGGCAGAGGTGTTCGCGCTGTCGGCTCCCGGCGTGGTCGGACCGCTGCCCTCGGATTTCGGCCCGGCGCTCTACTGGATGAACGGCATTCTCGAAGCCCAGAACATCACCTTCGACGAGGCGCGGGACCAGCTTCGCGGCGAAGTCGCCGTGGAGGAGGCCCGCCGCCAGATCACGGCAGACACCCCGAAGTTCGACGATCTGATCGCCGGCGGCGCGACGGTGGAGGAGCTGTCCCGCGACACGATCATGGAAGAAGGGCATATCGACTTCCGCCCCGATTCGGAGGACGGCCCCGCCGCCTACCCGGAGTTCCGTGACGCGGCCCGCACCGTGCAGAAAAACGACTTCCCCCGCCTGATCCAGCTTTCCGATGGCGGTCTCGCCGTGCTGCGGCTGGATGAGATTCTGCCACCGCAGGCGATCCCCTTTGCCGAGGTGCGGGATCGTGTGGCGGCGGACTGGCGTCACGATGCCGTTCAGAAGGCGTTGGAGGCAGAGGCTGCAACACTGGAAAGCCGTCTCGCCGCTGGCGAGGCGATCACCGCGCTTGGCCACCCCGCCGCAAAGGTAGAGGCGCTCCGTCGCGATTCGGTGGTTGAAGGCACCCCCGCCGGCTTCACCGAGGCTGTGTTTGCCCTGCAACCCGGCGCCCGGCAGACGGTGAAGAGCGACGGGATGATTTCCCTTGTGCAGCTCGACAGCGTGACCCCTCCGGATGCCAGCGATCCCGATGTGCTCGCGCTGCATGACGGCTTGGCCCAGCAGGGCGGGCAGTCGCTGTCGCAGGACATGTTCGACTATTTCTCCACCGCATTGCACGCGGACGCGAAGATCAGTTTCAATCAGGCTGTCATCAACTCCGTGCATTCCCGCTTCCCGTGAGGCAGACGTGGCGCTTATCCCCTCCTTCGACGCTTTCGAGGCCGGCTGGAACGCCGGCCGCAATCAACTCGTCTATACCCGGCTCGCCGCGGATCTGGACACGCCGGTCTCCTTGATGCTGAAGCTCGCCGAGGCGCGAGCCGACAGCTTCCTGCTGGAATCCGTGACCGGGGGCGAGGTTCGTGGCCGGTTCTCCGTCATCGGGATGAAGCCTGACCTGATCTGGGATTGCCGGGGAGAGGAAAGCCGCATCAACCGGCAGACGCGCTTCGACCCGGCCGCCTTCGAGGATCTGCCCGGCTCCCCCCTGGAAACGCTGCGCACGCTTATCGAGGAATCGCGGGTGGAGATGCCCGCCGACCTCCCCGCGATCGCCTGCGGCCTGTTCGGCTATCTGGGCTACGACATGATCCGGCTGGTGGAGAAGCTCGGCACCCCCGGCCCGGACCCGATCGGCGCTCCGGATGCGGTCATGATCCGCCCCTCCGTCATTGCCGTTCTGGATGGGGTGAAGGGAGAGGTGACGCTCGTCTCGCCCGCATGGGTCTCCTCCGGGCTGAGCGCGCGGGCCGCCTATGCGCAGGCAGCAGAGCGGGTGATGGACGCGCTCCGCGACCTCGACCGCAGCGTGGAGGGTGACAACCGGGTATTGCACGAGACGGCCCCCGTGGGCGAACCCCGCTCCAACTTCACCAAGGAGGGCTACAAGGCCGCCGTGGAGAAGGCCAAGGAATACATCCGTGCGGGCGACATCTTTCAGGTAGTGCCGGCGCAGCGCTGGACGCAGGATTTCCGCCTGCCGCCCTTTGCGCTTTACCGGAGCCTGCGGCGCACCAACCCCTCGCCCTTCATGTTCTTCTTCAACTTCGGCGGTTTCCAGATCATCGGCGCCAGCCCGGAGATACTCGTCCGTCTCCGGGATGGGGAGGTGACCGTCCGCCCCATCGCCGGCACCCGCCCCCGTGGTGCCACGCCGGAGGAGGATCGCGCGCTCGAAGCCGACCTGCTTGCCGACCCGAAGGAGCGGGCGGAGCATCTGATGCTGCTCGACCTTGGTCGGAACGACGTGGGTCGCGTGGCGCGGGTGGGCACTGTCCATCCGACGGAAAAGTTCACCATAGAGCGCTACAGCCACGTCATGCACATCGTTTCCAACGTGGTGGGCCAGCTGGCGGAAGGTCAGGATGCGCTTTCCGCCCTTCTGGCAGGCCTGCCTGCGGGCACGGTCTCCGGCGCGCCGAAGGTCCGGGCGATGCAGATCATCGACGAACTGGAGCCCGAAAAGCGCGGCGTCTATGGCGGCGGTGTCGGTTATTTCTCTGCCAATGGCGAGATGGACATGTGCATCGCGCTCCGCACCGGAGTGTTGAAGGACCAGAAGCTCTACGTTCAGGCGGGGGGCGGCGTGGTCTTCGACAGCGACCCGGAGTCCGAATGGATGGAGACGGTGAACAAATCGCGCGCGCTCCGTCGCGCGGCGGAGGATGCGGGGCTTTTCGTCCGCCGCGGCAACGGCTGACAGCGCGGGTGTAAAGACGGCGGTTCCGCCGGAATCCTGCGGGCTCCCGCCGTTGCTGCGTACATGCGATTCTCCCGGATAACTGCCGCTGGATCTGGATAATGCCGAAGGGCGAGCAGGAGCGTGAGGAGCCTCTTCCCCCGCTCCGTCCGCCATCCTGTGGCATCACCCGATAACGGCGGCGCTCCTATTCACGGCGGAACCAGCGCTAGGGGGTGGATCTCCGTCTGCCTTGCGTGTCTGCTGTGGGGGATCAAGGAAAGGACATCCCATGCAGACCAGACCGCTCGGCCGGACCGGCATCGATATCGCGCCGCTCGTTTTCGGTGGCAACGTTTTCGGCTGGACCATCGACGAGGCGCAGAGCTTCCGCGTTCTCGATGCCTTCGTGGATCATGGTTTCAACGCCATCGACACCGCCGATGTCTATTCCCGCTGGGCCGAGGGCAATCAGGGCGGTGAATCGGAGACGATTATCGGCCGCTGGCTTCAGACCCGCCCCGGCTTGCGCGACAGGGTGAAGATCTTCACCAAGGTCGGCTCCGACATGGGCAAGCCCGGCCACAAGGGGCTTAGCGCGGCTTGGATCATGGAGGCGGTGGAGGATTCGCTCCGCCGATTGCAGGTGGAGCGAATCGACCTCTACTTCTCACACTTTCCCGATTCGACTCCGCATGAAGAGACACTTGAAGCGTATTCCCGCCTGCTGAAAGCGGGCAAGATCGGAGCCATCGGCTGTTCCAACTTCGATGCGGGTCAGCTCCGGGCCGCGCTGGACGTGGCTGCGGCGGAAGGTCTGCCGCGTTATGGCGTACTTCAACCGGAATATAACCTCTATGATCGGGAGAAGTTTGACGGCCCGCTCCGTGATCTCTGCATTGCAGAGGATATCGGCGTGGTCTGCTACTATGCGCTCGCCTCCGGTTTCCTAAGCGGCAAATATCGCAACGAGGCCGACCTTGGGCAGAGCGCGCGCGGCGGCAAGGCCAAGGGCTATCTCACACCCAAGGGGCTGCGTATTCTCGACGCGCTGGACCGCGTGGCGGAGTCCCATGGTGCGCAACCGGCGGAGATTGCGCTCGCCTGGCTGATCGCGCGGAAAGGCATCACCGCCCCCATCGCCTCCGCAACGCGTGAGGAGCAGGTCACCAGCTTCGCCCGCGCGGTGATGATCGACCTGAAGCCGGAGGAAGTCGAGCTGCTCACCCGCGCTGGGGAGTGATCCTCGCCGCATCCCTTCCGCAACTGCCACTGCGCCGCATGGTCGAGGCAGCGGCAGTTGCGGGATACTCTCTGGTATCCACCGATTGAGACCCGAGCGGCTATCAGCAAGCGGGCCGCATCAGGTGTATTGCCAGCATGTCTTCGATTTCCGGAAGAACTTGACCCTCAGACAGGGCGCGGCGCCGACTAACGCGCCCGGCCGCACCGGAACGGGGCAAGCTCGCGCCGCTCCTGACCGGATCACATGAAAAGCGGTTGGCCGAGCCTGCGACTTTTCCCGCGAACCGATAACGGTCCAAAGAGTTCTTCCGCGGCAGCGCTGGCCGACGGGGCTCGACGCCCCCGAGGCCAGCCCTCCCCTCGCCGTTGCGGGGGGACCGCGACGGCTTCACCGGCGGCGTGGTGCCGGAGCGGTCTTCCCAGCGGATTGGCCACCCGGCGCAGGTGGCGTATCGGGCCGTTTGCGCGCCCTCTCCCCATCGACGACCTTCTGGGCCAAGTCGCGGGCGATGGCGAAAGCGCCCTTGATCTTGTCGCCCTCCTTCGACCAGTCGCGCAGGATGACCACCTTGTTGTCTTTGATCCGGGCAGCATTTCCCTCGGCATGCAGGAACTCCACCAGCCCGGCGGGATTGGCGAACTTGTCCTTGTGGAACTGCACGGTACACCCCTTCGGCCCACCGTCCAGCCGGGCGATTCCCGCACGTTTGCAAAGCGCCTTGATCCGCACGATGAGCAAGAGTGTGTTGACCTCCTTCGGCAGCGGCCCGAACCGGTCGATCAACTCGGCTGCGAATCCCTCCAATTCCACCTTTGTCGTCAGCGTGGAGAGTCGCCGGTACAGGCCGAGGCGCACGTCGAGATCCGGCACATAGTCCTCCGGAATCAGCACGGGCACGCCAAGGTTGATCTGCGGCGACCAGTCGCCGTCGTCTGTCAGCCCGTCGATCTCGCCGGAGCGGAGCTTCTGGATCGTTTCTTCGAGCATGGACTGGTAGAGTTCATAGCCCACTTCCTTGATGTGGCCCGACTGCTCCTCTCCCAGCAGGTTGCCTGCCCCCCGCAGGTCCAGATCCTGGCTCGCCAGCGTGAAGCCCGCGCCGAGGCTGTCCAGCGACCCGAGCAGCCGCAGCCGCTTCTGCGCCGCCGGCGTCAGCGGCGCGCGGGGTTTCGTCGTCAGGAAGCAATAGGCCCGCGTCTTGGAGCGGCCGACCCGTCCGCGGATCTGGTAAAGCTGGGCCAGCCCGAACATGTCCGCCCGATGCACGACCATCGTGTTGGCGGTCGGAATATCCAGGCCTGATTCGACAATGGTGGTGGCCAGCAGAACATCCGCCTTGCCGTCGTAGAAATCGTTCATCCGCTGGTCGAGATCGCCCGCCGCAAGCTGTCCGTGGGCGACGATATAGCTCACCTCCGGCACGTGCTCTTTCAGGAACGTCTCCATATCCGGCAGGTCGGCGATACGGGGAACCACGATGAAGGACTGCCCGCCGCGATAGCGTTCGCGCAGCAGCGCCTCCCGGATCGTCACCCCGTCGAACTCCGACACGTAGGTGCGGATGGCCAGCCGGTCCACCGGCGGGGTGCCGATGATCGACAGGTCGCGCACCCCCGTGAGCGACAGTTGCAGCGTGCGCGGGATCGGCGTCGCGGTGAGCGTCAGGACGTGGACGTCCGTCCGCATCTCCTTCAGCCGCTCCTTGTGGGAGACGCCGAAATGCTGCTCCTCGTCGATGACCATGAGGCCGAGGTTCTTGAACCGGACCCCCTTGGCAAGCAGCGCATGGGTGCCGACGACGATGTCGATCGTCCCGTCTGCCATCCCCTCCCGCGTTTTCGCCGCTTCCTTGGCGGGGACGAACCGCGACAACTGTCGCACCGTGACAGGGAAGCCGCGGAAGCGGTCGGCAAAGCTGCGGTAATGCTGACGGGCGAGCAGCGTGGTGGGGCAGATCACCGCAACCTGACCACCGCCCAGTACCGCGGCAAACGCGGCCCGGATCGCCACCTCCGTCTTGCCGAAGCCCACATCGCCCACCACCAGCCGGTCCATCGGCACCCCGGCCTCCAGATCGTGCATCACATCGGCGATGGCGGAGAGCTGATCCTCCGTCTCCTGATAGGGGAAGCGCGCCTCGAAGCTTTCCCAGATGCCATGCGGCGGGTCATAGACGGGGGCGGAACGCAGGTGGCGCTCGGCGGCGATGCGCATGAGCTTTTCGGCGATCTGGCGGATACGCTCCTTCAGCTTCGCCTTCTTGGCCTGCCAGGCGCCACCGCCCAGCTTGTCGAGCAAACCGTCCTCATGCCCGTAGCGGGAGAGGAGTTCGATGTTTTCCACCGGCAGGAACAGCCGATCGCCGCCCGCATATTCGAGCGCGATGCATTCATGCGGCGCCCCCATCGCGGTGATGGTCTCCAGCCCGGTGTAGCGCCCGACGCCATGCTCCACATGCACGACCAGATCGCCGGGCGAAAGCGACTGCGCTTCCGACAGGAAGTTCTCCGCCTTCCGCTTGCGCTTCGGGCGGCCCACCATGCGGTCGCCCAGCACATCCTGCTCGGAGATGACGGTGAGACCCGGGGCCTCGAACCCCTGTGCCAACGGCCAGACGGCAAGGAACAGCCCGCCCTTGCCCTCCGGGACGTCGCGGATATCCTCCACCTCGCGGGAGGCGGTCAGGCCCTGATCCTCCAGCAGCCCTTTCAGCCTCTCCCGCGGGCCTTCGGAGAAGGAGGCGATGACGACCTGGCTGTCCTTGCGTTTCGCCCGCACGTGATCGGCCAGCGCGCCGAACAGGCTCACGCTTTCCTGTTGCCGTTCGGGGGCGAAGTTCCGGCCCACGCGCCCGCCAGCATCCACCACGCCCGGCCCCGGCGCCTGCGGCAGCGGCGAGAGCTGCACGACGCGGTGACCCGCTACTGCCGCCTCCCATGCGGCATCATCCAGATAGAGCAATCCCGGCGGACAGGGCTTGTAGACCGAGTCCGTCCGCCCCTTCTGCACCATCGCCTCGCGCCGGGCATCATAGGCGTCGTCCACCGCTTCCCACCGGGCGAGCCGCGTGGACGTCGCCTGATCGTCGAGCATCACGCCCGCATCCGGCAGGTAGTCGAAGATCGTTTCCAGCCGCTCATGGAAGAACGGCAGCCAGTGCTCCATCCCCTGATGCCGCCGCCCGGCGCTCACCGCCTCATAAAGCGGATCGTCGGACCCGCCCGCACCGAATTCCAGCCGATAATTCTGCCGGAACCGGGTGATGGAAGCATCGTCCAGCACCACCTCCGACATGGGAGCAAGCGCGATACGGTCGAGTTTGTCGGTAGTCCGCTGAGTCGCCGGGTCGAAGCGGCGCGCGCTTTCCAGAACGTCACCGAAGAAATCGAGCCGTATCGGCCCGCTGTCCCCCGGCGGGAAGATATCAACGATGCCGCCCCGCACCGCGAAATCTCCAGCTTCCGTCACCGTGGGACTCTGGGTGAAACCCATGCGGGCGAGGTAGGCCCGCAGGCCCATCTCGTCCACCCGCTGCCCCACCTTGGCGCTGAAGGAGGCATCGCGCAGCAGGTCGCGCATCGGCAACCGCTGCGTCGCCGCGTTGAGCGTGGTGAGCAGGACGAAATTACCCGGAACACCCCGCGCCAGTGCCGCCAGCGTCGCCATGCGCGCTGCCGTCACCTCTGGATTGGGAGAAACACGGTCATATGGCAGGCAGTCCCATGCGGGCAGATCGAGCACCGGCAGGCCGGGAGCAAAGAAGGACAGCGCGCGGCGCATCTCCTCCATCCGCCGGCCGTCGCGGGCGACGTGGATTACCGGACGCTTCTGCTTTTCGACTTCACGGGCGAGCAGACGTGCGTCAAAACCCTCCGGCGCACCGCCGAGCGTGACTGTCTGGCCTTTGGGGCGGGTCATATCATCCATTTTCGGGTGAGGTAATCACGCATACAGCGAAGTCAACTGCCAAGGGCCGACACCGTCAGGTTCCGCCACATTCCCCAGAGCGCCGTGGCAAGAATGAACACGATCCCCAGGCACTGGACGCGAAAGCGCTGCCAGAAAAGCACGGAGCGCAGGGTCTCCCCCACCAGCCCGCGCGCCAGGATCTTCTCCGCCGTCCACAGTTCCAGCCCGCGTACCAGCGTCAGCGGCAGAATGAGGAGGAACAAGGCCTGTCCCAGTTCGATCCCGTAACCCCAGCCCGCGATCATCAGCGAGGAAAGCAGAAAGAACACAGCCGCTACGGCCAGCAGCCCGAAGGCCGCATGACGCCGCGCCAGCCGGAGCGCGGAGAGCCGCGAGACCTCCTCAAGCTCTGCCATGCTGCCAGGCCGGTCGGCATGGGCGGCAGCGATGACATCCACCGGCACCCCGGCCACCCGCTGCCCGAGGAGAAACCACATCACGGCAAGCATCACCCAGAACCACAGGCTGGAGAATGACCGGACGTCTATCAGTCCGGCCAGCATTGAATACCAGTTCAGCACGTCGTTTGGTCTCGCCTCTCGCCTGTTGCAGCACCGTATCGCTGCGTTGCCGCGAATCCTACCCTTGAGATGGACGGTTCTCCGTGGCAGGCAAGGCCCAGTCAGAAGGAGAGCCGTCATGCCAGCCACCCTCGCCGCCTATCCCGCCACGCGCCTGCGCCGGCTTCGCCGCTCCGCACAGATCCGGTCCCTGGCGCAGGAAAACACGCTGGTGGTCGGCGACCTGATCTGGCCGATCTTTCTGCGCGACGGCTACGATGTAGCGGAACCCATCGCCTCCATGCCGGGGGTGGCGCGGCTCTCCATCGACCGCGCCGTGCGGGCGGCGGAAGAGGCGGCAACGCTTGGCATTCCGGCACTGTGCCTCTTTCCCCACACCGATGCCGATCGCCGCACCGAAACCTGCGAGGAAGCGTGGAGCGACGAGAACCTCGTCAACCGCGCGATCCGGGCGATCAAGGCGGAGGTGCCGGAAATCGCCATCATGACGGATATCGCGCTCGACCCCTACAATGCCAACGGGCACGACGGCTTTGTAAAGGACGGTGTCATCGTCAACGACGAGACGATCGAAGCGCTGGTGAAGATGGCGCTGGCGCAGGCGGATGCCGGGGCGGATATCCTCGGCCCGTCCGACATGATGGATGGCCGGATCGGGGCGATGCGGGCGGCGCTGGAGGCCGCAGGCCATCAGGACGTGGCGATTCTGTCCTATTCCGCGAAATACGCCTCGGCCTTCTACGGCCCGTTCCGTGATGCGGTTGGGGCTTCGGGGCAGCTGGTGGGCGACAAGAAGACCTACCAGATGAACCCCGCCAATGCGGAGGAGGCGCTCCGCCTTGTCGAACGGGACCTGGCAGAGGGCGCGGACATGGTGATGGTGAAGCCGGGTATGCCCTACCTGGACATCTGCCGCCGCGTCCGCGACCGTTTCGGCGTACCGACCTTCGCCTATCAGGTGTCGGGGGAATACGCGATGCTGGAGGGCGCGATCCGCAACGGCTGGCTGGACGGCGACAAGGTGGTGGTGGAGAGCCTGATGGCCTTCAAGCGCGCGGGCTGCCACGGCATATTGACCTACTTCGCCCCGCGGGTCGCGCGCCTGCTCGCGCCGAGCTTCTGACGGGGGAATGAACGCAATCGGCGGTCCTGCCCTGACGGGGATTTGATTCCTCCTGACCCCAGCCCATACGGCAGCAGGGGTGACAAGACCTGTCTCGCAGGATAGCCTCCCGGCCCAACCGGAGCGCCGCATTTGCGACGGGCCGACACAAGCAACGCCGGTCAACGGTTCTCTAAAAGGGCAGCAGATGGTCCAGATTTCCCGCAGGGGCTTCTTCATCGCAACGGGCGGCGCGGCGCTTGGTCTAACGGCAGCCTGCGGGAACGGGGTGGGCACGGCCAATGCCCAACGCATCGACGCTCGCGTGGATGCGACGCGCGACTTCCTATTCAGCCGCTATCCCGGCACGGTCGATCTTGCCGCCAAGGCGCAGGGTGTGCTCTACATCCCGCTGATGACGGAGGCGGGCTTCGGCTTCGGCGGCGCTTATGGTCAGGGCGCGCTTCGCATCAACGACGTGACGGTGGACTATTACTCCGCCACCAAGGTGTCGGCCGGACTGCAGATCGGCGCACAGCAATATGCCCACGCCCTGTTTTTCATGACGGAGCAGTCGCTCGGCCAGTTCCGCGCCGGAGAGGGCTGGGCTGCTGGCGCGGACCTCAAATACGCGGTTTTCGATCAGGGCGGCAACCTCGGCCTCGACACGACGACGGCGCTGGCGCCGGTCATCGCGCTGGTCTTCGGACAGGCTGGGCTGCTGGTCGGCGCGACCCTCGCAGGCACGAAATACACTCGCATCATCCCCTGAACCTTCGGAATTCCTGACGGCGACGGGGCGGCTCGGGCATCGGACAGGAGCCGGTCCCAAACCGAAGGCCTGTGAGGTATGGAAGAGCTTATCGACGCGGTCTGTTCGCCAGCCGCTGGCTGATGGTGCCGATGTATATCGGTCTGGTCGGTGCCCTGCTGCTGCTTCTGTGGGGATTTCTGAAGAACTCATCGGCCGGATCACTCAGTATGACGTGATCCTTGGGACTCTGGTGCTGACCGACCTGACGCTGCCCGGGAACCTGGTCCTGATCGTGATCTTCTCGGGCTACGGGAACTTTGTCTCCAAGATGAACATGGATGGTCATGAGGACCGTCACGAACGGCAGGGACGGTTGATCTCTCGGGCCTCAAGCCGAAGCTCATAGCCTCCATCGTGGCGATCTCGGGCTGCTCAAAGTGTTCATGGATGTCACCTCAACCTCACCCGAGCAGATCCGCTGGATGGTCGTCATCCACCTCGTCTTCGTGATGTCCGGCGTTCTTCTGGCGCTGATGGACTGGCTCACCTGAAGGCCAAGCCGAATAAGTGAGGGGGCCTTCCGGCCCCCCCTCCTCACGCGAAGTCGAGCACCACACGCCCCTCGATCTGCCCCTTTTCCATCCGGGAAAAGACGTCGTTCACCTCCTCCAGCTTCGCAGTGGAAGTATGGGCGTGCACAAGCCCGCGGCCTGCGAAATCCAGAGATTCCGCAAGATCCAGCCGGGTTCCCACGATGGAGCCGCGCACGGTGATGCCCTCCAGCACCATATCGAAGATCGGCAGCGGGAAATCACCCGGCGGCAGGCCGTTCAGCGCGATGGTGCCGCCACGCCGCGCGAATTTCAGTGCCTGCTCGAACGCCTTCGGCGACACGGCTGTCACAAGAACGCCATGTGCCCCGCCGATTTCCTTCTTGATGGCGGCCACGGGATCGGTGGTCTTTGCGTTGACCGTTACTTCTGCCCCCAATTCGCGGGCGAGTTTCAGCTTGGAGTCGTCGATATCGACCGCGGCGACATGCAGCCCCATCGCCTTGGCATATTGTACGGCCATGTGGCCCAGCCCGCCGATGCCGGAAATCACCACCCATTCGCCCGGGCGCGTGTCGGTCATCTTCAGGCCCTTGTAGACCGTCACCCCCGCGCAGAGCACAGGCGCGATATCCACGAAGCCCACCTCCTTCGGCAGATGGCCAAGATAGTTCGGATCGGCCAGCACATATTCCGCAAAACCGCCGTTCACCGAATAACCGGTGTTCTGCTGCAACTCGCACAGCGTCTCCCAGCCGCCCAGACAATGCTCGCAATGGCCGCAGGCCGTGTAGAGCCACGGCACGCCAACCCGGTCCCCCTCCTTCACGGCCGTCACGCCCTTGCCGACCCCGACCACGTAGCCGACGCCCTCGTGCCCCGGGATGAATGGCGGCTTGGGTTTTACCGGCCAGTCGCCATGCGCGGCGTGAAGATCGGTATGGCAGACGCCACAAGCCTCTATCTTCACCAGAACCGTGCCCGGCGCGACCTCCGGCACCTTCGCTTCCTCGATGACAAGCGGCTTGCCGAACTCCCGCACGACGGCGGCTTTCATGGTCTTCTGCATGATATCTCCTTTGGCAGTAAAAACCTCCACGCCGTGGGGGACACGGAGGCGTCTCAGTTTGGGAAACCGGGGGCGGACGGGCGCACATGGAAGGCGGCCCGTCCGCAGCGCCGGTCAAGGTGTGGAGGGGAAGGCACCCGGACCGGAACCCTCCTCAGGCAGCGGACCAAGCTGGTCCGCTCTGACTGGAGGAACAGGCTCCCGGCCACGCCGGAAGCCCGAAGGGGATCAGAAGAAACCGAGCTTGCTGGCGCTGTAGCTCACCAGCATGTTCTTGGTCTCCTGATAATGGTCGAGCATCATCTTGTGCGTTTCGCGCCCGATGCCGGACTGCTTGTAGCCGCCAAAGGCCGCGCCCGCCGGGTATACGTGGTAGCAGTTCGTCCACACCCGGCCCGCCTGGATCGCGCGCCCCATGCGATAGGCGGTGTTCCCGTCGCGGCTCCATACGCCCGCACCCAGACCATAGACCGTGTCGTTTGCGATCTCGATCGCCTCATCCGCAGTCTTGAACGTGGTGACGGACACGACGGGGCCGAAGATCTCCTCTTGGAAGACCCGCATCTTGTTGTTGCCCTCAAAGACCGTCGGCTGGATGTAGTAGCCGCTGGACAGATCACCGCCGAGCTTGGCCGCTTCGCCGCCCGTCAGCACCTTCGCGCCCTCGCGCTTGCCGATGTCGAGATAGCCCATGATCTTTTCGTACTGCTCGGCCGAAGCCTGCGCCCCGATCATGGTGGAGGGGTTCAGCGGGTCGTCCTGCGTGATCGCCTGAACACGCTTCAGCGCCTTCTCCATGAAGCGGTCGTAGATGGACTCGTGCACCAGAGCGCGGGACGGACAGGTGCAGACTTCCCCCTGGTTCAGCGCGAAGAAGGCAAAGCCCTCCAGCGCCTTGTCAAGAAAACCGTCGTCCTCGTCCATCACGTCGGCAAAGAAGATGTTGGGCGACTTGCCCCCCAGTTCCAGCGTGATGTTGGTCACGTTCTGCGCGGCATAGCCCATGATGAGCTTACCGACCTCGGTGGAGCCGGTGAAGGCGATCTTGGCGATGCGCGGGTTTTCCGCGAGCGGCTTGCCCGCCTCCGTCCCCAGCCCGTTGACGATGTTGACCACGCCCGGAGGCAGCAGATCGCCGATGATCTCGAACAGCACCATGATGGAGGCGGGTGTCTGCTCTGCCGGCTTCAGCACCACGCAGTTTCCGGCGGCCAGCGCCGGGGCAAGTTTCCATGCACCCATCAAGATCGGGAAGTTCCACGGGATGATCTGGCCGACAACGCCCAGCGGCTCGTGGAAGTGGTAGGCGACGGTGTCATTGTCGATCTGGGAGATCGTGCCTTCCTGCGCCCGGATGCAGCCCGCGAAGTAGCGGAAGTGATCCGCCGTCAGCGGAATGTCTGCGGCCATCGTCTCACGCAGCGGCTTGCCGTTGTCCCAGGTCTCGGCTGTGGCGATGGTCTCAAGGTTCTGCTCGATCCGCTCGGCGATCTTCAGCAGGATATTGGACCGTTCGGTGGGAGAGGTCCGGCCCCACGCATCCTTCGCCTTGTGCGCGGCATCGAGGGCCGCTTCGATATCCTTGCCGTCCGACCGGGCAACCTCGCAGACAACCTTGCCGGTCATCGGCGAGATGTTCTCCATGTAGCGGCCCGACTTCGGCGCGACCCACTCGCCACCGATATAATTCTCATAGCGCTTCTTGAACGGAGACTTGTGATGCTGCTCCGAATGGGTCTGGGTGTCTGCCATGATTTCCTCCTTTTCGTCGGCCCCTCCTCGGGCCGTCTGAAGGAGAGTTTAGACATTCGGATGCGCTATGAAGCCCCCGCCGGGACATGCTGCGCCTGCAAGTGTCTCACCCGCGATACAGTTGCGCGGCGAAGTCCTCAGGAAACCTGCACGCCGAATTGCTTCATCTTGCGATAGAAGGTCGCGCGTCCGATGCCCAGTTCCCGCGCGGCGGCAGATACATTGCCCCCTGCGCGGTGCAATGCCCGCAACATCTCCGACCGTGCGGCCTCGTCCAGCCCGCCGGGGCTGTCCTCCCCCAGAATGTCGCTGGCGGGGCGCCGGGCAAGGATGTCATCCTCCGTCAGGCCAAAGCTCCGCCGCGCCGCGCGCGTCGCGCCCAGAATCAGGTCATCCCGGTCGACCGCGAACAGGACCGGGCCGGTGGTGTCACGCCCCTCCAGCGTCAGGATCCGGGCAGTGGCGAAGGCTGCCCGAAACAGCTCGCGCTCTATCCGCCGCGCGGCATCGATGACGGCCAGAGAAACGAGCCGCGCATGGCCCTCCGTCAGGTCCCCCCGGACAGAGGAAACGTCGATCACGGCGGTAAGTTGCCCTTCCGGGCCGAAGACGGGCGCACCCATGCAGGAGAGCTGCGTATGGGTAGCACGGAAATGCTGACCGCGATGGATGATGACGGGGCGCCGTTCTGCAAGGCAGGTACCGATCCCGTTCGTCCCCTCCTCCGACTCGCTCCAGTTGGCGCCCGCCACCAGACCCGCGCCGGAGAACCATGCCTGATCCGAACTGCGGGTACGATCATCGATCACCAGCCCGTCGCCATCGGTCAACAACACCGCGCAACCCGCATCGAGAGCGGCCCCCGCCAGACGGTCCAGCACCGGTGCGGCGATCCGCAGAAGCGGGCCGACACGCTCCCTCCGATGACGGAGCGCTGCGTTTTCCAGACGACCCACCGCATGACTTTCCGCCGGGTCCAGCTTGTGATGAACGAGGGAGCGGCGCCAGGACGCCGCGACCGGAGACCGGGCGGCATCGCCCGATGCGGCGACCGCCATCACGTTCTCCACATGTCCCCTCTCGAATTGCGAGAACATTCCAGCCTCCCCTCTGTCCTGTCTCCACAAGGAAGGATGGCTCAGTCGGGACCATGTAGCAATAAACTTGTCGTCAACCGAAACGTGAACGGGAAGCGCTCGCCCCGATCGGGGTTATTCTTCCCCCGCCGCGTCCCTCTCCGCCTCTCCAATGCCCGCTTCGCCGAGATCCTCCGAGCGTCGCGACGCGCCGCGAAAACCCGTGGCCACGACAAATTTCTCGGAACTGTCGGAGCGGCTGGCCGGAGGCTTCACATGGGCGACCTTGCGGAAGTTCTGCTTCAGCAACTGCTGCAGTTCCGCTTCCGCCCCGCCGGCAAGGACCTTGGCAACGAAAGTGCCGCCCTCCTCCAGCACGTCGAAGGCGAAATAGGCTGCGGCTTCGCACAGCGCCATGATGCGGAGGTGATCGGTCTGCTTGTGCCCGGATGAGGCAGCCGCCATGTCAGACATGACCACATCCGCCTTGCCCCCAAGCCAACCCCTCACCGCGTCGTCCGCCCCATCGGAAAGGAAATCAAGCTGGTGCAGCTCCGCCCCGGCAATGGGCTCCACCTCCTGCAGATCGACGCCGAGAACGGTGCCCTGCTTCTTTCCCCCGCGATCCCCGAGCGCGTTCACCCGCGCAACCGCCACTTGGCTCCACCCGCCCGGCGCACAGCCGAGGTCCACCACGCGCGCACCGGGCACGAGGAAGTGGAACTTGTCGTCCAGCTCCAGTATCTTGAACGCCGCACGCCCGCGATAGCCTTCCCGCCGGGCCCGCTGCACATAAGGGTCGTTCAACTGCCGCTCCAGCCAGCGGGTGGAGGAGAGCTTGCGCCCCTTGGCGGTCTTGACGCGAACGCGAAGCTCGCGCTGGCCACGGCCGGATGTTCCCTTTTCCGTCGTCATATTCTTCCTCGTCAGAAACCGTCCGTCAGCACGCCATCGGCCGACATCTGGGCATAGAGCAACCCTTCCCTAAGACCGCGATCCGCGACAGACAGCCTGTCTGTCGGCCAGACGCGCATCAGCGCCTGCAGGATGGCGGAACCGGACATGATGAGCGCGTGGCGGTCGCGACCGATGCGCGGATCCGCCCGCCGCCCCTCGGGGCCGAGCGTCAGGTAATTGCGAATGACCGAATCGATCTGGGCGGAGGTCATCCTCAACCCATCGACCTTGTTCCTGTCATACCGTCGCAGCCCCAAGAAAGACGCGGCAACCGTCGTGACCGTGCCGGACGTGCCGATAATCTGGAACCCCGCGCGCGGATTTTCTGCATTATAGGGAGAAAAGCTCGCCAGGTTCTCCTCAAAATGCCAGCTCATCAACGCGAAGCGGGCGGCATCGTCTTCCACATCCTCGAACTGGTCGCGGAGCGTCGCCACACCGAGCGGCACGGAAATCCAGTCCACCACCTTGGCAGCCGGTCCGCGCTGTGGAGCATTGAACCCCCGGTGAAGCCGCATGATGGCGGCTGGCCTGTCGGCTCGCGGCACCTGCGACAGGTCGATCCAGACAAGCTCCGTCGAGCCGCCGCCGATATCCACGACCAGCAACTGCTCCGTCCGGTGGGACACGAGCGGCGCGCAGGAGATGACGGCAAGCCGCGCCTCCTCCTCCGGCGGGATGATTTCTAGGCTTAGACCCGTTTCCGCCCGGATCTGTCGCAGAAGCTCCCGCCCGTTGCGGGCACGCCGGCAGGCCTCCGTCGCAACCAGTCGCATCTTGCGGACGCGGTGTGTCTCCAGCTTGCGCTGACAGATGCGCATCGCCTGAACGGTACGCGCCATTGAGGCACGCGACAACCGGCCGGAGGCTTCAAGCCCCATGCCCAGCTGAACCGCTTTCGAAAAGCTGTCGATGACATGGAACTGGTTGCCGCGCGGTTCGGCCACCAGCATCCGACAGCTGTTGGTTCCAAGGTCGAGCGCGGCATAAAGCTCGCCCGTCTCGGGGGTCTTGGCGGCGGTCGGTTCGACCTCTACAGGGATCGCGCCCGCAGCCTGTGGACGCATGGGCGTCATTTTACGCCCTCCGGGTAACGTGTTGCGTCCAAGCTAATCACTGGCAGCCCCCTCCGCAAGCATGAGCTTCCGCTAGCGGGTCCGCCGGGGCGCTGTTAGCATCGCCTTCATCCTGTTGGAGGAAGACATGTACAAATCCATTCTCGTCGCCATTGCCCTCGATCACGGAGATGCCGCAAAGGCGCTGCTGGACCGGGCGAAGCAGCTTCTGGAACCCGGCGGCACCATCCGTGCGGTAAACGTGGTCGAGCCAATACCCGCCTATGTCACGGCCGAAATCCCGCCCGACCTGTTCATGAACCAGAGCGGCCGCGCCGAGAAGGACATGCACGACCTGCTCGCGGGCTATGAAGGCGTCGTGCCGGAGATCCGCGTGGGCGGCGCGGCGGCAGAGATCATGGCCGCAGCGGAGGAACATGGCTCCGACCTCATCATGATCGCATCCCACAAGCCGGGTTTCAGCACTTACTTCATCGGCTCGACCGCGGCACGCGTCGTGCGCCATGCACAGTGCTCGGTGCTTGTCAGCCGCTGACCATGAGGATTTCCCCAAGGATTGAGGCGATCACCGCCGCCGGTTCCGACGGCTGGGAGATCTACTACCGCACGCGAGAGCTTCTCGCGCGCGGGGAGCGGGTGCTGTCGCTCACGATAGGAGAGCATGACACCAAGACCGACCCGGTGATTCTGGAGGCAATGCATCAAAGCACGCGCGCCGGAAACACCGGCTATGCCTTCGGACCGGGCAATCCCGAGTTGCGGGCGGAGGTGGCCGCGCGGGTCGCCGCGCGGACGGGCGTCCCCACGGGGCCGGAGAACGTCATCATCACGCCCGGCGGTCAGGCCGCGCTCTTTGCTGCGCATATGGCGCTTCTGGACAAAGGGGATCGCGCGTTGCACGCCGATCCCTACTACGCCACCTACCCCGGCACGATCAGGGCGGCAGGCGGCGTTCCGGTGGCAGTCCCGACCCGCTCCCGCGACGCCTTCCAGCCGACAGCGGAGGCCATCCTTGCACGGGCGGACGGCGCAAGGACGCTGCTCATCAACACGCCGAACAACCCCACCGGCGTCGTCTATGATCGGCCCACGCTAGAAGGAATCGCCCATGCCGTCACGGATGCCGATCTGTGGCTGATTTCGGACGAGGTCTATGACACCCAGATCTGGGAGGGCGAGCATATCTCGCCCCGCGCGCTTCCAGCGATTCGGGAGCGGGTGCTGGTGGTCGGCTCGATGTCAAAAAGCCATGCGATGACCGGCTCCCGGCTGGGCTGGGTGGTGGCAGAGCCGGAGGTGATCGAGGCGCTGGCAGTGCTCGCCACCAACACGACCTATGGCGTTGCCCCCTTCGTGCAGGATGCCGCACTCCACGCGCTGCGTCTTGGGCCGGAATTCGAATCGCGGATCGCGGAGCCGTTCCGCAGACGCAGAGACATCGCCACGCGCCTCATAGCAGGTCAGAACGTGGTGCGACTCGTCCCCTCCTCAGGCGCGATGTATCTGATGCTGGACATCCGTGCGACCGGCCTTTCAGGCAACGACTTTGCCGGGCGGCTTCTGGATGAGGAGCGTATCGCCGTCATGCCGGGAGAAAGCTTCGGTGCGGCGGGAGCAGGGCATCTGCGGGTCGCGATGACGATTCCCGATCCGGCCTTCGAGGAGGCGCTCAGGCGGCTTCTGGCGTTTGCCATGCGTATCGCCGCGTGACCCAGAAATAAAAAAGGCGGGCACAAGGCCCGCCTTTTCCGTTCGATCCGTAAGGATCAGAACTTGTAGGACAGCTTCGCTTTCAGCGTGTAGCCGTCGATGTCTACACGGCTGCCGTCGAAGTCGCTGTAGTCGTGGTAGAGAGCTTCCACGCCCACGACCCAGTTGGTGTCGTAGAGGTAGTCCGCGCCCACACCGGCAACCCAGCCGTTGTCCTTGTAGTCTTCACGACCGACCGTGAACTCGGTGCGCGACCAGCCGGCGGTGCCGTAGAACAGCCAGTTGGCGGGAGCGTAGCCGACTTTCAGTTTGGCGGCATAGCTGTCGCCTTGGTCGATGCTGCTACGGTCGGCATTGGTGCCGCTCACGTCGGAGAAGTCATAGGTGAGTTCACCACCGACGACCCAGCCATTGTTGAAGCCGTAGTTGTAACCGGCGTGCAGACCGTAGATGGCGCCGTCGGAGTCACCCCAGCCACGACCGGCCGAGAAATCGCCGTAGCCAACTTGAGCACCGCCGTAGAAGCCGGTCCACGGGGAAGCGATGGGTGCCACATAGGTGACGGGAGCCGGCGCCGGCTCGATAACCGGGGCGACAATGTTGCCAGCGAAGGCCGCCGGGGCGGCGACGGCGCTAACCAGAGCTGCAAGAGCAAGTTTTTTCATAAGATATACTCCATCTCCTCGAACCGCGCTGAGGCGGCGTCCGACCGGGTTTATGTCCGACCGTTGACGTGCCATCTATCGCCGCCGAAAGCGGTTTCAAAGGGGGGCTCACGCGAGCGTGAGTATTTTCTCTGAAGTGACGGATTTCCAAGCGTTTATTTGGCCGTTTTTGGCTCAGAATCGCTCACTTTTGCCAATTTTAGTAACAAACTGCGACAGGCCGATGTATATCAGTCACAGTTCCATGAAATTACGATGACGCCTAGCAAAAAATCTTGCGCAAGACGTCATTCTTTCAAGGGAATGACCCTGACATTCTGTCCGCGAGCCGTCAGCGCGACTTCCCCACGGCATAGCCGAAGGGCGTCTTCGCCGAAGACTTCGTTTCGCCAACCCTTGAGTGCTGGCACATCGCGACGCCCGGCCGCAATCGCATCGAGATCGGTCGCGGTCGCAATGAGCTTCTGCGCGACGCCGGCATCTTCTGCCTTGGCCTTCACCAGAACCCGAAGCAGATCGGCCAGCGCTGGATTGACGTTGAGCTGCTCCCGACTCTCCTCGACATGAGGAAGGTCTTCTGGCTTTCGCGCCAGCCCCTGACGCACCGAAGCCAGAATTCCCTCAGCCACCTCGCCCCGCCGCGCTTCGCGCTGCAACAGCCGGGAGCGGCCCAGTTCTTCGGCAGTCGTCGGTTTAGTGGAGGCGAGTTCCAGAAGCGCGTCATCCTTGTAAACACGCGATCTGGGAACATTGTGGCTCTGGGCATATTCCTCCCGGAATCGCGCAAGCTCGCGGACGACGGCAAGGAAACGGCCCGAATTCGTCCGGGTCTTGACCCGCTGCCAAGCCTCCTCCGGCCGCACCACATAGGTTTCTGGATCGAGGAGAACGGCGATTTCCTCCTCCACCCATTTCTGCCGACCAGTATCGGCAAGCTGGCGCGCCAGCACCTCATAGATAACCCGGAGGTGGGTCACATCCGCGATCGCATAAGTCTTTTGCGCAGGCGTCAGCGGGCGGCGCGACCAGTCGGTGAAGCGGGAGGTCTTATCAAGCGACTCGTGCGCGATCTTGCGCACCAGAGTCTCGTAGGCGACCTGCTCGCCAAAGCCACAGACCATCGCAGCGACCTGCGTATCGAACAGCGGTCTCGGCAGAACATTGCCCTGAACGAAGAATATCTCCAGATCCTGCCGCGCGGCGTGAAACACCTTCACGATAGTCTCGTCACGGAAAAGATCGTAAAGCGGCTCCATGGATACTTCGCCCGCGATGGGGTCTACCAGCACCGCCTCCCCGGTCTTCCCGGGTAGCGCCAGCTGCACGAGGCAGAGCTTCGAATAATACGTTCGCTCGCGCAGGAATTCCGTGTCGATGGCGATATAGGGTTGCCCCTTCGCCCGGTCGCAGAAAGCGGCCAGCTCTTCGGAAGTGGTGAGTGTCTTTACTGTGGTTTCGGGCAAGGACTCTGCCATCGCGGAAATTTGACTGTCCCGTCATAGGGAAAAGCCGGCGGAAAGAAAAGTCCCGGAAACATTTATGCTTGAGCGACGGCGGTCAGAGCCTTTCCGACGTCTCCGCCAGCATTATCGGAGAGCGGTCGCCCCCCGCATAACGCCGCAGCACCGCCGGGTAGAGAATGTGCTCCTGTCCCAGGACACGGCCCGCCAGCACCTCCGGCGTATCGCCGGGCAGAACGGGAACGCGCGCCTGACCAAGTATCGGGCCGTTATCCAGCACAGCCGTCACTTCATGCACCGTGCAACCTGCTTCCTGATCTCCCGCCGCAATGGCGCGCGCATGGGTGTGCAGACCGGGATACTTCGGCAGGAGGGAGGGATGGATATTGAGCATCCGCCCCTCGAACCGCGCCACGAAGTCGGGTGTCAGCACCCGCATGAAACCGGCCAGACAGAGGATATCCGGCTCCGCCGCAAGAATAGGCCGGAGCAGTTCCGCCTCGAATGCCGACCGGTCTCCCCTGAAAGGCCGGTGATCCACGGCAGCCGTGGGCACGCCGAGCTCCGCCGCACGCAGCAGTCCCTGTGCTCCCGGATCGTTGGAGGCGACCAGCACGGGCCGCGCCGGGTGATCCCCCGTCATGCTGCGGACAAGAGCCACCATATTGGACCCCCCGCCAGACACGAGGATCACGACCCGTTTCACGCCAGCGCGCCCCGATAGCTCACGCCCTCGCCCGCGGTGACCGTGCCGAGATGGAAGACCGTCTCTCCTTCCCTCTCCAACAGCGCGGTCAAAGCCTCCGCCCGGTCGGCGTCCACGGCGAGGATCATGCCGATGCCGCTGTTGAAGGTGCGCAGAAGCTCCTCCCGCTCCATGCCGGATACGTCCGACAGCCAGCGGAACACCGGCGGCAATGCCCAGGCGGAAAGGTCGATCTCCGCCCCCAGACCTTCGGGCAGAACGCGGGGCAGATTTTCGGTGATGCCGCCGCCGGTGATATGCGCGGCGGCATGAAGACCGCCCGCCTTCCGCGCCGCAAGAACCTGCTTCACATAGAGACGCGTCGGGGTCAGCAGGGCATCACCGAGTGTCCCCTCGCCAAACGGCGACGGGGCATCCCAACCCAGCCCTGACATCTCCACCACACGGCGGACCAGCGAGTAGCCGTTCGAATGCACACCGGAAGAAGCGAGACCGAGCAGGACATCGCCCTCTCTCACCCCCTGCGGCAGGTCATCGCCCCGCTCCATCGCTCCCACAGCGAAACCCGCAAGATCGAAATCGCCGCCGTGATACATCCCCGGCATCTCCGCCGTCTCACCGCCGATCAGCGCGCAACCGGAGGCGGCGCAGCCTTCGGCGATGCCTTCGATGATGCGGGTCGCAGCTTCCAGCTCCAGCTTTCCTGTCGCGAAATAGTCGAGAAAGAACAGCGGCTCAGCCCCTTGGCAGACCAGATCGTTCACGCACATTGCGACGAGGTCGATACCGATCGTGTCCACCCGGCCCGTGTCGATGGCGATGCGAAGCTTGGTGCCCACGCCATCCGTCGCCGCGACCAGAATGGGGTCGCTGTAGCCCGCGCCCTTCAGGTCGAACAACGCGCCGAACCCACCCAGCCCCGCCACTGTGCCGGGCCTGTTGGTGCGTTTCGCAGCCGGCTTGATCCGCTCGACGAGCGCGTTTCCAGCGGCGATATCCACGCCTGCCTCAGCATAGGTGAGACCGTTCCGCTTCTGCGGGTCTATGGTCATCTGCGCCTCCGAGATTCGTCCGCGCGACCGATAGACGATACGCGGGCTTTCCACAACGCTTTCGGCTCAGTTGAGGGTTGCGGGAACCGGGAAGCGTCCGGGCGGGTTTGTCAGCAGCAACTTTTTTCGGAGGATAAGATGATCCTGAATGGAAAATCCGCTGTTCTTGGCGCCCTGCTGGCGCTCGGCCTGAGTGGTGCCGCCTTCGCGCAGAACACGAGCCAGAATGCCGTTTCCGCCGCTGACAGCGCGGCTCCCGGCCCCTACGCGGGTTGGCCGGTTCTTTCAAAGGAAGGAATTCCGGTCGGTCGCGTGACCTATTCGCCGGAAGCCGTGGACGGCAAGCTTCCCTTCATCGTGGTCTATGGGGAAGACGGCTCGAGCTTCCGCGTTACCAACGGTGTGGAAATGATCGGGCCGGATTCGATCGTGCTCACGCTCTCCAAGGCGGTGATCGACAGCTCCGCCAGCGGGAACTTCCGCAACATCGTCGTGCAATGAACGGGTGGAGGGCTCGTGAGAGCCCTCCTTCCCCCTTGACCCCGACGGGCGTCCCACCTAGGCAGAGCATGGCGGGCCTGTAGCTCAATGGTTAGAGCAGGGCGCTCATAACGCCTTGGTTGGGGGTTCGAGTCCCTCCGGGCCTACCACCCGCCTCCAGTCCCTGAGATCCTTGGTCACCGGACCTGTAGGTCATATATCACTTCCTGCCGCCCTGCCAAATTTCAAGCGCCAATCAGAAGTCCGCCCGGCATGGCTTGAGCACAAAGAACCTGCGGCCCGCTCGATCACGGCCATGATTGAGCAGGATAGCGTCGACATCGGTCGCATCAGCCCTGCGCTGTGGTTCAAGATCGCTATGAAAATTCAGGCAAATTTAATGGTGCTGTGAGAGAGGATTGAACTCTCGACCTCTCCCTTACCAAGGGAGTGCTCTACCACTGAGCTACCACAGCGAACCGATCCGGGGGAATGTTTGGCTTCCCGGGGTGGACGCCGGCTGATTAGTCGGAAATCCGCAGGGGTGCAAGGCCAAACTGGACGGATTGCGACGCCTGCGATACAGACGGCACATGACCCGGCAAAACAGTGGCAAAGGCGGCGGAAAGGCCGCTACGGAACGCGAGGAGCGACTGCGCGCGGCGCTCAGGGCAAACCTTGCCCGGCGCAAGGCTCAGGCCCGCGCGCGCGCTGCGTCGGAAACGGAAAACCCGCAGGACGCGGACAGCGACCAAACCGGCACAGACCGGCAGGAATGAGGCGAGCAATGGATTCGATCCTGATCACTGGCGGGACACCGCTGAATGGCGCCATTCCTATCGCGGGGGCAAAGAACGCTTGCCTTACGTTGATGCCGGCGACGCTGCTGTCGGATGAGCCGCTGACGCTCACCAACGCGCCGCGGCTCTCGGACATACACACGATGACGACGCTGCTGCAATCGCTGGGCGCGGAAGTGACCCGGTTGCAGGGCGGGCAGGTTCTGGCGCTCTCCTCCCACGACATCACAAACCTTACCGCGGATTATGAGATCGTGCGCAAGATGCGTGCCTCCATTCTCGTACTCGGGCCGCTGGTGGCGCGGTATGGGCAGGCTGTTGTGTCCCTGCCGGGGGGATGTGCCATCGGGGCGCGGCCTGTCGATCTGCATCTGAAGGCGTTGGAGGCCCTTGGAGCGACCCTCGATCTGAGGGACGGCTATGTCCATGCTGAAGCACGGAACGGGCTGAAGGGCGCGCGGATCGATTTTCCGCTCGTATCCGTAGGCGCTACCGAGAATGCGCTGCTGGCGGCCACTCTGGCGCGCGGCACGACGGTCATCACCAATGCGGCGCGCGAGCCGGAGATCGTTGACCTGGTCCATTGCCTGCGGCGCATGGGCGCGCGGATCGAGGGCGAGGGCACATCGACCCTGACGATAGAAGGTGTGGACCGCCTCTCGGGCGCGACCCATCCCGTGGTGACGGACCGGATCGAACTCGGCACCTACATGCTCGCACCGGCGATTACCGGCGGCACGGTGGAACTGATCGGCGGACGGCTCGACCTTGTCGCCTCCTTTGCGGAGAAGCTGGACGCGGCGGGGATCGAGGTGCAGGAAACCCAGCGCGGTTTGAAGGTGTCCCGCAAGAACGGCCGCGCGCGCGCCGTGGATGTCACGACAGAGCCCTTCCCCGGCTTTCCCACGGACCTTCAGGCCCAGATGATGGCTCTCCTCTGCACGGCAGAGGGGACGAGCGTGCTGGAGGAACGGATCTTTGAGAATCGGTTCATGCATGCCCCGGAGCTTTCGCGGATGGGCGCGCGTATTTCCGTTCACGGCGGCACCGCGACAGTCACGGGGGTAGAGCGCCTGCGCGGCGCCCCGGTGATGGCGACCGATCTGCGCGCCTCCGTCTCTCTGATCCTTGCCGCTCTCGGCGCCGAAGGGGAGACGGTGGTCAGCCGAGTCTATCATCTCGACAGGGGGTATGAGCGGGTGGAAGAGAAACTGCGCGCCTGCGGCGCCCGAATCGAACGAATTACCGGAGAACTCCGTCGTGACGAGGCCGCGGAATGACCGACGCCCGATTTGAAGACGGCGCGCCGCGTCAGCCGCTGAACCTTGTCGCTGTGGATGGCGATGACGTGACGGTCATCTCGGCGCTGTTGCAGGATTCGGTTCTGCCCGTAACAGAGATGCGCTGGCAGCCTGCGCAGCGCCGCTTCGCGCTGCTTGCCAACCGTTTCCGCTGGGAAGATGCGGCGACCGCAGAGCAGCGCAGCGCACCCGAGCGGGTGCAGAGCCTCCTCATCATCGAGGATGCGCTCCGGGTATCGACACAGGGGTTGGATCGCGGGGACAGGGATGTCGTCCTCTCCCTTCTCACGCTTGCATTCGAGCCGGCCGAGGATGGAGCAGGACGGATCACCCTGACCTTCGCCGGTGACGGGGCCATCGCAATCGATGTGGAATGTGTCAATCTGCGCCTGCGCGACGTGACGCGACCCTATCTCGCACCGTCCCGGACAGTGCCGCGCCACGTGGATTGACCCGCCGGACTGCCGCGTGGCTGCATCGCGCAGAGCGTTCTGGGCCTGAGCAGTTCCGCAAGAGCCCCAGCAGGCGCCGCGCCGGAGCGGGAGGGCAATGCCTCTGGCTTCTGCTCCCGACCTGTGCGGAGATGTTCGCAGAGTTTTTTGCTGCCGAGAGCCTTAGCGAAATCAACGGGCTGGTGCTGTTTCACAGATGACGCTGGGTGGGCGGCCCTGCACCGAACGGAGCCTCTCAACGCAATGGAAAAGGGCGACACCCAAGTGCCGCCCTTTCTCATCCAAACATCTGCGATCAGATCGCGCGTTCGACCATCATCTTCTTGATCTCGGCGATCGCTTTCGCCGGATTCAGACCTTTCGGGCAGGTCTTGGTGCAGTTCATGATCGTGTGGCAGCGATAGAGCTTGAACGGATCTTCCAGCCCGTCCAGACGCTCGCCCGTCGCCTCGTCACGGCTGTCGATGATCCAGCGGTAGGCATGGAGCAGCGCCGCCGGGCCAAGGTACTTGTCGCCGTTCCACCAGTAGCTCGGGCACGAGGTGGAGCAGGAGGCGCACATCACGCATTCATAAAGACCGTCGAGCTTCTTGCGATCCTCGATGGACTGGCGCCATTCCTTCTGCGGGCGGTTGGTCTTGGTTTCCAGCCACGGCATGATGGAGGCGTGCTGGGCGTAGAATAGGGTGAGGTCCGGGATCAGGTCCTTCACCACCGGCATGTGCGGCAGCGGATAGATCTTTACCGTTTCGCCATTCACCTCGTCCAGCCCGTAGATGCAGGCCAGCGTGTTGATCCCGCCGATGTTCATTGCGCAGGAGCCGCAGATCCCCTCGCGGCAGGACCGGCGGAAGGTGAGGGTCGGATCGACCTCGTTCTTTATCTTGATGAGCGCGTCCAGAACCATCGGGCCGCACTTGTCCATGTCGAGATAATAGGTATCGACGGACGGGTTCAGCCCATCGTCCGGGTTCCAGCGGTAGATCTGAAACTTGCGGACGTTCGTCGCGCCTTCCGGCTTGGGCCAGGTCTTGCCGGTGCGGATCTTGGAGTTCTTGGGAAGTGTGAACTGGACCATGCTGTCCTACCTTGTCGTTGTCTTGCTGGCGCCGTGAAGCGGCCGGGCTTGCTCGAACGATGACACGGGCGCCCCGGTCATGGCGTAAGCTCATAATAGGGGCGGGTCGGATAAAGGCCGCCCGAACGCCGGACGACGCAGCTCGTATAGACCTCGTTCGGATCGCGTCCGCGGAGGTAGTCGGAGGTCACACTTATACCGACGCTCGTGCCGGTCGATACCCGCCGCCCATCCGTGCCGAGACCGAAGGCCACATGCCCGTGCGGGCGGACCGCGTCGTAAGCTTGGCTCGCACACTGCCGCTCGGCCGCGTCGAGCGGGATCGGCCCGCAGGCCACCAGCGCTGCCAGGAAAGGCAGCACGGCAACCGGAGGGGAGATCCCGCACCGCATCAATAGACGCGCGCTTTCGGCGCGATCTTCTTCAGCGGGATGCCGCCTTCGGATTCCGGCGTCAGCGGATCGAGGTGGACCGGGCGGTAGTCCAGCGTCACCTTCGTCCCGTCAACCCATGCGAGGCTGTGCTTGCGCCAGTTCGTATCGTCCCGGTTCGGCCAGTCCTCATGGGCATGGGCGCCACGCGATTCCTTGCGCGCTTCCGCCCCCACGATGGTGGCCAGCGCGTTCGGCATCAGGTTGGTGAGCTCCAGCGTCTCCATCAGGTCGGAGTTCCACACGAGGCTGCGATCCGTGACCTTGATGTCGGCCATCTTGGCCGCGACCTTGTCCATCTTCTCCACGCCTTCGGCAAGCGTCTTGTCGGTGCGGAAGACGGCGGCATCGGCCTGCATCGTGCGCTGCATCTCAAGCCGCAGCTCTGCCGTCGGAACGGAACCATTGGCATGGCGGAAATGGTCGAACCGGTCGAGAGCCTTGTCGATCGAGGCTTTGTTGAGCGGCGGGTTCGCATCCTCGGGCTTCAGCAGTTCGCCGGCCCGGATCGCCGCGGCGCGTCCGAACACCACAAGGTCGATCAGCGAGTTCGACCCCAGCCGGTTCGCCCCGTGGACGGAGGCGCAGCCCGCCTCGCCCACCGCCATCAGGCCGGGGAAGATCGCGTCGGGATTGTCCGCCGTCGGGTTGAGCACCTCGCCGTGGTAGTTCGTCGGAATGCCGCCCATGTTGTAGTGCACAGTCGGAAGAACCGGGATCGGCTCCTTCGTCACATCCACGCCGGCAAAGATGCGCGCAGATTCCGAGATGCCGGGAAGCCGTTCGTGCAGCGTTTCCGGCGGCAGGTGATTCAGGTGCAGGAAGATGTGGTCCTTGTGCTCCCCCACGCCGCGGCCCTCGCGGATCTCCAGCGTCATGCAGCGCGATACCACGTCGCGCGACGCCAGATCCTTGTAGGTGGGCGCGTAGCGTTCCATGAAGCGCTCGCCCTCGGAGTTGGTGAGATAGCCACCCTCGCCGCGCGCACCCTCGGTGATGAGGCAGCCGGAGCCGTAGATGCCGGTCGGGTGGAACTGCACGAATTCCATGTCCTGCAGCGGCAGCCCGGCACGGGCCACCATGCCGCCGCCGTCGCCCGTGCAGGTATGCGCGGAAGTGGCGGAGAAATAGGCGCGCCCGTACCCGCCCGTAGCCAGCACGACCATCTTGGAGGAGAAGACGTGCATTGTGCCGTCATCGAGCTTCCATGCCAGGACGCCGACGCATTGCTTGCCGTCTTCCGACATGATGAGGTCGATGGCGAAGTATTCGATGAAGAATTCCGCCTTCTCCTTCAGCGACTGGCCATAGAGCGTGTGCAGAATCGCGTGCCCTGTCCTGTCTGCCGCAGCACAGGTGCGCTGCACGGGCGGGCCTTCGCCGAATTCCGTCGTGTGACCGCCAAAGGGACGCTGGTAGATCTTGCCCTCTTCCGTGCGGGAGAAGGGCACGCCGTAATGCTCAAGTTCGTAAACCGCCTTGGGCGCCTGACGGGCGAGGTATTCCATCGCATCGGTGTCGCCAAGCCAGTCCGACCCTTTCACGGTGTCGTAGAGGTGCCACTGCCAGTTGTCCGGCCCCATGTTGGCAAGGCTGGCGGCGATGCCGCCCTGTGCGGCGACGGTATGGGACCGCGTCGGGAAAACCTTGGTGATACAGGCCGTGCGGAGCCCCTGCTCGGCCATACCGAGCGTGGCGCGGAGCCCGGAGCCGCCCGCACCCACGACAACGACGTCATAAGTATGGGTCTCGTAAGGATAGGCTGCCATTCTTAGCTCCGTTGGCTCAAAGCGCGAGGCGGATCAGCGCGTAAACGCCGGCAGCCGCCGCGGCATAGCTGATGAAGGTGGAGAGCAGGATCAGGATCTTCCGGACGTTGCCGTCGGTGTAATCCTCGATCATGATCTGTGCGCCTTCCTTGAAGTGGATCAGACCCACGATGAAGGTCAGGCCCGCGACGATCGCCGGGAAGGGGCGCGCGTAATAGGCGGCGACTTCCGCATAGGGGCGACCGAGCATCGGGCCGAAGGTGAAGATGAAAAGCGGGATGAGGAACACGAGCGCCATGCCCTTGACCTGCATCTGCCAGTGGTGATGCGTGCCGGTCTTGGCGGAGCCGAGCCCTTCGGCCTGCTTGCGGGACGTCAGGTAACGCATGTCGGGCCTCAGACGATGATCAGGGTAAGGAGGGTGAGGACAACCGTGCCCGCCAACATCGCGTAGCCGATCTTGTAGGCGGTCGGGATATCCATGCCGCGTGTGGTGTTGTCCCACCATACATGCCGCAACCCTGCGAGGAGGTGATACCACATCGCCGCCACCGACAGCGTCATGATGAGGTCGCCGAACCATGAGGTCAGGAACCCGTTCGCCCGGTCATAGGCTTCCGGCCCGGACGCAAGAGCGACGAACCACCACACGATCAGAACGGCGGTGACGATCAGGCCATTGCCCGTGATCCGCGTCATGATCGAGGTGAATGCCGTCAACTGCGGGCGATAAATCTGGAGGTGGGGCGAAAGCGGGCGATTACCGCGCTCGACATCGGCCATGACGTTCTTCTCCGTACTGGCGGCCCGCGGGCCGCGCCGCCCGGGGTCTGGCTTTCCCAAGATGTGCGGACCGGTCAACCGGGCCTCATCCGGGCATGAATAGCCGATTTGCGGCCCATGTCACGCCCATGCTGGACCCCGTTTCCCCTATTACGCAGCGAAGCGCCAGAAAAATCGCAGATATGTGATCACAGCGCAGTTGCCGTGATCACATTTGGAGTCACAACTCCGGTCAATACTGGCCAAGCTTCATTTCGGGGCTGTAGGTTCCCTCAACTTCTTTCACCACCGCCTGACCACAGCGCATTATGCCGTTGGCCCCGTCAAAAGCGTAAGTCGGCCCGCCATGCAGGTCCCACCCTGCGTTGAGGGCCGCCGTCACCTTGTGGCAAAAGGCGGAAGTGTCGTCATCGCTCAGAAATCTGTAGAGTTTCATGGTGTTCCCGTTTCAATCACGTGCGGCGATGACAGCCGCGCGTGCAAGCAGATCGCGCGCGGTCGCAACATGTAGATTTTCCACGATCCTGCCGTCCACGACGGCCACGCCCCGGCCTTCCGACTCGGCCTCCTCCCAGGCGGCGATCTGCCGGGTGGCCAAGTCGATTTCCTCCGCGGAGGGCGCGAAGATCGCGTTGGTGATAGCGAGCTGGTCGGGGTGGATCAGCGTCTTGCCGTCGAAGCCCATGTCCCTGCCCTGCTCGCATTCCCATGCCAGGCCCTGTTCGTCCCGGAAGGCATTATAGACCCCATCCAGACAGATCACCCCCGCGGCCCGCGCGGCGAGCACAATGCCCCCGAGTGCCGGCAGCAGCGCGAGCCGGTCCGGCCGGTCCTTGCTGCGGAGTTCCCGCGCAAGGTCGTTCGTCCCCGCGATCAGGCCGGCGGTGGAGGGATGCGCCGCGATCGCGGCGGCATTCAAAACACCGGCAGGTGTTTCGATCATCGCAAAGATTCGGGGACGGTCGATTCGCTCCAGCACCTCCGGGCCTGAAACCTTCGGCACCACGAGGCCGTCCAGCGGCACGCCTTCCAGCGCAGCAAGATCGTCCGCACCCCATGGCGTGTCCAGCCCATTGATCCGGACGAGCCGCGTCCGGTCGCCGAAGCCACCCATTTCCAGAGCATTGGCAATGGCTGTGCGCGCCGCCTCCTTGTCCGAAGGCGCGACCGCGTCCTCCAGATCGAAGATCAGGGCATCGGCGTCAAGCTCGCGAGCCTTTTCAACGGCACGGGCGCGACTTGCAGGCATATAGAGAGCCGAGCGCCAAGGGCGGGTCAGCAGGTCCATGGGTCATCTCCTCGCAGATCGGCGCCACGATGCGGGAAGACCCGCCGGTCCGCAACCCGGGTCAGCCGAGAAGCCCCTGCCAGATCAGCCGCAGCGAGATAAGCAAGAGCGCCCATGTGACCAGCCGGTAGAACAGGGCGGTCGGGATGATCTTCACGAGCTTCACACCAAGGAAAACCGCCGCCGCCGCGGGCAGTAGAAGCACGGCGGCGATATGCAGGTTCTCTCCCGAAAGCTGGCCGAGCAAGTAATAGGGGATGAGCTTTATCGCATTCACATAGGCGAAAAGCACCGTCGTTGTGCCCGCAAACACCGCCTTGGGCAGGCCGAGAGGCTGGACATAGACCTGATAGGGCGGCGCGCCCGCATGGCTGACGAAGCTGGTGAAGCCGGTGAGCAGTCCCCAGAACAGTCCGGAACCCGTTCGCGCCGGTCGCGCCACCGGCGTCGCGGCCCGTCGCAGTAGCATGGACGCCGCGAAGGATGCCCCGATCAGCCCGATCAGCAGGGTGACGATCCACTCAGGGACGCTGCTCGCCGTGGCCCCGCCGAGCGCGACACCAAGCGTGGCGCCAGCGGCCAGAATCGCGACCACGCGCCGGTCGAAGGCGTGACGATAGGCCCAGAGACCGAACATGTCGGAGACGACGAACACCGGCAGCAGCACTCCCGCCGCCATGACAGGCGGCAAAACCAAAGCCAGAACGGGAACGCCGAGCATGCCGACGACCGGAAGACCGCCCTTGCTCATGCCCACGAGCATGGACGCCAGCACCGCCAGCGCCCAGAATCCAACACCGTGTTCCGTGATGATCGACATTCTCTGCCCTCTTTCCTTCCGCTTTAGCGCAAACGGTGTGCGCCGCAAGCTTGCACGAGGGGGCCGGAGGGCTTACCCATCGCGCCGTCAACAACCGTTTGGAGACAATTCCATGGCCAGACCCAAGATCGCGCTCATCGGCGCGGGGCAGATCGGCGGTACGCTCGCCCATCTCGCCGCGATGAAAGAACTCGGTGACGTCGTCCTGTTCGACATCGCGGAAGGCACCCCGCAGGGCAAAGCGCTCGACATCGCGGAATCCGGCCCCTCCGAAGGGTTCGACGCGGTGCTCAAAGGCACCAACACCTATGAGGACATCGCGGGCGCCGATGTCTGCATCGTGACGGCAGGCGTGCCGCGCAAACCGGGCATGAGCCGCGACGACCTTCTCGGCATCAACCTCAAGGTGATGAAATCGGTCGGCGAAGGCATCAAGCAATATGCGCCGAACGCGTTTGTCATCTGCATTACCAACCCGCTCGACGCGATGGTTTGGGCGCTGCGGGAGTTCTCCGGCCTGCCGCACGAGAAAGTCGTGGGCATGGCGGGCGTGCTTGATTCCGCCCGCTTCCGGCACTTCCTGTCGCTGGAGTTCAACGTCTCCATGCGCGACGTGACGGCCTTCGTTCTTGGTGGCCACGGCGATACGATGGTTCCGCTCGCCCGCTACTCCACCGTCGCCGGTATCCCGCTGCCCGACCTGGTTGCAATGGGCTGGACCACGCAGGAGAAGCTCGACAGCATCATTCAGCGCACCCGTGACGGTGGCGCGGAGATCGTGGGTCTGCTGAAAACCGGCTCCGCCTTCTACGCCCCCGCGACCTCGGCGATCGAGATGGCGGAAGCGTATCTGAAAGATCAGAAGCGCCTTCTGCCCTGCGCCGCCTATGTCGACGGCGCGTTCGGGCTGGACGGGTTCTACGTCGGCGTACCGACGATAATCGGCAAGGACGGGATCGAAAAGATCGTGGACATCAAGCTGACCGCCGACGAACAGGTGATGTTCGACAAGTCGGTGGACGCTGTGAAGGGTCTCGTGGCGGCCTGCAAGAACATCGACAGCTCGCTGGCCTGATAGTCTCGTCATTGGATGGCCGCCTCCGACTCACATCGGAGGCGGCCATTCGCATTTTGTGATCACACGATTTTTCCTTGTGATCACATAAGGCGGATTTTGGCGCGCTCCTTCAGGGTTGCCCAGCCTTTCCCTTTCCCCTGCCCGCGGATCGTGCCAAAAGACCGCCCAGTCGGCCCGGTTCGACGACCGGGACGGGAGAGGACCGAACTCAGCAGAGGAACCGGTGAGAGAATGAACATCCACGAATATCAGGCCAAGAAGCTCCTGCGCGACTACGGCGTGCCGGTCTCCGACGGCCGCGCCGTGTTGAAGGCCGAAGACGCGAAGACCGCCGCAGGCGAACTGGGCGGACCGCTCTGGGTCGTAAAGGCGCAGATCCACGCAGGCGGCCGCGGCAAGGGCAAGTTCAAGGAGCCGGAAGCCGGCGAAAAGGGCGGCGTCCGTCTGGCCAAGTCTGTCGAGGAAGCAGCCGAACTGGCCAAGCAGATGCTGGGCCGTACGCTGGTCACCCATCAGACGGGGCCGGCCGGCAAGCAGGTCAACCGCATCTACATCGAGGACGGCTCCGACATCAGCCGCGAGCTTTACCTCGCGCTGCTGGTGGACCGGGCGACTTCCCGCGTGTCCTTCGTCGTCTCCACCGAAGGGGGCATGGACATTGAGGAAGTGGCTGCCTCCACGCCCGATAAGATCCTGTCCTTCTCCGTCGATCCGGCAACCGGCATCCAGCCGTTCCACGGCCGCAAGGTGGCCTTCGCGCTGGGTCTCGAAGGCAAGCAGGTCAAGCAATGCGTGGACCTGATCGGCAAGCTCTACAAGCTCTTCATCGAGAAAGATGCGGAGATGGTGGAGATCAACCCGCTGATCGTCACGACCGACGGCGACATGAAGGCGCTGGACGCGAAAGTGGGCTTCGACAACAACGCCCTCTACCGCCATGCCGACATTCTCGCGCTGCGCGACGAGACGGAGGAGGATCCGAAGGAACTCGCCGCCTCCAAATACGATCTGAACTACATCGCGCTCGACGGTGAGATCGGCTGCATGGTCAATGGTGCGGGCCTTGCCATGGCGACGATGGACATCATCAAGCTCTATGGCGCGGAGCCGGCGAACTTCCTCGACGTGGGCGGCGGCGCGACGAAGGAGAAGGTGACGGAAGCCTTCAAGATCATCACCTCCGACCCGAACGTCAAAGGCATCCTCGTCAACATCTTCGGCGGGATCATGCGGTGCGACATCATCGCGGAAGGCATCATCGCCGCGGTGAGGGAAGTGGGCCTGCAGGTTCCGCTGGTCGTGCGACTTGAAGGCACCAACGTCGAACTCGGCAAGAAGATCATCGCCGAGTCCGGCCTGAACGTGATCGCTGCCGACGATCTGAGCGACGCTGCTCAGAAGATCGTGAAAGCGGTGAAGGGGTAAGGAATGTCCGTTCTCGTCAACAAAGACACCAAGGTCATCTGTCAGGGAATCACCGGTTCCCAAGGGACCTTTCACACCGAACAGGCCATCGCCTACGGCACCAAGATGGTCGGCGGCGTGACGCCCGGCAAGGGCGGCACCGAGCATCTCGGCCTGCCGGTGTACAACTCGGTTCTGGAAGCGAGGGAGCAGACCGGGGCGGACGCCTCCGTGATCTACGTTCCGCCGCCCTTCGCGGCCGACTCGATCCTCGAAGCCATCGACGCGGAGATCCCGCTGATCGTCGCGATCACCGAGGGTCTTCCGGTGCTCGACATGATGAAGGTGAAGCGGGCCCTCGCCAACAGCAAGTCGCGCCTCATCGGGCCGAACTGCCCGGGCATCATGACGCCGGGTGAGTGCAAGATCGGCATCATGCCGGGCAACATCTTCAAGCGCGGCTCGGTGGGCGTCGTCTCCCGCTCCGGTACGCTGACCTACGAGGCGGTGAAGCAGACCTCCGACGTGGGTCTCGGCCAATCTTCCGCAGTCGGCATCGGCGGCGACCCGATCAAGGGGCTCGAGCACATCGACGTGCTGGAAATGTTCCTTGCCGACCCGGAAACCGAGTCCATCATCATGATCGGTGAGATCGGTGGTTCGGCGGAGGAGGATGCCGCGCAGTTCCTGGCCGATGAGAAGAAGAAGGGCCGTTGGAAGCCGACCGCCGGGTTCATCGCCGGGCGCACCGCTCCGAAAGGCCGCCGCATGGGTCATGCCGGGGCCATCGTCTCCGGTGGCAAGGGCGATGCGGAATCGAAGATCGAGGCGATGAAGTCCGCGGGCGTCATCGTTGCCGACAGCCCCGCCGGTCTCGGTGAGGCAGTTCTGAAGGCCATGGGCAAGTAACGCCCCCTCGCGGGGCCGGCCCACGGCCCCGCCTGCGCCCCGGAAGGGCGCCCATTCGCCGGAGGCCGCATCCTCCGAAACAGGTGAGCATCATGGGCTTCGTAGAAGCTGTCCGTTCATGCCTGAGGCAGTATGTCGGTTTCCGGGGTCGCGCACCGCGCTCGGAATACTGGTGGTTCGTGCTTGCGTTGACGATTGCGGGTGTGATCGCATCCCTGATCGACACGCTGCTGTTCGGAGCTACCGTTTCCACCGGCGTCGCCACATCCACGCCGCCTCCCCCGATTGAAGGCTATGGCGCCTCCGCCTGGGCCACGGCCGAGAACGGACCCGTCTCTTCGTTGCTGGGGCTGCTCGTCTTTCTGCCGCATCTCGCCGTCATGATCCGACGGCTGCACGACACGAACCGCTCCGGCTGGTACGTGCTTGCCCCGTTCGCCATCGTGGCGATCGGCATCTTCGCCATCGCCGCCTTCTTCACCATCGCGCCAGCACTCGCCGGACTGGCCTGGTTCGTGATGTTCATCGCCGCCGCTTTACTGCCGCTCTACTGGCTCATCCAGCGCGGCACCGCCGGGCAGAACCGCTTCGGCCCCGACCCGCTTGAGGTAAGACAATGACCGACCAATCCCCGAACGACGTGTTCCACGCCTCGTCCTTCCTGCAGGGGGCTAACGCGGATTACGTGGAGCAACTGCAGGCGCGCTATGCCACGGACCCGAACTCCGTGGACGCGAGCTGGCAGGCATTCTTCAAGGCGCTGGGTGACGACAGGCAGGATGCGCAGCGCAACGCGGAGGGCGCAAGCTGGACCCGCAGCGACTGGCCTCCGCTTCCCAATGACGATCTGACCGCCGCACTTACCGGCGAATGGCCTGTTGCCGCCCCCGCAAAGGAGGCAAAGGCCGCCGGTCAGAAGATCGCCGAAAAGGCGAAGGCCCTCGACGTCGAGGTGTCGGATGCCCAGATCCGCCGTGCCGTACTGGATTCGATCCGCGCGATCATGCTGATCCGCGCCTATCGCATCCGGGGGCATCTGGCCGCAGATCTCGATCCGCTGGGGGTGCGGCAAAGCGCGGATCACCCCGAGCTCGACCCCGCGTCCTACGGTTTCACCGAAGCCGACATGGACCGGCCGATCTTCCTCGACAACGTGCTCGGGATGGAGCACGCCACGATGCGGCAGATCGTCGATATCGTGAAGCGGACCTATTGCGGCACCTTCGCCCTGCAATACATGCACATCTCCGACCCGGAGCAATCCGCCTGGCTGAAGGAGCGGATCGAAGGCTACGGCAAGGAAATCACCTTTACCCGTGAAGGCCGTCGCGCGATCCTGAACAAGCTGGTGGAGGCAGAGGGTTTCGAGAAGTTCCTCCATGTCAAATACATGGGCACGAAACGCTTTGGCCTTGACGGGGGCGAGGCCCTCATCCCGGCGATGGAGCAGATCATCAAGAGGGGCGGCGCGCTCGGCGTGCAGGAGGTGGTGATCGGCATGCCGCACCGCGGCCGGCTGAACGTGCTTGCCAACGTGCTGCGCAAGCCCTACCGCGCGATCTTCAACGAGTTTCAGGGCGGCAGCTTCAAGCCTGACGACGTGGACGGTTCCGGTGACGTGAAATATCACCTCGGCGCCTCCTCCGACCGGACGTTCGATGACAACACCGTCCACCTCAGCCTGACCGCGAACCCCTCGCACCTCGAAGCGGTGGACCCGGTCGTGCTGGGCAAGGCGCGCGCCAAACAGGACCAGCTTCACGATCAGGCGGAACGCGTCGCCGTCCTGCCGATCCTGATGCATGGCGATGCGGCCTTTGCCGGTCAGGGCATCGTCGCGGAGTGCTTCCAGCTTTCGGGCATTCGCGGCCACCGGACGGGCGGCACAATCCATATCGTGGTGAACAACCAGATCGGCTTCACCACCGCGCCGCATTTCTCCCGCTCCTCGCCCTATCCGACCGACATCGCCCTGATGGTGGAAGCGCCGATCTTTCACGTGAACGGCGATGACCCGGAGGCGGTCGTCCACGCCGCCAAGGTGGCGACCGAATTCCGGCAGAAGTTCCACAAGGACGCGGTCATCGACATCTTCTGCTACCGTCGCTTCGGTCACAACGAAGGCGACGAGCCGATGTTCACCAACCCGGTGATGTACACCCAGATCAAGAAGCACAAGACCACGCTTCAACTCTACACCGACCGGCTCGTCGCCGACGGCCTGATCCCCGAGGGCGAGATCGAGGATATGAAAGCCGCCTTCCAGACGATGCTGAACGGAGAGTTCGAAGCCGGCCGGGAATACAAGCCGAACAAGGCCGACTGGCTGGACGGACGCTGGAAGAACATCAACCGCGAGGGTGAGGACTACCAGCCTGGCGACACCGCGATCACGCCGGAGACGCTGACGGATATCGGCCACGCGCTCACCACCGCGCCGGACGGGTTCGAGATGCACAAGACCGTCACTCGCCTGATCGAGGCCAAGAAGCAGATGTTCGAGACGGGCGCTGGCTTTGACTGGGCGACGGGCGAGGCGCTGGCCTTCGGCTCCCTGCTGACGGAAGGCTTCCCTGTCCGTCTGTCGGGGCAGGATTCGACGCGCGGCACCTTCTCACAGCGGCACTCCGCGTTCATCGACCAGGCGACGGAGGAGCGTTACTATCCGCTCAACCATATCCGTGAGGGACAGTCCCGTTACGAGGTCATCGACTCGATGCTCTCCGAATATGCGGTTCTGGGCTTCGAATACGGCTACTCGCTCGCAGAGCCTAACGCGCTGACCCTGTGGGAAGCGCAGTTCGGCGACTTCGCCAACGGCGCTCAGATCATGTTCGACCAGTTCATCTCCTCGGGCGAGTCGAAATGGCTGCGGATGTCCGGGCTGGTGATGCTGCTGCCGCACGGCTACGAGGGTCAGGGTCCGGAGCACTCCTCCGCGCGTTTGGAGCGGTATCTTCAGCTTTCCGCACAGGAAAACTGGATCGTCGCGAACTGCACGACCCCCGCCAACTACTTCCACATCCTGCGCCGCCAGCTGCACCGCACTTTCCGCAAGCCGCTGGTGATGATGACGCCGAAGTCGCTGCTCCGGCACAAGCTCGCCGTCTCCACTGCGGAGGATTTCACCACCGGATCCAACTTCCACCGTGTGCTGTGGGACGATGCGCAGAAAGGCAACTCCACCACGGAACTGGTGGCGGACGAGCAGATCCGGCGTGTCGTGCTCTGCTCCGGCAAGGTCTATTACGATCTGCTGGAGGAGCGGGATGCGCGGGGCATCACCGACGTTTACATCCTGCGGCTCGAACAGCTCTATCCGTTCCCGGCGCTCACGCTCGTCCGTGAACTGGGCCGGTTCAAGGATGCGGAAATCGTCTGGTGCCAGGAGGAGCCGAAGAACCAGGGCGCCTGGACCTTTGTCGAGCCGAATATCGAATGGGTTCTGACCCGCCTCGGTTCCACCCATCAGCGGCCGCGCTATGTCGGCCGTGCGGCCTCCGCCTCGGTGGCGACGGGCCTTTCCAGCCAGCACAAGGCACAGCAGGAAGCGCTCGTGAATGAAGCGCTCACGATCGAAGGATAAGACTAATGACCGTTGAAGTCCGCGTCCCCACGCTGGGGGAAAGCGTCACCGAGGCGACCGTTGCGACCTGGTTCAAGAAACCGGGCGACAGGGTCGCGGCTGACGAGATGCTCTGCGAACTGGAGACCGACAAGGTGACGGTGGAGGTTCCGGCCCCCGCCGCCGGGACACTGGGTGAGATCGTGGCGAAAGAAGGCGAAACTGTCGGAGTGGACGCGCTGCTGGCGACGATCAGCGAGGGCGCCGGCGCATCCACGCCCGCACCGGCGGCCAAGCCTGCAGAAGCGAAAGCCCCCGAGACCAAACCGGCCAGCACCGGCGGCGAACGTGTCGAGGTCAAGGTCCCCGCTCTGGGCGAAAGCGTGACGGAGGCCACCGTCGCGACCTGGTTCAAGCAGGTGGGCGACAAAGTCACCGCCGACGAGATGCTGTGCGAACTGGAAACCGACAAGGTCTCCGTCGAGGTTCCCGCCCCGGCTTCGGGTGTGCTGGCCGAGATCCTCGCCGCTGAAGGCACCACGGTTGAGGCCGCGGGCAAGCTCGCGGTGATCGCCTCCGGTGCGGGCGCCGTTGCCGCCGCACCCGCTGCGGCTGCCGCACCCGCCGCCACGTCCGCGCCGGCCTCCGGTCGGAAGGACGTGGAAGATGCACCCTCCGCCAAGGTCGCCATGGCGGACGCGGGCCTGTCCCGCGATGCCGTGACGGGCACCGGGCGCGATGGCCGCATCATGAAGGAAGACGTGCTGAAGGCGCTTGCCAACCCGCCCGCCGCCTCCGCTGCGCCTGCCGCCGCCCCCGTCGCCCGCGCACCGGTCGCTGCAGATGACGTGGGCCGGGAGGAACGGGTGAAGATGACGCGTCTGCGTCAGACCATCGCCCGCCGCCTGAAGGACGCGCAGAACAGCGCTGCCATGCTGACCACCTACAACGAGGTGGACATGTCGGCGGTCATGTCGCTCCGCAATGAATACAAGGAGCAGTTCGAGAAGAAGCACAAGGTGAAGCTCGGCTTCATGTCCTTCTTCACCAAGGCCTGCGTCCATGCCCTTCAGGAAGTGCCGGAAGTCAACGCCGAGATCGACGGAACGGACATCGTCTACAAGCACTTCGTCCATATGGGCGTGGCCGTGGGCACGCCGAACGGGCTCGTGGTGCCGGTCGTGCGCAATGCCGACCAGATGTCGTTTGCGCAGATCGAAAAGACAATTGCTGAGCTTGGCGCCAAGGCGCGGGACGGCAAGCTCTCCATGAACGACATGCAGGGCGGCACCTTCACGATCTCCAACGGCGGCGTCTATGGCTCGCTGCTGTCCTCGCCGATCCTGAACCCGCCGCAGTCGGGCATTCTCGGCATGCACAAGATCCAGGAGCGCCCCGTTGTGGTGAAGGGACAGATCGTCATCCGTCCGATGATGTATCTCGCGCTGTCCTACGATCACCGTATCGTGGACGGTCAGGGCGCCGTGACGTTCCTCGTGCGCGTCAAGGAAGCGCTGGAGGATCCGCGCCGCCTGCTGATGGATCTCTGACGACCCCCGGCGCCTCCGGTCTTGTCGGGGGCGCCTTCCTTCAACCTGTGAGGCTTCGATGCAGCTCATCTGTCACGCCGACGTTCCCGACTACACCGCCTGGAAAGCCGCGTTCGACTCGGAGGTCGAGAACATCGAGGCGGCCGGCCTGTCCACGCTCCAGATCTGGCGCGGCGCCGATCAACCCTCCCGGGTCGTCGTGCTGTTCGAAGTGCATGACCGGGGGCGGGCGCAAGCGTGGCTGAACAAGCAAAATGCGCTCGGCACCGGCTTCTCCAGCACAGAATTCCTCGAAACGGCGTGACCCTCACATGACCCCTGAACTCACGGTCCTCGCGCTCGCGGCGCTGTTGCAGGCGGTTCAGATCGGTCTGGCCGCCGTGGCGATGAACCGGGATATCGGGCCTGAGTGGAACGTCGGACCACGCGACAACCAGCCTGATTTCTCCCCCCTGACCGGTCGCCTCCGGCGCGCGGTCAACAATCATTTCGAAGCGCTCTGCTTCTTCACCATCGCGGTGGTCGTCGTCACGCTGTCCGGCGCGGCCACGTCACTCACCGCCTTCTGTGCCTGGATCTATCTGGCGGCGCGGGTGCTTTACATTCCCGCCTATGCCTTTGGCTGGTCGCCTTGGCGATCCGTCATATTCGGGGTGGGATTTATTGCCACCTTTGTGATGATCCTCGCGGCACTTATCTGATCTGGGCGCACGGCAAGAGCGGCGCCCGCAAGGAGTCAAGTTATGGCAAGTTATGATGTGATCGTGATCGGCGGCGGCCCCGGCGGCTATGTCTGCGCCATCCGCGCGGCCCAGCTGGGACTGAAAACCGCCTGCGTCGAAGGGCGGGAAGCGCTTGGAGGCACCTGCCTCAACGTTGGGTGCATCCCCTCCAAGGCGCTGCTGCATGCGACGCATCTGCTGCACGAAAGCCACGAGAATTTCGAAAAGATGGGCCTCATGGGCGGCCATCCCACCGTGGACTGGCCGAAGATGCTCGCCTTCAAGGAAGACGTGATCGGGCAGAACACGAAGGGCATCGAGTTCCTGTTCAAGAAGAACAAGATCGACTGGATCAAGGGCTGGGCCTCCATCCCCGAAGCCGGGAAGGTCAAGGTCGGAGACGAGGTGCATGAGGCGAAGAACATCGTCATCGCTTCCGGTTCCGTCTCCTCCAGCCTGCCCGGCATGGATGTCGATGAGGAAACCGTCGTCACCTCTACCGGCGCGCTGGCGCTGAAGGATATCCCTAAGCGCCTTGCAGTGATCGGCGCGGGCGTGATCGGTCTGGAGCTTGGATCGGTCTACAAGCGACTCGGCGCGGAAGTGACGGTGATCGAATATCTCGATGCCATCACCCCTGGCATGGATGCGGAGGTGCAGAAACAGTTCCAGCGTATCCTCGCCAAGCAGGGGCTGAAATTCGTGCTGGGCGCCGCGGTCCAGAAGTTGGAGAAGGGCGCAACCGGCGCGACCGTGACCTACAAGCTCCGCAAGGATGACAGCGAGGCTACGGTGGAAGCCGATGTGGTGCTGGTCGCTACCGGACGTAAGCCTTACACGGAGGGCCTTGGCCTTGACGCGCTGGGTGTCGAGCTGACGCCGCGCGGCCAGATCGTCACGAAAGGCCAATGGCAGACCACCGTCCCCGGCATCTACGCAATCGGTGATGCGATTCAGGGTCCGATGCTCGCCCACAAGGCGGAGGATGAGGGCATGGCAGTGGCGGAGACGATTGCCGGAAAACATGGCCACGTGAACTATGAGGTCATTCCGGGCGTGATCTACACCACGCCGGAAGTGGCCTCGGTCGGTGCGACTGAAGAAGCGCTGAAGAAAGAGGGTCGGGCCTACAAGGTCGGCAAGTTCTCCTTCATGGGCAATGGCCGTGCCAAGGCCACGTTGGCGGCAGAAGGGTTCGTCAAGATCCTGGCTGACAAGGAAACGGATCGGATCCTCGGGGTTCATATCATCGGCCCGTCGGCGGGCGAGATCATCCATGAAGCCTGTGTGGCGATGGAATTCGGCGCTGCGGCGGAAGATCTGGCCCGCACCTGCCATGCCCACCCGACCTATTCGGAGGCGGTGCGGGAGGCGGCACTGGCCTGCGGCGACGGCCCGATCCACTCCTAAGAACCACCTAACGGCGAAAAGGGCGGTGTCACTGGCACCACCCTTTTTCATGTCTTGGCAGCAACCGAAGGTTTGCCCCTTCCCTGCCGCACGCCGCAGGCGGGCACCGCGGATGTCCCTTCCATGCCGTCGCACGCAACGACCACAGGCTGCGGAAAAGTCCCAGTGCCTTTGTGTTCTGTTCTGAAAATCGGAAAATCTGTCCGCGAATAGCCCGAAATATGTATATTTTCGGCATACTCTCCTAGGCTCATGACCTATTGATTTCAGGTGTTTGGGGTGATTCAGGCTCCACAGGGAGGCTGCACGATGAGCAACCTTTACTGGCTTTCCGACGCGCAGAGGGAGCGCCTCAGGCCTTTCTTCCGGAGAGAAGTGGCTCGGTTTACCTAAAC
>NZ_JFGS01000014.1 GCF_000740775.1 Haematobacter missouriensis | reverse complement strand
TGGCTCGGTTTACCTAAATAGGTTCCGGGCGTTTTTCTAAGTGGTTTTCCGCCTCGGTTAGGCCGCTGCCGCTTCGGACATTGGCAGGTTGAAGTAGGCCTGATCTGGGGTTTTCCCGTCAAGCGATGACTGCGGACGGCGGGTGTTGCAGAAGGTCAGATATCGTCCGATCCCGGCGCGGGCCTCGGACACGGTGGCATAGGCCCGCAG
>NZ_JFGS01000013.1 GCF_000740775.1 Haematobacter missouriensis | reverse complement strand
AATCAGCGACTTACTTGGAGAATGTGGGATGATAGCTGTTCGACTCATTGGTGAACCGCTTGCCCGTGGACAGGACCGCGATCATGCCGGGTTTGTAGCGGTCGAGCAGGTGCGGGAAGATGCCCTCCTTGCCGCCCCGTCCCGGAACACGCGAAACCGGCATCCATGCCGCGGGCTCGGGATAGCGGGCGTCAAACGCGCCCCCGACCTCCTCACCAAGACGGATACCATCGCCGGTGTTCTCCAATGGAACAGGAGAGTGATGCGTCTTGCCGGCACGGAGATGCGAATAGGATTGCGCCCGGCGTGCGAGGTCGTTGGCATAGCCGCCACAGGCCAGAACAACGCCCTTCCGCGCTGTGATCCGCGCCTTGACCTCACCGCCGACCTCGGCGCCTACGACACGGTCTCCTTCCCGGACCAGAGACAGAGCGGGGGCATCGGTCAGGATCGGAATGCCCAGCGAGAGGGCAGACTTGGCCAGCCGCGCAGCGAGCGCATTGCCACTCGTCACCTGAACGCCGCGGCCATGGCGGATAACCTCAACCCCGTGGGCCGCAAGCCGCTTTGCGACATAGGCGAACGACTTCAACGATTTGGTTGCGTTGAAGAAATGCTTGATGTCCGCGTTGGACGAATTGAACATCATTCCCATGAAGGTGATGGTGGACAGTGGCGGACGCAGGCGCTTCAGATCATCGCCCAGCACGCTCGCGTCATAGGGGGCAGCGAGCACCGAACGTCCGACATCCACCCCCCCTTCGACATCGGGATGATAGTCGGGATAAAGGGTGGGAACGAACTTTACATCCGTCTCCCGTTCGAACCAATCCACCATTTCGGGTCCGGCCTTCAGGAAGGCTTCGACCGCTTCCGGCTGATACCAGTTGCCGGTTTCGGCACGCATGTAGCGGCGTGCGGTGTCGATGCTATCGGTGGCGTTCTGTGCCTTGCCGTGGTTGGTGCCTGGAATCCAGAGGACGCCGCCCGAGAATGCCGTCGTGCCACCAAAGACCGAGGCCTTTTCGATTACGATCACCTCAAGCCCGAGCTTTCGCGCAACGATCGCTGTCGCCAGACCGCCGGCACCGGAACCGATCACGAGCACGTCGCAGTTTCTGTCTGTCGCGGAGACTTTCGCCATGGCTCCCCTCCATGATTACATGTTGCGTTCGCAACAGTGGATAGCTTAGGGCCGCGTGGCGATCAATGGACCTTTCACGTTCCCTATGGCACAATTCCGCAACGAAACGCATGACGGGCGACACTGTCCCATGATGGATCGCCCAGCAGCCATCCCTCGCTACTACCTTTATGGCGATCCGGCCCGGGACGTGGAGCTGGACTTTCTGCACGTGGAGCCGATCCTTGACCGTTCCGGGCCGAACGACTGGACGATCCGCCCGCATTTCCATCCCGATCATTCACAGGTGATGTTCGTGGCACAGGGCGGCGGCGAGGTGCGGCTGGAGGAAGCGGTGTACAAACTCTACGCCCCGACGTTCATCGTCATTCCGGCCGGCGTCGTTCATGAGATCCGGTTTCAGGAGAATACCGAGGGCCACGTCCTGACGGCGGCACTCGTGGGGTTGCGGGCGGCCGCGCGGGACGATGCGGCTCTGCTCCGGGCGGCCACGACTGCGGGCGTTCTACCGCTCCGGAATAGCGGTCTGGACCCAACCGGAGTTTCCCTGTTGCTGAACGACATGACGCGGGAATTCGTCTGGCAAGCACCGGGGCGGCGTGCGGCGCTGCTTGCGCAATACACGCGGCTTCTGGTCTTCGTTTTACGTGCGGGCGACGCGGCGGAAGCTCCGCCACCCGACCGCGACCTGGATCTGCTGAATCGTTACCGGGCGCTGATCGAAACCCACTTCCGGCACGAGCGAGCGCCCTCTTTCTATGCTCGGGCGCTTGCCGTCACTCCGGCGCGGCTGAACGCCGCGTGTCGGGCGCGGGCGGAGACCACCGCCTCCGACCTGCTCTACCAGCGCATACTGATCGAGGCAAAGCGCCATCTTGCCTATACCGACCATACGGTCGGTGAGGTGGCGCATATCGCCGGCTTCGACGATCCCGCCTATTTCAGCCGGTTCTTTTCCCGCCACGTTGGCCTTTCGCCGGGGGCCTATCGCCAATCGGTGCGCGCAGGCGCGGCGGGCTGACGTCCAAGCTTTTCACTCGATCGTCCATTTCTCTTTTTCGCAGCTACTGACAGGGTCAGCGGCGGAGGACTTCCATGCTTTACGAACTTCGCACCTATCGGCTTCAGCCGGGCACGGCGCCACGCTATCTTGATCTTCTGCGGCGCGAGGGATTGCCCCTGGTGACCCGTCACCTGCCGCTGCTTGGCTACTGGATGACAGAGACCGGACGGCTCAACGTCATCCACCATTTATGGGCCTATGAGGATTGGAACGACCGGGCTGCCTGCCGCGCGAGCCTCGGAACGGAGAAAGCCTGGGGTGAGGGGTTCATTCCGCGCGCCTTCGTGGATGTCGTTGCGCAAGAGAACCTGTTTCTGGTCACGGAACGGACGACGCCCGTCTTTGATGCCGCTGTGGCCAGCCGCCGCACGGAACATCCTGCCGAATCCCCCGAAACACCGCTCTTTTCTGCAGATTGCGGGGCACTGGCCCTCTCGGATGCGCCGCTCGCAGAAGACGCCGACGCCATAGCCGTGTTTCGCGTGCAGTCGGGACAGCGGCCGGGAAGCGTGCTGACGCTCTGGCCGGCGCGCGCGGGACTTCAAATCGCTCCGGGCGCGGCCGCCTGGCACGAAATCATCCGGCCGCTCGGTTTTTCGCCGCTCTGATGGCCAAGGGAGGACACATGAAAACTCAAATCTGCATTATCGGCGGCGGTCCTTCCGGCCTGTTGCTGTCGCAAATCCTGCATCGCGCGGGCATCGACACCATCGTGTTGGAACGCAAGAGCCGGGACTACGTGCTCTCCCGCATCCGCGCCGGCGTTTTGGAGCAGGGCACCTGCGAGTTGCTGCGCGAGGCAGGTGTCGGCGCCCGCATGGACGCCGAAGGTTATGTTCACGACGGCACGATCTTTACCGCGGGCGGGCGTCAAATCCACATCGACTTCAAGAAGTTGGTGGACAAGACCGTCATGATCTATGGTCAGACGGAAGTGACCCGCGATCTGTATGAGGCGCGCGACGCAATGGATGGGGTCGTCGTGCACGAGGCGGACGGCGTGACGGTCCACGACGCAGACAGCACCGCCCCCTATGTCACCTACGTCAAGGATGGCACGGAGCATCGCGTGGATTGCGATTATGTCTGCGCCTGCGATGGTTTCCACGGCGTCGGTCGCAAGACCATCCCCGACGGTATCCGAAAGGAATATGAACATGTCTACCCCTTTGGCTGGCTAGGCATTCTATCCGAAACACCGCCGCTGCTCGATGAGTTGGTCTATGCGCGTCATGAACGCGGGTTCGCGCTCTGTTCCATGCGCAACGCTCATCTGAGCCGTTACTACCTTCAAGTGCCGCTGACTGACCCGATCGAAGGCTGGACCGATGAACGGTTCTGGGATGAACTGAAGCGCCGCCTTCCTGAAGAACTGGCGGACAAACTGGTCACTGGCCCCTCGATCGAGAAATCCATCGCCCCCCTTCGCAGCTTCATCAGCGAGCCCATGCGCTGGGGCAGGCTGTTTCTGGCGGGCGACGCGGGCCATATTGTGCCCCCGACCGGCGCGAAGGGTCTGAACCTGGCCGCATCCGACGTCTATTACCTGTCACGCGCTCTCAAGTCCCGCTATGCGGGAGAGGGAGAGGCGCTGCTCGACCGTTATTCGGAAACCGCTCTGGCACGAGTATGGAAGGCTTCCCGCTTCTCCTGGAGCATGACGCGTATGCTCCATAGCTTTCCCGCGGAAGGTGAGTTCCTCAAAAGAATGCAGGAAACCGAGTTGGATTATCTTGCCGGTTCACGCGCGTTCCAGACCTCCATCGCGGAGAATTACGTGGGTCTTCCCTACTGATATTCCGGGTTAGGAACGCATCGCCATCCCGGCCCCGGCTGGACAGAGAAGCTTTCTGAGGATATCACGGCGGAAACCGAAGGTTTCACGCCGTGGATCAGATTTCTCATCAGCATCTCCCGGACGGGCCGGATCGAGGGGAGGCGTTCGACCTCGCCCGCTGCATTGGTGCCATCACAACAAGTCTCTCCAACAAACTGTCGAGCGGTGCGTCGCATGAATACAGACGGCTCTTCGACTTCGGTATCGTGGAATGGCGAGTGCTCTGTCAGCTTGCTGCCGAGCCATGGTCGATCGGAGCGCACCTTTCCAACAGCATTGGATTGGACAAGGCTTCAATCAGCCGGAGCCTTAGCCTTCTCGCCGGCCGCGGGTTGATCGAAATGCGGGAAGGCGATGGTCGGCGACGCGAAGCCGCCCTCACCGAAGCGGGCTGGGCCATGCACCGGCGGGTGTTGACGGTCGCGCGCGCGCGGGAGGCTGCGTTGCTCACCGGCTTTTCAGCCGAGGAGACAAATACGCTTCTCAGTTTGCTGAACCGCCTGCTCGCCAACCTGCCGGAGGTGGAGGCGGATGGGGCGCGGCGGATGAAAGGCGAGAAATAGGGGCAGGCCAGCGGCCCGCCCCCTGCCTCACCGTGCGCGGATAAACCATGCTGCGGCCGCGGCGATCAATAGCGGCAGGGCAAAGATCGCCATCAGCGTCGAGAGCGTGACGCCCTGCCCGATCAGCCAGCCGCCCAGAAGTGGCCCGATCACCGCGCCGAAGCGCCCGACGCCCATCGCCCAGCCGATCCCCGTGCTCCGCACAGCTGCAGGATAAAGCTCCGCAGCAAGACCGTAAAAGGCATTGAATCCCCCATTTGTCGCCATCCCGGCAAGGAACGCCATCGCCAGCGTCATTGCGAGCGGCATGGAGAGCGCGCCAAACAAGGCGATCAGGCAGGCCGCGATCACCATTGTGATCGTGGTCACACGCGGCAGGCCGTGCCGACTCCCGAGCCAACCCACGATGAGCGTACCGACGAAGCCGCCAAGGTTGAACAGGGCACCCGCATAGATCGCTCGATCCAGCGGCAGCCCGGCGCGAACGGAAAGCTGCGTGATCCACGAGACGACGAAGTAGAAGGTCATGAACCCCATGAAGATGCCGAGCCAGAGGCAGAGCGTCCCGATCTTACGACCGCCTCCGAACACCTCGCCCGCATCATAGGTTCGCGTTGCGGCAGGCTTGGGGGGCAGACGATCCAGCACCTCTTCGCCCAACCGGGATCTTAGCCGGTTCAGCCGCGCAAGCGCGTTGCGCGGTTGTTTTCGCAGAAGATAGTCTTGGGATTCCGGCAGGATCAGAAAGATCACCGGAATGACGATGAGCGAGATGGTTCCCGCCCCAAGGAGCATGAAGCGCCAACCGTGCACGGGTAACAGATGTGCGCTGAGCAGGCCCGTCGTCACCGCGCCCAACGGGTAACCGGCGATCGCCATGCTGACCACGAGCCCGCGACGTGCCGGCGGAGCGAAATCCGCAGCAATTGCCGTCACGCCTGCCAGAATGGCGCCGATGCCAATTCCAATGACGAACCGGGCCGCCACAAGCTCTGTCAACGTTTGTGCGAAACTGCTGACCAACATGCAAAAGGTGATGATGCTCAGCATGCTGATAATCAGCGGCCGTCGTCCCCATTTATCCGCCAGCGGCGCGACGAAGAGGCAGCCGATCGTCATGCCGGCGAGGCTCGCGCTGAAGATGATGCCAAGATTTTCCGGTGTCAGGCCCCAATCCGCCGCCAATACGGGCGCGATATAGGACATGATGACGATATCCATGCCGTCCAGCGCGTTCAGCAGAAAGCTCAACGCGACAACGGCGATGCGAACGGGCGTCCAGCCGATATCGACCGCAGCCCTCCCTGGGCGCGCGGTGGGCGCCGAAAAGTCAGCGCTGCTCATACGCTGATCTCATGCGATATCGCGCTGGCCGCAAGGCCTGCGTGGTAACTCCTCCACAACACGGATTTCCTCCCTCAAGGACCGCAGCATATATGTTGCGATCCCTACTATATCAGTGTTGCGAAATCAACATCAACGCTGCGTCAGTCCATCCGCCCTGTTTCCCGCAAGCGGACATGCCAAGACATCGCTTCTTCCAGCACATGCGGCGTATGACCACTGCGGGTCAGCGCGCGGGCATAGTAATCCTCGATCCGCGGGCGCCACGCAGGATGAACGCAATTGGCGATGATTACCCGCGCCCGCTCCCGTGGCGCAAGACCCCGCAGATCCGCCAAGCCCTGTTCGGTCACCAGAATATCCACGTCGTGCTCGGTATGATCGACATGGCTCACCATCGGCACAACGCAGGATATGCTGCCACCTTTTGCGATGGATTTTGTCACGAAAACAGATAGATAGGCGTTCCTGGCAAAGTCACCCGAGCCACCTATACCGTTCATCATCTGCGTCCCCGTCACGTGGGTCGAGTTGACATTGCCATAGATGTCGAACTCCAGCGCCGTATTGATGGCGATGATCCCCAGACGCCGAACGACCTCCGGGTGGTTGGAGATTTCCTGCGGGCGAAGCAGAAGCTTCGGTTTGAACTCTGCAAAGCGCGGCAGCATCTGCGCGTATTTCCGAGCGGAAAGGGTCACCGAGGAGCCGGAGGCAAAGGTCATCTTTCCGGCATCCATCAGATCGAAGGTCGAGTCCTGCAGAACCTCGGAATACATCTTCAGATCATGGAACGGCGTGTCCAGAAACCCGTGCAGCACAGCATTTGCGATGGTGCCGATCCCTGCCTGAAGCGGAGCGAGCCGCTCGTCAAGCCGTCCCTGTCGCACCTCATGCATCAGAAACTCGGTGAGGTGACCCGCAATGGCGCGCGTGTCCTCGTCGGGGTCGAGAATGGTGGATGAACTGTCCTGCTTCTCCGTCAGAACGATAGCCGCGATCTTTTCCGGCGGGATCGGGATATATGGCAAGCCTACGCGGCTCTCGGGCGTGACGACCGGAATGGGCATACGGTTGGGGCGATGGCTTGGTATGTAGATGTCGTGAAGCCCCTCCAGCCCGACCGGCTGGCTCAGGTTGATCTCCACAATCACTTTCGGCGCAAGGATGGCGAAGGAGGCGGAGTTTCCAACCGATGTCGTGGGCACCACCCCGCCATTCTCGGTGATGGCAACCGCTTCGATCACAGCGATGTCGACACCAGCGATCTGGCGATTTCTGAGCTGCTCGACGGTTTCGGAGAGGTGCTGATCGATGAACATCACCTCTCCCGCGTTGATCTTCTTCCGCAGGAAGGGATCGGACTGGAAAGGTATGCGCCGGGAGATTGCATGAGCTTCGGCCAAGGTCTTGTCCAGATCGTTGCCAAGGCTCGCGCCTGTCATCAGTGTAATCTGCAAAGGCTCCTTGCGCGCGCGCTCGGCAAGCGCAAGCGGCACGGCCTTTGCCTCTCCGGCCCGCGTAAAACCCGACATGCCGAGCACCATGCCATCCCCGATAAGACGCGCTGCTTCCTCGGCCGACATGATCCGGTCACGAAGGCCGGCATGGCGTATGCGATCATCGAGGTTATGGGTCATGCGCTCCTCCTGATTTGGCTTATTGAAGAGTGCTAAGTGGCGTAGGTGAGAAACTCAATCCTGAGGCAGCCATGCGACGTTTGCATGGCTACGCCGCAAAGCAAACGGCCCCGGCAGGAACCGGGGCCGAAACAATATCATGTCATCCTCTGGTGCGTCAGCGGTACACGCGAACCACGCTGAGCGAGAGGGCGAGCGCTCCGATAAGACCAACGGCTGCGAAGATGAAGAACCCCCACGGATGGCCAAGTCCGAGACTCACCAGCATTCCGCCGACGAGCGGCCCCATGATGGCGCCGATACGACCGACACCCGCCGAGAGGCCTATGGCCGTCGCCCGGACCTCCGGGGGATGGTTCGCGGCGGTGAAGGCATATACCAGCACCTGCGCAGAAAACACGAAGCAGCCCGTGAGGAACACCACCGGATAGAGCAGCGAGAGCGGCATACGGATCGCCAGCAGCGCAAGCAGGACAGCGCCGGCAAAGAACCAAAGGCAGGCCGCGCGCTTCAGCCCTATCGCGTCACCGACGCGTCCGGCGACGATCAGCCCCACGATCGCCCCGACGTTCAGCAGGAGCAGGAACCACAGCCCGCGTTGCAACCCATAGTCCGCCGCCACCATCAGAGCGGGAAGCCATGTGTTCAGACCGTAAACCAGCAGCAACCCCATGAAGGAGGTCACCCAGATCGCGACGCTGTTACGCAGAAAGCCGGGTCCGATCAGCTTGCTGGGGGAGACGCGCTCCGCTTTCGGCGGGGGTTCGGACAGAGTCAGGCCATAGGCGCTGGCGATACGTTCGGCCTCTGCCCGCCGCCCTTGCGACAGCAGGAACGCCGGAGACTCGGGGAGCAATTTGATCATGAGCGGTATGAGCACGAAACCCGGAATCGCTCCTGCTAGGAACATGGCCCGCCAGCCGAATGGCGCAAGCAGAATAAGACCAAGGATCGCCGTTGCCACGGCACCCACGTGATACCCGGTCATCACCGTGGTGCTCGCCTTTCCCGCCTTGCCGCGGGAGAACTCCGTCACCAGTGCAATGGCCGTCGGCAGGCACCCACCCAGGCCGAAGCCAGCAAGGAAGCGGAATACTCCGAGTTGGAAGGGCGTCCCGGCAATCGCGCACCCCAGTGTCATCACCGAAAAAAATCCCACTGCCCAGAGCATCGCCTTGCGCCGACCGATCCGGTCTGTCGCCCAGCCGATGGAAAGCGCCCCCAACGTCATGCCGATCAGGCTTGCCGTGGAGATCGCGGTAGCTTGGGCCGTAGTCATCCAAGGTGCGGCGGGATCGGTCATCGTCGGAATAAGAGCACCCAGAACAACCAGGTCGAACCCGTCCAGCACGACCGCTGCCCAGCAGAGTAGCGCCACCATGCTCAGACCGCCCGAGGCGGTCGAATCTCTTCTCATAGTCATGTTCTCCCCTCGATCCCCCTGCCGGCTCCTCAGAAACGCACGGCGGTCGGACCTGCGCCAATGCTTGGCATTTATCCGAAAGATGGAAGGTTCGGTAATGGAACAAATGCTTCCCGGCAATTCAGGAACACAAATCACCCACATTTCCGGCGAGAATTAAGAAACTACGGACATCTCTCATAACGCTACAGTAATATCTGTTTATCACCCAGATTATTGATACCGCAACATGCAGAAGAGAAGGAGGAGCAGTTGCGTTGTCGTCGAATCATCCGTTGCCGAGAATTGCGACAACGTACGACTGGGTTTCCTGATATGGCGGCACGCCACCATGCTGCTCCACCGCCCCCGGACCGGCGTTGTACGCCGCCAGCGCCAGACGCCAGTCCCCAAAACGCTCGAACATCCTGCGGAGGTAGCGAGCGCCCCCTTCAAGGTTCTGATGCGGATCGTTGACGTCCACGCCCAGCAGAACCGCCGTATCCGGCATAAGCTGCGCCAACCCGGTCGCGCCCTTGTGGGAAACCGCTTGGGGGTTCCAACCTGATTCACGCTGCACAAGGCGAAGAAACAGCTCTTCAGGCACATTGTGCTTGCGCGCGGCGCCTCGGGCGACCGCCAGATATTGGCCTTTGTAATTCCCGGCATACTTGGGAAGAGCAAGGGGCTTGCGGTCCACGGTCTTTGGCTGAAGCCGCGTTGAACTCTGGTATTGATCGGAGAGACGCGTATCCAGAAGCCGTGTCTGGCTCTGAAAAAGCTGCATTCTCGATTTGGTTGACCGTGTTGCCGTCAGCCCTTCCGCCGCAACCGTACTTGCACTGCCCAGCATCACCGCAACGGCGGTGAGCGTCATGACTGTGTGACGCATGTTCAGATGTCCCCGCTCGGGTTCTTCTTATCGGCGGCAATCTTAGTAATAATCTACGCCCTGACCAGCGGAAATCTGCGGGAACGCAATAGTCGGTTGGCCTCGCCCCCTCGTCGCGGTTATGTGGGGCAAGCAAGGAATCGGAGGCGACATGGCGGGTTCGGTCAACAAGGTTATTCTGGTCGGCAATCTGGGCCGCGACCCGGAAGTCAGGAGCTTTCAGAACGGCGGCAAGGTCTGCAACCTGCGGATTGCAACCTCGGAGAATTGGCGCGACCGGCAATCCGGTGAGCGCAAGGAGCGGACGGAGTGGCACACTGTCGCAATCTTCTCTGAACCGCTGGTCAAGATTGCCGAGCAATATCTCCGCAAAGGGTCCAAGGTTTACATCGAGGGCCAGCTTGAAACGCGCAAGTGGCAGGACCAGTCAGGTCAGGACCGCTACTCCACGGAAATCGTCCTGCGCCCGTTCCGCGGTGAGCTGACGCTTCTCGACGGCCGCGGCGAGGGCGGAAGTGGTGGAGGTGGCGGAAGCCAGGGTGGCGGCTACGATAGTGGCTACGACGATGGTCCTTCCTATGGCGGTCAGGGCGGCGGCCAAGGCGGAGGGCGTTCGGGCGGTGGCTACGGCGGCGGACGGTCCAACGATCTTGACGACGAAATTCCTTTTTAAACAATAATATATAAGACAATTTTCATGCGGTATGTGAGAATTGTTGGAACTTTGAGAAGCGAATGCAGCACATTTGAGAGCTGGCGGATACCGCTGGCTCTCAAGGCGGTGTTGGCGGTATTTCAGTGTTCCGCCGCAAGCTCACCGCTCACGTAAAGTCCGCCATCCGCATCCCATAAGCACTACGAAGAAATCCGGCCCGAACGCCTTAAGCTGCCTATTCTGCACAACACTTGTTAGGCGGCGCGCTCCCCGTCACCCATGCTTGAAGTTTCGGAGACGCGAAACCGCTTCCGCCATTTTGGGAATAGACTCGGGTGCCGCGATCACCAGCCGTGCTAGCGTGCTAGGCATCGGAGAGCCGGGGGAGGAGCAATAGCATGGATCGCAAGCGCGCGCCGAATTCTGTTCCCTTGCACACCCAAGGCTCCACCACCGATGGCGGAGAAGGTCAGGCGAAACAAGGCCGGCTTGATGCCGCGCCCGACCGCAGTGTCGCGGGTGTCGCCTGACAGATGTTCCGATCACGGCCTGAATGACAGGGCACAGGAGGAAGCGCCATGATCGACAAACTCGAGATGTTCATCGCTCTGGCAAACGAGCGACACTTCGGTCGCGCGGCGGAGGCCGTGGGCGTAACACAACCGACGCTCTCCTCCGCCATCCGGCAGTTGGAGGATATCCTTGGCGTGCAGCTGGTGCGTCGTGGCGCCCGATTCGAGGCGCTGACGCCGGAGGGGGAGCGCGTCTATGCACGCGCACTCGTTATCGTCGGGGACGTCCGGGCCATGCGCGAGGAGATGCGCGCGGCCCGGATCGGTTTGTCAGGCGAGTTGCGGATCGGGGTCATCCCCACCGCGCTGCCCATGGTTCACCGGCTGATCGCACCCTATAGCGAGCGTCACCCGGAAGTGACGTTCCGCATTCTCTCGCGCGCCGCGACAGAGATCATGGAGGAGATCGACCGGCTCGAACTGGATGCCGGCATCAACTACACCGGCGACAGCAAACGGCACCTCGAAATCCCGCTTTATGAAGAGGATTACTGTCTGCTCGTGGCCGCCGATGCCGAGGAAGCGGGCCGGGACAGCGTAAGCTGGGCGGAGGTGGGCCGCCTGCCCCTCTGCCTGCTGACCACCGACATGCAGAACCGCCGGATCATTGACCGTCTGCTGGAAGCAGCAGGCACACCGGCCCGCCCGATCGTCGAGTCGAATTCCACCATCGTTCTGGCAAGCCACGTCGCCACGGGTCGTTGGGCCTCCGTCATGCCGGTGCTGATCGCGGAGAGCCTTGGGACCGGGCGCGGGCTTGTTGTCGCTATTCCCATCCGCCGGTCCCGGGCGGGCAATCCGGGACGGATGGTGGGTCTGATTGTGGCGCGACGGGATCCACATAGCCCGACGGTGAACGCGCTTCTTACGGAAGCGAGAACGCTGGTTGATAGAAAACTCCTATAGCTCCACGGAAAGTCGGAATTGATCGGTCCGCCACGATGCCTAAAATGGTCATCGAGGGAGGAGCCGATGCAAGCATTCAAGCCAGCCGTGCCCATTGCCGATCTGGAAGCCCAGATGGCCGCGATCATCGCAAATCACATTGGGCGGGAAGGCCCGTTGTTGCCGCTTCTGCACGAGGTTCAGGAAACCTTCGGCTTTGTTCCCGAGGGTGCTGTGCCGCTAATGGCGGCAGCGCTCAATCTCAGTCGTGCTGAGGTTCATGGCGTTGTCAGTTTCTATCACGACTTCCGCAAGGCGCCTGCCGGGCGGCACGTCCTGCGGCTGTGCCGTGCGGAAGCTTGTCAGGCGGTGGGGGCGGATGCTTTGGGGGACCATGTTCGCCGTGCGCTCGGAATCGACTGGCACGGCACCACGCCGGACGGCGCCGTAACATTGGAGCCGGTGTTCTGCCTCGGCCTGTGCGCCTGCGGCCCGTCCGCGCAAATCGACGGGCGGCTTGTCGGGCGGGCCGATGAGTCGCTGCTGGATGGCATCATCGCGGAGGCACGGGCATGAGGATTTATGTCCCGAGAGATGCCGCGGCGAAGGCACTTGGTGCGGACAAGGTGGCCGCTGCTGTCCTCGCAGAAGCGGCGCGGCGCGGGTTGCAGGTTGATCTGATCCGCAACGGATCGCGCGGAATGGTTTGGCTTGAGCCGCTGGTGGAGGTTGTCACCGACCTTGGCCGCATGGCCTTCGGCCCCATGGAGCCCGACGATGTCGCCCGGCTGTTTGATGCGCCGGAAACCCATCCGAAGGCACTTGGCCTGACGGAGGAGCTGCCGTGGATGGTGCGCCAGACGCGGCTGACATTCGCGCGTGTCGGCGTCATCGACCCGCTGGCTCTCAAGGAGTACGAACTTCATCATGGTCTGAAGGGGTTGAAACGTGCCCTCTCCATGACGCCGGCGGAGGTAGTGAAGGAAGTGACGGACTCCGGCCTTCGGGGTCGCGGCGGTGCAGGCTTTCCCACCGGCATTAAGTGGAAGACCGTTCATGATGCACCCGGCCCCCGGAAGTACATCGTCTGCAACGCCGATGAGGGAGATAGCGCCACATTCGCGGACCGGATGCTCATGGAGGGCGATCCCTTCTGCCTGATCGAAGGCATGGCCATTGCGGGCATCGCCGTGGGTGCAACGCGCGGATATCTGTACACCCGCTCCGAATATCCCGATGCAATAGAGATGATGGAAGCCGCCATCCGCATCGCGCGGGCCGAGGGCCTGCTTGGTCCGAATGTGCTGGGATCGGGTTATGCCTTCGACATGGAGGTTCGCACGGGTGCAGGCGCCTATGTCTGCGGCGAGGAAACCTCGCTCCTGAACAGTCTGGAGGGGAAGCGTGGGACCGTGCGTGCAAAGCCGCCGCTCCCGGCACTTGAGGGTTTTCTTGGCCGACCGACAGTAGTCAACAACGTTATATCGCTTGCCTCCGTGCCTATCATCATGGATCGCGGGGCGGCGTTTTACCGGAACTTCGGCATCGGACGTTCGCACGGTACCATGCCCCTCCAGATCGCCGGAAATGTGCGGCATGGAGGGCTGTTCGAGACGGCCTTCGGCCTTACGCTGGGCGAAATCGTTGAGGATATCGGCGGAGGGACCCGCACCGGCAGGCCGGTGAAGGCCGTTCAGATCGGCGGACCTCTCGGCGCCTATTTTCCGCGCGATCTTTTCGATACCCCATTCGGCTACGAAGAATTCACGGCGGCGGGTGGCCTAATTGGCCACGCGGGGCTGACTGTATTCGATGACAGTGCTGACATGCTGAAGCTCGCCCGCTTCGCTATGGAGTTCTGCGCCATCGAATCCTGTGGCAAATGCACACCCTGCCGCATCGGAGCGGTTCGGGGCATGGAGACGCTGGACCGCATCGCCGCAGGTGATGCGGCGGCCATGCCGGTGTTGGCATCACTCTGCGATACCATGAAGGCGGGTTCGCTCTGCGCGCTCGGTGGCTTCACGCCGTATCCCGTCATGTCCGCAGTCACCCATTTTCCCGATGACTTCGCACTTCAGAAGGAGGCTGCGGAATGATTGCCCTCATCGCGCGATGGCTCGGCCTCGTGGCGCCTGTTCCTGTGCGCCTCCCCATTCGCAACTGCCGCATCGGAGACAGGTCATGAAGGATTTCATCATCCCCGACGATCGCGATTTTGGCACGCCCCGGTCAAAGTCAAAGACGATGGTCAGCCTGACCATCGACGGGTTTGAAGTGACTGTACCGGAGGGCACCTCGATCATGCGGGCGGCCGCCGAAATCGGCATCACCGTGCCCAAACTGTGCGCCTCCGACAATCTGGAGGCCTTTGGCTCCTGCCGTCTGTGTCTGGTGGAGATCGAAGGGCGCAACGGAACGCCTGCCTCCTGCACCACGCCGGTGGCACCGGGCATCAAGGTCAAGACCCAGACCGGACGCCTGAAGGACCTGCGGCGCGGGGTGATGGAGCTTTACATCTCCGACCATCCGCTGGATTGCCTGACCTGCGCTGCGAACGGAGATTGCGAGCTGCAGGACATGGCCGGTGCAGTCGGCCTGCGCGAGGTGCGCTATACCGCGCCCGCGGGCGGCATGGCCACGCATTTTGCCCGCAACACATCCGGCGAGGCCAATCCGCAATGGCTCCCCAAGGACGAATCGAACCCGTATTTCACCTATGATCCCGCGAAGTGCATCGTCTGCAACCGTTGCGTGCGCGCCTGCGAGGAAGTGCAGGGCACCTTCGCGCTGACCATCACGGGACGGGGATTTGACAGTCGTGTGGCGGCGGGCGCCGCGGGCGACAGTTTCCTGACCTCCGATTGCGTGTCTTGCGGCGCCTGTGTGCAGGCCTGCCCCACGGCGACGCTGCAGGAGAAATCCGTCATCGAAATCGGCACGCCTGACCGCTCCATCGTGACCACCTGCGCCTATTGCGGTGTCGGCTGTCAGTTCAAGGCGGAGATGCGGGGCGACGAGCTTGTCCGCATGGTACCCTGGAAGGAGGGCAAGGCGAACCACGGCCATTCCTGCGTGAAGGGCCGGTTCGCCTGGGGCTACGCCATGCACCCTGACCGAGTCCTGTCGCCCATGATCCGCGAAACCATCAACGATCCTTGGCGCGAAGTGTCGTGGGAAGAAGCTCTGACCTTTGCGGCGGATCGGCTGAAGGGCATACAGCAGCGCTACGGCCGGAATTCCGTCGGCGTCATCACCTCTTCCCGCTGCACGAACGAGGAAACCTACCTCGTGCAGAAGCTGACCCGCGCCGTTTTCGGCAACAACAACACCGATACCTGCGCCCGCGTCTGCCATTCGCCTACTGGCTACGGCCTCGGCCAGACCTTTGGCACCTCTGCGGGAACGCAGGATTTCGACTCGGTCGAGGCTGCGGACGTCATCATGGTGATCGGCGCCAATCCGGTTTCCGGCCATCCCGTGTTCGCCAGCCGGATGCGGAAGCGGCTGCGGCAGGGCGCGAAACTCATCGTGATCGACCCGCGCCGGACAGAGATGGTGGAAGGCCCGCATGTAAAGGCGGACCACCACCTTCCTCTCCGGCCCGGGACCAACGTGGCCGTCGTCACAGCCATCGCTCATGTCATCGTGACCGAAGGGCTGGTTAACGAGACCTTCGTCCGTGAGCGCTGCGACTGGGACGAGTACGAGGATTACGCCGAATTCGTCTCCGACCCGCGCCACAGTCCCGAGGCGACCGAGGCGCTGACCGGCGTTCCGGCGGCGGAACTGCGCGCGGCGGCCCGACTCTATGCCACTGGCGGGAATGCGGCGATCTATTACGGACTGGGCGTGACGGAGCACAGCCAGGGCTCCACCACCGTCATCGGCATAGCGAACCTCGCCATGCTGACTGGAAACATCGGCCGTAAGGGCGTAGGCGTGAACCCGCTCCGCGGACAGAACAACGTGCAGGGCTCCTGCGACATGGGTTCCTTCCCGCATGAGCTGCCGGGCTACCGCCATGTGAAGAACGCCGACGCGCGAGCGATCTATGAGACGGAATGGGGTGTGACCATCGACCCGGAGCCGGGTCTGCGCATCCCGAACATGCTCGACGCCGCCGTTGAGGGCGGTTTCAAGGGGCTTTATTGTCAGGGTGAGGACATCCTGCAGTCGGACCCGGACACGAAACACGTCTCTGCCGGGCTGGCGGCGATGGAATGCGTCATCGTCCACGATCTGTTCCTGAACGAGACGGCGCACTACGCGCATGTCTTTCTGCCGGGTTCCTCCTTCCTTGAAAAGGACGGCACCTTCACCAACGCGGAACGCCGGATCAACCGCGTGCGTAAGGTGATGGCCCCGAAGGCGACCTATGCGGATTGGGAAGTCACCCAGATGCTGGCAAATGCCATGGGGGCGGACTGGCGCTACACCCATCCTTCTCAGATCATGGCGGAAATCGCCCGCACCACACCCACCTTCACCGGCGTCAGCTACGACCGCCTGGACTGGATGGGGTCGGTGCAGTGGCCCTGCAACGACGAGGCTCCGGAAGGCACGCCGATCATGCATGTGGACCATTTCGTACGCGGTAAAGGCAAGCTGATCCGTACGGAATATGTGGCCACGGATGAACGGACCGGGCCACGTTTCCCACTGCTCCTGACCACTGGGCGGATCCTGAGCCAGTATAACGTCGGTGCACAGACCCGGAGGACAGCCAACACCGCCTGGCACGCGGAGGATGTGCTGGAGATCCATCCGCATGATGCGGAGGTGCGTGGCATACGACAGGGCGACTGGGTCCGGCTCGCATCCCGCGCCGGAGAGACAGCACTCCGGGCCGAACTGACGGATCGGGTAAGCCCCGGCGTGGTCTATACCACCTTCCACCATCCCGAAACTCAGGCTAACGTGATCACGACCGACTATTCCGACTGGGCGACCAACTGCCCGGAATACAAGGTGACCGCTGTGCAGGTGGCGCCCTCCAATGGGCCGAGCACTTGGCAGGAGGAATATGCCGCTCTGGCGGAACGCTCACGGCGCGTTCTGCCAGCAGCGGAGTGAGTGAGGGGTGATGAGCAATACGGACGAACGGCTGGTCCGCATGGCGAACCAGATCGCGCTTTTCATGGAAACCAAGCCGCCGGGAGAAGCCGCCTCCGGATTGGCTTCACATATCAACGACTATTGGGATCCGCGTATGCGATCGCGACTCTTATTCCTTGCCACGGAATCCGAGGGTGACGCGTTGCGCGCCCTCGTCCGGGAAGCGCTGCCGGCGATCCGCAGGCCTGCGGCCGAGCGGCTCTGAATGGTCGACAAGCAGCTGCCTGCGGTGATCCTCGCTGGGGGCCTGTCGCGACGCATGGGCGGAGGCGACAAGGCGCTTAGACGTCTCGGCAGCGGAACGCTCCTTTCATATGTGATCACACGCATGAGCGCGCAGGCGTTTCCATTGGCGTTGAATGCCAACGGAGACGTCAAGCGTTTCGATGTTGACCTGCCGGTTCTCGCCGACACCATTTCCGATCATCCGGGACCGCTTGCGGGCATAATGGCCGGGATGGAATGGGCGGCAGCCGCAGAGGCCGACTGGATCGTCACAGCGGCCTGCGATACGCCCTTCCTGCCAGCCGATCTGGTTGCGCGCCTTCGTGCGCGGCAAGAGGAAACCCGCGCTGCCGTGGTCCTTGCGGCCAGTGGAAATGAGGGGAGGCCCGTTGCCCATCCCACCTTCGGCCTGTGGTCCACCGCGCTCGCCCCTGCCCTACGCCGAGATATCACGGAGGGTACCCGCCGTATTCGTGATGCGGCACAACGCGCAGGGATGGTGCTTGCCATGTTCGACGGCGATCCATTTTTCAACGTCAATACGCCCGAAGAACTGGATGAAGCCCGCCACCGGCTCGCAGAGTCCTGGGTATGAGGGTGTTCGGCATCACCGGCTGGAAGAACAGCGGCAAGACCGGGTTGATGGAACGGCTTGTCACTGAACTCACCCGCGTTGGCTACCGCGTCTCGACGCTGAAGCACGCCCATCACGACGCCGATGTCGATGAGCCGGGCCGGGACAGCTACCGCCACCGGGCAGCGGGCGCGGAGGAGGTGTTGCTCTCCACCTCGCAACGCTGGGCCTTGATGCATGAGCTGCGTGGAGCGCCGGAACCCTCCCTTGCAGATCATCTTGCCCGCCTCCAACCTGTTGACATCGTGCTGGTGGAGGGTTGGAAGCGTGACAAGCATCCTAAGATCGAATGCCATCGGGCAGAGACCGGAAGCCCTTTGATACAGCCCGGCGATTCGACGATCCGCGGCGTGGCGAGCGATAGCCTGACGGCAGGTAGCCTCACGGTTCCCGTGCTTGATCTGGACGACACGGCCGCTATTGCAGCGTTCATCCTCAGGGAGACGGAGCCAAGAACGCCACCCGCCCTATCGCCACCCTTTCCCAGTCAGCGCAGCATCCGCCGCCTGAGGTTCGGAGCTGAGCAGGTCAGTGACGGAGAGCGTGTTCTACCCGCGGAAACGGCGGTGGCCCTCTCCTATAACGGGTCCACGCAGGCGGTGATGATGGCAACGCCGGAGGATCTGCACGATTTCGCCCTGGGCTATTCCCTGACCGAAGGCATCGCTCGTCCTGCTGAACTCGAGCGGATCGAGGCTGTCGCGACCCCCCGGGGGATCGACCTTCAGATCTGGCTGGCCCCGGGGGCCGAAGCCAGGCAAGTTGCCCGGCGGCGGCAAAGCTTCGGGCCGATGGGATGCGGTCTTTGCGGGATCGAGAGCCTTGAGGAAGTTCTGCGGGACGTGCCCCGCGTCGCAACCCCGCCGTGGACCGTGAGGGCGGAAGACATCGCCCCGGCGGTGGCGGGGATCGGGGCGCAGCAGCGGCTCCGGGCGCAGAGCGGTGCTCTCCATGCGGCTGCCTTCTGGCAACCTGCGCGGGGGATCGTCATGGTGCGGGAGGATGTCGGACGCCACAATGCGCTCGACAAACTCTGCGGAGCGTTGAATACCGCCAATATGGATCCGACCTCTGGTGGCGTGGTGATGACTAGCCGTCTCTCCATCGACCTTGTGCAGAAATGCGCAATGCTGGGTACGCCCCTGCTCATCGCCGTCTCCGCCCCTACCGCAGAAGCGGTGGCCCTTGCGGAGCGGTCCGGCATCACGCTGATCACTCTCGCCGGAGCGGCGGGATGCGATGTCTGGAGCCATCCGGCGCGCGTGAGCGAACCCGCATTGCAGGTTCCGCTCCGATGACGATGCCGGCGTGCATCGGCCCGGTTTCTCTCTCCGTGGCAGAGGCGGCTTTAGGGGCGCTGGCCCAACCGGTGATCGGGGTGGAGCGGATTCCGCTGGCTGCGGCCAAGGGCCGAATTCTGGCGGAACCACTTCTCTCCCCGCTGGACCTGCCGCGTTTCGACCTAGCTGCGATGGATGGTTTTGCGCTCGCCGGTGACGCGCCGGGAGGGATGATCGTTGAGAATGCGATGCCCATTCGAACCGGCGCCCCGCTTCCGTCAGGAGCGGACCGGGTGGTGATGCTGGAAGAGGTGGAGCGTCAAGCCGACCGCATCCGCTGTCGCCGCCTCCCCAAAAGGTGGGAGAATGTGCGCCGTGCGGGATCGGAGCTTCGCCAGGGCGACACCGTGTTGAGCGCGGGGGCCCGCGTCACACCCGCCACCGCCCTCGCGGCGGCCATGGTCGGCGTGGACACGCTTTCCCTTCGGCGCCGGGTCCGCGTGGGATTCTTCTGCACCGGAAACGAAATCGCACCTCCGGGCACGCCTCTCGCGCCCGGGCAGGTCTGGAACGCAAATCGCCCGTTCCTGGCGTCCATACTCGCCCGGACTGAAGTTGATCTGCAGGATGCCGGCGACCTTCCGGACGACCCGGGTTCCATCACAGCCGCGCTCGCCGATCTGGCCGGATGCGACCTGATCGTCACCACGGGCGGGTCTTCTGTCGGAGAGGCCGACCATATGGCGGCGGCATTCCGTCGGGCGGGTGGGCAGTTCGCGGTGCGTGGCGTAGCCCTCAAGCCCGGAAAGCCGGTCATGATCGGACGGATCGGCGCAGCTCTCTGGCTCGGGCTGCCGGGGACGCCGGTGGCTGCCTTCACCTGCTGGCATCTGTTCGGCGAGCCTTTGCTGCGCGGGCTGGCAAGCCTGCCAATGGTCGAGCGTCGCACGGAAACCGCCGCTTTCACCGCCTTCCCCCGCTGCGGTCGGTCGGAGGTCGTGCTCGTGCGGCTGGAGCGGGGCGTGGCACAGGCGCTGCCGCTCCTGCCTACCGCTACCGCCATCGCGGACGGGCTCGCGATTCTGCCCGACACAGGTTCAGAGCTGCATCCGGGTGACGCGATCACCGTCCTGCCCGTCTAGCCGAGCCGCCGCGCCTTCAACTGCCGCGCGCCCTCTGTCTCGGCGCGTGGTGGAAGTTCTGCGATCAGCAGTGCCTCCCCCGCCCCGGCAGAGGCCAGGACCATCCCATCAGGCGCCACAATCACCGAGCCGCCACCATACGTCAGCCCTGCTTCCGTCCCAGCATAATTGGCATATGCAATGGCTATACCCGACTCCGCCGCCCGCGCGCGGACAAGCACTTCCGGCACATGTGGGAAGGCTGCGGGATTGGCGGTGGGAACGAGCAGCATCTCCACACCCTGAACCGCCAGGGCACGTGCGTGTTCGGGGAACTCGATGTCATAGCAGATCAGCAGCCCCGCAGACCGGTCCTCCAGCGAAAACGTCTCGTAATCGTCTCCCGGAACGAATGTCCGCGTTTCATCCGGCCCATAGGGCTGGATTTTTCGGTAATGCGCGCGCTCCGTGCCATCCGCATCAAAGAACGTCGCAGCGTTCCACAACCGGCCTTCCGCCCGCTCGGCCCAGCCGACCACAAGCCCCGCCCCCGCCGCGCCTGCCAGAGTGGAGAGCCGCGCCCGCCAAACAGCACCCTCCGCCTCACTCACCTGCGAATGGAGGTCGAAACGGTTGTAGCCCGGCAGGTAAAGCTCCGGCGTGACCAGAACATCTGCACCGGCAAGCGCGGCGGCACGGAGTTGGGCTTCCAGACGGCGAAAAGCGGCCTCTACATCTCCGTCGGTCGGCGGCGCCTGATAGACGGCGAGTTTCATGGGCTTTCCTCCCAAGCGAAATTTTGAGCATAGTTCTGCCACGAGACAGGCGCTCTGGCCAGCAGCGGCGCGCAGGACAGCACAAGGCACGACCGATGACCCTCCTCGACACCGACACCCAGCCCGGCGTAAGCGCATTTGGCCCCGACTTCCCCTTCGCCTATGATGAATGGCTGGTTCACCCCGCCGGCCTCGGGGCGATACCGGAGGAGCGGTACGGAACGCAGGTCGCGGTGATCGGTGCGGGGGCCGCGGGAATCGTCGCGGCCTACGAACTGATGAAGCTTGGCCTGCGGCCCGTCCTGTACGAGGCAGCGCGCTTCGGGGGCAGGCTCAGGTCCGAGCCTTTCGAGGGGGCGGACGGCATCGTCGCGGAACTGGGCGGCATGCGTTTTCCCGTCTCGTCCCGCGGTTTTTATCACTATATCGACCTGCTGGGGCTGGAAAGCCGCCCCTTTCCCAACCCTTTGACCCCGGCTGCAGGGTCCACGGTCATCGATCTGGAAGGGGAGACGCACTATGCCCGGACACTTGCCGATCTTCCCCCGCTCTACCATGAGGTCGCCGCCGCCTATCGCGATGCGCTGGAGGAACATGCCCGGTTTTCCGATCTGCAGGCCGCCATGCGCGACCGCGACGCGACGCGGCTGAAAGAGCTTTGGGATCCTCTGGTGCGGGACTGGGACGAACGGACCTTCTACGATTTCGTCGCTTCCTCCTCCGCCTTCTCACGCCTCGGTTTCCGCCACCGGGAGGTCTTCGGGCAGGTGGGCTTTGGCACAGGAGGCTGGGATAGCGATTTTCCGAATTCGATGCTCGAAATCCTGCGCGTCAATCTGGCAGAACTGGATGACAATCAGCGGTTCATCGTGGGCGGCGTGGAGCAGATGCCGCAGCAGCTCTGGCGTCACCCGCCGGAGCGGCTGGCACATTGGCCCCGTGGCACGACGCTCGCCTCCCTGAACGGGGGCGCGGCGCGAGGTCGTGTCGTGGGGATCTCCCGTTCGCACGCAGGCGATCTCCGCATCCGGGACCGCTGGGGGCGCGAGGATGACTACCCGGCCGTGATCGTGACCTGTCAGAGCCACCTTCTCACCACTTCGATCAACGTTGACGAAACGATCTTCGACCAGAAGCTGTGGATGGCGCTGGACCGCACCCGCTACATGCAGGCTGCAAAGACCTTCGTCATGGTAGATCGGCCGTTCTGGCGCGACATCGACCCCGACACCGGGCGAGAGCCATTGTCGATGACCCTGACCGACCGCATCACCCGCGGAACCTATCTTTTCGACAACGGCCCCGATCAGCCGGCGGTGATCTGTCTCAGCTATTCATGGATGACGGACGCGCTGAAGGTCCTGCCACTGTCCTGCGAACGGCGGGTGGAGCTTGCGCTCGCCGCGCTGAAACAGATCTATCCGACGACCGATATCGCCAGCCATATCGTCAGCCAGCCGATCTGCGTGAGCTGGGAGGCGGACGAAAACTTCCTCGGCGCGTTCAAGGGCGCGCTGCCGGGTCACTACCGCTACAACCACCGGATGTTTGGGCATTTCATGCAAGCAGGCCTGCCTGCCGCCCAACGCGGCATCTTCCTTGCCGGTGACGGGATAAGCTGGACGCCCGCCTGGGTCGAAGGTGCGGTGCAGACCGCCCTGAATGCTGTCTGGGGGGTCATGACGCATCTCGGGGGGCAATCGCCCGCGGATAACCCCGGCCCGGGAGATATGTATCCGCGTCTGGGGCCGCTCCGCCTCGGGGACTGATCTGAATGGGTCTTTCCGCGCGCATTAGTCTCCCTGTGAAGAGCGGTTGGGGATGAGAGGAAGGGCAGCGAGCAGTGCTGACCCTGATGCGAAACCGACGACCCATTGGCGCGACGTTCGGCGTATGGGAGAATCCGCGCGTGAGCCCTGCCATCTGCCTGCCGCTCTTCATCGGGGCTGCGATTGGGCGAGGAAGCCTGCGACGGCTAGAGCGTCAGGCATCCGGCAAGCGCGCCGCGCAGGGCCGATGTCGAACCACGCAGCGGCAAAGCCCCTTGCGATAGGCCGTTGACGGACACTCCAACAGTTCCATCCCGACCGGACAGTCTCCGCGCCAAGGCCCCTCCCGCAAGGCTGATGACATAAGCATCGGACGTCCCCTGCTGGCGGCTGGCCGGGCCGCCCAACGCGCCTTCCGAAAATGCGAAGTCGATCCGAACGGTGGCCTCGCGCGGGCGCTCCCTAAAGACCACGGCAAGCCATGGCTGATCCCCGAGGCAGAAGGCGGAAATAGAGAAGATATTTCCCGGCCCCGGCGATATAGCCACAGGCGGCAACCCCTGGGTTCGGCGCAACTGCCATCCCTGAGTTACGGTGGGTTGCGCCGCGGCGGGCCGATCGACCCCAGCAAAAGACCGGCGAATCTCGCAGCTTCTGCGTTGTGGAGGGGTGCAAAGCTGCCCATTGACGCGGCGGATGACCGTCGCCCCTTCCAGCCGCCAGGCTTCGGCGTGGCCCGCATCGGCGGCAAAGTACCCGCCGGGCCCCGACAGCCAGACTGTAACCGGGCACCCCGCAGTGCCACAGAAGAAACCGGCCACCCCTTCACAGGACAGATGGGCAAGATCGGTGACATAATCGGGACGCCCGTCCCCGTTCAGATCCGCCGCGACAAGATACCCCGCTTCAGCGACCGCCCGGCCGCCTGCCTTCTGACAGGCAGCCATATCCTCTGCTTGCACGCGGGCCACCTCCCGCGGCACCGTGCTGGCCACGGCGGAAAAGGGCGCAAGCAAGGCCGCGAGAAGCAGGAGCACAATCTTCATTTCATTTTCCCTCGGGTCGGGCCTGCACGCAATCGGCGGGTTCGTCCTGGAAACTAGCCGCCCCGGCCCCATCGTCCAGCAAGGCGTCGCCGGAACCCAGCAGCCGCGCGCCTGCAAGGGCGGCCACGCCAGCCCGCGCAATGTCGGGAGGAACGCCCGTCAGGTCCCCGTAGAGCGCCACAAGCCGTGAAATTCCGTCCCGCCATGCGACGGCGAGCAGGGTGTCTGGCGCGTTCCGCACATCTGCTGCAAAGGACAGGATCGGGCACGTGCGCTCCGCCGGGCGGGGACGGAGATAAAAGGCGCGGAGCCTTTCCGTCACGTGACCCTCTCCCTCCGACGCTCCCCCTCTCCAGGCCTGCTCAGCCTCCGCAAAGGCTGCGGCGCAGGCCGCTGCGGCCAGCGCGTCCTTGCTGACAAAATGCCGGTAGAAACCGCCCTGTGTCATTCCCGCACGTTGCATGACCTCGGCAATACTCACATCCGTCACACCACGTGCGCGAAACAGCGCCATCGCCGCAGCGAGGATCTGCTCTCGGTTCGCGGCCATCTTGCTTCGGCTGGATCGGGTCATGTGCCACCGTCCCGGTTGACAGCTTTGCGCATTTGGCGTTCGATCATACTCTAAACGCTGGAGGGGCATGATGGAACCACTTTATCTGGAGGATATCACACCGGGATTGCGGTTCCGCAGCAGCGAGCATCGGATGGAGACTGCGGATATCCGAAGGTTTGCCGCCGATTACGATCCGCAACCCTTCCATCTTGACGAAGAGGCGGGTCGTGCCTCCTTTTTCGGCGGGCTGGCGGCGAGCGGATGGCATACTGCGGCTGTCACGATGCGGCTCCTCGTCGGTGGCGGGGCACCGCTTGCGGGGGGGATCATCGGGGCGGGCGGCGAGATACGCTGGCCGCAGGCGACCCGTCCTGGCGATGTGCTACATGTGGAATCCGAGGTGCTCGACGTTGTTCCCTCTCGGTCGCGCCCGGATCGTGGAATGGTTACTTTGAAAAGCCGGACACTCAACCAGAAAGGCGAGGAGGTACAGGTTCTCACCGCCAAGCTGGTCGTGTTCCGCAAGCCTGTCGACTGAACTTTTCAGTCGTGCAGTCCGGCCCTGATGCGACGGAGTGTCAGGGCCACGCCTAGCATGATGACCGGCACCAACCCTGCCGTCAGCAGTGATTTCGGAAGATGCCACATCTCGGCGAAGGGAAGCAGCAGATACGAGGCGAGACTCACCGCATAATAGCTAATGGCGGCGATGGACAGGCCCTCAACAGTGTGCTGCAGGCGCAGTTGCTGGTCCGAGCGACGGTCCATACTGGCAAGCAGCGCCTGGCTCTGCGCGGAGCGGCCGACATCAACGCGCGTACGGAGCAGGTCCCCGGCCCGCTCCGCGCGATCCGCCATTGAGGTCAGCCGCTTTTCTGCCGAACGCGCTGTGCGCATGGCCGGCTCATAACGACGCTGCATGAACTCCGCGAAGGTCTGGTAGCCGGGTATCCGCTCCTCTCGGAGCGCCGTCACGCGATGATGCACGATCGCCTCATAGGCGCCTGTCGCGCCAAAGCGGAAGCTCTCGCCTGCGATCAGCCCTTCCAGTTCGGACGATACGGAAAGAAGCTGCCCCAACGTTTCCTCCGCGCTCGCCCCGCCCGTGGCAAGGCCGGAGACAATGGCGGTCAGCCGCGCATCGATCTCCGCCATGGGAGCGGCGATCCGCTGCGCCGCCGCAAAACCCAGAAGCGAAAGCGTGGCGTACAATTCGATCTCGCACAGGCGCTGCAGCAACCGCCCCACGCGCCGGGTGCCGGTCCCATGCTCCACGAAAAGCGCAAAGCGGGTATGGCCAGCCGCATCCAGGCGGAAATCACTGGCCGCGATGGCATGATGATCGATCACCCAAGCTGCGGCAAGGCTTTCCGCCACAAACCAATTCGAGAGCTTCTCGGAAAGCCCGGCCTCCGTCTCCGGCATCTCTTCCACCCGGAAGCAGGCGGAAACGAGACGCAGCCCCGGGGCCGACGCCAACCACTCGGCCGGTATCAAGGCCTCTGGCGAAAAGGGCACGGCCCCCAGTCGTGGGCTGATGATGGTATAGCTGAATGCTTCGGCATGGCTTTCCCATTTCAGCACCGCGTCGCCAATCTGGCCGGTGAAGTGCGTCGCGCCCGGCGGCGGGGCGGGAAGGCCATACCGAGCCAGCAATTCGGCAAGATGCGCCCGTTCGGCTGTCCGGTCACGCGGGCCGATGGCGTCGGCAGGCGTCAGCGCGATATAGAGTGCATCCGCTGGCACAGGAACAGGCGGCGATGGCCGCGCGTGCAGCTCATCGCTCAACGTGCGGCGAAGCGGATGGTCGGCCAGTTCCGGCATTGCTAGGTCCCTTTCTCCTGCCCAGACACTGACGCAGCGGGCAGAAGACGGCAATCCGCCCTTTGGCCGTGTTTCGCGGCTTCACGCTCCGGCACGCACGGCGTCGATCAGCAGGACCACATGCCGCCGTCCGGCCTCCTCCGCGGCTTCGCCATTTCCCGAAAGCACGGCCTCCCGTATCGCACGATAGGATGATACATGCGCCGCACGCGGTATGGCTGTGTAGGCGCGAATGAGATGGAGTTGCAGCTTCGGCAGGCTACGCGCCAGTTCGACGCTGCCACTCGCCCGAAGCAACGCCCGGTGGAAGCGCGTCCTGAGCCGTGCATAATCCACCCCCTCGCTATCGGGAGCAGCATCCAGCATCGCGGCCGTCTCCTCGGCGAAGGCAAGACGGATGTCGGGATCGGTCATGCGCTCCGCCGCCAGGCGGGCGTTCAGGCCGACCAGCGCCTCCGTGACGCGGAGAAGATCGATCATCTCCTCCTGACCGGGGCGGCGGATGGTCGCGCCCTTGTGTAGCACGATATCGACCACTCCTTCGGCGGCGAGGCGGCGAAACGCCTCCCGCACGGTGGAGCGGCTGACACTGTGGCGCGCCATCACCTGCGCCTCCACCAACCGCTGCCCCATGACAAGGTCGCCGTCATAGATCGCACGTATAATGGCGCGCACAAGCATGTCCGGCGCGCCATTTATTTCCTCGCTGGCCATGTCGTCCTCCACATCGGGCTTCTGCTCCTAACCGAGCGCGTGCGTCGTGAAAAGGCGTCAGTCGATCAGCGGTACCTGCGGAGCGGCTTCACGGGGCAGCAGGCCCGACAGGCGTGGATCATCAAGCACCTCGACCCGTATCTCCACGGGCCGGAACCCCATCCTTTGATAGAAGGCCAAAGCGGAGGGATGGTCGAAGTGACAGGTATGCAACCAGACCTTGCTTACCGGGCGCGCCCAAGCGGCAGCGAGCGCCGCGCCCATCATCGGCTTGCCAAGCCCGCGGCCCGTTTCCCCTTCCACCAAGCCGAAGAAGGCCAGTTCGCACTCCCCCGGCGCGCAGAAGTTCAGCTCCACCAACCCAATCGGCACACCGTCCCGCAGAAGGTGGAACAGCTCCACCTCCGGGTGGGAGAGCGTAGCTGCCAGTGTTTCGTCCGACATCTTCAGGCGGGACACCCACAGCAGGTTCTGTCCGATCGCCCGGAACAACATGCGATACTCGGCAGGGGCGGGCGGCGCGACTTTCTGGAAGGTGATGCCCTCCGGCCAATCCGGCGGCGCAACGGAAGGAGGCGATGTCATCTCAAGCCAGGTTACCACCGTCGCCAGCTTGCCTTTCGGCAAGGGGGTATAACCATCCTCGAATGCGCTCGTCATCGCCTGCTCCGCTGCTCTCCATCACCGGCCGAAGTGAGCCGGGGCACCGGCGTTGTCAAGCGGAGGCCCCGCCCGAATGAGGAGCTGCCGCCTGTGTCGTGCGCATTGCCTACCCTTTGCGCCAGGTCTAGGGTCGACATGACCTGATGGAGATCGAGATGCCCCTTCCCCCAGAGGCCGGCAGTCTTTTCACTCTGACAACCGGCCCAGTCACCTGCTACCCGGAAGTGCTTTCCGCCCTTGCCCGGCCTGTGCTTTCCGATGCCGACCCGGCCTTTCGCACCTTTTACACCACGACGCTGGACAAACTGCGCCGCGCGCTGCCTGCCCGGACGGTCGTGATCCTGCAAGGCGAGCCGGTGCTTGGGCTGGAAGCCGCGGCGTTGTCGCTGGTCGCGCCGGGAGACGCGGTGCTCAATCTGGCATCGGGCGTTTACGGGGCGGGGTACAGCCAGTGGCTATCACGCAATGCGGGGGTGATGAGAGAGGTCCGCACGGCCTTCGATGCCGTGATCGACCCGGAGTCCGTCCGGCAGGCCCTCCTCCGCCATCCCGAAACCGCTGTGGTCGCCGTATGTCATCATGACACCCCTTCCGGTACGGTGAACCCGCTTGTTGAGATCGGCGCGGTGGTGCGGGAGCATGGCGCTCTCCTCGTTGTGGATGCGGTGTCTTCCTGGGGCGGAATGGAAGTGGACATGGTGGGCTGGGGTATCGATCTGCTGATAACCGGCTCGAACAAATGTCTGGGATGTCCGCCGGGGCTCACGTTGCTTGGTATATCCCCGCGGGCCTGGGAAAAGATGCGAGCCAATCCTGCGAGCCCCCGCGGCTCTTTCCTCTCGATTCTCGACTGGGAGGGTATGGAGGATCCCGCGCGCGCCTTCCCCTTCTCTCCGTCGGTTGCGGAAGTTCATGGGCTTGCTGCCGGGTTGGACCGCTACCTTGCCGAAGGGCCTCGGGCGGTATGGGCGCGCCATGCGCTCACCGGTGCAGCAATGCGGGCGGGCGTAAAGGCGATAGACCTTACCCTCTGGCCCGCGCGGGAGGAAACCGCCGCCGCGACCTGCACCGCCATCCGCCTGCCAGACGGGGTAGAGGAAACGGCCCTGCGGAATGCGATGCGGCAGCATTATGGCGTCGTCATCTCTGCGGGGCGCGCAGATACATGGAACCGGCTTGTCCGGGTCGGACATATGGGGCCGACGGCAGAGCCGATCCACGTGCCGCTTGCCCTCACCGCGCTCGCGGGGGCGCTCGGTCGGGTCACGGGACGGAAGTGGGATCTGGGCAGCGCCGTAACCGCCGCCCTCGATGTCATCGACAGCGCCACTTGACGCGGGGACCAAGGACGGGTCACCCCCTCTCTATGCTGACGCTCGACAACATCATCTCAGACCGCGGCTCCCGCTACGCCGTGTCCGGCGCGCCCTGTCACTCGGCGGCGGAGGCGCACGCTCTGCTGACCGAGCTGAAGCGCAATCGGAAATTCGCCAAGGCCACCCACAACACATGGGGGCTTCTGACGGCGGAGGCCCGCTCAAGAACGACGACGGTGAAAGCGGGGCGGGCATGGTCATCCTGCGGATGCTGGAGCGGGCAGAACTCCGCCAGCATCTGATCGTCGTGACACGCTGGTATGGCGGCAAGCACCTGGGTGGTGACCGGTTCCGGCATGTTCAGGAGGCGGTGAGGCTTTACCTCGCCGCAATCTCCGGCTGACCGTGGCAGGGTATCAGTTCTCGGCCGATCCCTGCCCCCGGACAGCATTAACCAGAGCCTCCACGCTATAGGGCTTCGCCAGTACGCTTTCTGCCGTACCCGGCGCTACGGCGGCTGCGTCTCCCGTGGCAAAAACTACCCTGATGGCCTTCTGGAGCTCGGCCGCATGCCGGGCCAACGCCGCACCGGACAGCCCGGGCAGATGATAGTCGCTCACCAGCACGTCGAACGATTGGGAGGAGAGCAACCGCAACGCGGCTTCCGCGCTCCCAGCCTCTTCAACCGTCATGCCTTCTTCCCGCAGGATTTCCGCCGTGTCCATTCGGATCAACGGATCATCCTCCACGAGAAGCACCCGAAGCGAGGGGCGTGACGTCGCATGGGTGGCTGCCCTCCCACTAAGCCCGGCAATCGCCTGCTGCTCACGGTTTGCAAGCACGTGGCGCAGCTTCCGGGCCAGAGCCTCGCGGGTGTAAGGTTTGGAAAGCAGCTCAACGCCGGCGTCGAGCCGACCCCCGTGCACGATGGAATTCTCCGTGTAGCCGGATGTGAACAGCACTGCGACACCCGGTATGCGCTCCCGAGCCTTGCGGGCGAGATCGGGGCTTTTCAGCGGTCCCGGCATGACGACATCGGTGAAGATCAGGTCGATGGGCACACCACTTTCGACGACATTCAGCGCGGCAGAGGCGTCTGGCGCCTTCAGCACCCGATAGCCAAGATCTTTCAGCATATCCACGACGATGGCACGCACCTCGTCGTCATCCTCGACCACCAGCACCGTCTCATGACCGCCGACGATCTGACCCTCATCGCGCAGGACCGCGATATCCTCCGCCTCCAGCGAACGCGGCAGATAGAGCTTGATCGTGGTGCCATGCCCCTGCTCCGAATAGAGCTTCACATGGCCGCCTGACTGTTTGACGAATCCATAGACCATGGACAGGCCAAGACCGGAGCCCTTCCCCTCCCCCTTGGTGGTGAAGAACGGCTCGAACACCTTCTCCGCAATCTCGGGCGGGATGCCACAACCGGTGTCCGAGACAGCGATCATCACGTATTGGCCGGGCGTCACTTCGTCATGCTGCCGGGCATAATCGTCATCCAGGTGCGCGTTGGCCACCTCGATCGTCAGGCGCCCGCTTCCCTCCATCGCATCCCGCGCATTGATGGCAAGGTTGAGGAGAGCGTTTTCCACCTGCGCCTGATCTATGAATGTGTTCCACAGCCCGCCGCCAAGGATCGTCTCAACCTCCACCCCTTCGCCAAGGGCACGGCGGAGCAGTTCATCCATTCCGCTGATGAACCTGCCGACATTGACTACTTTCGGCTCAAGCGCCTGCCTCCGCCCGAAGGCAAGAAGCTGAGCGGCAAGCTTGGCCCCCCGCTGCAGCCCGGCCATTGCGCTTGCCACACGCGTTTCCGCGCGCGGAATACCACCGACATCGCGGGCGAGCAGCTGCAGATTGCCGGAGACCACCTGCAACAGGTTGTTGAAATCATGTGCAACCCCGCCGGTGAGCTTGCCCAGCGACTCCATTTTCTGCGCATGCGCGAGTTTCTTTTCCGCATCCCGCCGTTCGGCGATCTCGCTGATGACACGCGCTTCGAGCGCCTCATTAAGTATGCGAAGATCGTCCTCCGCGCGCTCGCGCTGGCGGACCTCGGCGGCAAGCGTTTCGGCCTGTTCGCGCAACGCCGCCTCAGCAGCCCGCTGATGGGTTATATCCGTATGGACGCCCACCCACTCACGAATCTGCCCATCCGAACCGATGACCGGCACAGCGCGGACCGCAAAGGTCCGCCAGACGTCATCGTGACGGCGGACGCGGTGCTCGTATTCGAACACGCCCCGCGTCGCGACGGCGCGCTGCCATGCCGCGATGGAAGGCTCTACATCGTCGGGGTGCAGCGCATTGGCCCAGCCATAGCCCTGATATTCACCCTCGGACTGACCAGTCAAACTCGCCCAGCCAGGTTGCTCTCCAACCATCCGCCCATCGGCGCTGTTAGTCCAAAGCACGCCGTGAATCGCATCGATGGCCCGCCTGAACCGGTGGTTGGAGTAGGTCAGCTCTTCCTGCCGGGCGACCCTATCCGTTTCGTCAAAGGCGAGAATCATGATGCCCATGATCTGACCCGTCGTGGCATCCCGCTGAGGCAGGTACCTCACGGTAAAGTAATGCAGCTCGCCGTCGAGGTCGCGCAGGTGGAAATAGTCGTGCACATCCTCGCCCTGCAAGGCTCTCCGCAATCCTGGTTCCCGGTCCTCCATCAACGCAGGCCCGATCATTTCACCGATGGTCCGCCCGATCATCGCCGCCGGGTCATGGCCGAGAAGTTTACGGTAGTAGTCGTTCGCGAAGCGGTAGGTCAGATCAGTATCCACGAGCGCGACAAGCGCAGGCATGGCATTGGTCAGCGAGGAAAGCTCCGCCTCGCGCCGTGCAAGGGCCGTTTCCGCATTAATCCGGGCGGTATTTTCAACTACCTTGCACAATGTGCCCCGGATCTCGCCGCCGAAATCCCGAACCGGCGCATAGAACAGGTCAAACACATGGTCCGTCTCATGTTCGCCATCGCGAAGGACAAGATGCTGATTCCGGTAGGCGGGCGTTTCTCCCGCAAAGACCCGACGCAGGATTTCGCCGTTCCAATCCGCAACTTCCGGCAAGACAGTGAGAGCAGCCCGCCCCATCGCTTCGGGATGCCTGGAACCAAGCAGCGGGGCATAGCTGTCGTTATAAAAAAGAGCGCCGCTCTTCCCCCACATCAGGGCCGTGGGAACCGGCGTCTCCAGCATGTTCGCCACGGTCATCCGCATCGCGGCGCTCCAGTCTGACACCGGTCCGGTCAGATCCGCGCAAAAAGCGCCACGCCGCAATATGTCGCCGCAAGTGCCACCGCCAACAGGCCAGCCGGAAACCTTTCCAACCTGACGCATGGCCTCATTGGCTGCCGACAGTGTCGCACCGAGTCGAGACTCGTCCTCTATCATCAGGAGATCGGACAGGAATGCCTCAATCTCGCTGCGGAGATGCGGATTCTGGGTCTTGGGTTCCTGCATGCCGGAAAGAAGCTCCAAGGAATATCGCTGGCCGAGAGGGATATGGCATAGAGAGGGTCGATGGCAATGGCGACAATTTCACTCTTTCCGTAGCCGTTGCAGGGCGACCATTCCGTCGCTAGCCTCCCCTGCACAGGGTGCGACGTTGGGGGGAAACTATGTCACTGATTGATGTAAAGAATGTAACAACCGTCGCGGTGATCGGAGGTGGCACGATCGGCGCATCTTGGTCAGCCTGGTTCCTCGCGCAGGGTTTCACGGTAAGGTGCAGCGATCCGTCCGCCGCCGCGCGGGAAGCCGCCCCGGGGATGATCGCCGCCTGTTGGCCCCAGCTTTCGGCACTGGGGGCAAGCGGCAGCGCGGATCAGGCGCTGGCCCGATTCTCTGTTTGGGAAAGCCACCTTCAAGCGGTCGAAGGGGCTGACTATGTACAGGAAAACGCTCCGGAACGCCTCGAACTGAAACAGAAACTGCTTTCTGAAATCGACGCCGCGCTTCCCATCGACCGTGTCATCGGTTCCTCCACTTCCGGCTTGAAGGCGAGCGACATGCAGACCGGCATGGCTCATCCTCAACGGCTGGTCGTCGCACATCCGTTCAATCCCCCGCATCTCGTTCCACTGGTGGAGATCGTCGGAGGGAAGCAGACGTCCGAAGAGGCCGCGGATTGGGCGGTCGCCTTCTTCAACGCGCACGGCAAGCGCGCGATCCGCGTCCGCAAGGAGGTGCCGGGACACATCGCCAATCGCCTCCAGGCCGCGCTCTGGAAAGAGGCCGCCTATCTCGTGCAGTCCGGGGTGGCGAGCGTTGAGGATGTGGACCTGGCGACCAGCGAGGGGCCGGGTCTCCGCTGGGCGATCATGGGGCCGCATCTCACCTTTCATCTTGGCGGCGGCACGGGCGGAATGGCCCATTTTTACGACCACCTTGTGCCCGCGATGCAGACATGGTGGGCCGATCTGGGCACGCCGGTGATGGATGCCGCGCTTCGAGAGAAGCTGGTCGAAGGCGTGCAGCAGGAAGTGGGGGACCGCAGCATCGCCGATCTTTCAGCAGAGCGGGACCGGAAACTCATCGCCATCCTCAACGTTCTCTCTCCGGATCCGCAAGATTGAAGGACCGGCAGCTGAAGAGCAGCACTTGAAGAACTGTCCAAAGACCCATCTTCCGGGAGACGGGGAGGCACTGCATGAGCGATTTCATTTTCGGGCGCGAAGAGTGCGATGCCCGTCACGGGCGGTTCACCGCCAGTCTGGCAGACCATGATGGCGTGGCGGAGATCACCTATACCCGCCGGGGCAATGGGGTGATCTCGGCCGATCATACCGGCGCGCCAGACAGCCTTCGCGGTACCGGCGTGGCGGCGGCCCTCGTGGCACATATGATCGACGACGCGCGGGCAAGCGGCACGCGGATCATCCCGCTCTGCCCCTATGTCCGTGCACAATATGAGAAACATCCCGAATGGTCCGATGTCATGTCCGTGGCGCCGGGCGAAATGCCGCAAATCTGAGGTGCAACTATGCCGAAACTCGATCCCGAACCGATCCGAGACCCGAAGGCCGACAGCCTTCTGACGCCTGAGAACTGTGTACTCGTCATCATCGATTACCAACCCGAGCAGGTGCGGACCGTGAAATTCGCCCCGCAGGAGGTGGTGATGATGAACGTCGTCGCGGCGGCGAAGCTGGCAAGGGCATTTGACGTTCCCGTCATCCTTTCGACCGTGGCTGTGGATATGGGCGTGAACGAGGGGACGGCACAGGAAATTCTCGATGTCCTGCCAGGAGTGCCGGAGATTGATCGAACGGGGGTGAACGCATGGGAGGATGCGGACTTCCGTGCTGCGGTAGAGGCGACGGGCCGAAAGAAGGTCGTGATCGCAGCCCTCTGGACGGAGGTATGTCTTGCCTTCCCGACGCTCGACATGCTGAGGGAAGGATATGAGGTCTATCCGGTGGTCGATGCCGTCGGCGGGATTTCCCCCGTTTCGCATGAAAGTGCCCTCCGCAGGATCGAAGCTGCAGGTGCACAGCCGACCACTGCCATCGCTTTCGGCTGTGAGCTCATGCGCAACTGGGCACGTCCCAATTCGGATGAGCTGCGCAAGGTGATGCGGTGGTATTTTCCGAAGAAACGGGAACTCGACGCCGCAAAGTGACTGGACTGCGGCCGCTAGGGCTACAGGGGCCGCGTCTCCTTCACATAGACTTCGAAGAAGTCCGAAAACGTCGCAACCCGCACCGGTAGTCGCTCATAAGGCGGGTAATAAAGCGTGAGCCAGACCGGGGGAGGCATCCAATCTGGAAGTACCGGTTTCAGCCGACCCTCGGTCAACGCGTGAGCGACAATGAATCGGGGGAGGAGCGCGATTCCTTCACCACTCAGCGCCAGGTCGGCCAGCAGATCCCCGTTATTCGAGCTGAATATGCCCTTCGCACGGTGACTCCTGCGTCGGGTGCCCGAAGACAAATCCCAGATCGGTTCGCGCGCATCCTCGGCATATCCAAGGCAGTCGTGTTCCGTTAAATCCTCCGGTTCGCTTGGCGCGCCCCGCGCGGCGAGATAACCGGGGGATGCTACCAGCAGGCGGGGGACATCGCAAAGCTTGCGCCAAACAGTCGATTTATCCACTGGTGGACCGGAGATCCGAATAGCGAGATCAAAATCCTCCTCCACGATATCAATGAAATGATCCGAGAGGACGACAGAGACATGCGTGCCTCCGTGACGTGCCGCGAATTGTGACAGCACACCAGGCAATACCCGCTGGCCAAGTGACATCGGCGCAGCGAGCCGCAGTCTCCCCGACATCACTCCGTATTGGGCACGGGTCTCCTCAGTAGCGGCTTCGATCTGTCTGACAAGGGGAGCCATGCGTTCAAGATAACCTGCTCCCGCCGATGTCAGGGATACCTGACGGGTCGTTCTCAACAGAAGCTGAATACCCAGCCTGTCCTCCAGCGCCGCAATGGTCCGCGTGACCGAGGCGGGCGTGGTCCCAAGCAGCCGCGCAGCACCAGTGAAACTGCGCGCGTCCGCTACGGCAAGGAATGTGCGCAGAGATTCAAGTTCGCCCATCCCCAATTATTACGTTATATGCAATAATTAATGCAACATTATAAACGTTCTCTTTCACAATATTTCCTCCCATCTTGTTGCCAAGACATCAGGAGGCGCTGCATCAGCCCTCCGTTCTCTGAAAGGGATCGACCATGCTGAAACAGATCAAAGGGCTGCACCACGTCACCTCCATGGCTGCGGATGCCCAGCAGAACAACGACTTCTTCACCAAGACGCTCGGCCTTCGTCGGGTCAAGAAAACGGTGAACTTCGACGCGCCGGATGTCTATCACCTCTACTATGGGGACGAGGTGGGTACGCCCGGTTCGGTCATGACTTATTTTCCCTTCCCCCATATCGTGCGTGGTCGTCCCGGCACGGGAGAAGTGGGGGAAACGGTATTTTCCGTGCCCAAAGGATCGCTCCCCTACTGGAAGGAGCGCCTCTCGGGTTACAATGTCGGCGGCATGAAGGAAGAGGAAGTCTTCGGTGAGAAACGCCTGCGCTTCCAGGGGCCTGACGGCGACGGGTTCGTTCTGGTCGAAGTGGCAGACGACAATCGCGCGCCATGGGCGGGCGGGCCGGTCGCTTCGGACGAGGGTGTTCACGGGTTCCACAGCGTCTCCATGCGACTCCGCGACGGAGGGGCGACGGGCGAGCTGCTCCGCTTCATGGGCTATGAAGAAGTCGACCGTCAGGGTGACATCACGCGCTTCGGGGTGAAGGATGGCAATGGCGCGGATTTCATCGATCTTGAGGTGCTGCCCGGTGCGCCTTCAGCGCGTCAGGGGGCCGGTTCCGTCCACCACGTGGCATTTGCCGTACCTGACCGCGCCGCTCAGCTTGAAGTGCGCAAGGCGCTGATGGACACGGGCTACCACGTGACACCCGTGATCGACCGGGACTACTTCTGGGCGATCTACTTCCGCACCCCGGGCGGCGTACTCTTCGAGGTGGCGACCAACGAGCCGGGTTTTGACCGGGACGAGGATACCGCGCATCTCGGCGAAGCCCTGAAACTGCCGACGCAGCACGCACACCTCCGCCCGCAGATCGAGCGGATCCTTACGCCCATCACGGATTGAGCGATCCTGTTTCACGGCGCGTCGCTGACCATACGGCGGCGGCGCGCTTCACATGAAAGGAGCATTCCATGCCCCTCGACAGCTATCATCATATCGCCCGCGCTCCCGCCGCTGGGCAGCCATTGGTGCTTGCCCTGCACGGTACCGGTGGGGACGAGCATCAGTTCGCCGGGCTGGTGGAGCAGATTCTTCCCGGCGCAGGCCTTATCTCGCCCCGCGGTGACGTGTCTGAACACGGGGCCGCACGCTTCTTCCGCCGCACGGGAGAGGGGATTTATGACATGGCCGATCTCGACCGGGCGACGTCCAAGATGACGGCCTTCATCCGTCACCATCGCACTGCGAATCCAAACGCGCCGGTCTATGCATTGGGCTATTCCAACGGAGCGAACATCCTTGCCTCCGTCTTGTTCCGGGCACCGGAACTGCTGGACCGCACGGTACTTATGCATCCGTTGATTCCGTGGACACCCGAACCGAACGCCGGACTTGCTGGACGGCAGGTACTCGTCACTGCGGGCAGACGCGATCCGATCTGCCCCCTCCCTCAGACGGAACAGCTGGTCAACTGGCTCAGGGGTCAGGGAGCGGAAGTGGACCTTGCGCTGCATGATGGCGGCCACGAAGTACGTCAGGAAGAAATATCGCGTATGGCTGGGTTCCTGCGCGCCTGACCAGCACAGACAACAGGAAGGGGTCCGCGACAGCGGACCCTTTTGCCATGCGCCGTCTTGCCTCCCGCTTATAAAGCGCTTATCGCCCTCCGGAATAAAGTTGCGAGAGGGGGAGACCTGATGAAAGCAATTGAACGTTTATCCACCTTTGTGGGCAAGACATTCGCCCTCTGGGTGATCCTGTTTGCGGTGCTCGGCTTCCTGCTTCCCGACGTGTTCCGTCTCGTGACTCCATGGATCGTCACGCTGCTTGCCATCATCATGTTCGGGATGGGGTTGACGATTTCAGCCGACGATTTTCGCGAAGTCGTCCGTCGTCCCTATGATGTCGGCGTGGGTGTCATCGGGCAGTTCCTTATCATGCCGCTTCTTGCGGTGCTCCTTACCAAGATAATCCCAATGCCGCCGGAAGTCGCGGCAGGCGTGATTCTTGTCGGGTGCTGCCCCGGTGGTACGTCCAGCAACGTGATGACGTATCTTTCCAAGGGCGATGTGGCGCTGTCAGTGGCCTGCACAAGCGTGACCACGCTGCTTGCGCCGGTAGTCACCCCTTTCCTTGTATGGATGCTGGCAAGCGAGTTCCTTCCCGTGGATGGCTGGGCAATGTTCCTGTCGATCGTCAAGGTCGTGCTGGTGCCGCTCGCCCTCGGCTTCGCAGCGCAGAAGATCATGCCCGGTCTTGTACGCAAAGCCGTCCCGGCCCTGCCGCTCGTGAGTGTGTCGGGCATCGTGCTCATAGTCGCCGCGGTCGTCGCGGCCTCCCGCGCCTCCATCCTGCAATCGGGCCTGATGATCTTTGCGGTCGTTGTCCTGCACAACGGGCTTGGCTACCTCATCGGCTTCTTCGCTGCCAGAGCCGCGGGTCTGTCGCTGGCCAAGCGCAAGGCAATCGCGATTGAGGTGGGGATGCAGAACTCCGGTCTTGGTGCCGCTCTGGCGACCGCCTACTTCTCGCCGCTCGCCGCAGTGCCGAGCGCGATCTTTAGCGTCTGGCACAATATTTCGGGCGCGCTGCTGGCGAATTATTTCGCCGGACGAACCGACGAACAAACCACCGCCAAAGCACGAAATGCCTGATCGGAGGACAGCGCCTCTCGCCGGGAGGCGCTTTTTCTGCTATCTACCTTTCCCTCATGTCGACCGATGCCCCGCTTCCCCGGCCTGCCACACGCGGCCCAAGCCCCGCCAAGACCCAGCGGACCCAGGCCGCCATTCTCGATGCAGCCATGGCGGAGTTTCTGGAATACGGCGTCGCGGGCGCACGCATGGACAGAATCGCACGTCGCGGGGGAATGGCCAAGGGTACGCCTTATCGCTATTACCCCACGAAAGAGGCTCTCTTCGAAGGGGTTGTCCAGCGCGCGATGGACGAGCGGAACGCGCTGCGCGATACCCCGGCATTTCTACCCGGAGAGACACTGGGACAACATTTTCGCCGCGTGATGCTGCCTGTCGCGGAACAGCTCGAGGCTTCCGGTCGGGCCTCGCTCGCACGGCTGGTGCTCGCCGAAGGTGGCGCGTCGCGATTTCTGGCCGAGACCTACTTTCGCAGCATCTACGAGCCGACCAACGCCTATATTTCCGCGGCGATCCGCATGGCCATTGCGCGTGGCGAGGTGTGTGACCCCCGACTCGCAGCAAATCCCCAGCTGCTCGTCGCGCCTCTCTGGGTTGCGATGGTCGAAGGCGGGGTGCTTAATCCGGGCGGGGAAATCTCGGCAGCCTCCCTGATGGAACTGCAGATCTCGCTGTTCTTCTCCTGACGCACGGGCAGAAGATCACATTCGAGACGCGGGGTTGTGATATCCACGACAACCCCATAAATGACCTTGCAGTCATTTATGTTTGACGGAAGTCTCACCGCATTCTCCTGATTGCGGTTCGAGCATTCGGAGGGTTGTCCCCGTGACACCGACAACAGAACGCCGCCATCGTGGCGCGGCGAGGGTCTTTGCGACCCTTTTCGTGCTGATCGGATTGGCCTACGTCTGGGGGGGCGCGCAGCTCGCGCTACTAGGCGGATCACTCTATTTCCTAATCACCGGCCTTGCCGTGATCGTGTCCGGTATCCTTGTCTGGCGCGGCAACGCCTGGGCCGGATGGCTTTATGCTGCCATGCTCGCCTGGACCTATATCTGGGCCATCAGCGAGGTGGGGGTCGATTTCTGGACATTGCTGCCCCGCTTGTCAGGACCGTTCCTGTTCGGGCTGTTCTTCCTGACCCCCTGGTATCGGCGCAGCCTAATCTCGGGGCCGCGCCCCGCGCTATTGGGCCGCGCCGTAGTGGGTGGCTTTGCGGTCGCCCTGCTGGGTCTTTTCGGCTGGGGGTTCGCAAAGGGCGATATCCATGAGATCGCGGCAACCCGGCCCCTGCCGGAGGCGAAGGCCAAATATACCCAGGACACACCAGAGGGCGAGTGGCACCATTACGGAAACGACCAGCATGGCACACGTTTCTCGCCGCTGGAGCAGATCAACCCGGAAAACGTGCGGGATCTGCAAGTCGCCTGGACCTATCGCACCGGCGATTACCCCCCGCCGGAAGGACCGGTGCGGCGCCTCCAAGCTACGCCGCTAAAAATCGGGCGCTCGCTCTATCTCTGCACGGCGCGGAACGACATCGTCTCACTCGACGCGGAAACCGGGCAGGAGAACTGGCGCTTCAACAGCCACACCGACCTTACGGGTGTGACCGGCTCGGCCGCCTGCCGGGGTGTGGCTTATTATCAAGCACCCGAAAGCGCGGTTCCGGCCGGTGCCGCATGCGCTGAGCGCATTATCGGCGGAACGGTGGACGCGCGCCTTCTGGCCGTCGATGCGGCGACCGGGGAGCCTTGTGCCGACTTCGGCCAGAATGGCCAGGTGGATCTCAAGCAGGGGCTCGGCCATGTCATCCCCGGCTACTCCTATGTTTCGTCCGCCCCGCAGATCGTGCGCGGACGGGTGGTGATCGGCGGCTGGATCTCTGACGGCCAGATGACGGATGAACCCTCCGGCGTGATCCGGGCATTTGACGCGGTTACCGGCACGTTCGACTGGGCATTCGACATGGGCCGCCCGGAAGACCACTCCATGCCCGCAGAGGGGGAGGAGTTTACGCGCGGTACGCCGAACTCATGGGCGCCGATCTCAGCCGATGATGAGCTGGGGCTGGTCTATATGCCGACCGGCAACGCGACGCCGGACTATTGGGGCGGCCACCGCCGCGACTTTGACAACCGCTACTCAGGTTCTATCCTTGCCCTCGACGCGGAAACCGGGGCGCTTCGCTGGCATTTCCAGACCATTCACTATGACGTCTGGGACATGGATGTCGGCTCTCAGCCGAGCCTCGTCGATCTCCAGATCGAAGGGGAAACTGTCCCGGCTCTCGTGCAGCTCACCAAGCGAGGGCAGAACTTCGTTCTGGACCGCCGCACAGGCGAGCCGATCTACGAGGTTCAGGAGCTCCCGGTTCCGCAAGGAGGCGCGGAGGCCGAGCGGATTTCCCCGACGCAGCCCTTCTCTGTTGAGATGCCGGAGTTTTCAGGCATCGATCCGAAGAAACCCCTCGGTATCGACGAAACGGACATGTGGGGGGCGACACCCTTCGATCTGATGTGGTGCCGCATCCGCTTCCGCGAGGCGCGGTGGGACGGGCCTCTCACGCCTCCAGGCGAAGATTCCGTTTTCTTCTTCCCCGGCTCGCTGGGCGGCAGCAACTGGGGCTCGGGCTCCTTTGATCCGGAGCGCAAAATCCTCGTCGCGAACTGGAACCGGGTGCCGATGTATCTTCGGCTGATGCCACGGTCAGAAGCGGACGCGGCTGGTCTGAAGGCTGCCGACGGTCGTCCCGGCGTCAGCGTGGGTGGCGCGGTCCCGCAGGAGGGCACGCCCTATGCCGCAGACCTGAAACCCTTCATGTCGCCTTTGGGCGCGCCTTGCCTTGCGCCGCCCTACGGCCTTGTGACAGCGGTTGACCTCACCACGAAGGAGGTGCTCTGGCAGCGCCGGTCGGGCACGGCCGAGGACAGCGGTGTAACCATCGCGGGCAGCACTATCCGCTCGCGTCTTCCGATCAGCCTCGGCGTTCCCGGGCTGGGAGGCTCCATCACCACCAAGTCGGGGCTCGTGTTCGTCGCGGCTTCGGGGGAGCAGTCGCTCCGCGCAATGGACCTCGAGACGGGCGATATCCTGTGGAAAGGGCGCCTGCCGGCGGGCGGCAACGCGACCCCGATGACCTATCTCTCGGAAGAGAGTGGGCGGCAGTTCGTGGTCATCGCGGCAGGTGGTCATAACCTCATGCAGACGCAACCGGGCGACTATCTCGTCGCCTATGCCCTGCCGAGACAGTAACGTCCTGCCCCTCGAAGAAGCCGGCCCGGAGCAATTCGGGCCGGCTTTCTCATGGCGTCAGCGCTGGTGGCCGGCCTCGTCCAGCGTCTCGCGGCCATCCTCCAGTATCTCGAACCACATTGCATTCAGCACAGCAAAGGTTACGGCCAGCGGCAGACCGAGTATCCAGGCGAAGTACCACATATTCGGATCCTTTCAGTAAGCGTGACTGTCGCCGGTCACGTCCTCTTTTTTAACCTTGCCCCAGAGCAGCTTGTAGGCCCAGGTGGTGTACAGGGCGATGATCGGCAGGAAGACCACCGAGGTCACCAACATGATGAACAGGGTCAGGTGGCTGGAAGACGAATCCCATACGGTTATGCTTGCCCCCGGCATTTCGGAGGACGGCAGGATGAACGGGAACATGGAGAGCCCGACGGATGAGATCACTCCGAAGATGGACAGTTGGCTCAACATAAGCACACCGACCTCCCGCTTCGCCGCTATCATTCCCAGAACGCCGAGCGCACCGACAAAGCCTGCCGCCGGGGCGATCAGCATCCAGGGATGGGCGCCATAGTTGGTGAACCATCCCCCCGCATAGACCTCCACCGTCTTGGCGAGCGGGTTGGAGGGACCGTTCTCCGGAAAGGTGCTCGTGACCACATAACCATCGATGAAGGCCCAGAGCAGCAGCCCGCCGAGAGCATAAAGCACCAGCGTCGCTATCGCCGCCCATGTGCCGAACCGCCGCGCCCGCTCCTGCACCGGCCCTGTGGTCTTCACGATGAGCCATGCGGCGCCATGCATGGCAAGCATCGCGACTGACAGGACGCCGCAAAGCAGCGCATAGGGGTTCAGAAGACCGATGAACCACCCATCGTAATAGATGCGCATGTCCGGGCCGAAGCGGAAGGGCACCCCCTGAAGCACATTGCCCACTGCTACGCCAAAGATGAGCGCGGGCACGAACCCCCCGATAAACAACGCCCAGTCCCAGTTGTAGCGCCAGGTCAGACTCTCCCGCTTCGAGCGGTATTTGAAGCCAACGGGCCGCAGGATGAGCGCGAACAGGATCGCAAACATCGCAAGGTAGAAGCCCGAGAAGGACACGGCATAGAGTGGTGGCCACGCGGCGAAGATCGCGCCACCGCCAAGGATCAGCCACACCTGGTTACCCTCCCAGACTGGCCCGATAGTGTTGATGACGATACGCCGCTCGACATCGTTCTGACCCGCGAAGGGCAGGAGCATACCCACGCCGAGGTCGAATCCGTCCGAAAGCGCAAAGCCGATCAGAAGAACGCCCAGAAGAACCCACCAGATAAGGCGGAGTGCGTCGTAGCTTAGCAAATCATGCAGGATCATGGCATCACTCCGCCGGCGTCACGATGGGTTTCGGGATGAGGGGCGCCTCCGGTTCGTAGTCCGGCTGCGGGCCCTTGCGGATGGCGGCCAGCATGAGCTTGACCTCGATCACGATCAGCGTGGCATAGATCAGAGTGAAGCCGATGACCGTCATCAGCACCGTGCCGGCCGAGAGGTCGGAGACGGAGAGGAATACCGGCAATACCCCTTCGACTGCCCAGGGCTGACGACCGTACTCGGCAAGGATCCAGCCGCATTCCGCCGCAACCCAAGGCAACACCATCGCCCAGACCGCCACTTTCAACAACCAGGGGTGCCGATCGAGCGATCGCCTCGTGCTCATCACGAAGAAGGTGCCCATCAACAGGATGTTGAAGAACCCGACGGCCACCATGATCCTGAAGACCCAGAACAGCACCGGAACGTTGGGTACCGTGCTCCAGGCCGCGCGGTCGATCTGATCCTCCGTCGCCAGCCGCGGGTCGTCGATATACTGCTTGAGCAGCAGCGCATATCCGAGATCCGCCTCCCTCTCGCGGAAGGAAACGCGCGCCGCGCCGGAAGCGGCCGCGTCAGGCGCCATGCGGATGGTCTGAAGCGCGTCATAGGCGATCATGCCAGACCGGATCCGCTCCTTCGCATGATCGACGAGATCGAGAATGCCGGGTATCTGCGTAGTAAGGGAGCGCGTGCCGATCAACCCCATGACCCAAGGGATATGAATGGCGTAGCGATTCTCCCGCGCCTGCATGTCCGGGATCGCGAAAAGGGTGAATGGGGCAGGCGCGGGCTCCGTTTCCCACATGCCCTCCAGCGCTGCCATCTTCATCTTCTGGTGCTCGGACGTGAGGTAGCCCGACTCGTCACCCAGCACCACGACCGAGAGTGCGGCCGCAAGCCCGAAGGATGCGGCGATGGTGATCGACCGCTTGGCGACCGCAACATGCCAGCCGCGCAGCAGATACCAGGCCGAGACCCCTAGCACGAAGACAGACGCCACGACATAGCCGGCGGAGACGGTATGCACGAATCGCGCTTGCGCGACCGGGTTCATCAGAACATCGAAGAAGCTGGCAACCTCCATCCGCATCGTGTCCGGGTTGAAGTGCGCGCCCACCGGATTCTGCATCCAGCCGTTGGCAATGAGAATCCACAGCGCGGAGAAGTTGGAGCCGATCGCCACGCAGTAGGTCGCGATGAGGTGGCCCACCTTCGACATCTTGTCCCAGCCGAAGAAGAACAGACCGACGAAAGTCGCCTCAAGGAAGAAGGCCATCAACCCCTCGATGGCCAGCGGCGCACCGAAGATGTCGCCGACATAATGGCTGTAGTAGCTCCAGTTCATGCCGAACTGGAACTCCATCACAATGCCGGTCGCTACCCCGAGGGCGAAATTGATGCCGAAGAGTGTGCCCCAGAACTTGGTCATCTGGCGCCAGATGACCCGGCCCGTCATCACATAGACTGTCTCCATCGCGGCAATCATGACGGATAGGCCCAGCGTGAGCGGCACGAATAGGAAATGGTAGAGCGCCGTCAGAGCGAACTGGAGACGCGAAAGTGTGACAACGTCAAAAAAATCCATGGCTGGCCTTTCCGGGCGAGCTCTTGCTCCGTTCCTGGACGTCCGCGGCGCGCGGGCGTCGGTCTGGCAAGGGCGCGGCTGTCCTAATCGGGACGTAGCGCCGAAAGGGCGGCGGTATAGCTCGCCTCCCCCTGACGATGGAGACAGGCAATCCGGCCCTGCTCCATCGTTATCAGCAGGTCGGCGCCTTCAGCCTCCCGCCGTACATGGGTTACGATCACCATTGTGTGACCTGATCGGCGCAAATCAAGCCGTTGGGCAATATCCCGCGCCGTTGTTGCATCTATGCCCTCCGTCGGCTCATCGAGCAGCCAAAGCGGCGCCGGGCGGAGAAACAGCGTTGCGAGGGCCAACCGCCGGGCCTCTCCGCCGGACAGGCCGATCCCGCCCTCGCCCAGCGGAAAGGCAAGACGAGCGGTGAAGCGGGGGAGCCCGGCATCCTCCAGCCCCCGTATAAGCGCCGCGTCATCGGCGCAGGGGTCAGCGAGGCGGAGATTATCGGCGAGGCTGTCCTGAAAGAGTTCGCTCCGCTGGGTCAACAAAGTGGATGGCAGAACGGCCACCTCCCCCCGCCGTGCCCGAACCTCCCCCGCGAGCAGCAGAAGAAGCGTCGATTTGCCCGCCCCTGACGGGCCGATGACGGCCACCTTCTCCCCCCTGCGCAGGCTCAAGGTGATGTCATGCAACGTTTCTCCGCGCGCAACCGGGCCGGCGGACACGTGCCGCAAAACCACAGCCTGCCCCTCAGGTGGGAGGGGAAGCGGCGCGGGCGAAGGCAGCATCACCAACCGCGGACCAAGCCGCCGTGCCGCCAGCCGCGCGCGCGCAGCCTCCGCGCCTACCCGACGCAACGCGGCCAGCGGATCGCCTGCGGCCACGGCCAGCAGAATGCCAAAAGCCGCCACGGCCACCCCGATGCGGTTTTCCGACACCATCCCGGCAACAACCAGTGTCACAGCCGCGATCAGCACGGCGCTTACGACTGTCGCGCCAGCACCCGCAGCGACCTCAACTCGATTGGCACGGTCATCCGCGCGCGCCAGTGCCCCATCCAAAGCAGCAATTCGTTCGCATTCTGCCGGAAGGCGCCCGGCCATCGCGTAATCCGCCTGATTTCGCACAAGCGTGATGACATGGCCGCGCAAGCCCTCCAACCATCGGCTGCGGGCATATATCGCGGATGAGCCCGCCCGAAGCGAAAGCAGCGGGATGATCGCCACAGCGGCAGTCAGTACGATGAAGGCCCCAAGACCCAGCACCGGCGAGACCACCGCCAATGCCAGCCCGACCCCCAGCGCCGCCAGTCCCGCCGCCGCCAGCGGGACGGCAACTCGCAGATAAAGCGAATCCAGCGCCTCGCTGTCGGCGCTGATCCGGAACAGCAGGCGCGAGGGGCGGGTGGCAAGCGCGCCCGCCGCCTCGGACGGGCTCCACCCCCGGAACAGGCGCACGCGTAGCTCAGCCAGCGCGCCAAGCGTCGCACCATGGGTTACCAGCCGCTCGCCATAACGCGCCACGGTGCGGAGCACGGCAAGCAGGCGAATGCCCGCAGCAGGCATCAGGACACCGAAGCTCAGCGCCGTTGCCATCGACAGCCCTGCGAGCGCCGTCGCTGTGATGAACCATCCCGAAAGACCCAGCAGCGCGACACCGGCCAGAGCCGTGATCGCGGCAAGTCCTGCGCCGAGCAGAAGCCGCCCTTCCCGCCCTTCGGCAAGCGCGCGAACCACGGGGGCAAAATCCTTGCGCATACGCCTCATGCAGCAGCCTCTCCACGTGGAGGATCAATCGCGATAGTACGGTCCATCCGTGCGACAAGCCGGGGATCGTGAGTGGCGACTATGAGCGTGCGGCCGCGGGCAAGCCTCAGCAACCCCTCCGTCACCGCATCTGCGGTCGCGCTGTCCAGATGAGCAGTCGGCTCATCCGCCAGGATCAGGCCCGCAGGCGATGCGGCGGCACGCGCGAGGGCCAGGCGCATCGCCTCCCCCCCCGAAAGCCCCGCCCCATCCTCGCCAAGCGGCCTGCTGCCGCGCACCGCGGCGACGCGCGACAGCCCCGCCAAGGAGAGCGCGGCGGCCACGGCCTCATCGGAGATCTCACGGCCTGCCCGCACATTCTCCGCCAGCGACAGCGGCAGTAGGTGCGGCTCCTGCCCCAGCCATGCCATCCCCGCCCGGAGCGTTGCGGCGCCATCACCCGCCATAGGTATCCCGCCGACGAGTACCCGGCCGGAGCCAAGCGGCACCAGACCCGCGATCAAGCCTATGGCGGTGGACTTGCCAGAGCCGCTTGCCCCAGTCAGGGCAACGTGCTCGCCCGCCGCCACGCTGAAGCTCACCGGGCGGCTGTCCTGCCGCGCGGGCTGTGCTGCTTCCAGTAGCACCGAAGGCGGTTTCGCCTCTCCCACCCGGACGGGGAGGGCCAGAGCACCGGCAAACGCCGTCCCGGCGGGGGCAAGCCCGTCGAGCTTGTCGAGCGCCGCCTCTCCTGATGCCCGATCATGCCACACCGCCGCCAGATCCCGCATCGGTTCGAAGAAAGCGGGGGCGAGAAGCAGAATGAACATCCCTTCCGGCAGCGAAAGCCGCGCGCCCCACGCGCCGAATGGCAACTCTCCCAGAAGGTGAAAACCCACATAGACCGCCACCATCGCCACCCCGAGAGCCGAAAAAAGCTCCAGCACCGCTGACGAAAGAAATGCAATCCGAAGCACCGCCATGGTCCGGTCCCGAAGATCTCCCGCCATAGCGGCCAGACGCGACTCCGCCCCACCCACGGCGCCCAGCCCCCTGATCGTCGCCATGCCGCGCAGCCTGTCGAGCAGAAATCCGTTGAACGTGCCGACCGCGCCCAGTTGCGCATCGCTCGCCGCCTTTGCACGCCAGCCGATCAGCGCCATGAATAACGGGATGACCGGAAGCGCGATGAGCAGCGCCAGAGCTGCCAGCCACGACAGCGGAAGGATCACCAGAAAGATCACCACCGGCACTACCGTCGCCCGAAACCGCGCGGGGCGGAAACGACTCAGGTAGGGCACGATCAACTCGGCCTGCTCGGCCAGCACACTCGCCGCAAGACCTGAGGATGGGCGCGCCGCATCGAACGGGGCGTGCCCGGCCAGTGACCCGACGACCGCCGATCTGAGCTGTGACAGTTCCGCCCTTGCCCCGCGAAAGGCCAGCCGCTCCGACAGCGCCTGAACACCAGCCTGGACAAGGCGAACAAGAAAGAAGCCCCCAACCGGCAGGAGAACATCGCCGAAACCAGCCGCCATCCGTCCGATGCACACCGCAAGCAGCGCCGCCTGCGGCAACCACAGAAGTGACGCGAGGGTGGAGAGCGCGGAGGCCGCGGTGATCATTTTCGCGTTCGGCAGAGTTTCCGTCATGGCGGACCGCTCGTATGGACGTGTGTGATCTTCACACTAACCTTGAAGCGGTGGAAGGACTTATTCCGCCGACATAATGCCGCAGGCCGCGGAGAGGCGACTTTCAAAGTGGATTGCACTCGCCCCCACCGGGTGAGAAGATGACTGGACCCAGCGGAAGCGAGGCGAAAATGATAGGGCGCGTGCTCGTTGGAATTGCGGCAATCGCCGTGGTTGGCGTGATCGGCTTCGGTATTTATGCGTGGCATCCTGCCATCGCGCCGGTGGCAAGGCCCGCGCCGAACAGCTTCGACCCCGCGCTGGTTGAAAAAGGCCGGGTTCTGGCTGCAGCTGGCTATTGCGCGACCTGCCACACCGCGTCACGCGATGCCCCGCCCTATGCGGGCAACTACGCGATGAAGACGGATTTCGGCACGATCTACTCCAGCAACATCACACCTGAGCCGGAGACCGGGATCGGCACATGGTCTGAAGCGGCATTCTCCCGTGCCATGCGCGCAGGTATCGGACAGAAGGGCGAGCATCTGTTTCCGGCCTTTCCCTACGACCATTTCTCTCGCATCACGGATGAGGATATCTCGGCACTCTATGCCTACATCATGAGCAGTGTGCCGCCGGTTAAGGCAGTGAAGCAGACGAATGAGTTGCCCTTCCCGCTCGACCTGCGGATCCTTCAGGCTGGCTGGAAGCTGCTCTTTGCGGATCTGCATCCCTTCGTGCCAGACCCCGACAAGCCCGCCGAATGGAACCGTGGCGCCTACCTGGCGGAAGGCATCGCCCACTGCGGTGCCTGCCACACGCCGCGCAACCGTCTTGGCGCAGAGCAGAAGGACGCGCAGTATGAGGGCGCTCCTATCGACAACTGGTATGCGCCGCCCCTGACCGCCCGAAACCCTTCGGGCGTACCCTGGCGCGCGGCGGACTTTCACGACTATCTCGCAACGGGGGCGACGACCTATCACGGTGCGGCCGCAGGGCCGATGGCGCCGGTCGTGCATGCGGGGATCCGCCAGCTCCCCGACAGCGATCTCTGGGCCATCGGCATCTATCTGGGCGATATCGTCGGTGCCCCTCCCGCGGATGAAGGGCAGAGCCCCGCCGTTCTCGCCGCCTTGCAGGCGGAGGCGCCTCAGGCGGATTACCGACTTCAGGAAGGGCAGCGGCTCTATGCGACGGCCTGCGCCTCCTGCCACTACAACAGCGGGGAGATCGTGAAGGGGCGCCCCGATCTGGGCATCAATTCCTCCACGCGGCTCTCCGATCCGGCCAACCTGATCCACGTGATCCTTGACGGACTGCGCACCGATCAGGGAATGACGGGCATCGTCATGCCCGCCTTCGGCCATGCGCTTGATGACGGCCAGGTGGCCGCCATCGCCGCCTATCTGCGCGCGACCCGCACGACGGAACGTCCCTGGCCCGATCTGGAAAAAGCCGTGGCGCGTATCCGTGCAGAGCCGCCGCTTGCACATTGAACGGGTCAGGAGGTGACCAGATGACCAAGTTCACCCTGAACGGACAGCCGGTGACAGTGGATGCCGAGGATGACACCCCGCTCCTCTGGGTGATCCGTGACATTGCCGGGCTTACCGGGACGAAGTTCGGTTGCGGGATCGGCATGTGCGGGGCCTGTACCGTGCATGTCGGCGGGCGCGCGACGCGATCCTGCATCACGCCGCTTTCGTCGGTGGAAGGAGCGGAGATCACGACGATCGAGGGTTTGCACCCCGACGGCAGCCATCCCGTGCAGAAGGCATGGCGGGCAATCCGCGTACCTCAGTGCGGCTACTGCCAGCCCGGCCAGATCATGCAGGCAGCGGCCTTTCTGAAAGACATGCCCGACCCGACCGATGCCGACATCGACGCGGTGATGACAGGCAATCTGTGCCGCTGCATGACATATGTCCGCATCCGCAAGGCGATCCGCGAAGCTGCGGCTGAACTCCGGGAGACCACCAATGGGTAACCTCCGTCTTCCGCCACGGGGAGAGGGCATCCGTGGCCTGACCCGGCGCGGCTTCCTCATCACCATGACAGCTGCGGGCGTCACCTTCGGCTACGCCCGTCACGCATTCGCCGCGATGGATCCGGCCCAGCCGGATGGCGTGCCGGTGCCGCCCGTGGGTCCCGTCTTCGAGCCGACGATCTGGTACACGATCGACAGTCAGGGAAAGGTGGAGGTCAACATCATCCGGGCGGAGATGGGCCAGCATGTCGGCACCGCCATCGCCCGGATCCTCGCGGACGAACTGGAGGTTCCATGGGCGGATGTGCGCATCACCCATGTGGACAGCGCCGCGAAGTGGGGCATGATGGTGACGGGTGGAAGCTGGTCCATCGCACAAAGCTGGGGGATATACCGGCAGGCGGGCGCAGCGGGGCGCATCGCGTTGACCGAAGCCGCCGCCGCCCGCTGGAACGTATCGCCGGCAGATTGCGTGGCGCGGGAGGGGCGCGTGACTTCCGGCGCCAATTCCCTGTCCTACGGGGAACTGATCTCGGACGGCCTCACGCGCGCTTTCACGGAGGATGAGCTGAAGGCGCTGCCGCTGAAGCCCGTGGGCGATCTGCGGCTCGTCGGTCAGGATGTCGAGGCGCTGGACATCCCGAACAAGATCACCGGCAAGACGATCTTCGGCATTGACGCGAAGATCGACGGCGCGGTCTGGGCCGCCCCCATCCTGCCGCCGACGCGGGTCGGCTCCAAGGTCAAAACCATTGACGACAGCGCCGCAAAGGCGGTTAAGGGCTATCAACAGACGATCACGCTCGACGATGCCTCCGGGACCGTTCCTGGATGGGTGATGGTGATCGCCTCAAGCCACCTTGCCGCGCAAAGGGCGGCGGCACAGGTCAAGGTCACCTGGGACGCGGGCCCGACGGCCAAAGTGACCGAGGACGATATTCTCGACCACGCGCGCAAGCTCATCGCCGACGGGAAAACCGGCGCGATCCTCGACACGGGTGACAGCAACACGGACCCCGCCTTTGCCGCCGCGGCGGACAAACTAGAGGCAGAATATACCACGGCGACCGTGCTTCACTTCCAGCTGGAGCCTCTCAACGCCGCCGCCTTCCGCAACGCCGACGGGATCTGGGAGATCCATACCGGCAACCAGTGGCAGTCGCTGATCCTGCCAAGCCTCGCCGCTGCGCTCGGCGAGCCTGAAGACCGGATCGTGATGCGCACCTACATGCTGGGCGGCGGATTCGGACGGCGGCTGAACGGCGACTATGCCGTTCCCGTCGCGCTCGCCTCCAAGGCGCTGAACGGCAAACCGGTCAAGATGATCATGACGCGCGAACAGGACGTGTTGTTCGACAGCCCCCGCTCCGCCTCCGTGCAGCGCGTGGCGATGGCCTTCGACACGCAAGGACAGGTCACCGCGATGGAGCACGACGCAGCAGCGGGCTGGCCGACACAGGTAATGGCACCTCCTGCTCTGCCCAAGGCCGCGAATGGGGAACCCTACGATCCCTTTGCGATTTCCGGCGCCGACCATTGGTACAGCGTGGGCAAGCAGAAGGTCCGCGCGATTTCCAACGATCTTGCCAATGCCACCTTTCGGCCCGGCTGGCTCCGGTCCGTCGGGCCGGGCTGGACGATCTGGGCGGTGGAGAGTTTCATGGACGAGGCGGCCCACAAGCTCGGCCGCGATCCGCTGGAATTCCGTCTATCGCTGCTCCGACCGGAGGGAAGGAACGCGGGAAGCGCGCCGATGGCGGTCGGCGGCGCCTCGCGGCAGGCAGCCGCGCTCCGCCGTGCGGCAGAGATGATCGGCTGGGGCAGCGAAATGCCGCCGGATAGCGGCATCGGCCTTGCGACCAGCTTCGGGCAGGAGCGCGACATGCCAACATGGGTGGGCTGCGGCGCCCGTGTGCACGTGGACCGCAAGACCGGCTATGTCAGGGTGGAAAAGCTCGCGATCGCCACCGATGCCGGCATCATCGTGGATCCGGATGGCGCGCTGGCCCAAACGGAGGGCGCAACTCTCTGGGGTCTGTCCATGGCGCTCTATGAGGGGACAGCGTTCGAGGGTGGAAATGTGCGCGATCAGAACCTCGACACCTATACACCGCTCAGGATGATCGACGCGCCGGAGATGGACATCGCCTTCCTGCCCAGCACAGAAGCGCCCGTGGGGATGGGAGAGCCGGCAACCACAGTCGTGGCTCCGGCCATCGGCAATGCGATATTCAACGCGGTGGGTATCCGGATGCGGCACCTGCCGATCACGCCGGACGCCATCCTGGCCGCGCTCGGCCAAGGGGCACAGAAAATCTAGTCGAGACGGAACGCGGCGGCGACGCCGCTTTCCGCATCGGGCGCAATCCACAGATCGAACCAGCCCGGATCAGCGGTGGGCTGCATATCCGGGCCCAGATAAGCCAGTTCACCCACCCCCAGATCAAAGCTCACTTCAACCGCGCCGCCTGCGGGCACGGTGACGTGTCTGAAGGCCTTCAGCAGTCGTCGTGGCTGCGCCACTTGGGCCGCCCTGTCGCGCAGGTAAAGCTGGGCCACCTCCGCCGCGTCGCGTGCTCCTTCGTTGACCAGCCGCGCCGTGGCCGTAAGCCGACCGCCCGCCATCAGCCGGTCCGCCGAAAGGCGAGGCGGCTCATAGTGTACCGACCCGTATGTAAGACCATGTCCGAAGGGATAGAGCGCCCCATCGGGAAGGTTGCGATAATGTGCTGTATAGGCTTCATCCGCCGCCTGCGCAGGCCGACCGGTGGACAGGCGCGCGTAGTAGAAAGGCTGCTGTCCCGTCCTGCGCGGAAAGCTCACCGGCAGGCGACCTGAAGGAGCGAACGAGCCGAACAGGAGGTCAGCGACGGCATTCCCCTCCTCCTGCCCGAGAAACCATGTCACCATTATGGCATCGGCCTCGGCCACACTGCCGGTCAGGGCCAGAGCGCGCCCGGTTTTGAGCAGGACCACAACGGGGCGCCCTGCCTGCATGACCGCCTCGACCAGCGCAGCCTGCGGAGGAGGCAGGTCGATTTCGGTGCGGGAGTGACCCTCGGCGGACATCCACTGGCTTTCCCCCACCGCCAGAAGGACGACATCCGCGGCGCCTGCCGCAGCAACCGCCGCGTCGATGCCGCCGGGCAGGTCGCTCTCGATCCCGCAGCCCGGGACGACAGTCAGCCGGTCGGGATCGCTCAGGGCCGCCCGAATACCAGCCTCCAGCGTAACCGCATTCTCCCGCTCGCCGAAGATCGACCACGGGCCAAGCACGTTGTCCGCATCTGCGCCGAACGGGCCGATCAGCGCGAGACGGAGATCGGGGCGAAGTGGCAACAGCCCACCCTCGTTCCTGAGCATAACGACAGAGCGGCGCGCCGCCTCCCGCGCCAGCGCCACATGGGCGGGCGAGCGGACCACCCGCCCCTCCCGCTCCGCATCCATCCCCCGCCACGGATCGTCGAAAAGTCCGAGCGCCTCCTTCACCCGCAGGACGCGGCGCACCGCATCATCCAGTCGCGCCATCGGCACCACGCCTTCCGCCACCAGCTCCGGCAGGTAGCGCTGGTAGAGGCGGCTGTTCATCGACATGTCGACGCCGGCCAGAAAGGCCAGACGAACAGCATCGCGCGCATCCTCTGCAAAACCATGCGAAACAAGCTCCGCATCGGCGGTGTAATCGGACACGACATAGCCGCGGAAACCCCATTCCCGTCGCAGCACCTGTTGCAACAGCCAAGGATCGGCGGTGGCCGGGATCCCGTTGACCGTATTGAAGCCGCACATCACGGAACATGCGCCAGCGTCGAACGCCGCCCGGAAGGGTGGCAGATACACCTCTCTCAGCGCCCGTTCCGAAAGCTCTGCGCCCGCATAATCCAGCCCGCCTTCCGCCGCACCGTAGGCCGCGAAATGCTTCGGCGTCGCGACGAGGGCGGATGCATCCCGCAAATCGTCTCCCTGAAAACCGCGGACCCGTGCGGCCGCAAAAAGGCGACCGAGCAGGACGTCCTCTCCGGCTCCCTCCACCACGCGGCCCCAGCGTTGATCCCGCGCGATATCCACCATCGGCGCGTAGGTCTGATGGATGCCGGAGGCGCCCGCTTCCATCGCGGCAGCGCGGGCAGTGCGGGTGGCGAGATCCGGATCCCAGCTTGCCGTCTCCGCCAGCGGCACGGGAAAAATCGTCCGCAATCCATGAATGACATCGGCGGCCAGCAGAAGCGGGATGCCCAGCCGGCTTTCCTGCACGGCCAGACGTTGGGCATACCGCGCTTCTGCCGCGCCGATTCCGTTGAAAAGCGCGCCGATCCGGCCCTCACGGATCTCCTGCGCCACTGCCTGCTGGCCGGGATCGAAAGCATCGGGATTGACGTTCCCCGGCCGCCAGCGGAAGGGGTCGTTGACGAGCGTCAGTTGCCCCGCCTTTTCCTCCGGGGTCATGCGGTTCAACAATGTCTCAATCCGCTGCTGCGCCTCGCCCTTTGCGGGAACAACGGAAAGCAGCACCGGCATCGCGGCTCCAGCCAGAAGAAGATCACGCCGGCTCATTCGGAGGGTCATGGTTTCGCTGTTCAGGGAGGCCCGTCGCGATTTAGAACTCCCACGCACAGCTTGGCAAGTCTCACCCATGGGTTGCTTCCCATTCCGCGCGCGGCTCCAACCGCCATGCCGAACCTTGCCAACGGGCAAAAATGCCGCATGTTGTCGCAGGGTGGATTGCCTCTCACCATCGTCAGGCTTAACCCGCCCCAATATCTCCATAGCGGAAAAGCCGATGAGCGATACCACAGTCGCAGCCCCCTCCGATCTGCCCCCGGCGGCGCTGCTGCCGCATTCGCGCAAGATGATGATCTTTGCTCTCCTGATGCTCACGATCTTCATGGCGATGCTTGACGTGCAGGTGGTTTCCACCGCGCTGCCCGCGATCATCTCCAATCTGGGGGGGGCAGAGCGGATCGGCTGGATCACCGCTGCATATATGCTTGCCCAATGTGCCACCATGCCGATCTACGGCAAGCCCGTGTTGTTGTTCGCTGTTGTGCTCTTCCTCATCGGCTCCTTCGCCTGCGGTCTTGCGCCCGACATAAACTGGCTGATCGCGGCTCGCGTTCTCCAGGGGCTGGGCGGCGGTGGCGTCATGGTCAGCGTCTTTTCGGTGAATGCCGATCTTTTCGAGCCGCGGGAACGCGCGAAGTATCAGAGTTTCACCAGCCTCGTGTTGATGTGCGCAGCTTCCATCGGACCGGCGCTCGGCGGAACGCTCACGCAGGTTTGGGGCTGGCGCAGCATCTTCCTCGTCAACCTTCCGATCGGTGCGGTGGTCATCGTGGGGCTTACCCTCCTGCTGCCGCGGCGACGCCTTTATGTGCGGCGCAAGATCGACGTGGCGGGGGCAGTGACGCTGACGATCGCCATCATCAGCATCGTCATGCTCGCGGACGTGCAGCAGGTATTCGAGGGACACGCGGCGCTCGGCGCGGCGGGGCTTGCAACGCTTGCGATCGTGAGCATCCTTCTCTGGGTGCGGTTCGAGCGGCGGGCGGCGGAACCGATCATCCCCCTGTCCCTCTTTCAGAGCCGCAGCTTCCCGCTTCTCCTCCTCATCGGGGCGGCAAACGGGGCCATCGCCATCGGTCTCGTGAATTATCACGCGATCTATCTTCAGCTTTCGACAGGTCTCGCCCCTGCGAAAGCAGGCCTGTTCTTCATCGCGATCACCTGCGGCATGGCCATAGGCTCGCTCATCGCCGGGCAGGTCATCTCCCGGACGGGACGGCTGCGGGAACTGTTGTTGATCGGCATGGGCTTTGCCTCGCTCGGGCTGTGCGTATTGGCCTATCTCCCGGCGGGGCAAACTTCCTATGGGGTGGTGGGCGCCGTCATGATGGCGATCGGCTTTTCCAACGGGCTCGTCCAGCAGTCGCCGGTGATCGGCGTTCAGGCAGAGGCACCGCGCAAGGACGTCGGCGCGGCGACGGGCGCCGTTACACTGCTCCGCATCGCCGGCGCTGCCGTGGCGGTTTCCATCTATGGCGCAATCGTGTCTGCCCATCTTGAGAGCGCCGGCTCCCCCGGACTGGAAGGCCTGCGGGCAGAGGTCGCGGGCGGGGGGCCGGGAGCGCTCGCGGCTGAGGCGCTCGTCTCCACGACCTATCACATATTATACCTTACTTCCGCCGCCATCGCGCTCGCAGGGCTCATCCTGGCGATCCTGCTTCCCCGGAAGAGGCTAACGGACTAACAACATGAGACGTCAGTCCTCGTAGATCATCTTCCGGGTCATTCCGCCGTCGAGCACCAGAACCTGGCCGGTCATGAATCCCGCAGACGCAAGATATAAGACCGCTTCCGCTACATCCGCAGGCGTTCCCACCCGTCCCGCCGGATGCTGGGCATGGTCGCGGGGGCCAAGCCCGGTGCCATCCGCGATCCATCCCGGTGCGATCGCATTCACCCGGATACGTGGGCCAAGGCTCACAGCAAGCGCATGGGTCAGCGCGATCAGCCCGCCCTTGGCGGTTGCATAAGGTTCTGTCTCCGGCTCCGACATGACGGCGCGGGTGGACGCCATGTTGACGATGGATCCGCCCGCCCGAAACCGGGGAATGGCGGCCCGCGTGACCAGAAAGGCCCCGGTCAGGTGGCTGTCCACCACCCGCCGCCATTCAGCAAGCGACATCTCCGCCAGAGGGCCGCCGTAGGGTTTTGCGATCCCTGCATTATTCACCAGCAGGTCGATCTCGTCCCAGCCCAGCATGTCAAAGGCCGCCGTGACGGAATCCTCATCCGTCACGTCGCAGATCACGTGCTGCGCAGCGCCCGCCCCATCCCGAAGGTCGAGCGATACGACATCCCACCCAGCTGAGGCCAAAGCCTCACAGATTCCGGTGCCGATGAGACCAGCACCCCCTGTCACGATTGCGCGTTTCATGCGGCGGGAGATAGCGCTTCCTCTCGCCGCTGCCAGATCAGATCAGTCGCACCAGCCGCAGTGCATCGTGGATGGCCGCATGAACATTCCGCGACGCCACGGCATCGCCGATCCGGTAAAGCCGGTAACCGGAAGCCCCATTGGCGGCGATCTCCTGCGGCGCGCCGGTGACAAGCGCCGCGTAATCCACCGCCCCCCCGTTCAGGGAACCTGGCTTCAGCGCAAAGTAGATATCGTCAAGCGGCCGTGTGCCGTGGTTCACGACGACCTGATCCACCCGCCGCTCCTGCACCGCGTCGCCGTAATCACTACCCAGCCGCGCGATAAGGCCATTTCCGTCACGCAGCACCTCCTGAACACGCCAGGTCACCGTCATGACCGCGCCTGCCTTCTGCAAGGACCGCACATAGGGGACAAGGTTCATGCTCATCACCTCCGGGGCCAGGTTCCGGTCGGGAAACACGATCTCTACCTGCCCGCCGTTTCTGGCGATCATCTCCGCGGCCTGCAATCCGGCATGGTCGCCCGCATCGTCATAGACCAGCACGCTCCGCCCCGGTGCCGCGTCGCCGGACAGGATATCCCAGGCAGAGACAGTCAGGTCATCCCCCTTCGCCAGAACGGGCCCCTCCGGCATTCCTCCTGTCGCCACCACCACGACATCGGGCCGCGTTTCCGCGACGGTCTCTTCCTCGGCAAAGGTGTTGACACGAAAGCTGACACCCAGCCGTTCGCATTCGGCCATACGCCATCCGATGACGGAGAGCATCTCTCGCCGCCGCTCGCTGCGCGCGGCAAGGCGCAGTTGCCCGCCGGGTTGGGCAGCTGCTTCCAGCACGGTCACCGCATGACCCCGCTCCGCCGCGACACGCGCCGCTTCCAAGCCTCCCGGACCTGCCCCGACGACCGTCACGCGCTGCGGGTGCTTCGACGGCACGATCCGGTGCGGAAGCTCGATCTCGCGCCCGGATGAAGGGTTGTGCAGGCAGAGCGCCATACCACCCTGATAGATGCGGTCGAGACAATAGTTCGCGCCGACACAGGGACGAATCCGTTCCTCCTCCCCCGCCAGCAGTTTTGCCACCAGATGAGGATCAGCCAAATGGGCCCGCGTCATCCCGACCATGTCAAGCGCGCCGCTCGCCACCGCATGCCGCGCCGTGGCAAGGTCCGGTATCCGCGCGGCGTGAAACACGGGAAGCCCGGTCGCCGCCCGGATGCGTGCCGCGAAATCCAGATGCGGCGCCGCAGGCATGCCCTGTATGGGGATGACATCGGTCAGGCCCGGATCGGTGTCGATATGCCCTCGGATGACGTTCAGGAAATCGACCATGCCGGAAGCCGTCAACCGCTCCGCGATCCGAAGGCCCATCTCGCCGTCGATGCCGCCGGGTAGCCTCTCATCGAACGTCGCCCGCAGCCCCACAATGAAATCCGGGCCGCACCGCCTTCGGATCTCCGACAGCACATCAAAGGTCAGCCGGAGCCGATTGTCCAGATCTCCGCCATAGGGCGCCTCCAGCGTGTTCGTCAGCGGCGACCAGAACTGGTCGAGCAGGTGGCCGTAGCACTCGAGTTCGATCCCGTCGAGACCCGCTGCCTGCATCCGCTCCGCAGCGTCGGCATAGTCCCCGATGATCCGCGCAATGTCCCACTCCTCGACGCGTTTCGGAAACGCCCGGTGCGCTGTCTCCCGCTCCCCGCAGGAGGAGACGACGGGCAACCAGTCCCCTTGGTCCCACCGTGTCCGGCGCCCCAGATGGGTGAGCTGGATCATCACCGCCGCCCCCGCCTCATGGCATTCGTCGGCCAGCTCCCGCATCCACGGCACCACCTCGTCCTTCCAGGCGAGAATATTGTTGAAGGCGGGCGGGCTGTCGCGTGAAACCGCGGCCGATCCGGCCGTCATCGTCAGAGCCACACCCGCCCGCGCCCGTTCACCGTGATAGGCGCGATAGCGCGCCTTCGGCATGCCGTCCTCGGCATAGGCGGGTTCGTGGCTGGTGATGAGGATGCGGTTGCGAAGCGTGAGATGCTTCAATTTGTAGGGCTGGAGGAGGGGATCGTTGGACATCATGACCTCTGGCTATCGGCCACAGGCTTTTCACAAATTACCTCGCAGGCAAGCACTGAACTATCGTTGGCGCGCATGTAATTGCCTTGCGGCGTCAGGGTGTTGCCCCGCCGCCTCGTCTCGCCCTTTTAGTAGGCGATGGTGAAGCGCGCGCGGCTGTGGCGCGGAGTATCCACCTCATCCAGCAGGGCGAGAGCGAAATCCTCGTAGGAGATCCTGCTGTCGCCCGACGCATCGACCAGCAACTGATCCGCGCCGAGGCGGAACGTCCCGGTCCGCTCCCCGGGGCCGAACATCGCGGCGGGAGAGAGGAAGCTCCAGTCCACATCCGTCACGCCCCGCAGCGTGTCGAGGAAATCGGCACCGGGCAGCGCCTCGGACTTGTAGGCATCCGGAAATTCCGGCGTATCGACCAAACGTTTTCCGGGAGCAACCTCAAGCGACCCTGCCCCTCCCACAACCAGCAGCCGCGGAATGCCTGCCTTCCGCACGAGGGCCAGAACCTGATCCGCCGTCACATCGGCAAACCGCGCGGCGCTGATGAGCAGATCGGTGCCTGCGAGGGATTTCGCCAGCGCATCTGTCTGCGCCGTCACATCGCCCTGAACGAAAGTCACACCGGGCGGAAGCGCTGTCGCCGGCGCCTTGCGACCGATGACGGTGACCGAATGCCCGCGCCGCAGCGCTTCCGCCACCAGCCTTTGCCCGACATTCCCCGTGCCGCCCAGAATCGCAATCTGCGCCATGATCCGTCTCCATATGGTAACAAAACGTAACCTGAATATTGACGTAAACGGAGGACCGGCTCAAGAAGGGCCAACAACGTTGCAAGGTAACCTTGGAGACCCCCGATGACGCTCCACCGATCCACAGCCATCTATGCACGTAACTGTCCCGTTCGGGACGTTCTCGACAGGTTGGGCGACCGGTGGAGCACGTTGATCCTTCAGCATCTGGCCGAAAGACCACTCAGGTTTTCGGAACTGCTCCGCGCGATCGACGATGTCTCCAAGCGCATGCTTTCCCGCACACTGCGCGCACTCGAGGAAGACGGGCTGATCACCCGCACCGTCTATCCGCTGAAGCCACCTGCGGTGGAATATGCGCTCACCCCTCTCGGGGAGAGTTTCCTGCCGCATATCGAGGGATTGGTCCGCTGGGCCGGTGAACACCATACCGCCATCCGCGCGGCGCGTGCGGCCTTCCAGCAGACGCGGGAGGAGACGCTGGCCTGATCAGAACGGACAGTCTGATCGGATGGGACCGATCAGAAAGGGTTGTCCAGCCGCACGCCCGTCGGCAGAAAATCCGCGACATTGCCCGTGACCACCACGGCATCGCGAGCCAGAGCCGTCGCGGCGATCATCAGATCGGCCCCGTCATGGCCAATCTCCGCCGAGAGCCGCCCCCAGATCAGCGCATCCTCCGCGCCGAAGGGCAGGATCCGATCCGAGAACAGCAGGACCGTGCGCTCCACCCAGTCGCGAAGGTCGGCGGCAAAGGCAGGGTTCCGCGCCTCCTGCCGACGGATGCCGCGCTCGATCTCCCCCAGCGTGATTACAGAAAGGAACAGCTCCTCTTCCGGTCGTGCCGCCAGCCAACGCGCGACCTGCGGAGCCCTGTCCGGTCGTCGCACGGCAGAGATGACATTAGTATCGAGGAGATACATCAGAAGTCCACGTCGCGCGGCGTGACCTTCGGGCGTGATGCATCCTCCAGCCCTGGAAAATCCAGCAGATGCGAGACGAAGCTCCGCCGACCCGCCTGCGCATCACGGACCAGACGCTGGTATTCAGAGGCGGAGAGGACGACGACCGCTGGCTTCCCACGACGGCTCACCTCCTGAGGGCGCCCGGAAAGCGCGGCGTCCACGACAGCGCTGAACCGGTTCTTTGCATCCTGTAGCGTCCACATGACACACCTGTCTAGCTATCTGGCTAGATAGATAGGACAAATGGTATAAGAAGTCAAAGCCCGGTGCGTGCTTTGAGCCGGGGCATCGAGCCCCGCCCCAAAGCGCTGCCGCGGACAAAACAATCGGGATCAGCCAAAGACCTTCGTCAGCGCCACGTCTATCGCATCGGTGATCCGGTCGATATCGTCGGGCGTGGCGATCAGCGCAGGGCTGAGACAGAGCGTATTGTTCAGCCCCGGCAGAGACCGGTTCGTCACCCCGATGATGACACCCTGCGCATTGGCCTCCGCCACGACCCGCTGGGCCAGCTTTTCGTCCACCGGCTCCTTCGTCTTGCGGTCGGCGACCAGTTCCGCGCCTTGGAACAGACCCTTGCCACGCACGTCCCCCACGACGGCATGCTTCTCCTTCAGCGCCTCCAGATTGGCCATGAGACGGTCCCCCATGGCGAGCGTATTTGCCAGAAGCTGCTCGTCCTCGATGATCCGCATGTTCTCAAGCGCCGCAGCGGGGCCTGAGGCGCAGCCGCCGAAGGTGGAGATGTCGCGGAAATAGGACAGGGGATCGGCGGGGTCGTCCTTGAAGAAATCGAAAACAGCCTCGGTCGTCACAGTGCAGGAGATCGCGGCATAGCCGGAAGCGACACCCTTGGCCATCGTTACAAAGTCGGGCTCCACCCCGTAGTTCTGATAGCCGAACCACGTGCCCGTCCGGCCAAGACCGCAGACCACCTCGTCGATATGCAGCAACACTTCATACTTGCGGCAGATTTCCTGCACGCGCTCCCAATAGCCCTCCGGTGGCACAATCACTCCGCCGCCCGCGGTGATCGGCTCAAGGCAGAGCAGGCCCACCGTGTCCGGCCCTTCGCGCAGGATCACTTCCTCGATGGCGTCGGCGGCCCGCTGGCCATAGTTCTCGACATCCCATTGCTTGCGGTATTCGAGGCAATGGGGCACCTGCACGAACCCCTCCGGGAAGGGGCCGTAGAGCGCCGCCCGCTCCGGCTGCCCGGCGGAGGCCAGCGCACCGATGGTGGTGCCGTGATAATCGCGCTCCCGATACAGGATCTTGTTCTTGCGGCCCTTGTGATGGCGCGCCGAGATCTGGCGGACCATCTTGAACACTTTCTCGTTCGCCTCGGAGCCGGAGTTCGAGTAATAGACCCGCGTCAGACCGGGCATCTTCTCGATCAGCTTTTCGGCGAACAGCGAACCGGGAATGGACCCCGCCGACTGCGCGAAATAGTTCATGCGGATCAGCTGGTCGCGCACGGCATTGGCGATGCTCTCCCGACCGTAGCCGACGTTGACCGTCCATACGCCGCCGGAGACGGCATCCAGAAACTCCCGCCCCGCCGCGTCCCAGACGCGCATCCCCTTGCCTTCCACGATGATGCGCGGATCGGCCGTTTCCAGCGCCTTGTGCTGCAGCAGGTGATGCCAGACATGGGCGCGGTCGGTTTCGATGACATGGGAGAGGTCGTTCTGAGAGAAGGGCAGGTTCATGGGGCAATCCGGGTCAAGAGTATCCCGCCGTCAGCGGGCGATCCGCTGAGGATTGCGCGAAGCGTGCCGCGGATCAAGCACCGCGTCATGCAGCGGGCCGGGAATGGCCGGGAAAGTCGCGCCCCGCCAGCTTTCTCGGCATCGGCCCTCCTGTCGCCCAGTCGATGAGCTCCACGGTATGGACGACCGGCACGGCAGTGCCCGAGCCGATCTGCATCATGCAGCCGATGTTGCCCGCCGCGATGACCTCGGGCGCCCTCGCCTCCAGCGTGGCAACCTTCCGCCGCTTCAGCTCTGCCGAGATCTCGGGTTGCAGCAGGTTGTAGGTGCCGGCGGAGCCGCAGCACAGATGCGGGTCGGCAGGCTCCACCACCTCGAACCCGGCGCGTTTCAAGGCGGTCTTCGGCGCGGTCTTCACCTGCTGGCCGTGCTGGAGCGAGCAGGCGGCATGATAGGCCACGCGGATGCCCTGAGGCGCCTGCTCCGGCACACCCAGCCGCTCCAGCAATTCGGAGATGTCGCAGGCAAGGCGCGACACCTCCGCCGCTTCCCGCGCCAACGGGTCGTTGCGGAACATGTGGCCGTAGTCCTTCATCGTGGTGCCGCAGCCGGAAGTGTTGATGACGATGGCGTCCAGCCCCTCCACCCCGGTGAAGGCCCGGATGGCGGCGGCGGCCTGCGCATGGGCCTCTCCCTCCCGTCCCATGTGATGGACGAGACCACCGCAGCAGCCCAGCCCGCGCGGGATCACCACCTCGCAACCCAGCCGGGTCAGCAGCCGGATCGTCGCGTCGTTGATATCGCTGTCCAGCGCCCGCTGCGCGCAGCCGATGAGCAGGGCCACGCGCATCCGCCGCTCTCCCTCTGGCCGAAAGGTCTGCGCCGCATCGTTCGGGCTGGGCTTCGGCAGCGTCCGCGGCGCCATGTCCAGCATCGCACGCAACCGCCGGTCCGGCATCAGCGCCGCGAAGGGCCGCGCGAGTTGCGCGCCCCTGAGCGCCAGCCGGAAGCGCCCGGGATAGGGCAGGATCCGCGCCAGCATTCCCCGCAGCATCCGATCCATCCACGGGCGGCGATAGGTCTTTTCCACATGCGCGCGCGCGTGGTCTATCAGGTGCATGTAATGCACGCCGGACGGGCATGTGGACATGCAGGACAGGCAGGACAGGCAGCGATCCAGATGCTTGACGGTCTTTTCATCCGCCGGGCGGTTCTGCTCCAGCATATCCTTGATGAGGTAGATGCGACCACGCGGGCTGTCCAGCTCATCGCCCAGTACCTGATAGGTCGGGCAGGTGGCAGTGCAGAAACCGCAATGCACACAGGCGCGGAGAACCTGATTGGCGCGGGCGGTGCCCGGATCCTCCAGTTGTTCGGGCGTGAAATTGGTCTGCATCAGCCCATCCTTCCGGGATTGAGAATGCCGCGCGGGTCAAACTGCGCCCGCAAGCCCGCCGTCAGCGCCGCGATTGGCGACTGTTCTGGCGGGAATGCCCCCGCCCCCGCGCCGCGTATCCGTGTTGCATGTCCGGCTATCGCACCTGCAAGCGCACGCGCGTCCGTCCCCTCGGGCAGCAGCGCCCAGACCAGCCCGCCGCCCCAGTCCAGAACCACGGGCGCATCCAACCGCGCGACAAGCCGCGGCGCTTCCGAGGGCCGGATGTTGAAACGCCAGACATCACCCGCCTTCCCGTGGAACGGCCTGACCTCCGCCAGAGCACGCCACTGGTCCTGCCCGTCCACGATCTCGGCGGCGCCAAAAGGCGCGAGCCGCCGCGCCAATGCGCCCGACCTGTGACGGACAGAGCCTTCCAGCCCCTCCAGCCGCAGCATCGCGCCGACGCCCGGCAGCCAACCGGCCCCGCTCACGTCATAGGGCGAGGTCAGCGCGGAGGCGAGCGCCGGCACCGCTTCCGCCGCGCCGAGATCGGGGAGCACCACCGTGGCCTGAGCCTGCGCGGCGGGAAGCAGCTTGAACGCCACCTCCGTCAGCACGCCGAGGGTGCCCCAGCTTCCCGCCATGAGCTTGACGAGATCATAGCCGGTGACGTTCTTCATCACTCGTCCGCCGTTCTTCACCACCGTGCCGCTGCCATTCACGAACCTCACCCCGATGAGGCTGTCGCGGCAGGCGCCCGCCTGCACCCGTCGCGGCCCCGAGGCATTCGCGGCGACCACGCCGCCGATGGTGCCGATCCCCGGCGCGCCGGTCAGCCCCGCCCAGTCGGCAGGTTCGAACGGCAGGCGCTGCCGCTCCGCCGTCACCGCCGCCTCGACCTCCGCAAGCGGCGTACCGGCCGCCACCACCAGTGTCAGTGCACCCGGCTCGTAAAGGCGGATCCCCCGCAGCCCGCCTGTCTCCAGCACGGCGGCGTTGGTTTCCTGCCGCCCCGTCGTCCGGGTGCCCCCGCCGCGGATTTCCAGCGGATCGGTCGCAAGACGGATCGCATCGGCCAGTTCTTCTTCGCTTTCAGGTCGCATGCCGTCTCCGTTCAGGCCGCAACACGGCGCGAGCCGGTGACATGCAGCGGGAACACCTTGGCCGGGTTCAGCAGCCATTTCGGGTCGAACACATCCTTCACCCGCAACTGCGCCTCCAGATCGTCGGGGTTGAACTGCGCCTCCATCAGGTCGCGCTTCTCCACACCCACGCCATGTTCACCGGTCAGGCAACCGCCGACCTCGACGCAGAGCCGCAGGATATCCGCACCGAGCGCCTCGCAAAGCTGCAGATCGCCTGGCTTGTTCGCATCGAACAGGATCAGCGGGTGCATGTTCCCATCGCCCGCATGGAACACATTGGCGACGTCCAGCCCGTAGTCGCGCGACAGATCCCCGATCCGGCGGAGCACCTCTGGCAGCGCGCTGACCGGAATGGTGCCGTCAAGACACATGTAATCGCCCATCTGGCCCATCGCGCCAAAGGCGGATTTCCTGCCAAGCCAGATGCGCCGCGCCTCGTCCTCCGTCCGGGCCTCGCGGAATTCAACCGGGTCGTGGCGTTCCGCTATGGCCCGGATCAGAGCGATCTGCTCCGCGATCTCCGGCTCCGACCCCTCGACCTCCACGATCAGCAGCGCTTCACAGTCGGGATAGCCCGCATGGGCAAAGGCTTCCGTGGCCACGATGCAGGGGCGGTCCATGAACTCGATGGCCACGGGCAGCACGCCCTCCCGGATGATGTCGGAGACACAGGTCCCTGCCACCTCGTTCGCGGCAAAGCCGATCAACACGGGACGCGCGCCTTCAGGCTTGGGCAGGATACGCAGCCACGCCTCCGTCACGATCCCGAGCTGCCCCTCCGAGCCGCAGACGACGCCGAGCAGGTCGAGCCCCGGCGCGTCGGACCACGGGCCCCCGATGGTCACGACCTCTCCCGCCATGGTCACCAGAGTGACACCCAGCAGGTTGTTGGTCGTCACCCCGTATTTGAGGCAATGCGCCCCGCCGGAATTCATCGCGATATTGCCCGAGATCGCGCAGGCAAGCTGCGACGAGGGGTCGGGCGCATAGAAGAACCCGTCTGCCTCCACCGCCCCGGTGACGGAGAGGTTGGTGCGGCCCGCCTCCACCCGGATGAAACGGTCGTCGTAATCGACCTCCAGCACCCGGTTCATGCGTGCCAACCCCACGACAACCGCATCCGCCGTGGGCATGGACCCCCCCGCAAGGCTTGTCCCGGCACCCCGCGGCACCACCGGCACCCCCTCGGCATGCAGGATTTTCAGCGCCGCCGCGACCTCCGTCGTCGTGCGGGGCAGTACCACGGCGAGCGGCGGGCAGCGATAGGCCGAAAGCGCGTCGCATTCATAGGCCAGCGTCTCCGCCGGATCGTCGATCACCGTATCCGCAGGCAGCGCGTCGCGGAGTGCCCCCACGATCATAGCCTTGCGGGACAGGATCGCCGCATTCGGTTCCGGCATCTGCATGGTGGCTCCTCCCCTTCGCTCCCACAGGCCACAGTGGAGCGGCGCGGCGGACCGCGCAACCCCCCATTCCTCCGCCCAACCTTGGAAGGTCCGCGGAACGGCATCGCCTCCATCACACGGGAGAGAAAGGGACGCACCGCCTGCTGCGGCGTCCCGTACCCCTCTCCCCCGCGGCCACTTCCGTCGTCAGGCGGCCCGCAGCGCCTTCGCCTCCCGGCGACGGGCATGGAGCACCGGCTCCGTATACCCCGAAGGCTGCTCCACCCCTTTGAAGATCAGGTCATGCGCGGCCTTGAACGCCGGCCCGTCGAAGGCCGGGGCCATGGGTCGATAGGCCGGATCGCCCGCATTCTGCCGGTCCACCTTCTCCGCCATGCGACGCAGCGCGTCCTCCACCTCGGCTTTTGTCACCAGCCCGTGCACCAGCCAGTTGGTCACGTATTGCGAAGAAATCCGGCAGGTCGCGCGGTCCTCCATCAGCGGCACATCGTTGATGTCCGGCACCTTGGAGCAACCGATCCCCTGATCCACCCAGCGGACGACATAGCCAAGAATACCCTGGCAGTTGTTGTCCAGATCCCGCGCCACCTCCTCCGCCGAGAGGTTCCGTCCCGCCAGCAAAGGCGGCGTGAGCAGGGTGGCGAGCGCCGGACGCGTGCGGGACTTCAACGCCTCCTGCCGGTCGGCCACGTTGACCAGATGGTAATGCGTGGCATGCAGCACGGCGGCGGTCGGCGAAGGCACCCAGGCCGTCGTGGCGCCTGCCTCAGGATGGCCGATCTTGACCTTCAGCATCTCCGCCATGGCGTCGGGCTTGGCCCACATGCCCTTGCCGATCTGCGCGCGCCCCTCGAAACCATCGGCCAGTGCAACATCGACGTTGCCATCCTCATAGGCCTTGAGCCAGGCGGCGCCCTTCATCTCCTCCTTGGGAATGAAGGGGCCAGCCTGCATGGATGTGTGGATCTCGTCGCCCGTCCGGTCGAGGAAGCCCGTATTGATGAACACGATCCGGTCCTTCACCGCGCGGATGCACTCGCCAAGGTTGGCGGACGTGCGCCGCTCCTCATCCATGACGCCGAGCTTCACCGTGTTGCGCGGCAGGCCGAGGATATCCTCCACCCATGCATAGGTGCGGTCGGCGAAGGCGACTTCCTCCGGCCCGTGCATCTTTGGTTTCACCACATAGACCGAGCCTTTGCGGCTGTTGCGCGGCCCCTCGCTCTTGCGAAGGTCGTACATCGCCGCAGCCACGGTCATGATGGCATCCATGATGCCCTCCGGTGTCTCCTGCCCGTCCAGCAGGACCGCATCCGTGGTCATCAGATGGCCGACGTTGCGCACCAGCATCACAGCACGACCCGGCAGGGTGAGCGTGGAGCCATCGGGGGCGGTGAAGGTCCGGTCCTCAACCAGACGGCGGGTCATCGTCTCGCCACCCTTCTGGAAGGTGTCCGTGAGCGTTCCGGTCATCAGGCCCAGCCAGTTGCCATAGACCTCCGCCTTGTCGGCGGCGTCCACGGCGGCGATGGAATCCTCGCAGTCCTGAATGGCCGTCAGTGCTGCCTCAACCACAACGTCGCGCAGCCCGGATGCGCTGCCCTTTCCGACCGGGTGGGACGGATCGATCACCAGTTCGATGTGCAGGCCGTTCTGGCGCAGGAGCCAGCTTTTCTTTTCACCGTCTTCGGTGAAGCCGACGAAGACCGCCGGGTTCTCGAAGGGATGCTCCGCATCGCCCACAAGCGCCACCAGCGATGCGCCGTCGCGCTTCCAGCCGGTGACATCCTTGTGGGCTGCCCCCGCGAGCGGCACGGTCCGGTCAAGGAAGTCTGCCGTCCAGGCCACCGCCTGCGCGCCCCGCTTTGCGTCGTAGCCCTTGCCCTCTGCCTGTCCGGGCAGCGCATCGGTGCCGTAAAGCGCGTCGTAGAGCGAACCCCAGCGCGCGTTGGCCGCGTTGAGCGCGAACCGCGCGTTCATCACCGGCACGACGAGCTGCGGCCCCGCCACGGAGGACATCTCCGGGTCCACCTCGGGCGTACCGATGGTGAAGGCCGGGCCTTCGGGGACCAGATAGCCGACCTCGCGCAGGAAGACCTCATAGGCGGCGGCATCCCACGGCTGGCCCTTGCGCTCCAGCACCCAGGCGTCGATCTTGGCCTGAATATCCTCGCGTTTCTTCAGAAGGCGGCGGTTCTCCGGCGCAAGCGATGCCAGCATCTCGCCGTAGCCCTTCCAGAACGCCTCGGCCTTCAGGCCAATACCGGGCAGCAGCGCCTCCTCGACAAAGGATACGATTTCGGGCGCGACGCTCAAATTCGCGCGGGTCAGGTGGTTGGTCATGTGACACTCCCTCTATTGGGGAGGAGCATAGGGCGGGGGGTTGCGGCGCGGCAGGGGTTTTGGCAAAATTTTCCACGATACGGAAAATCAGGAAGCGATTCTGGAAATGGCGGATCACGGATCGGTCCAGTCGGTAGAGCGGGCGCTTACCCTGCTGGAACTGCTGGCCCGTCAGGAAGACGGCGCGCGGCTTTCCGATCTCGCGACGGAGGCAGGGCTTGCCGCCTCCACCGTTCACCGCCTGCTGACCACACTCGAACGGCGCCGCTATGTACAGACGGATTCCGCTGGCCGCTGGCATGTCGGACGGCAGAGCTTCGCCGTGGGACAGGCCTATTCGGCGCGGCGGAGCTTCATCGCCCCCGCCATGCCCTTCCTCCGCCAGCTCCGCGACCAGACACGGGAAACAGCCAACCTCGGCATTCTGGAGGAAGGGGAAGTCGTGACCATCTGCCAGGCGGAGAGTAGGGAGATCACCCGCGCTACCGCCGCACCCGGGGGACGGACGCCGGTACTTTCCTCCGGCATGGGAAAGGCCATCCTCGCCACGTGGGAGGACGAGGCGATCGCCCGCTTCATCGACCGCTTCGGCATCAGGCCCGTGACGCCACGGGGCCTGACCTCTGCCAAGGCGGTGATGCAGGAGATCGCGGCCATCCGCGCGCGGGGCTACGCCGTGGATGACGAGGAGTTCGTTCCGGGACTGCGCTGCGTCGCCGCCGTTGTGCGCGATCCGAACGGAGACGCGGCCTGCGCCCTTTCCATCTCCGGCCTCGCCGCGCGAATGCCGCCCGACCGGGTGGAGGATTTCGGCCGCCGTGTTGCCGGTGCGGCCGCACGGCTGACCGAAGCGCTCGGTGGTCAGCCCGAAGGCAAGCCGGAGGGTCAGCAGCCCTCCGCACCGGCCTTCCGCTGATTCACCAGCGCTCCCACATACTCCCTGAACGCTACGCGCTGCCCAAACATGCGGGTGCGGGACCGCCGCTCATATTGGCAGGCTGAAAAATCCCTGCCAAGCTGCTGAAAAAGTCATGGATATACCTGACTTTGCGTCGAAAATCATACAATCGGGCCGGTCACGAGACAAAACCTGCGGTTTCTTGGGAGGTCGTCAACCATGTTGGGAAGATTTTCACCTCGAACAACCTCGGAATACTTTTTCAACGACCTGTCAGAGCGAGGCGGCAATCCAGATGACAGACAATTCCAAATAATTTCGCGGTTTTGCCTCCTGCATCCGCACCTTCCCAGCCGAGCACCGATCCCGGCCGGGATCACTGGGAACCAACCGGCAACCCAACGCCTCCCTCCTCCGCCCTGCTTGCGTAAGAGAAGAGCGCTGCGCTCTCTACGCTCTATGCCGTCCGGCGACGCAGCTCCTCCAGATAGGTCTCGGCAGGGTCGGGAGCATTGCCGCGATAGGGCTCCACCCTGACCACACAGGTATGTGCCGAACATCCCTGACCGAAGCGCGACGTGCCGATGTCGAGCGTCAGGACGTTGGGATTGCCAGACAGCTCCGGCCCGTCGTCCGGCGACGTGAGCCAGGAGCCGGTCGGCAGGAAGACGACACCCTGCGCGATGCGTTCCGTCACCTCCGCCGTGGCAAGGCAGGCGCCACGCTTGTTCCACAGGCGCACGGCGTCGCCATCGCGGATGTCCAACGCTTCCGCGTCCTCGGGATGGATCCGCATCCGCTCTCGCCCCGACCGCTTTCCTGCGCGACTGGCGGCAGCGCTTTCCAACTGGCTGTGCAGCCGCCCCTCCGGCTGACCCGAAATCAGGTGAAAGCCTTGCGCCTCGCCCCCGAGCCACTCGGCGGGCGGCAGCCAAGCCGGATGGGCGCGGCAATCCTCGTAGCCAAGCTCGGCGAGCCGCTTGCTCCCCAGCACGATGCGTCCACTCTCGGTGGGCAGGCGATGCGTCTCGGGATCCGCGCGGAACGCGGCAAGATAGACATGGTCCGCCTGCACGGGAACGCTGGTGGTTCCCCTCTCCCAGAAGGCATCAAAATCGGGCATCTCGTGGCCGAAGCGGGCCACCGCGTCCGCCCGCGCCTCCTCATAGAGATGCCGGATCCAGTCCATTTCGTCCCGGCCTTCGGTGAAGGCCGCGCCCACCCCCAACCGATCGGCAAGCGCCGCAAAGATGTCATAATCATTCCGCGCCTCGCCCAGCGGGGCGATTGCCTGTTTCATCGCAGCGACGATGTCCGATCTCCGGTTGCCCGCCAGATCGTTCCGCTCGATGGAGGTGGTCGCCGGCAGCACCAGATCGGCTCGGAGCGCAGTCGCCGTCCACATCGGATCCTGCACGATGACCGTCTCGGGCCGCTGCCAAGCCAGCGCCAGCCGGTTGAGGTCCTGATGGTGATGGAACGGGTTGCCCCCCGCCCAGAACACCAGCCGCGTCTCGGGGTAGCGATAGATCCGGCCTTCGTAGTCGAAAGGCTCACCGGGTTTTTCGAGCAGATCGGTGATCCGCGCGACCGGGATGAAACTCGTGTTCGGCTTGCGCCCCTGGCTGATCGCGGGCGAGCGCGAGACGGCAAACGGCGCGCCCACCCCCCCGAGCGAGCCGTAACCGTAGCCGACTCCGCCCCCCGGCAGTCCGATCTGGCCGATGACCGCAGCCAGCCCCAGTGCCGCCCAGAACGGTTGCTCTCCATGATGCGCGCGTTGCAGCGACCAGCTCACCGTCAGCATGGAGCGCGTCTGCGGAAGCGCCGCTGCCAGCGCGCGGATCGCGCCCGCGTCCAGCCCGGTGATGGCGCTCGCCCATTCGGCATTCCGGGGCGCGCCCTCCACGCCCTTCAGATAATCGAGATAGACATCCGACCCGCTCGTGGCGCGGGCAAGGAACTCCTTGTTCTCGGCCCCCGCCAGTACGATCTCCCCCGCCAGGCCGAGCATCAGCGCGGTATCGGTATTGGGCCGGATCGGCCACCATTCCGCGGGCACCCAGTCCGGCAGATCATCGCGGGAGGGGGAGACGAGCACGATCCGCACCCCCCGCTCCACCATCCGCGCAAGATACCCTTCCAGCCGGTGCGCGCCGATTCCGCCCGCTTCGTTCTGTGCCGTCCGCGGGGTCAGCGCGCCGAAGACGACCAGCGTTTCAGTGTGTTCTGCCACGCTGTCCAGCGTGTTGGCCCTGCCCGCGCAGGCATCCTCCGAGCCGAGGACATGGCGCAGGATCACCGGCCCAGCCGCGACAGAATAGGTATCGACATGCCCGGTGTAGCCGCCAACGAGATTCAACATCCGCTTCAACAGGCTCGGCGCATGGTGGAAGCGACCGCAAGATGTCCAACCATAGGAGCCAGCGAAGATCGCGTCATTGCCATGGTCCTGACGCACCCGGTCGATCTCTCCGGCGGCAAGCGTCAGCGCTTCGTCCCAGTCCAGCGGCACGAACCGCTCGGACCCTCGCCCGAGACCATCGGGCACCCGGCCCGCCCGCTTCGCCGCCAGCCAGCCCTCCCGCGCCATGGGGCGCAGGATGCGGCGCTCCGGCTCCGCCCAGTCCGGCACCGAGGCAATGATGGGCGAGGGCGAGGGATCGTCGCCATAAGGTTCCACCCCCACGATGCGAGCGCCATCGACAAGAATCGAATAGGTGCCCCAGTGGCTGCAATGCGGTACGCGTCGAATAGCGTCTTTCATGGTGGGCCCCCGTTGGATCCCGCAGCCCTGCGGGTGAGACGACCATAACCGCGCCAAGCGCCGCCGCAAGAGGCTCCCATGACAAGAACCCGTCGATGCTAAAGGGAGCCGCCTCTCGCAGGCTGCTGAAAAAGTCCTGAAGTGTCCCGCGATGCGCCGGAAATCGGAAATCGGCCCGGACAGGCCCGGAAGTATATGGATTTCCGGCTGGATTTCGTCAGATGGCGAGCGATTTCCGCTCCAACACAGGCCAAAAAGGCCTTTTCATCAGCCTGCTCGCGTCCCCGAAGCAACGCGCGGCGGGAAGTGCCGTGGCAAACGGCACCCCGAGCCGCAGGCGAGTTGTACCTCCGCGTGCGCAGGGCGGTTCATGGTTGCGCCCCCCGAAGGGGGTTGTCCGGGCGCGCAGGTTCGCCGATGGCTCTCGGTGCGCCCGCCCTGTCGTCAGTCCCGTGGTGGCTACCTCTTCCACGCGGCCAGTACTGGGCGAGAGTACTCGCGGCAGCCTCCTGCGCGGGAACTGAGGGGGGTGCGGCCAGCACGCCACGGATACAGGGGCGTTCCGGTGATGAGCCCCCTCCTCGCGGATCGCCCCTGCGCGGATCACCGCAGGACACGAAAAGACGTGGCAGATCCCAGTCCGCCGAAACACTGTCCTCCCCGGCGGCTGTGGATTCGCTGGTATTAGGAAAGGGCCGGTCCATTTGTGACAGAGGCAATCACAGAGACAGTTTGCAGATCGGCGAAGAAAGCCGAAGCGCCGTGCGGATGCCCGGCAACCGGAAGGCTGACCCGGATACGCTCGAAATAACGGGTTTTCGGACGGATTTGGTCACAAGTGCCATCGCAACCTTGGAAGGCCTTTTCTGCAGCCTGTTAAGCCCACTTCGGACAGCAACCGTGTTCCGTGAATCCCGCTGCACCTTGCAAGCAGGCGACTCCTTCCGATCCAAACGGGAACGCGGTTGAGCAACCGCGCCCTCCCCTTCACGGCCCCGGAACAACGCGTTCGTCAGCTCTTTCACCGGCCGTCACCAAGCGGGGGAAGCCAAGCTCTGGCCCGCAAGGTGCACGGCGGCCCTGAAATAGGACCCTAGAACCCCTCCAGCACGATCTTGCCCCGCGCGGTGCCGCTTTCGATCTTGGCATGTGCGGCTTTCAGATTGGCAGCGTTGATCGGCCGCATGACCTCCGTCACCGTGGTGCGGAGGCGACCGGCATCAACCATTTCGGCCACCTCCGTCAGCAGCTGCCCTTGCTTTCCCATATCCGATGTCTCGAAGACGGCACGTGTGAACATGAACTCCCAGTGAATTGACACCGCCTTGGGCTTGAACAGCAGAATGTCGAACGCATCGGGATCGTCGATCAGCCCGTAGCGGCCCTGCGGAGCGATCGCCTTTGCCGCTTCCGCCGCATGAGCCTCGCTCTGGGTGATGGAAAAAACCCAGGACGGGGCGCCGATTCCAAGCGCCTCTACCTGTTGCGCCAGCGGCTGGCGGTGGTCGATCACATGATGAGCACCGAGCTGACGCACCCAGTCCTGCGTTTCGGGCCGGGAAGCGGTGGCAATGATCGTTACATCCGTCAGGGCGCGGAGCAGCTGGATCGCGATGGAGCCCACGCCCCCCGCCGCCCCGATGATGAGGATGGCATTGGCCGCACCCGCCGCGGGATGGCGTACATCCAAACGGTCGAACAGCATCTCCCACGCTGTGATTGCCGTTAGCGGCAGCGCCGCGGCCTCCGACACCGACAGGCTGGACGGCTTGCGCCCGACGATGCGTTCATCAACCAAATGGAATTCGGCGTCACTGCCCTGACGGGCGATGGACCCCGCGTACCAGACCTCGTCTCCCGCCTTGAAGGTCGTCACCGCTTCGCCCACTTCCACCACACGGCCAACGGCATCCCAGCCCAGGACTTTCCAGCCTCCGGCCTCGGCTCCCGCGCGCTGCCGGACCTTCGTGTCGAGCGGATTGACGGAGACAGCCGCCACTTCCACCAGCAGGTCGTGCGGGCCGGGGACGGGCCGGGGCAGCTCGATGTCCTGCAATGCATCCATCCGGTCGATGGCACCCGGCTCACGGTATCCAACGGCTTTCATCGGCTTGATCTCCTATGGAATCCGCCTTGCGGCATGACCCGACAATGCCGTCGCCACCCGATGATGGCAAGCCGTGCCATATCCCCAACCAAGAAAAGCCAACGGGCATTGCATTTCGTGCCTCAGGAGGGCATGGGAAGCGCAAGCTGCGCCCTCCTCCGCGCCTCTCCGGCCCTGCGATGAGGCGCGACATGCGATCCCGGCCGGAAGAAACGCCCCGGCAGGATACGACCGGAGGAGGAGAGACGATGACCATAACCCTGAATCGCCGCCAGACACTGATCGGTATGGGCACGCTCGGCACCGCTGCAGCGATCGGCCTACCGGCACGGGCCGCCCAGACGCGCAATCTTGCCGTCCTGCACCTTGCCAGCCACGCCCCGAGCTTCATCGCCTTCGAGCGCGGCTACTACAAGGACGCGGGCCTCGACATCGAGCTGAAGTTCTTCGAGGCAGCCCAGCCCATGGCCGTCGCCATCGCCTCCCGCGATGCCGATTTCGGCGTCACGGCGATGAGCGGCGGCCTCATCAGCCTTGCGGAGAAGGACGCGATCAAGGTGATCGGCGGCGCGCTGTCAGAGGAAAAGGGCCTTGTCGGCAATGTCATCCTCGCCTCCAACAAGGCGCATGAGGCAGGGCTGACCGATCCTTCCAAACTCGGAGGCCACAGCTTCGGCATCACCACGGCGGGGTCATCCTTCCACTTCATGGCGCACAAGATCGCGCAGGCCAACAACATCCCGATGGACGAGATCCAGCTTCGTCCCCTGCAGAAGCTCGGGGCGCTCGTGGGCGCGCTCTCCACCGGGCAGATCGACGCCTGGGCCATCCAGCCGAACGTCGCGCGCAAGATGATCCGGGAGAATGCGGCGCAGCAGATCGGCCTCCTCTCTGATTACGCACCCGATTATCAGGTGACGACCGCCTTCACCTCCACCCGGAACGCGGCGGAGGAGCGGGCGATGACGGAGGCTTTCGTCGCTGCCTATTCCCGCGCGATCGCCGATTACAACGCCGCCTTCGTGGACAATACCGCGACGGAGGAGGAGCGCGACGCGCTGGCCCGGATCGTGCACAAATATGTGGAAAGCGACAGCCCGTTCGACACCGCGAAACAGAACCTGATCGACGGCGCGATGCGGATCAACCCCGGTCTCGCGCTCTCGCTCGGAAGCTGCGTGGAACAGCTCAACTGGTTCAGGTCGGAGGGAATGGTGAAGGAAACCGTGACCAAAGCGCAGCTGTTCGATACCAGCTACGTCAAGCCGCTCTGACCGGCCATGGACCTGAAGCTCGACCAGATCAGCCATTCCTACGGGCCGGTGGAGGTGTTGCGCGATATCTCCCTGGAGATACCGGAGGGACAGATCCTCTGCCTCATCGGTCCCTCCGGCTGCGGCAAGTCGACGCTTCTGCGTTTCCTCGGCGGGTTGGAGCGGCCCACCTCCGGGCAGGTGCTCCAGATCGGCGCGCCGCCTGCGGGATCGCTGAACCCCCTCACCTACGTGTTCCAGCACTTCGCGCTGCTGCCTTGGCGGAGCGTGGAGGGCAACATCCGCCTCGTGCTGGAGGATCATCGCCTGCCCCGCCGGGAGGTGGAGGAGATTGTCACCGACGTGCTTGCCCGCACTCGGCTCAGCGATTTCCGCAAGGCGCTGCCGAAGCAGCTTTCCGGCGGGATGCGCCAGCGGGTCGCCATCGCGCGGGCGCTGGCCGTCCGCCCGGCGGTCATGCTGATGGACGAGCCGCTCTCCGCGCTCGACAGCCAGACGCGCGAATTGCTGATGGACGATCTCGTCACGCTCTGGACACGCCAGCCCTTCACCTCCGTTTACGTGACGCACAACCTGAACGAGGCGGTGCGGCTCGGCCACCGGGTCGTCGTCCTCTCCCGCCGCCCCGGCCGGATCCGGGAGATCGTGGAGATCGACACCCCCCTTGCCGACCGTCGTCCCGGCGACCCCGCTCTGGAGGCCAAGCAGCAACAGCTGTGGTCGCTCATGCGCGATGAGGCCGCCGCCGCTGACAAGGAGCTGGTCAATGGCTGATCCGACCCGCCGCCCGACGGCCGTGCCGATGCCCGACCTAGACGGTTCCTCCGGCCACAGTACGCCGAACCCGCGGCCTGCACCCGCGACCGGAGCGGCTGCGCCCGCAGCAGCCCGGACAGACGCGCCCTCCGCCGCCGCGTTGCAGGCCGCGACGTCCTCCGGAGCTACGCTTCATACTGCCACGACGGGCGCGAATACCCCAACCGCGATCCCGGGCCGGTCCGGCCACGCGGCGACAGAGACCCGGCCGGTCCCGTTTCGCGGCGGCGGCTTCGCGCCCAAGCCTGTGCGCGGCGTGGCGCTCGCCCTCTTTGCGCTCATCCTCGTGCTGGCCGAAGTCGGCACCCGCACGGGCGTCATCTCAAGCCTCACCCTGCCGCGGCCCTCCGCGGTGCTGGAGACGCTGGTGCAACTGTGGCAGAGCGGAAACCTATGGCGTCATCTGCTGCCGTCGCTCCATCGTCTGTTCGTGGGGGCGAGCCTTGGCATCGTCGTGGGCGTTTCCGTCGGCGTGATGATCGGGCTGTTCAGCTATGTCCGGGCGGGGCTGGTCCCGCTGGTGGCCGCGCTGTTCCCGATCCCGAAGATCGCCCTGCTCCCGCTTTTCGTGATCTGGTTCGGCATCGACGAGACATCGAAATACGCGCTGATCGCCTTCGGCACCTTCACTCCCACGGTGGTGGCGACCTATGGGGCGGTGGACAACGTGGACCGGTCGCTCATCCGCATGGGGCAGAGCTTCGGCCTGTCATGGTGGTCGATCGTGCGCAAGATCGTGCTGCCGGGCGCCTTCCCTGCCATGCTCTCGGGGCTTCGGGTATCCATCTCCATCGCCATCATTCTGCTGGTCGCGGCGGAGATGCTGGGCGCGCAATACGGCATCGGCTCCTATATCCTCGAAGCGGGGTCGCTCTACGATCTGGAGAAGCTCTTCGCAGGCGTCACGATCCTGTCGCTCATGGGGCTGATCGTCAACTTCGTCATAGGCCTGATCGAGAAGCGCTTCCTTGCCTGGCGCTGACCGGATCTGCGGTTGAACCCGCTCCGGCTTCTCTGATACCTCCCCTCCTTCGCGCCGCCACGGGAGACAGAGATGCCGACGCTTGCCATCGACTTCGGGACTTCCAATTCCGCCGTCGCCATCCTGACGCCGGAGGGGCTGCGCCGCCTGCCGCTCGAAGCGGGCAGCGACACCCTGCCCACCGCCGTGTTCTTTCCCGTTCGGGGTGGTACGATGAAGATCGGCGAAGCGGCGGGCGAGGCGCTGATCGCCGGGGAGGAAGGGCGCTACATGCGCGCGCTGAAAAGCGTCCTCGGCACAGCACTGTTCCATGACTCGCGGCTCATCGGCGGACGCCGTCGCACGCTGGCGGATGTCGTCACCGCCTTCCTTTCGACCGTGAAGGAGCGGGCGGAGGCCGTCTCCGGTCTCACCTTCGACGCGGCGCTTTCCGGTCGGCCCGTGCATTTCCACACCGCCGATCCCGACCGTGACGCGCGGGCGGAGGCAGACCTCGCGGCCTGCTATGCCGCAGCAGGCTTCACCTCCGTCCGTTTCATGGCGGAGCCCGAGGCAGCAGCGCTCTCCAGCCACGGGCTTGGCGCTACGGGGAAGATCGGCCTGGTCGTCGATATCGGCGGCGGCACGTCCGACTTCTCCCTCTACCGGATGGAGGGCGGAAAACTCCGCATCCTTGCCAGCCATGGCATCCGGCTCGGCGGCACGGATTTCGACGAATCCGTCTCCCTCTCCCATGCGATGCCGGAACTCGGCTACGGCAGCAGCCTTCGGCGCGAGATCGGCCCCGGTACGCTGCCCATGCCAAACGCGCTCTATGTCGATCTGGCGACGTGGAGCCGCATCCCCTTCGTCTATACGCCGGAGAACCGGCGGGAGGTCGCGCGGATGATCCGTCTCGCGACAGCGCCGGAGAAACTGGAGCGCCTCTCCGCTGTGCTGGAGGAGGAGCTGGGCCACGAACTCGCCTTCGCGGTGGAGCACGGCAAGATCGCCGCAAACGGGCCGGAGGCTACGGGCGTCATCGACATGGGCATGATCGAGCGCGGCCTTGCCCCCGTGGTCACCGGCGCCTCGCTGGACAGGGCGCTCGAAAACCATCGCGCTGAACTGGCCAGAGCCGCGGCGGAGACCCTGCATTTCGCCGGCGTTCCGCCGGAAAGCGTTGGCACCGTCATCCTGGTCGGAGGCTCCAGCCTCATGCGCCTTGTGGCGGATGAGGCCCGCCGCCTTTGCCCCGCCGCCCGCATCGAACGCTCTCATGCCTTTACAGCGGTGGTGGACGGCCTCGCACTCGCACTCGCCGAAGAACCCGTCGCCTGACGGGCTTTCTGACAGGCCGGATCGCGCTATCCTGCATGGCAAGCAAACGCGAGGGGCAGAGATGACGAACGGCGATCAGATCGCAGCAGCAGCTGACAGGCGAGCGCACCGCCAGACGACGGTTGGACGATGAAACCGCCATCTGTTCAGCGGGCAAGCTTCATCACCCTGATCGTTCTTGTCACCATCGCCTTCCTGTGGCTGTTGCTGCCCTATTACGGGGCAGTGCTCTGGGCGGTAATCCTCACTATCCTGTTCAATCCGCTCCAGCGCTGGCTCACGGCGAAGCTCAACCAGCGTCGCGGCTATGCCGCTCTGGGCGGCCTGCTCGTCTGCGTCTGCATCGTGGTGATTCCGGGCGTCATCATAATCGGCCTTCTCGCGGCAGAGGCGGCCAGCCTCTACCAGCGGTTGTCGAGCCAGCAGATCGATTTCAGTGAGGTCTTCAACACTTTCCGCGAAAACATGCCCGATTTCGTCAACCACGCGCTCGAAGGGCTTCAGATCGGCAGCCTGGAGGACATCCAGCAGCGCGTGACCTCGCTCCTCGCCAGCGCGAGCCAGACCATCGCCACCCGGCTGGTCTCCGTCGGGCAGGACACGCTCCAGTTTACGGTGAGCCTGGGCGTGATGCTTTACGTCCTTTTCTTCCTGTTCCGCGACGGGCCGGAAATCGTCAACCAGCTCCGCCGCTCCAGCCCGCTCGATTCAAAGCACACCGAATATATCGCCAGCCGTTTCGCCTCGGCAGTGAAGGCGACGGTAAAGGGCAACCTCATCATTGCGCTCGTTCAGGGGGCGATCGGCGGGGTCACGCTCTGGTTCATGGGGGTAGAGGCCGCGTTGCTGCTCGGTGTGGTGATGGCGGTGTTGTCGCTCCTGCCCGCCGTGGGGGCAGCGCTCGTCTGGGGGCCGGTCGCCGTCTATTTCTTCATGACAGGCGATTATCTCAAAGGAGTGCTGTTGATTGGGATCGGCGTCTTCGTCATCGGGCTGGTGGACAACCTGCTCCGGCCGCCACTGGTGGGTAAGGACCTGCGGATGCCGGACTACATGGTGCTGGTCTCGACGCTGGGGGGGCTCGCGCTCTTCGGGATCAACGGCTTCGTCATCGGCCCGCTGATCGCCGCGCTCTTCATCGCGGTCTGGTCGCTTTTCAGCGGTGATGACCCGCCGGACAGATCGCCTGCGGATTAGCGGCTCCGCATCAGCATCCCGTAAAGATCGCGCGGATCGTCGGGATCGGCCAACAGGTCCAGGTCCTGACGCATCCCGAGTTCACCCGACTTCTTGTGGACATAGCGCAGGGCCGAGAAATCCTCGATCGCAAAGCCCACGCCATCAAAGAGCGTGATCTGCGCAGCCTCGCGGCGCCCCGGCGCGGCGCCCGTGATGACCTGCCACAGCTCGGTGACCGGATGGTCGGCGTCGAGCTGCTGGATCTCCCCCTCCACACGCGTCTGCTCCGGGTGCTCCACAAAAATGTCGGACCGCAACAGGATGTCGCGGTGAAGTTCCGTCTTGCCGGGACAATCTCCGCCGATGGCGTTCAGATGCACACCCGCGCCCACCATGTTATCGGTCAGGATCGTCGCATATTGCTTGTCCGCCGTGCAGGTGGTGATGATTTCGGCGCCTTCGATTGCTGCCTCCGGCGTATCGCAGGCAGTAACGTGGAAGCCCTGTTCCACAAGATTGGCACGGCACTTCTGCGTCGCCGCGGGGTCTATGTCGTAAAGCCGCAGTGTATCGATGCCGAGCACAGCCCGGAAGGCCAGCGCCTGAAACTCGGATTGCGCCCCGTTGCCGATCATTGCCATGGTCCGGGCGCCCTTCGGCGCAAGGTACTTCGCAGCCACCGCCGATGTCGCCCCGGTTCTGAGCGCGGTGAGCAGTGTCATCTCCGACAGCAGGACGGGATAGCCGTTGGAGACATTCGCCAGCAGCCCGAAAGCCGTCACCGTCTGCAGACCCTCCCGCGTGTTCTTCGGGTGGCCGTTCACATACTTGAACCCATAGAGCTCGCCGTCGGATGTGGGCATGAGTTCGATCACTCCCACATCCGAATGACTGGCCACACGGGGCGTACGCTCGAAGCCCTCCCACCGCCGAAAGTCCTCCTCGATCGTCCCGGCGATGCCGGTCAGCATCGGTTCCACGCCGATGGCATGGACGAGCCGCATCATGTCGGCCACGGAGACAAAGGGAACGAGAGCGCGCGGAGAGGGAACAAGGGTCATGTCAGATCATCCGAAACTGCGGGTCGGGCGGTCGAAGACTTTCCGACCCATGAGGCTGGCGACGAGATCGACCATCAGCCGCGCCGTGCGGCCCCGGTCATCAAGAAAAGGATTGAGTTCGACGAGATCGAGCGAGGTCACGAGGCCCGATTCATGCAACAGCTCCATGGCGAGATGCGCCTCACGGAATGTCGCGCCGCCGGGAACCGTGGTGCCGACCGCGGGTGCTATGGAAGGGTCGAGGAAATCGACATCGAGCGAGACATGGAGCAGCCCGTTTTCCGCCCGGACGCGGTCCAGAAACTCGGAAAGTGGCGCCACAATACCCCGCTCGTCCAACACCCGCATATCGTTGATCGCGATATCATGCCGAAGCAGGGCGGCATGTTCCGCGGGATCGACAGAGCGGATGCCGAACAGGCAGATCCGCTCCGCCGGAATGGGCGCCGGGAACGGCGGGAACGGCCCGAACCCGTCACGTCCGGCGATATAGGCCACCGGCGTGCCGTGGAGATTGCCCGACTCGGTCGTCTCCAGGGTGTGAAAGTCCGAATGCGCATCCAGCCACAACAGAAACAGCGGCCGCCCCGCCGCTTTCGCATGGGCGGCGACCCCTGCGACGGATCCAAGCGCGAGCGAATGGTCACCCCCCATCACGATGGGAAAGCCTTCCCCCATAGCATCCTCCACCGCGGCGGAAAGCGCGGCGGTCCAGGCGATTGTCTCGGGCAGGGAATGCACGGCGGCATTGGCCACGCTCACCGGCGCCGGCGCCGCGGGAACGACATCGCCGCGATCCACCACGCTCCGGCCCAGATCCTCCAGCGTCCGGGATATGCCCGCGACGCGATAGGCCGCCGGCCCCATCAGGCAACCGGCGTTCTTCTGTCCGCTGTCGATAGGCGCTCCGATCAGGATGCAGGGTTTGGCCACGAGCAGTCTCCTTTCGCTTTTCGGTATATGGTGGCGGAATGATGGCAGTTTCTGCTATAAATTTGCGCGAAATGAACGCACAATCGCCCATATTGCGCATAATGATCGCCAGTATGGACATGGATGATATCGACCAGCATATCCTTTCGGCGCTCCGGCGCGACGGGCGGGCCTCGCATTCGGAGATTGCGGGGGCGCTTAACCTGTCCCGCGCGACGGTAAGGGCACGGATCGACCGCATGGTGGCGCGGGGCGATATCGCCGGTTTCACGGTGCTCACGCGGGCCGATGTCACACAGGCGCCTGTCCGCGGCCTCATGCTCATCGGGATCGAGGGGCGTGGCGCGGATCGGATCACGCGGCGTCTCCTCGGCATGGCGGAAGTGCAGGCCGTCCACTCCACCAACGGGCGCTGGGACATCGTGGCGGAGATCGGCACAGAGACGCTGGCCGAACTGGATGAGGTCATCGCCCGTATCCGCCGTATCGAGGGCGTGACCACCAGCGAAACCAACCTGCTGCTCTCCACGCACCGTCCGCAGAGTTCGCGCTGACGGGAGGGCCGTCAGGAAAGGCAAATCGCCAGCGCCCCTCACGCGATCCAGCGCGGCAACACCACTCTCGGCACAGGGGCGAGGCGCACCAGCCGCCCCGAATTCGACCCGATGAACACCTTCAGCAGCGGCCCATACACGCTCGACCCGATAACCAGCAGTTCCGTCTCCTCCCAGCCCACGTCGTCCAGCGCCTCCTGCCAGCCCGCCCCGCGCCCGATCCGCGTCTCCAGCGGCACGGGCGATGTCCAGCGCTCCCGGATCGCCGCGTGAAGTGCCTCAGCATGGCGGCGTAATTCCCCGCTGACGAGGTGCTCCGCGTGATAGCCCGCCCCCGTGGGATACATCTGGTTCGCCCGCGTCACGAAGGTCAGCACACGGAGCGGGAGTGACAACGCCGCAGCCACCACCCCCGCCCGCTCAGCGATCGAATGGGCAGCCTCCGTCGCCGGCACGGCACAACTCACACGCCGAAGTGCGACGCCCGGTGCAAGGCCGCCCCGCGGGGCCAGCGCGACAGGAACGCTCGCCCCGTGCAGCACCTCCGTCGCCGTCGGACCCTCCGCGAACCGTCCCGGCGGAGCGGAGGCGGCAGACCCCAACACCACGTAATCCGCTCCGACGTCCCCCGCCGTGGCCAGCAGGCCCTTGGCAGCGGAGGGAGCAGTTCGCGTGACGAATTCCGCTTCCAGCCCCACGGGGAGAAGTGCCCGCGCCGTCTCCTGTGTGCGGTCTGCATGTTCCCGCAGGAAGCGGGCATATTCGTAATCCACACGCGCCGGTGACGGTGTGGTCCACCCCTCCGCCGCGATGGTGCACACAACCATCCGTCCGCCGGAGGCCTGCGTCATGGCTGCAGCCAGCCCCAGCGCCTCGCGCCCGCCATCGTCAGCGGACAAGCCAACGAGAAGCATCATTGCCCCGCTCCCCCGCTGCCCGGTCCTTCGCCGCTCCTCTCCTGCTCCGCGCGTTCCAGCCGCGAGTGGCGCGCGGCATAGGTAAAGTAGAAGATCGCCGCCAGGGTGCCCCAGATCGCCGTCAGCTCGAAAACGATCCGGGAGAGGTTGGCGATGAGGTAGAGACAGCAGCAGATGGACAGTATCGGAAGCGCTGGAAAGAACGGCACCCGGAAGCCGCGCGGCGCATCCGGATTACGGTAGCGAAGGAGGATGACACCGAAGGACACGACCGTGAAAGCGATGAGCGTGCCCATGCTCGTCATGTCCCAGAGAACTGCCGCTGGCACGAAAGCCGCGACCATTGCCACCAGCGTCGCCACGATGAATGTGTTCGCAACCGGTGTCATGGTGCGTGGGTCGACGCGGTGAAAGATCGGCGGCAGCATCCCGTCCCGCGACATGGCAAAGAGAATGCGGGTCTGACCATAGAGCACGATCAGTGTTACCGAAAAGACGGAGATCACCGCCCCGGCCGCCAGCACGATGGCCGGAATGCGCGATCCGGTGATGTTCTGCAGGATGAGCGCCAACCCGGCCTCCTGCCCCTCGAACTGATCGGGCGGCTGCGCCCCGATCGCCGTGAAGGCAACGAGCACGTAGAAGGTGATCACGATCAGCAAGGCGCAGATGATGGCCAGCGGCAGGTTCCGGCGCGGGTTCTCCACCTCCTCCCCCGCTGTGGAAACGGCATCAAGCCCCACAAAGGTGAAGAAGATCGAGCCTGCGGCGGCGCTGATCCCGGTGAAACCATGCGGTGCGAACGGGGTCATGTTGTCGGAATTGAACGCAGTCAGCGCGATAGCGATGAAAAGCACCAGTACGCCAAGCTTTATGACCACCATGATCGCGTTGAGCCTTGCCGATTCCTTGGCCCCGCGGACGAGCAGCAAGGCGCAGAGAAACACCAGCACCGCAGCGGGCAGGTTAATAAGCCCCTCGCCGCCGAAGTGCAGGTCATACCCGTCAGCTACCAGCGGCGCCGACAGCATCCAGCGCGGCAGCTCGTGACCGGTGACGTTCCAGATCAGGTTGTGGAGATACTCGCTCCATCCCACCGATACCGCGGATGCGGAGATGCCGTATTCCAGCACCAAACAGGCGGCCACGAGAAAGGCTGGCCCCTCGCCGAGTGTCGCGTACGCATAGGAATAGGACGAGCCCGACACCGGTATCATCGAACTCATCTCGGCATAGCAGAGCGCCGTCATCCCCGCGGTGACGCCCGCCAGCAGGAAGGAGATCAGTACGGCAGGCCCAGCGACCGGCACCTGCTCGCTCAGCACGAAGAAAATCCCGGTGCCGATGGTCGCTCCCACCCCGAACATGATGAGCTGAAAGAGCGTGATGGACCGCCCGAGATGTTCGGACCCTGTCTTTTCGCCGTCGATGGTCGGGTCGATGCTTTTCGTCCGGGTCAGTCGCCGGAGCAGGGGCACGGATGCGGCCATGCTGTGTCAGTCCCTCGTCAGCGCCGCGCTCTGCGGCTTTTCTTGGAAAGAGTAACTTCTGTTGGAGGATAGCGCGCGCTGCCGCGCCTGCGACAATTCATTCGCATTCCCGCCCCCAGAGACATTGCCTCGACGGCCGGGACATCGCATCTGCTTTTTAAACCGTTCCTCTCGGCTCCGGCAGCGCTCTGAGCGAATGGTAAAAAACGATGACGTTTGTCACTTCCCGTCACGCGGCGAACATTGTTTCGCGTACCTTGGTACCGTCGCAACAGGGGCCGGGTGGGCGCCGGTCAAAGCAGCCCTTTCTCCCCACCACGTATTGTTCCCCGACCGCACCCGCCATTGCAGCGGGCGGGGATAGGCACTATCCCCCGCCCACCGAGCCGCAGCACCCAACGCGGCCGGACTGTCTGCAGCCCGAAGGAACTGGCGATGAAACCGATTGAGCGACCGACAGACGGCACGACAGCGGCAGGCGCCGCCATCGTGTTCGATGCGGTCGGCAAGGCCTATGCCAAGCGCGGCAGCGGCAGCGTCACCGCGCTGGAAGACGTAAGCCTGACCGTCGCGCCGGGTGACATCACCGGCATCATCGGCCGCTCGGGAGCGGGGAAATCGACACTTCTGCGCATGGTCAACGGGCTGGAACGCCCGACGACGGGCCGGGTGCTGGTTGGCGGGCGAGACGTGGGCGCGGCCAGCAATGCCGAACTGCGCCAGATTCGGCGCGAAGTTGGCATGATCTTCCAGCACTTCAACCTGCTCGCCTCCCGCACGGTGTTCGACAATATCGCCCTGCCGCTGGAGATCGCCGGAACCCGTCCCGCAGAGATCGCGCCGCGGGTGAACGAGCTGATCGACCTCGTTGGCCTCGGGGACCAGCGGAGCCGCTATCCCGCCGAACTCTCGGGCGGGCAGAAGCAGCGGGTGGGCATCGCCCGTGCCCTGGCCACCCGTCCGAAGGTGCTGCTGTCGGACGAGGCGACCTCCGCCCTCGACCCGGAGACGACGCGCACGGTGCTGGCGCTGCTCTCGGACATCAACCGGGAACTGGGCCTGACGATCCTGCTCATCACCCATGAGATGGCCGTGGTGCGCGATATCGCGAGCCATGTGGCCGTGCTCGACAAGGGCCGCCTCGTGGAGACGGGAGAAACCTATGCCGTCTTCTCCCGCCCCGCCCACGCCACGACGCGCTCCTTCCTGACCGGCATCACCGGGGTCGCCCTTCCCCGTTTCATCGCCGACCGCATCCGGCCCGACGCCGGAGCCGGCGCTGCGGAGGAGGTGCTGCAGATCACCTTCACCGGCAGCCACGCGACGGACCCGATGCTCGCCCGCCTCACGGTGGAACTCGGTGTGCCGGTGAACATCCTCGCCGGCGCGATCGAGGAGATCGGCCCGCATCCTTTCGGCAGCCTCATCGTCTCCGTTCCGGCGGAGCGGGGGGAGGCATCGCGCGGCTTTCTTGAATCCCACGGACTACTGACGGAGGTGCTGGGCTATGTCTCCCGTGCTGATCAACCTTCTCTATGAGTCCACGCTGGAGACGCTCTACATGGTGGCGATGTCCACCGTGTTCGGCACGCTCGCCGGCCTGCCGCTCGGCGTCTTCCTCGCCACGTCGCGGCGGGGGGAGATCCTTGCCGCCCCCGCAGTAAACGGGGTGCTGGGACTCATCGTCAACGCGACCCGCTCGGTGCCGTTCATCATCCTCGTCGTCGCGATCATCCCCTTCACCCGCGCGCTCGTCGGCACATCCATCGGCACCACCGCGGCCATCGTGCCGCTGACGATCGCCGCCGTGCCCTTCATCGCACGGCTGGTGGAGACGGCGATCCGCGAGATAGACAGCGGCCTGATCGAAGCCGCCCGTGCCATGGGCGCGACCCCGCTCCAGATCATCCGCAAGGTGCTGATCCCGGAGGCACTGCCGGGGATCACGCTCGGCCTCACGCTCGCCGTGGTCAGCCTCATCGGCTATTCGGCCATGGTGGGCGCGGTCGGCGGCAAGGGGTTGGGGGATCTGGGCATCCGCTACGGATATCAGCGCTTCATGCCTGAAGTGATGCTGATCGTCGTCATCATCCTGATCGTGCTCGTACAGCTCGTGCAGACGGTGGGGGAGCTCATCGCTGCCCGTCTCGACAAACGCGCCGCAAAGAATCGCGGTCGCTGATTTCACACGCAAGAGGTATTCCCATGCTGCGTCTCACAACCTTCGTCTCCGCCCTCGCGCTTTCGGCGGTCGCCGCCTTCGCCACCGACATCAAGGTCGGCGTGTCTCCGGGCGAACATGCCGAGATCATGGAGGAAGTCGCAAAGGTCGCGAAGCCCAAGGGGCTGAACATCGAAGTGGTCGAATTCTCTGACTACGTCGTGCCGAACCAGGCGCTGGCCGATGGCGACCTGAACGCGAACTCGTTCCAGCACCAGCCCTATCTCGACAACCAGATCAAGGACCGCGGTTTCGATCTTGTCTCGGTCGCCAAGACGATCACCACGCCCATGGGCATCTATTCCAGCAAGCTGAAATCGCTGGATGAGCTGAAGGACGGCGCGAAGATCGCCATCCCGAACGATCCTACCAACGGCGGGCGGGCGCTCCTGCTGCTTCAGGATCTGGGGCTGCTGAAGCTGGCGGATGGCACCGGCCTTGTGCCGACGGTGCTCGACGTGACCGAGAACCCCAAGAAGTTCACCTTCCTCGAACTGGATGCGGCGCAGCTTCCCCGCTCGCTGCCCGACGCGGACGCGTCGATCATCAACACGAACTACGCGCTGGCTGCTGGGCTGAACCCCAAGACCGACACGATCGCGCGGGAAAAGGCCGAAAGCCCCTATGCCAATGTCATCGTGGTCCGCCGCGCCGATGAGCATGCAGACTGGCTGCCCACGCTGATCGAGGCGTATCACTCGCCCGAGATCAAGACCTTCATCGAGGAGAAATACCACGGCTCGGTCATCACCGCCTGGTAATTCCCTCCCGGTTTCCTGCAGGAAATCTTCTCTGCCGGGGGCATGATGCCCCCGGTGCACACGGCCCCTGCCCTTCTGAACCCCATCGCGCCTCTCGGCTAAGGCTATCCCCCCGATGCACGGAGCGGATCGCCCCCCGCGTGCTCGGGGCTCGGCTCACAGCTTCCATCCGCCCTGTGGCACCGACCCGGTCTCCTGCAGCGGACACGGGGACCTCTGGCGTCCGGGGCCAGCTTGCTCTCCCCCGCCGCCCGAAACCCGTTCGGACATACGGACATGGTCGGCCGCGCGGCGGCTATCCCTCTTTGCGGGTCGTTGAGACGCTTGCGATTCTCGGCGGATGAGCGCCCGCTCACGAGCAACAGCTTCTCCGCCTCCGAAAACAGAGGCTCGAGGGGGCACAAGGGATCCACAGCCGCGATAGGGAACTCGTGCATGAGGTCCGTCATCCTGACGTTCCCGCACCGTCCTTGCCAATCTCCTTGCGCCACGCCTGCGCGGTCTTATCCACTTCCGCGTGCCAGTCGTTGCGAACCGCGTCCATCTCCTCCTTCAGCCGCAGGTATTTCCCGGCGGAATGGATGCCATGGATGCCCGGTGCCAAGCTCCGTGAACAGCGGGCGTCCCGGCACCAGAGCCAGCAAGTTCCAGTTGCCGCCCATGGCATTCGTGATGGCCCGCTGGATGATGCCGCGCTCGTTTTCTCCCTTCGGCGCGATGTCGAGCTTGTCGATCCGGTCCTTGACAGCGTTGGTGAACCGGCTTTCCTTGGCTCTCCCGTTGAAATTCTCAGGAAGGAAGTCCACGTTCAACTCGGCGGGGTGTCTTCTAAACCGTAACTCTGGCTCCGGTCAGTGGCCGAGGTTCGAGAGAACTTAGCCCCGTCACCCCAATCCTTCGAAATATCGTAGTGGAACCGACCTTGGGCGGTTTTGCGGACTTTGACGATCACATCCTTCTCGGCGCCATCGAGAAGGACGCGCGCCGCGAAGGTATGCCATGCCTCCACCAGTTTCTCCCGCCCCTTGGTGTCCTGCTCCGTTCTGATCAGCATCCCCTTTTCGAGGATCTCCTTTATCGCGGGAACGATGCGATAGAGGTCTGGCCCCTGCCGTCCACCGATATTCTTCGCACCTCGGGTCTGAAACCCGATGGTCCAGCCGGTATCCGCGTTCACCACCTCCGTCCCGACAAGGTGGTCCCGATACCACACCCGGGCTTTCCGCTCGAGGTGCCGGATGTCATCCCACTCCCGGAGTTCGTTGCCGGTGAGGCTGGCGACAGGTGCGCGATCAAAGACCGTGCTCTGGGATTTTCGCCCCTGCCCCGCCCGCCAACCTTAACCAACCTATGCAGTCGCATCCGCAGATCACTGCGAAGCGCTGATATCGGATAGGTAATCGCAAATGTGCGCTCGGCAGGAACCCAATCTCCGACCTGCCGACCTGCCGACCTGCCGACCTGCCGACCTGCCGACCTGCCGACCTGCCGACCTGCCGACCTGCCGACCTGCCGACCTGCCGACCTGCCGACCTGCCGACCTGCCGACCTGCCGACCTGCCGACCTGCCGACCTGCCGACCTGCCGACCTGCCGACCTGCCGACCTGCCGACCTGCCGACCTGCCGACCTGCCGACCTGCCGACCTGCCGACCTGCCGACCTGCCGACCTGCCGACCTGCCGACCTGCCGACCTGCCGACCTGCCGACCTGCCGACCTGCCGACCTGCCGACCTGCCGACCTGCCGACCTGCCGACCTGCCGACCTGCCGACCTGCCGACCTGCCGACCTGCCGACCTGCCGACCTGCCGACCTGCCGACCTGCCGACCTGCCGACCTGCCGACCTGCCGACCTGCCGACCTGCCGACCTGCCGACCTGCCGACCTGCCGACCTGCCGACCTGCCGACCTGCCGACCTGCCGACCTGCCGACCTGCCGACCTGCCGACGATGCGGCTCCCGCATACTGTAGGCCTGCGCAAGAGGAAATGCCTTAGACCCGTTGGCCGCGCGGGCGCCATTTCGCCCCGGCGGGGAAGTCGCGCGCGGGGTTGGTGTTGCCTGCGCTGACACCTCGCTGCCAGAGGTCGTGCACCTCCCCGGCCACCTGTGGATGTTCCGCCAGCCACAGACGGATCTCCTGCGCGGCGCCCGCTTCGGCGCCCGCCCAGAGCACGCCGCTGTCAGCCGCCTCGCGAAGCGCGGGGAGCAGCGCCGCAACCTGCCGGATCTGCACAGCTTGCGGGGCGTTCTCCAGCGGCGGGCCTTCGCCCTCCAGCAGCACCACGCCACGCGCATCCGGGCGCAGCACCTCCAGTAGCCGCTGGATCACCGGACGTGCGGCGGCATCGCCCGCCAACGTCACGTTCTCCGCCGCGCGGAGCGCGGGAACCGCAGGCTCTGTCTCCGGGCCGGAGAGGCCGCAGCGGTCACCCTTGCGCGCCCAGCGGGCCCATTCAGCACCAGCCCCGCCGCCTTCGTGCAACAGGATGTCCAACTCGATGACGCCCGCATCCGGCTCAACGCTGCGGATCGCATGACGGCGGACAGCCGGGCGCCAGGCCGGATCCACCGGCAACGGCAGCCCGTCAGGTCCTGCCTTGGGCCAGCGCGGCGCCATGCCCTCGGGCGGGAAATGGAACCGCCCGTAGGGAGCCTCCGGATCGGCGAAACGCGCGAGATCGCTGCCGGTCAACGTAAAGCGCCGCCAGTCCCCAAGCCGCGCCACCCCGGCGACGGTCATCTCGCGGAAGTCCGCGTAGAGCGTGCCTACCTCCGCCGCGCCGGTCCATCGGATCACCGGATGCTCCGTCACGCAGAATTCCAGCAGGTGAGAGGCGATGAAATCCACCATCTCCTCCATTCCCGAGCGGTCCGGTGCGCGCGCCTCCACCTCCACCCCATCGGTTGCGGGCCGGAACAGGGCCTCTCCCATGGAAAGCCGCGCGCGGAGCGCCTCCCCCTGCCGCTCAAGCGTCACGTCCTGCTCCCGCAGGTGCCCGGCGAGCGCCTCGATAAGCGGCAGGGGGTCGGAGAGCGGCACATGGGCGGTCGCGGTGAACATGGCATTTCCTTTCCGTCGGGCGGGTGGTCCCCGGACAGCGAATGCGCAACCCCGGAAGGCTCCCGGATATTGAGATAGGCATACAAGAGCCGGAAAACCACGGTCATGAAGGTTCCGCATAACGGCAAGAAAGGACAATCTGATACTGTTGATGGGCTTTCCGGTAGAATTTCCGCAGTCACCGTGAGACAGTGGAACCTTCTTCCGCTCAAGGCGGCTCTGGGCGGCTCCTGTCCGCTCCACACCCGCGCCCCCCGCGATCCACCGGTCTTGCCAAGCCGCGCCGCCGCGCAGACATGGGTATCAAGGCAGCTGCCATCCCAACCCATCAGCGGAATGACGCCATGAAACTGTTTTCCCTCACCGCTCTCGCTGCGATCGGCTGGGCGGCGATCGTCTCGGCCGGGACGCCGGCCTTCGGCCCGCTCGTCACGCCCGCCGAACTGAACACGGCCCTCACCGGGTCCGATGCGCCCACGGTGCTCGACATAAGGGAGGCCGCTACCTACGGGCAGGGGCATATTCCCGGCGCGATCTCCGCCCCCTATGCGCTGTTCCGCGGACCGGCGGACAATCCCGGCCAGCTCGTGCCGGAGGACGTGCTGCAAGAGCGCTTCCGCGCGCTGGGTCTGAAAAAGGACCATCCCGTGGTGGTCGTGCATCAGGGCAAGGACGACAGCGATTTCGGCGCCGCCGCGCGCGTGTACTGGACACTGAAATCCTCTGGCATCAGCCCGCTTGCCATCCTGAACGGCGGACAGGGCGCGTGGGCGGCGGAAGGGCTACCGCTGGAGACGCGCGCCAACACGCCCACCCCCTCCGACGTCGAAATCACCTTCTCCCACCGCTGGCTCGCCGATACGCAGGATGTCGCCGCCATCGTTGACGGCAAGGAAAGCGCCCGTCTCATCGACGCACGCCCGTCCGCGTTCTTCAAGGGCGACCAGGCGCATCCGCAGATGACCCGACCGGGCACCCTGCCCGGGGCGGAGAACGTGTCGCATTCCGTCTGGTTCGACGGTCCAACGACCGTGACCAACCCCGCAGGCGCGGAAGCCGTGCTTGAGAAGCTCGGCCTGAAGCGGGACGAGGAGATCGTGGCGTTCTGCAACACCGGGCACTGGGCCGCGACGGACTGGTTCGCGCTGTCCGAACTCGCGGGGCTTCCCGATGTGAAGCTCTATCCCGACAGCATGGTCGGCTGGTCGCAGGGTGGCGGCGCGATGGAGAACACGCCCGGCCTCCTCCAGAACCTGCTGAACCAGATCCGGTCGAAGTGATGGCCCTCGCCTCCGGCCATCTCGCAGGCGCGTCCTCCCCCGCCGGGGAAGGGGCGAAGCGCCTTCTGCTCATCCTCGCCGCACTGGCGGCGGTCTTTGCCGTGTCGCTGTTTGCGGGCGCGCGATACGGGCTGCTGCTTGCCATCGGGCTGGGCTTCGGCATCACGCTCGAAGGTCTGCACTTCGGCTTTGCCGGGCCGTGGCGCGCCATGATCCTGCGGCGGGAGCCTGCGGGCCTTCTGGCGCAACTGCTGGCCATAGGCCTTGTTGCCGTCGTCGCCTTCCCGCTCCTGCAATCCCATCCGGGAGAGATTGGCGGGGCGGAAGCGCCCGTCGGTTGGGCGATGATCGGCGGGGCCTTCGTCTTTGGCGCGGCGATGCAGGTGATCCTCGGCTGCGGCTCGGGAACGCTCGTCAATGCCGGCAGCGGCAACGCGGTGAGCCTCGTGGCCCTGCCCTTCTTCTGTCTCGGCAGCTTCTTCGGGGCGGCGCATCTGCTGTGGTGGACCGATCTCGGCGCGCTGCCCATCATCGTGCTCCACGGGACAGGCGGACTAATGGTGACGCTGGGCCTGCTCGCCGCCGTGGCGCTGCTGGTCTTTCTCATCGGCAAGCCCGGCACGCGCGGGCTGCCGCCCCGTCTGATCGTCGCAGCCCTCCTGCTGGCGGCTCTGGCCGTGGCCAACCTCGTCGTCGCGGGCCAGCCCTGGGGCGTGGTCTACGGCCTCGGCCTCTGGGCGGCGAAAGGGGCGGTCGCCCTCGGCGCGGACCTGTCGGGCAACGGCTTCTGGGGTGCACCGGGAAATGCGGCGCGGCTTCAGGCAAGCATTCTGACCGATGTCACCTCGCTCACCAATATCGGCATCATCCTCGGCGCGTTTCTGGTGGCCGCATGGCGCAGGCACGGCCTTTCGCAGCCGCTGCCGAAACTGCCCGCCCGGGCCTGGGGTGCGGCTGTCGTGGCAGGGCTGCTGCTCGGCTATTCCTCCCGCCTTGCCTTCGGCTGCAACGTGGGGGCCTTCTTCTCGGGCATCTCGACGGGGAGCCTGCACGGCTGGGCATGGTTCGCGGCAGGGTTCGCGGGATCCTGCCTGGGTGTGAAACTGAGGCCCCTCGTCGGGCTGGAGGCCCGCAGATGACCCGCCGTCTCACCGCTGGCATCGTCATCGCCCTGCTTGCCGGGCTGCTGTTCTTCGACCATGCGACCGCCGCGCTGAACCCCTACAAGGCGCCGCCCGTCATCGCGCTCGGCTCTGGCGTAGCAGCGACGGGGGGCTTCTGCGGCGCGCTTCCGCAATAGCAGCGCGCCGCCGTAAGGATCACGCCATCGTCCTCCTGGCGATCACTCGGCGATAAGGGGACGCGCCGTCGCCTCCGCCACCCTCAAGGCGTCGGCATAGGCCAGCGCCACCATCAGCCCCCGCCGGCCACCGTTTATCACCACCTCCTCCGCCTCCGCCGTCTCCTCGAACGCGACCGGCACGGGGCGCTTCTGGCCGAAGGGGCTGATCCCGCCGGTGTGAAAGCCGGTCATCCGCTCCGCCTTCTCCGGCGGCATCATATGGGCGGATTTCCCCCCGAACGCCGCCGCCACCCTCTTCATCGACAGGCTCCTGTCCGAAGGTATGACGGCGCAGGCGGGCCTGCCGTCCACCTCCACCATCAACGTTTTCAGAACCCGCCCGGGCGGCACACCGATGGCTTCCGCGGCATGCAGGCCGATCCGGTCCTGCCCTGCGACGTAGTCATATTCGATCATGCGAAAGGCGACCCCTGCACGTTTCAGCGCCTGCGTCGCGGGGGTGGCTGTGCTCATCGTCTTCTCCGTTCTGCGGGCGGAGCCTAGCGCGCGGCGCAAGGCCGGAAAAGCCGTCACAGATCCCCTCTCCCGTTCGCATCCACAGAAAATCCTTGCCATCTCGCTGAACTTGGGGAGGATGCGCGCCAAATACGACGCCTTCCGGGGGGAGAGGATGAGCGCCACACCACAGACACCCGCACCGTATGGCGCCCGCCGCCTGACGCCGAGCGACATCCGCGCCCGCAAGGGCGGTACGCCCGTTGTCTGCCTCACCGCCTATACCACTCCCATGGCCCGTCTGGTGGACAGGGAGGCCGATCTCATCCTTGTCGGTGACAGCGTGGGCATGGTGCTCCATGGCATGCCTTCCACCCTTGGCGTCACGATGGAGATGATGATCCTGCACGGGCAGGCGGTGGCGCGCGGGGTGGAGCGGGCGGCGCTGGTGGTGGACATGCCCTTCGGGAGCTACGAAGAAACCCCCGCGCAGGCCTTCCGCAACGCCGCTCGCCTCATGGCGGAAACCGGCGCACAGGCGGTGAAGCTGGAGGGCGGTCTCCACATGGCAGAAACCGTCGCATTCCTGACGGCGCGCGGCATCCCGGTGATGGGCCACGTCGGCCTGACGCCGCAGTCCGTCAACGCTCTGGGCGGATACCGCGTGCAGGGCCGCGGCGGGGATGCGGCCCGCGTCCGCGCCGATGCCGCCGCCCTGGCGGAGGCCGGGGCCTTTGCCGTGGTGCTGGAGAAGGTGCCCGGCACCTTGGCCGACGCGATCACGGCAGAGATCGCCGTTCCCACCATCGGCATAGGAGCCAGCGCGGGCTGCGACGGGCAGGTGCTGGTGATCGACGACATGCTGGGTCTGTTCGGCGATTTCCGCCCGAAGTTCGTCCGCCGCTACGCCGAGCTTGGGGAGAGCGCCGCGGAGGCGATCGCGCAATACGCAGCCGATGTGCAGTCGCGCCGCTTTCCCGCGCCGGAACACGTCTTCGCCAGCGAGGCTCCCGGCACGGGCGGATTAACAGGCAGGTCAACGGCCCCAGGCAAGGCCGGGTCATGATCCCCGCCCTGACATGCCGCGCGACGCCTCCCACCGGGCGGCAAGCCAGGCCAATTCGCTGTCGCCCCGCAATATCTGTCCCGCCCCCCCACGTTTCACACGACGGGCCGGCGGTGTTGCGCGCCGCGCCTCGCCCTGCACGGCACTCGGGGGAGAGGACGCCCTGCCCGATCCGTGGAAACCGCAACAACGCTGCCGCGACCGGTGTTTACCCCCGCTCCGCAAAGGTTCGTCCATGACCATCCTCCGCCGCACCGCCGATCTCCGTCCCCGCGTTGCGGGCTGGCGCCGCTCGGGAGAGACGGTGGCCGTAATCCCGACCATGGGCGCATTGCATGACGGGCACCTGAGCCTCGTCCGAGCCGCCAAGGCGATGTGCGAGCGGGTTATCGTCACGATCTTCGTCAATCCCCGGCAGTTCAACAGCCCGGAAGACTACGCGAAATACCCCCGGACGGAGGAGGCGGACGCCGCCCTTCTCGCCCCCTACGGCGTGGACGTGGTCTTCGTGCCGGAGGTGGAGGAAATGTATCCGCCGGGTTTCGCCACGACCGTGTCCGTCACCGGTGTCACCGAACCGCTGGAGGGCGCGCATCGCCCTGGCCATTTCGACGGCGTGGCGACGGTCGTGACCAAGCTCCTCACCATGACCGGGGCCGACCGCGCCTTCTTCGGAGAGAAGGACTGGCAACAGCTTCTCCTCGTCCGGCGGCTGGTGGCGGATCTGAACCTGCCGGTGGAGATCGTGGGCTGCCCCACCGTGCGGGAGGCCGACGCCCTCGCCCTCTCCTCCCGCAACCTCCGTCTTTCGTCCCAGGAACGCCAGATCGCCTCCGCCCTCCCGGATGCGCTCGCCGCCGTTGCTCAGGCGGTGGAAGCGGGCGCCCCCGCTGCTCCTGCGCTGGAGGACGCGCGAAAGCGCCTCGTCGCCGCGGGGTTCGGGGAGATCGAATATCTTGAGCTACGCGATGCGGAAACACTCGGAGAAGCCCGCCCGGGGACTCCCGCGCGGCTTCTCGTCGCCGCCTGGGCGGGGAATGTCCGCCTCATCGACAACATGCCGGTCACGCTTCCAGTCCCTCTGAACCAACTAAACATCCGGCAGGCATGAGACCCGGCGAACCAGCATCATCGCCTGCAGGTGATTGCTGAGGTGTCTGGAACTTTGCTCCGCGGGGCAACGTTGTTCTCGGTCACGATGCTTGGATGTCGCTCCTTATCGCCTCTCACCCCGAACTCCCTAAACACATATATCTAGGAGATTCAGGATGTTGAAAAGGATTTTGGGTTCATTAGCCCTTGTTGGGCTTACGACGGTGCCGCTGGCATCTGGACCAGCCCAAGCCTGTTCGCGCGTATTGTGGAATGGCAATCCGGGACAAGTCTATGTGGGGCGAACCCAAGATTGGACTGAGAAGGTTGACAGCAAGTTTCACAAATTTCCACGCGGCCTGGTCCGTAATGGCCTCACGCCACAAAACCCGCTGCAATGGACGTCCAAATACGGGAGTTTCGTGATCACCGGTTATGATCTCGGCACGCATGAGGGCGTGAACGAGAAGGGACTAAGCGGCCATTTGCTGTTTCTGGCCGACGAAGCCTCCGATTTCGGCGAGCGCGACACCTCGCGTCCAGGCCTCAATATTGCGATGTGGCTGCAATATTATCTCGATAATTTCGCCACTGTCCAAGAGGCGGTTGACGCCATAGAGCGTGACGACATCCAGATCGCGCCTATCGTCTTTCCGAACGGCAAGCAATCCCTGCTGCATCTATCTCTGGAGGATGAATCGGGTGATTCCGCGGTGGTCGAATATGTTGGCGGACACGCCAAGGTCTATCACGACCGCCGTTTCATCGTGATGACCAACGAGCCCACATATGACAAGCAGATCGCCAATCTGAAACAATATCGCTCATTCGGCGGGGACAAGGCGTTGCCGGGCGAACGTACGCCAGCGGACCGCTTCGTCCGTGCAGCCTACTACGTCACGGCTCTCCCGCCGGCGCCCAATCCGGAAACGGCGGTCGCCTATCTGTTTAGCGTTATCCGTAACGTCTCGGTGCCGTTCGGCGCACCGGATCCAAACCGACCGAATGTGGCTGGTACTGTTTTCCGCTCGGTTATTGATTTCAGTGATCAGCGATATTTCTTTGAAAGCACTTATGCGCCGAATGTCGTTTGGGTAGACTACGGAAAGCTCGACTATAGCGAGGGCAAGCCTGAGGAAGGACTTGCTGTCGAGCAACAAATATTCTCCCTCAGCGGGAATGTGACAAGCAAGGTCGAGCCGGTTCCAACCTTTGATTTTGGCAAAAGCTAAAAGAGGTATAGCGTGGTTGGTACGCGGTGATATCACGGTGCTGAACTGACCGTCGTCATAGCAGGTAAATGCTTGCCGCGTAGGCAGATTCGTTTTCTGGATGCGCTTTGATTTGCCCTCCGGCATGACAGTGCCGATCCCCCCGATCGGCCACTCTGCGTTATCCGAACGCAGATTTACGTAGCGCTGGAACATCCCGCACAGGAATACTGGTCGGGCAAAGGTGAAAGGTCATGGCGAAGGGCCGCCGAGCACCTTATCGAAGCCCTATCTGTTTGCTCCCCCCGGTTTGATGGTGCGATTCTTTCTTTGGAATGGAAGGAGGCGCATGGGACAAGTTCGTCACGGCAGCGCCACGACCACGCACGCCGTCAGAGCAGCAATAAGGAGGGCCAGCCCGCCATCGGTCCGAGGGCAGGCCCGAATGATCGCAAGCTTCGGTCGCGCAGCTGAGCCGTGAACTGGGCATCAATCCCGAGACCGTTGCGAAGTGGCGCAAGCGCGCGACGGTCGAGGATAGGAAGACCGGGCCGTCGGAGCAGCACTCGACGATCCTGACGGAGGCCGAGGAGGC
>NZ_JFGS01000012.1 GCF_000740775.1 Haematobacter missouriensis | reverse complement strand
CAATGTCCGAAGCGGCAGCGGCCTAACCGGGGCGGAAAACCCCTTAGGCTCCAGACTCATTGAATTTCACAGCCAGAACAAGACGGTTGCAGCGAGGGCGATGGCGGAGAGGAAGACCCTGGGGCATCGATCGTATCGTGTGCTGACACGCCGCCAGTCCTTGAGTCGCCCAAACATGATATCGATGCGGTTGCGTCGTTTGTAGCGCCGCTTGTCGTATTTGACGGCCTTCTTTCGGGACTTCCGGCTGGGGATGCAGGCTTTTATCACCTTGTCTTTCAACGCTTCTCTGAACCAATCGGCATCATAGCATCTATCGGCCAGCAGCCACCCCGCCTTCGGCAGGCTGCCCAGTAGAGCCGCTGCGCCTGTGTAGTCGCTGATCTGCCCCGCGGACATGAAGAACCCGATCGGTCGCCCTTTTGCATCAGCCAGGGCATGCAGCTGTTCATGCCACCTTTGGTGCGCCCGATCTGGCGCGCACGCCCCCCTTTTTTACCCGCAAGCTTGACGCCGTGCGGTGTGCCTTGAGATAGGTCGCATCAATCATGATCGTCTTGTGTTCGGCGCGTTCAGTGGCAAGGCCCGCCATGATCCGCGCAAAGACGCCGTGTTCGTGGCCTCTCTCGAACCAGTGGCGTTCGGCCACTCACCTCCAACGCTTCCAACGGTTGTAGAGGGTCTTCCCCGGGCCATATTCCCTGGGTGCATCGCACCACCTCAATCCATTGCGATTGATGAATATTATTTCGCTCAGGACACGAAGGTCATCAATGCGGGGCTTGCCAGGGTTCTTCGGGAAGAACGGCTTGAGGCGCTCCATCTGGGCGTCAGAAAGCCAGTAAAGGTTGCTCATTGGTCAGGTCTCCTTGCGGAGCCTGAATCACGACAATGGCCTGAAATTAATGGGTCCTTCTCTATTCGGCGGGTTTGGGTCAAGCATCTTCGAGCTATATCCATCTCGCTGGCAATTGATGTCGATCGCGGGCCCTCGCTTCTCTTCGGGATCGGCATATCGGCCCTCCCATCATGGGATCAGAAGAGTAAGGCGGTCCAATCTGACTCGCGTCCTGACAGCGGGCTTGCTGCCGACCCTGGACCCATTGCGAACGCGCCTTACCCGTCGTCCCACGAAGGACATCTTCTCACCAGCGGTGGATCCTTTCTCCTATCCGGTCTCGATCAAATCTCGACTGCACTTTCGCGCGACAACGGAACTCGCTGCCATCGATCCACATTCTGTGCATGATGACGGCAATGCGACGAGCCAAGGCAACGACTGCCTTCTTCAAGCCCGCCCGCCTTGCGATGGTCATGGCCCAGGCTCTCAGCCACGACCACTTCTTCACGCGTGTCAGCATGGACTGAGTTGCCTCATAGAGAAGGCCCCGCATCATGCCGTCGCCGCACAACGAGACGCGGCCGACCCGCTCGCTTTCGCCGGACTGTTTCAGCACCGGGGTTAGCCCCCAGGGCCGGGCCGACAGACCGGGAGCTTCGGAAGCGCGCCGGGATGTCGATCGTGCTGATGAACGCGAGCGCCGTTACAGGGCCAATGCATGGGATTGTCATCAGCCGCCTGCAGGCCGAGTCGTTTCCGGCAATCTCTTCCGGCAATCTCAAGGACTTTACCATGCAGGCGCGAGAAGCTCTCGCGCAGCTTCCGCTTGGCGGCAAGCAGGACGTCGATGAACTCCTCCAGATCGGGCATCTCTTCGGTGAGCTCCTTGATCCGCGCCTCGAACTTCGCCGCACCTACAACGCCGACTTTGAGCCCGAAGTTGCGCAGCAAGCCGCGGATGTCGTTCTCGATCGCGATCGCCTTCTGCTGCAAAAGTTTGCGGGCACGTAGCAGAGCCCGACGCTTCTGGCTCGCCAGCGTCTTCACATGCACCGGACGATACAGGTTGACGCGCATCATCTGGGCAATTCCACGCGCGTCGTTGCAGTCGCTCTTGTTGACTTGCGCCCTTAGGAACGCCTTGGTGTGGCGGGTCTCAACGCAGGTCACCGGCAATCCAGCCTGCGCCAAACCCTCGAACAGCCACTGCGACAATGGGCCAGCTTCGAGCCCGATCCGTTCGATACGGAAACCTGTCTCCGTCAAGGCCTTCGCCAGATCCTCGGGATGGCTGACGACCTTGGTTTCACGGCAAATTCGTCCGGTCTCATCGATGATGCAGATGGCGGTCTCTTTCACCGAAACATCCAATCCGGCATAATGTTTCATGCTGCGCTTCCTCCCTGATGCGTGTGGCTGCTTCACACAGACCACGTTGTACCATCAGCTCGAAGCGCAGCACCTCCACGAACACCGTCGTCGGGAATGGGGCGCAAAGCCGAATACCCCATCTAAACCTAGGTCATGTTGACAAAGGGATTCCGCTGGCCCGCGTCCTGTGATTCAAGATCCTCTCTAGGTGGGAGATATCCTCTCTAGGTGGGAGATGATCTTGGCTCGCAACCCCGGACCCCTGTTGCTGCAAGCAAGAGCTGACTTCCTGTTGTTGGGGGATGTCAAAAAGAGCCTGCGGGCTCATAGCGCTGCCCAACGTGGACTTTGGGCTTGTCGCCCGGAACGAAACGCGGGTGCCATTCGTTCGGCCTGAACCCATCCGCGCCAGCAGGCACGCGAGCATACGGAGGTCGTCATGCACATCACTCTGGACATCAACGGTGACAGTCATCGGCTTGAGTTGGACACCCGAACAACGCTGCTCGACGCCCTGCGGCTGCATCTTGGACTCACGGGCACCAAAAAGGGTTGCGATCACGGACAGTGCGGTGCCTGCACGGTACTGATGGATGGACGACGGGTAAATGCCTGCCTCACTTTGGCCTGCATGGCGCAGGGACGCTCCGTGACAACGATCGAAGGCATGAGCGGCAACGGCAACGGCCTCTCGGCGCTTCAGAGAGCATTTCTGGAGCATGATGGCTTTCAGTGCGGCTATTGCACGCCGGGCCAGATCTGTTCGGCGACCGGCATGCTTGAGGAGCTGCGCGAGGGCTGGCCGAGCCATGCCTCCGCTTCTCTGGACGGACCCTTTCCCCTGAGCCATGCGGAGATCGCGGAGAGGATGAGCGGCAATCTCTGCCGTTGCGCCGCTTATTCCAATATCGTGGACGCCATCCGTGCCGCCGCCGGAGACGCCGACCAGCAGGAGGACGCCGCATGAGGGAATTTGTCTATTCCCGCGCTGATACATTGAAGGGTCTGCCGCCCGACGCGACAATCATCGCCGGCGGCACCAATCTTGTCGATCTGATGAAACATGAGGTCATGACTCCGGGAAAGCTCGTCGACATCACGGGCACGGGACAGGACCGGGTCGAGTGCGACGGTGACGGCCTGCGGATCGGGACACTCGTTCGCAACAGCGACCTTGCCGCCCATCCGGATGTGCGGCGTGACTATCCGGTGCTCACACGCGCGCTTCTCGCCGGTGCCAGTGGCCAGTTGCGCAACATGGCGACCACGGGCGGCAATCTGATGCAGCGTACACGTTGCCCCTATTTCTACGACACCCGTATGGCTTGCAACAAGCGGTCTCCAGGTGCGGGATGTGCCGCGCTTGGAGGCATCACGCGCAACCATGCGATATTGGGAACCAGCCCTCATTGCATCGCCACACACCCCAGCGACATGGCGGTGGCGTTGCTGGCGCTTGATGCCGAGGTCGAAATCGTCGGTCCGTCGCCGCGCCGCGTGCCTCTGGCTGCATTCCACCGCCTGCCCGAAGATACTCCGCATCTGGAGACGGTGCTCCAACCCGGCGAAGCGATTGCCGCCGTGCGCCTGCCTGCGCCGGTTGGCGGAATTCAACGGTATCGAAAGGTCCGGGATCGCGCGTCATTCGCCTTTGCACTCGTGTCGATCGCGGCCATCGCGGTGATGGACGCGGGTCGCATCGGGCGCATCGCGCTCGCCTTTGGCGGTGTCGCTCATAAGCCATGGCGCGACAGATCGGTAGAAAACCTTCTAATAGGCGAGGTCCCGTCGCCTGAACTTTTCTCCCGCGCTGCCGATGCCCTGCTGTCGGAGGCCGAAGGGAAAGGCGCGAATGAATTCAAGATCCCGCTCCTGCGTCGAACGCTGACCGCAGTGCTCCATGAGGTGACGGAGGAAACGCCATGACCAATCACCGCAAGATCGACAGCCCGGACACAGAAAACCGGCTGGATCATATGGCGCAGGGTATACTGGGCCAGCCGCTTGACCGGTTGGAGGGGCCCTTGAAAGTCACCGGCCGCGCAACCTATGCCGCCGAGGCCCGACCCGCCGCATTGCTCCACGGTGTTCTGGTACAGGCGGCCATCCCGAAGGGGAGAGTCCTGGAAGTGGGCGATGCGCCCGGTGCCCTGGCCGTGATCGCCGATCCTCTGTTCCTGCGTTTCGCGGCGCAGGGCATGGATCGGACCGCGCCCAGGTCCGGCCCGGATGACGTGGAGTACATGGGGCAGGCGGTCGCCCTCGTGGTAGCCGAGACGTTGGAGGCCGCTCAGTCCACCGCGCTCAATCTGTCGTTGCGCTACACTGCGGAGGCGGCCGCCTTCGATCCCGAAGCGGTCGATCCGGAGTTTCCCCCGAAGAAGCAAAGCGAAAGCGGTGACCTTGATGCCGCGATGGCCGCGGCGGCCTTCAGCGTGGACGGCGTCTGGCGCACGCCTTCGATGGCGGCCGCGGCGATGGAACCCCACGCCGCGGTGGCGGAATGGCAGGATGACAGGGTCACTATCCGAGCGTCAATGCAGATGCTGTCGTCGAACCGGGCACAGATGGCGGATGCGCTTGGCATCGCTGAGGAGAAGGTCCGGCTGCTGGCACCCTACGTCGGCGGCGGCTTCGGCTCCAAGCTCGGCATCAATGCCGAAGCCGTGGCGGCTGCCGTGGCCGCGCGCGATCTAGGGCGGCCCGTATCGGTGACCATGACCCGTCCCCAGGTCTTCGACCTTTCCCATCGCCGCTCCGAGACACGCCAGCGCATCCTGCTGGCTTGCAATGCGGAGGGCCGGCTGACCGGCATCGGGCATGAGGCGCTGGTCTCGAACCTGCCGGACACCACGTTTTCCGAACCGGTGACGCAGGCCACGCCCTTCACCTATGCCGCGGAAAACCGTCGCATCGTCCACGCTGTCGCACGTGTCCACCGATCAAGCGCGGGGTCGGTACGCGCGCCGGGGGAGGCGGTCGGCGTGACCGCCTTCGAATGCGCCATGGATGAATTGGCCGAGCGTGCGGGCATCGATCCGGTGGAATTTCGCCTTCGTAACATTCCGGATGCGGAACCCGTGTCGGGGCGGCCCTACTCCAGCAACATGCTGGCCGAAACACTCCGTGTCGGCGCCTCGCGGTTCGGCTGGGCCGAACGACGGACCCCGGGAGAGCGACAGGACGGCGAATGGCTGATCGGTATGGGTGTGGCGGCGGCGGTGCGCGTCAATATGCTGATCGAATCCCGTGCGCGCGTCACGCTGGAGCCGCGGGGGACGGCGCTGGTGGAAACCGACATGACCGATATAGGGACCGGCACCTACACGATCCTCGGTCAGCTTGCGGCGGAAATGCTGGGACTTTCGCGCGATCAGGTCAGGGTCGCATTGGGGGACACCGACTTCCCCCCCGCATCCGGATCGGGCGGGTCCTTCGGCGCAGCGTCGAGCGGCACATCGGTCTATCTAGCCTGCGAAGATATCCGGCGACGGATTGCCGCGCGGATGGAGACAGACGAACGTGGACTTACGTTACAGAACGGTCGCGCCCGGGCAGGAAATGTCGAGCGCCCAATTTCCGAACTCATCGACGAGCCGCTCGTTTGCGAAGGTCACGTAGAACCCGGTGCAACCGAGAAGACCGTCCGGCAGGCCACTTGGGGCAGCCATTGGGCGGAGGTCGCCGTCAACCGCTGGACTGGAGAAGTGCGGGTGCGGCGCATGCTGGGAGTATTTGCCTGCGGACGGCTCCTGAATGAAAAAACCGCGCGATCCCAGTGCTTGGGCGGCATGACCTTCGGTATCGGCATGGCGCTGACGGAAGATATGGCGCACGATCATCGCGACGGGCATATCGTGTCTCGTGATCTGGCGGAATACCATGTCCCCTGCCACGCCGACGTCCCCCCGCTGGACGTGGAGTTCCTTGAGGAGCGGGATGCCTTCGTCGGTCCAATGCAAGCCAAGGGTATCGGGGAGCTTGGCATCTGCGGCGCGGGGGCTGCGGTGTTAAACGCCATCCACAATGCCTGCGGCGTTCGGGTCCGGGATTTGCCCGCAACGCCTGAAAAGATCATCGGCGGCTTGGAAGCGCATCTGTGATCTTAAAATGGCGATCGCTCGTCATGAGGGGAGAGGGAAACAGGTCCGGATTGGCTAGGCACAGCTGACCGGTCGCGGATCGGTGCACCCCTCGCAGGCGACGAGCTGTTGCCTTCCGGCTGCTTCGTCCCGTCACGGCGCGCGAGCTTGTGCAGCCCATCGCTTATTCTAGGCGGAGCACACGGGGCTGGCGGGCCCGATGTCTTCTTTTCTGCCCTGCGACCTTCAAGAAGAACCTCCGTCGCCTACCGTTCCGGTCTCCAGTCACATATGTCTCTCCGTTCTCCAGCTTATCCTGCCGCAGGCGACCAAGCGCTTTCTTCCCGCTCTCGCTCAATGCCATGGCTGCGGTCAGCAACAGTCCATAACCCGCATACACAACCATGGAAAACAGGATCGACAGAGCGTCCCGCCCCACATCGAGACCTCCGATATCCGGTCCGTGAGGCTGAGCGTGGCGGGCGCCGCCGCTGCATGATCATCGGTATGGTCATGCGAATGACCCGCCGCCGGCTCCCCGGTGAAATGGACCAGTTCCCACCTTCGTAGAGCTCGGCATGCAGCAGAACCGGCTGGGCGAGTACAAGTTGGAGCAGTGCAGCCGTGCCTGAACTTTGCCGGGAGCATGGGATCAGCATGGCGAGCTTCTACAAATGGCGCTCGAAGTATGGCGGCATGGACGCCTCGATGATGAGCCGGATGAAGGCGCTTGAAGACGAGAACCGGCGGATGAAGCGCATGTTCGCCGATCTGAGCATGCAGGCCGAGTTGCTCAAGGAAGCCCGTGGAAGAAAATGACACGGCCAGCTCAAAGCCGCGAGCTGGCCCAGAAGGCAGTGTCGGCGACGGGGCTCCGCATCGCGCTGGCCTGCCGGGCCTTTGGGTCAAGCCGAGACCTGCTTTCGCTACAGCCCGAAGCGCGATGCCGAGAACGAAGTTCATCGCCGACCTGCCGGGAGGGCTGACCAGGGCGCACCGGACCCGGGGTTTCGGGCTATGCTTCCTGCACATGCGCAACGTCCAGCGGCACCCGTGGAACCATAAGCGCGTCCACCGGCTCTACTGCGAGCTGGAACTGAACCTTCGGTTCAAGCCCCGCCGGAGGATCAAGCGCGACAAACCGGAAGAGCTCAGCGTCCCTGACGCGCCGAACACGGTCTGGTCGATGGACTTCATGGCCGATCGTTTGGCCGATGGCCGCCAGTTCCGGCTCTCGAATGTGCTGGACGATTTCAACCGTGAAGGCCTGGGCATCGAAGCCGACTTCTCGCTCCCGGCTGAGCGGGTGGTCCGGTCGCTGAACCAGATCATCGAGTGGCGCGGGAAGCCCCTCGCAATAAGGGTCGACAATGGCCCGGAATACATCAGTTCGACGCTGATGATCTGGGCCGAGAAGCAGGGCATTGCCCTCAACCACATCCAGCCCGGAAAGCCCCAGCAGAACGCTTATGTTGAACGATACAACAGAACGGTCCGGCATGAATGGGTGGACCTCTACATCTTTGAAACCATCGAAGAGACGCAGGAGATCGCAACCGACTGGCTCTGGACTTACAACAATGAGCGCCCCAACATGGGCATCGGCGGGGTCACACCTGCCCAGAAACTGAAGATGGCTGCCTGAAGTCTACTTCTGCACCCCGTTAAAACGGGGAGGATTACCCTTTGTCCTGCGCTCGCCGCATTTCATGTCCGTCCCGCTGGTGGCCTCATCCGAACTGATCTGCGTCGTGCCGCTTGCCGTCGGGCGGGCCTGTGACCGGATCGCCCCCCTGAAGCTCGTCCCACCGTCGCTCGACATCCCGGTCATCGACCTCAAGCAGTTCTGGCACCGTCGGCTGCATGCCGATCCGGGTGTCGTATGGGTGCGCGGGCTGATCGCCCGACTGTATCTGAATCGCGACCCCTCGACAGATATGCAATCTCTTCAGTCTGGGATGAAGCCGCGGGACGGTGGGATTGGAAGTACCGGCTGACCGCTGGTCGTCAGCTGGGGGCGCTTCGCCCGCGGCGGTCGCGCCGCTGCGGGGGTGCTGCTTCACGTGCGAAGCCCCCACCGATGTCTCCACCGACGCCCCCCGGCCGCTAGTAGGAGAACGCGCCGGTCTTGCGGGTGCGCCGAGCCTCCGGTCATATCCGCGGTTGACGGCGGCCTCACCGGGGGAGGCCGGAACCGGGCGACCGGTGGATCGCCTCAGATGGTCGCCGAACCCCGGCAGCTCCAGACCGGCATAGGCGCCCGGTTAGAACAGTCCTCAGCCATACAGTTTCGCGCCGGTGAACTCCTGAACTTCCACCCTGCTGTTGCCTGGAGCAAGCTCAATGATCCCAAAGCCTTCGGGTAGAACTTCCAGCACCGCAAGGTCGGTATAGACTCGCGACACAACGCCCAGCCCCGTGAGAGGATAGCTGCATCGCTCCAGCAGCTTCGGGGCACCGGCACGGTCCACATGCCGCATGATGACGTAGATGTTCGGCACACCGACAACCAGGTCCATCGCACCGCCGACCGCAGGCGGAAAGCTCTGGTCAAGCGTCGCCCAGTTGGCCAGATCGCCATTCTGCGCCACCTGATAGGCGCCCAAAACCGCAATATCCAGATGTCCGCCCCGCATCATGGCAAAGCTGGTGGAATGGTCGAAAAAGGCCGAGCCGGGGATCGTGCTGACAAACTTCTTCGAGGCGTCGATCAGGTCGGGATCCTCCATGCCCGGCGCCGGCTGCGGGCCGACTCCAAGCAGGCCGTTTTCGGTCTGGTACATCACCTCGCGCCCCTCCGGCACGAAATGCGCCACGCGGTTGGGCATGCCGATCCCGAGGTTCACATAGGCCCCGTCGGGGATGTCCTGCGCCAGACGGCGCGCGATATCGTTATCCGACAGCCGGTTCATGCCTGCACCCCGCCCTGCGCCATACTGGCAGTGACGGAGGAGACGAAGATACCGGGCGTCACCACGGTTTCGGGCGGCAACGGTTCGTCCATCACCTCGCGCGCCTCAACGATCGTGTGACGGGCGGCCATTGCCATGAGCGGGTTGAAGTTCCGCGCCGTCGCCCGGTAGCGCAGGTTGCCCCAGCGGTCTGCGGCATCCGCGCGGATCAGCGCGAAATCGGCGGAAAGCGGCGTCTCGAACACGTGCCCTTTGCCGTTGATCATCCTCACCTCCTTGCCCTCGGCCAGCAGGGTGCCATAGCCCGTGGGGGTGAAGAAGCCGCCCAGACCGGCCCCCGCCGTGCGGATACGTTCCGCCAATGTGCCTTGGGGAACGATCTCCAGCGCCACTTCTCCCGCCTCGTACCTCCGTTCGAACCAGATCGAGCCGGGAGAGCGGGGATAGGAACAGATCACCTTGGCCACGCGGCCTCCCTTCAGCAATGCCGAGATGCCCTCCTCGCCCGCACCGGCATTGTTCGAGATCAGCGTGAGGTCCCGCGCGCCGTTCTCCAGAAGCGCTTCGATCAGCCCGAAAGGAACCCCGGCGGAGCCGAAGCCGCCGATCATCACCGAAGCGCCGTCCTGTATCGCTGCCACGGCGACATCCAGACCAGGAACACGTTTATCGATCATTCCCCCGGCTCCACCATTTTCACCGTCATCTCCTCCCGGTCGAGCGGCTGCACCAGCGTCATTGCTACGACGCCCGCCACCATCAGGAAACCGAGTATCATCGAATAGAACTCCGGCAACAGTATGAGGATGCCTGCCACCCCGAGCGCAACCCGCGCAAGAGGGCGCAGTCGCCCGGCGCGGTAGAGCCAGCCTTCCATCGCGGCCGTCATGGCCCAGATGGCGATCACGCTGAGGCAGATGGATCTGGCGATCGTCAGCGCCCCTCCCTGCATGATCAATCCGGTGTCGTAGACAAAGATGAACGGCAGGATGAACAGGATGCCGCCAAGGCGCATGGAGTAGAAGCCGGTCTTCATCGCCGGCGCCTTGGCGATATTCGCAGCCGTGATCGCCGCAAGCGCAACCGGTGGGGTGATATAGCTCAGCATGCCCCAGTAAAGGATGAACAGGTGGCTGGCGAGCGGATCCATCCCGGCCGCGATAAGCGCGGGAGCAAGCAGGATCGACAGGAAGATGTAGCAGGCGCTTACCGTCATGCCCATGCCAAGGATGAAGCTGGTGGCAGCCCCGGCGATCAGCATCAACGGCACGCTGCCGTTGGCGTAGAGCAGCAGCTCCCGAGAGAAGGCCCCTGCCACGCCGCTGTAGGACAGCCCGCCCACGATCAGCCCTATCCCGGCGAGCACCGCGACCAGTCCGGCAATCCCGCTGGTGATATCGAGAAGCAGCAGCTTGGCGCGGGCCAGCGTGATCCTTGTCCGCTTGCGGAAGGCGGTGGCGATCAGCAGCACCGCCGAGGCCGCATAGGGCGAATAGACCTCCTGCCGCAACCCCATGAGCACGTATATCAGCACGACCAAAGCCAGCAGATAGGGCCAACCACGCAAGAGAGTCGGGCCGAGCTTCGGGATCTCGCCCTCCGCCGCGCCTTTCAGCCCGTGACGCGCGGCATACATGTCCACCTGAAAAAGCAGCGCGAGATAGAAAAGCACGGCGGGGATCAGCGCCGCCAATGCGATATCGGCATAGGGTACGCCGAGAAACGATGCCATGATGAAGGCCACCGTTCCCATGACAGGCGGCATCAGCGTGGCTCCGGTGGAAGCGCAGCTTTCGATCGCCGCGGCATAGACCGCCGGATATCCCGTCTTTTTCATCGTCGGGATCGAGAAAGGTCCGATCGTGAGAATATTGGAAATCACGCTGCCGGAAAGGGATCCCAGAATCCCGCTTCCCAGCACGGCGACCTTGGCCGGGCCGCCCCGGCTCCGCCCGAGCAGCGCCGCCGCGAGATCCATGAAGAACTCCGACCCCCGGGTCACCGTCAGAACGGAGCCGAAGATTACGAAGCCGATCACCAGCTCCGCCACCACCTGCATGGGAATGCCGATGATGCTTTCCACCCCCATGGCATGGACGCGGAAGGTGCCCATCAGGCTGTACTCCGTCCCCCACAGGAAGCCCGGCATGTAGTCCGCGAATATCGGATAGGCACCGAAGAACAATGCCGTCCCGAGCAGGATCAACCCCCCCGCCCGGCGCACACCCTCCAGCGCCACCAGCACCAGCCCGACGGAGGCGATGTTTGCGGCCAGCGGCGCCTCGAACTCCCAGCCATTGGTGATGATCTGCAAACCGTTCATGCCCAGATAGGCACCGCAGGCCAGCGTGATCGCAACAAGCACCCAATCATACCATCGGGTCGCCGTATCGCCTTTGCGAGCGGGGGTGACGATGAACGCGACCGACAGGAAGATGCCGATCAGATAGTAGAGATAGCTGTTCCCCAGCGGCTGAAAACCGAAGAGGTTGAGCAGAAATACCTGATTGATCGCCATGACGAGGCCCACCGCGCCAAGCACCATCGCGACGATCCGGGCCCACCCGGTCGGCCGGGTATTTCCGCTTTCGGCGATTTCGATGCTGTGGTGAGGGGTCTGCTCCGGCGCTTCGCTTTGTCTGGGCATGCGAACTCTCCTGCGAGGGGAATCGCAGCGGCGCGTAACGTGGGACGCGCCGCCGATGCTTCTCCGATCAGTTGCTCAGGGCAGTCACGACTTCAGCCCGGCGCTTGAGCCAGGCGTCCGCGAACTCCCCGGCCGCCATATCCTTGTGCTCCGGCAGGAAGGTGGCCCAAGCGGCGGTGAGCGCATTCATCCGCGCAAGACGCTGGTCGTTCCACTTCTGGTTTTCTTCGGTCCAGATGCCCTTTTCGCGCAGGTATCGGATCGCGCCCTCATGGAAGGGAATATCGACAGGCGGCTGCCCCGAGATGTGCAGATCCCACCGGTTCATCGTCGCCGTGGCGTCCTTGTACGTGCCGAAGGTCTCATCCAGCGCCTTGATAAAGGCATAGACCTCATCATCCGACTTTTCGGCCAGAGAGACGATGACAGGATACCGGTAGGACGTCATCCAGACCTTCTCGCCGTCCTTGAGACCTGCGGCGATGCTCTCCTCGAACGGTCCCATCATGGGCGAGACCTCCTTCAGCCGCGCCCAGCCCTCGGCATTGGAAGGATCGACCGCAACCCAGTGCAGGCCGCGCGGCGACTCTGCGAGTTCGTAGAGCTGGCTGACCGTGGCAGTGGTGCAGGTGGCATCGGACTCCCCCTTGGTCATCGAGGCCATTGCCGCCGAATAGGTCGGGAACATCACGACCTTCACGTCATCGAGCGTGAGATTGCCGAAGGCAAGAATACCCTCGCATTTGGTGTTGATGGACGGATTGCCCGCCACCAGCGCGATCCGCTTGCCCTTTGCGTCGCTGACGGTCTCGATCCCCGCATCCGCCGCCGCGACCATGGAAAAGGAAGCGGGTCGTCCCGCGACGGTGCGCAGGCTCCGCGGTCCCCATTCAGGCGTTGCGAAATCGTATATTCCTTCGGATATAAAGAACGATTCCGTCGACAGGAAACCAAAATCCGCCCTCCCCATCAGCACCGGCTGCAACCTGCCGATACCGCTGCCAGAGGGCTGGATCCTTACCTTCGTGCCGTATTTCTGTCCAAGCGCATCCGCGATGGCGGAGGCTTCGGAATAGCCGGCGGACCCCACGTCGTAGGATGACCAGATCATCGTCCGCGGCAACTCCTGAGCCGAGGCTGCCGCGGCAAGAGCCAACGGGACAAGCGCAGACAACCCGCTGCGCAGGACGCGCAGAACCGGTGAATCGTTCATTTTGATTTCCCCCCAAAATGAGCGGGACACGCAGGTGCAGGACGCGGCGCAACCCCCCTCGATCTCCTCCACTTGCCACGCTGTCCTGTCCGCACCTATGTTTCAAGTGCATTGAAGACATAACTGCTATAAGGAATCGGCATCTTGGACATGCGTCAGCTTCGCAGCTTTGTGCAGATCGTCGAACTTGGCAGCATTACCGCTGCGGCAGAGCGGTTGCAGATTGCTCAACCCGCTCTAAGCCGGCAGGTTCAGGCGCTGGAGGATGAGTTGGGCGTACGCCTGCTTAGCCGGCACGGACGCGGGGTCATAGCCACGGAAGAAGGGCAGACGCTTGCAGATCGCGCACGCAAGGTGCTGGAAGACGTAGAACTCATGGTGCAGGACATAACCGCACGTGATCACCGGTTGCGGGGGACCATCACGCTGGGTCTGCCGCCAACCGTTGCAGAGGTTCTTGCCACTCCGCTGGTGGCTGACACCCTCCGGCTTTACCCGGAGGTCAAGCTGCGTATCACCACCGGCTTTTCAGGGCATGTTCAGGACTGGCTTCAACGCGGTACCATCGACATAGGCCTGACCTATCAGGGCGCAAAGGTTCCGCTGGTGAGGGTGCAGCCCCTGCTCATGGAGCGACTGTTCCTGATCCAGCCACCGGGAAGCCCGCAGGCGCCGATTTCGCTGCGGGAAGCCCTCGCCGCGACAACGATCCTGCCCAGCCCTGACCACGGGCTGCGCAAGCTGATTGACCAGGCAGCACTGCAGAATGGCGTGCCGCTCAACATCGCTCTGGAGATAGACATCCTGCCCACCCTCCTCGCTTTCGTGGAGCGCGGAGCCGGCAGCACGGTCCTTCCGCTGGTCAGCGTCTTCCCACTTGTGCAGGCCGGACGCCTCGTGGCCCGGCCGATAGAGGAGCCGGCCCTCGGCCGTATGCTCGTGATCTGGACGTCGCTGAACCGGCAACCCAGCCGCCTCATGAGACCGTTCACCGAGATGCTGAACAACACCGTCCGCGACCTTGTCACCTCCGGCGAGTGGCCGGGCACCACTCTCTGACGACGGACATCGACGACGGACATCGGCATGCGTGACCTCATCTCCACGGTGAGGCCATCAGGGCGTTCGCTCTCCACGCGAGACTAGACCGGATCCCAGGAGAAAACCTCGGGGCTGCGTTCTGCGGCAACCAACCCGCCCCGCATCGCGGGCATGGCGCGTTCGGCAATGGTTTCCGGCGTCCAGCCGTCGGCAGAATGGACGCTTCGCACGGGCCGCATCGCACTGAACAGGAAGAGTTCGTTCATCCGGCTGGCAAACACCTGTCCCGTGACCCCTTCCGCGGCTGCAGAGGCGAGAAAGACTACAAGCGGCGCGTTCGTCTCCGGCGTCATCAGCTTCATGCGATCAACCCGCACCTGCTGCTCCGGGCTGTCCACACGGATGGAGGACGTCATCCTGCTCCAGGCGAAAGGGGCCACGCAGTTGGAGCGCACACCGAACCGCGCCATGTCCAGAGAGATGGACCGTGACAGGCCGACGATGCCCAGCTTGGCGGCGGAATAATTCGCCTGTCCGAAATTGCCGATCAGTCCCGACGTGCTGGTCATATGCACATAGGCGCCGCTTCCCTGCATCCGAAAGGGCTCCGCAGCAGCACGGCTCATGTAGAAGCTGCCGTTCAGATGGACGCTTATGACAGCCTCCCAGTCCGCGGGCTCCATCTTGTAGAAGATGACGTCCCGCAGAATGCCCGCATTGTTGACCACCACGTCAAGCCGTCCGAAATGATCCATCGCCATTTCAACCGTGCGCCGTGCCGCGGCCCATTCCGACACGCTCTCGGTGCTGATGATCGCCGCGCCGCCCATGGCCTCGATCATCGCCTTCGTCTCCTCCGCCGGCGTGGAGGAGCGCTCGCCGGTGCCGCCCAGCGAGACGCCGATATCGTTGATGACAACTTTCGCGCCTGCGCGGGCAAATTCGAGCGCGATGCCACGCCCGATTCCGCCGCCTGCGCCCGTGACGATCGCAACCTTGTCGCGCAATCCCAGATCCACCGTCATCGCCTTTTCCTCCCTCTTCCAGCGGTCAATCTCAACGATCGGGGCCGAGCACCTGTCGGGCCACGATGTTCTTCCGTATCTTCGACAGTCTCGGTAGTTCGAACCGGACCGCTGGCGGGAAAACCGCTGCGGCTTCCGGAAGCCGCCTCAAAAGATCGCTACCGGCTCCATGATCCAGTCTCTGGTCGTCCCATGAAGGCCGACCGGTCGATCTTCGGCAGGGAGGGATGCGGCCCCGCGCCTCGCTCTGCTGCAAAAGATCCGCAAACGGAGCAGAGATGGCCACGTGACCCTGCGCCATTCCCCGGGCAAGGTCGCGGCTACCGCCCGCCGTGACAATCGGCCGACCGGACCGGTGACCGACCGGGCCTTGGGCCTGTTGGCCCGCATCGTCGTCAATCGCCTTTGCCGAGAAGCTCCCAGCGCGCCGCATATTGGCGATCTCCGGCGCAAGACCCGCAACCGCGGTGATGCCATGAACACCACACTCGGCTGAGCCACGACCCCGAAACCGCCGAAGCTCACCGCAAAACCCTCCCGCCGTGGAGGAGGAGCCGGGCGTACACGCCGCGCGCGCCTCAAGACTGCCGCGGGTCATCAGCCGGTCGTCATCGGTCATTCCTCTCCGTCTTCCATACCGTCTTCCGTGATCTCGACCACAGCATCCAGCGCCCAGGCGCCATCGGGCCGGGCGAGCACGGGATTGAGATCGACGGAGAGAAGCCGAGGCCCCGCGGCCACCGCAAAGACAGACAGGCGCGACAGGAGCGCCGCCAGCGCATCCAGATCGACCGGAGACCGGTTGCGGGCGCCGGTCAGCAAAGGTGCGGAGCGGATAGAGAGGATCATCTCCCGCGCCGTAGACTCGTCAAAAGGACAGGGGCGCAGCACGATATCATTAAGAACCTCCACAAAGATACCGCCCAGCCCAAAGGCCGCCACGGGGCCGAAAGTGGGATCCCGGTTGATACCCATGAAGCATTCGACGCCGCCCGTAAGCTGCCGCGCGACCAGCATCCCCGTGACCCGCGCAGCGGGGGCGGCGCGACCGACATCGGAGAGAATGCCGTAATAGCCTTCTCGCACCGCCTCGCCGTCGGCGAGACCGAGCCGCACGCCGCCGATATCGGATTTGTGAAGGATATCGGGCGAGACGATCTTCAGAACCACCGGAAATCCCAGGTCATCCGCGGCCGCCATCGCCTCTTCGGCAGAACTGACGATCCGCTCCGGCGCGGCGGGAATGCCGGCGGCGGTCAGGATACGCTTGGCTTCATGCTCATCCGGCGTATGACCGGGAAGCGTGATCTCCGGAAGGGAAGGCAGGGCTTGGGTTTGCGGCCCGCGCATCTCCCCGACCCGCCCCATTGCGGCGATGGCCCTGACCGCCCGTCCCGGATCGGCAAAGCAGAGATAACCCGCGTCCTCATAGGCCCGGCGGACCTCCTCCGGTCCCAGTAGGCAGAGGGCGAGCAGCCGGTCCGGGAAGTCCGCGCGGATCCGGCGCAATGTTTCGAGCAGACGGGGCGCAAGCGACGCTCCGCCGGCAACATAGGTCAGAAAACACAGCACCGAACGATAGCCGCCGTCCTGCAAGGCCGAGCGGGTGAAGGTCTCGAACAGCGAAAGATCGTTCAGCGCCTGTGCGGTGCAGTCGAGCGGGTTGCCCGGCGCGCCATAGGGCAGCACTTCCCGAAGGCGGTCTTGCGCGGCGCCCGGCATCGGCGGCATCGGAAGGCCTGCCAGTTCTGCCTCGTCGGCAGCAACGATACCTGCCCCGCCGCTTATCGTGATGATCCCGAGCGTATTATCACGCGGAAAGACACGCGCCCGCGCCGCATAGGCGAAATCCAGCATCTCGTCGGTATCACGGACCCGGATCACGCCGTGATCCGCCAGAACCGCCTCGGCTACTGCGTCATCACCCGCAAGAGAAGCGGTATGCGAGGCCGCAGCCGAGGCGCCCAGCTGACTGCGCCCCGATTTCAGCATGAAGACCGGCTTGCCGGCAGCGCGCGCGGCATCGAGTGCTGCCAGCAGGCGCTCGGGATCGTTGAAGCCCTCCTGATAGGCGCAGATGACATCGACCGCATCACTGCCTGCCATCCAGCCTACGGCGTCGGCCACCGTCACATCCGCTTCGTTGCCGGTGGTGATGAGCACCGAGGCGCCGATGCCGCGTTCCCGTGCGAGAACGGAGAGATGCGCCCCGAATGCTCCCGACTGGCTGGCGATGCCGACCCGGCCCGGCAGCGGCAAGGCGAGCTCCAGCGAGGAGGAGAAGGTTCCGAAGTATCCCGTCGCGAGGTTGTAAACGCCAAGCGTGTTCGGGCCAAGCACACGCATCCCATGACGACCGGCAATGGCGAGCACCTCCTCCTGCGCGCGCCGGCCCGCCTCTCCGGTTTCGGCAAACCCTGCAGAGAACAGCGTGACGGCCCGGCAGCCGCGCCGCCCGAGCGCCTCCACCACGCCGGGCGCATGCTGGGCTGCGACAGCGACGATCCCGGCCTCCGGCGTCTCGGGGAGGGAGGCGACATCGGGGTGGCAGACCAGCCCCTGCACCATGCTCCGTCCGGAATTCACCGGAAGCAGCCGCCCCTGATACCCCGCCTGAAGCATCGCCGCGATCGGCCGCCCGCCGATCCGTGTCGGGTCGTCCGAGGCCCCGATGATAGCGACGGAGCGAGGCGACAATAACGAGTCGAGCGTGGCAAAATCATATTTCATCGCAAGATCGCGCATGGTCACACCACCGCTTCCGACCCAAGGAAGGCGGTCACCTGGCTGGAGAGCGTTCCGCCATTTCCGTGCAGCAGGGCGATATCGGCGCGCTCAAGCTGCCGTTCGCCCGCCTCGCGCCGGATCTGCGCGACGCTCTCCGCGATCAGGAACATGCCGTACATGCCCGGATGCACGCAGGACAACCCGCCGCCATTGGTGTTCACCGCAAGCTCCCCGCCCGGGGCGATACGCCCGTCCTGCACAAAACGCCCGCCCTCCCCCTTGGGACAGAAGCCGAGATCTTCGAGAAACAGGATCGTGTTGATGGTGAAGGCGTCATAGAGCATCAGCAGATCGACATCAGACCGATCCACCCCTGCCATCTCGAACGCCCGCGGCCCGCTGTCCGAGGCTGCGGTCACCGTCAAGTCCGGCATGGACTGGATCGAACGGTGCCAGCTCGCGCCCGCTGCTCCGAGAAAATACACCGGCGGTTTCGGAAAGTCCTTTGCCCGCTCGGCCCGGACAAGGATGCAAGCCGCCGCGCCATCCGTCACGAGACAGCAGTCCCCCGTGCTGAGGGGATCGCTGACCATGCGCTTGGCCAGCACGTCCTCGCGGCTGAGCGGACCCTGCGCGAAGGCTTCGGGATTCATGTTGGCCCAGCCTCGCGCCGCCACGGCGACATCGGCAAGCATCTCCCGCGTCGTTCCGAACTGGTGCATGTGTCGGCTCGTCGCGAGCGCATAGGCGGTGATCGGATGGCGCGGGTGGTACGGGCTTTCATGCCACTGGGGTTCGGACATAGACACCAGCCGCCCGCCCGCCGTGCGCTGATTGGAGCCGTAACAGATCAGCGCCGCTTCGCAGAGCCCGGCCTCCAGAGCGAGCGAGGCTTGCAGCAGGTGCATCTCGAAGCTCGATCCGCCGACATTCGTCCCGTCGAAATACTTCGGCTTCAACCCGAGATATTCCGACACGCTCAGGGTGGGAAAGGCGTGACTGCTGGTTGCGGCAAAGACCGCATCGATATCGGCGAGCCGCATGCCCGCATCCGCCAGGGCAGCGTGGACGGATTGGCCGAGCAATTCCATCGCCGAATAGCCCGGCGCCTCACCCAGCCCGGCGGCGCCCATGCCCACGATAGCGGTCTTGCCCCGGAGAGAATGTGCCATGCGTTACTCCTCCAGGTCGAAGACGACGCGCGGAGGATCGCCTGCCTCAATGCGCGCTTTTACGCGGGCCCCAATGAGGGCAGTCTCCACCCCGGGGATGGTCGTCATCATCCGCGGGCCCTCCTCCAGATCGACAAGAACTATGTTATGGGCCCCTTCGCGGGTGCGATTGACGGTGACTGCATAGATCGTGCCCCGACCCGTAGCCTCTACCCACTCAAGATCATCCTCTCCGGCGGGGGAGAGCACCCGGGGGTAGAACACGTGCTCGCCCGTTGCCCGGGCGCGCTGGATCATGAACTTTCCCCGAGCGAGAAAAGCCTCATAGATCGCCTGCGGGCCGCTGGCATCCACCGCGGGGCGCATAAGCTTGTTCATCGAAATTCCTCCATCCCGCCCTCATGCTGGCGCAACTAGTGCTTCCCCAACAAATGCATGTTTTTGCTATCAGTGATGCCGGGGAAGCATTTCCACTCCCTCTCACGACGCGTCGGTGGATATGCGCCGTTAGACCCGCTGCACCCGAGGGACGGCCGACGAGCCAGGCGATGAACGCCTGCATCAAGCGTTGCGGCACGGACGCCGTCAGCGGCTCTCCCGAAGGAAGGGTCTTCCCGAATGCCCGTTCTGAGGCGTCGTCAAACGCGGCTAGCGGCCAGCCCTGTCAAGTGCCCGCGGACGGAAACGGCGGTTTCCAGACCTCGCAGATGAGCAAGCCAGCTATCGCTGTCGGCGTTGAGGACGGGCCTTGCCAGCGCGCGAAACTTTGAAGCCATCGCCATTTCATCTGGGAATGTCTCGGGCTCACCGGAGGGATCCGGCACACGCAATTCATGGCGCTCGCCCCGGGCCTCCACCCGCAGGGTCGCGCCGAACGGGTGTCGCAGGCCTTCAAGACTGCTGTCCTGCCACACATCGATGCGGGCGGCGATTGCCTCGGCTTCCGGCGTTCCGAGAAGATCGTAATCATCCCAGCCGAACCGCTGCCGGAGCAGGGCGACGGCCGCGGCGAAGGGCATGGAGAACTGACCCTCCACGATGCTCCGCGCGCGCCGCTTCGCCTCGATCGGTGCCCCGACGAGTGTGATCCCGTTGCGGTGCAATCCGACAGAGACCGCAGCGACCTCCTCCGGCTTCCAGCCATGTTGTCTCTGCAGGGAGAGCAACCCATCGACCGCGGCATGGGTATAGCGACACGCGGGATAGGGCTTTACCCCGATCCGCAGCGTCTCCCAGATTTCACCGAGCCCCGCAGTGGCCTTTTCGGGATGCGGTTCGTCCGTATAGCCGGCGAGCAGCCCCATGCGGCCCTCGATCGGTGCCCGCGAGCCGACGAAACCTTCCTGGGCCATGCTCGCCGCCATGAGCCCCTTCATCGCTGCCTCGCCCACCTGATACCGCTTGTTCCAGGCGCCGTTTTCAAGAAACTGCAATGAGCCGGAAGCCTGGCTCGCCGCAATGCCGAAGGCGGCGGACATCCTTTCCGGGTCCAGACCGAAGATGTGACCTGCCGCCGCCGCTGCCCCGAAGACGCCAGCCGTGGCTGTAGGGTGAAAGCCGCGCGCATAGTGGGCGGTCGGGTCCAGCGCCATGCCCAGCCGGCAACACACCTCGAAACCGACAACAATCGCCGCCAGAAGCGCCTCGCCGGAAGAATCGGTGAGCTCCGCCGCCGCGAGCGCCGCGGGAACCACCGGCGCGCTCGGATGCAGCGAACTATCCGAATGAGTGTCGTCGAAATCAAGAGAATGGCCAAACGTACCATTCAACAACGCCGCTGCCGCCGCCCCGTAGCGACGGTTCAGTCCGAATACGGTGCAGGGTCCGCTTCCCGCCATGCCGAGCCTCTCGACCATGGCCAGAACGGCGGGACTGGACTCGGCCTCTCCCGCCGCGCGGAGGATAGAGCCGACAAGATCGGTGGTGAGCGCCAGCGCTCGCCGGGGAACCGCCGGTGGCATGTCCTTCCACGAGGTCAGCGCGGCAAAGCGGGCCAGCGTCCCGGTAATGTCGCCTGCGGTTTCCCGCTCCATGTTTATTCTCCCCACCCTCTCCCAAAGGCTCCCCAAGGACATACGCCAGACATGTCTCTGGCGCGATGCTCTGCGGAAGTGCCCGTTCGCCCGGACTGCCACAGAGCCGCAGGTATGACGCCCCGCACGTGTTCCAGCCAGTCCGAATTGGCACAACTGGAAAATGAGCAGTTTCACACGCAATGGAAAATGCCGATTTGTTACTGCAGGTATTGCAGGATCACATGCCCCCGGTTTTGCAGACCGCCTCTGGTGCCTTACGCGCCACGGGGGAGGGCCGGATGCTCCGCTTTCGCCTAACACGCGGATCATGAGATAGTTCGGCAAGGACGGACCGTAGAAACTCCTGCTCCCGAGGTGATCGCCAGAGTTGCCGCGAACCGGTCGCGAGGCAGGCGGGCAGCCCGCTCCGCGTGGCCATCGGAGTATCAGAGGGAGCTGCCTCGCCCAATACGGGCGGCAAGAGGGACGGAGGGCAAGATGGCGTCTTAGGAGGGGCATCCACTTCCGTTCAGCCGCTTCGGCGCACGGCGCTCTCCTCAGCCGAACGTCTCTGCCGCCCGATCCCGAATGCCCTGCATAAGCCCGCGTGGCACGGGCCGTGAACGCAGAAAAGCGCCATCCCGCTCATGTTACCGATGCCTCTCGGTCCTTTCCGCATGATTGCCCAGAGGAAGCGCGACACCGGCGCGGGCGGAGAACCGCAGATCACGAGCCGTCATCGCCATCGGTAGAGCCGCGGCAGGGCTGCTGCTGATGTGCCGCCCTTACGGCGGCCTTAGTCATGGCAAGGACAAGGGCCGCCCGGTATGCGCCCGGCGTACGCGCATCGGCGATCATGTCATCTGCGTCGGGCATGAGGGACTCCACGACCGCAACCGAAAAGTCATCGTTCAGGCGCGCCTCGGCCTCCGACCAGCGATACACACCATCCTGCCCCGCTCCCGTCACTGCGACAACCGTCGTTCCATCCTGGCGCTCCGCCACAGCGACGCCGGTGCTTGCATAGCGGGAGGCGGGGTTGCGGATGCTGGCATATCCGAAGCGTCTCGGCTGGGGCACCTTGATGCGGGTGATGATTTCGCCGAAATCCAGCGCCGTAGTGAAAAGCCCGGCAAAGAACTCCTCCACCTGAAACTCGCTTCTGTCCGTCACGATCACGGCGCCGCAGGCAAGCAGCGCGGCCGGATAATCCGCAGAGGGATCATTGTTGGCAAGGGAGCCGCCAATCGTTCCCCGGTTGCGGATATGGGGATCTCCGATCTGCCGGGCCAGCCGCGCGAAAGCGGGAAACCTGCGTAACAGCCCGGGATCGCCTGCCACGGCCGCGTGCGTGGCCATCGCGCCGATCTCGAACCCGCCCGCGACCTCACGGATGTCTGAAAGTCCCGCAATCCCCGATAGATCGATCAATGCGGACGGTTGGTTCAGTCCCTGTTTCAGAGTGGGCAGAAGTGTCTGCCCCCCTGCCAGTACCATCGCCTCGTCGTCATCGGCCAGGAGGGCCAGCGCTTCGGCAAGGTCGCGCGGGCGATGATAGGCGAAGTCACGCATCGCACTCCCCCCGATGCATCATCTCGGCACCTTTTTCGATAGCCGCAAGAATATTCTGGTACCCCGTGCAGCGGCAAAGATTGCCATGCAGCAACTCACGCAACTCCTCCCGATCCGGCATCCCTCCTCCAGGGCGGACGAGAGACAGTGCCGTCATGATCATGCCGGGCGTACAGTAGCCGCATTGCAGACCGTGGGTATCCGCAAACGCCTGCTGCATCGGATGGAGCCCCTCAGTCGGGGTGATACCTTCGATCGTGGTGACTTCGGCACCGTCACAGGCTGCGGCGAGCACAGTGCAGGACTTGACGCTGCGCCCGTTGAGGTGAACCGTACAGGCCCCGCATTGGCTGGTGTCGCATCCGACATGTGTGCCGGTGAGGCGCAGATCCTCCCGCAGGAACTCGACCAACAGCCGCCGCCCCGGCACGGTCCGCGTGATCTCCCGACCGTTCACCTTCATCGTCACTTCAATCATCCCGCGGTCCTCTTGTCCATTCCCTCTCCGGTTTCCCACATCCGTCGGAAATTCGTATATTGGATTTCGCGCAGTTGTGCGATAAACATTCTGACGTAAGTTCGAGGGGCTGCCAATGAGTCTTCCGCCATTTACCGATGATTTTTCGGAGACGCCCCTGTGGTGGACGCTTGCTGGCGGGATGGCACAGGGCCCCCGCGCTCCATTGCCGACGCGCGCCGATGTTGTGATCGTGGGGGCGGGTCTGACAGGTGCGGCGGCGGCGCAGACGCTGGCGGCGGCAGGGCGGGATGTGTTGCTGCTAGACGCGGGCGTTCCGGGCGGTGGGGCCAGTTCGCGAAACGGAGCGATGCTCGGGCGGTATTTCAAACACAGCTTCGGCCAGATGATGGAGGAGCGCGGCCTCGACACGGCAAAGGCGTGGTTCAGAGAACTGGGTCAGGTTTATGATGATGCCTTTGCGCGCATCGTCGCGCTGAACGGCCCAATCGGCTTTCGCAACTGCGGCCGGGTGGTGGGCGCAGTCACTCCGAGCCATCGCGACAAACTGTTCCGCGAATGGGAGCTTCGAGCCCAGCACGTGGGCGAGGCTGTCGATTTTCTGACGGCGGGCGACGCCGAACTGATATCCGACCGCTACGTCGGAGGGGTGCATATCCGCGCCAACGCGGCAGTGAACCCGGCGCTCTACACGCGGGCCATGCTCGATGAGGCCGTCGCTCAGGGAACGCGTGTTCTCGACCATACCCCCGTGCGGGCAATTCAGAGAGAATCGCGGGGCTTCACGGTTCACACATCGCGCGGGCAGGTCATTGCGCGAGACGTTCTGGTGGCGACCAACGGCTACACGCCGAAAGGTCAGCGCTGGCACCACAGACGGCTCATCCCCATCGTTGCCTTCATGATCGGCACTGAACCCCTCCCCGAAGCCACTGTGGCGCGTCTGAAGGCGGGTCGGCGCACCTACCACGACAACCGCAAGAATTCGACCTACTACCAGATCACCCCGGACAACCGGCTGGCGCTTGGCGGACGGACGGGGTTGTGGCACCCATCACTTCGCCATATGGCCGTGCGCCTCCGCGAGGAAATGGCCTATTTCTTCCCTGAGCTTCGGGATGTTCGGATTTCCCATGCCTGGCGGGGCAAATGCGCGGCGACGGAGGATCTTTTTCCCCATGTCGGCCAGCATGAGGGCATACATTTCGCAATGGGATACTGCTTCTCGGGCCTCGCCATGGCTCCCTATCTCGGCAACAAGGCTGCCATGGCGATCCTTGGTCGCACGGAAGAAGCTCGGAGCCTGTTCCGCCTTGATGCGCCGCGAGCCGTGGCATGGCCGGCGCGGCAGGAATGGCTGATCCCTGTCGCGATGCACTATTTCCGCTGGCGGGAGCCCTTGCCCCGCTGAGCCGGGAAAGGTTGATCGCCGGTATCGCCGATCCTCAGAACAGGAGACCATCTGTGTCCCAAGAGCGCACAGCCTCACGCTTCCGCGCCCGCCTTCGCGCAGGTGCTTTCATGGCCGGCACCTTTATTAAAACGCCCGCATCCGAGATTGTGGAGATCATGGCGCAGGCCGGGGTAGATTTCATCTGCCTGGATGCGGAGCATTCGGCCCTGGGCCGGCGCGAGCTTGACTGGTGCCTCGCCCTGGCGCGGGCTCTCGACCTGCCGACGCTGGTCAGACTTTCGCATGCCAGCCCGGAAGCCGCGCTTCAGGCATTGGACGGCGGAGCCTCCGGGCTGCTCGTTCCCCACGTCCGCTCACCCGCGCTGGCTGCCGATGTCGCCCGCTGGGCAAGGTTCGGAGCAGGTGGACGCGGTTATGCCGGCTCCACCCGGCATGGAGATTTCACGGCGCGACCCATGGCCGATTTCCTTGCCGCGGCAGGCGAGGAAGTCAGTGTCATCGCCCAGATCGAAGATCCGGAAGCTCTGGATCAGGTGGAAGCCATCGCGGCGACACCTGGCATCGACGGTGTGTTCTTCGGCGCGGCGGATCTGGGCGTCGGGCTCGGGCTTGGACGCTCCAGCGGCGCGGAAATCGACCGGGCATTCGGCCGCGTCGCCTCCGCGGCGCAGGCATCCGGCCGGGCGTTTGGCGCTTATGGCGCGACGCCCTCCGCCCTTGCCGGATTGCGCGCGCGCGGTGCCTCCCTGGCTCTCATCGGATCCGATCAGGGCATGGTGCTGGCAGGCGCGCGGGCTCTCGCCGCAGCGAGCGATCTCCAAGATGAAAGGATCACAGCATGACCATTCAGACCATGCCCCGCCTACCCGGCTTCGTGGAATTCTCGACGGGTGCGGCCCCCGCCGGTTGGAAGTTGACGCGAGCGCGAGGCAAGCGCTTCACCGTGGACTACGCTGTGGCGGGAGCGGAAGCTCTTCACCAGAAAGCGGTCATAGAAGCGGTCGCGATCTTTCCCGATGCTCCGGGATGCGTGACCCAGGATGATCGGAGGCTAGAAGCCCCTGCCCGCTCCCTCTGCCTGCTCGGCGCCGGTGATTTCTCCATCGAGGCCGCGCCCGGAACGGCGATTGCCATCATCAGGCCCATAATGGGCACCGAGCCCGCCGATGCGTTGAACGATGCCGATTATGCCGTGGCCGAAGACGAGATACTGCCACTCCTGCCCCCCGGCCATCCGGTGCGGTCCGGGCCCCAGGTCATCCATGCAGATGATATCCGCGCGCCTGCCGACAAACCGAGGCTGAAAATCCTGCGCAGCCGATGCCTCAGCTTCAACTGGATCGAATACACCGGGCTGCGCGACCGGACAAAGCTCTCGCCCCATGCACATGAGGATTTTGAGCAGGGGTCGTTGGCGCTGGCCGGCAGGTTCCTGCACCATCTACGCACGCCGTGGGGTCCTGACGCGACCGTCTGGCGCGAAGATCTGCACCTGGAGGCTCCGTCTCCCAGTCTTTGCGTGATCCCTCCGAAAGTCATTCATACGACCGAAGGGTTGGAAGCCCGTCGTCATCTGCTGATCGACATATTCGCGCCGCCGCGGGCGGATTTTCTGGCCAATGGCTGGGTCTCCAACGCCGCGGACTATCTCTGACCGCGGTTCCGCACTGATCGTCGCATCGTAGGCTATTTTTTGCTTTTAATGTTTTTCGCACACTTGTGCGAATAATATTTCAGGCGTAGAAACGTCGAGACAGGGTTCCGACCCCCATCGGTTCCCGGCGCACCAGCAGCAACCAGCCGCCGCTCGTTGAACGACATGGCGGCCCCAGACGGGACGATGCGATGCCTTATTCACTCGGGATCGATATTGGCGGAACCTTCACCGACCTCGTGCTTTTCGAGCCGCAGAAGGGAGTTCAGCACAACCTCAAGGTCCTCACCACGCCGGACCGCCCTTCCGAGGCGGTGATCCGAGGCGCAGAGCGCATCATCCAGCGCGAAGGCGTCGATCCGGCGGACGTCAATCGCGTCGTCCACGCCACGACGCTCTTCACCAACGCGTTGATCGAGCGAAAGGGTGCCGTGACGGCGCTGCTGACGACAGAAGGCTTTCGCGATGTTCTGGAGATCGGCCGCGAGCGGAAGTTTGAGCTTTACGATATCTTCATCGAAATGCCGCGGTCTCTCGTCCCCCGCACCCTGCGCGCCGAAGTAAAGGAACGCATGACCCCGCGGGGCGAGGTGGAAACGCCCATCGACATGGAGAGCCTTAAGGCGGCGGTGGAGAGCCTTGTCGCTCAGGGCGCGACGTCGATCGCCATCTCTTTCCTTCATTCGTACGCAAACCCGGCGCATGAGGACGCGGCTGCGGAGTTCATCCGCACCGCCTATCCGAACGTCTCCGTCACCACCTCCTTCGAGGTCGCTCCCGAGATCCGCGAATACGAGCGGACCTCCACCGCCGTCGCCAATGCTTACGTCAAGCCGCTTGCAGGAGCCTATCTGACCGAACTCGAAACCCGGCTGAAGCAGATCGGCGTCACCGCGCCCCTGTTCCTCATGGTTTCGAGCGGAGGGCTGACCAATATTGACGAAGCCCGGCGCAACCCGATCCAGCTTCTCGAATCCGGCCCCGCCGCCGGCGCGCTGTCGGCGGCGTTCTTTGGGGACCGGTCGGAGGTATCGCATGTGCTGGCCTTCGACATGGGCGGCACAACGGCAAAACTGTCCGTGGTCGATCAGGGGGAACCGCTGATCTCCTACAAGTTCGAGGCTGCCCGGACCCGGCGCTTCAAGGAGGGCTCAGGCCTGCCCATCAAGATATCCACCATCGAACTGATCGAGATCGGCGCGGGCGGCGGCTCCATCGCCCATATCGACAAGATGGGTCTCATGAAGGTCGGACCGGAAAGCGCCAGTTCCAAACCCGGTCCTGCCTGCTACGGCCTGGGCGGCGAGCTTCCCACGGTGACGGACGCGAACCTTACCCTTGGCTATCTAAACCCCGACTTTTTTGCCGGCGGCACGATGAATGTCGACCCGAAGGCGGCCGCTTCGGCGCTCGGATCGCTCTCCGACGCCACGGGGCTTTCCGTTGCCGAACTGGCTTGGGGGGTGCATGACATCGTGAACGAGAACATGGCCAGCGCCGCGCGTGTCCACATCGCCGAACGCGGCAAGGACACGCGGCGCTATGCGCTCGTCACCACCGGCGGTGGTGGTCCGCTGCACGGCTATCAGGTGGCGCGGAAGCTGGGCCTGGGTCGGTTGGTATGCCCACCGGGGGCAGGTGTGGCCTCGGCGCTTGGCCTGCTGATCGCCCCAGCGCGGGTGGATCGCGTGGCGACAGTCGCCAGGCCGGTGGCCGAGGTGGACTGGTCCGCCCTCGAACTGACCTTTGAGCGGCTGGAAGCAGAGGGCCGCGCGGTCGTCACGGAGACAGTACCGCAGGCGGAAGCGATCAATGTCCGCCGGTTGGCCGACATGCGCTACATCGGTCAGGGCTTCGAACTGGTCGTCGAACTGCCGGAAGGCCCCTATTCCGCCGCCTCCATGGAGCCGGTGCTGGCAGCCTTCCGCGCGGCCTACAGGGAGGTGTTCACTTTGAACCCGCCCACCGACCGGATCGAGATCGTCAACGTCCGCATCACTGTCTCCGCCGAAACCGGCTCCGCGCGCATGGCACGTCAGACGGATGGCGCCGACCCGGAAACAGCTGTGAAACAGCGCCGCCAGATCTATTTCCCCGAACTTCGCGACTTCACCGAAACCCCCGTCTATGACCGGATCATGCTGCCAGGCGGTATCGACATTCACGGCCCAGCGGTGATCGAGGAGCCGGAATCCACTCTCGTGGTCGGCCCTGAGGGCAGCTTCCGAGTGGAGCCCAACGGCAACATCGTCGTCACCATCGCTAACTGACGCTCAGGGACAGGAACAGCAAGATGCTCATGCAAACCCCTCGGTTCGACGCCGTCACCCTCGAAGTGATCTGGACCCGGCTCGTCTCCGTGGTCGATGAGGCAGCGGCAGCGCTGGTGCGCAGCTCCTTCTCCACACTCGTGCGGGAATCCTACGATTTCTCCTGCATCATCACCGATCCGAAGGGCCGGTGTCTGGGACAGGCGACCGACTCCATCCCCTCCTTCATCGGCACCCTGCCGAAGACGGTGCGGCATTTCCTCGACCATTTTCCGGCGGAGACGCTGAACCCGGGCGACGTGCTCATCACCAACGACCCATGGATGGGCACCGGCCACCTTCCGGATCTGACCGTGGTGAAGCCGATCTTCCTGAACGGAAAGCTTACGGGCTTCGCCGCCTCCACCACGCATTCGCCCGACATGGGCGGTCGCACAGGCACCTCCGACATCCGCGACGTGTTCGAGGAAGGTTTTCAGGTCCCGATGCTGAAGCTGATCGACGCAGGAAAGGTCGACCAGACCTTCATCGCGCTGCTGCGCAAGAACGTGCGCGTGCCAGATCAGGTGGTGGGCGATCTCTGGGCACAGGTCTCCGCGCTGGAGTTGATGGAAAAGCGACTCTTCGCTCTCATGGACGACTACCAGCTCACCGAACTCGTGAGCCTCGCCGACGAAATCCTCGATCGGTCGGAGGCCGCCATGCGGGACGCCATCCGCAAGTTCCCGGATGGTGAATACCACTACGAATTGAACACCGATGGCGTGGTCGAGCCGCTGACCATCAGGATCAAGGTCAGGGTGCAGGGTGACAGCGTTTTGGTGGATTACGACGGCACCTCTCCGCAGGTCGACCGCGCTGTGAACGTGGCGCTCTGCTACACCTATGCCCAGACGGTCTATGGACTGAAGTGCATTCTGGCGCCCGACATGCCCAACAACGACGGCGCACTCCGGCCCATAGAAGTCACCGCACCGGAAGGATCGATCCTCAACCACCGCTATCCGGCCTCCGGCCAGACACGGACGCTGACCGGCCACTTCCTGCCGTTTGCCGTCTTCGGTGCCTTGGCAAAGGCCGATCCCACGCGCGTCGCCGCCGGCCCCGGTTCGCCGCTGTGGAGCCTTCAGGCCACCGGCGTCACCCCCACTGGCGAAACTTATGTGAACAAGTTCTTCTTCAACGGCGGGACAGGCGGCACCGATCAACGCGATGGCTACAACGTGCTTAGCTGGCCCTCCAACATCTCCTGCGTTCCGGTCGAGATGATGGAGCAGCAGTCGAACTTCCGCGTGCATCACAAGCGCTTCCGCATTGGCTCCGGCGGCGAAGGGCGGCATCGCGGCGGCCTGGGGCAGGAGACGCTGCTGGAATATCGCTCGGATCTGCCGGTCGTGGTCGGTTTCCACGCCGAGCGGACCGTGGTACCCCCGCCGGGGATCGCGGGCGGCGACAGTGGCCAACCTGGAGTTTTGGAAATCAACGACCGTGCGTTGACGCCGAACGAGCAGAAGGTGCAGCATGTCATCCGCAAGGGCGACCGCATCCATATGCGGACACCGGGTGGCGCTGGTTTCGGGACAACGGCGGAACGTGATCCGGCGGCGGTCGAGGCTGATCGTGCCGCTGGCTACATCTGAGCGGAGGATGAGATGAAACTCACCGGCGAACAACTGATCCCCGCCCCCGTGGAGACGGTTTGGCAGATGATCAACGACCCCGAAGTGCTGAGAGCCTGCATTCCCGGTTGCGAAAGTCTCGAGCGCGGAGAGGATGACCGGCTGACGGCGACGGTCGCGCTCAAGGTCGGGCCAGTCAAGGCGCGGTTCGCCGGTGAGGTCACTCTGAGCGAGATCGACCCGCCGAACGGCTATCGCATCTTCGGCAAGGGGTCGGGCGGCGTTGCGGGCTTTGCCGAAGGTGGCGCGGTGATAGCCCTCGCCCCTGTGGAAGGGGGTACTCTGCTGAGCTACGAGGCGGAAGCGAAGATCGGCGGCAAGCTTGCACAGCTCGGTACCCGGCTGATCGACTCGACCGCCAAGAAGCTCACGCTCCAGTTCTTCGATGCCCTGAACCAGAGGATCACGGAGACAGCCTGACCAAGCTACGGATACCATCGAACGCCTCTCCTCTCCAATAGGAGCGTGCCGGCGGAGAGGAAGCTGGCTGTGTGTTGCTCGTAGCATGTGGCGAAGCGGGGGACGTGCTCAGGTTTACAGAACATTCTTTTGATCGGGTTAACGCGGCAGCAGCGATCGAACAGAAGGCGGCGTGATCCGGGTGGCTATGACGCTGGGCAGGAACGCGGGCTTCTTCTCTTGCGCCACCTGCGCGTGCAAACACAGCTGCCCGGGCCAGTCAACTTGGACTATGGGCGTCGGGTGGCAACGCCTGAGGCAACACCGGCATATCGGAGGCGTTCGCAAATGCCATATGGCCAGGCGTGACAGGCAGGCGGACCGGCAGGCCATCCCGATCGAGAACGGCGCTGTTCCTGGAGCATGGCCCACCACCAGAATGAACAGGCACAGGATCCCGCACTTCTTTTTTACCAGCGCCAAGCTGATGGGCGTGAATCTGCAGCAGTCGATGAACCGGATCAGTTGCGGTGTGCGCTGGTCAGCTTCTCAATCCCCGCAGCCGGATACCGCGCCTCAAAAAGCCGTTGAAACGGCTATAAGCCATTCAATAGCCGTGGGAACGGGTCACACCGCGGTACTCGGGTGCGGAATGAAGAATCCCGTTTACCGCGCGACTGTCCCGAATCCGGCCTTCCCCGGCCAGCTTGCGGCAACAACGGCGCGTTCCCCCGCCATTCGCACTCGCACAGGTCGTAGCGTTCCATTGAAACCCTGCCGTCAGCTGCAGAAGTGAACCATGTCCCCTAAAACTGGGCAGTCGAGATTAATACGACGCCCTGCCCCCAGAGGAGCTACGGCATCAAGCCACTTCGGAGCCGCCGCGATGTCAGCTCTGAAAGCTACCAGGGTGTCCCCCCTGCCCCCCCTTCGGCTTAAGGCCACCGCTCTCCGTCTCGTCGAGACCAGCCGGTCGAGGATAGCTGCGGCCCCAGATTCTGGCGCGGTCCCTTTCCAGCATCCTCCGCTCCGTCTGGTCAAGCCGTGCGCGAGCCGATCCCGCATCACCTTGCGCCGCACGAAATGCGCGCGACCACACTTGCAGGGCGGAATGGGGACTCCACGGCAAAGCTGCCCCTGCGAGCCACGCCCTGAGTTCAGGCGGAAGCCCATCGTAACGCTCCATCTGGCAGACCCGGCGCCGGCACTTCAGGGAGGTGGCGAGATTCTTCGCCATCGCGGGACTCCTTCTGTCCGAGGCATAAGGCCAGTGCCGCCAGGCGGGCACTCCAATGCCTCTGGAAAATTGCGGTTTGAAAGGGTTGCTCAAGCCAGCTGGCGTTTTTGCCATTTTGGAAACGGATCAGGCAACTGCTTCCACAGCGCGGGGGTAAAATCCTGGGCGTCGACCAAAGCGGCGTCCAAGGCCATTGTCAGCGCCTCCCGGTCCATGCCGGCGCCGATGAATACCAGTTCTTGCCGCCGGTCACCCCACGGCTCCTCCCAGACCTTTTCCACCTCTGCGAGGCTGTCTGGATGACTGGGCCAGCGGACGCGCGGCACCGAAGCCCACCACCCACCAAGCGGTGTCACACTGGAGACGGCACCGGCGAGGCTGAACTCCACCGCCCAGTCCGGGCGGCTCGCGATCCAGAAATGCCCCTTCGACCGGATCACACCGGGCAGATCTCCGTTGAGAACGGCGTGAATGGCGTTTGGGTCGAACGGCCGCCTGGCCCGATACACAAAGGAGGAAATCCCATATTCCTCCGTCTCCGGGACGTGGCTTTCAGAGCCATAAAGCTCCTTGGCCCAGAGCGGATGCTCATGCGCCCTGTCGAAATCGAACCTCCCCGTGTCAAGGATGTCCTCAGCTGCCACCCGACTGAAATCCGTCTCGATCAGCCGGGCATCCGGGTTTAGGGCGCGGATGATCTTGCGCGCCAGATCCAGCAGGACCGGGCCCGCAGCGGTAACCTTGTTCAGGATGATGACATCGGCGAATTCGATCTGGTCCGTCAGCAGGTTGACCAGCGTTCGCTCATCCTCCGTTCCGAGGCTCTCGCCGCGATCAGCGATGAAGTCGTGGCTGGAGAAATCCCGTGTGAGGTTAACCGCGTCGACCACGGTCACCATCGTGTCGAGGCGGGCGATATCCGACAGGCTTTCGCCCGCCGCATCGCGGAAATCGAAGGTCGCGGCAACGGGGAGCGGCTCTGCGACCCCTGTGGATTCAATGAGAAGATAGTCGAAGCGACCTTCCTCCGCGAGACGTCGCACCTCAAGCAGCAGATCGTCGCGCAGGGTGCAGCAGATGCACCCGTTCGTCATCTCCACCAGCTTCTCCTCCGCCCGCGACAGTTGGGTTCCACCTCGCACGAGATCGGCGTCGATATTCACCTCCGACATGTCGTTGACGATAACCGCGACGCGACGGCCCTCGCGGTTGTTCAGGACATGATTGAGGAGGGTCGTTTTACCTGCACCCAGAAAACCTGAAAGCACTGTAACTGGCAGTCTGAGATCAGGGATGAGGGAACTGATGGTCATGACACACTCAAAAGTTATGTTATTACGTTGCATTACCTGACAGGCATTTCTGCCGCAAGCCTTTTGTGAGAATGCACATTTGCTTTCGCAAATGAGCGCTGCGCTGAGATGCCGTTTTTGGAGCGTCCGTAGCAGGCTGCAGGTACGCTATCGCAGCAGTCGCCTTCGAGCAGGACTCTTACGAGGCATCCACGTTGCGGGCTCTCGGCATGAAATTCTGGCCTACCCGTCACCGGACCACGGCCTGCAAGTCCGCCAACACGAAGATTGACCGCGGGCTCCTACCAAGCGGGAGTCGCGTCCAGCACTCACAGGCCAGCTGTCTCGGCGTGGCGAGAACGGAAGAAGCTCTGATCGGTACCGAGGTAGATTGTGATGCAGTGCTTCCCACATCCCGGCATCGCGAGAGTGCCGATCGGCATTCCGCGCCGGTTCTTCTGGGGGCTCCGTTGAGCGTGGGGTCATTTCCCCGCGATCAGAACTTCAAGGCTGGTGCAGAAACGATATCTCGCGGACGGAGGACTTCCCCGTGCCCCGCCCAAGGATTTAGCCGCATCCCAGCGTCGCGGCGCGCGCCATCGCTTACCAACAGGTTGCCGACAGAGCATTCCGCGGTTGCCGTTGGGCGGAAGCCTTCCCCCCATTATTGAAGAGCGCTCCGAAAACCGCAAGTTTTGGCTCGTGACCGAACCGATTTCTGGCTTTCGAGGCAACCCCGGATAGGTGCCCTACTTTTTCAGCAGCCTGCTAAATGTCATGAGCCTTGCAACGCCTCGTAGCGACGGCAGGCATAAAGAGTGGGCTGGTCCTAGTTTACGCCTTCAGGGCGCAAGATATGCGGCTTTCCTGCAAGGCCGACAGCCGTCCCCGGAGCCTCAGACCTTGTCAGGCCCGCTTTATAAAGCAGGTCGCCGAAGCACTGGCGAGCAGATTGCCCGCGTCATCGCGCAGCGTCCCCTCTGCCACGCCAAGCGAGCGCGACAGATGCGTCACTCTGGCCTCGGCCAGCAGGGCCTGATCGCGAGGAACGGGGCGGAGCATCTTTACACTGAGGTCCACAGTGCCATAGCGCGCGCCCGCAGGCAGAAGAGAATGCACGGCGCACCCAGTGACCGAATCCAACACGGTCGCAGCGAAACCGCCATGAACACCGCCCATAGGGTTGAGGTGCCGTTCGTCAGCCCGCGCGTGGATAACAATATGTCCCTCCTCCACCTCCATCGTGGACATGCCCATCGTACCACTGATCGACGCGCGAGGAAGTTTGCCCGCCGCTGCGGCACGCAGCAAATCCAGTCCGGTCATGGTTGAAGGATTCATGGTTCTATCTCTCCCTATCGTCGCGAACGACCTGAAAAGAGGATCGCTAAAATGTCAACCGACAGGGCGCAGCTCGCCCCTGCGGCCTTCTCCGCCGTGTGTAGCGGCTGATGAAATATCAGAAGACCGGTCTGGTAGAGCCCGCAACCTGTGGTTTCTCACGTGGTTTCCCACATGTGCCGACCTCATGGCAGCCGCCAGGCTTTTCGGCATTCCTTAACACACCGTCGACAAACTCCTAAAGTGTCATGCCTATGTGCCGGAAATCAGAAAATTGGGGTAGAAACGCCCGGAATTAGTTGAATTTCCGGCTAGATTTCGTCACATCGCGAACGATCTCCACTCCGACACAGGGCAGAAAGCCAGTTCAGCAGCCGGTCAAGCGAACCGCCGCGCCTTGACAGGGATCAAACGCGACAAACAGCTTCGCAGACTACCTTATCTCAGCGTAGGGACGCGCAGAATTCTGCGATCCGGTCGCAGCCGCGCATCAGTTCCTCATCCGCGGCTGCATAGGAAATCCGGAAACTGTCGGTGCCGCCGAACGCGGCGCCATGCACTGTGGCGACCCGCGCTTCCGACAGGAGGGCCATGACGAAATCCTCGTCCGTCTCGATCCGCCGCCCTGCCGGGGTCGTGCGGCCAATGTAGCCCGTGCAGGACGGATAGACGTAGAATGCACCCCCCGGCATGTCGCAGGTCATGCCCGGAATGGAGCGCAACCGCGCGACCACCGACTTCCGGCGACGGTCGAAGACCTCGCGGCTCCGGGACACATAATCCTGCGGACCCCGAAGCGCCGCCACCGCTGCCCATTGTGCAATGGAACAGGCACCGGAGGTGATCTGGGTCTGAAGCTTCTCCATCGCCGCGATCAGGGGGCGTGGCCCCGCCCCGTAACCGATCCGCCAACCTGTCATGGCGTAGGCCTTGGAGACGCCATTCATCGTTAACGTACGCTCCTTCAGCTCAGGCGCGACCTGCGCCATTGTCGCGAAGGGAATATCGTCGTAGCGTAGATGCTCGTACATGTCGTCGGTCAGGATCCAGACCTGCGGATGCCGCTCCAATACCTCGGCCAAGGCGGCGAGTTCTGCTGCAGAATACACCGCGCCGGTTGGATTGTTCGGCGTGTTCAGGATGATCCAGCGGGTACGCGGCGTGATCGCCGCCGCGACCGTCTCGGGTGATACCTTGTATTGGTGCCGCGGATCGCCGGGGACAAGCACCGGCGTCGCGCCGCAATAGGTGGTCAGCTGTGGATATGAAACCCAGCTCGGCGTCGGGATCACAACTTCATCGCCCGGCCCGAGCGTCGCCAGCAGGGCGTTCGCGATCACCTGCTTGCCCCCTGTGCTGACGATGGTTTCATTGGCCTGATATTCCAATCCATTCTCCCGCCGAAACTTTGCAGCGATTGCGGATCGGAGTTCCGGGATGCCTGCAACCGGCGGATAGCGCGTCTCCCCCCGGCGGATCGCCTCGGCGGCTGCCTCGCCGATATGGGCGGGCGTGTTGAAGTCCGGCTGACCAGCGCTGAGGGAGATCACATCCAGCCCGGCGGCACGCATATCTCGCGCCCTCTGGGTAATAGTGATCGTGGCGGACGAACCCGTGCGCCGAAGCGCTTCGGAGGGCCGGAAGGATGCAGTCAGGGTATCAGGCACGGCGGAGCCTCGTTTCAAGCCGCGAAGCGGCCCATGACAGGATGAGCAGCGCGCCAATCAGCAGAATTGCCACCGAAGTATAGGCTTCGATAGGGCGGAAATCCTGATCCGCGATCAGCTTGCCGGCGTAGAGAATATCGAAATAGGCGACGGACGACGCGACGGTGGTAAGCTTTACCATCTCGATCGTCTGCGTGGTGAGAGCGGGAACCGTGCGGCGGAGCGCCTGCGGCAGAATGACGTGCCGCATGACGCCGCCCATCGGGAGGCCGATGGCCTTCGCGCCCTCCCACTGGCCTCGGTCGATCGAACGGATCCCAGCACGGTAGATTTCGGCAAAATAGGCGCCGCCATAAAGTGAGAGGGAGACATAGGCGGCAAGAAAAGGTGACGCCTGCACGCCGAAGATCACCGGCACCGCATAGAAGAACCAGAAAAGCTGTACGATATACGGTATATTGCGGAAGAACGCGATGACCGCTGCAGCCGGCCAGGACAGCAGCCGCGTTGCAGAGATACGGCATAGCGCCACGACGATACCCACCACCATCGCCGTTGTGACAGCGAGTGCAGCCAGCCACAGGGTACCGAGCAGCCCCTCGATCAGAACCTGTTTGTAGCGGATGACGGAGGAGAAATCCCAAGCGTAGCCCATGATTTACTTTCCCCGCCCAAGACGTGCGTTCAGAAGCTGAGCTGCTCCGGTGATAGAAAAGATCAGCACGAAGAACACCAGCGCGGTGACGGTGAAGACCTCCAGAGGCCGATATGTTTGAGCGGCCAGCATGTTGGCCTGATAGACCGTCTCGCCATAAGCGATGATACCGGCGAGCGTCGTGCCCTTCACCAGCTCAGCAAATCTGATGAGGAACACGGGTATCATGTGCCGCACGGCTTGCGGAAGAATGACATGGCGCACCGCTGCCGCTTTGGTCAGCCCGATGGCGGATGCGGCCTCCCATTGTCCGCGACCGATGGCCTGCATACCCGCACGGAACACCTCTGCCATATAAGCGGAGGATTGCAGACCGATAGCCAGGAAGGCGGCGCCGAAAGCATCCAGATTCACATTCGCGATAAGCGGAAAGGCGAAATAGAACCAGACGATGAGCACCAGCGCCGGAGCTGCCCTGAAGAAATCCACGACCGCCACGGCGGGCCAGCGGATAAGGCGTTGCGGCGACATGCGCATGACGGCAAGCGCAAGACCAAGCGGCAGGGCCAGTGTCAGACAGGCGACCGTCAGGATCGCCGTACCCTTCAGCCCTGCGAGGAGCTGATCCATGTTCCGCCAGACGGCGGAAAAGTCCCAAACGTAGTCCACCTGTCCGTCCTTCCGCAGAGGGCTTCCAATCCGGGTCAGACCTTTGCCGACCCCCGAGGAGAGCATGGGCCCGCCCGGCACAAGGCAGGAACGGGCAGAGGCTCAGCGCATCAGATCTTCTCGCCGCGTGGAGACGGCAGTGGCGGGGTCAAGCCCGCGCCAGGCGAGAAAGTCGCGATAGAGCTTGTCCGTGGTGCCGGTGTCATAGGCATAGGTCACGGCGACCTGCAGGAAGTTCTTCCAACGTTCGTCGGTTTCCTTGCGGATCCCGGCGCTGGAGGGACGCGCGACCACAGGCTTCGGCACGAGCGTCTTGCCGGATTTCAGCCGAAGGCGGGTGACATCCGCCATCGGCCCGGTTGAGGCCGCCCCGTCAACGCGGCCGGACTGAAAGGCGGCGATGGCTTCGCTCGATTGTTGGAAGGTCGCGAGCGTTGCGGCAGGCGCTTTCTCCGAGATGACATCCACGAAAGTCGTCCCCGCAGGCGCGGCCAGGCGGTATTTCGGGTCGCTCAACTCTGCCCAGGTGGTAGGTGCGAAATCGTCCTTCACCACGAGCGCTACCGGATACCACATCACCGGTCCGGCGAAGTCGATCGACATCGCACGTTCGGGCGTTGCGTCAAGCTGGAACATGAAGTCATACTGGTTCGCCTGAAGCCCGGCCACCGCATTGCCCCAGGTCGTATCCACGACCACGAGCTCCACCCCCATCGAATCGGCAATATACTTGCCTAGGGCGACAGCAACGCCACGATAGACACTGCCGTTAGAAGTTACGGTCACGCCGTCCGTCGTTCCGCTCAGATCCTTGAAGCACCAGGGTTCTGACTGTGCACAGCCGATCCGCACCTTCTTGGTGGACTGGATCTGCTCCCAGGTCGATTGAGCGAGCGCCGCGCCCGGCGCAATTAACGCGGCCGCAACGGCGGCTGCTTTCATCCACGTGCCGATCGTCATGTTTCTCTCCGTGTTGGGGCCTTGTGCGCTCACTTTCCCGCCGCGCGGGGTCCGCGCGCCAGGACGGCAAAGAGCTTTGGTGCCGTGAAGGGCATCTGAAGGCCCTCCGTATCGTAGTCGCGCAGCGCGTCCATCACCGCATTGGCGATGGCGGGCGGCGCGGCGATTGTCCCCGCCTCGCCGCAACCTTTCACGCCAAGCGGGTTGGTGCGGCAGGGAATTTCCACGAAATCCGTCTCAAAGGCGACGAAATCGTCTGCCTTCGGATAACAATAGTCCATCAGTGAACCGGTCAGCGGCTGAGCGGTTTCCGGGTCATAGACCACCTCTTCCAACAGCGCTTGTGAGATGCCTTGCGCCAGACCGCCGTGGAACTGGCCTTCCACCAGCCTGGGATTGAGGATCGTGCCCACGTCGTTCACCGCGACATAACGTGTCAGCCGGATCTCCGCCGTTTCGATATCGATCTCCACCCGCGCTATATGGCAGCCGTTGGGAAAGGTTGGACGTTCCGGTCGATAATGCGCAGCGATGGACAGCCCCGGCTCCATGCCGGGGGGCAGGAGCGAGGGCGCGAAAGCCGCGCGCACGCAATCTGCCAGCGTCACGCTGTGGTTCGTCCCGGTGAGGTGGAACCTCCCTTCCTCCTGCCGGAGCGCCGAAATGTCACCCTCCAGCAGATGCGCCGCAATGGCTTCAAGCTTTGCGCGTATCCGGCCCGTGGCCAGATGTACCGCATTCCCCCCGACCGCGAGGGCGCGCGACCCGCCTGTGCCGCGACCGAAGGCGACCTGATCCGTATCTCCCTGAACGACGCGGATCAGATTGCGATCCAATCCCAGACCCTGCGCCACGATATTGGCATAGGCCGTCTCATGACCCTGACCGTTGTTCTGCGAGCCGACCAAGAGCACTGCTGAACCGGACGGATCGAAGCGCAGTTCCGCAAATTCATCCAGCCCCCGACCACAGCGATCAATGAAATAAGCCAGGCCCATTCCGGAGAGCTTGCCGCATTCCCGTGCCGCTTCCCGAAGCGACTCGCGCCCGGTGAAATCCGAAAGCGCGACGGCGCGCGCCGTCAACTGCGCAAAATCCCCATCGTCGTAGACCTGCCCCGTGACAGTGGTGAAGGGCATCTTCCCGCGCGGCACGAAATTCCTGAGCCGCAGATCCACCGGATCGAAGCCGAGCTCGCGCGCCGCCGCATCTACAAGCCGTTCAACGGCGTAGATCACTTCGGGCCGACCGGCACCACGATACGAATCCGTCGGCAGGGTATTTGTGAAAACGCCGCGAACACGGACATGCACGGCCTCCAGGTCATAGGTCGCGGGATGCAGGCCGTCGCCTGCAACCGTGGCGATGTTCGGCCCATGTTGGCCGGGATAGGCCCCCATGTCAGAAAGGCAGTCGAACCGCATTGCCAAGAAGCGGCCCGTGTCATCGAGCGCGAGTTCTGCCCGGCAGGTCTGCGCGCGCCCCTGGGTATCGCTGATCAGGGACTCGCCGCGATCCGACACCCACTTTACAGGCCGGTTCAGTCTCGCCGCCGCCAGCAGCACCAGCGCATATTCCTGATAGGTGAAAATCTTTGGGCCGAACCCACCGCCCACGTCCGGCGTGATGACCCGCATCCGCCCCTCTGGAATGCCAAACACGTTCTGGCACAGGATGCGGCGGATCGCATGACCGCCCTGAGAGGAGACATACAGGGTGAACCGCTCCTCGCGCGTATCCCACTCCCCTATCGCACCGCGCGTCTCCAGCGACATGCCGGCGACCCGGTTATTGTGAAGGTCCACCGATACGACGTTGGCAGCACGCGCAAAAGCGTCGGCAACCCGCTCTGCATCACCCGAATGCCAGTCAAACCCGATATTGTCAGGGGCCTCGGGCCATATGCTTGTTTCTCCCGCAAGGGCCTGCTCCACGGTCGCGCAGGTCTCCAGCGGTTCATAGTCGACGACGACCATGTCTGCCGCATCGCGCGCCATGTCAGGCGTTTCGGCAATCACCACCGCGACCGGCTCCCCGACATGCCGGACCTGATCCGCAGCCAGCAACGGCCGGGACGGAAGCACCGGCCGTGCCCAGTCCCACTTGCCTATCTCCGCCAGACAGGGGAGCGCCTTCGCCCCGGCGGTCGCGACATCCGCAGCGGTCAGGACCGCGAGCACTCCCGGCATCGCGAGAGCCACCGCAGTGTCTATACCTCCTATCCGTGCATTGCCGTGTGGAGAGCGCACGACCACCATCGCAGTGCAACCCTCGGGACGAATATCGGCCAGGTAGCGCCCCTCCCCCCGGAGAAAACGGCGATCCTCTATCCGATGAGCGGTCTGCGCAATGCCCTGCATTTCACTCCGCCGCCATCTTGTGCTCGGGAATGCGGAATTGCGAGTGGCTCGCGAGAAACTCCCTCATCCGGGGTGTCCGGGGGCGAACGAGCACCTCATGCGGCGGTCCGTCCTCATGGATGCAGCCGTTGTGGAGAAAGACCACGCGCGTCGCGACGTTATAGGCGAAGCCCAGTTCGTGCGTGACGATGATCATCGTCATGCCCTCCTCGGCCAGAAGCCGCATGGAGTTCAGAACTTCGCCCACCAGCTCCGGGTCGAGCGCGGACGTGGGCTCATCGAAAAGCATCAATGTCGGCTGCATAGCCACCGCGCGTGCGATCGCCACACGCTGCTGTTGTCCGCCCGACAGCGCGGCAGGGTAACGCCCGGCCTTGTCCGCCATTCCCACCCTGTCAAGACAGGTGTGCGCGATGGCCCGCGCCTCCACCGCTCCGAGCTTGCGGACCTTCAGAAGCCCCAGCATCACATTCTGCTCGACCGTCAGATGGGGGAAGAGGTTGAACTGCTGGAATACCATCCCAACCTGCCCGCGCACCTTCGTCTGCTCTGCCGCGGGATATTCCGTCCTTTTGCCCGAATCTCTGCCGATTTTCTGGCCATCCAAGTAAATCGCACCTTCGTCCGGTGTCTCAAGCAGGTTGACACAACGCAGCATGGTCGATTTACCGGAGCCGGATGAACCAAGCACGACAACCACCTCGCCGCGGTTGACGGTTAAATCAATGCCTTTCAGCACGCGGATGGAGCCAAATTCCTTGACGAGCTTCTCAATCCTCAGAGCTTCCAAAGCGGCTCCTCCTTTTGCGGACAAGCAAAATTCGCGTCTTAGATCTTAAGTGTCAACCATTTTTCGCACATCGGTGCGAAAATATGAATTTTGCCCGTTATCAGTCCTTTCATTCCGCAATGTGATCTTGTCATTGCCCGAAATGCCATCATACTGTGCGATATCGCGTGGCCCAGCGGTCGCCATTTCCTGCAGACCCGGCCCCAACCCGTCCGCAAAGACCCAAGGGAGTATCGCATGGCGAGAATCGCCAAGGCCTCGACAAGCCGCAAACCCGCGAACGCCGCGGGCAAGATCAAGCCGGCTGACTTCGTTTCTGCTCTCGCACGCGGCATCGAGGTTCTGCGCCTCTTTTCCGAACATCAGCCGCAGGTCACGACCAGCGAGGTCGCCGAGCGTACCGGCCTCAGCCGTGCTGCGGCACGCCGCTTCCTGCTCACGCTGACAGAGCTCGGATACCTCAGCAATCAGCAGGAATCTTTCAGCCCGCTGCCCAAAATGCTTGAACTTGGCTATTCCTACCTCTCGACCTGGAACTTTCGGGAGATCGTTCAGCCCTATCTCGAGGAGGTGGTGCAGGAACTTTCGGAAAATTGCTCCTTCGCTGTGCTGGACGGATCCGACGTCGTTTATCTGTCCCGTGCAGAGGCCCGGCGGATCGTGCAGAGCGTCACGATCTCAGTGGGTACGCGGGTGCCGGCCGCTGTTTCTGCCCTCGGGCGAGTGCTGCTTGCACACCTGCCGCCCGCCGAACTGGATGAAATTCTCAACCCCGAACTTCTGAAACCGGTAACGCCGCGGACGATCACCGATCCCGTCCTTTTTGCAGAGCGTCTCGCGACGGTACGCGATCAGGGTTACGCGCTCGTCGAAGGGGAATTCGAGGAGGGTCTGATATCGGTTGCGGTGCCCGTTTTTGACGCCGAAGGGCGCGCTGTCGCGGCCATCAACGTCGGCACACCCATGACGCGGGCGAACGCCGAGCAGGTCAAATCGCAGTTTCTGCCAGCGATACAGCGCGCCGCAGAAAACATCAGCCGGGCCTTCGTCACGAGGTCAAGAAACGTGGATCACGAACTGGTAGTGCGACGCGGCTTCTCCGAAGGCTGAATGGCGTTATCGCGTTAACGAGGCATGGTTGCGAAATGGCGCAGTGATTTGGGATTTCAGGCGACAGAGGCTCCGCCCTCCATGTGTCGAAGGCCTCAGGACGATGGTATCCGGTGGTGATGGCGCTGCCGCGACGGGCGGGCAGAGAGAAACGGTTGTGCCTTGCGGAATGCACCGACGCGAAGCGCTGAAGCGGCCATTTGCGAATGTCACGGCGCTCTTCCAAACTCTAACAGCCCACTGAAAAAGTCTGCTGTGCGGAACGGTTTCCCCCCAAGCAAGGCTCGATGCTGCGTGGTGTGCGAGGATAGCAGTCCGAGTAGCCGCTTTCCGGCTCAGGCTGCGAGCAGTTTCGGCAGTCTGGCCAGGTTAGAGGCCGCCATCGCCAAGGTGAAGCGGGCGCGCACATGCTCGATGCCGCGATACAGGGTTTGAGTCATGCCGCCGACGGTCTTCACCCTGCCGAATGTTCCTCGATCTTCTTCCGGCGCCGCTGCGACTTGGCGTAGCCGGGGTACCGGGTGGTTCGGCCGTCGATGGCAGAGTGCCGGGACTTCCGGGCAACGTGCGGCGTGACGACCATCTGGCGCGGCTCGGCGACGAAGTCAGCGCTATCATGGCCGCGGTCTGCCGCCAGTGTCAGGCGCCGGGTCGATCCGGGCAAATGGCGGTGAAGCATGTCGACGGCGCCCCGGCGTTCGGCGTGGCCGTCTGCGCAGGTCAGGTCGGCCTGCATGGTCAGGCCGGAGCGGTTCTTTATCAGGCTATGTCCCATGAAGCACAACATGGCTCCGGTGCCAGGTGACTTCTTGAAGAGCCGGGCCTCCGGATCGGTCGTCGAGGCATGGGTCGCGTTGGAACGCCGCTCGCCACGGAAGTCGACTCGGCGTTGCGGTGGCAGCGTGTGGGGCGGGGCATCTCGTTGGGCTCGGCGGTGGACTGGTCAGGGGGAGATGTGGGCAGACCGCCCGGATCGTCGCCTCCGTCGGAGGTCGCGCTTTCCTTCGTGTGGAAGCTCTTCATCGACGCCCAGGCAGCACGACCTCCGCGATCGTGCGCGGAAGTCACCTTGATGGTGCTTGGCGAGCCGCTCGGACAGGTCCATGTTGCTCTTGGTCGTCGGGGGTCTTCGTATGGCTTGAGGTTGAAGCGTCGAAACTTCACCTCAATCCTTCACCTCGATGGCCACCCGATCCCAAACCGCTGGCGGCAGCGAAATTACTCCAGATCACCGGACAATAACGAAAATGGTCCTTATCGGAGGTGAATTTCATAGGGTCGATACCGTTCTGCCAAAGCTGGCGCGCCGCCACACTGCCGCGACGAATTCGTCCCATAGGACGTTCTTCCATCCAATGAATGGAACCCGCCATCAACCGGGGGAGCAAACAGCTAGAGGGGAAGAATGGACCCCATCAGGCCGCGCCTATAGATAGGGGTGGCGCGGATAGGTCAGCACCGCCTGAACCGGCCCGACCTCCACCACGCGGCTGGCATACATCACGACAACGCGGTCGGCGGCTTCCGCGATCACACCCGTGTCATGCGTAGCCTGTCGCGCCCCCTTATCTTGGTTCACCCCTCTTTCTGGACTTTGCGCTCTTCGCACGCTACGGACCCGCGCTAAATCTTCGGCAACCCGCCTCCCCGGGTATCCTAGCGAAGGGAAATACACATGACGACTTCTGACGGTCCGCCGGGAACGGTGGCCAGAATCTGGCTCTGGGTGCTCGGAGGCGTTCTCGCCGCAGCCGGGCTTTTCTTCATCATCGGGGGCGGCAAGCTCGTCACCCTCGGCGGAAGCTGGTATTTCCTGCTTGCCGGTGTCGGCCTGTTGCTTGCGGCGATCCAGATCGTCCGCGGCCGGCCCGCGGGCGCGTGGATCTTCCTTGCCACCTATGCCGCGACCGTCATCTGGTCGCTCTATGACGTAGGCCTGGACTACTGGGGCCTGATCTCCCGACTGCTCGCCATGACGATCGGGGCCGGGTTGGTTCTTGCCACCCTGCCGGTGCTGAACCGGGCGGACGGGCGGACAGCGCGTCCGTTCGGGCCGCTTGCCTGCGCGGTCGTGCTGCTGGCGGCAGGCGTCGCGGGCTTTGCCTCCATGTTCGCCATTCACCCCGAAGTCACGGCCTCCGCCCCGGCCGCGCGCCGGGTCGCCGTCACGCCCGAGACGCAGCAGCAGGACTGGGCGCATTACGGCAATGGCGCGACGAACGACCGGTTTGCGGCGCTTGATCAGATCAACGTGGACAACGTGGACCGGCTGGAGGTCGCCTGGACCTACCGGACGGGTGACATTCCGCTGTCCACCGGCTCGGGTGCCGAGGATCAGCTGACGCCGCTTCAGGTGGGCGACAAGGTCTTCCTCTGCACGCCCAAGAACAACGTGATCGCGCTCGACGCGGATACCGGCGCGCAGATCTGGCGCACGGACATCAACGCCACGGTGGGCGGGGTCTGGGAACGTTGCCGGGGCCTTGCCTACTTCGACGTGACGGCGCCCCTGCCCCAGCCGACCGCTCCGGCGGCCTCTCCCGTCCTGCCGGCAGTGCTTCCCGAAGGCGCGACCTGCGAACGCCGCATCATCATGAATTCGATCGATGCCCGGCTCTTTGCCATCGACGCCGACACCGGCGCGTTCTGCACGGAATTCGGCACAAACGGCGTGGTCGACCTGAAGGAGGGAATCGGCGACATCGCGAACAAGGCCTACTACACCCTCACCGCCGCCCCGACCGTGGCGGGAACCACCATCGTCATCGGCGGTCGAGTGGCGGACAACGTGCAGGTCGACATGCCGGGCGGCGTGATCCGCGGCTTCGACGTGATCACCGGCGCGCTCCGCTGGGCCTTCGACACCGGATCCGAGACGCCGAACAGGGTGCTTGCCCCCGGTGAGACCTATACCCGCTCCTCCGCGAACGTCTGGTCCGGGTCGAGCTATGATCCGGCGACCAACACGGTCTTCCTGCCGCTCGGCTCTCCCTCCGTCGACCTTTACGGTGTGACGCGAACGGCGATGGACCACAAATACGGTGCCACGATCCTCGCGCTCGACGCGACGACCGGGCAGGAGAAATGGGTCTATCAGACGGTCCACAACGACCTGTGGGATTTCGACATTCCCATGGCGCCGACCCTGATCGACTTCCCCCAACCGGACGGCAGCCGGATCCCCGCGCTGGTCGTGGCGACCAAGGCCGGCCAGATCTTCGTGCTCGACCGCGCGACCGGCCAGCCGCTCACCGACGTCGAAGAGCGGGCGGTCAAACCCGCCACGATCCCCAACGAACCCTACGCGCTCACCCAGCCCGTTTCGGTCGGCATGCCGCAGATCGGCGCACGGACGTTGACTGAATCGGACATGTGGGGGGCCACGCCGTTTGATCAGCTGATCTGCCGGATAAGCTTCAAGTCTATGCGTTACGAAGGGCTCTATACCGCGCCCGACGTCGATCTTTCGCTGAGCTTCCCGGGATCGCTTGGCGGCATGAACTGGGGCGGCGTGTCGGTCGACCCGAACAACGACCTCCTCTTCATCAATGACATGCGCCTGGGTCTCTGGGTGGAAATGGTGCCGCAGCAGCAGGACGCATCGCTGTCGGACGGCGGCGAATCTCCCAATGCCGGCATGGGTCAGGTGCCGCTTGGCGGGACGCCCTATGCGGTGGTCAAGAACCGGTTCCTCTCGCCCCTCGGCATTCCGTGCCAAAAGCCACCCTTCGGCACGCTGACCGCGGTGGACCTGAAGACCCGCAGCATCGCCTGGCAGGTTCCCGTGGGCACGGTGGAAGAAACCGGCCCGCTGGGAATGAAGATGGGGCTTCCGATCCCGGTGGGTCTGCCCACGCTGGGCGGAACGCTCGCCACGCAGGGTGGGCTCGTCTTCTTTGCAGGGACGCAGGACTACTACTTGCGCGCCTGGGACGCAGCCACGGGCAAGGAGATCTGGAAGGCCCCGCTTCCCGTCGGCAGCCAGGGCGGCCCGATGACCTATCTCTCGCCCAAGACCGGCAAGCAATATGTGGTCATCTCCGCCGGTGGCGCGCGCCAGTCGATGGACCGGGGCGATTACGTGATCGCCTTCGCGCTTCCCGACGCCTGATGTCATGCTCCTGTCCGGCCACAGGGCCGGGCAGGACCCCCCCCCGGTCGTGTCGCTCCGATCCGGCGGACCCCGCGCCGCCGGATCCGAACGGAACGCCCCAACCCCAGCCACCGAAAGGCCCCCATGGCGCCGCCTTCTCCCGAACCCGCTCGTGGCGGAAAGTCGGCCCCCCTCGCCGCCCTCCGGCGCGAGGCGGCGGACCTGTTGCAGGGACTGCGGGAGGCCGGTGTCTGGCTTGCCCGTCGCCCGCTTCACCTGTGGTTGCAGCTTGCGGTTCTGGCCCTGCTGTTCGCCGGGTGGTCCTGGCTTGGCAACACCCTGCCACGCGGTTTCTTTGCCACGCCGTCAGAAACCCTGCAGGCCCTCGGCACCCTTCTCCATGACCACCGTCAGGACTATCTCCGCGCGCTTGGCGCGACGCTCAAAATCTACTTCGGCGGGCTGGCCCTTGCGGCAGTGACGGGGATTCCGCTCGGGCTCGCCCTGGGCGCTGCACCGCTTCTGGGTCGGACAATGAACCCTTACCTCAACGCGCTCGCGGCAACGCCGCTCATTGCGCTGATGCCGCTGATCATCCTGTGGTTCGGGCTGGGGGACGCTGCGAAGGTGCTGATCGTGGCCCTGGGCGCGGTAATACCGATCCTCATCAACAGCTATACGGGCCTGCGGGGTGCCAGCCCCGCGCTGCGGGAAATGGCCCGCGCTTTTGGAATGTCGCGCGTTGCGCGGCTGCGCCACGTCCTGCTTCCGTCCGCGTTCCACCCGGTCATGGCCGGGCTGCGGCTTGGTGCGGTGAGCGGGCTTGTCACCGCCGTCATCGCGGACATCTACATGGCGATGACCGGCCTTGGCGCATTGCTCATCACCTACGGCAACAGTTTTCGCATGGGGCCGTATCTCGTCACCGTCCTTACGCTCGCCCTGATCGGTACCGCCACCACCGCGCTCATCTCCCTGATCGAACGCCTGCTCACCCCGCCTCCTTCCCGCAAGCGCCTGTTTCACTGAGGTCCAATGCCACCCGTCCTTCTCCGCACGCTGCTGATCGCGCTTCTTGGCGCGCTGTCCTTCGCCACCAGCGTGGCCGCCGCACCGTTCCGTATCATCGTGACCGACACGGAGGCGCCGCTCGTGCCCAATTCGCTGCTTAACCTCGCCGCGCAGGAGGGCTATTTCACGCGGGAAGGCGTGGAGGTGGAGCTCGTCTCCGTGCGCCAGACACCGATGGCCGTCGCCGCCCTGCAATCGGGGTCGGGGGAGATGGCAAACATCTCGCTCGAAGCCTTGCTCGCGCTGCATCGCGAAGGGGTGACCGATATCGTCGCGGTGCACTCCTCTGACAAATCCCTTCCCTTCGTGATCGCCGCCCGAAAGGATGTCACCCTCGACACGCTCACGGGTGGAACCTTCGGCATCGGCCAGCCGAACAGTCTTGACCACACACTGTCGGCCGCCGTGCTGGCGGCGCGTGGCGTGAGCCTCGACGCCCTGACCCTCGTGCCCATCGGCCAGCCTGCGGCCCGGGGGCAGGCGCTGATGGCAGGGCGCGTGGATGCCACGACCCTGTCGATCGGCAGCTATCTGTCGCTGCCCGACCGGAGCGGTCTTCACCTGCTGGTGGACGTGCAGGACTATTTCGCCGCCGCTCCCGTCGTGTCCAAGGTGAACGTGGTCAAACGCGTCACGCTGGAGACCCGCGCCGATGATCTGGACCGTATTCTGACCGCGCTGACCCGTGCGGCGCGCGACTTTGCGGCACGCCCCGAACTCTGGACCGCTGCGATGGCAAAGGCGCGCCCCGACGTATCGCACGAGACGCTGGAACAGCTCACCGGCTATTACGCCGGCAACTGGACCGTGAACGGCGGTGTGCAGCGGAGCGAGCTTCTTTTTGCCCAGACGTGGTATGAACGCGGCATGGACCAGAATTCGCGTTACATCGCCGATCCCGCACGCTGGCTGTCGCTTGCGCCCATGGACGGGGTGCTGAGGCGTCTTGGTGTCTCCGATCTTGGCGACACGCTGTCGCGCTGATCGGGATGGGGGAGCCGCTTCTTCTGGTCGACGGGCTTGGCCATCGCTACGACGGCCCGGTTCTGGACGGGATCACCTTCACACTTCGCCGTGGCGGGGTTACGGTCCTGCTCGGCCCGTCGGGTTGCGGCAAGACCACGCTTCTGCGGCTGATCGCCGGGCTGGAGCCTGTCCAGTCGGGCCGCGTCCTTATCGACGGCGCACCACCCCGCCCCGGTTTCGGCACGGCAATGGTCTTTCAGGACGCGCGCCTGCTGCCCTGGCGGACGGTGGCAGACAACCTTGCCGTGGTGATGCCGGCGGTCCCCCGACGCAGGCGCCCGGCCCGGATCGCCGCCCTGCTGGAGCAGGTCGGGCTGAGCGGCGCGGCCGATGCCTGGCCGGAGCAGCTGTCCGGCGGCATGCAGCAACGCCTCGCCCTCGCGCGCGTGCTGGCAACGGACGCGCCACTGATCCTGATGGACGAACCCTTTGCCAGCCTCGATGCACTGGCGCGCGAAGAGATGCAGGAGGTCACCCTTCGTCTGGCCGGAACGCAATCCGGGCGCGCCATCCTGTTCGTGACCCATTCGATCGAAGAGGCGCTGGTGATGGCGGATGACATCCTTCTGCTGTCGCCCCGTCCGGGCCGCGTCCGGCACGTCGTGACGCCCGCTCTCGGGCCACGCGGCGCGGGTCGACGCCACGCTCCGGCCTTTGCACAGACGGCGAACGACCTGCGGGACGCGCTGACCGACCCCATCGCACCGATACCACCGGCACCCTGACCCCCCGACAGTGCAGGGCGATTTCCTACGCTCCCGGCTCCTGCCGCCAGTTCCTGCACCGCGCCACGGCATCGGCAAACCTCATGCGACCGGCGGGCGCGACCATATTGATCGGTCGCAGGATTTCCGGGGGGCCTCCGCGCGGCATCGATATCGGCACCGCAGTTGTTGTCACATTAACAGGGCTTCGTTGAAAACTGATAGGGAGCTTCTGGATGTCAGGCGAGCGAGGCCGCGGCCTTCCATACGTCGCTGGGGGATCGCCAGCTTGCTCTGATAGGCGCGAATTCAGCCTGATCGGCGTCTTTCTGGCGCTATGACTCTGAAAATCCGCGAAGACATCGAGAACCGCAACGCTCTACCCATGATACCGATGCGCAAGAACCGGAAGGTTCGCAAGAGCGTCGACATGACCATCTCCACCCTGCGAAACATGGTCGAGCAGTGCTTCAACAAGATGAAGAACAGTCGCCGGCTCGCAACCCGCTACGACAAAGACTGCAGACAGCTTTCTCGGCTTCGTCGACATCGCCTGCATCAGGCTATGGCTCCACCATCTGTCAACATGACGTAGCGGCGTGCGGCGTTCATTGGCCACCCATTAAAGCATTCTGCCGGGTGGTCGGCTGAACTCGATGTCTGTGCCACTGCGGCTAGGGCCGGGGATTGGGTCGAGGTGAGTGATCCGGGGTCGGTTCCGACCTGCTGGCGATCACCATTCCGATATCCGGCGGCACCATCTTCTTCCAAGTTCAGCCCATGGGTTGACCTTGACTGAGGCTGTGCAAAAAGCACCTGTCGCGCAACCGTTGCCACTTCCCCGGAGGATGACATGAAATTCCGCTTTCCCATCGTCATCATAGATGAGGATTTTCGATCCGAGAACTCCTCGGGCCTGGGGATCCGCGCGATGGCGGAGGCCATCGAGAACGAGGGCTTCGACGTTCTTGGCGTGACCAGCTACGGCGATCTTTCGCAATTCGCCCAGCAGCAGTCCCGCGCCAGCGCGTTTGTACTCTCCATCGACGATGAGGAGTTCAGCCCGGGTCCGGACGACGACCCGGTGATCGAAAATCTGCGCAGCTTCATCCGCGAGGTGCGGCGCAAGAACGAAGATGTGCCGATCTACGTATACGGCGAAACCAAGACCAGTCGCCACCTGCCCAACGACATCCTGAGAGAGCTGCACGGCTTCATCCACATGTTCGAGGATACTCCGGAGTTCGTGGCCCGCCACATCATCCGCGAGGCCAAGAGCTACCTGGAAAGCATCCAGCCGCCGTTCTTCAAGGCGCTGCTCGACTATGCGGAGGATGGTTCATACTCCTGGCACTGCCCCGGGCATTCCGGAGGCGTGGCCTTCCTGAAAAGCCCCATCGGCCAGATGTATCATCAGTTCTACGGCGAAAACATGCTGCGCGCTGATGTCTGCAACGCGGTGGAGGAGCTCGGGCAGCTTCTCGACCACAACGGTGCGATTGGTGCCTCTGAGCGCAATGCCGCCCGCATATTCAACGCCGATCACTGCTTTTTCGTGACGAACGGCACATCCACATCCAACAAGATGGTCTGGCACCACACGGTTGCTTCAGGTGACGTGGTGGTAGTGGATCGCAACTGTCACAAGTCGATCCTGCACAGCATCATCATGACCGGCGCTGTGCCGGTATTCCTGCGGCCGACGCGCAATAACTTCGGCATCATCGGCCCTATCCCGCACAGCGAATTCGAGATCGAGTCCATCAAGGAAAAGATTCGCGCAAATCCCCTGCTGGAGGGCGTGGATCCGGAAACCGTCAAACCGCGGATCATGACGCTGACCCAATCCACCTATGATGGCGTGCTCTACAACACGGAAGTCATCAAGGGCATGCTGGACGGCTATGTGGATAACCTCCACTTTGATGAGGCGTGGCTTCCGCATGCGTCCTTCCATTCTTTCTACGGGCAGTTTCACGCGATGGGACGGAAGCGGCCTCGCGCGCGGCATTCGGTGACCTATGCCACCCAGTCCATCCACAAGCTGCTGGCAGGCATCAGTCAGGCGAGCCACGTGCTCGTTCAGGATTCGCAGGATACCAAGCTCGACCGGCACCTCTTCAACGAAGCCTATCTGATGCACACGAGCACCAGCCCCCAGTACAGCATCATCGCGAGCTGCGACGTGGCCGCCGCCATGATGGAGCCGCCGGGGGGCGCGGCGCTGGTGGAGGAGAGCATCGCCGAGGCGCTGGACTTCCGCCGCGCCATGCGAAAGGTCGATGCCGAATTCGGCGATGACGACTGGTGGTTTCAGGTCTGGGGACCGGAGGAACTGGAGGAGGAGGGTATCGGCCGCGCGAAGGACTGGGTACTCCGCCGGACCGACGCGGACGGCATCCATCCCTCCGACGGCGAGGAGTCATGGCACGGGTTCGGCGATATGGCGCCCGGCTTCAACATGCTCGATCCGATCAAGGCGACGATCGTCACTCCGGGGCTGAACCTTGACGGGAGGTTCGAAGCCACCGGCATACCGGCCTCGATCGTGACAAAATATCTGGCGGAACATGGCGTGGTGGTCGAAAAGACCGGGCTCTACAGCTTCTTCGTGCTGTTCACCATCGGCATCACCAAAGGCCGCTGGAACACCCTCTTGACGGCACTTCAGCAGTTCAAGGACGACTACGCCAAGAACAAGCCGATGTGGCGCACCATGCCGGAGTTCTGTGCCAAGCATCCACGGTACGAGCGCATGGGTCTGCGCGACCTCTGCCAGCATGTCCACGAACTCTACGCGCGCTACGATGTGGCCGTGCTGTCCACCGCGATGTATCTGAGCGAGCTTGTCCCAGCGATGAAACCGAGCGATGCCTTTGCCCATATCGCCCGCCGCACGACCCAGCGTGTCCCGATCGACGACCTTGAGGGGCGCATCACCACCAGCCTTGTCACCCCCTACCCGCCCGGCATCCCGCTGGTCATCCCCGGGGAGGTGTTCAATCGGCAGATCGTGGATTACCTGAAGTTCAACCGCGAATTCGCGAAGGAATGCCCTGGATTTGAAACGGATATCCATGGGCTGGTGCAGGAAGAGGACGAGAATGGCGAAGTCCAGTTTTACGCCGACTGCATTGCTGTCTGAACCATGATTTTGCTCGGGCACGGTAAGAAACCGCCGCGCCCGAGCCGCTCACCCACGAGAGCGCCCATCATAGGCATGAGTCGCTTGGCAACGACTGCCTTCTCCGCTACAAGTGCATCATTCACATGGACCCGGTTCAGTCCGGGTGGCTATTCCGGCCGCCGATCCGCCGGACAACGCATTCAAACGCGTCCGCTTCCATCAGATGAACAGCACACGACACTACCTGCGTCAGTGGCGGGAAAACCCTGTCCGCGAAGTTCTCGCCGGGTCGGTAGCGACCTTTGCCCTTATCCCTGAAGTCATCGCCTTCTCCTTCACCGCCGGGGTCGATCCGGCGGTGGGGCTTTATGCGTCCTTCGTCATCAGCATCATGATAGCCATTTTCGGCGGGCGCCCCGCGATGATCTCGGCGGCCGCCGGTTCTGTCGCGCTGGTGGTGGCACCGCTGGTGCGGGAGCACGGCGTTCAGTACCTTTTCGCCGCGGGACTGCTGGCGGGCGTGTTCCAGATCGCCTTCGGCTTCGCGCGGTTGGCGACGCTCATGCGCTATGTCTCCCGGTCGGTGCGGACAGGATTCGTCAACGCGCTGGCGATCCTGATCTTCGCGGCGCAACTGCCGCATATCGTTACCGCCGGTCCCACCGGATATGCGGTGATCGCGGCCGGTCTCGCGATCATCTACCTGACGCCCCGGTTTACCACCACCATACCCGCGCCGCTGATCTGCGTCGTGGCGCTGACAGCGCTGTGTTCCGCGATTGGAATCGATATTCCCCGTGTGGCCGACCTTGGCAGATTACCGGAAGGGCTGCCGGCATTCGCCCTGCCGGACGTTCCCCTGGGGCTCGATCTGCTCAACATCATTTTTCTTCCCGCTCTCGCTATCGCCATGGTGGGCCTGCTCGAAAGTCTGATGACCGCCGCTGTGGTGGATGATCGGACCGGGACACCTTCGGACAAGAACATGGAGGCGCGCGGTCTCGGAGTGGCCAATGTCGCAGCGAGCCTCTTCGGCGGGATCGCCGGCTGCGGCATGATCGGCCAAACGGTCTCCAACGTGAAGTATGGCGGGCGGGGCCGACTGTCGACCCTGGCCGCGGGCGGTGTGCTGCTCCTGCTGATGGTGACACTCCGGGATATCGTCGGGGAAGTTCCGGTCGCGGCCCTCGTCGCGATCATGATCATGGTTTCCATCGACACGCTGGACTGGGGTTCGCTCCGCCGTCTCCGCGAAACGCCTGTGCTCTCCAATCTGGTGATGCTGGCAACTGTCGCGATGACGCTGGTGAGCCATAACCTTTCGCTGGGCGTTCTTGTCGGCGTACTGATGAGCGGCGTCTTCTTTGCCGCCAAGGTCGCGCGAATGCAAAGCGTGCACCGCGACGGTGATGTCTATACCGTCGCGGGACAGGTATTTTTCGCCTCTGCCGACGCCTTCACCGAGGCCTTCGATCCGATCGACCATGATGGGCCGGTGGTCATCGATCTGACCAATGCAACCCTTTGGGATATAAGCGCTCTTTCGGCTCTGGAAAAGGTGAAGGCGCGTTTCGCACAACATGGGCTGGAGGTGACAATTCGGGGTCTCTCCACGGCCATCCCGTCTCGCCGATAGTCATTGCAGCAACGTGTTGAAATCCTCGATGGTCTTTCCGTTCCGCTCATTGGACGCGGCGAGGATCGCGCGTTTCAGAACTTCCGTATCGACATCGGCCGTCAGGCGGGGAGGAGTGACGCCGGGGGTTTGTTCGTAGTTCCACACGATCACGTCGATGTAGGCAGGTTGGCGGAAGTGCCAGCCGTTCTGCATGATTGACGTGATGATCGCCGGATAGGAGGTTGAGGGAGGGTGCGTCGACAACCAGGAAAGCAGATCGCTCTCCCCCACACTGATGTCCAGTCCTGCCTCCCGCAACCCCCGCAGCAGCCTTTCCGGTGTCTCAAACAAAGGCGGCTGCTGTTCACCGGGCAGGCATTCTATCGCGAAATCATGGACCGCTGTGTTGTTGCCCGCCGCTGGATCGCTGTCGGGGGCGCGATCCGGCGCGATCCGGTGCTCGAAGCGGAACTTGTGATTTCCCGGCTCCTTGCAGAGCAGGATAGCGTGGTCAAAGACGGTACGGGCCTCATCCTGCCGCAGCGCCGCCTGCGTCGTGGTGAGGAGGGTCGGCGTCACATTGGCACCGTTATCGGTCATGGAGCGCAGGGTGAGAAGCGTATCCATCGGGCTGGAAGGTCCGCCACTGCCCAGAATGGAGGCGAGTTCTATCACCACAGGTTCACCGGCCAGCATTTGACGCGGCGGGTTGGGGGGTTCGAAGGAGCTGATGGCGAGGTCCGCGACAGCTACCGCCTTTACCGTCGCCATACTCGTGTTATTTGTCGGAACTGCGTCGTTCCCAGCCCGGTCGGTGACATTGCCCGTCGCGTCTATCGTAAAGGGCGCACCGGCGAGGTAGATCAGATCGGCGGGCAGCATGGCGATCATTGTAAGCGTCCGGGTCTCTCCCGGACGGAGCATGCCGATTGTACAGGACAGCTTATCCGGAGATGGGGCGGCACAACCGGGTGGGGGTGAAAGAAACAGCGCCGACGCAGGCGGAACCTCAAGATCGAGGCTCGTCGCGAGCGAAGGATTTGGCCCGTGATTGACGATGACGGCGGCGTAGGTCACAGGCGTTCCCGCAGCGACCGGATCGGGCGCGGCAGTGAGCGTCAGTTCAAGATCGGTGCGCCGCATTTCCTGCTGCATCCGGTCCAAATCTTCCTGCGTCGGACTGGTTTCCGCATTGCGCACGATGGCACCACTCGCCCCGGCGCCAAACTGGTGAAAGTTCAGTGCAACCCGGTTCCAATCGTTATCGCCGGCGAGGAGACTGTTTAACGCGGTATTGGCACAGCCGGGAGCACCCGTAGCGGGGGCGGTCGCGGTTGCGGGTATGCCGTTGTCGATATTGATCCCCGCCCCTGTGGGCAGGGAGGCATCGCCCGTCCAGTCCGGCAGCGTATTCGCGCCCACGGTAGTGATCTGGCTCTGTCCGTTCATGAACACGATGGAGTTGCTCGCATCGGCCGGATCGACGGCCAGCGCCTCCTTCAAGGCGTTTTCCAAAAGCGGTAAAAGCGGAGCGGTTGCACGCGTCGATCCGTTGAGCGCGGTCCGGGGGGGCGAGTAGTCGAGAATCCTGCCGCCCGTAACCTGCGGAATACCGCTCTGCAAGTTATAGTTCATCACCGAAATGTAGTTCGGTTTGCAGTTCATGGAGTTTGAGCCTCCATGTTGCAGATTCAGGTTATGCCCAAGCTCATGCATCACCGTCCCCGCGTCCAGATTGTGAGAGATGAAGTCGTTGCCCCCTATCTCTCCCTCTCCGCCGGCACAGGAGAGCGGCGGCGCGGGAGGCGGAGGGTTTGGCGGGGCGGCCGCCTGTATGGCGTAGTGAAACACCCATGCCCGATTGGGATTGAACTGTGCGGCCTTGATAGCGGCAAAATTGCCGTCCAGCCCGCAGGCGCGCGTTGCCGCGGTAATGGTGACGACCGTGCCTCCGCCCAGATTGTCACCTACCAGGCATTGCGGATCAGCAGAGTCAACCAGACCGTCGCCATCATCATCGATACCGTTGCCGCAATCACCGACACCCACCTCCCGACTGGCGTCGAGATAGAAGCAACTGCCATCCTGGCCGTCCGTCAATCCATCACCATCGTCATCGATGCCGTTCGTGCAGGTACCGGCTCTACCCGCCTCATCCGCGCCCGCATCGAAAAGCGCGCCCGCATCGACATGAAGGTTTATCCCGGTCGTGCCGTCGGGATTGGGCCGCGGTGCAGCAGCAAAGGCCCGTTTCATGGCATTGATACCGTCCCGTGTGGGCGGCCGACCGGCTTCGTAGTCAAGCTCAAGGAAAATATCCTGATGCTGCGGGTCAGCCCCCATGCCGGGAAGGTCGATATCGACTGTACCATCGCCATCGGCATCTAGCCCCGAAATCTCCCATGTGTCCAAAAGTCCGTCGCCATCGGCATCGCCGGAAGCGGAGATCGTGGAGATGTCGAAGCAGACGCGGACCGGGTAGTAATCATCGTCGTCTGTATCCACCCCGTCGCCAGTGGCGCAGCTTGTCGCTGTATCTCCCGACCAACGACCGGTGGCGAGATCAAGAACCAGATCGAGGTTGTTGTGATCGTATTGAGGAGACGAATCTGCAATGTCGTCACCGCTCGTGCTGTCGTGGTCCCAGATCTGGATTGTGATGGGCACCACAGACGTGACCGAATCGTCCACCGTGCCGGTGACAGTCCAGAATGGCTGGATTTTCTGCTGATCGTCATCTGCTCTGGGCGTGTCAACCTGCACCCCATTGATGAACACGCGTGCATAAAAGTCCGGCCAATCTTCACCTGCGGCCTCTATCCCAGCGGCGTCGCACTCCTCGTTTTGCGTACACTCGACAGAGGTTATGGTCACCGTGACTGGCACGGGCCGCGCACCTGCAGGAAGGATCTCAAGTGCCGAACACGCCAGAAAAATCTTCGCAGAATGCAAACCAGTGGAAAAACACGCCATTGCACTCAATCCATCTAAAAAGAATTCGCACAATAATGTTCTATAGGATTGCAGAATATATACTAACGGTCGCAATAATGATAATGATTCTTCTACAATATTGAAACAAAATATCGCCTACCTGAAGTATCGTTAATAACGAATACTATCAGGAGCTTAATTTTGCGCTCATCCCTTACGAAATTTTTGAAATGCAAAGACGCCGACCCTTTGTTTGGATCGGCGTCTTGAAGAATATCAAGCTCAGAGAGCTAATGTGATCACGCTTGCTTGCGACGACGAAGCACCGCGAGACCACCCACACCGCCCATCAGAAGCAGGGCTGTGGCGGGAAGCGGGACAACACTCGCGCGTACTTCGATCTGGCTGATTGCTCCGTCAACCGCATCGGCGGTATCGGAGGAGCTGATCATGAACTGAAGCGCTCCAAGATTGCCGAAGTCAAAGCCGGCGTCGCCCGTGAACTCGCTGAAGTAAAGATTGGGATTATAGCCCGGAGCCAGCAGTTCGTTGTAGGTGACGGTTTTGCCGGTCATGTCCCAAGCCGTGACACTGAAGGCGGCGAGATGGTCGAACACGATATTCGCCGGCGCGGCAAAGTAGAAGTAGGGGTTCCGCCCGATGTTCAGGTTCACACCGCCAAGACCGGTGGTCGCAACGTTAACACCGTCGCCGTCGATGCCGTCATAGGTCATCCAACCCGTGCCGCGCGCGCCAGCCACGTTAGAGAACTTCAGGTTCCCGCCCGTAACGCGCATTTCGGAGGTGGCCGTGTTGTTGCCATCGGCCTTGGTGTTCCGAACAGCAAGATCGCGAGCGCCACCCAGAATACCCATGTCCGCTAGTTCGGAAGCATTGGGGTTGTCGCTGGTGGGGCCATCCTGAACCCACTGCTCAGAGGAAAAGCTGTCCAGAACGAGGGTCACCGCAGATGCGGGGACGCCCGTAAGAAGAAACGCCGTGGATGCTGCGGCGCCGAGGAATTTAAATACCATTGGATACCTCCTAGGGTGTGACAACCGATCAAAAGTGCTTAACCATCTAAACCTATAAATGATTAATGCGCGAGTCTTTTTGACAAAAGTTTTGCAAAATCAGCGTCCAATCTAAAAATGCCTACGGATTGTCCACTTGCATCGGAACGGCGGGGCGCTGCGGCGCAGGAATTTCTTTAGAAATTATGGTGGAACGACTCACGTCGACTTGAACGCGATGAGGCATCAGCGACGGCCTCAAGCCAACCACGCCTTCAACCGGAAAATTTCGCATTGTAATCAATAAAGAAACATTGCATCCCCGGTGATCCGGCAAAAATCGCGCCGGAAATCGGCGAGATCGCCCCTTCACCACTGGACTGATCAGTCACCGAATAGCCGAGACTGGATGCGGCGGCGCAGCAGTGAAATTCGCGAGCTGCTCAAAAAATCACGCTCGTTTCCGAGACAATTACACAACCATTGGGGGATTGTCGCGCAAAACCGCGCATTGGGATCATCATCGTCGGCAGCAAAATGCCGAAATGTCAGACATGATTGAAGTTGGGCTTCTTAGGGCAGGCATTGCCAGTTATCCAGCAATCACTCGACCCGAATTCGCAATCTTCTGCTGCCTGCTGCCCTCTCAGACACATACCGACGAGCCGACGTTGCCGACCCTCGGGCCGGCAACTCCGTGATGCGTTTGACCTTCTTCAACCGACTGCTTCGCCCCGGTGACAGCAGCCGACCAAGATCTGAATGGAGCCTTCATGTCCTTTTTGAATCCTGCTCGCTCAAAGTTGCTGGAGATATTCGCGCTGAACGGAGCAATGGTCCGGGGAAGTGGCGCGCGTCTCTTTGACGAAAACGGAGAAGAGTATCTCGACTTCCTCTCCCAGTACGGTGCGCTGCCCTTCGGGCATAATCCTGAGCGCGGTTGGGCGGCCTTGCGGGCAGCTCAGGCGGCCCAGATGCCGTCTCTGATCCAGCCCCTCCATTCGGCGGAGGCTGAGCGGCTGGCTGAGCGGCTGGCTGAGGTCACGCCGGGTGACCTTTCCGTCACGACGCTTGCCAACAGCGGAGCGGAGACGGTGGAGGCCGCGATAAAGCTCGCACGGATAAGGAGCGGTCGCGCGTTGATCCTGTCCACCCGGAACGGTTTTCACGGCAAGACGCTCGGCGCGCTTTCAGCTACGGGAAAATCGCTTTATCAGCAGGGGTTTAACGCGCCTGCCCCCGATTTCGACTACGTTCCCTACGGCGATCTTGCCGCTCTCGAAGCGCGCCTTGTCGCATCTGCGGATGGTATCGCGGCTTTCATCTTCGAACCCATTCAGGGAGAGGGCGGCGTGGTCTGCCCGCCCGAGGGTTACGCAGAAGCAGCGATCGCCCTTTGCCGAAAGCATGGCGTCCTGACGATTCTCGATGAAATTCAGACCGGCCTGGGGCGTACCGGCGAGCTGTTCGCCTGTTCGAGCTTCCAGGAAGTGCCCGACATGCTGCTGCTCTCCAAGGCACTCGGCGGCGGCTTGATGCCGATTGGAGCCTGCATCGTACGCCCTTCCGCGTGGGATGACCGTTTCGGGCGGCTCCATAGTTCCACTTTCGCCAACAATGCACTGGCTGCCACTGTTGCCCGCGCGACGCTCGATCAACTGCTGGAGGATGATCAGGCGCTGGTTCGGCGCGTGGCGGAGAACGGCACCTACATCCGGGCGCGGCTTGAAGAATTGCAGCGCGCCTATCCCGACGTGATCCGGGAGGTCCGCGGCCGCGGATACATGCTCGGTCTGGAGTTCCAGCCGCTCGAGGAGCGTCGCAATTCGGCCATCATGGCGCACGCCGGCTTCAACGGAGGCGTGACGGCGCTTATCGCCTCTTATCTCGTCAACGTGCAGAAGGTGCTGACGGCTCCGCTGTTCAATGACAGCCGCGTTCTGCGGCTACAACCGCCGCTCATCCTCGGTCGTGACGGGCTCGACAAGGCGGTGGCGGCGCTCGAAGCGGTCTGCCGGATCATCCATGAGAACGACTACTACTCCCTCGTGCGCCACCTCATCGCGCGGAGGAGCGGGGATCTTGCCGAAGAAGTGCCGCAGATGGCACCGCAGACGGCAGTGGTGCCGAAGGGCAGCCTTGTCCCGGGCCGCTTCGGTTTCGTGATCCACTACACCGAGGACGAGGATATCTTCCGCTCCGACGCCTCCTTGCGACAATTCAGCGAGGAAGAACTGGCAAGCTGGAAGGCGTGGGTGAAGGGGCTTGGACCGGGCATCGTGCACCAAATTCCCGACGTCACCTCCCGCGCGGGCAAGGTTGCATCCGGCTGGCTGCTTTCGGTTCCGATGCTGCCCGGTGACATGCGCGGCAAAGGAAAGGCCGAAGCGCGCCAGATGATCGCGGAAGCGGTGGCCATCGCCGGGGAACAGGGCGCATGCCGTGTCGGTCTCGGTGCCTTCACCTCGATCGTCACGCGTGGGGGTGAAACCGTAACGGGGCGGGGTGTGCCCATCACCAGCGGGAACACGCTGACCACCGTCTCCGCAGTGAAGGCGATCACCCAGCTCTGCCGTCGCACCGGCATTGCCCTCGAGGATGCCCATGTGGTCGTCGTGGGCGCATCGGGAGCGATCGGGCGGCTTGGAGCCATGCTGCTTGCCCGCCGGGCCGGACGCATGACGCTGGTGGGGAACGCCCGCAATCCCTTTGCGCCGCGCCTGCTCTCCAAGGTCGCCGACGACATCCTTGCCTCGCTCGCCAGAAGCCCGCGCACCGATGCATGGACGCCGGGGCGGCTGGCGCGCTCTGTCCGCCAGATGGACACGGAGAAGACGATCCACGTTCCGCCGAAAGCGAAAGCGGGTCACGCACACGCCCTCTCCTGGACGACCGATCTGGAACCGGCACTGGCGGATGCGGATGTCGTGCTCGTGGCGACGAGTTCGGATACCGTGCTTGTCGATCCGCGGCGGCTGAAGCCCGGAACCCTGGTCTGCGATGTGGCGCGTCCGCCGAACGTGCAGAAAGCTGATCTGCGCGGCACTGGCGTGATGGTCTTTGATGGCGGTCTCGTGCGCCCACCGGGAGAAGTGGACCTCGGGCCTTTCCAGACGCTGCCTGCCAACATCGCCTGGGGTTGTCTGAGCGAGACGATGCTTCTGGCTCTCTCTGGTCAGGAACGAGACTTCAGCATCGGCTCCACACTCACCCTGGCGGATGCCGACCTGCTCTCGGCTCTGGCTGAGGAACATGGCTTCGAGCCGGCGCCTGCCCAGTGGTATGGCGATATGGTGACAGATGCGGAAATAAACGCTTTCGCCGCTCAGTTCCGCCGGAAAGCCGTCGACCGGGTCGGTGGACGGGCGGGTGTGCCTCCGTACTCTGAGCATTCCCTGTCCTCCCTCGTCGCCGATAATGGCATCCGCAACCGGTCCGATCGTTTCTGGTAAGGTTGCCGCATCACCGGGCCATGGACAAACCGGCTGTCTGTGCGCACAACTGGCCGCTGCGTGGCGCATTCGATACGCGCCACGGAGAGGGAGAGAGGGCCGGGATGATGCAAAGACGCCAGACTGATGCCGCGTTGACGGAACCTGTCGGTTACATGCGCCGGACGCGGGACTGGTATCTTGGCCTCGGCTATGAGAGGCCCTACGAATGGGCGCACCATCCCGACGCGCCCTTTACTCCGCTGACCGTTCCATTGGCCTTGAGCACGGTCACCCTCATCACCACAGCCGTGCCCTACGATGCGGCCAAGGGTCCGCAGGGACAGGGTGCGCCGTACAATTCCGCGGCGAAGTTCTACGAGGTCTATTCCCTCCCCACCGCCACAGACCCGGACCTGCGGATCGCCCATGTCGGCATTGACCGGAAGAATGCCGACATGACCGATCAGGGCGCGTGGTTCCCTCTGGTGGCGCTGCGACAGGCGGCTCCGCGCATCGGGCGGATCGCCCCCCGGTTTCACGGCGCTCCGACCAACCGCAGCCAACGCCACACCATGGAGGTGGATGCGCCGGAGATACTGGCCCGCTGCCGGGAGGATGGCGTGACCGCCGCCATTCTCGTGCCGAATTGCCCCGTCTGCCATCAGACGGTCACGCTCGTGGCCCGGCATCTGGAGGAAAACGGCATCGCCACCGTCATCATGGGCGCGGCGAAGGACATCGTGGAGCATGCCGGCGCCCCGCGTCTGCTGTTCAGCGACATGCCGCTCGGCAATGCGGCGGGGCGTCCCAACGACCCTGAATCGCAACTGCGTAACCTTCATCGCGCCCTCGACATGCTGGAACACGCGCCCGGACCTCGGACGACAATGCACTCGCCGGAGACGTTTTCACCCGATCCGGGCTGGAAGCTCGATTACTCTAACATTCACAGCCGCACCCAAGATGAAGTCGCCGTCCTGCGGGCCGAAGCGGAGAGAGCGCGGCTGACTGCCCGGCGGGTCAGGGCCGAGACGCTGGGGGCACCCTGAACACCGGCCGGCCGCCGCGTTCAGAACTCGACGCCCGCTTGTGCGCGGATACCATTGCGGAACGGATGTTTCACGGCCTGCATCTCGGTTACCAGATCGGCAACCTCGATCAATTCGGATTTCGCGTTCCGTCCGGTGAGCACGACATGCGTCATCGGGGGTTTTTCATCCCGAAGGAACGCCACCACCTCCGCGATGTCGAGATAATCGTAGCGGAGCGCGATATTGATCTCGTCGAGGAGCACCATACGGATCGAGGGATCGCGGATCATCTCTTTCGCCTTTTCCCACGCCGCCCCCGCGGCAGCGCGATCGCGGGCAAGGTCCTGCGTCTCCCACGTGAAACCCTCGCCCATGGTGTGGAACCGGCAGAGGTGGCCGAAGCTGCCGGTCAGCAGATCGCGCTCCCCGGTGGTCATCGCGCCCTTGATGAACTGCACCACGGCGGTTGGCATGCCATGGGCGATGGAGCGCAGCACCATGCCGAAGGCGGAGGAGGACTTGCCCTTCCCCGGACCCGTAAGAACGATCACCAGCCCCTTCTCTCCGGTCCGTTGGGCCATCATGCGGTCCCGCGCTGCCTTGATGCGCGCCTTTTTCTCCGCATGGGCGGCGGCTTCCTCCGGCGTGATGGTGTCATCGGGCACGGCACTCTCCTTGACTTCCGGCGCGCGGCGTGGCTTGGCTGTCCGCATCGCTGGTTCCTGCCATATGGCAGGCTAAGAGGGAATGCGACAGGCTTCACCGCCCCAACGCAGCCGCCCCCGCGACCGTGACCGGAGAGGTCGCCCGCAGAGCCACTGGGAAACCGGGAAGGCGGGGCGCCCGCTAGGGGAAACCCTGACATCCGCAAGCCGGGAGACCTGCCGCGATCTGCCGCCCCCAGGGCGGTTGCCCGAAGCCGCGGCCGGGGTGTGCCGCAGGGCGGTGATTGCCGTTCCGGCAACCCCGTTCTGTGCCCGTCCGCCAAGACCGTCTGGCCGGAGGGGCCGATGAGCGATGCGATGGAACTGGTGGTCTGTACCACCTGCCGCCTGCAAGGTGCCGACTCAACCGTGGCCCCCGATGCGCCCCGCGATGGCGCGCGTCTGTCTGACGCGCTTGCGCGCGCGGGCATCGACCACCGGCGCCAGCAATGCCTGTCGGCCTGCTCGAAGGGTTGCGCCGTGGTCCTTCGCGGGCGCGGGCGCTGGACCTATGTGCAGGGCGCCCTGAACCCGGACCTCCACCTCGATGACCTGATCGCCATGATCCACGCCTATGCGGCCGCGCCCGATGGCGTGGTGCCGTGGCGTGCGCGACCCGAGGTCATCCGCAAGAACACCATCGCCCGCATCCCGCCTCTGGAGGATTGAATGTCCATCGAAAAGACCCCCGTCACCATCGTCACCGGATTTCTGGGCGCGGGAAAGACCACGCTGATCCGGCATCTTCTGCAGAATCCCGGCGGGCGCAGGCTGGCGGTGCTGGTCAACGAATTCGGCGATGTCGGGGTGGACGGCGACCTGATCCGCGCCTGTGCGGATGCCGATTGCCCGGAGGCGAATATCGTCGAGCTTACCAACGGCTGCATCTGCTGCACCGTCGCCGATGAGTTCATCCCCTCCATCGAGCGGCTGATGGCGCTGGAGCCGCGGCCCGATCATATCGTGATCGAGACCTCCGGCCTTGCCTTGCCGAAGCCGTTGCTGAAGGCGTTCGACTGGCCCGACCTGCGCTCGCGGATCACGATCGATGGCGTGGTGGCCGTGGCGGATGCAGAAGCGGTTGCGAAGGGCCTTTTCGCGCCTGATCCAGCGCATCCGGGCGACGCGTCGGAGGTCGATCACGAAACGCCGCTGTCGGAGGTGTTCGAGGATCAGATCGCCTGCGCGGATATCGTGCTGCTGTCGAAGGCCGATCTGGCCGGTGAGGCCGGGTTGGCGGAAGCGCGCAGGATAATCGGAGCCGAAGCACCCCGCGCGCTGCCGATGATCGCACTCACCGAGGGGATGATCGACCCCCGCGTCGTGCTTGGGCTCAACGCCGCCGCAGAAGATGGGCTGGACGCCCGCCCCTCCCACCACGACGGGGAGGAGGAGCATGACCACGACGATTTCGACACCATTGTCCTCGACATGCCGGAGATAGCCGATCCGCAGGCGCTGGCCGACCGGGTCGCCGCGCTGGCGGGCGAGCAGAGGATTCTCCGCGTGAAGGGACATGTGGCGGTCAGGGACAGACCACTCCGCCTTCTGGTGCAGGCCGTCGGCCCGCGCGTTCGCCATCAGTTCGACCGCCTCTGGGGGGAGCAGCCGCGGCAGGGGCGGCTCGTCGTCATCGCGGAGAAGGGCGATCTCGATGCCGAAGCCGTGCGGGCGGCGCTCCTCTGATGCACGTCCTGTTCCGCGAAAGCCACGGGCTGGAGGAGACGGCCACGCCGCAGGATCTGGGGCAATCGCCTGCGGATCTTGTGGTGTTGTCGTTCTCCGACAGTGATCTCGGGGCTTTCGCGGCGGGCTGGCATCGGGGGCGGGAGGGGCTGCCCTCGTTGCGGCTGGCCAATCTGTCCGCGCTCGCCCATCCGCTGTCCGTGGACACATATATTGACCGTACGCTTTCGGGGGCCAAGGGAGTTCTGATCCGGCTCATCGGGGGCGCATCATGGTGGTCCTACGGCGTGGAACAGGTTTCGCGGCTGGCACGGGAGAGGGGCATCGCCCTTGCCATCCTGCCTGCCGACGGGTGCCCAGATCCGGCTTTGGACGTTGCCTCCACGCTCCCCTTGGCGACGCTGCGAAGGCTTTCCACCCTCTGCGAAGCAGGGGGAGAAATCGCGGCGCAAGGGGCTCTGGCACAGCTTGCTCTGGCCGCGGGGCTGTATGCCGGACCCGTCCCCGGGTCCAAGACGCTGCCCTCCTTCGGCTTCTGGCATCCCGATACCGGCCCGACGTGCGATCCGCCCGGCGACACACGGCCGTTTGTCGCCCTTCCGTTCTATCGCGCTTGGCTCGCTTCTGCGGATACGGATGGGATCGCGGAACTGATCCGGGGCTTTGAACGGGAGGGCTTTCGCGCCGCGGGTCTGTTCCTGCCAAGCCTGAAGGACAGCGCGGCCGCCGCATGGCTTCGTGACATCTTGCCTGCGCTGGCACCTGTCGCGATCGTCAACACTACCGCCTTCTCCGCCCGAAGCGAGGGGGCGTCGCCGCTCGAAGCGGCCCGTGTGCCGGTGTTTCAGGCTATCCACGCCACGTCCACACGCGCGGCGTGGCAGGAGTCCGGGCGCGGCCTTTCCCCCTCCGATCTGGCCATGCATGTCGCGCTGCCGGAGGTGGACGGGCGGATCGGTGCAGGCGTGATTTCTTTCAAGGAGCAGCGGGCGCGGAATGCGGATCTGCAGTTCACCCAGTCCCGGCATGGGGCGGATGCGCCCGGTATTGCCGCGACGGTCGCCCGTGTGCGCGCTTGGCACCGGCTTGCGATGCTGCCTCCCGCAGAGCGACGCGTGGCGCTTGTCCTGTCCACCTACCCCGGCAAGGCCCACCGAGCGGCACATGCCGTAGGACTCGACGTGTTTGCATCGGCAGAGGCGATGCTTGAGGATTTGCGCGAGGCAGGCCATTCGGCGCCCTCCGGCCCCGCGCTGGAAGCGGCACTCGACGAAAGAGTGCAGTGGCCCCTCGCCTCCTACCGCCACGCACTCCAAAGCCTTCCCGAAGCATTGCAGGCGGAGCTGCGCGCGACCCACGGCGATGTCGCGGGTGCGGACTTCGCCTTTCACGCCACCCGTCGCGGCAACCTTTTGCTGGCGCTTCAACCGGAGCGCGGCGGCGGAGAGGACCGGGAGGACGCCTATCACGATACGACCCGCGTCCCCTGCCACGCCTATGCCGCCTTCTACCTCTGGCTGCGCGAGCAGGTGGATGCCATCGTGCATATCGGCGCACATGGCACGCTGGAATGGCTGCCCGGCAAGGCCGCTGCGCTTTCGCCTGTGTGCTGGCCGCAGGCGCTGACCGGCGCGATGCCGGTAATCTACCCGTTCATCGTCAACGATCCGGGAGAGGCCGCGCAGGCACGCCGCCGCCTTGGTGCCGTGACGCTCGGCCATCTGCCCCCGCCGCTGGCCGAGAGCGGCCTCTCACCGGAACTTCTGCGGATCGAGCGTCTGCTGGATGAGTATTCCACCGCCGACGGGCTGGACCCGCCGCGCCGCACCCGGCTGATCTCCGCCATTCGCGAGGAGGCCCAGCGGGCGGGCATCGAGGACGACCTTGGCCTTCCGGGGAACGCATCGGCGGCGGAGGCGATCCCGCGTATCGACCGCTTCGTCTGCGACGTGAAGGAAAGCCAGTTCGGCGAGGGACTGCACATATGGGGTCGCGGCACGCCGCAGGCGGGGGGCGGACTGGCAGGGGATCGTGCCTCCGTCGAGGCGGAGCAAAGGTCTCTTCCCGCCGCCCTCTCCGGCAAGCCAATACTGCCCGGGCCGTCCGGCTCACCTTATCGCGGGCGCAGTGACGTTCTCCCGACAGGGCGCAACATGTACGGCACGGACCCGCGCGCCGTTCCTTCGCGCGCGGCTCACGCACAGGGGGTAAAACTGGCCGAGGAACTGGTCCGGCGCCACCTGCAGGATAGGGGCGATTACCCACGCGGACTGGTGGTCAATCTCTGGGGCTCGGCGACGATGCGAACGGCGGGAGAGGACTTCGCCATGGCGCTGCATCTCGCCGGTGTGAGGCCCGTCTGGGACGATGCCTCCGACCGGCTGACGGGTTACGAGATCATTCCCCTCGCCCTCATGGATCGGCCACGGACAGAAGTGACGCTGCGGGTTTCGGGCCTGTTCCGGGATGTCTTTCCCGATCTTGCACAGCTTTTCGAAGCCGCGATCGGGGCGCTCGCCCTCAGGGACGAGGCCGCTGACATGAATCCCTACGTCGCATCGCCCGGAGGGCCCCGGGTCTTCTGCCCGAAACCCGGCAGCTATGGTCTTGGCATTACGCTCGGCGATCTCACGGAGGATGGGCGCCAGGCGGCGGGCGAGGCATGGCTCGCGGCCTCTGCCCATGACGCGAACGGTGCACCCGCCCGTGCCGCGCTGGAGGAGCGCTTGCGAAACGCCGACAGTTTCGTCCACACGCAGGATCTCCCCGAGACGGACCTTCTCCTGGCCGAAGACTATGCGGCGCATGAGGCCGGTTTCGCGGCGGCAATGGCCCGGATCGGGGCGATGCCGCCCGCGCTCTACCACCTTGACGCGACGCGGCCCGAACGCCCCCGCGCCCGTCCGTTGGCTGAGGAAATCGCCCGGGTGGTCCGGGCAAGGGCAAGCCATCCCGCCTGGATACGCGGCATGATGCGGCACGGCTTTCGCGGCGCGGCGGAAATCGCCGCCACGCTCGACCACATGGCCGCCTTTGCCCATCTCGCTGGTGTCGTGCCCACGCATCTGTTTGACCTTTACCACGCGGCGACGCTCGATGAACCGGACGTTCGGGCTTTCCTCGCCCATGCAAATCCGGCGGCGCTTGACGCCATGGAGGGGTGTTTCGCAGCTCTTGCCGAAGCGGGGCTCTGGCGATCCCGTTCCAACAGCCGCGCAGCGGGGCTGACATGAGCCACAACGTAAAGGGCTGGTGTCCAGGCGCGCTCCGCCCCATGGAATCCGGGGATGGGCTGATAGTCCGCCTTCGCCCCCGGGCCTCACGCCTCGGAATCGGGCAAGCGCTGGCCCTCGCCGATCTGGCGGAAGCGCACGGGTCTGGGGAATTCGATCTCGGTAACCGCGCGAGTCTTCAGTTCCGTGGCATCCGGCAGAAATCGCTTCCCGAACTGCACCAGGCGCTGCACACCCTCGACCTGCTCGACGATGATCCCGCGAGGGAAGCGCGGCGGAACATCCTGACGACCCCCATAACGAATGATCCAGAGACCCTCGGGCTGAGCGCCGCGCTGGAGGCCGCGCTGGCGGAGGATCTGGACCTCCCTGCGAAATTCGGCTTTGCCGTGGATACCGGCGCAAGGGCGATCCTCGGCGGCGCCTCCGCCGATATACGGCTCGAACGTGCGAAGGAGGGGTTGATTGTGCGCGCGGACGGGATGGCGCTTGGGGAACGGGTCAGCGCGGCAACAGCCGTCGAGCGGGCTATGGATATCGCCAGGTGGTTCAGCGCGCATGCGGCCGACCATCGCCGCATGTCCACCCTCATCACCGCGGGCGGTGAGCCTCCGTTGAAAGCCGCTTCTCCGCCGCTACGGGGCGAGCCGCTCCAACCGGCCGAGACGGAAGCGGGGAGTTGCGTGGCGCTCCCCTTCGGGCGGTTGACGGCGGCGACGCTCCGCGCGCTCGCCACGGGACCCCTGCGCCTCACCCCTTGGCGGTCGGTGCTCGTGGGGGCGGTGGTGGCGCCCGCGCCGGACTGGATCATCGACCCGGCCGATCCCCGGCTCCGGGTCAGCGCCTGTCCCGGGAAGCCGTCCTGTGGCTCTGCAAGCGTGGTGACACGGGAGCTGGCAGCGGGGCTGGCCCCGCACCTGCCGGGTTCAGCATCGCTGCATGTGTCGGGATGTGCAAAGGGCTGTGCGCATCCCCGATCCGCAGACATCACGCTCACCGGTCGCATGGGCAGATTTGACCTGATCCGCAACGGGCGTGCGTGCGACCCCCCCGCCCTTCAGGATCTATCCATCGACGACGTTCATACCCTGCTGAGAGGCCCGCTTGCCCCACCTTTATGAAACAGACGGCGCGGCCATCTATCGCGCCAGCTTCGCCACAATCCGCGCCGAGGCCGATCTTGCCGGCTTCACCTCCGAGGAGGAGATCGTCGCCGTGCGGATGATACACGCCGCGGGGATGGTGGAACTGGCGGCGCATATCCGCTTTTCCCGCGATTTCGCCACTGTCGCCCGCGCGGCGCTGGAAGCGGGCGCACCGGTTCTTTGCGATGCACGCATGGTGGCGGAGGGCATCACCCGCACCCGCCTACCCACCGGCAACGCGGTGATCTGCACCCTTCACGAAAGGGAGGTTCCCGATCTGGCCAACCGGCTGGCAACCACCCGAAGCGCCGCGGCGGTTGAGCTGTGGCGTCCGTGGCTGGCGGGCGCGGTCGTCGCGATCGGCAATGCACCCACCGCGCTCTTTCACCTGCTCAACATGCTTGAGGACCCGGCCTGCCCACGTCCGGCGGCAATCGTTGGTTGCCCCGTAGGATTCATCGGAGCGGCGGAGTCCAAAGCGGCGCTCATCGCAGACAACCCCGCGCCATGGTGCTCGATCGAAGGACGGCTTGGCGGTTCCGCCGTCACCGTAGCGGCTGTCAACGCTCTCGCCAGTCGGAGCGAATGATGGGAAAGGTCATCTGCATCGGCCTTGGCCCAGGAGACCCTGACCTGATGAGCCTGCGCGCACATCGGCTCCTGACCACTGCCCGGGTTGTCGCCTACTTCCGCAAGCCCGGACGGGAAGGACAGGCGCGCCGCATCGTTGACGGGCTGATCCCCGCCGCGGCCGAGGAATGGCCGATGGAATATCCGGTGACGACGGAGGTTCCCTTCCGCGACCCCGCTTACGGAGCCGCCCTCGCCCCCTTCTACGACATTTGGTCCACACGCCTGGCCGAGCAGACCCGGGAGACCGATGTGATCGTGCTCTGCGAGGGAGACCCCTTTCTTTACGGCAGCTTCATGCATCTGCATTCGCGCTTGCCCGCCGGAATGGTGGATGTCGTGCCCGGTATTCCCGGCATGGCGGGCTGCTGGACCGCGACAGGCCGGCCGATCACGTGGGGCGATGATGTGCTGACCGTGATTCCCGCGACCCTGCCGGAGGCGGAACTCGCCCGCCGCGCAGAAGACACGGATGCCTTGGTCGTCATGAAGATTGGACGAAATCTCGCCAAGCTGCACCGCGCGTTGGCCACCGCGGGAAGGCTCGCGGATGCCTGGTTGGTGGAAAACGGCACGATGCCCACCGAACGGGTGCGCCCCCTGCGCGAAGTGGAGGGCGAGGTTCCGTATTTCTCCATCGTGCTCGTGCACGGTCGAGGGCGGAGACCATGACCGCTCCGCAGCCCGGCTGGATCACCGTGGCGGGCCTTGGTCCCGGTGCCTCCCGCATGATTACGCCCGAGGTGGAGCAGGCGTTGGCCGAAGCCACCGACGTCGTCGGTTATCAGCCCTATGTCGCCCGCATCGCCCCGCGTCAGGGGCTATCGCGTCATGCCTCGGACAATGGGGACGAGCTGGAGCGCGCCCGTCACGCGCTGTGTCTCGCGGCGGAGGGGCGGCGGGTGGTGATCGTCTCCTCCGGCGATCCCGGCGTCTTCGCCATGGCCTCGGCGCTGTTCGAGGCGCTGGAGAAGTTGCCGCAGAGCCCATCGCGGGCAGAGCCAGACATCCGCGTCCTCCCTGGCATCACCGCCATGCTTGCGGCGGCGGCCGCGGCTGGTGCTCCGCTCGGGCACGATTTCTGCGCGATCAATCTCTCCGACAATCTCAAACCCTTCGATCTCGTGCTCAAGCGTGTGCGGCTCGCGGTGGAGGCGGATTTCGCCATGGCGTTCTACAACCCCCGATCCCGCACGCGACCCGCACAGTTCGGTGCCGTGCTGGCCGCCCTGCGGCAGCTGTGCGAACCGGAACGGCTGCTGATCTTTGCCCGCGCCGTGTCCACCCCCGATCAGGAGCTCCGAACGGTTGCCCTTTCGGAGGCGTTGCCGGAAATGGCGGACATGCGCACCATGGTCATTGTCGGCTCATCCCGGACACGCCGGGTCGGCCCTTTCGTCTATACCCCGAGGTCGGCATGACACCAGCGGAGCACGTCCTCCACTCTCGCTACGCTCTCACCCGCACTGGCGGGCCGCTCGACCATCAGCACGGGCAGGCCCAGCAGGCGTGCCGCATGGAGCTTGGCCCTTGCCCCCTCCCCGCCGGCATTCTTGGTGACGATGATTTCCGTGCCGTGCCTCTCAAGAAGCGCCCGCTCCGCCCCGGTATCGAAGGGCCCGCGCCCGATGACGACACTGCAATCCCGGAAGGGCGGCGGTGTCACGGGCGGATCGACCAGACGGAGCAGGTAGCGATGCTGCTGAACTCCCGCGAAGGCGCCCAGATGCTGCCGTCCGATGGCGAGAAACACCCTTCTCGGCACCCCGGACAGCGCAGCCGCTGCAGCCTCCATATCGGGCAGCGACACCCAGCGATCCCCCGCTGCCGGCCTCCAGACAGGGCGCTCCAGCCGGAGAAGCGGTATACCTGTCCTGTGACAGGCAGTACGCGCATTGCGGCTTATCTTTGCCGCGAAAGGATGCGTGGCGTCCACGACCCTGCCGATCCCCTCCCGCAGGAGATATTCCACCAGCCCCTCCACCCCGCCGAAGCCGCCGATCCGAACAGGAACCGGCTGCGCGCGCGGTGTGAGCGTGCGTCCGGCATAGGAAAGGATCGCCGGGAGCTGCGCATCTGCCATCGCGCCGGCAAGATGGCTGGCTTCCGTCGTGCCGCCAAGTATCAGGATCGGACGCATGGGTGAGTGGCTTTCGATCATCGGTATCGGCGAAGATGGCCCGGATGGCCTGTCCGCCGCAAGCCTCCGTGCCCTCGCGGCGGCAGAGGTGGTCTTCGGCGGCTCCCGACACCTGGGAATGATAGATCATCCGCAGCGGCGGGCCTGGCCTGTGCCGTTCTCGGTGGAGCCGGTCCTGAGGCTGCGGGGAAGGAAGGTTGCAGTGCTCGCTTCCGGCGATCCCTTCTGGCACGGCGCGGGGGGAACGCTGACGGCCCGGCTGGACAGAGGGGAATGGCGCGCCTTCCCGGCACCCTCGGTTACGGCTCTGGCCGCGGCGCGTCTTGGCTGGCGGGAAGAGGAAACATTGCGGCTGGGCCTTCACGCAGCACCGCTGCGGTCGCTCCGCCGCCATCTTGCACCCGGCCTACGCGCCATTGTGACGCTTCGGGACGGCAGGGCGGCTGGCGAACTTGCCGAATGGCTCACCGGCGAGGGCTTCGGCGAGACGCGGCTTACCCTGATGGAACGGTTGGGGGGCGGGTCGGAGCGTATCCGGGAGGCCACGGCGGCGGAATTTGCGTTGGCCGGGATTGATCCGCTGGTGATCGCCGCGATCGAAATCGCCGGTAAGGGCCCGGTAATCCCGCGTTGCTCGGGGGTGCAGGACGGCCTGTTCGATCATGACGGACAAATCACCAAGCGCCCGATCCGTGCGCTGGCGCTCTCGGCGCTCGCACCACGTCACGGGGAACTGCTGTGGGATATCGGCGCTGGCTCCGGGTCCGTCGGTATCGAGTGGATGCTCTGCGATCCCACCACCCGCTGCATCGCCATAGAGCAGGACCCCGCGCGCGCCCTCCGCTGCCAGAGCAACGCCGCCAGTTTCGGCGTGGCACTGGAAGTGCGGACGGGCGCGGCACAGGACGTGCTCGCAACGCTAGCTGATCCGCATGCGGTCTTTGTCGGTGGCGGTGCCGATGACGCCTTGCTCCATTCGCTCTGGAAGCGGCTCGCGCCCGGCATGCGCCTCGTGATCCATGCCGTCACGCTGGAGACGGAGGCGCTGCTTGCCAGCTGGCATGGTGTTCATGGCGGCAGCCTCCTGCGCATCGAGCTTTCGGAGGCCCGTCCGTTGGGGCGGAAACGGGGTTGGAAGGCCAGCTACCCGGTGGTCCAATGGAGCATCACCCGATGATCGCCGGTATCGGGTTCCGGACAGCTGCGACGATGGACTCCGTGCTCGACGCACTGGAACGGGCCGGCGCGACAGACTGCCGTCGCCTCGCGCTGCCGCAGGACAAGCTCCATCACACCGCGGCAACCGCCCTGCGCGAAGCAGGCTACCTGCTGATCCCGATAGCGCCACACGCCATGTCGGCCCAATCCACGCTAAGCGAGAGCGCCGCTTCCCGTGCGGCCCGTGGCACCGGCTCCGTGGCGGAGGCCTGCGCCCTCGCGGCGGCCGGAGCGGGCGGGCGGCTGGCAGGCGCCAGAGCCATATCCGGCGACCGGATGGCGACAGCCGCCCTCGCCGTAACGGGAGACATTCCATGACCGTCCACTTCATCGGCGCCGGTCCCGGCGCGCCCGACCTGCTGACCCTTCGGGGCCGTGATCTGATCGCGGCATGCCCTGTCTGCCTCTATGCCGGATCGCTGATACCGGAGGCGGTGCTGGCTCACTGCCCTCCCGGAGCCCGGTTGGTGAATACCGCGTCCCTCGATCTCGACGCCATCGTGGCGGAAATCGCGGCGGCTCACGGCGCGGGTCAGGACGTGGCGCGGCTGCAGTCCGGCGATCTCTCCGTCTGGTCGGCGATGGGGGAGCAGCTCCGCCGGCTCCGCGCGCTAAACATACCCTATACGGTGACCCCCGGTGTGCCGTCCTTTGCCGCCGCTGCCGCGACTCTGGGCGTGGAACTGACGCTTCCCGGCGTTGCCCAGAGCGTGGTGCTGACACGGACAGGCGGGCGCGCCTCGCCGATGCCAGGTGGAGAACGGCTGGCGGCCTTTGCCGCGACCGGAGCCACGCTGGCCCTTCATCTGTCCATTCACCGGCTGGCCGAAATCGCGGCTGAGCTTGAAGACCACTACGGGCCGGAGTGCCCGGTGGCGGTGGTGTGGCGGGCAAGCTGGCCAGAGGAGCGGGTGGTGCGCGGCACCCTCGCCTCCATCGTCCCGCTTGTGGGCGAGACGATGGAGCGGACGGCGCTCATCCTTGTTGGCCCCGCGCTCGCCCAGGATGGATTCGAGGAAAGCCGCCTCTATGCCGCTGATTACGACCGACGCTTTCGCGCAGGCCGGCTGGACGCCGTGAAACCATGACGTCCGGCCTCCTTGTCTCCGCCCCCCGGTCAGGCTCCGGCAAGACCACTGTAATGCTCGGCCTGCTCCGCTGTCTGGCGGAGGACGGCATTGCGGTGCAGCCCTACAAATGTGGGCCGGACTACATTGATCCGGCCTTTCACCGCGCTGCATCCGGGCGTGAGAGCTTCAATCTCGACAGTTGGGCCATGCCCCCCGGTCTCCTCGGCGCGCAACTGGCACGGGGCGGAGAGATGGCTCTGGCGGAAGGCTCCATGGGGCTGTTCGACGGGGTGGCGACAGCGGGCGAACACGGAACCGGGGCCAGCGCCGACATCGCCGCGATGACGGGTTGGCCGGTTGTGTTGGTCCTGGATGTTTCAGGTCAGGCACAGACAGTGGCGGCAGTCGCGGCGGGTTTGGGCGCGCTCCGCAAGGGTGTCCGCGTCGCGGGAGTGATCCTCAATCGCGTCGCTTCCCCCCGGCATGAGCGGCTGTGCCGCCTGTCTCTGGAGGAAGTCGGCATCCCGTGTTTCGGCGCCCTGCCTCGGCGGGGTGATCTGACCCTGCCGGAGCGGCATCTGGGGCTTGTGCAGGCTGTGGAACACCCCGATCTGGAGACAGCCGTCGCCCGATACGCGTCTTTCCTGCGCACGCATCTGGACCTCGCCGCGCTGAAGGCCGCCGCCTCCGGCGGGACGATGGCGTTCGAGGCAGAGCACCTGCCGCCGCCTGCACAGCGGATTGCCCTGGCGCGGGACGCAGCCTTTTCCTTTGCCTACCCGCATCTTCTGGACGGCTGGCATCGGCGGGGTGCGGAAATCCTGCCGTTTTCCCCGCTCGCCGATGAGCCGCCTCCAGAAGCGGACCTCTGCTGGCTGCCCGGCGGCTATCCCGAACTTCACGCGGGCCCAATCGCCGCGTCAGAGAGGTTCCTGTCGGGTCTGCGGCGGTTCGCAGCGACGCGGCCCGTTCACGGGGAGTGTGGCGGCTACATGGTGCTGGGCGAGACGCTGGTTGACGCGCATGGCACCTCGCACCTGATGGCGGGGCTGCTTGGCCTTGTCACCAGCTACGCCACCCGGCGCATGCACCTCGGCTACCGGCTGGCCGAATTGCGGGCGCCACTCCCCGGTCTCCCTGCGGGAACGCGGCTCAGAGGACACGAATTCCACTATTCCACAATTCTCTCACAGCCAGACGCGCCGTTGGCCCGTGTCGAGGACGCCGACGGCGCGCCGGTGGCGGAGACAGGCTCCCATCGGGGAACCGTCAGCGGCACGTTCTTCCACCTGATCGCGAGGGCCTCATGACCGGCTTCGTCAGTTTCGTCTCCTCCGGCCCGGGCGACCCGGAGCTATTGACGGTGAAAGCCGCCAGACGTCTGCGTCGGGCGCAGGTCGTGCTCTATGACGACCTTTCCGCTGGTCCAATCCTCGACATGACGCCCCCCGGCGCGGAATTGATCTCCGTCGGCAAGCGAGCGGGCCGCGCCTCGCCCCGGCAGTCACATGTGAGCAGGCTGCTGGTCGATCACGCCCGGACCGGTGCCCTTGTCGTGCGGCTGAAATCCGGAGATGCCGGCGTGTTCGGGCGGCTCGAGGAGGAGATCTCCGCCCTCCACCAGGCGGAAATCCCGTTCGAGATCATTCCCGGAGTGCCGTCGCCCTGCGCCGCCGCCGCCGCTGCGGGCATTCCGCTGACCCGGCGCGGCATCGCGCGGCGGGTACAGTTCGTTACCGGCCATGACGTGACGGGCGCGCTGCCGGAAGAACTGAACTGGGCCGCTCTTGCTGATCCGGGCGCGGTCACGGCGGTTTTCATGGCACGCGCAACCTTCCCGGAACTCGCCGAGCGGCTGATCGCGCAGGGCCTGCCAGAGAATACCCCCGCGCTCATGGCCGAAGGTGTCTCGACCCCGCGTCAACTTCTCCACCGTGACACGGTGGCCGGTCTCGCAGCGCGGCTGGCCGTCGCGCTGCGGGAGGAGGCGCCGACGCTGATCCTCTATGGTGCGCTCGCCGAGTGACGGCGCAGAAGATAGGTATCCATGATCCAGCCATGTTCTGTCCGCGCGGCGGCCCGCGCCGCCACGATACGCGGGCCTGCTTCTGCCAGCGGGCCGTGATCGACGATCTGGTTCGACATGCCCAGAAATGCTCCCCACCAGATGGTCACGTCCTGAGGCTCCAAAGTCCGAAAGGCGCATTCTCCGTCTAGCATCACCAGAAGTGTTTCCACGCCCTCCGGCCAACCCTCCTCCCGGAGCCGTCGCCCCGTCGTGACGAGGAATGGCTCCCCCACCGCGTTCAGGGGAATGGCGTGTGCGGCGGTCAGGGCCTGCGGCGCCATGATGCCCGGAATGACCGTGATGCGCGCCGGTCGCCCAAGCCTGCCCGCAATGCGGAGCGTGCTGTCATAGAGCGCCGGATCCCCCCAGACCATCAGTGCGACCACTCGCGTGTCGGAATATGCCGACAATGCGTCCTGCCAGGCGCGTGCAATCGCATCGTGCCACTCGTCAACACGTGCGAGATAGTCATGGATCGACGGATCGCGGACGGGCATGTCGAACTCGACCATCCGCGTCGCGGGGTTGCTGACCACATCCGCGAAGATACTCCGACGGAGTGCGGCCAGATCGCCCTTTTCCTCGCCCTTGCGGGGAAGGAGCACGACATCCGCCCGGTTCAGCGCCCGGATCGCCTGAAGTGTCAGATGCTCGGGATTTCCCGTGCCAATGCCGATCAGTATGACTTCCAGCGTATCAGTCATCCGGCCGCGCGTCCAGAATCTGGCGGAACCGCTCGGACGCCCGTTTGGGCAGGTCGGGCGGCAGGTCGGCTTCCGCAGGCTCACCCACGTCGATCAGCATCACCATGCCCATCGCGTAATGGGGCGAGCACTTGATGCCATAGGAACCGGGGACAGAGAGCGTGACAGCAAAGTCCTCGTTGATCCTCGATTTGAATGCATCGGCACCCGCGGGGATCATCCCGTCGATGGTCGCGGCATTGTGGCCGGGCTGGGTGGACAGGAAGCGCACCGTATCCCCCGGCGCGATGCGGAGGTAGGAGGGTTCGTAGATCATCGCCCCGTTCTCGCTCCGATTGTACATCTTCACGTCATGGGTTTCAGCAAGGACCGGACCCGTCATCAGCGCGAGCATCAGGGCGGCATGTTTCACGTATCGCATCGTCATTCCTCAAGGCAGCAGAAACGCAGAATGGTCGCCCTATCGGCGGGATCGGTCAGGCGGCGCGCGCCGACGCGGAAGATCGTGGCCAACCGTGCGGGTGTCAGCACCTCCTCCGGTGGGCCACAAGCGGCAAGTCTGCCGCCGTCCATCACCGCGATCCGGTCGCAGCCCATGGCTTGATTGAGGTCGTGGAGCGCTACGATCACCGTCACGGGAAGCTGTTCCACCAGTCGGAGAAGGCCGAGTTGATGGTGGATATCAAGATGATTGGTAGGCTCGTCCAGAAGCAGCAGCCGCGGACGCTGTGCAAGCGCGCGGGCGATATGGATACGCTGGCGCTCCCCCCCGGACAGGGTTGACCAGAGCGCCGCCGCCATATGACGCATCTTCACCGCGGCCAGCGCCTCCTCCACGATGGTGTCATCCTCTTCGCCGAACGGCCGGAGCGCGGAGAGCCATGGCGTTCGGCCCAGTTCGACCACATCCCGAGCCGTCAGGGCTTCCACCGTGTCGGCCTGCTGCTCGACAAAGGCGATACGGCGGGCAGCCTCCCGCCGATGAAGCCGGGAGAGCCGAACGTCATCCAGCCACACCTCCCCCTCACCCCGCGGAACCAGCCCGGCGATGAGGCGGAGGAGCGTGGATTTCCCCGATCCGTTCGGCCCTATCAACCCCAGCGTCTCACCCGATGCCACGTCGAGGCTCACCCGCTCCACCAGCGACCGGGCCTGAACGCGCCAGCCGAGATCTCTGGCCAGAACCCTCATGATAACCTCCGGTTGCGGATCAGGATGAGCGCGAAGCCCGGCGCCCCGACCAGGGCGGTAACCACGCCTATGGGCACGACCTGCCCAGGAATGAGCATGCGGGACACGATATCGGCGGCAATCAGGAACACCGCGCCCGTCAAGGCGGAAAGCGGCACCAACGCCCCGTGCCGCGGCCCGGCCACGAACCGGACAGCATGGGGAATGACCAGACCGACGAAGCCGATGGAGCCGACGAGGCTCACCATGACGGCGGTCATCAGCGTCGTCGCGCCGATCAGCAGCAGGTTAACCCGCCGAACCGAAATCCCGAGCGACGCCGCGGAGCGCGCGCCGAAGGAGAATGCATCCATTGCGCGGACATGGGCGACGCAGACGATCAGCCCGAGCAGAACCACCGGAATGGCCAGCGCCACATCGGGCCAACGCACCCCGGACAGGTTGCCCAGCAGCCAGAACATGATCCCGCGCGCCTGCTCCGCATTCGCGGATTTGGCGATGAAGAAGCTCGTCAGAGCGTTGAAAAGCTGCGATCCGGCGATCCCGGCAAGCACGAGCTGCGCTGGTCCGCCGCCCGCCGCACGGGCGAGCGCTGCCACCAGCAGAAAGGCCAGCGCTGCCCCGCCAAAGGCCCCCGCCGACAACCCGATCGCCCCGCCGCCAAGCCCGAGGATGGTCACCGCAACCGCCCCCGTCGATGCCCCGGCGGACACGCCCAGCAGATACGGGTCGGCCAGCGCATTGCGTATCAGCGCCTGAAGCACGACACCGGAGAGCGCCAGCCCCGCCCCACAGGCCGCGGCGACCAGTGTCCGCGGCAGCCGGTAGTTCCAGATGATTGCCGCCTCTATCGCATCGACAGACTGCGCCGCCCCTAGCAACCGGTTCGCCAGGACCGCCGCAACCGTTTCCACGGGCAGCGGCATCTCACCGATCACGACCCCGGCAAGGATCGCCAGGACGAGGACACCGGCCCCAAGCGCAGCGATCCACGCCGGGGCAGCAAGGCGCGCGCGCAGGCCGATGTCAGCGGTCATTTCAGATCAAAGGAGGGCAGCGCATCGGCAAGCGTTTCAAGCGCGCTCACATTACGGATGGAGGGGTCCATGGAATGGGCGTCCAGCACGACGATCCGGTTTGCCTTCACCGCATCCATCTGGCTGGCGACCGGATCCGACTTCAGGAAGGCGAGCTTCTTCTCATAGTCGTCCGCCTCAAACCGGCGACGGTCCATCCGGGCTATCACGATGACGCTCGGATTGGCGCGCGCAATGGTTTCCCAGCTCACCACCGGCCATTCCTCATCGCTCTCGATGATGTTCTTGAGGCCGAGTTTTTCCATCATGTAAGCGGGCGGACCCTTGCGACCGGCGACGTAAGGATCGACATCCATCTCCGCCGAGGAGAACCAGAACACGGCAGAGGCATCCTTCAACCCCAGCGCCTGTGCCTTTTCTGTCGCAGCCTCTTCCCGTGCACGGAGATCGGCCACCAGCGCATCGCCCCGTTCTGGCACGTTGAAGATGCGGGAGAGCTCCCGCACCCCCGCATGGATGCTTTCCATCTCGAACATCGCGGACCGGGTGCCGTCCGAGCCTACCGCATTATCCTTTTTCCAGCAGTCGGCAGGCAGGATGTAGGTGGGGATACCCACGTCGCGGAACTGCTCGCGCGTGGCCACGATGCCCTGCGGCCCGACGTGCCACTCATACTGAACCACCACCAGTCCGGGGCGCTTCCCCACGACGGACTCGAAGCTCGGATCATTGTCCGCGAGTCGCTCCACCCCGGCGTTCAGGTCTTTGAACTCAGGCAGCACGTCGGTGAACCAGACCGAGGTTCCCGCCACCTTGTCAGCCAGCCCCAGCGCATAGAGCACTTCGGTCGCCGCTTGGCCGACCGTCACCGCGCTGGCGGGAGCTGCGTCGAAGGTCAGGTCCATACCGCAATTCTTCAAATGAAGCGGATAGGGACTCTCCGCGAGCGCGGGGGATGCCACGGCCGCCGCGCCCAGCAAGGCGGCCAGAATGTTTCGCGCGATCATGCGATCTCTCCGATCAGGATGATGGTCCCGGCGGATGCGGAGAGGAACGGCCAAGGGCCGTTGTGCAGATATGGCTGGTCGGGCGCGCCGGGGCACCCGCTGGACAGACGTCATATGGCACCTCCCCGGACACCCCGTCCGGGCCGTGTTGCGTTCAGACGTCGGCAGGTCTCCTGACTGGCGGGTCAACGGAAACTGCAGCCTTCCCATGGTCTGCACCACAGTGGCATGTTTGCAGTATTCCTCGCCGCCTACAGTTGCGGGGGCAGTTCCGGTTCGCCAGATGGGCTGGCGGCGGATTCCCTTTCAATTCCTCTCGGAAACCGACAGCCGACCCGTATCCCATAACGGACCGCACGGCAAGCCGGGCCCAAGCGAGTGTCACCGAATATCACACAGGGCTCTAACGGGCAGAAAAGGCGAGCGGTCGTGGCTACCGCGGTCTCCGCTATCACGCTATTGCTGACCCATGGATATCGCCCAGTTGCGCACCGTGCTGCATGTCGCCGAACTCGGAAGCCTCTCGAGGGCGGCCGAACGGCTGCATATCGCGCAGCCCGCGCTCAGCCGGCAAGTCAGGTTGCTGGAGCAGGAACTCGGCACCCGGCTGTTCAGCCGTCACGGGCGGGGCATGCAGCTGACCGAGGCGGGACAGGAGCTGATCCTGCATGCGCGGCAGATCATGAGGGAACTGGAGGCGATCCGCAGCCTTCCCTTTGGCGGAGATGATGCGCCCCTGCGCGGCGAAGCCTCCATCGGCATGCCGCCGACCGTGGCCGCGATCCTCGCCATTCCGCTGGCCCGCGCGTTTCGGCGCGCCCACCCGCAGGCACGGCTTCGGATCGTCAGCGCCTATTCGGCCTTCCTCATGGACTGGCTGAGACGCGGAGACCTGGACATCGCCATCCTTTACGAAACGCAACCGCTGCGATGGCTCCGCGCCTCTCCGTTACTTGAGGAGGAACTGTTTCTTGTGGGGCCTGCCGACAGCGGTCTTGACCAGTCAGTCCCGGTGGCGGCGCGGCAGCTGGCGGAGCTGCCGATGATCCTTTCCGGTAGCCGGCACGGAATGCGGGAGACGGTGGAGAGGCTCGTCCAGACGGCGGGGGTCGCCCCCAATGTCGTGCTGGAAGCGGACAGCCTTTCGGTTCTGAAGGAGATGGTACAGAGCGGGCTCGGCTATACGGTCCTTCCCGCGTCGCCCATTCGCGAGGACATCGGGCGCGGCAGCCTCGGCATCGCGCCCTTGGTCGATCCGCGGGCCGGCTGGAGGCTCATGCTGACCGTGCCCGTGGACCGCCGCCCGTCGCGCCTGCTGGACTATCTCGAACGGACGGTGGTGAGCGAAACAGCCGCCCTTGTCCACGCCGGGACATGGGAAGGGCACCTGCCGGACGGCAACTAGGGCGATAGCATTTCCCCTTGCATTGCCGCCACCACTCGCCGTTCGATCCCCTGTCGGTAGCGCGCGGCCCTTGCCGCAGCGGCCCGCGCGCGAAGAATGGCTTGCTCCGGCGCAACACATTGAAACTTCACTATGTCATTGGGCCGCAACTGAACGAAAGCGTCAAGGTCGCAGTCCAGCACCGTGGCGATCTTCGGGTACCCCCCGGTCGTCTGATGGTCCGCGAGCAGAACGGTGGGAACCCCGTCGCCCGCAACTTGCACGGCACCGCGGGTGATCGGTTCGGAAGGCATGTCGAGCGCGGCAGAGGGTGTGATCGGCGGACCGGAAAGCCGCACACCCATGCGGTCCCAGGCCTCGGTCATACGCCATGAGGTCGAAAGGAATGTCTCCAGCGCCCCGGCTGAAAAGAACCTGTCCTGCGGGCCGAGGGTCACATGTACGCACCGGGGCGGACGGGCGAAGACCGGGCAAGGAACGTCCCCCTCGGCCGTCACCCGCGCCTCCCCGATATTCAGTATTTGTCCGGCCTGGAGCCTGCCACCACCGAAGCCCGACAGTGCATGGGTGGCGTGGCTTCCGAGCCAGGAGCGCGTGAGCAGATCTCCGGCGAGCGCGAGGTAGCACCAGCTTCCCCATTGTCCCGGCCGGATAACCAGCACTTCGCCCGCACGGAGTGTGGCCATGGTCCATGAACCACGCTGTCTCCCGGCATGATCGATGCGGAAGCCGCCGCCCGCCACGGCAAATCCAATCTCTCCCGAAAGGCACTGAAGCTTCAATCCCCCAAGCGACACCTCGATCGCCGGCGCATCTGGCGGATTGCCAAGCGCGATATTCGACGCAGCAAAGGCAATGCGGTCCATCGGGCCGGATTGGGGAACACCGAACCGCATCAGGCCCGGCCTCCCGCTATCCTGAACCGAGACATGCGGGCCTGCGAAGATGACCGACAACGCGGCGGACCCGGTCATTTCATATTCTCGTATTCCGACCGGCTCGCGCGCCGAAAGCGCACTCTGTCACCGACGTCGAAAAGAAACGGCGCCGCGGGATCACCCGTCAGGATCGACGTGGGTGATCGCCCGATGATCCACCATCCCGTCGGCATGGTGAGGGTGGTGACAAGGCATTGCGGCCCGGCGATCACGACGCTTCCCGCGGCAATACCCCGGACAGCGGTCGCTTTCCGCGGCATGCGCAGCGCCTCCGGCACGCCCGCGAGATAGGCATAGCCTGGCGCGAAGCCATACATGAAGACACGATACTCCCCAGCCAGATGCGCGGCGATCACCTGCTCCGGGGTCATCCCCCCATGGCGGGCTACAGCCGCCAGGTCCGGTGCAAAATCCTCATCATAGCAGATTGCGACCTCTCGCAACGCCGAGGGCGCTTGCGGGCTGACCGGGGTGTGCAGCAGCGCCTCCACTGCACGGTGAACGATGCCGTGATCTGTCACGAGCGGATCGAACCGGATCAGGAGAGCGGCGTAGGCCGGTACAGCCTCCCGGAAGCCGGCAAAGGGCGCGGCGTTTAGCAATCTGTCCAGCGCAAGAACGCGAGCATGGATGTCAGCGGAAATCTCATCGCCGAACTCGACCAGCAGGCCATGCTCTCCGACCGGGCGAAAAACCGGCTTCTTCACGACATAAAGGGCGCGACGGTGACCCCCGCCCTCTCCAGCCCGCTGCGCACCTGCTGCGCCATGACCACCGCTCCCGGACTGTCGCCATGCACGCAAACGGACTGTGCGGAGAGCGGGATCGGATCGCCGCCGAGCACCGGCATGCGGCCGCTGTCCAGAAATCGGATCAGCCTCTCTGCCGCTTCGTCCGCATCGTGCAGCATGGCACCCTCCCGCGAGCGCGGGACAAGCCGCCCGTTCGGAAGATAGGCGCGATCCGCGAATATCTCCGAGTAGACCGGGACGCCAGCCGCCCGCGCCAGCTGCTCCAGAACCGTGCCGGAGATCGCCAGTATCGCCAGCCTTCCCGGCAATGCGGCGACCGCTCCGACGATGGCCTCCGCCACGGCGCGGTCATCAGCGGCCAGATTTCCGAGCGCCCCGTGCGGCTTCACGTAGCGCACCTCCGCCCCGGCGAGCGCTGCAATACCCGTCAGCGCCCCCACCTGCGCCGCCACGAGCCGCCCGATCTCCGCCGCGGGCATCGGGATCACGCGGCGTCCGAAGCCCTCCCGGTCTGCGAAACCCGGATGAGCACCCACGCTCACGCCACGGACCGAAGCGGCGCGAAGCGTCTCGAACATCGTTTCCGGGTCACCCGCATGGCCTCCGCAGGCCACATTCGCCGAAGTGACGAGATCGAGCATCGACATGTCGTCGCCCATCACCCAAGGGCCGAAGCTTTCGCCCAGATCGGCGTTCAGATCGACCTTCATGGCGCGCGCCGCAGGGCGTTAACAGCCTGCTGAAACGTCTGGTATCGGTCCCAGCTCACGTTGAACGTCAGGTAATTCGTCTGGTCACAATCCAGAACTCGCCATTTCCGGGTCGATTTCCCACAATGGGGGGAGGGTCTCGGCTTCAGGGCAACCCCGCAATCGTTTTTCGGCAGTCTATCGAGCAAAACAGCCATCGCTCACTCCCGCACAGGAACGGTATAGTTGAGTATCCGCCGCCCCCCGTCGGGATAGATCGTCTCCCCCGTGATGTAGGACGCGTCCGAGGAGGCGAGGAATGCCACCACGCCGGCAATTTCCTCCGGCTCCCCCAGCCGCCCCATGGGCGTACGCGCGAGGATCGCATTCATCCCTGCGCGCTCGGTAAAGGCGCCCTTGATGATCTCGGTCGCGATGGTGCCGGGGCCGACGCCGCAAACGCGGATACCATGAGGCGCGAGCGCCACGGCGGCGGTGGAGGTGACCTGATTCATGCCCCCCTTGGAAATCGCATAGGGCGCGACCGAGGGGTTGGCGAGACCGGAGTTGATAGAGGACATGTTGATAATGACCCCCCCCCCGGCCCGCCGCGATCATGGCCCTTGCAGCGGCCTGAGTACCCAGAAAGGCCCCCTTCAGGTTGACGGCGAGCGTCCTGTCATATTGCTCTTCAGTGAAATCCAGAAAATCGGCGACCGGACAGACCCCGGCGTTATTGACCATCACATCCACACGTCCCAGCTGCGCGACAGCCGCGGCGATCAGCGCATCCACATCAGCCTTGCGCGACACATCCGTGGTCACCGGAAGCACCGTCTCCGCCGTGCCGATTTCCTCGGCCGTGCGTGCAAGTCTGGACGTATCCACATCGGCGAGCACCACTTTGGCACCCTCCGAAAGGAAGCGTTCCGCGCAGGCTCGCCCGATGCCCTGCGCGCCGCCCGTGATGACCACGACCCTGTCAGCAAACCTCATAGCCATAGCCCGTCCTCTCAATAAACCACGGTTTCATGGAGCGGCGCCCCGGCCCGTATCCGTCCATATCCGAGCGGGGACAGATCGAGACTGCGGTAACCGCCTTGTGTCACCAGCTCGGCGACGGCACGCCCTGCCGCCGGCGCATGCATCACCCCATGGCCGGAGAAGCCGGTGAGGAATATCAGGTTGCCGATCTCATCATGCTGACCGACGATTCCGTTATGATCGAGTGAATTGACCTCATAATGGCCCGCCCACGACCGTTCCAGCCGCAGCTGCTCCATCGCAGGGATACGGGTGGCGAGGGCAGGCCAGAACGGGTCTTCCAGCAGGTCATGATGCGGCTCGAAATCGCCTGTCGCGTCCGGGTCTTGGTCCGGCGGGGGCTGAACGCCCCCGATGAAGCCCGCGCCTTCCGGCCTGACCCAGATGCCCGTACTGTCGAACAGCATGGGAAAGCCTTTTGGCGCCACGGGTGCGCGAAAGTTGAACACCGACCGTTTGCGCGGGCTTACAGGAAGCGCGATCCCCGCCAGTGCTGCAAGCGCGCCTGAAGCGGCCCCCGCCGCGAGCACGCAGATGTCACACGCAAGGCGTGAGCCATCGCTCAGGTGGACAGCATCCACCCGCTCACCGATATCAAAACCCTGGACGCTCGCCTTTTCATATGTCACGCCGCAGTCCCGTGCCGCACGGCGCATCAGCGACAGCAGCGACCAGGCGTCAAACCATCCTTCGCCCGAGCGCCCGAAAGTGCCGATCTCCACCCCTTCCAGAGCGAGGAACGGAAATCGCGCGGCGATCTCATCCGGCATGAGAACCGCAACATCCGCCCCTTCGCTCCGCTGCATGGCAGCACCCTTGCGACGTGCATCTGCATCCTCAGGTCCGCCCAGGATGAGGTAACCGTTCTCGGCATAGCCGATGTCTGCTTCCGGTCCGAAAGCAGTGCGAATCCCGCGAAAGAACTCTACCCCGAACAAGCTCATCCGCACATTGAGCGGCGTACCGAACTGCGTGCGGATGGAAGCGGCCGACCGCGCGGTCGAGCTGAACTGGTAGGTGGGGTCGGGTTCGACGACCGTGATAGACCCGGTGAACCTCTCCCGCCGCAGAAACCAGGCCGCGGTGCTGCCCATGATCCCACCGCCGATGATCACCACGCCGCTCATAAGGCGCAAAACCCCGCGGTCATCTCTCCGAAAGCACCTGTGACGAATGGCATGGGCGACCTCGTGTGCCGATCTTCCCTTCCTGCCTATACCACGGCTTCTGCCCTGTCTCCGACCGGTTGGTTCGATCAGGTATAACGGGAATGTATATCTTGCGCCGCATCAGAACCGAAAAGGGTGTCGATTCGATAGCTATGCCGAAACAATCGCCGTTCCGATCATCTGAAGACCCAAGAGGGCCAGAACGATCAGAAACCCTCGCCGGAACGCCTTTTGCGAAATCCGCCCGCGGAAACGCTGGCCAAGCCACATCCCCGCCAGCGCAGGCACGACCAGAAGACACGAACGCAGCAATCCTGATGGCTCGAATGCCCCTTGCCCTGCCAGACCCGCCGCCATGGCGAGGGTTGAGACCGTGAAGGACAACCCGAGCGCCTGTACCAGTTCATCCTTCTTCAGCCCCAGCGCCTGAAGATAGGGTACGGCAGGGATCACGAAAACGCCGGTTGCGCCAGTGACGACACCCGTCACCAGCCCGACCACCGGCGAGGCTGCTCGTTCCGCCCGCACGGGAATCGTCCGGGGCGCGGCGAAAAGCGTGAACACTGCATAGCCAAGCAGCGCTACACCCAGCAGCGCCGAGGCGAGGCGCGGGTCGGCCCGGACCATCAGCGGCAGCGCGGCTACGGTGCCGATGGTGATCGCCAGCATCATCGGCCAAAACCGTAGCGCCGTCCGGCGCGGATAGGGGCCGCTGAAGAATTGCAGCACATTCGTTACAAAAGACGGGACGATCAGCAGCCCCGCCGCCGCGACGGGCGGGATGAGAGTGCCCAGAACCCCCATGGCCACCGTAGGAAGGCCCATGCCGGTCACGCCTTTCACGAAGCCTGCGGCAAGGAACGTCAGCGCGAAGATGAGCGGAAGACTGTCCATGCACTACACCTGCCACGCGAGCGTCGCGACATGACCCGCTTCCGGGTCGTCCACCAGCAGGATCAACCGGTTATGATGATCGGAATATTGGGCGGTGATCGTGACTCCAGCCTCCGCCACTGCCCGTGCGATAGCACCCAGCTGGCCCGGCTCCCCCTGTTTCAGCCGTCTGACCAGCGGGCGAGCGACGCCTGTCACGGGAATACCGGCTGCCTCAGCAGCAGCTCTCGCGGCCTCTCCGTCCGCGAACAGGAAATGCGCCGCGACGCCCCGCCCGTGGTTGAACATGCCACCGCCTTCAAACGCGATACCAGCGCGCCCCATGGCTTCTCCCAGATCGGCCAGGCTGTGTGCATTCAGGTCGAACGCGACATCAAACATCGGTCGCCTCCGCATGATAGCCGCGGCTGTCAGAAGGTGCGTCGTCGCGTTTGTCCATGCCGTAATCCCGCATCACTCCGGTGATCCGCAGGCGGTAGCCGGAAAACACATGATCGCGCCCCGCCGCCTGCGCCTTCCGATGCTCCGACAGGGTACGCCATTGCGCGACGGCAGCCTCGTCCCGCCAGAAGGAGAGCGAAAGGAGCTTGTCAGGCGAGGTCAGGCTCTGAAACCGCTCGATGGAAATGAAACCGTCGACCTCCGCCAGCAGCGGCCGCAGGCCCGCGGCGAGATCTAGGTACTCGCGGCGGCTTTCTTCCGCCATCGAAACCTCAAAGATCACGGCGATCATGCGCTTGTCCTGCGCGAGAGAGTGATCGCCGCAACGCGGCAGGAGCGGTACTGATTACGGTAGCTCATGGTCATTGCCTTTCGTCTTGCCTCGCCCTTCTATCCGATTGGCAGGACAAGATGGTTCGATTACCATCGAACCATGCGAGAAGACCCCGACATAGCCCGCACCGCCGCATTGGTGGCGGATCCGGCCCGCAGCGCCATGCTGCTCGGGCTGATGGACGGCCGGGCGCTCACCGCGGGGGAGTTGGCGGAGATTGCCGGGGTCAGCAAGCAGACGGCCAGCAGCCACCTTGCGCGGCTTCTGGACGGAGATGTCCTGCTGGTTGAAGCGCAGGGGCGGCATCGCTACTTCCGGCTGGCCGGGGCACATGTCGCTGCACTTCTTGAGGCGTTGATGGTTTTCTCCAGTGACGCCGCGCCACCGATACGGCCCGGTCCGACGGAACCCGCACTGAGAAAGGCGCGCGTCTGCTACGACCATCTCGCCGGGGAAATGGGCGTATATCTGCACGACAGGATGGTGGCGGAAGGCTGGCTGACCCCCGATCTTTCTGTGACGGATCGGGGATGGGCAAAACTCGCGGCATTGGACGTGAGTGAAGGTACTCTCCCGCAGAGCAGACGCCCTTTGTGCCGGACCTGCCTCGACTGGAGCGAGCGGCGGCACCATATCGCCGGACGACTTGGCCGCACGATGCTCGACCGCTTCATTGCCCTGTCATGGGCGCGGCGAGAACCCGGCTCCCGGATCATCAGCTTCAGCCGGAAGGGGGAGCGCGCTTTTATGGACTGGCTGGCATAGTGCGATCTTGCACTCCCACTGTCCTTTGACCCCGCGCTCCCTCCTGCGGGAAGCGCGTCCATCGCAGCCGGATAGTCATCATTGTCATACCCTAAAAGCGGGGCGAACAGCGGCCCGTTGCGCAGGCTCCAGGAGATCTGCGATCACCCTTGTGATTGCGAATGGATGGAACACCCCCTCAGCGCTGAGTGCTCCCGGACGCCCGATCGCAAGCATGCGGTCAGATCAGCGCCACGGGCGGGCGAGCGCGACGGGACGCCTTTCTTCCACCGCAGGATATGTGCAAGTCTCGCCGGAAGCACCTGTGGCCTGGTTTTTCAGGATCGGTCGCGGTGCGTGATCTGTAGTTCGATAGACTGAAAAGGAGGCGTCATGCGGTTGGTCCGTTTCATCCAAAACAGTGAGCGACCGAGGGTCGGGGTGCTGTTTGACCAGCGCATAGTTCCGCTGGATGAGGTGTTACCCGAAGCGCGCGACAGCGTCGTGGAGCTGATCGGCCAATGGGGCGATATCGCCCCGCGCCTCACATCTGTGGCCGAGGCGCGCTCCATTCCGCTGGGCGACGTGACGCTTCTTTCCCCGGTGGACAGGCCGCAGAAGCTGCTGGCCATCGGACTGAACTATGCCGACCATATAGAGGAAGCGAAAGGCATCGGCCTGCAGATCCCGACCGAGCAGGTGTGGTTCTGCAAGCAGCCAAGCGCGCTCAACGGTCCGTTCGCAGCGATCGAGATGCCGAAGGTCTCTGACAAGCTGGACTATGAGGTGGAACTCGTAGCGGTGATTGGCCGGGGTGGCCGGCACATCAGCGCGGCGGACGCGCCTGAGCACGTGTTCGGCTATACTATCGGCAATGATGTGAGCGTTCGCGACTGGCAAACGCGCACTCCGCAATGGATGCTGGGGAAATCCTTCGACACGCATGCGCCGGTCGGCCCGTGCATCGTGACGGCAGATGAGATCGGCGACCCGCATCGGCTGGCCATCCGCGCCTATGTGAACGGCGAGTTGCGACAGAATTCCAACGTCAAGCATCTGGTGTTCAAGGTCTGGGATCAGATTGCGGAGTTGTCCAAGGCCATGACGCTTCAGCCCGGCGACCTGATCTTCACCGGCACGCCCGGCGGGGTCGGTTTCAGCTTCAACCCACCGAAGTACCTGAGAGTTGGCGACATCGTGCGTTGCGAGATCGAAGAGATCGGCGCCATCGAAAACACTGTTATCGCGGAGCCCTGACGATCAAACAGTAAACGCCCCGTATTGGGGGCGTTTGCCGATTTGAGCGGGTCCGAAGGTGTCATCTCGCCGATAAACGAGGAACGCGGCCCCCGGAGGGGAAGCCGGAGAAAATGTATCAGCCGTAGAACAGCCGTGGCAGATAAAGCGCGATGTCCGGGATCAGGATGATGAGAAGGACACCGAGCAGAGTTACCAGCACATAGGGGATGACCGAATTGTAGATGTCTCCCATCGTCACCTCCGGCGGCGCAACGCCCCTGAGATAGAACAAGTTGAAACCGAACGGCGGCGTCATGTAGCCCACCTCCATCATGATGATGAAGAGGATGCCGAACCAGATCGGATCAAAGCCGTAGCTCTGCACCACGGGCAGGAACACCGGCAGGGTGATGAGCATGATGCCCACCGGATCGAGCACCATCCCAAGAATGAACAGCACTCCCAGCATGAAGGCGAGTGACCCCCATTTTCCACCCGGAATGAACGACATCAGATGCTCGATCAGCGTCTGGGCCCCGAGCGCGGTATAGGCAGTTGAGAATGCATGCGCGGCGAACAGGATCCACATGATCATTGTCGTCAGCCGCAGCGTGGATATGGCGCTGTCCCAAAGGACGCTGCGGTTGAACTTCCCGTTGACCGCCGTTGCCACAAGCGAACCGAACACGCCTATGGCTGCAGCTTCCGTCGGCGTGGCAAAGCCACCGAAGATCGCGCCCAGAACGCTCACCACGATCAGAATCGGCAGGATGACCGAGCGGAGCGATCGGAACTTCTCGCCCCAGTCGGCACGCTGCTCCTTCGGCAGCGACGGGCCCATCTGCGGCTGGATCAGGCAGCGGACGAGGATATAGATGCTGACGAGCACGAACAGCAAAAGCCCGGGTCCAATCCCTGCGGCAAACAGGCGTCCCGCAGAAACTTCCGTCAGGAGCGAGTAGAGTACCATCAGAATTGACGGCGGGATCAGTATGCCCCAGCCACCGCCCGCATTGATCGCGCCGAGCGCGAGCTTCTTGTCATACCCCCGCTCCAGCATCTTCGGCAGCGCGATGGTCCCCATCGTCACCACGGCCGCGCCGGAAATGCCGGACATGGCCGCGAATATCACGCAGATCATCACCGTGCCGATGGCAAGGCCGCCCCGCACACCGCCCCACCATTTGTGCATCATGTCGTAAAGGTCACCGGCGACGCCCGACTTCTCCAGCATTGTCGCCATGAAGACAAAGAGCGGGATCGCCATGAGCGTGGCGTTGGACATCGTCTCCCACATCTTGGAGGAGAGAAGGTAGAAACCTACGCTCCCCATCTCGAAGTAGAGAAAGATAACCGATACCCCGCCCAGCACAAAGACGAGCGGCGTACCGATCAGCACGAAGAGCAGGAGCGAACCGAAGAACAGGAAGGTGAGAAGTTCAACGCTCATGGGTCATCTCCGGCGCGTCATGCGCGACGGGCGCAGGCACCCCGAATGTCTCCTCATCGACCGGCAGGCCACGAAGGACGCGAATGTCGGACCACAACCGCACAAGTCCCTGAAGAAGCATCAGAAATGCCGCGATCGGAATGAAGGTCTTTGTTGGCCAGAGCGGCGCTTTCCAGACGGAGTTGGACCTCTCCATATCCGCGATGGATTCGGATGCCATGTCATAGCCCTGCCAAAGCAGCACAAAGACGAACAGCAGGAAGAGCGGCCATGTCACGATGTCGACCATCGCCTTCCGGCGAGGTGAAAGGCGGCCGTAGAAGATGTCCACGTTGACATGACCACGCTGCGCCAGAAGGCTGCCACCCGCGATGATGGCATAGACGCCGAAAATCAATGTCGCGAGCTCCGCCGTCCAGATCGCCGGGCGGCCGACCATGTAGCGCATGACAACATCCGCCAGCAAAAGCGCGAAGATGATGAAGATCGCGAGGGAAGCCCAGCGACCGATGAAGAGATTGAACTGCGTGACGGCACGGGCGACCTTCCGCATAACGTGACCTCATGATGTGAAGGGGGTCAGGCGCAGCGGCGGCTGCGCCCGTTCGACGGGATCCGGCCCCGAAAGGGTGTCAGATGTAGCCCATGTCCGTCATCAGGCCGCGGTAGATGTCGGCGGCCTTGGTCGCGCGTTCACCCCGCTCGGCCTCCTTGTCCATGACCTTTCTGGAGGCCTCCGACATCATCGACATCACTTCGTCGGGCAGTTGGATGACCTGAAGGTTGTTGTCCCTTTGGCCCTCCGAAAGCGCTACGGCCTCGGCATGGACGTATTCGATGGAGCGGCGATAGAACCTCGTTTCGGCCGCGTCCATGAAGGCGGTCCGCATCTCGTCGTCCAGAGCCTCGAGCGCCTTGAGGTTGACGACATAGGCATCCGTGGTCTGGGCGATGGGCGGCTTGACGTGATACTTGCAGACCTCCCACAGCGACATGGACTGCGCGCCGACTGCCGCACCCCAATGCGCGCCATCCACGACCCCGGAAGATAGCGCCTGATAAAGCTCCGATCCCGGCACATATTGCGGCGCGGCACCGGCCATCGACAGGAAGTCCATCATCGTGCCGGAGGAGCGGATCTTGAGCCCCTGAAAATCACTGACGCTGGTCACATTCTTGGTGAGCGTCAGTTCCGTCGGCAGCACCTTTTCGGCCAGCGCCATCGTGCCTTCTTTTGCCAGATCGTCGTTCACCAAGGCTTCGATACCGAGGTTCTTGACCACATGCTGCATCTCCCAGCTTTCCCGCAGCGTCCCGGGAATGCCGTAGAGAAAAGACGCCGCCTGCGCGTTGTCCTGAATGTAGGAGGGGCTGATCGTCCCCATCGGCACCACCCCGCGCCGCACGATACTGTAGATATCGGTGCCCTTGGCGAACTCCCCATCGCCCAACAGGGTCATCTTGAAAGCACCATCCGTCCGGCGCTCGACTTCCTTGGCGAACATGCCGAGGCTGTCGTTGAACGAACTCGACGCCTTTGGCCAGTGCGACTGCACACGCCATGTCACCGCACCCTGCGCCAGCCCCTTGCCGACCAGCGCCGGGGCGGCAAGCATTCCGACAGCCGTGCCCCGCATCAGCGTCCTGCGGTTCAGAAGAACCCGGTTCTCGGTCATGTGACCCTCCCTTTAGACCTTCTGACGGGCATGTCTCCCCCACCCCGCCGAGGTCCGGGCCATAATTCCTGACAATTGTCATCCAATCAAGGCCGTTGTTTTTACCCGCGACAGCGCAGACAAATTGCCACAGCCGCGCGGCGTTTCAGACCGGCCAGACGGCAAGGATGAGCGGCACGCCGACCAACACCACCAGAACCGACAAGGGCGCGCCAAGGCGGGCGTAATCGCCGAAGCGATAGCCTCCCGGTCCCAGGACCAGCGTATTCGACTGATGCCCGATGGGGGTGAGGAAATCGCTTCCCGCGCCTACCGCCACGGCCATCAGGAACGCTTCGGGGCGATAGCCCAGATCGGTGGCGAAGGTAGCGGCGATCGGGGCCATGACCAGCACTGTCGCCGCGTTGTTGAGGAACGGCGTGACGGCCATGGCCGCCACCATGATGAGCGTCAGCGCGCCCCAGACCGGCAGCCCCGTCGCGATGTCCGAAAGCAGCGTCCCGATGAGCTCCGTGGCTCCCGTCGTCTGCAGCGCCTCGCTCACCGGTATGAGCGCCCCCAGCATGACAAGGATCGGCCATTCCACGGCCTCCGTCGCCTCCCGCGCCGGGAGAGCGCCGCTGGCGATCATCGCTGTCGCCGCCCCGAAGAAGGCGACCGCGACAGGCACCGCCCCGGTCGCGGTCAGCGCCATGGCGGAACCGAGGATCAGCAGCGGCAGCAGCGCCTTTCTTACGCTGCCGAGTCCGAGCTTGCGTTGGGCCAGCGGCAGCAGGCCAAGGGCGCGCATCTGCTCGGGCATTTCCGCCTCCGGCCCCTGCACCAGCAGAACATCTCCTGCGGCAATCGAAGTGTCGCCAAGGCGCTCGCTCATCTGGTGCCCGGCCCGCGATATGGCGATGAGGTTCAACCCGTGCCGATCATGAAGTGCCATTCCCCCCGCGCTCTGCCCGACCAAAAGCGATGCAGGGATGACGACGGTCTCCACAAGGGCCACCCCTTCCGAAACGCGACCCGCTTCCTGACGGGCGAGCCCGAGCCGACCGCGCGTGATCGCCGCCTCCAGCGCATCCGGCGCGCCCCGCAGAAGCAGCAAGTCATCCACGAGGATCTTCGTATCGGGCAGGACCGTAGCGCGCCGCTTCCCAGCGCGGATGATGCCTGTGACCGCCAGAGCCCCGTCTATGTCGGAGAGGAAGTCAGACACGGTCACGCCCGCCGCCCGCGAAGTCTCCAGCACCCGCGCCTCGGTGTTGTAATCGCTGACGAATACTGCCTCGCCCAATCCACGCGCGGCCGCGCGCCGGTCGCTCGGGAGCAGCCGGTAGCCGAAGCGCAGGAAGATCAGCCCTACCAGCGACAGCCCCAGACCGACAGGGGCATAGTCGAACATGCCAAAAGGTGTTCCCGTCATCTGCTCGCGCACCCGGGAGACGATGATGTTAGGTGATGTGCCAACGAGCGTGATAAGGCCGCCCAGCAGCGATCCGAAGGCCATGGGCATCAGGAATACCGAAGGCGATGCCCCCGACCGCTTGGCCATGCCGAACGCGGCGGGCATCAGCATGGCGAGCGCGCCGATGTTCTTGACGATGGCGGACAGCAGCGTCACCGATCCGACCAGCACCGTCAGTTGCCAGCGAAGCGAAGTCACCCGCCGCCCCACCCACTGAAGCGCCACCTCCACCACACCCGACCGGGCTATACCCGCACTCACCACAAGCGCACTACCGACAATTATGACGATATCGTCGGAGAACCCACGGAAAGCGTCTTCCGGGCGTACCGTTCCCGCAATCAACGAGGCAACAAGCGCCAGCATCGCCACGACGTCATATCGGAGCCTGCCCCAGATGAAGAGGATCATCATGCCGCCGAGGATGAGGAACGCAAGTATCTGGGGCTGGGTCATCATCTCTCCTGCGGCGGTTCCGCTCAATGGGCAGGGATAGCTTCCGGTTCCAGTGCTGTCACTGCACCGCTGCTCTTGCCCGCGAAGCGTTGCGGCTCTACAGAGCCGCATGTCCCAGATCGTCGCCGCTCTTTACCATTTCACCCGTCTCGAAGCCCTGCCCGAGCTGCGCTCCGCGCTCGCCACGCTCTGCGAGGCGGAGGGGATCCGTGGCACCTTGCTGATCGCGAACGAGGGTATAAACGGGACAATCGCCGGGCCCCGTGCCGGAATAGATCGCGTGATCGCCCATATCCGTGCCATACCCGGCTGCGCCACGCTTGAGTGGAAGGAGAGCGTAGCCGCGATCATGCCTTTCCGCCGCATGAAGGTGCGCATCAAGCGGGAGATCGTGACGATGGGCCAGCCGGGTGTTGACCCGACGGCGAGCGTCGGAACCTATGTTTCCCCCGAGGCATGGAACGATCTCATCGCGCGGGAGGATGTGGTGGTCATTGACACCCGCAACGCCTACGAAACCGCGATCGGCACCTTTGCCGGCGCAGTCGATCCGGGCATCGAAACCTTTCGCGATTTCCCCGGCTGGTGGCAGGCGAACAAGGCCCGGTTCGCGGGAAAGACACTGGCCATGTTCTGCACGGGCGGCATCCGCTGTGAGAAATCGACGAGCTGGCTGAAGCAGGAAGGCGCGCCGGAAGTTTACCACCTGAAGGGCGGAATCCTGAAATATCTGGAGGAAGTTCCGGCGGAGAACAGCAGCTGGCAAGGTGCCTGTTTCGTTTTTGACGAGCGCGTGTCTGTCGGTCACGGTCTTGCACCCGGAGATCACACTCTCTGCCGTGCCTGCGGTTGGCCGGTCACGGCAGAGGGCCGCGCGCATCCCGACTTCGAGGATGGGGTAAGCTGTCCGCATTGTCGGAATCACTATTCTGAAGCCGACCGCGCCCGGTTTCGTGATCGGCAGAGGCAGATGGTGGGGTGATCGCACTTTGGCGATCTTGTATATTGGTGCGGAATGCGGTGACCTGATGCCGCCCTGCAGAGCACCGACACGGCTATCATCATGACAGCAAACACACGCTGACTACAGGCCGAGCATGTATCCCCTGATCTGACGGCATCTTTGATGTTCGGCGGTTCTGCCTGCGCGGGCGCCGTTATTCTGAGCTGTAAAGGCGTGTCTCCACGGGATGGAACCTGTCGCGAATTTGTGCCGCCCGCATTACTCGTCTAGGCCACTTGGCATTCGAAGGCCAAGGGCTTTTGCCTCCTGATGCTGAGTGCCGACGGCGCGGGTTATAGAAGCTGTTGATGTATTGGAGGATGGCCGTCTCAGGCTGTCGGCGTGTTTCCCGCGACCTGCGCGAGATCAGCTCGGCCTTGATGGCCTTGAAGAAGGTCTCGACGGCGGCGCTATCGTAGTAGTTGCGTTGCTGCTCATCGGGGCTTCATGCTCGCGCAGGACCTTCTGATAGTCCTGTGAACAATATTGGCTGCCGCGATCACTGTGGAAGATGCAACCCCGCGGCGGCGACCGCAGGGAGATGGCCATCTTCGCGCCCGGATCGGCAGATCGCGTTTCATGCGGTTGCGGACGGCCAGCCGATGACGCGCCGCGAATGCAGGTCGAGAATGACGGCCAGATACAGCCCACCGTCACGCATCCATACGTAGCTGATATCGGCCGCCCATTCTGGTTCGGTCGATCCGCTGTGAAGTTACGGTCCAGGAGGGTTGGCTATGTTGAATGTGTGACCGCTGTCCGTCGTCGCTTTGAATTGCATGTTCTTTCAAACGCAATCCCGTTCTCGCGCATCAGCCGCCCGACCCTGCGCTGCCCAACATCGACGCCAACCTCCTTCAGTTCTTCAGTCATCCTGAGACGGCCGCCCAAGCTCAGGCGTGACTGCTCCTTGATGTGGGCCAGAACCACCATGTGCATGCGCTGCCTTCGGCTGGCGGGACGGCAGCGAAAGGCCCGCAACCCGCGGGCGCTGACATTCATCACCCGGCACAGCCAGTCGACCGGGAAAGCCCCGCATTGTTCCTCGACGAGCCGAAACCTCAGGGCTTTACGCTCGTCGAGGAACTGGGGGGCTTTTTTTAGAATGTCCCTCTCCTCCTTGAGGATGAGAGTCTCGCGTCGAAGCCGTTCGTTTTCCCGCGCCAAGGAAGAATGCCCCGCCCGGCAGCTATCGGACCGCGGGGGCTAGGGCCGCAGCGAAAGCCTACTGCGATACTCTGCCCACCGGCTGGCATGTCCCGCTCTGGCGGCCCATGGAGGAACGATGCGCTGCCGGAGGGATGGAAGCACGCACTGGAAAGCCATCAGGCATACCGGCGCCTGTCCTGAGACGTTCGGATATTGCAGGCATTCCGGTGCCGAGGCATCCTGCCGCCGCGGAGGACCTCGATGATACAATCCATACTCAACCAGATGACTGTCGCCTTGCCGATCTTTCAGGCGCCGATGGCAGGCGTCTCCACCCCGCCGCTTGCTGCGGCGGTATCGGAGGCGGGAGGTCTCGGAGCGCTCGGGCTGGGAGCGTCCTCCGCCACCGCCGCCCGTCAGGCCATCACCGATACGCAGGCCCTGACGAAGAAACCGATCAACGTCAATTTCTTCTGCCACCGTCCTGCCGCCCGGAATGAACCGGTGGAGACGGCATGGCTCCATACCGCTTCACCGCTTTTTGCCAAGTTCGGCGCCACTCCCCCCTCCACGCTGGGGGAGATCTACATCGGCTTCCGCGAAACGGATGACCTCCTGCATGTCGTTCTGGAAATGCGCCCGGCGGTCGTAAGCTTCCACTTCGGCCTGCCCCGTGCGCACCAGATCGCAGCGTTGCGAAATGCGGGCCTCGTCCTGATCGCCAGCGCTACGTCACTTTCCGAGGCACGGATGATCGCCGATGCGGGCTTCCATGCGGTGATCGCCCAAGGGTGGGAGGCCGGCGGACATCGTGGGATATTCGAGCCCGATGGCCCTGATGAGCGTCTGTCTACCGATGATCTGACGCGTCTTCTGGTACGGGAAGCGGGCCTGCCGGTGATCGCCGCGGGCGGGCTGATGGATGGGCAGGACATTCGCAGGATGCTCGACATGGGCGCGGCTGCCGCACAACTCGGCACGGCCTTTGTCGGATGCGGGGAGTCCGCCGCCGATCACGCCTATCGCGAGCGTCTCGCGAAAGGCGGTAAGACGGTGATGACCCGCGTGATATCCGGCAGGCCAGCGCGCTGTCTCACGAACCGGTTTACAGACTGGGGTGAGGCTTTTCCCGAAACCGATGTGCCTGCCTATCCCCGCGCCTATGATCTGGGCAAAGCGCTCAACAACGCGGCCAAAGCGCGGGGCGAAACCGGTTATGGCGCACAATGGTCCGGAACCGGAGCGGGACGCGGCGTGGAAGGCAATGCCGCCGAGGTGATGCGCGCGCTTATTGCAGGGGCAGGCCTGGTATAGAACCACTTGCTTCTCCGCGGACCGTGCATGTATCATGCGCATAATCCATGAGGTATATCATGCCCGCTTCCGCATCACGCAAAGCCACCAACCTGACGATCGACATGGCCTTGCTTGCAGAGGCACGGTCGTTCGGCGTCAACCTCTCCCAAGCGGCGGAGGCGGGACTGCGATCCGCCGTCACTCGCGCCCGGGCGGAGGCGTGGCGCGCGGAAAATCGCCAGGCCATCGAGAGCTCCAACGACTGGGTGGTGGAAAACGGACTGCCGCTGGACGGTTTCCGGCAGTTCTGATGGCGCGCTACGAGGTGTATCCCAACCCCGCCGGAGCGGGATATCTTTTGGATGTGCAGGCGGATCTGCTGGACGGCCTGAATACCCGCGTCGTGGTTCCCCTGCTTCCCCCGGACGCCGCCCCCCTGCCCGCACGACGCCTGAACCCGCTGTTTGACATAGCGGAAACGCCGCATGTCATGGTGACGCAATTCATGGCCGCAGTCCCGCTCACTATGCTTGGTCGGCCCGTCTCCTCGCTAATCGGGCGGGATACGGAGATCACAAATGCCCTCGACATGCTTCTGTCAGGTATCTGACCGCAAGATCGTGGTTGAGGGGCACAGCGCTGCGGTTGGACTTGGCTGCAGCAATGTGTCATGAACATAAATGGAACACCACTTACCACGGGGCCTTTCGATCCCGCGGGTTACGGCGAGCGTGGAGCATAATGAGCGATCCTCTGGAAGAACTCCGCATCGACCGCGAGATACACAGCCGAATGCCAGGGTCCGATCCGTTTGCCGCTCCCATGCGTACCACACGGATGCCGATGATCATCACCGACCCTAGGTTGCCTGACAATCCCATCGTCTTTGCGAACAGCGCCTTTCTGAAGCTTACCGGCTATGAGAGCAACGAGGTTCTGGGGTGCAACTGCCGGTTTCTTCAGGGGCCGGGCACGAATGCGGAAGATGTGGGACGGCTTCGTCACGCCATCCGGGACCGTGAACCACTCGAGATCGACTTGCTCAATTACCGCAAGGACGGCACGATCTTCTGGAACCGGCTGCTCGTCTCCCCCGTGTTCGATGATGGGGAATTGACCTATTTCTTTGCCTCGCAGCTCGATGTGACGTGGGAGCGGACAGCCGGTTTCTTCAGCGACCGCAATGAGATGGAACGCGGGATGCAGCAGCGCATCGCCGATCTGACGGCGAGTGAGGAGCGACTGAACTTCACGCTGAAGGCGGGCGGATTGGGGACATGGACGCTCGACGTGGCGAGCGAAAGGCTCGTTGCCTCCGCGATCTGCAAGGCGAACTTCGGTCGCGGCCCGGCAGAGAGCTTCAGCTACGCCGATCTGAAGGCCGCTATCCATCCCGATGACGCAGAGCGATGGGGTGCCACCGTGGCAGCGGCAATGGCATCCGAGGGCGACCTTCACGTCGAATACCGCGCAATCTGGCCGGATGGCTCCGTCCATTGGATCGAAATCCGCGCGGAAACACGCTTTGACGACGACCATCGGCCCGTAATGATGAGCGGCATCTCCATCGACATCACCGCGAGAAAGGCGGCCGAAGCCTATCGTGACCTGATGAATCGGGAAATGGGCCACAGGATCAAGAATATCCTTTCGACGGTTGGTTCCATTGTGCGGCAGTCCCTTCGTGCCGACGCGCAGGTCCCCGCTATGCGGGATGTTCTCCTGCGTCGCATCAACGCTCTGAGCGGCGCACATGACGTCCTCACCGGCAAGGACTGGGATATCGCCGCTCTGCGGCAGACAGTGGAGAAGGCTGTCCTGCCATTTAACAGCGAGCACCGGATTCACTACTTTGGCCCGGATCTGGATATCTCCCACCGGGCAAGCAGTGCATTGACAATGGCGCTGCATGAGCTGGCGACGAACGCCGTCAAGTATGGGGCACTGTCAGGCGAAGAGGGGCGCGTTCGGGTAGAGTGGTTCATAGAGGACGAGCGCTTCGAACTTCGTTGGATCGAAACAGGCGGTCCGACGGTCACGCTACCCGAGCGGAAGGGTTTCGGTTCAACGATGATCGAATACGCCCTGTCGGCCTCTGTCGATGGCACTGCCCAGATTGAATATCTGCCAGACGGCGTGCGATTTCAGTTGGTGACAGACCTTGACGCGATGCAGGCAGGCGACACGAGGTCCACCTGATCCGATCGGCAGCTATCGTTTTGACCCGCGTGATCAGCGACCATGATGGCGGCGTTTCACCAGCGGGAAACGCCACCCCTTTTCACCAGCTCTTGCGCAGCGAGAGCGAGGCGCGCCGCCCATCGCCGTAGAAACAGGACAGCGCGCCATCACAAGACGAGACATAGTCCCGGTCGGTAAGGTTGGTAACAGAGGCGGCCACCAGCCAACCTTCGCCAAAGGCATAGCTCGCGCCCAGATCGTAAAGCGTCGCTCCATCGACCTTGTACTGATTGAGATCGTCTGCCCATGAGGCCCCGAGCCGCCGCACACCCGCCATGACACTCAGACCCTCCACCTGTGCCACCTGCCAGTCGAGCCGGAGCGAGGCGAAGTTCTCCGGCGTCGCCTTGGGTGTCTTGCCGACGAGGGCCGGATTCACATCCTCACGCACCTCGATATCCATGGATGTCAGTGCACCGGTGAGGGTGAGGCCTGTCATGATCTCGCCGCGCGCCTCCAGCTCAACCCCGCGGGAACGGATCTTGCCGACCTGAAAGTACTCGTAGCCCGCCCCTCCCCAGGCACTGATCGACACGTTCTCCCGCTCCAGGTCAAAGGCCGACAGCGTTATCAGGCTGCGTTGAGACGGCGCCCATTTCAAACCCGCCTCCCATTGGCGACCGGTTTCGGGCTCGACCTTGTTGCCCGCCGCATCGTTGACGATCTGCGGCGTGAAATAGGTGGCATAGGAAGCATAGGGGGTCACCCCGTTGGCGAAGGCGTAGGCAAGACCCAGCCGCCCCGTGAACTCCCCGTCCGAGCGATCCACACCCTCTGCACCCGTGGCCTCGTTCCGGCCGGATGAGGTCTTCACCCAATCGTAACGCGCGTTCGCGGTGGCAATCCAGTTGCCCCAGCGGATCTGGTCCTGCGCGTAAAGACCCGCCTGCCGCATGGTGATATCCTGATCGATATAGGGGACGGCAGGCGGGAAGACCGCACCCCGAACCGGGTCGAGCACGGATATCGTTGGTGCAAATGGCGAAGATGACGACGCCTGAACCTGGTCCATCTTGAAGATGCGAAGATCAAGCCCGAAGGTCAGTCGGTGCTGGACCGCGCCGGTTTCGACAGTTCCTTCGAGCCGGGTATCGGCGAGAGCGCTCCGCGACGTGGTCTGCTGCTGAAAGAAGATGCGGGACAGGTTCGCCTTCGGATCCTGCGGGAGCATCGCGAAATGGTTCGAGAATGTCTCGTTCCACGTATCGCCGTAGCCATATCCGTAGGCATAGGGCGCGCTTTCGTCGATCTGCGACCAAGCAAGGCGGATACCCTGACTCAGCACCCAGCCGTTGTCGAACCGATGACGTATTTCCGAGGACAGCGTGGCCTGATCCCGTTCATACCAGTCCAGCCGCGGGTCGGAAGTGTTGAAGTCGCGCGGAATGAAGCCGAAGTCCGCCCCCCTTACCGTGCCGATATAGGGCAACCAGGAGCCGCCGACATGCGTCTCATCCACCCGATAGAGTGTGGCGGAAAGCGTCATCTCCGTCGCCTCGCCCAGATCGAAGGTGACGGAGGGCGCGATCAGGCCGGTCAGCCCGTTGTCAAATGCGCCGTTCGACTTTTCCGTGTTGAGCTTTCCAAGAAAGCGCCAGTCGTAGCCGCCCGCGGTGCCGTTCACATCCGTTGCGATCCAACGGCGGCTGTCGGTGCCGACGCCAGCCTCAACCATACCGCCCGGCGTTCCCGTGGGGCGTTTGGAAACCATGTTGACGATACCGCCGGGATTGGAACCGCCATAGAGCACGGACGCCGGACCCTTCAACACCTCCACCCGCTCCAGCAGGAAGGGATCGGTGTAGAACCCTCCGAAGCCAAAGGCATATTGCGCAAGACCGTCAAGAAACATCCCGGTCTGTGTCGCTTCAAAGCCGCGGATGTTGATCCAGTTGGTATCGGTGTCGAAGCCAAAGGGCGCGGGGCTCACACCCGCAGTATAGCCAAGAAGTTCATCGACCTTGGTGGGTTGGAGAACGTTGAACACTTCCTGGCCGATGACGCTCACAGATTGCGGAATCTCGGTGATCGGTGTGGCGCTTTTGGTTCCCGCCAGAGTGACAGGGTTGGCATCCGATCCGACGGGGCCGGTTCCCGTGGCCTGTCCGTCAAGATAGACCGGGGAGAGGGTGGCCTGCTGGGCCGCAACCGGCAGCGCCGCGAGCAGCGTCAGACAGGCGGTGGTGGAGGCAAGGCGGGAACGCGGCGTGCGGAACATGGAGGACTCCCTGATGGCGTAAGTCGGATAGAAGGTGCTGGGCCGACCTCACCTAGCGGGGAGCACTCCATCTGTCTTGATTGTTTCTGTCGGAATTTGTCGGATCCTGCCGCGACGTGCGGTATCGCGCTCCCGACGCCAGTTTCCGGGTGTGATCCCGATAACGCTGCGGAAATTGCGAGTCAGATGAGCTTGATCCGCAAAGCCCACCGCGCAGGCAATTTCCGCCAAGGGCAGATCGGAGGCCTCCAGCAATCCCTGTGCTCTCGCCAGTCTTCGCCGCAGCACCCATTGATGCGGAGGCAGTCCGGTCGCCTGCTTGAAGGCGCGCGTGAACCAGCTTTCGGAAAGACCTGCCACCTGAGCAAGGTCCGTGATCGCGATCCGTCCGGCAAGATTGGCCTCCACATGCTCCCGGACAAGCGCGAGTTGACGCCGCGTGAGACCTCCCTTTGCCGCCGCCGGAGGGAGGGCGAACAGCTCGGCCAGGAATGCCTGTATCAGCCCTTCCCCCACCAGATCATGGCGCTCCCGCTCCGTGCATTCCCGCGCGATCAGGCCCGCAAGCGTGATAAGTGCCGCGGTCCCTTCCTGAACGATCGGCTGTGACCAGCACTCGCCGGCAATCGCCCCGCCCAGCCGCTCCTCCATCCGCGCACGATCCAGATGCAGATCGAGATGGCGAAAGGAATGGGGATGATCGACGCGGCTCCACACCCTCATCCCGGCAGGGATATAGAAGACGCGCCCAGCGGGCCTGAACGCCCTTCCGGCGACAGGGGAAAGTGCCAACGCCTCCGCCCCCTCAAGCAGCACGACGATACGCGGGTCCGGGGACAGGTAGGTACCGCCCGCCCCCTTTGCCCCCCGCGCATGCCACACATCCGCGACCACGCCGTCCCACCCTCGCCATGAGAGGGAGTCACAAAGGCTGATGCCTTCGATCTGGCTCGTCATGTTCGGGCGAAATGTCACGGAATTATCCAGCGGGTGAGGGGGCTGGCTCGCCCACAGGCTGGCTTAGCCGAAATTAACACCCACAGCCCAACCGGTCAATTCCGGCCGTCAGGCGGCGATGTGGCGAACTCCCATCAGAAGCTCCGCCAGAAGAAGCGCCTGTGCCTCGAACATACCGCTTCCCGGCATGGTCCTGCAACCGGTCGCGCGCGCCGCGGCGATCAGCGGTGAAACGGCCGGGCGGGTGACCACGTCAGCCACGAACTGATCTGCATCGAGGCGAGAGACATCTATGGGCAAGGGATCGCTTTCCCTCATTCCAAGCGGCGTCGCATGGGCAATGAGCGCAAAGCCCCGCGGATCGGTTCCGCCAACACGGAGCTTGCCCGGAAACCGCTGCTCCAGCCGCGCGATCAGGCTGTCACGGCGTGCGACGTCGATATCATGAATCGCCAGTCCACTCGCGCCGCGGGCAAGGATTTCATATGCAATCGCTGCGCCGGCACCACCCGCTCCGATCAGCAGCGCGGGTGCGCCGGCGACATCGAACCCTTCTGCGGCGATCCCGTCCATGTAACCATGCCCGTCGGTGGCGTCGCCGATCCAGTCATCGCCGTCCCTGATGGCGATGTTCACCGCACCGGAGGCGCGTGCGCGGTCAGAAACCCGGCTGCAGAAGTCAAGACAGGCGATCTTGTGCGGGACCGTCACGACGATGCCGCGGCAGTTCCGCATGACTTTCACGCCCTCAAGCCACGCTGCAAGCCCTTCCGGCTTCACATGGACCGGCACAACCATTCCATTGAAGTCCCGTTCAGCCATGATCTGGCTGAGCGCTCCGGGTGATTTCACCTGCCCCACCGGATGAGCCACCACCGGAAAGATCATCGTCTCTCCATCCAGTTTCATGATCTGTCCCATCCGCCTTCCTCCCACTGATAAAAGTGAACTTTCATAAAATGGAACTTGGTTCAAGTATTAAATTACAATACGGATAGTTCAGGAATGCATGACTCATTCCGGTGAGCCAACGAACAAGGAGAGCTTTGATGACGTTTTATGAACTTGCGACACTCGACACGGTGATCTTCGGCGCCGGCAAGGCAGGAGCGGGGATCGAGCGTTGGGTGACGGAAGGCGCAGGGCGGTTCTGCGGCGCGTGGGCCACGGACATCGGCGCGCTGAACCGCATCTTCATTCTGCGTGCGTTCGATGATCTGGGCGGAGTCTTTGCCGAACGGGAGCGCGCGTTGCTCCACGCGGATCCCTTTGGGTGCGCCGACCATCTGGTTGGCCTCGCTATGGAAAGCTATCGCGGGCTGGATTTTCTGCCGACCGTCGCGGGGGGAAAATTTGGACCGATCTATGAATTCCGCACCTACAAGACAAAGATCAACGGCATCAGCCCCACGATGGAGAAATGGCGGAACGCCGTCCCGGCGCGGGAAGCCTATTCCAAGCTGACGGTCGCGATGTACGGCTTGGATGGGGCCCCCCGACTCACTCAGATCTGGCCTTATGCAAGTCTCGCCGATCGCAGTGCGGCCCGCGCGAAGTCGGTGGCGGATGGTGTTTGGCCTCCCAAGGGAGGCCCGGACTGGTTGCTCCCCGACATGACCAGCCAGATTGCGCTGCCGCTTCCCTTTTCCCCCCTCCAGTGAGGCGACGATGAGCCACGCCATCTCTCTCGCCTTCCTCACGGTCTTCGACATTGGCCCGGTGGAGGCGGTCCGCATCGCCGCAGCGGCGGGTTATGATATGCTTGGCATACGCCTGCTTCCGGCTGCGGCGAATGGCGAGCAGGATTATCCCCTGCTGACGGATGACGCTCTGCTTGCCGACATGAGGGCCGCGCTCTCGGATCATGGGATCGGCGTGGGCGATGTCGAGATCGTCCGCCTGAAGCCGGAAAACGATTGGCCGTTGATAGAGCGGTTCTGCGCGCGCTGCGAGGCGCTGGATGCGCGGCATATCCTCGTTGCGGGCGATGACCCGGATACCGAGCGGCTGACGGCAAACTTCGCGCGGCTCTGCGAGATCGCGGCGCGCCATGGGCAGACGGCCGATCTGGAGTTCATGCCATGGACGGCGGTACCCGACCTCGCTTCGGCTGCCTCGATCGTCGCCGCGGCCGGGCAGGCCAACGGCGGTGTGCTGATAGATGCGCTGCATCTCCACCGTTCCTCCAGCACTACGGCAGAGGTTGCCGAGCTGCCTCGTACCCGAATGAACTACGTGCAGTTCTGCGATGGCCCGGTACCCTACGATCCCTCCGACGAAGGACTGATCCGGGTTGCAAGGGGTGAACGCCTCATGCCCGGCTTGGGGGGTGTGGACGTAGCAGGGCTTGCCCGTGCGATTCCTGAGGACGTGACGATCAGCGTCGAAGTTCCTCACCGCGGGCTCGCATCGAAGGTCGATGCCCGGGCAAGGGCAGAAATGGCAATGGCCGCGACGAGAGGAATTCTGCGGAGCATAGGTCGCTCATGACACATTAAATAGCTGATAATAATCAATAAATAAATGATGCCCGGTTTCCTTGACGCCGGGCATTCTTTTTTAGCCTCAATTTAAATCGAATATTATATAATTGTTGAATCATGTTCCATTTTTAGTATCCTTCTTGCCGGGAGATCACACGCTTGGGGGCGAGGCAGACTGTCGACGGACAGACACCGCCGGGCTCGCATGTCATCGTTGGAGGAGGAAATATGAGCGACGTAACGACTGCGGATCGCCTTGGACCGCACGCGACAAAGACTGCCGCGCCCTATCGGCAAAGCGCACCCGCCACGGATATCGGTGCGAGCGACCAATGGTCCGGGCTGCGTATCATGATTGTCGGCCTCTGCTTCCTGCTCAACGCGATCGACGGAATGGATGTGGTGATCCTCTCCTACATCGCTCCGGTTCTGACGACGGACTGGCAACTTTCGCCGGAGCGGCTGGGTATCGTGTTCTCAGCGAGTCTCGCGGGCATGGTGGTCGGATGTTTCTTCGTTGCCCCGCTGGCGGACCATTGGGGACGCCGGCCATTGATCCTGACCTCGCTCAGCATCATCACCGCCTGCATGCTCGCGAGCGGATTTGCCCGGAACGTGGCGGAGCTTCTGGTGCTGCGCCTGGTCATCGGTGTAGGCGTCGGGGCGATCCTCGCCTCCATGGCGGCAATCGCAGCGGAATTCGCCCCTGTGAAGGAGCGGGCGCTGGCCGTGTCGATCATGACGGCCGGTTATCCCTTGGGAGCCATGCTGACAGGGCTTGCGATGGCCCCTCTGCTGCCCCAGTTCGGTTGGCACATGATGCTGCTTGGCGCGGGCGTCATCTCTCTCATTGCACTACCTATCGTCTGGCTGGTGCTGCCCGAGTCCATCGACTTTCTCATCCGCCGCCAGCCGCGGGATGCGCTGACACAGGTGAACCGCGTATTGACGCGCCTCAACCATTCTCCCGTCGCGACACTTCCCCCGCGCCCCGCCAAGGCCGGAAAGCTCAACATCGGTCAGATTTTCGCTCCGAACCGCATCCGCGCGACCATCGCGCTCTGGGTCGGTATCTTCATGGGCTTCATGTCGCTTTACTTTGTGATTTCGTGGATCACCAAGCTGGCCTCCGGTGCCGGCCTGTCGCTCGACAACGCGATCTATGTCGGCGCGATCCTGAACTTCGGTGCCTGCCTGGGCACCATCGCAATGGGCAAGCTCTCCACCGTCTTCCCGCAGCACCGCGTCGGCGCCATTTTCCTGATCGTTGCCGCCGCCATGCTGGTGGTCTTCGGCACGGTCGTCATGCCGCTTCCCATGGTGCTCATCAACGCTTTCCTGATGGGGGTGGCGATCTATGGCGGGTTCAACGCGTTCTACGGTCTGGCCGCGAGCCTCTATCCCGCTGCCGTTCGTAGCACGGGCATCGGCTGGGCCATGGGCGTCGGACGGTTCGGCGCAGTGGTCGGGCCGACCTTCGGCGGCATGCTGATCGGTGGCGGGGCGAGCCTTTCCACCGTCATGATCGTCTTCGCCATTCCCCTGATCATCGCCGCTATCGCAGCAACCCTCAGCCGCCATTAAGGAACCCCCATGCCCATGACATCTCCCTCCACCGCCCCCGGCAACGGACCGATCGTGCTTCATCAGCGGATGGCATGCGACCTGCTCGTGATCGGTTCCGGCGCGGGGGGGCTGGCGGCAGCAACCACCGCCGCAGCGCTTGGCCTCAACGTCATCGTGGCCGAGAAGGCCAATGTGATCGGCGGTACCACTGCCGTCTCGGGGGGCTGGCTGTGGATTCCCGACGCTCCCCACGCGCGGGCAGCAGGCAAGGAGGAGGATCCGGCGGCGGTGCGCGCCTATCTGCACGCGGTCATCGGCGACCGTTACCACCCTACCCTGATCGAAGCCTATCTTCGCGACGCTCCCCGAATGCTCGCCTTCTTCGAGAAGAGGACAGAGGTCCGCTTCCTGCCGGGCTCCGGCGTGCCGGATTTTCACGGCACTCTCCCAGGCGCGGCAGAAGGGTGGCGTTCTGTGGTGGCCGCACCGTATGACGGGCGCCGGCTGGGAGGGCTGATCGCGCGGCTGCGCGAGCCCATTCCGGAAACCACCTTGCTGGGCATGGGCATCGCCTCAGGGCTTGACATGCGCATGTTCCTGACTGCCCTGCGCAGTCCCCGCGCCTTTGGCCATGTCACGGGGCGGGTACTCCGGCATCTGCGCGATCTGGCGTTGCACGGTCGGGGAATGCAGCTGGTGAACGGCAATGCGCTTGCCGCGCGGCTGCTGCGCTCTGCAGAAGACCTGGGCGTCACACTGCTTACTGGAGCGAGCGCGCGCTCGCTGCTGCGGGATGGAACCCGGGTTGTCGGCGCGATGCTGGCGACAGCGGACGGCGCCGTGGCCGTCACCGCGCGGAGGGGGGTGGTACTGGCCACCGGCGGCTTTCCCCACGCGGAAGAACTCCTGCGAGAGCTGCTGCCACATGTGGAGGCAGGCACACCGCACTTTTCAGCCGCACCTGAAACGAATACCGGGGACGGGCTGCGCCTCGCCGAGACGGCGGGAGGACAGGTGAGCAGGACACAGGCCCACGCTGCCGCCTACGCCCCGGTGTCGCTGGTTCCACGAACGGACGGCACCATCGGTCGCTTTCCGCATCTGGTGGAGCGGGGCAAGCCGGGCCTCATCGCGGTGTTGGCAAACGGCGCCCGCTTTACGGATGAAGGCGGTCCCTACCACGATTACGTGCGGGAGATGATCGCGGCTACTCCCCAGGGGGAACAAGTCCGGTCCTGGCTCATCTGCGATCACCGCTTCCTTCGCCGTTATGGACTTGGAGCGGTGAAGCCGTCGCCCCTTCCTTACGGACGCTGGCTACGCAACGGCTATCTGAAAAAAGGCCGGACACTCACCGATCTGGCGCGGGTTTGCGGCATCGACCCGGGCGGACTGGAAACCACCGTCGCGCATTACAACCGCCATGCGGAAGACGGGCGCGACCCGCAGTTCCGCCGGGGAGAAACGGCATACGGGCGTGCGCAGGGGGATCCCGATCACCGTCCCAACCCGGCTGTCGCTCCCATTCGGAACGGCCCCTTCTACGCGGTGGAGATCGCGCCGGGTAGTCTCGGTACCTTTGCCGGTATCGTCACCGATGAGCGAGCGCGGGCTCTGGATGCCGACGGGATGCCGATTCCCGGCCTATACGCGGCAGGAAACGACATGAACTCCATCATGGGCGGCAGCTATCCGAGCGGCGGCATCACGCTCGGCCCCGCAATGACATTCGGCTTTCTGGCGGCAGAGACCGCCGCAGCCGGAATCGCCGCGGCCACGAATGGGAGGAGGAAAACCCATGCCAGTTGATCCCGAAATGCCGACCGAGGTCGATCTGCTGGTCATCGGCGCGGGCGCCGGAGGGATGACCACCGCCCTCGTCGGCGCCCGCGCGGGGCTGAGCGTGATGCTCGTCGAAAAGACCGGTCAGGTCGGCGGTACCACCGCGACGTCAGGCGGCACGACCTGGATACCCGGAACCCACCTTTCCGATGCCTCGGGCGTGCCGGATCGTGTGGAGGACGCCGGCCTGTTCCTCCGCACCGTCGTCGGGCAGCGGGGTGGCGACCATTTGCGGGCGGCCTTCCTCCGCTCGGGTCCGGAGGCGGTCGCTGACCTTGAGCGCCACACGGAGGTCAAGTTCGCCGCCGCCGCCGCACATCCCGATTACATCGATGCGCCTGGGCAGGCCTTTGGCGGCCGGGCGCTTGGTCCCCTGCCTTTCGACGGGCGGCTTCTGGGTGCGGACTTTGATCGGGTCCGCCCTCCCCGGCGGGAGTTCATGGGGTTGGGGGGCATGATGGTGGGGCGGAATGAGCTTTCAGCCCTGCTCTCGCCCTTTGCGTCGCTGAACAATCTTCGCACGACGGTTGGAATCGTCGGTCGTTACGCGTTGGACCGGTTGCGATACCGGCGGGGGACGAGGCTGCTCATGGGCAATGCGCTGGTCGCGCGGCTGCTTTACAGCCTGCGCAAGACCGGTGTGCCGATTCTGTTCGACGCCACGACCGATGCGCTGCTGGTGGAGCAGGGCCGCGTCACCGGAGCCCGGGTGAATGGGCGTGAGATCCGCGCACGCCGCGGCGTGGTGCTGGCGACCGGAGGCATTTGCTGGAACAAGGACATCCGCGACCGGCTGTTCCCCGAACCGGCGCGCGCCTATGCTCTCGCGCCGGCAACGAATACCGGCGACGGTGCCGACCTTGCGACGGCCATCGGCGCGGGGTTTGATGACGGCGGAGACAGCCCCGCGCTCTGGATGCCCTGCTCTTCCTACCGGCGCGCGGCCGGGACGCTGGCGGTCTGGCCGCATATCATCCTCGACCGGGCCAAGCCCGGCCTGCTTGCGGTCAACGCGCGCGGGGAGCGGTTCGTGAACGAATCCGATTCCTATCACGACTTCTCCGTCGCGCAGATCAAGGTCGGGGCATTCCCGGCCCATCTGATCTGCGATGCGGACTTCATGCGGAAATATGGGCTGGGGATGGTTCTGCCCGGCGCCCGCAATCTGCCCGCGATGCTGAAAGCAGGTTACGTAACCGAGGCTGAAAACATCGCCGCCCTCGCCCGAAGGATCGGGTGCGACCCTATCGGACTCCAACGCACGGTGGAGGAGTATAACCGCTTTGCCTCCACCGGCCGTGACGACGCCTTTGGGCGCGGCACATCGGTAATGAACCGCTTTAACGGCGATGCGGCCGCCGGCGCCAATCCCTGCCTCGGACCCTTGAGCGGGGGCCCCTTCTACGCCGTCGCCGTGAAACCTTCAGACCTCGCCTCCAGTGCTGGATTGAAGGGGGACGAGTTCGGTCGCGTCCTGAACCGGAGCGACCAGCCCATATCGGGGCTTTATGCCTGCGGTAACGATCTGGCTTCCATCTTTCGCGGAACCTACCCCGGTCCGGGGACCACCATCGGGCCAGCCATCGTCTTTGGCTGGCGTATCGCCAAACATGCGGCGGGCGAACTACGCGCGGAGCCGCTGCCGGTTGCCCGCGCTGTCTAATGATTACATCTGAGAGGAGAGCAGAACCATGACCGATTTGCCACTTGGCGTGAACACGATCAGCGACACTTGGACGATCCCGCTGGAAGAAAGTTTGATCCGCCTGTCAAAACTGGGTTTTCGCCAGTTCGACGTGATGGTCAGTCCGGCGCACTTGGATATCGAGAACATGACGCCCCGCGACTATGCCCGTATTCGCAAGCTTTTGGAACGCGAAGGGCTGACGATCCATGCGCTGACCGCGCAGAGCCTCGACCACAACCTTGCCTCCCCGCGGGAAGAGATCCGCGAGATGACGGTAGGCTTCAACCGGAAGATGCTGGATGCCTGCTACGAGCTCGGGGCACAGGGGTTCGTTTCGGTATCTGGTCGTTACAATGCGCTGAATGCCCCACCGCGAGAGCAGCTTGAGGGATGGTTCTTCGGGGCGCTGGAAAAGACTGTCTCCTACGCGGAACGCGCGGGTGTGAAAGTCTTTCTCGAAAACGTTCCCATGGGCGTCCTGCCGGATGCGCGCAGCATGGTGGCCTGCGTGGAGCGGTTTGACAGTCCCGCACTCCGCATCTGCTACGACCTTGCGAACGCCCATTTCATCCACGAGGATTTGAGCGAAGCGCTGCCCCTGGTTGTGCCATATCTCGACCTCCTTCATATGTCGGATACCGGGCAGCAGCAGTGGCGCCACGATGCGATCGGCACCGGCAGCGTCAACTTCGCCACTGCCGCGAGGGCGTTGCAGGCCGCGGGGTTCAGGGGCCTCTCCGTTGTGGAAATCCTGAACGCAGAGGCAGACCGGGCGGTGACGGAGGCAGTGGACAAGCTCTCTCCCTTGGGATGGAAGATCGCCGGTCAGGGGTCTTTCGCACAAGCTGCGTGAGCCGCGACGTAGGGTTTTCTGCGTTCGTCGGTTGACCTTTCCGCTGTTGAACGGCTTTTTGGCAATAGCGGAAGCGAGGTGAGACCGTGAGCAGCGTCGTCGAGAAGTCACTGGCCATCATCGAGGGGCTGGCCGAGCATCCTGCGGGGTTGTCGGTCTCCCATATCGCGGGGATGACCGGTCAGCCGGTCAGCGGTGTCCACCGCACTCTCCATGAGTTGATCCGGTTGGGCTACGTGCGGCAGATCGCGGACGGGGGCGATTACACGCTGTCGATCAAGTTGGCAGCTCTCGGCCTTGGCTTCATGCGGCGCGCGGGGATCAATGACGTGGTTCAGCCGATCCTGGATCGGCTGGCCGCGGAATCAGGCGAACTCATCCGCCTCTCGGTGATCGATAGCGGGGCGCTGACCTGGGTTGCCGTTGCACAAGGGGCAACCACGGGGCTGCGCTACGATCCAGGGCAGGAACAGGGCGTTGTGGTGCACCTCGCCTCCTCCGCAGGCGGTCGGGCCTGGCTCGCGGCGATGCATGACGAGGAGGCGCTGGAACACGTCAGTGCACAGGGCTTTGGCCGGGACGAAGGTCCAGGGAAACCCATCAGCATCCCCGAGCTGCTGGCGATCCTCAAAGAAACCCGCGAGCGCGGCTACTCCGTGGCCGTCAGCACGTATATCCTCGGGATGGCGGCGATGGCCGTGACGGTGCGGTATGCGGATACGGACCAGATACTCGGTTGCCTGTCAATCGCGGGGCCATCAGTCCGCATGACGGATGCCCGCATGGCGGAACTGGCACCGATGTTGCAGTCGGCGGCGGCAGAATTGGGGATGGCCGCGCCCGCCTCGGAGTATTTTGCTCTTCCCGCCCGGAGAGCCGCCCCGAAGGTCGCATGAGCAGGCTGCTGAAAAAGGCTTTTTGGACTGTGTTGAGGCGGGAATCGTTCGCAATCTGACGAAATCCAACCGGAAATCTATATACTTCCAAGTGCTTACGGCCGATTATCCGATTCCGGTTACGATACTGCAGGGCTTTTCAGCGGCCTGATGCCCCCTGCGAGGACGCTCCATCCCTTCCATCGGAAAGCACGGGCGACGATGACGTAAGGATTGCCGCGGCGAGATCCTCTCCGCAATCCATCGCCTGTGCCAAACCCTTTGGGAGAGATCAGCCTGCCATCATATCCGAAGTCAACGGGGGGATGTTGAGTTCATGAGGCGCTCGGTCGAAACATCACACAAACGGACAAATGGATGAACCTCGTGAACCCCTCCGAAGTGCTCAGATTGAACCCATGATGTAAGTGCACTCACGTCGTGTTTACTGCAACACCACCCGAGTTTCAGAAAGGCACTTTGCTAACTTTTCTCCGGTAACCAGGTTTTCGCTTCACTGCTATCGGGATAATAATAGCCATTTGGGATCGACTGCAATTCGATAAGCCCTCCCCATGGCGGGCGGACATAGACACTGCCGTTACCCTCTGTGTCTTCATGGCGGGAATTGCCGTGGACGCCGGACAGCGGCTCGGCGCCGGCCGCAATCAGACGTTTTAACGAACCATCGATATCGTCGCAATATATGGAAATATGGTTCCAGCCTCGGTCTTCCAGTTCGAGAGGACGAGCCGGATCGATGCACTCGATTTCGAAAATTTCAATATTAGGGCCATTTCCGATCCTCATCAGGCGCTGGCGAACGATGCGACTACCTTCGGAAAGACCCAGTTGCCGCTCCACCTCCGGTCCTTGGCGCGGTGCGTCGTCGCGGGTCAGGCCGTCGTAACACCATTTCGCGCCGACGCCCTTGGCCAGAAACTCGCTTGCTTTATCCAGATCTTCTACTGTCAGGCCGATATGATTGATGCCGCGCGGCAGTAATCCATATTCGTCACGATTCATATTTTCAGACTTTCCTACTCCGATTTTCATCGATTACAGCCAGCCGATTGAGAAAAACGCGGATTCTCGAGCAGGTTTCGCTATTTCTTGCGCATCGCACAATCAAAGTCACGATCCAGTCGGAAGTTCACGCTGCCGTCAAAATTAGCGCGCGAGCACTGATATTCGAATGGAGAGCTATGCAATAACGTGTAATGGGGATTGCGTTCGCGCCACCAACGAACCGGAGCGGTTGTCTCTGGCGGTGCCCTGAACACCCCTCACGACCGCCGCGCGTCCGGGCGATGTCGTGGGGAGTCGTGCGCCCATCGTCCCTGCGGCGAACACTCTGTGGTTCGAGCTCTCACCGTCATGGTATGCCCGAGCGGTACCAGCGCTTCATTTCGCACCGGAATGGAACGCTCCCCGGATGGCTCCTTTCTCCTCAGACCCCAGCCGAAACCGCGATGGCACGTTGTAACGACAGCTGCCCCACCGTTCTGCCCGCTCCGTCGCACACAACGAGGCACTGGACGCCGTGCCCCATCATCTCGCGCAGGGCATCGGTCAGCGTGGTTTCCGCTGCCACGGCTGGCCCAGCAGTTTCAGGCCCTGCCGCTTCCATCACGGAGGCGACCCGCACCACCTTTCCACGGTCAACATGCTGCACGAAGTTCGCGACATAGTCATCGGCGGGATGCAGCACTATTTCCTGCCCCGTTCCCTGCTGGATGACAGCACCGTCCCTAAGCAGCGCAATGCGATCACCGATGCGCAGGGCTTCGTCAAGGTCATGCGTAATGAATACGATGGTTTTGCGAACCTCCTTCTGAAGATCGAGCAGCACCGTCTGCATGTCGTAGCGGATCAGCGGGTCCAGCGCGGAATATGCTTCGTCCATCAGCAGGATCGGCGCATCATTTGCCAGCGCTCGCGCCAGACCCACCCGCTGCTGCATCCCGCCTGACAACTGGGCGGGATATTTCCGTTCGAACCCGGCGAGACCGACCCTCTCGATCCAGCGGGCGGAGATGCGGTTCCGTTCGGCGGTGCCCCTGCCCTGCACCTCCAGCCCATAACCCACATTGTCAATCACGGTTCGATGCGGGAGCAGGCCGAACTTCTGGAATACCATCGCCGTCCGATGGCGACGAAAGTCGCGGAGAGCGATGGGAGACATCTTTACCACATCCTCCCCCTCCACCAGTATTTCTCCGGCGGTCGGGTCGATGAGCCGGTTGATATGGCGGATAAGCGTGGATTTGCCGGAGCCGGACAGGCCCATCACCACCTGTATGCCGCCCGCCGCGATGGAAATGTTGATATCGCGCAGACCGAGGACATGGCGATACCGCTCGTTGAGCTCCTGCTTCGACAGGCCGCTTTGAACCGCATCTATGTAATCCGCAGCACGCGGGCCGAAGATCTTGAAAAGGTGGCGGATTTCGATACCGATGGGATCAGACACTATGGCCGCCGCGATGCTTTTGGAGCCGGAAGCCCCAGGCCTGACTGATCCGGTCAAACACGATGGCAATACCGACGATGGCCAACCCGTTGAACAGTCCCAGCGTGAAATACTGGTTCGAAATCGCCTTCAGCACGGGCTGGCCCAAACCCTGCACGCCGATCATCGACGCGATGACGACCATCGCCAGCGCCATCATGATGGTCTGGTTGATACCCGCCATGATCGTCGGCAGTGCGAGTGGAAGCTCCGCCTTCACCAGCCGTTGCCAGCGGGAAGAACCGAAGGCATCCGCCGCTTCGAGCACCTCGCCATCCACCTCGCGGATACCAAGGTTCGTCAGCCGTATCATGGGCGGAATGGCATATATCACCACGGCGATAAGGCCCGGCACCTTGCCGATGCCCAGCAACATGACAACCGGGATCAGGTAGACGAAGGACGGCATGGTCTGCATCACGTCCAGCACGGGGTTGAAGAAAGACTGAACCCGGTCGGAGCGCGACATGAGAATGCCTATCGGCAAGCCGATGACGATGGCAAGAAGTGTCGATGTCAGGATCATGGAGATCGTCTTCATCGTATCGTCCCACATCCCGAACGCTCCTATCAGAGCGAGCGTCGCCACGCTGGCGATCACGATGCGCAGGTTGCGGCTGGCAAACCATGCAAGAGCGGCGATGGCAGCAAGGACGAGGGGCCATGGCGTGCTCGTCAACAACGCCTCCGACCATACCAGGAACTGCCGGAGCGGCTCGAAAAAGCCTTCGATCGCATCCCCGTAGGAGCGTGTGAAGGTGCGAAAACCCTCATCGATGACCTTCTTGAGATCACGGAGTGTCGAGTCATCGAGTTGCGGAAACCTGTCGAACCAGGCCATGGCGACCTCCTGATCGGATGGGCTATGACAAGCGAAAGGACGCGAAGCCGCAGAAGCGGCTCCGCTGGCGGATCAGAGTGCCGCCTTGATGCGCTCGGCTGCTTCAGGGCTCACCCATGCACTCCACATATCGGGATGTTCTTTCAGGAACTGCCGCGCGCCATCCTCTCCCGTCGCTTGATTGTCGGTCATCCACGCCATGAGCTGGTTCACGGTATCATTTGTCCAGCTGCGCTTTTTCAGATAGTCAATGACCGCAGGATCGGTCTCGTCCGCGAATTTCTTCGACACGAGCGTAAAGACATTGTCCCGTGGGAAGGCGTTGGGCTTCGGATCGGCACAATCGGCCGAAGAGGTGCAGCGCTTCCATTCCGCAGGGTCATTCGCCATGCCGAAATCCACCGCGACCATATCGTACTTGCCCAGCATCGACGTGGGCGACCAATAGAAGCCAAGCCATGGCGCCTTCTGTTCATAGGCCTTGGCCATCGAGCCGTCGAGCCCCGCGGCGGAGCCTGTATCGACAAGGGTGAACCCCTTGTTCTCTATCCCGAACGCTTTGGCGAGCTGTGTTGTCACCACCGTTCCGCCCCAGCCCTGCGGGCCGTTATAGACGGCACCTTTCGACTTATCCTCCGGTGCCGGGAAGAGTTCGGGATGAGCAAGTATCTCCTCGATCTTGTTGAGGTTGGGATGCTCGTCGAGCATATAGCGAGGGATAAACCAGCCCTGCTGCCCACCGTCGGAAAGCGAGCGGGAGAGTTCGACGATCTTTCCATCCTTCAGACCGCCCGCGACCACCTCGGGCATAAGATCGACCCAGGACTCTGGCACGACCTCGGGCTTGCCCTTCTCCACCAGAGAGGTGATGGCGGGCACCGTGTCGCTGGTAGTGATCTCGGCACTGCAACCATAGCCGGTATTCAGAATGAACTGGTCAAGGCTCGCCAACACCTCGGCGCTCTGCCAGTTCATGCTCGCGATGGTGAAGCTGCCGCAAGCTGCGCTGGCAGCCGTCGAAAACGCCGCCGGAAGGGCAACCGCAATGAGACACGCTAGCTTTTTCATTTCCATTCCCTGTTGCGGCTTTTGTGATCTGCCCGCGAGCTGCCGCTTTGGCACGTCGAGCACCTTGAAATGCGTTAGACGGCTCCTGAACCGGCCATGGTCATGGTCCGTGCCCTTTCAGCAGCGGCTTCAAGCGCTGTTTCCAGCGCGGTGGAAAACCCTCCTCTTGCCGCCGCGTCCAGACCCGCGGCGGTAGTTCCGCCATAGTCGCGATAGGCAGCGAGGAAATTCTGCGCCTGCTGCGGCTGCCCGGCTAACAGGGCAGCGCCACCGCAGACGGCAGCTTCCGCCGCATGCCAAGCGATGCCGTCCGGAATTCCGTGCCGCTTCATCACGTCAACCATCGCAACCATCATCAGGGAGGGATAGGCCGCACCAGAGCCTGAAACGGCGGTGATCATGTCGATCTGCCGTTCCTCGGGCAATTCATCAAAGGTGCCGATTGCGCCCAGAATACGGTGAACCACGCCGCGATCCGCCATTGTCACCCCGGCTCCAGCCCAAAAGGGCGAGTAGGATCTCCCGGTTTCGACCGCGGCATTCGGCATTGCGCGCACAATGCGCGCGCCGCTACGGGCAAGCTCGCCGCTTCCCACGCCAGCCATCAAGGAAATGAGCAGCTTACCCGGAGCTTGCAGCCGGAGCCCCGGCCATGTCTCGGGCCGAACCGCAACGATGACCACATCCACCTGCGCCGCAAGTTCCAGCGGATCACCGACCCAGCCGATTGCGTATGGCGCGTAGGGGCCAGGGTCGCCACTACGGTTCATCGCAACCAGACTGTAGGGACTGACGATCCCCGATGTCAAAAGCCGCGTCCCCAGCGCCCCGCCGATCCAACCCGTCGCACCGATCAAACCGATCCGCATGTCTGCCGATCGCCGGACCGCGTCACTCATCTTGCCGCCAATGAGCGATGCGGACGGAGAGCCCTACCCGCACAACCGCCCAATTTCCGGTTTGCCCCGCCCTTCACAGCTTTTCACGCCCCTACAAAACTTCCCACCAAAATGGCGGAAGCCGCGTCGGGCGGAGTACGATTTGCGACCATATATCTCTCATTTCCGCCATACTGTATATTTCGATGCGCTGAAGCGGCGTTAGCGGTCACAGATTATCGTGATGGTCATGGCGGCAGCGCTTCGTAGGCTGCTGCAGCCCCCGGATGAAGCGGCGCGACCTCTGCTCCCTTTCCCATCCCGGACGCTTCAACCGCGCCGAAAATCGGCGCTGCTATACGCAGCTCCGGCAGAGCAGCGCGGGTCTGTTCGACCAGCGTCCTCACCAGATCATCAGGTTGGGCGGCCAGGGTGATAACCGTCGCGGTGACGGCGAGAGAAGGGATATCTGCCGCAAGACCATAGTCCGAGGCGGGGATGGAGATCGCCCGGAAATCCGGATGCCGGGAAAGAATGTCCTCGCTCGTCGGTGCGGAAATCCCAACGATTTCAAGATTGCATCTTGAAATGGCGCTTGCGAGGCCCTCATTGGGATGCCCAATCACAAGAATGGAGGCATCGATCCTCCCCGCGCAGAGCTCTTCATAGGCGCTCGTGATCGGGAGTTCGAGCACCACAGGAAAGTCGTTGCTGCTCAATCCGACGGCATCGAGCACTCTGAGAGCCGTCGCATGCCGACCTGAGGCCGGCGCGCCGATGTCGATCCGATGCCCCCGCAGCGCCAGCAGACTGTCGATCCCACGGCCGCGCGCGGCGAGGATGGTGAGCGTTTCGGGATAGAGCGCCATGACCGTCCGAAGCTCGGTCATCGGACCTTCTGCCTCGAAAATGCCCGCACCTTGATAGGCATATCTCAACCAGTCCGATTGCACGATAGCAAAGTCCAGATCGCCGGCTTTCAGCGCGGCAAGGTTGTAGATCGTTCCCTGTGTTGCTTCCGCGCTGCATCGGATCGTACCGTCGGAGTGACGGTTGACGGCACCGCAGATCGCCTTGGCCGCTGCATAGTAGTTCCCTGTAACCTCCCCCGTTCCGATCGAGAAGAATCGCAGATCCGGGGAAGCCTGATCCACTGCCATCGCTGGGGATGCGATCACGGTCGACAGTGCAAAAAGTAGCCGAAAGAACGAGACCATCATGAGCAACCCGTACTAATCTGCACGCAGAGACTAATCGAGCGTTCCACAGGCGACAATTTGCATTTTACCCTTCGCGCTTCTCCGTTCGCGCGATAGGTTTGCGTGACATCTACGGGCACACGCTCATGTTTGATTTCGTCTACGATATTCCCCAGCAGCAACTGGCGATCGGCTTCCTTGCCATGGCGATCATTGGCATGTTGCTTGGGATGCTGGTGTTCAAACCGGTTATGCGTGTCCTGATCGGCTCCGGCCCGGATCTGAACGAATCCATCAATTATGCAACCTCGGGTTTCAGCCTTTTCTATGGGCTGCTGCTCGGCCTTCTCACCGTATCAGCCTATCAGAACAACGACCGCGTCCGCACCGCCATGCTGGATGAGGCGAATTCCATTTCTGCTCTCTATGCCGATGTGAACGTGTACCCCGAGCCGCTGCGATCCGACATGAAGGATATGCTGCGCGATTATGTGTTGTTCACCATCCACAAGGACTGGGCCGCACATCAACACGGCGACTTCCTAGACGGAGGCAACAACCGCTCCAATGCCATGCGCCAACGTCTGGCGGAATTCGAGCCGCAGACGCCGGGGCAGGAGATCGTGCATGCCGAGGTGCTCTCCGCGTTCCGCGACTTCGTGACGGCCCGGCAGCAGCGCATCGCCGCCGTCTTCGTACGGATCCCGCAGGCGATGTGGTACGCCGTGTTCGGCGGCGCAGTCATAAGCGTTCTGCTGATCTGCCTGCTGCGCATGCGGCCGCTGCGGCAGTTCTTTCTCGGCGCGGTCACCTCGCTCTTTCTCGCCGTCATTCTGTTCGTGATGTCCACGCTGGATGCGCCACTGCGCGGGGCGGCCGGGCTGAGACCGGAATCCCTCATTATGGTCTGGGAGCGGTCGATGTCGTGGGACGAGCCGCGTTACTGAAGGGAGACGGTGATGGCGGAGTTCAGTGTCCGTGAGGTTGAAGGGATGCGTCAGATCCGCATCGACATGGCAGAGGAAACGGTGCGCGCCCGCCATGGCGCAATGTCCACCATGCAGGGCAAGGTGGTCATGACGCCCCGTCTTCCCGGGCCACGTGACATCTTTCGATCCTTCTTCACCTCGGACGCCCGGATCCGGCCTTATTACTCGGGGACCGGCTCCGTTCTCCTTCAACCAACGCTTGGGGGCTACCATCTTCTCGACGTAACCCCGGGTGAGCGCTGGATACTGGAACCGGGGGCCTACTGGGCCTCCGAAGGATCCGTGCAGCTGGGCATGACACGCGAACCCGCATGGTCAAGCTTCTGGGCGGGGGATGGATTTTTGTCATGGAAGACAACGGTTTCTGGCGTAGGCAAGGTTGCCATCAATGCTCCCGGACCCGTCGAGACAATCTATGTCGATGACAGCGACTTCCGTGTTCAGGGACGGCTCGTTCTGGGCCGGACGGGCGGGCTGAAGTTTTCATCCCGCGCACCGGCGAGATGGCCCCGCAGCCTGATCTCCGGTCAGAGGCGGTTGCGTGCCTTCCATGGGACGGGCCGCGCGTTGGTCTGCTGGGTGCCCTATTGGAACGAGCGTCTTTACAGGACGATCGCCGAACAGGCCGCGATCGGAGGGGGCGAGTAACCCCTCCGATCGCGGAAGAGACAGATCAGAACTCTATCCCGAGCGCCATCCCGCCTATCGCGTAGATCGCGCCGGTGATGAGCAGTATGCCGATCAGGTTCATTACCGCCCCACCCCGCGCCATCTGGGCGATGGTGACCGCCCCCGAGCCAAAGACGATCGCGTTCGGCGGCGTGCCTACCGGCAGCATGAAGGCGCAGGTCGCTGCCAGCGCCGCAGGTACGATCAGCATCATCGCATTGACGTCAAGGCCCAGAGCAACTCCCCCTAGAATCGGGATGAACGTCGCGGCCGTCGCGGTATTTGATGTCACTTCCGTCAGGAAAAGGATGATACCGACGACCGAAGCGACCAGCAGGATTGCGGGGAGTGCACCCAGACCGGACACCTGCGCGCCGAACCAATCATCCAGCCCGGACGACCCAACGGCAGCGGCGAGACTCAGGCCACCGCCGAACAGCAGCAGCACGCCCCACGGCAGCCCGTCCTCCGCATCTTTCCAGTTCAGAACCATCTTCGTCTTGCCCTCTGCAGGCAGGATGAACATGGCAAGCCCGGCAGCGATGGCAATGACGGTGTCGTTGAAACCGCCCAGCCAAGGCAAAGCTGCGGAGACGAGGGGAATATTGCTGAGCAAGCCCGGAGCAATCCACAGGAAAGCTGCGCTCACAAACACGGCGAGCACCACCTTTTCCCCTTGGCTCATCGGCCCCAGGGCGTCGATCTCCTTGTCGATCATGCCGCGGCCGCCGGGGACTTCCGGCAGATCGAAGCGGTAGATGACGCGCGTCATCACCCACCACGCCAGCAGGATGAACACCGCGGCGAGCGGCAGGCCGATCATCATCCACTGGAAGAAGCTGATCGGTGTGCCCAGTGTATCCGCCGCATAGCCCGCCACGATGGCATTGGGCGGACTTCCGAGCAGTGTGCCAAGCCCTCCGATGGAGGCCGACCATGCGATGCCGAGCATCAGACAGACTCCGAAGGTCGCCACATTGGGATCACGGATCGCTTCCGTGATAGTCTGACCATCGCCAATGTCCTCGACCGATCCAGCGGACTTGCCCTCGCTGGTGAACAGCGCCAGGATCGACATGCCGATGGGCAGCATCATCAGGGCCGTCGCGGTATTGGAAACCCACATCGACAGAAACGCTGTGGAAACCATCACGCCGAGCACTATGCGGCGCGGCTCTACTCCGATACGAGCGATGGTAAGCAGCGCAATACGCCGGTGCAGGTTCCATTTCTCCATGGCGATCGCGATAAGAAATCCGCCCAGAAAAAGGAATACGATTGGGTTTGCATAGGGCGAAGTCGCCTGAGCCACGCTTTGCCCGGTAAGCGCAGGAAACAGCACGATGGGGATCAGCGACGTGGCGGCCAGAGGTATGGCCTCCGTCATCCACCAGATCGCCATGAGAGTTGCGATAGCCGCGACAGCGCGACCATCCGCACTCAATCCCTCGGCCCCCGCAAGCAGAGAATAGACGACAAGCGCCGCGATGATACCGAGCGCACGCATGATCCAGACGTTATACCGCCGCCACCCACGTTGCTCATTGAACTGACCTTGATGACTCAGTTCCGGCTTTTTATCCGTCATATGAATCCCCCCTGAAAAAGCTGCCGCCGCAAGCGGCGCAAATGCCGTAGGAAACAGTGACCAGCAACCAGGGTCAATGTTGCAAAACGTCCTGATCGCTCCAGGAATATGTGGCGAATGGACGCAATACCTCAGCCTCCGGCCATAGGGTCGCGCAAGCCTTCACCGTCGCCCGCTGATGTAACGTGAGGGGGTTGCCTTTCGCGCGGAACATCCTTCCTCGCGGCGCAAGTCCTTGCGGTCGGCCGTCAGCACATGGACGAACCCGGGGAATGCGGCATTTCGACGGGTGAAGCGGCTTTCTCTGAGCGACGGAAGATCGCGAAACGAGCGAGCCATCGTGTAGTCTACGCTTGCACGGTTGGCTGAGACATCACGATGCCGGTGAGCCGAAGGAGGCCCCGTTGAAATCGGCGTTTTTGCAGAAGTCCCGTGGGAGTGTGGTTCACACCCGGGACCCATGAGGTTGATGGACTGAGATGGTGACCCTGCCCACTATGGGACGGCAAACTGGAAGAATTACAATGAGGTACTGATGCAAGGTGGCTCCCTGCTGATCGTGCAGGACACGGACAAGACAGGGTTTGCCCCGAAGGCCGGTTGCAATGGCCGCCCTCCGGTTTCCGCGATGCCACGATCCTATTCTGCCTGACGGCGAATGTTCCGTTCGGGCTCCTCTTGGCAAACGACCGGAATGGTCGCGAGCATTTTGTCGATGGCCGGGATCGATCGACCCGCACCTAGCTTCTCAAGCCTGAGCCGCAGACATAGATTGATCAAGGTGAATGTATTTGATGCATCGGACGCCAAGCCACTGAACCTGACGATGGACGGCATCGGAACCAATTTTCTCGGCGATGGAGAATGACATCTGCGCAAGCATGGCCTTCACGTAGCGGGGATGGACAGCAGAAGCCTTGCCCTGACGGCCGACGCCTCCTCTTGGGCGATGACGCTTTCGATCCGCCGCTCCAGGTCACGGATCTGAGTGTCCAGCGTAGCCGCCAGGTCGGCATACCCTCGAGGTCCGCAGGGATGTTTTGCTTCCTGCGTGCCGAGATTTGCGCCGAAAGCCGTTTGCGCCTATCCACGACTTGCGCC
>NZ_JFGS01000011.1 GCF_000740775.1 Haematobacter missouriensis | reverse complement strand
CCGAACATCCGCTGGGCGCTGCTCTACGGCGTGCTGCTCTGCAATGCCCGTGCGATGGGGGAGTTCGGCGCGGTAGCCGTCGTCTCCGGCAAGATCCGGGGCCAGACCGCCACGATGCCGATCACCATCGAGATGCTCTACAACGAATACCTGTCGGTCGCGGCCTTCTCCATGGCGGCGCTGCTCACCCTTCTTGCGCTTCTCACCCTTGCGCTCAAATCCTTCCTGGAGTGGCGTTATGCCGATCAGCTCGCCGCTACGCTCCGCCATTGAGAGGCCGATCATGCATATCGAGATCGACGAAATCGCCAAGACCTTTGACGGAACGACGGCGCTGCATCCCGTCAGCCTCTCCATTCCGACGGGGGCGCTGGTGGCGCTTCTGGGGCCGTCCGGCTCCGGCAAGACCACGCTCCTGCGCATTCTGGGCGGGCTGGAATACCCGACCTCGGGCCGCGTGCTGTTCGACGGGGTGGATGCGACGGGGCTTTCGGTGCAGGAGCGGCGCGCGGGCTTCGTCTTCCAGTCCTACGCGCTTTTCCGCCACATGTCGGTGTTCGAGAACATCGCCTATGGCCTGCGCGCCCGCCCCCGCAAGACCCGGCCCTCCAACGAGGAAATCCGTCGGCGCGTGACGAAGCTGCTGGAACTGATCCAGCTTCCCGACATCGGCAAACGCTACCCGAGCCAGCTCTCGGGCGGCCAGCGGCAGCGGGTGGCGCTGGCGCGTGCGCTGGCCATCGAGCCGCGGATGCTGCTGCTGGACGAGCCCTTCGGCGCGCTGGACGCCCGTGTCCGCCGGGAGCTCCGCCATGGATTGCGCGAGATCCACGACGCGACCGGCGTCACCTCCGTCTTCGTCACCCACGATCAGGAGGAGGCGATGGAACTGGCCGATCTTGTCGTCGTCATGTCCATGGGCCGGATCGAGCAGATCGGCCGCCCCGGCGACATTCGCGCCCGTCCCGCCACACCGTTCGTCAAGGACTTCCTCTCCGTCTGACGCCGCTCTGGCGCGCCGGGGTCGATGGGGCTACCAACGGCTTGCAACCGACCGGAGTCCCTCATGCCCGACACCTACGTGATCCCAGCGCCGCGCCCCGCGACCCTTCCCGTCGCGGGGGAGACCGCGCTTTTCCCCGTCCGCCGCGTCTATTGCGTCGGGCGCAACTATGCCGAACACGCGCGCGAAATGGGCCATTCCGGCAAGGAGCCGCCGTTCTTCTTCCAGAAGAATCCCGACAACCTGACGACGGAAGGCGTCTTCCCCTATCCCTCCCGCACCGCCGACCTGCACCATGAAGTCGAACTGGTCGTCGCTCTGGCGAAGGGCGGGCGCGACATCCCCGCGGTCGAGGCGCTGGATCACGTCTATGGCTATGGCATCGGCCTCGACATGACCCGCCGAGACCTTCAGGCGGAGGCAAAGAAGGCCGGTCGCCCATGGGAGGCGGCAAAGGCCGCGGACTACTCCGCGCCGGTATCCCCCCTTCATCCCGTGGCCGAGGTCGGCCACCCGGACCACGGCGCCATCACGCTGACGGTGGATGGAGAGCTTCGCCAGTCCGGCGATCTGGCCGATCAGATCTGGTCCGTGGCCGATGTGATCGCGCATCTGTCCGGTCTCTTCGAACTGGCTCCCGGTGATCTCATCATGACGGGCACGCCGGCTGGCGTCGGTGCCGTGCAGCGGGGCCAAGTGATGATCGCTGCCATCGAAGGCCTGGGCGTACTGGAAGTCCGCGTCGTCTGATCGCTCCGTTAGCGCCTCCTTAACCCGGCGGGGCTAGTCTCTCCGGGTCAGGGAGGCGAGCCATGCAGAACGACAAGCGCCCGATCATCATCAAGCGCAGAAAAATCGTCGCCGGGGGTCACCACGGCGGCGCCTGGAAGGTGGCCTATGCGGATTTCGTGACCGCGATGATGGCTTTCTTCATGCTCATGTGGCTGCTCAATGCGACGACGGAGAAGCAGCGCAAAGGCATCGCGGACTATTTCAACCCGACCATTCCCGTCAATCGCGTCTCCGGCGGCGGGAACGGCGCCTTCGGCGGAGACAGCATATTTTCCGAGGATACGCTGGCTCACAACGGCACCGGCGCGTCCCAAAGCCGCGCGATGCGCGAGCGGCAGGCGCGCGGCGTCAGCGGTGTGACGCTGGACGCGGATATTCAGCGCGCGCGAGAGGGCATGGAGGCGCTGCTTCAGGGCCGCACCGGCGACAGCCTCACCCTCCGAAGCAAGCTCGTCCACCTCGCCACGCGTGTCAGCGACGAGGGGCTGATCGTGGAGCTTTTCGACACGGACGGCGCCGCGCTGTTCGAGCCGGAGTCCGCCGCACCGACCCCCCTCCTGCGCGATCTCACCGGCGTCGTGGCCTCCGTCTATATGCAATCGAGCAATCCTGTCGCGGTGGAGGCACATGTGCGCAGCTATCCCCTGCCGCTCGCGCGGAACCCCGTCTGGGACCTGACGACGACCCGCGCCGACGCCGCACGCCGCCTGATGGAGGAGGCGGGCTTTCCAGCCGCACGTCTGCAACGGGTAACGGGCCATGCGGATCGTCGCCCCGCTGCCGCAGATCGGGCCTCCCCCCGGAACAACAGGGTAGAGGTCATCCTTCTTCGCAAAAAATGACATGCGTTAGCGGGTTCTTAAGCCCCTGAAAGCAAAAGTCGGACAACGACATCCGAATCCGAACCTCGAAAGGCATCAGAATGTCCATATCCTCCTCACTCAACGCGGGCGTGGCCGGGCTCAACGCGAATGCCGTGCGGCTCGCGACGATCTCGGACAATATCGCGAACTCCGGCACCTACGGCTACAAGCGGGCGGAGGCGGATTTCCTCTCCATGGTCATCGGCTCCGGCACGGCGGGCGCGGCCAGCTTTTCCGCCGGGGGCGTTCGCGCGACGACCGGACGCGTGGTCGATCAGCGGGGTGGCCTCGTCGGGACGTCCAACGCCACCGACATCGCAGTGAGCGGCCGCGGCTTCCTGCCCGTTTCCTCCACTGCCTCCATCGGGTCGGGCGACACACCCTTGATGCTTGCCACCACAGGCTCGTTCCGTGCAGACCAGAACGGGTATCTCACGACGAGCTCGGGCCTCGTCCTGCTCGGCTGGCCGGCCAATCCCGACGGGACGATCCCCACGTATCCGCGGGATTCGGAAGCCGCGCTTCAGCCGATTCAGATCACGGCCAACCAGTATGTCGGCAACCCGACGAAGAACATCACCCTCGGCGCCAACCTGCCCGCCACCGCAACCGGCCCCGGGGCGAGCGGGGAACCTTATGAGATGTCGGTCGAATACTTCGGCAACCTCGGCACCACGGAGGGGCTGAAAGTCACCTATACCCCCTCCACCACCACGCCGAACCAGTGGACGATGACGGTCCATGACGAGGCGAGCGGAGCGGATATCGGCATTTTCGAACTGACCTTCGACGATACGGCGGCCAAGGGTGGCACCCTTGCCTCAGTCGCCGTGACGGGCGGCGTGAACACGCCCGGTTACGATGCGGCGACGGGCAAGCTCAACCTGACGACGGCAAGCGGCAGCATCGCCATCGGGATCGGCACTCTCGGCTCGAACAGCGGGCTAACCCAACTGTCGGACACGTTCGCAACCCGCCCCAGCGAGAAAGACGGCTCTCCGGTCGGCAACCTCTCCTCCGTCGAATTCACCGCCGACGGCAGGCTGAATGCGATCTACGACAACGGCAGTACCCGCACGATCTATCAGGTGCCCGTCATCGACGTTCCCAACCCGAACGGCCTGCAGGCGGGCAGCAACCAGACATTCCGACTGTCTTCGCAAAGTGGTCCGATGTTTCTCTGGGACGCGGGCAAAGGGCCGGTCGGTGGCGTGACAGGCTTTGCCCGGGAAGAGTCGGCTACGGATGTCGCAAGCGAGTTGACGCAGCTCATCCAAACCCAGCGCGCCTATTCTTCGAACGCCAAGGTCATTCAGACCGTGGATGAGATGCTGCAGGAAACCACGAACATCAAGCGGTAGACCCGATGAGCATTTCACAGGCTCTTTCAAATGCCGCGAGCGGGCTTTCCGTCGTCGGTCGCACGACGAGCGTGGTGTCGGCCAACCTCGCGAACAGCCTGACCCCGGGTTACAGCCGGCAGGAGGTCGTCGTCTCGAACATCGCCGGCAATGCCGGAACCGGCGTCAGGGTCACGGCCGTCCTGCGGGACGTGGACCCTGCGCTGACGCTCCAAAGGCTTAAGGCTCAGTCTGAGGCCGCGGGAACGGGGGTGGAAGCCGCCTTTCTGAAGGCGTTGGAGGACAGCATCGGCACCAGCGACTCCGGCGATTCGCTCTCTGCCCGGCTCGCACGGCTTGGCGCCTCCCTGACCATGGCATCCAGCGTGCCCTCCTCCGAAAGCCGGCTGGCCGATGTGCTGTCGGCGGCAAAGGCCCTCGCCGAGAAGATCAACGGCATCGGACAGGCTGCGCAGGAGGCACGTGCTACCGCTGACCAGAAGCTCGCAGCAGATGTCGGGATGGTGAATGCCAACCTGTCGCGCATCGACGAATTGAACCGTGCCGTCGTTGCCGGGGCTGCCCGCGGCAGTGATATCAACACCCTTCTCGATGAGCGCCAAAGGCTCGTTGATGGTATCGCCGATGCTCTTCCGGTGCGCCAGACACTGCAGGATGACGGCCGTATATCGCTTCACCTCAGCGACGGAACGACCCTGTTGGAAGGCTCACGGGTCGCGAAGCTGGGCTTCTCGTCCGCAGGGGATGTAACGCCTGCTACGACGGTCGAAAACGGCCTCCTCTCCGGCGTCACACTGGACGGGAAGCCCCTGTCCCTCGGTGCGGGAGGCCGGGTCGGCGAGGGTAGGATCGCGGCGCAGCTGACCATCCGCGATCAACTCGCCCCCGCGTTGCAAAGTGAGGCGGACGCGCTTGCAGGTGATCTGATCGCTCGATTCGATGCCGCCGCAAAGACACTCGCGCCGGATGGCGAGGGTCTTTTTCGGGATGCTTCCGGCACCGGCGGCGCAGGGCTGGCGGGCCGGCTGGTCATCGCCGCTGATTACGATCCCGATCAGGGAGGGGCGCTGTGGCGCATCCGGAACGGCGCAGGCACCACGACAGAACGGCCGGGTGACGCAGGCGGGCTTATTGCTCTCTCAACCGCGATGGAAAAAGAAAAGCCGCTGACGGAAAGTGCCGCCGCTCTTCTCTCCGGCGTGGCTACCCGGCGTCTGTCAGTGGAGATGGAGGCGAGCTTCAGAACGGCGCGAAGTGACCAGCTCCGCAGCGCCGAAGCCGCGCGTGGCGTCAACTCCGATGAGGAGATGCAAAAGCTGCTCCTCATGGAGCAGGCATTTGCGGCCAATGCACGTGTCCTTCAGGCCGCCGACGAGATGATGAAAACGCTGCTGGGGATACGCTGATGACAAGTGGAATGGGAATCGGGGATCTGGCCCGCAGCCTTGCCTTGCGAAAATCCACGGGAGCGACACAGAAAGCGCTTTCACGCGCCATGCAGGAGGCGACAACCGGGGCTCCGATCGACAGGTCCGCGCGCCTTGGGGGAGACCACCGCCTGGACAGCCGCCTGAACACCAGATTGGCGAGCCTTGCCGCCTGGCGAACAACGGCGACAGAGGCCGCGCTTTCAGCCGCCGCAATGCAGGAATCGCTGACTTCTCTGAAGGAATCTCTGGAATCCGGCAGGCAGTCCGCCATCCTTGCGTCGAGCACGGAAGACCCCGCATCGCAACGCGCGGTCGCGAACGATCTTCACGCGCGTTTCGGCGCTGCCGTATCGACCATCAACATGCAGTCCTCCGGTCAGCCCGTATTCGGCGGCGCGGCGGCGTCAGGCCCTGCGATCAAGGAGGCGGCAGCAATTCTCGCGGGTCTCGCGGACGCCATCTCGGCATCGGGAGCACAGACGCCGTCAGACATAGCGGAGACGGTGTCCGGCTGGTTCGACACGCCCGCCAATTACTACCTCGGCGACAGCCAGGCCCGAAGCCCGGTGCAGATCGGCGCGGGAGAGGCGGTCAGCCTGTCTCTGCGTGCAGATGCTCCAGTCTTCCGGCAAACATTGGAAGCCCTTGCTCTCGGCGCGCTCTCCGCCTCCCTGCCCGATGCCCAGAGGGGTACGATGATCGGTCTCGCCGCACTTCGCATGTCGGAAGCGACGGACGGCGTCGTGGCCGCGGCAGCGGACCTTGGCACGACAGAGGCCCGCATCGACGCAGTGCGCACGCGGAACTCGGCAGAAGAAACGGCCACGAAAGCGCGTTTGGTGGAGATCGCCGGCGTAGACCCGTATGATGCCGCGATCGACCTCGATGCCACTCAGAAGCAACTTGAACTGCTTTACGAGCTTACAGGCCGCCTTTCCTCGCTCACACTGACGAATTATCTGCGATGATCCGTTTCTTCGCCTTTCTACTGGCTGGTCTGATCCTCTCCCTGTCTGCAACCGCGGGGCCGATCCGCATCAAGGATCTCGTGGAGTTCGACGGCGTCCGCGGCAATGATCTCGTCGGCTACGGGTTGGTTGTCGGGCTCAACGGGACTGGAGACGGGCTTAGAAACTCGCCCTTCACCGAAGAGATCATGACCAATATTCTCGAACGGCTTGGCGTGAACGTGACGGGTGAACAATTTCGCCCCAAGAATGTCGCAGCGGTATTGGTAACCGCAGAGCTCCCACCTTTTGCGCGGGCGGGGGGGCGGATTGATGTCACCGTCTCGACCATCGGGGATGCAAAAAGCCTTCTGGGCGGAACACTGGTGATGACGCCGCTGAACGGAGCGGATGGGCAGATCTACGCCGTCGCGCAGGGAACCATCATAGCCGGCGGAACGGTCGCGGCAGGTCAGGCCGCCAGCGTGACCGAGGGCGTCCCGACGGCCGGCAGCATCCCGGGGGGCGGTCGCGTGGAACGGGAGATCGGCTTCGAACTGGGCGATCTGGAGGCTCTCCGCCTCGCGCTGCGCGCGCCCGATTTCACAACAGCTGCGCGGATTGAGGCGGCAATCAACGGCGACTTCGGTCGGCCGGTGGCCCGAATGCTGGATTCGGGCACGGTCGCGCTGGATATCGCCGGGACGCGAATGGCATCGGCCGCACATGCGTTGACCCGCATCGAAGCGCTGATGGTGGAACCGCAGCAGCGCGCGCGCGTCGTCGTTGATCAACGCTCCGGCACTATAGTGATGGGGCAGGATGTCCGCATCTCCCGCGTCGCTGTCGCGCAGGGCAATTTGACGCTGCGGGTGGAGGAAGCCCCCCTGGTGGTGCAGCCCAACCCGTTCGCACGGGGCGAGACGGTGATCGTGCCGCGGTCCTCCGCCTCGATAGAGGAGCAACCGGGTGTCGGGCTGGCAGAGGTTTCCGCCTCCACATCGCTATCGGATGTCGTGGCGGGCCTCAATGCGTTGGGGGTCGGTCCGCGGGACATGATCGACATCCTGAAGAGCATCAATGCAGCAGGGGCGCTGCACGCAGAATTGCTGGTCAAATAGAGAGCGCCGAAAGCGGTGAGCGTTGGCGGCTCAATGGTTTACGGGCGGGTCCAAAGACGTTCTCCGCTCGCTTCGACGACACTCAGGATGCGCAGGACGCCTCCCTTTGCGTGAAGCGCCAACGCCCCTGATCGTTCGAGCGCCGCCCCGTCGATGATGTCACACGGCCCTTGCTGCGAAGCGGACATCGCTTTCGGCAAGCGAATGGAGGTAAGGACAATGGTCCCATCGCGGCAATTCTCCCGAACGAGGTCGGCGGCACCCCGCCCGGTGATATGGACGAGCTCCCGATCCGCGGCACGATACCGGACGACACTCCCGTCACGCACCATACCCGGTCGCCGCGCGGCGACTTCGGCATTTGCGAGATCGCCATCCCGCTGCAGCCAGCCGGTAACCGCAAAAGCATCGCCCCGCCCGCGCGACAGCGCCCGACCTTCGGCGGTGAGGAGGCCGGAGACGGCACCGCTCTCCGAAATCAGTACGAGCGGGCGGGCTGCACCCTGCCAGAAAAGCCAGCCCCCCATCAGCAGGGGCACCATGCCCGCCCATCGTGAAGGTCCAGGCCAGAGGGTGAGCCAGAGGAGGGACACAACAACCAGCGGTAGCGCTCCGGGCGGCGGGATCCGAACAGCGGAAACCACTCCGTCAAGTCCGGCCACCGTCTCCGCCACACGGAGAACGCCCTGCGAGCCCAGCCCGACCAGCCACAGGGGAACCGTCTCAAGCCCCAGCGGCGCGAGCAGCAGCGCAACCACGGCAAACGGCATGACGAGCACGCCCATCAACGGGCTGGCCAGCAGATTGGCGAGCAAGCCATAATTCACCACTCGATTGAAGATCGCCGCAGTGAAAGGCATCGTCGCCCCCCCGGCGACGGAGGAGGAAAAGAGCAGCATGATCGTCCCGTCGCTCCATCTTGGCCAAGGGCGGGTCCTGCCGGAAATCCAGCCGAAGGCGATGACGAGCGCTGCGGTTGCGGCAAAGGACATCTGGAACCCGGCGTTGGTCAGGCTCTCGGGCCGCAGCGTGAGAACGATCACCCCGGCCAGCGCAATGGAGCGGAGCGAAAGGGCGCGCCGGTCACATATCACCGCGATCAGCATGACGGCCACCATGACGAAGGCACGCTCTGTCGCCACATCCCGCCCCGCCAGGGCGAGATAGAAAGCGGAGGCGGCAAGCGCGATTGCCGCGGCGATCTTCTTGGTCGGCAGACGCAGCGCCGCTCCCGGCATCAAGGCCAGACCGCGCCGCACAACGGCAAAGATGAAGGCCGCAAGCATGCTCATGTGCATGCCCGAAATCGAAAGCTGGTGAGAGAGGTTGGAATCCCGCATCGCATCGTTCGCGGCAGCAGAAATACCAGAGCGGTCGCCGGTGGTGACGGCCGCCGCGAACCCCCCGGCATCGCCCGGGATATGCGCGCGGATAGCGGCGGAAAGCGTCATGCGGATACGGTCTATGAGCAAGCCGAGATCATTCTGCGAGGGCGCCAGCGTCATCACCGGGGTCCGGCTGTAGCCCACGGCGCCCAGCCGTTCGAACCAGGCGGTGCGGCGGAAATCGAAGCCGCCGGGCTCCGTCGGGCGGCCGGGCGGGGAGAGATGACCGGTGAGCATGACGCGCGTTCCCGGCGCGAGGGCACGCCCCGGCTCCTCCATCAGCGATATGCGCACCCGCTCCGGCGTTCGGCCGGGCGCCACGCGGGCCAGCGTCACCTGATCCAGAGTCAGGCGGAGACGGTCGCTTCCCGAACGGTCGATCTCCACGAGACGCCCCTCGACAGGGCCGTAGTAGCGGAAGGAGAGCACGGGTGCCGCGACCATATGGGAGCGAAGCAGGATCAGCAGGAACCCTGCCAGCACGAGGCAGGGCACCGCCGCCACCGGCCGCCAGCGGTGAGGCCCCCGGAGCCAGAGCGCGGCGGAAGCGGCGCAGAGAATCACCGCCGCCCAGACAAAGACGTGAGACGGCTCCCGGAGAAGCGCCAGATACCACGCGATGCCCAAGCCCAGCAGTACCGGGACGAAGGGGAACAGCCGCCCCCGTGCCCGCGCAAGACCGTCCAACGGAAGGCCCAGAAGCGCCGAAATACGCCAAGAAGCGCCGCCTCCGCTCCGCGTAAAGCCACGTCGGTGCTGTCCCTCGTCCAAGATCGCCATCGCGCGCGGCTTGCCCTCCCCCGGCCGATTGCCTACAGAGACGCCGAAGCCATAACTCAGACATGGTTTCTGAATGGTTAATTCCGAAAGGCCCCGCGCATGTCCGCCGCCCGCCCGGTTGTCACCCGTTTCGCCCCCTCGCCCACCGGTTATCTGCATATCGGCGGTGCGCGGACGGCGCTGTTCAACTGGCTCTATGCCCGCGGGCGCGGGGGCCGGTTCCTGCTCCGTATCGAGGATACGGACCGCGAACGCTCCACGCCCGAGGCGACGGCTGCGATCCTTCGCGGCCTGACGTGGCTCGGCCTCGACTGGGACGGCGATGCCGTGAGCCAGTTCGAGCAGCGCGACCGTCACGCGGAAGTCGCGCATGAGATGATGGCGCGTGACTGCGCCTACCGCTGCTACTCCACGCAGGAGGAGATCGAGGCGTTTCGGGAGGCCGCGCGGGCGGAGGGGCGCTCCACGCTCTTTCTGTCGCCCTGGCGCGATGCCGACCCGGCGACCTGGCCCCAAGGCCCCTATGTCATCCGCCTGAAGGCGCCCCGTGAAGGGACGACCGTCGTGGAGGACGCCGTGCAGGGCGAGGTGACCTTCCGCAACGACCAGCTTGACGACATGGTGCTGCTACGCTCCGATGGCACGCCCACCTACATGCTGGCGGTGGTGGTGGACGATCACGACATGGGCGTGACCCATGTCATTCGCGGTGACGACCACCTGAACAATGCCGCGCGGCAGACGCAGATCTACCGCGCCATGGATTGGGAGGTGCCGGTCTGGGCGCATATCCCGCTCATCCACGGGCCGGACGGAAAGAAGCTCTCCAAGCGTCACGGCGCGCTTGGAGTTGAGGAATATCAGGCCATGGGCTACCCCGCCGCAGGCATGCGCAACTATCTTGCGCGGCTCGGGTGGAGTCATGGCAATGACGAGTTCTTCACCACGGCGCAGGCGCTGGAATGGTTCGACCTTTCGGGGATAGGCCGGGCCCCTGCGCGACTCGATTTCAAGAAGCTGGAGAACATCTGCGGCCAGCATATCGCCGCCACGCCGGACGAAGAACTTGTGCCCGAAATAGAGGCATACCTTGCCGCGGCCGACGAACCGCCCCTGACGGAGAAACAGCGCAGCGGCCTGCTTCAAGCGATGTATGCGCTCAAGGATCGTGCCAAGACCTTTGTCGATCTCATTGAGAAAGCGAGATTTGTTCTGATCGAACATCCGATTTCGCGCGATGATGCCGCAGAAGCCGCACTCACCGATGATGCGCGCGGTATACTTCGGGATACGGCTGTGCTCTTGCGGACCACACCTTGGGAGCGGCATACACTCGAAGCGGCGGTGGCGGAGGTCGCCGGAGCGCGCGGATTGGGGCTGGGCAAGGTTGCCCCGGCCTTGCGTGCGGCTCTGGCGGGGCGCATGCTTTCGCCGAGTGTTTTCGACATGATGCTTGTCATCGGTCGCGAAGAGACGATTTCCCGCCTGGAGGATGCGGCTTCCTGAGCCGCCACCGGGCTTCCAAGACAACCGGCATCCCCGCCGGAGCATGAAAGGGACGAAGATGGCTGACATGGCAGAGACGAGCAAGAAGGCGACGCTGACATTCGAAGGCAAGACCATCGAATTGCCGATCATGTCGCCAACACTCGGCCCGGACGTGCTGGATATCCGCAAGCTGTATGCGCAGGGCGACGTGTTCACCTTCGATCCGGGCTTCACCTCGACCGCCGCCTGCGAATCCACGATCACCTATATCGACGGCGACAAGGGCGAGCTTCTGTATCGCGGCTACCCGATCGAGCAACTGGCCGCCGAGTCGCACCACCTGGAAGTCTGCTACCTGCTGCTCTACGGAGAGCTGCCCACGGCCAAGCAACTCGCCGATTTCGAGACGCTGGTCACACGCCATACCATGGTGCATGAGCAGATGACCAACTTCTTCCGCGGCTTCCGCCGGGACGCGCATCCGATGGCGACCATGGTCGGCGTCGTGGGGGCGATGTCCGCCTTCTATCACGACTCCACCGACATCAACGATCCGTGGCAGCGTGAGGTGGCCGCCATCCGGCTGATCGCGAAGCTGCCGACCATCGCTGCGATGGCGCATAAATATTCTGTCGGCCAGCCGTTCGTGTATCCGCGGAACGATCTCGATTACGCATCGAACTTCCTTTACATGTGCTTCGCCGTCCCGGCGGAGGAGTACAAGGTCAATCCGATCCTCGCGAAAGCGCTCGACCGGATCATGATGCTGCACGCCGATCACGAGCAGAACGCCTCCACCTCCACGGTGCGTCTGGCCGGGTCTTCGGGTGCGAACCCGTTCGCCTGCATCGCGGCCGGCATCGCCTGTCTCTGGGGGCCGGCACACGGCGGCGCGAACCAGGCGGCGCTGGAAATGCTGCGCCAGATCGGCACTGTGGACAAGATCCCGGAATACATTGCCAAGGCGAAGGACAAGAACGATCCGTTCCGCCTGATGGGCTTCGGCCACCGGGTTTACAAGAACTTCGACCCGCGCGCCAAGGTGATGAAGGAAAGCGCCGACGAGGTGCTTGGCCTGCTCGGGGTCGAGAACAACCCGACGCTCCAGGTTGCCAAGGAACTGGAGCGCATCGCGCTGGAAGACGACTACTTCATCGAGAAGAAGCTCTATCCGAACGTGGACTTCTACTCCGGCATCATCCTCGAGGCGATGGGTTTCCCGACAGCGATGTTCACGCCGATCTTCGCGCTGTCCCGCACGGTTGGCTGGATCTCTCAGTGGAAGGAGATGATCTCCGATCCGCAAATGAAGATCGGCCGTCCGCGCCAGCTCTACGTGGGCGCGACGGCCCGCGATTACAGCGATATCAAGTCGCGCTGATCGCATCAAACCGCCTGCCGAGGCCGCCCTTAAGGGCGGCCTCTTTCATTTCCGGGTGTTTCTGGCAGTTTTAGGGGTGCAACTTTTGAAACACGGGCGTATGGAGGGGCGGGAAAAGTTGACAAAAAGAATCTGCATCATGCTGAAAGCCCCGTCGAAGACCAAGTTCAGCCGGGCAGCAGGCGCTGCCGTCGCCTTCGCTCTTCTTTCCAGTGGTGCGATGGCGCAGGACGCGCCGCAGCCGCAGGTCCAGCCACGGGCCCCGGAAATCACGGCGCCCTCTGCCCCCGCACTTCCCACCGGGGAGGGCAGTGGTGCCCCCGCCGCAGAAAGCGCGCCCGCTGCCGCGCCCTCCCCCACCGGAGCGGCGCCAGAAGCGAGTGCTCCTGCGACGCCGGCTGATGGTGCTTCCAACGCCCCCTCGGCTGCGCAGCCTGGCGGTACCACGCCGGAGACAGCAGCCACGCCCTCCCTGACGCCTTCCCCGACGGACGGCACAGCGACCGACGCTGCGGCAGACGCGGGCATCCCTCTCGGCACCGGGTCGGCAGAAGCGCTTGCGCCGGAAGCGTTGGCGATCCCGGCCGATACACTGCCTCATGACCTTTCCCCCTGGGGGATGTTCATGGCCGCCGACATGGTGGTGAAAGGGGTCATGCTCGGCCTTGCCCTTGCCTCGCTGGCCTGCTGGACGATCCTCGTGGTCAAGGCTTTCGAGATCGCGGGCGCCAAGCGGAACGCGAACCGCGCCCTGCGGGCCATCCACAGCGCACAGACGCTGGAAGAGGCGCGCGTCTCTGCGGGCAACCGCAAGGATCCCGCCGCCTTCATGCTCCGCGCCGCCGAAGAAGAATACCAGCGGTCCGAAGCCGCGATCGAGGATGCGGGCGGCGAAGGCGTGAAGGAACGCGTCTCGTCCCTGCTCGGCCGGATCGAGCTTCAGGCCGGACGCCGCCTGTCGCGCGGCACGGGCATTCTGGCCACCGTCGGCTCCATCGCACCCTTTGTCGGCCTGTTCGGCACGGTCTGGGGCATCATGAATTCCTTCATCGGCATCTCTGAATCCCAGACGACCAACCTTGCCGTCGTCGCGCCGGGGATCGCAGAGGCGCTGCTCGCCACCGCCATCGGCCTTGTCGCCGCTATTCCGGCAGTGGTGATCTACAACATGTTTGCCCGCTCCATCACCGGCTACCGTGCACTGCTCGGCGATGCCGGCGCCGGGATCGAACGCCTTGTGAGCCGGGACCTCGACTTCCGCAACCTACGGCGCGGCGGCCTGCGTCACCGTCAGGCGGCGGAGTGAACCATGGCAGGCGGCATCCGCGAAAATCAGGGCGACGACCTTCCCGAAGCACATGAGATCAACGTCACGCCGTTCATCGACGTGATGCTCGTGCTGCTCATCATCTTCATGGTGGCAGCCCCGCTGGCGACGGTCGATGTGAAGGTTGATCTGCCCGCCTCCACCGCCCAACCCGCGCAACGGCCGGACAAGCCGCTCTACGTCACCGTGGGGTCGGACCTCGGCCTGTCGATCGGCAATGACCCGGTGACGGAGGATGGGCTGAAGGCGGCGCTGGACACGTTCACGGGCGGCGATCACGAGCAGCGGGTCTTCCTGCGCGCCGACAAGACGGTGGCCTACGGCGACCTGATGGAAGTGATGAACAAACTGCGCAAGGCGGGCTATCTCAAGATCGCGCTGGTCGGGCTGGAGAGTTTCGCGACACCGCCCGCGGGGTTGCAGCCATGACCGCCACCCATGTCGACTGGACCGACACCATCGGAACGGGTCGTCGGCTGGGTGAAGTGTCGCTCTGGGCCGGGGGCGCTGTGCTGGTGATCGGCGTTCACATGGCTGCCGCGGCCTATCTTCTGAACCATACCGCACCGCCACCGCCCGGCATGCCGGAAACCTATGTGATCGACATCGCGCCGGAGATGTTCGCCGCGCCGGAGGATCTGGTCTCCGACGATTCTCCCATGGCGATGCAGGCCGCGCCCGACCTGCCGCAGGCCCCGGAGGAGATCGAGGCGGAGGACATGCCCGACCCCGTGACCGACCCGATCCAGCAGGCGGAGCTGACACCGCCGCCGGATATCACTCCGCCCGATACGCAGCCCATCATGGATGAGCCGCCCCCGCCCGAGCCGGTGGAGGAACTGCCCACGGTCGCCGAGCAGGCGGAGGTCGCCTTGCCCCAGGTCTCCTCTCCCCCGCCGCCGCGGCCACAGCGCCGTCAGGCCACAACCACGCGGCCACCCGCGCCGCAGACACAGGCTCCGCCCCGTGTGGAGGCCCCGCGTGCCGAAGCCGCCGCCGCGCCCCGCGCAGCGCAGGGTGCCAGCAATGCGCAGGTCGAGCAGAAGTGGCGCGACCGGGCCTATGCCGTGGTGGCGCGGCACATGAAACGGTGGCGGAACACCAGCCGCCGGCCGCTGACCGTCATGATGACCATTCAGCACGATGCAGGCGGGCGGATCACCGCCGTGTCGCTGCGTGGCTCGACGGGGGATGCGCGGCTCGACCAGTCGCTGAATGCCCATGCGCAACGGCTGCCGAACCTGCCTCCGCATCCGGGCGGCGGCGGGACGGTAAGCGTACCGCTGGTGCTGGAGGGGCTGTAGGCCCCGCCAACAGGCTGCCGAAAGAGCATTCCGGCGTTGCCCCGGGGCGGTGATCTTTCCTCACATTGTTGGAGAGCGCCCCGGAAACCGCAAGTTTTGGCGCGTGACCGAACCGATTTCTCTGGGCGCAAGCCCGGGGAGATGCCCGGCTTTTTCGGCAGTCTGTCCATGGGCTGCCGTAGGACTGCGCCGGTTCGCGCGGTTTTCCGGCCTCCGCCCATTGGAGCCCGTTGCCGCTTGAAGCCCGCCGTCGCGCCTGCCCGGCGGACGCTTACTCGCCGCGGAAGACCGGTTGCCGCTTTTCCCGGAAAGCGGCAACACCTTCCACGAAATCGGCTGTCCTGCCACAGGCCGCCTGCAACTCCGCCTCCAGCGCAAGTTGCGCAGGAAGGTCGTTGTCGAGGCTTTGGCGCAGCGCCTGTTTCACCGCGCCGAAAGCGGCGCTTGGGCCGAGGGCGAGTTGCATGGCGCGGCGCTGCCAGTGCGAGCGGAACTGCTCATCCGGCACCGCCTCCCAGATCATGCCCCAGTCCGCCGCCGTGCGCGCGGGAACCGGATCGGCAAAGAGCATGGCCCCCATCGCGCGGGCGAAACCGATCTGCCGGGGGAGGAAATAGGTGCCGCCCGCATCCGGGATCAGCCCGATACGGGTGAATGCCTGCAAAAACACAGCGCTTTCCGCCGCGATCACCACATCGGCCGCCAAGGCGAGATTGGCCCCCGCCCCGGCCGCTACGCCGTTCACCGCGGCGATCACTGGGACCGGACAATCCGCGATGGCGCGCAGCATCGGCTCATATTCCTCACGCAGAACGCGGCCGAGATCCATCGGGCCATCACCGCTCTCCGTCAGGTTCTGCCCGGAACAGAAGGCGCGCCCCTCGCCCGTCAGAACCAGCACCCGCGCACCGAGGGAGGGCGCTTCCTGCACCGCGCGGCTGATCTCGCTCCTCATGCGGGAGGAGAGCGCATTCATCGCACGCGGATCGTTCAGCGTGATGACGCCCACACCTTCGTGCTGCTGCCAGAGAATGGTTTCGTAGGTCATGAGTGCCTCCCTTTGCCGAAGGAGCATAGCCACGCCCAGGGCCCGCGGAAGGGACAACCTTGCGTCACCCGGCGCTACTCTCCAAGGATGCGGCGCACCTTCTCCGCCTCTGCCTCGGTCAGCGGCTCGGGCCGCTCCCCACTGGAGTCGCGGCGGCGGACATAGGCAAAGGCGATACCTCCCGCCGCCAGCAACATGACCGGGCCGGCAAGCCACAGCACCCAGTTCATTCCGGTCACCGTCGGCTGGAGCAGCACGAATTCCCCGTAACGGTCGACGACGTAATCAATGACTTCCGCATCGCTGTCACCCGCCAGAAGCCGCTCCCGCACCAGAAGGCGCAGATCGCGGGCAATACCAGCGTTCGACTCGTCGATATTCTCGTTCCGGCACTGGGTGCAGCGGAGACCCTGGCTGATATGCCTTGCCCGGGCTTCCAGACCCGGGTCTGACAGCATCTCGTCAGGCTGAACGGCAAATGCGGGACCGGCAAGCAGCAGAACCGCAACCAGCAGGCGCAGGATCCTCATTCCGCCGCGACCTGCACGGGGGATTGGCGTCGCGCGCCCGCCGCGACGCGGTAGCGCCGATCCGTCAGACTGAGCACACCGCCCAGCGACATCAGGAGGGCGCCACCCCAGATCCAGTTGGCGAAGGGCTTGATGTAGCTGCGGACGGCCCAGCCGCCCCCCGTCTGCGGATCGCCGATGACGAGGTAGATGTCGCGCAGGAAGCCGTTGTGGATCGCCGCCTCCGTCGTGGGCATTCCGGCGACGGGGTAGAAGCGTTTCTCCGGGTGCATGGTGGCAATGAAGCGCCCCCCCTCCCGCACCGTCATGTCGGCGGTCGTGGACTGGAAGTTTGGCCCCTGCACCCGCCGGACGCCATCGAGCGTGATGGTATATTGCCCGACGGGGAAGCTCTCGCCCGTCTGGACGACGCGGATATCCTCCACATTCCATGCGAGCATCGCGGCAATGCCGATGAATGTCACGCCAAGGCCGCCATGCGCGACCGCCCGGCCCCAGTCCGCCCGCGGCAGGCGGGTCAGGCGGCCAAGCCGGCGGTGTATCCCCTCCCGCCCGGTGCGCTGCCACAGGTCCACGCCCGCGCCAAGGATCAGCCAGACGCCCAATCCCACGCCGATCGGACCCAGCGCGGAATGCCCGGACTGTACCGCATAGACCAGCAGACCGATGGCCACGGACAGCACCAGCGCCCCCCGCAACGGGAGCAGGACCCGCCGCATCTCACCCCGTTTCCAGGGCAGGAGGGCGCCCGCCGGCAGGATCAGCGCCAGCACGACCATGAAGGGGGTGAAGGCGGCATCGAAGAACGGCGGCCCGACGGAAAGGACACGCCCGAAGGCCAGTTCCGCCACCAACGGCCAGATCGTTCCGATGAACACCACGAAGGCTGCGACGGCCAGCAGGATGTTATTGGCCACCAGCGCGGATTCACGACTGGCGAGGCTGAAGATGCCCTTGGCCTGCATCGATCCTGCCCGCGCGGCATAGAGCGTGAGCGCGCCGCCCACGAATACCGCGAGGATGGCAAGGATGAACACGCCCCGTGTCGGATCCGACGCAAAGGCATGGACGGAGGTGATCACACCGGACCGCACGATGAAGGTGCCGACGAGCGAGAAACCGAAGGCAAGGATCGCGAGCAGGATCGTCCAGCTTTTCAGCGCCTCCCGCTTTTCCACCACGATGGCGGAATGCAGCAGCGCGGCGGCGATCAGCCACGGCATGAAGGAGGCGTTCTCCACCGGATCCCAGAACCAGAAGCCACCCCAACCCAGTTCGTAATAGGCCCACCAGCTTCCCAGCGCGATGCCGATGGTCAGGAAAAGCCATGCGGCCAGCGTCCACGGACGGACCCAGCGCGCCCAGGCGGCATCCACCTTCCCCTCGATCATCGCGGCGACGGCGAAGGAGAAGGACATGGAGAGCCCGACGTAGCCGAGGTAAAGAAAGGGCGGATGGAAGGCGAGGCCCGGATCCTGCAACAACGGATTCAGATCCGTCCCGTTGAAAGGCGGTACCGCGAGGCGCAGGAACGGGTTCGATGTGAACAGGATGAAGGCAAGAAAGGCTACACCGATCGACGCCTGGACCGACAGCACCCGTGCCCGCAGCCGGTCGGGCAGATTGCCGCCGAACCAGCCCGCACAGGCCCCGAACAGTGCAAGGATCAGCACCCACAGGAGCATCGACCCTTCATGATTGCCCCAGACGCCCGCGACCTTGTAGAGCATCGGCTTGTCGGTATGCGAATTGGCAACCACCAGCCGCACCGAGAAATCCGACGTCACGAAGGCATAGGTCAAGGCAGCAAAGGAGAAAGCGAGCAGCAGGAACTGCGCCGAGGCCGCAGGCTCCCCCACCGCCATCCACGCACGCCAACCCTTCTGCGCACCCACGAAGGGAACGACCATCTGCAGGATGGCCACCATGAAGGCGAGGATGAGGGCGAAGTGGCCAAGCTCTACAAACATGCCGCCGATCATATGCCCTGTCCGCAGCCGCGCCAATCCCCCGGAAGTCTGGTCGCGCGGCAGTGATGTCGCGGGGCGGAGACGGAGAAGGCGCGGGGCGAAAACCCGGAATTATTGGAACTGTCCCGAGCCAGCTCCTGCGAATGACGCTTCGGGAAACGCCGGGCTGAAATTCGGCAGGTCAATTCGCCCCGAATGGAGCAATTTTCCGCTTCATTGACCGCGGAACGCGCTGCTGAGAAGGACTTTCAAACCTGTGCTGGCGCGGAAATCGGTGACGATCTGACGAAACCAAGCCGGAAACCTATACATTTCGAATTATAGCAGGGCCGCGTTTCCCGATTTCCAGGACATAAACAGGACGGTGCAGAGTGTTTTCAACAGCCAGTCAGGCATTTGCTCCCCCGGTTTGATAGTGCGATCCTTTCTTTGGAATGGAAGGAGGCGCTTGGGACAAGTTCGAGAGACCATCCAGCTCTCGCACGGCCGGAGCCTCCGGCGGATTGGCAGGGGAAGCGGCTTCTTCACACTCCCCGCCAGCATCCGCGCCACGCCATGTCAGCCGTCATCGCTTGGCGGGGCTGGTCGTGAAGAGCGGAGATAATGCGCCTCGCGCGCGCCGAAGTGGAAGGAGACGACCGCCCCCAGCAACCACCACAGCGGCTCCGGCACGGCAGCGAGGCCCGTCATCCGCCGCGCGAAGGCGTCGGGGTCGGTCATCGCATGGATGAACAGACCGATCGTTCCGAGCGCAAGAAACGGGCGCGGCAGGCGGTTCAGCCCGTCTACGATCCGGTCATAGCGCGAAAGCTCACCCGACTTGCGCAGCAGGACATCCTCCCCCCGTTCTGCCGCCCGCGTGGCGATCTGGCCGAAGAGCGCGGCGGCCGCCCCCAGGGCCTCCACCGCCCGCAGCCCCGCGCGGGGTGTCAGAGCCATGCCGCCACCCGTGCGCGATGCTGGGCCGCGGTGTAGTGCAGCGCCGCCGGCAGGAACGCCTCTGCCCGGACGATCCAGCCCCCCTTTCCCCCGTCGCGGCGCAGGCAGTACTTGCGGCTGGCGGGCCGCCTGTCGGCGAGGCGGTAATAATAATCCCGCCGCGCGATGCCATAGCTTTCCGCCAGCCGGTCCTCCCCCGCCTGACGGGCGGCGCGGCGGGCAGCGGCGGCGGTCTGCGGACCGACGATACCGTCCACGACGCAGGGCTGGCCCAGACGGCCCAGCATCTCCTGCAACAGACGCACGCCGGTATCGCCGGAATGGACGCGCATGTCGAAAACCGGCGGCTGAAGCGCGCTTGGCAACAGGTCGAGCCGCGGCCTGCGCCAGTAGTGCTCAAGATAGATGTCCGTGGCCATCGGCGGGGTAAGCGCCAGCAAGTCATTCTCCGTCACCCGCCCGTCTCCGTCGATGTCCAGCCCTAGCGCGCGCAGAGTGGTGAGCGTGATGCCAAGATTGGTGGCCCCGCCTGGATCGTCGGGGTCGTTGACATAGCCGCCTTCGCGCATAACGATTTGCTCGGCGACACGGCGGATCGACAGATGGCGGCTCGACGGCATGACAGTCCCTTTCTGAGCGGTTGCTCTGATCGGGGCATCATGGCCGAGGATGTCTAAGGTGAGGTTTGAGCACCGTGCGTTGCGTGGTGTGCCGCATGTTACTGACCGGACATCGCTGTTCAGCGAAGGCATTCGGGCAACGAGCGGAATTCGCGGTGCATGGCTGAATGGAGGTTCCGCTGGCCGCTGGCAGGTTGCTGAAAAGGCTTTCTCGCCTGTGTTGGAGCGGAAATCGTGCGCCATCTGACGAAATCCAGCCCGAAATCCATATACTTCCGCGCGTTTCCGGGCCGATTTTCCGATTTCCGGCGCTAGGTATGACACTTAGGGACTTTTTTCAGCAGCCTGCTGGTCGGGGACGGGATCGCCGGAGCAGTCTGAGAAACCGGGGCCGACAAGGGCGCCGTGTATGGTCCGGTAGGGTCAATGCCTGTGCAGCGGTAAGGCTGCGATGGAGGGGAAGCAGGGCCGATCATCGGGCAGGCAGGTCCGGCCAGGCCAGACCCGCTGAAATCGGCAAGCGCCCGACCCTCCGAGGGGTCAGCTCGCGCCCGGATCCTTGTAAACGCCCTGTTCCTTGAGCGCGTCCACGACCTCTTTCGGCATATAAGTCTCATCGTGCTTGGCGAGGATTTCGCTCGCCTCGAAGACACCGCCAACAAGCCTGCCCATGCCGACCATGCCCTCATCCTCGCCGAACAGGTCCGGAAGGACGCCGGTGAATGTCACGGGCACGGAAGCCCCGCCATCCGTGACACGGAAACTTACCGTCGTGCCCTCCCCCCGGACAAGACTGCCCTTTTCGACCAGGCCGCCGATGCGGAAAACCTCGCTGGGGCCGGGTGGTGCCTCCACCACCTGACTGGGCGAGCGGAAGAAGTTGATGCCGTCACGCATCGCGTAACCGATCATGGCGGTGGAGAGCGCCAGCGCCACCACTGCCACGAGGATCACCTGAATCCTGCGCTTTTTCTTCAGCCCCTTCATCCGGCCCCCTTACGGGAAGACGGGAGCCAGTGTCAGCCCCGCCGTCTCCTCCACCCCGAGCATCAGGTTCGCATTCTGGATCGCCTGACCAGACGACCCCTTGGCAAGGTTGTCAAGCGCCGCGACGACCATGGCGCGACCGGGAATGCGATCGCCGATCACGCCGATATGGACATAATTGCTGCCGCGGACATGACGGGTGGAGGGCAAGGCGCCGAAGGGCAGGACGTGCAGGAACGGCTCCGCCGCGTAGCGCTCCGCCAGCGCCCGGTGCACGGCCTGCGGATCGCCCTTCACATAGACATTGGCGAGGATGCCGCGATTCATCGGCAGCAGATGCGGCGTGAACTGCACCCGGACGGGGCGTCCAGCTGCCCGGGAGAATTCCTGATCGAACTCGCCCAGATGGCGGTGAGTGCCGCCCGCAGAATAGGGATGTGCGCCTTCGGACAATTCCGCGTGAAGATTCGGCTCCTTCAGGCTGCGGCCCGCCCCGGAGACGCCTGCCTTCAGATCGATCAGGATATCGTCAAGGTCGATCACCCCGGCCTCTATCAGCGGACGGAGCGCATACTGGCCGGTCGCGGCGTTGCAACCGGTGCCCGCGACGAGGCGCGCCTCCCGGATGTCGTCACGATAGAATTCGGTGAGGCCGTAGACGGCCTCCTTCTGAAGCTCCAGGGCAGCGTGCGGCTTGCCATACCATTTCTCGTATTCCGCCGGATCGCGAAGCCGGAAATCGGCGGAGAGATCGACGATCTTCAGATCGCGCGGAAGCGCGCTGATAACGGCCTGCGACGTGGCATGGGGCAACGCGCAAAAGCACAGGTCCACCTTCGCGAAATCCACATCCTCGATCTTTTCCAGATCGGGGAGGCTCATGTGGCGCAAGAAGGGGAAGACGTCGCCCATGGACATACCGGCCTTTCGGTCGCCGGTGAGCGCGGCGATACGCAGCTCGGGATGCGTAGCGATCAGGCGGACAAGTTCCGCTCCGGTGTAGCCGGACGCACCAAGGATGGCGACGGAAAGGGTCATCGGACGGGTTCCCTCTTACATGGACGATCGGGGCAGGACGCTCCCGACCGGCCCCTTCAGCGGCCCCCTTTTCGACCGCGCCACCCCCAAGGTCAAGAAGCCGCTGCGTCGCGCCTCCGGCGAAGCGCGAAAAGGCTGCCTGCGCCGAGCACGGAGCCAAGCAGCGCAAGGCCAGTCGGGAGCGGAACGGCGGCGGGAACCTCCGACTGAACGCGACCCGTCGTGGGAGCCATCAGCCCGTTGATTGCATAACCCATCTCACCGTGGGTGTTGTAGAATGCAAGGTAGAGAGTGCCCTCGAACGCCTCCTCCAGCGAGAGTTGGAGGAGGCGGTCCGCCTGCTGGCTCCAGTCTATCTGGACGGTGCCGAGCGTCGCCCCGGACCAACCCCACGGAAACCCCGTCAGCGAATACATCAGCGTGGAGCCGGCGGAGTAGGAATAGCCCATGCGCGAGCCGGACGAAAAGCTGATCGTCAGCTCCCGAGGGCCGGTGGGAAGATCGAATCGGAACATGTCATAGCCACCCGCCGTCGTACCCGTGACCGAGGACACGCCCGAGATGACGCTGGGGCTTGACCAATCCTGACTGAACATCCCGACATCCGCTTCGCTCAAGGTGGCGGCTGTGGCAGGACCGGCCAGAAACCCCCCGGCTGCGGCGAGGCAGAAAAGGCGGCAGACCGCCCTTGAGGTGAAAGGCCCTGAGGTGAAACGCATCGTCGATCCCCTGTGATGACGGCAGGAAGATCGCTCCGCTCACGCGCGGACACAAGGAAATCGTTCAGAAATATATATTCAATATTAATGGTTTAACGATTTTTTACGCCGCCTCGAACTCCAGACGACGGCGGAGAAACTGGGTGGCCTTGTGGGAGACGGCGACGGGATCGCCCGTGGTCAGGAAACGCGATGCCTCTCCCCTGCCCCGCATGTCGGGATGGCGAGAGAGATAGTCGGCGAGGCTCTCCGCCACGATGTCGGCCTGCGAATAGACCTTCACCGCCGGTCCCAGCGCCTCGCGGAACACACGCTCCAGAAGGGGGTAGTGGGTACAGCCGAGGATGGCGGCCTGCGGGCTGGGCATGCGGCGTTTGAGCGCCTCCACATGGGAATGGACAAGCGCCTCGGCCAGCATCTCGTCCCCCTGCTCGATCGCGTCGACGACACCGGCGCAGGGCTGGGCTTCCACATCCACGCCGATGGCGCGAAAGGCCAGTTCGCGCTGAAACGCGCGGGAAGAGACGGTGGCGGGCGTGGCAAAGAGTGCGACGTGCTGCACGGCGACTTCCCTCGGGGGGGAGTTGTCGCCCCATTGCCGCTCCGTCAGCGCCTCGATCAGCGGCACGAAGACGCCCAGCACCCGCTTGTCCGCAGGCATCCATGTCTCCTGCATCCGGCGGAGCGCGGCGGCGGACGCGGTGTTGCAGGCGAGAATCACCAGATCGCAGCCTTCTTCCCACAGCCGCTCCACGGACCGGCAGGTCAGGTTGAAGATGTCGTCAGGCGTCCGCACGCCGTAGGGCGCATGGGCATTGTCACCCAGATAGACGAAAGGAACATCCGGCAGGCGGCGGGCCACGGCGTCGAGCACGGTCAGCCCGCCAAGCCCCGAATCAAATACTCCGACCGCCATAACCACACCTCCGACTCGCAGGCCCATTGCTTAAGCGGATGGGTCGGGAAAATCCATCGGCGCCATTTCGCTGCGATGCAGCATCGCTCTGCGCCACAATACGCCAAAAATGCGGGCATATATGCCTTAGCGCGGCAGATGAACCGTCTGAGACGCCACTTTGGATGCGAAAGACGCTGCGACGCGGCTTGCACCTGTTGCATGGCTGGCATTCGATTTTATATGAGACCTGTCAGAATGAGGGCTTGAAAATGGACTGGGACAAGCTGCGCATCTTCCACGCGGTGGCCGATGCGGGAAGCCTTACCCATGCGGGCGAGACATTGCACCTGAGCCAGTCTGCGGTGAGCCGTCAGATCCGCGCGCTGGAGGAGAGCCTCAATGCCACCCTGTTCCACCGTCATGCGCGTGGCCTGATCCTGACCGAACAAGGCGAACTGCTGTTCGAGGCCACCGATGCGATGGTCAAACGGCTCGATGCCGCCGCTGCCCGGATCCGGGATTCTTCGGACGAAGTCTATGGTGAGCTGCGGGTGACGACCACGACCGGCTTCGGCACCATCTGGCTCGCGCCGCGGCTGGCCGCGCTCTATGACAAGTATCCCGATCTGAAGATCGACCTGATCCTCGAGGAACGCGTTCTGGACCTGCCCATGCGGGAGGCCGACGTGGCCATCCGCCTGAAGGAGCCGACGCAGGCCGACCTCATCCGCAAGCGGCTGATGAGTGTGAATATCCGCCTTTACGCAAGCCCGGAATATCTGGAGAAGCACGGCACGCCCACGCAGCTATCGGAGCTGAAGGAGCATCGGCTCATCTGCCAGAGCGCGTCCACCCCGCAGGTCACGGCGGGCAAGAACCTCATTCAGATGCTTACCACCTATGAGCCCGGCGCGACGCTGCACGTGAACAACTACTTCGGGGTGCTTCAGGCGGTGCGCAACAACCTCGGCATTGGGGTGCTGCCGCATTACGTGGTCGAATCGGACCCTTCGCTCGTCCGCGTACTGCCCGATGTGGACAGCGGCGAGGTGCCGGTCTTTCTTGCCTATCCCGAGGAGCTTCGCCATTCCAAGCGGGTCGCCGCGTTCCGGGATTTCGTGCTGGAGGAGATTTTCCAGCATCGCAAGAAGCTTCAGGAAGAGGAAATTGATGCCTGAAGATGCCTGCCATACCCATGACACATGTCAGGGTTGCAGGATGCGCAAGGCTCTCGCACTTGATACCCCGGCCTACGGGGCATAGATGATCTCTCGAAGGCGCGGCAGTTGCTGCTGTTCCTTTACCTCCCTGTTGGACTTGGGCCGAGCTTTTGCTCGGCCTTTTTTTTGGTTTTCGCCCGTCTTGCGCCGCAACGCCGAAGAATAGGGCAGCCGGACCCGCCCCTGCACGAAATCCCGCCGCTTCCTGCATGGCCGCCCCTGCATTCCCACCTTTCCGGCGGGGGTGTCATCGCTTAAGGAAGCGCCCATATCTTCCATCCCCGCCAAATCTCCCGGAGACCGCCAATGGACGAGCCCAAGATCACTCCCGACCTGATCGCCGCACACGGGCTGAAGCCGGACGAGTACGACAGCATTCTTGAGATCATCGGCCGCGCGCCGACCTTCACGGAGCTGGGCATCTTCTCCGCCATGTGGAACGAGCACTGCTCCTACAAGTCGTCGAAGAAATGGCTCCGCACGCTCCCGACCACCGGCCCGCAGGTGATCTGCGGCCCGGGCGAGAACGCTGGCGTGGTGGACATCGGCGATGGTCAGGCTGTGGTCTTCAAGATGGAGAGCCACAACCACCCGTCCTACATCGAGCCCTATCAGGGTGCGGCGACCGGCGTGGGTGGCATCCTGCGCGATGTCTTCACCATGGGCGCGCGTCCCATCGCGGCGATGAATGCGCTCTCCTTCGGCGAACCCTCGCATCCCAAGACCGGACATCTGGTCAAGGGCGTGGTCGAGGGCGTGGGCGGTTACGGCAACGCCTTCGGCGTGCCGACGGTGGGAGGTGAGGTCCGCTTCCACCGGGCCTACAACGGCAACTGCCTGGTCAATGCCTTTGCCGCCGGGCTGGCCGATGCGGACAAGATCTTCTACTCCGCCGCCTCCGGCGTGGGGATGCCGGTCGTCTATCTCGGCGCCAAGACGGGGCGTGACGGCGTGGGCGGCGCCACCATGGCCAGCGCGGAATTCGACGACACGATCGAGGAAAAGCGCCCCACCGTGCAGGTCGGTGACCCCTTCACCGAAAAGCGCCTGCTGGAAGCCTGTCTCGAACTGATGAAGACCGGCGCCGTCATCTCCATTCAGGACATGGGTGCGGCGGGGCTGACATGTTCGGCGGTGGAGATGGGCGACAAAGGGGGTCTTGGCATCCGGCTCACGCTCGACGCCGTGCCGCAGCGCGAAACCAACATGACCGCCTACGAGATGATGCTGTCGGAGTCTCAGGAGCGGATGCTCATGGTGCTGCTCCCCGAGAAGGAGGCAGAGGCGAAGGCGATCTTCGACAAATGGGATCTCGACTTCGCCATCGTGGGCGAGACGATCCCGGAGGACCGCTTCCTCATCCTGCACGGCAACGAGGTGAAGGCGGATATCCCGCTTTCCAAGCTCGCCTCCTCCGCGCCTGAATACGACCGCCCCTGGGTGGCGACGCCTGCCGCCGCGCCGCTGGGCGAGTTGCCCGACATCGACCCGATCGACGGGCTGAAGGCGCTTATCGGCTCGCCCAACCATGCCCGCAAGCAGTGGGTATGGGAGCAGTATGACAGCATGGTCATGGCCGACACCGTCCGATCCCCCGGTCTTGGTGCGGGCGTGGTGCGGGTTCATGGCACGCAGAAGGCGCTGGCCTTCACCTCCGACGTGACACCGCGCTACGTGAAGGCGAACCCGGTGGAGGGCGGCAGGCAGGCCGTGGCGGAAGCCTGGCGCAACCTGACGGCGACCGGCGCCCTGCCGCTCGCGGCGACGGACAACCTGAACTTCGGCAATCCGGAGAAGCCGGAGATCATGGGCCAGTTCGTCGGCGCGATCCGCGGCATCGGAGAGGCCTGTCGCGCGCTCGACTTCCCCATCGTCTCGGGCAACGTGTCACTCTACAACGAGACTGACGGCGCGGGGATCCTGCCGACACCCACCATCGGCGCAGTCGGGCTGATCGACGACGTGGCGAACCTGATCGCGGGCCGCCCGGCGGAAGGCATGGTGGCCATTCTGATCGGCGAGACAGCGGGGCATCTCGGCCAGTCAGCACTGGCGGCGGAAGCCTTTGGCATAGAGGCGGGCGACGCCCCCCCGGTCGATCTGGTCGCGGAGCGACGGAACGGTGATTTCCTTCGGGCGAACCGCGGGCTGGTGACGGCGGCCTCCGACCTGTCGGACGGTGGTCTGGCCCTCGCGGCCTTCGAGATGGCGGAGGGTGCGGGCGTGGGTCTGGCGCTGGAGACAGCGGAGATCCCGGCGCTGTTCGGTGAGGATCAGGCACGCTACCTGCTTGCCTGCACCGACGAGGCCGCCGATGCACTGCTTCACGCAGCGACAGCCGCCGGGGTTCCGGCCGAGCGGGTCGGACGCTTCACGGGGAGTGAGTTCCGCATGGGGCATTCGGCCGCGCCGCTGGCGGATCTTTCCGCCCTTTACCGCTCCGCCTTTGAAAAGGCCGTTGCTGCCTGACGCTATCGCCGAGGCATCCTGCCCTGGCTATCTGCCCATCTCCGCTGGCCAAAGCTTGCAGGCCGGGGATGGGCGGATTACATCTTGGGAAACGGAAACAGGACGACGAGCCCCTTCATGCCGATGGAAGCCCAGGATATCGAAAACCTGCTTCGGGAAACGTTCCCCGAAGCCAAGATCGCGATCACCGACCTCGCCGGGGACGGAAACCACTTCGCGGCAGAGGTGATCGACAAGAGCTTTCGCGGGCTGAACCGCGTCCAGCAGCAACGCGCAGTCTATGCCGCGTTGAAGGGCCGGATGGATGGCGCGCATGGCGAGCTTCATGCGCTGGCGCTGACGACCAAGGCACCGGACTGATCTTGCGGGCACCGGCCCGCCCAACCCTAGCTATGAGGACCGAGATGAGCGACACAGCCTCCTCCCCCGTTCAAGACCAGATCCGCGATTTGGTGGACAGCCATGACGTCGTGCTCTTCATGAAGGGGACGAAGTCGATGCCGCAATGCGGGTTCTCCTCCCGTGTCGCGGGCGTACTGAACTACATGGGCGTCGACTATACCGACGTGAACGTGCTGGCCGAGGCGGATATTCGTCAGGGGATCAAGGATTTCTCCGACTGGCCGACCATCCCGCAGCTTTACGTGAAGGGTGAGTTCGTGGGCGGCTGCGATATCGTAACCGAGATGACGCTCTCGGGCGAGCTTGACCAGCTTTTCACTGCCAAGGGCGTCGCCTTCGATCAGGAGGCTGCCGACCGCATCCGCGAGGCCAACGGTTGAGCCTTTCACCATCAGAGGCCAGCCGCCGGACACTGGAAATCTGCCGGAGCGCGCCTGTCATACCGGTCATTCTGATAGAGGATGCCGCCACCGCCGTTCCGATGGCGGAGGCGCTGGTCGCAGGCGGCCTCCCGGTGCTGGAGGTGACGCTGCGCACGCCCGCGGCGCTGGATGCGATCCGCGCGATGGCGAAGGTGGAGGGGGGGATCGTCGGTGCGGGTACCCTGCTTCGCCGGGATGATGTGTTGCGGGCCAAGGACGCCGGCGCGACTTTCGGAGTGTCTCCCGGTGCGACGGACAGCATCCTTGCTGCCTGCGAGGAAGCGGAGTTGCCCCTGCTCCCCGGCGCCTCTACGGCGAGTGAGGTCATGGCCCTGCTGGAGCGCGGCTATACCACGATGAAGTTCTTCCCTGCGGAACCCGCCGGTGGCGTTCCCTTCCTCAAATCGCTCGCCTCGCCTTTGCCTGCCGCGCATTTCTGTCCAACGGGCGGCATCACGCCGGCGAACCTGTCCCGCTATCTCGAACTGCCGAACGTGGTCTGCTGCGGGGGAAGCTGGGTCGTTCCGGCGGACAAGGTGGCCGCTGGCGATTGGGCGGGGATAGAAGCTCTGGCGAGGGCCGCAGCGCATCCTTCGGTCTGACGCCGCTTGCCGGAAGCGGGCCGGGCGACAGGGTCCGGCTACACCGGCGCGGCGCACCGCTCGGTCGCGGCGGATGTTACGCTCGCATCCGAGAAGATCTCCTTCCCCTTGACTGTTCCGCCACAGCGGATGGGACGGTCGCCCCCCCGGACGCCCTCCTTCCCCTTGATCGTTCCGCCACCACGGGACACCGTGGCCGCACCCCGGGACGCCCTCCTTTCCAGTCACAGTGGATGGCACGGGCGCGCCCCGAACGCTCTCCTCGCCTCGACCGTTCCGCCACAGCGGACGGCGCGGCCGTCCCCCGGACCCTCCCTCGGCCGTTCGGTTACAGCGGATGGCGCAGCCGAACCCCGGACGCTCTCTTTCCCCCTCGGCCGTTCCGCCACAGCGGATGGCAAAAGGCCGCACCCCAGCCGCTTCCTCCTCTCGGATGAAGTATCAGACGGGCATCATGCCGGAAGGCCGCGAAGCAGGCGGGGCGTTGCGCCACCCAGACCTGCCGCTTCGCGCATGAAGGCCCGGCGGAGGGGGGGGAGTGCCTGAACCATGCCCATTCCCGCGCCGCGCATGGCGGACAGCAGCGGATTTCCGTTGGAAAATAGCCGGTTCATCCCATCCATGCCAAGCGCGAGCGCCGTCGCATCGAACCGCCGCCAGCGTTCATAGCGTCTGAGCACCGGGAGCGTGCCCGGATCCTCGCCCCGCCGATGCGATTCTGCCAGCACTTCGGCCAGCGCCGCGACATCGCGCAGCCCGATGTTCAGTCCCTGGCCTGCCAGCGGATGTACCCCGTGCGCCGCATCCCCCGCGAGCGCGAGGCGGGGCCGGACATAATGATCGGCGAGCGAAAGGCTCAGCGGATAGGAGAAGCGCCCCCCCGCGAGCGCGATCTCCCCGAGAAAATCTCCGAAGGCCGGGCGCAGGACTTCAAGGAAGGCGGCATCGTCCAGGGCCTTCAGCGCCTCGGCCTCCCGCGTGGGCAGGCTCCAGACGATGGAGGACCGATGTCCTCCCGGAAGGGGCAGGATGGCAAGCGGCCCGCCGGGCATGAAGAACTGATGCGCGGCGCCATGGTGGGGATGATCATGGGTCACGGCACAGACCAGTGCAGTCTGATCGTAGGACCAGCCGCTGCGGTGGATGCCCGCCCGCTCCGCCACGCCGCTCCGCCGTCCGTCGCAGCCCACCGCCAGCCTTGCGGTGATCGTGGCGCCGGTAGAGAGGGTGAGCGTGACCCCCGCCGCGCCAACCTCCTGACCGGTCACGGCGCTGTCACTGACCTGCCGAATCGCAGGAGTATCGCCCAGCACGGTAGAGAGGGCGGCAGACAGGTGGCGATCTTCGACCATCCAGCCCATCGGGCCGTCATCCAACTCCGCATGATCGAAATGCAGAAAGAAGGGCGCGGCGCCCTCTCCCGCGCGGCCCTGACTGGCGATTACGTCGAGGATCGGCTGGCTCTCCGCCACCTGCTCCCACACACCAAGCACGGTCAGCAGCTTCTGCGATGCCGCGGCGAGCGAATAGGCCCGCCCGTCGAACCCCGCCTGCCCCCGCGCACCTGCGGGGCCTGCATCGATCAACGTCACCGAAAAGCCTGCCCCGGAGAGCGCGAGCGCGAGGGCTGGCCCGTTGAGGCCACCGCCCACTATGGCAATGTCGCTGTCGATCTGCATGATCCGTCCTTTCGCCCCGTCGAACGCATCGGGACACGGGTGGGAAACTAACGTTCCGGGCGGGATTGTCCATGCGGCAAGGGAGGGCTAGCCTCCCGCCGACTCATGGAACGGCGGGGATTGAGGGATGAACGAGGACTGGCTCTGGATGACGGCTGCCGATCTGGGACGCGGGATCGACGGCGGGCATATCGACCCGCGAGAGGTGACGCGCGCCTATCTTGACGCCATTGCCGCCCATCCCGAACGCGACCGGATCTATGCCCGCGTCACCCCGGACCGTGCCATGGCGGAGGCGGAGGCCGCCTACATGCGCCAGAAGGCGGGCCAGCGGCGCGGGTTGCTGGACGGCGTTCCGGTGTCCTGGAAAGACCTGTTCGACACGGCGGGCGTGGCGACGGAGGCAGGATCCGCCCTTCTTGCGGGCCGCGTGCCGGACCGGGATGCGGAGGTGCTGATCGATGCGACGGAGGCAGGGCTGGCGTGCCTTGGCAAGACGCATATGTCGGAACTGGCGTTCTCCGGGCTGGGCCTCAACCCGGTGACGGCGACGCCGCCCAATGTGAACGATCCGAAGGCGGTGCCGGGCGGGTCTTCCTCCGGAGCGGCGGCCTCCGTGGCCTTCGGTCTCGCGCCCGCGGCCATCGGGTCGGATACGGGCGGTTCGGTGCGGCTTCCGGCGGCTTGGAACGATCTCGTCGGGCTCAAGACCACGCATGGGCGACTGTCGCTTCAAGGGGCCGTGCCGCTCTGCGAGACGCTGGACACCGTGGGACCGCTCACCCGCTCGGTGGAGGATGCGGGGCTGATCCTCGCGGCGCTGGAGGGGCGCAGGCCCGCCGATCTGCGGGGCGCCACGCTGGAGGGAACGCGGTTCCTCGTGCTGGAGACGCTGGCTCTGGATGACGTGCGCGAGGCGCCCATGCGCGGGTTCGAGCACGGGCTGAAGGTACTGGAAGCCGCGGGGGCGCGGATCGAGCGCGGCCGAATCCCGGAGGTGGCGGAAGCGGCTGCGCTTTCCGGCATCCTGTTCGCCACGGAAGCCTATGCGATCTGGCGCGAAGCCATCGAGGCCGCTCCGGACAAGATGTTTTCCCGGATTCTCGAACGGTTCCGGGGCGGCGCGAAGACCAACGGCGCGGATTACGTGGCCGCCATGCGCCGGCAGACCGCGCTGCGGAAACGCTGGCGGGAGGTGACGGCGGGCTATGACGCTGTGCTGACGCCGACCTCTCCCATCCTGCCACCCGAGGCGGATCGGCTGATGGACGATAGCGATTATTACGTGACGGAGAACCTGCTCGCGCTCCGCAACACACGGATCGGCAACCTGTTCGGGCTGTCCGCGCTCACGCTGTCGACGGGCGTTCCCTCTGCCGGGCTGCAACTGCTCGGCCAGCCGATGGGGGAGGAGAGGCTGCTCCGCCTCGGCATCGCGGCGGAGGCAGCGCTCGCCCGCGCGTGACGCTTCGCGACCCCATGTCACACCCTCCGCGACAAGCCGCGGAGGGTGATGCGTTTTTCTGGACCGCCGTCCCGCTCCCGGCTATTGTCATTGCGAACGGGGCGCCACGACCCCGAGACGAGGCAGCAGTATGAAGTTTCCCCAGCGGTTCGCGGCTTTGCCGGAGTACGCCTTCCCGCGCCTGCGCGCGCTTCTCGACCATCATGCGGCCGGGGGAGAACCCGTGTCCATGACGATCGGGGAACCCACCCACCCCTTCCCCGACTGGGTGGGAGAGGTGCTCACGGCCAATCTGGCGGGCTTCAACCGCTATCCGCCGAACGAGGGCACGCCGGAACTGCGCGCCGCGATCTCCGGCTGGCTGGAGCGGCGTTACGGTGCGGTGCTCGACCCCGCGACGCAGATCTGCAACGTCAACGGCTCGCGGGAGGCGCTGTTCAACGCTTGCCTGGCCGTTTCGCCGGAGCAGAAGGACGGGCGGAGGCCGCTGGTGCTGATACCCAACCCGTTCTACCAGGTCTATGCCGTGGCCGCCGTCGCCTCCGAGGCCGATCCGGTCTTCGTTCCCGCGACCGCCGCGACCGGATTCCTGCCCGACTATGCCGGTCTTCCGGCAGAGACGCTGGACAGGGTGACGGTCGCCTATCTCTGCTCCCCCGCCAACCCGCAGGGCGCCGTCGCATCGCTCGACTACTGGACAGAGCTGCTCGCGCTGGCCGAGAAGCATGATTTCAAGATCTTCGCCGACGAATGCTACTCCGAGATCTGGCGGACAGCGCCCCCGCCCGGCGCGCTGGAGGCGCTGGTGCGCACCGGGGCCGACCCGGAACGGCTGGTCGTGTTCAACTCCCTTTCCAAGCGGTCGAACCTGCCCGGAGCCCGCTCGGGCTTCGTCGCCGGGGGGCCGGAGACGATGGCGCGGATCAAGCAACTGCGCAGTTACAACGGCGCGCCCGTGCCGCTGCCGCTGCAGGCCGTTTCAGCCCGTGTCTGGTCGGACGAGGCGCATGTGATCGCCAACCAGGCGCTTTATGCCGAGAAATACGCGCTCGCCGATGAGGTCTTTGCCGGGGCCCAGGGCTACCAGCCGCCGGAGGGAGGGTTCTTCCTCTGGCTCCCGGTGGAGGATGGGGAGGCGGCGGCGCTGAAGCTCTGGACGCAGACCGGCGTCCGCGTGCTGCCGGGCGCCTATCTCAGCCGCGATACCGACGGCGGAAACCCTGGCAAGGGATACATCCGCGTGGCGCTGGTCGCGCCGAAGGACGAACTGCAGCGCGGCCTGGTCCAGCTCCGCGACTGTCTCTACGGGTGAGGTGAGGGATGGCTTCCTATCAGATGAGACAACGCGACCCGCTGTTCGACTCCTCCACACAGGCGGCGCTCGAACGGCGCGGCAAGGAGTTGATCGGCGTTCTTCTGGTCGTGGTCGGGGTGCTGATCGGCATGATGATCGGCTCCTACCACGCCGATGATCCGAGCTGGATGTCCGCCACCGACGAACCTGCGCAGAACCTGCTGGGGCGGACCGGGGCCTCCATCGCCTCGCCACTGATCGTGATAGCGGGCTATGGGGCATGGGCGCTGTCCATCGCCTTCGTGGTCTGGGGTCTGCGGTTCATCACCCACCGGGGGGAGGATCGGGCGCTGAACCGTTCGGTCTTCGTGCCGATCTCGGCGGCGCTGGTGTCGGTCTATGCCTCCACGCTGGTGCCCTCGCACGACTGGGGCCACTCTTTCGGCCTGGGCGGACTGTTCGGCGATACGATCCTTGGTGCGCTTCTGGGTGTGGCGCCGCTGAGCGCGGGTTTCGGGCTGAAGATGATGTCGCTGCTGAGCTTCATCGCAGCAGTCGCGTTCGGGCTTTACGTGCTGGGCTTCGACCGCGCGGAACTGCGGGGGCTGTCACGCTTTCTCGCTCGCGGGCTGGTCACCGGCTACGACAGGCTCATGAACGGTGCGGGCCGGGGCGCGAATGGAGCATTCCGCGTGGCGCAATCCGCCGCCCAGTCCGCCGTGCAGACGGCCGCCGAAAAGCGGCGGGAGAAGCGGGAGGCAGCACTCGCCGCTCCGGCGAGCCGCGTGACACGGCAGGCGGAGCCGCAGGACGCATGGTCCGCTCCCCAGCCGATGGTTGCCGCAGCCACGCTCCGTGCCGAGCCGCGCTATGAGGAGGAGCCCGCGCCCAGAGAGCGGCCCGGCCTTCTTGCGCGCGCTTTCGTCAAGCGCGCGCCCGAACCCGAACCGGAACCCGAACTGGTGGAGCCGCTGCTCTCCCGCCATCTGCCGGAAGATCTGCCGGACAGCGACCGCGTCCGGGCCCGTATCACCAGTGTCGTCCGCGCAAGGGCCAGCCGCAGCGGCAGTCCCCGGCTGGAGCCCCCGATCGTGGCCGGTGCACGCTCCGAGCCGCCGCTTGTCCGCGCCCGTCGGCCCATGCCGCTGATCGCCAACACCCGTCCCCGCCCTCCCCTGGCCCCGGTCGCCGCCGCTCCGGCAGTCATGCAGGAGCTGGATGAGCAGCTGCCACTCGACCTCGCCGACGATTTCGACGATCTGGAGATGTTCGAGGACGTGATGCCGGAGCCGGTCATGGCCCCCTCCACCCCCCTTTCCGCCGCCCCGCGTCGTCCCCATCCGCTCGCGATCACCGACGAGGACGAGATGGACGAGGAGGACGCTACGCGCAACATCTTCGCGCTGGACGATGACCGCGCCCCGAGAGAGGCGCCGGACGCCCGGCGGATCAAGGTGCAGCACGGCTCGCGCTGGACGGCGCAGGCCGCGCCGCAACCCGCAGCGCAGACGGCGACGGCACCCCGCCGCCCGCCGGTGCCGAGCTACCCCGACTACGAACATCCGCCGCTGGCGCTGCTGATGGACCCGGCGGAAATCTCCCGCCATGTCCTGCCGGACGAGGCGCTGGAGGAGAATGCACGTACGCTGGAGTCCGTCCTCGACGACTATGGGGTGAAGGGAGAGATCGTCTCCGTCCGTCCCGGCCCCGTCGTGACGATGTATGAGCTTGAACCGGCGCCGGGGCTGAAGGCGTCGCGCGTGATCGGGCTGGCCGATGACATCGCGCGCTCCATGTCTGCGCTTTCCGCCCGCGTCTCCACCGTGCCGGGCCGCTCCGTGATCGGGATCGAACTGCCGAACGAGAAGCGGGAGAAGGTCGTCCTGCGGGAAATCCTGACCTCCCGCGATTTCGGCGATACCGCGATGCGGCTGCCACTGGCGCTCGGCAAGGATATCGGCGGCGCGGCCGTCGTCGCCAACCTTGCCAAGATGCCCCACCTGCTCATCGCGGGGACGACCGGCTCCGGCAAGTCGGTCGCGATCAACACGATGATCCTGTCGCTTCTCTACCGGCTGTCGCCGGAGGAATGCCGCCTCATCATGATCGACCCGAAGATGCTGGAACTGTCCGTCTATGACGGCATCCCGCATCTGCTCTCCCCGGTCGTCACCGACCCGAAGAAGGCGGTCGTCGCCCTGAAATGGGTCGTGGGCGAGATGGAGGAACGCTATCGCAAGATGTCCAAGATGGGCGTGCGCAACATCGAGGGCTACAACGGCCGCGTCCACGAGGCGCAGGCCAAGGGCGAGATGTTCAAGCGCACCGTCCAGACCGGCTTCGACGAGGAAACCGGCGATCCCGTCTTCGAGACGGAGGAGATCGAGCCCCGGACCATCCCCTTCATCGTGGTGATCGTCGATGAGATGGCCGACCTCATGATGGTCGCCGGCAAGGAGATCGAGGCCTGTATCCAGCGGCTGGCGCAGATGGCGCGGGCTTCGGGCATCCACCTCATCATGGCGACGCAGCGGCCCTCCGTGGACGTCATCACCGGCACGATCAAGGCGAACTTCCCCACCCGGATTTCCTTCCAGGTGACATCGAAGATCGACAGCCGCACCATCCTCGGCGAACAGGGGGCGGAGCAGCTTCTGGGCCAGGGCGACATGCTCTACATGGCAGGCGGTTCCAAGATCACCCGCGTCCACGGGCCCTTCGTCTCCGACGAGGAGGTGGAGGAGATCGTGAACCATCTGAAGTCCTTCGGGCCGCCCGAATACATGTCGGGCGTCGTCGAGGGGCCGGATGACGAACGCGCCGATGACATCGACGCGGTACTGGGCCTCGGCGGCAATACCGATGGGGAGGACTCGCTCTACGATCAGGCGGTTGCCATCGTGGCCAAGGACCGCAAGTGCTCCACCTCCTACATCCAGCGGAAGCTCGGCATCGGCTACAACAAGGCCGCGAAGCTGGTGGAACAGATGGAGGATGAGGGCGTCGTCTCCTCCGCCAACCACGTCGGCAAGCGAGAGGTGCTGGTCCCGGAGCCGTGATCGCGCGTGGGGATGGCAGAGAGCGCGGGATGCGATAGATAAGCGATATGAAGATCTTCTCCCGCGTTATCGCCGTCATCCTCGTGCTCCTCATGGCCCTGCCCGCCTTCGCGCAGGAGGTGCCGCTGTCGGAGCTGTCGCGTTACCTGAACGGGCTGCGCACGGCGGAAGCGCCGTTCACGCAGACCAATGCCGACGGCTCCCGTGCCGAGGGCACGGTCTATATTCGTCGTCCCGGGCGGATGAGGTTCGAATACAATGCGCCGGTTCGCAACCTCGTCATGGCGGGCGGCGGGCAGGTGGCAATCTTCGACGCGAAGTCGAACTCCGGCCCGCAGCAGTATCCGCTGAGCAAGACGCCGCTGAACCTGATCCTCGCCCCCACTGTCGATCTCGGGCAGGCGCGGATGGTCGTGGGGCACGGCACGCAGGGCAGCGATACCTATGTGATCGCGCAGGATCCGAAGAACCCGCAATACGGGCAGATAAGGCTGGTGTTCTCCTCCAATCCCATCGCGCTGAAGCAATGGGTCATCACCGACGAGGCTGGGACCCAGACGACGACCCAGCTTGGCCCGCTGAAACTCGGGGAGAACTATCCCCCATCGTTCTTCAACATCCCTCTGGAGACAGCGAAACGGCAGCGCTGAGCTTGGCGATGCTTCCCTGACAGCTACGCCGGGAACGGGGGCTGTGTCTCGGGTCGGGATATATCCCGCCGGGAAATCCGGTGCCTCCCTTGCAGCGCCCCGGTTTCCCCAGAGGCGGAGGTCAGATCTTGCGGCAGGAGATCAGCTGGGCGCGGTATTTCTCCGACCGGGCCGACATGCTGTTCGCAACCGACATGAGCCACGGCTTGCTCCTGTAGGTCTGCCGCGCATAGCCGCCGCGGCCCTCATGATAGGCGAGATACTGGTTGTAGATGTCGTACACCGGAATACCCAGGGCCTGACGCGTCTGGTTCATGTACCAACCCATGAAGTCCGTCGCGTCGTGAATATCCCTGCGGTCGGCGCCGCGATTCCGCGTCTCGCGCTTGTATTCCTCCCAAGTGTCGTCCAGCGCCTGCGCATAGCCGTAGGCGGAGGACTGGCGGCCCATCGGGATGATGCCGAGCGTATATCGGAACGGCGTCTTCGCATCGCCGATGAACTTGCTTTCCTGGTGAATCACCGCCATCTGGACGTTGACCGGAACGCCCCACCGGGCCTCGGTCCGGCGCATGGCGGAGAGATATTTGGGCCGCTCGCGCACGATGGCACAGGCATCGTCGAGATTTTTCGGGGCCGAGTATTTGCCGCCGCCGCATGCCGCCAACAGCAACAACACCGATAGCCGGAGGTATCTGCCCATCTGCCCCTCGTGTTCTGTCTTATTGTTTTCCAAGGTTATACGCGAAAGCAAGCGTCAGAGAAATGCCACTGTCGTCCAATTTGCGATCAGATCCGCGAGAGCACATGCTCTTTGCCCTTGCAAAATGTTCATCAGACACTGTTGCGAGACAGATTGTGCCCGGTGAACTCATGGACTTTTCGAGCGGCAAATCGTAACAATGGTTAAAAAGAGGCCCCGCTCATGATCAAGTCAGAGGCGAAGTATCATCTCGGACAGGTCCTGCGCCACCGGAAGCATCCCTTCCGGGGGGTGGTTTTCGACGTGGATCCCGAATTCAACAATACCGAGGAATGGTATGCCTCCATACCGGAGGACAGCCGCCCCTCGCGTGAACAGCCCTTCTACCATCTTCTGGCCGAGAACGACCGGAGCTACTATGTCGCCTATGTCTCGGAGCAGAACCTGCTGCCCGACGAAACCGGAGAGCCGGTGGAGCATCCCGACCTGACCGACCTTTTCGGCGAATTCGAGGGCGGACGCTACTCGCTGCATTTCCCGCTGAACTGATCCCGCCCGGCAGGCAAGGGCCGCGCGATGACGGGCGGGCCTAGGCTGCGGTCGTCGCCCCCGCCCAATCGGCACCCTGCATCTCTCGCAGACGGCTGGCGGTACGCTCGAACTCGAATGCCCCTTCCCCCTCCTGATACAGATGCTCCGGGATATCGGCGGCGGAGCAGATGAACCGCAACCGTGCCTCATAGACCGCGTCGATCAGCGTGACGAACCGTTTCGCCTCGTTGAAGTTGGACCGGGACAGCCGCGGGATCTCTTCAAGGATGAGCACCCGAGCGGCCCCTGTCAGCGCAAGGTAGTCCGCCGGGCCGAGCGGCTTCGCACAGAGATCCCAGAACCGCGCCCGCGCAACACCGTTGTGGAAGGCAGGGATCTCCACCTCCCGACCGTTGACCTTCAGAAACATCGGGCGCTTCGGCGCATGACCGGTCAGATCGTTCCATATCCCATCGATCGCCGCTGCGGCAGCGGCATTGGCGGGCGAGAAATAGACAGGCGCACCGGAAAGCCGGTGCTGGCGGTAGTCCGTCTCGCTTTCGATCTCATGGACGGCCAGCCGCTCCTTCAGAAGCGCGATGAACGGGAGGAAAAGCTGGCGGTTCAAGCCATCCTTGTAGAGATCGTCCGGGGCGCGGTTGGAAGTGGTCACGACCACCACGCCCGCATCGAAGAGCTTCTGGAACAGCCGCCCCACGATCATCGCGTCGGCGATGTCGGTAATCTGCATCTCGTCGAAGCAGAGCAGCCGGAGTTCGGTCGCGATCTTTTCCGCCACCGGCAGTATCGCATCCTGAACGCCACGCGCCCGAGCGTCGTTCAGCCCCGCCTGCACTTCCTGCATGAAGGCGTGGAAGTGAACACGGCGCTTCTCCGGGATATCGACGGACTCCATGAACAGGTCCATCAGCATCGACTTGCCCCGCCCTACCCCGCCCCAGAGGTAAAGGCCGCGGATCGGTTCCGCCGGCTTGCGGGTCAACCGGGCGAGAAAGCCCTTTGGCTTGGGCGGCTGCGTCTCCAGCGCCGTACGGATCGTCTCCAGCAGCGGCAGGGTGGATCGCTGCCCCGCATCAGCGCGCAATGTGCCTTCGGCGACCTTGCGATCGTAGATTTCGGTCAATGTGGCCATGGGTCAGGTCCGTCCAAGTGTCGCGCGGCAATGGTCGAGGATGCGGCTCCAGGCGGGCCCCATCGCGGCAGTGCTCCAGATGAGCTTGCGGCCCTTCCTGTCGGTCAGCTCGGCACCCTCCGGCATGTCGATCAGGACCTCCGGCTTGATATCCTCGCCATTCAGCGTGATCGCGGCCTGCCGGGCACGGCGCGCCATCACCCAGGGCAGCTTGGCACGAAGCAGGATCGGCCAGCGCCACGGAAACATGAACTCCCACGTGAACTTGACCGCGTAATCCCTTGGAAGGGCTGACATATGAGGTTGCGCGCACCAACTGATGAACCGCTCGTCGGCGATCATGGGGCGGAAGTCGCCATGATTGGGAAACCGCTCATCCAGTTCCCGAAAGCGTCGCGCGATGTAATGCCCCTCCGCCGGGCGCCAGACCACGACAGAAGAATTGCCCCGCGCGTAGTGCTTTCCCTTCGACAGCCGATAGACGAGCCGCCCCAACGCGCCGAAAGGGATGATCGCGCTTTGCAGCATCAGAACGGATTGCCGGTCGCGCATGAAACCGATGCCCCGCGACATGTCGCCCGTGATCACGGTGTCCAGATCGACATAGGTGGCGGGCAGATCGACAGGAACCACACCCTCCTCGAACATCGCCAGCTTGGCCTGACAGCCGGAGCGGCGGAAGCGTTCCCGCAGGAAGAACTCCGGGAACGGGCGCAGCATCACGGCGGGGTCCAGCCCCGGTTTCGGCAGTTCGGTAATGAGGACGAAGCGCGGCACGCTCGCCGCCTGCCTGCGGATCTCGCCGACCAGATGGTTCAGAACTTCCACGGGATAGCGCGTGCCCCAGCAGACCATGACGCACTGCCATGTCTCCGCACCGGCCATGTTCATCCTCCTGAAAGATCGCGCGCGACCCTATCCGCTGACTGCGAGGGACACAACTACCCCTCCGCCGCGCATCCTTCGCATTCCGTGATGCTTCCATCACAAATCATCAATTGACGGTTTGGGCCGTGCCACGCAAAACCTGTAGGCGAGGAGACTCCCATGACGAACACCCTGAGCCGCGACCGCCTGTTCACCCCGATACTCATCGGCGGGTGCATCATCATCCTGATCAACTTCGCGATCCGCGCCTCCTTCGGAGTGTTCCAGATCCCGGTGGCAGAGGAATTCGGCTGGCCGCGCTCCTACTTCTCGCTGGCCATCGCCATCCAGAACCTCGCCTGGGGGATCGGGCAGCCGGTATTCGGCGCGATCGCGGAGCGCTGGGGCGACAAGCGGGCGATCATCATCGGGGCGCTGTTCTATGCGGCGGGTCTGGTGCTCACCGCCTGGGCTTCAACGCCCGGCATGGTCCAGTCGCTCGAGGTGCTGGTGGGCTTCGGTATTGCCGGCACGGGGTTCGGCGTGATCCTCGCGGTCGTCGGGCGCTCCGCCTCCGATGACAACCGGTCCCTTGCGCTCGGCGTTGTGACCGCGGCGGGATCGGCGGGCCAGATCATCGGCGCCCCCATCGCCGAACTGCTGCTGGCGCAGTTTCCGTGGCAGACCGTGTTCGTCATTTTCGCCGGCGCCATCCTTTGCGCGCTGTTCGCGCTCCCCCTCATTCGCGCGCCGGAGCGGGCAAGTACCGAGGTGGACGAACCCTTGGGGCGTGTCCTCGCCCGCGCCGTGAAAGACCCGTCATATATCCTTATCTTCCTTGGCTTTTTCTCCTGCGGCTATCAGCTGGGCTTCATTACCGCGCACTTCCCGGCCTTTGTGACGGAGCTGTGCGCCCCGATCAGCGCGGGAAGCTGGCTGTCCTCTATCGGCATCACCTCCACCTCTGCGCTGGGGGCGCTGGCCATCGCGGTCATCGGGCTGATGAACGTGGGCGGCACGATCCTCGCCGGGATGCTGGGCAAGACCTATTCCAAGAAATACCTGCTCGCGGGGATCTACCTCGCCCGGACGGTCGTTTCGGCGGCCTTCATCATGGCGCCCGTGACGCCGGGCTCGGTGCTGCTGTTCTCGGCGGCGATGGGTTCGCTCTGGCTCGCCACCGTGCCGCTGACCTCGGGACTTGTCGCGCAGATATTCGGGCTGCGCTACATGGGAACGCTGTATGGGCTGGTGTTCTTCAGCCACCAGCTCGGCAGCTTCATGGGTGTCTGGCTTGGGGGCGCGCTCTACGACATGTATGGCAACTACACCCTGGTTTGGTGGATCGGTGTGGGGATCGGCGCATTTTCGGCGCTCGTCCACTTGCCTGTGAACGAACGTCCCTACGCCATGCGGGGCGCGACGGCCTAGCCGTTCCGAGCGCGCCAGGCGTCGAGGATGTATCGGCCTGTCATCAGGTCCAGATGCGCGCCGCCGCCGTTTTTGCAGAGCGTGATCTCCTCCGCGCTCTCCCGCCGGAAATCCCCCCGGTCGATGTCATAGAAATCGGCGATCACGTCATCCTCGGTGATGACGCCGGTCGCGATAGGCTTCATCAGTTCTCCGATGTGGTGAACGGTGGTGGCGCGCGCGTTGACGAAGATGCTCGCGCGCCGCATCGCCTCGTCATCCACCTCACGCATGTCGGGACGGTAGGCCCCGATCAGGTCGAGATGCGTTCCAGGCTGGATCCAGCGCCCCTCGATCACCGGTTCGGAGGACATGGTGCAGGTCGCGATGATGTCGGCGGTGCTGGTGGCCTCCTCGAGATCGCTCACCACCTGCACGCCGGGATAACGCAGCGCCAGCGCCTCCGCCGCATCCCGCTTTCGCGCCCAGACGCGGAAGCGCGCCTCCGGGAAAGCGGCCGAATAGGCCTCTATCATGGAGGCCGCGACCGCCCCGGCCCCGACGATGAGGATATGCCTGCTGTCGGGCCGCGCCAGCAACCGCGCGGCGAGCAGGCTGTCTCCCGCCGTCTTCCACTTGGTCACCAGATGGAAATCGACCAGCGCCAGCGGGTAGCCGGTCACATCATCGAACAGCGTGACGACCCCGTTGACGAGCGGCCTGCCCGCCCGCCGGTTTTCCGGCACGATGGTCGCGGATTTCACCGCGACGCCCAGCCCGTCGATCCAGGCGGAGCGGGAGAGGAGAGTGTCATCTTCGCGGTAAAGAAACGTATCGCCTATACCCGAGAGCGGCAGCAGGTGCCCCTGCTTCAACGCCTCCGTCAGGGCGATCCAGTCCAGATGGGCCTCCGCCTCCGGGCCGATGATCTCAATGGTCATGGCCGTGCCTCCTCCTCCGTCAGCAAGCCTTCGCGGACAAGCCGCCGCGCCCAGCCCTCCGGCCCGTCGAAATGGTGTGTCCGCCATCCCCGCGCACTGGCGGCCGTGATATTGTCGATCCGGTCATCGGTGAACAGAAGGTCGGCAGGCGCAACGCCGCTGTCCTGCTCCAGAATCGCGTAGATCTGCGGATCGGGTTTGATGACCTTAAGCTCACCCGAGACGTAGCGCCGGTCGAATTCGTCCAGAAAGGGATAGGCTTTACGGGCAAGGGCGAATGTCTCCACCCCGAAGTTGGTCAGCGCAAAGACCGGGATCCCCTTTTGCCTGAGCGCCCGCAGCAGATGCACCGACCCCGGTATCTCCGGCCGCGCGATATCGAGCCAGCGGTCGTGCCAAAGGCGGATCTGCGCGCCCCAGGCGGGGTGACGGTCGGCGGTGTCATAGACAACGTCCTGGAAACTCTCGCCCCGGTCTATGCCGTCGTTCATCGCGTGCAGGTCGACCTCCGCGAACATCCGTGCCCGGTCCGCGGCGGGCATGAGGCCATCGAAAAAGCGCTCGGGCTGCCATTCGAGCAACACGTTGCCGATGTCGAAGACGACGGCCTTCGGAGGAGATGCGGCGGCTGCGGTCATGGGGCTTCCTTCATCGCGGCGCGAAGCTCCCGCTCCAGCGCATCCAGAAAACGGGATCGGTCGGCCTTGGCGAAGGGGCGTCCGCCCCCCTGCAGGAACGGGTCGGCCGAACGGATATCAGCCATCAGGTTCCGCTGGGCCAGCACGGGGCCGATATTGGCCTGCGTCAGCACGGACCCTTCCGGTCGCACGACACGCGCGCCGCGCTCGATCACCCGTGCCGCAAGCGGGATGTCATTCGTCACCACGACATCGCCGCGCGCCGCTCGCTCAGCGATCCAGTCGTCGGCCACGTCCGGGCCGGCCGGAACGAAGATCATCTCGACCAACGGGTTCGGCGAGGGGCGAAGCCCACCGTTAGAAACCATGAACAACCGCAGCGTGTGGCGCGTTGCGACCCGCTCGGCCTCTGCCTTGACCGGGCAAGCATCCGCATCGACATAGATCGCCGTCATGGCATGAGCACCCGTGCGATGATGAGCGGGAGCGTGATCACACTCGCCGCCGTGGAGAACAGGATGGCCGTCGAAACGCGCAGCGGCGCCACGCCGTAGTGCTGGGCCAGCATATAGACATTGCCCGCAACCGGGAGCGCGGCCGTCGCCACCATCAGCCCCGCCGCGAAGGGATCGACCGGCAGCAGCCAAAACGCCACCACGGCACAGGTGAGCGGGTGCAGCAGCAGCTTCACCGCCGACAGCCACGCCGCGACCGCAGGCCGCTCCGCATTCCGGCCCGCGAGCGAGGCGCCGATAGCAAACAGCGCGCAAGGCGTTGCAGCCGCGCCAAGGAGCGTCACGAATTCCTTGACCGGAGCAGGCAGCGGCACACCCGAGGCCGACCACAGTACCCCCGCCACCATCGACACGATCATCGGGTTGCCGATGAGCCCGCGCCCGAGCGAGGGGAAGATGCGCAGGTCGAACCGCCTGTCCCGCCACAGCGTCATGATGACCGTGATGAGCGTGGAAAACACGACAAGGTCGATGAGCAGCATGATGAGGATCGGTGCCGCTGCCTTCGGGCCGAGCAGCGTCACGAACATCGGCAGGCCGAAGAAGCCGGTATTCCCCACCACCCCGCACTGCGCCTCCACCGCCGCTTCCGCCACCGTGCAGCCCCGAAGAAGCGCGACCGCTCCCGTCAACGCATAGACGGCAAGGCTCGCACCCGCATAGGCGGCGATAAAGACCGGCTCATGCAGCGCTGAAAGCGGCAGCGAGGCAGCGAAGCCGAACAGCATTGCCGAGAGTGGCAGGAAGAACACGAATCGCGTGAGCCAAGCCGTTGCTTCCGGGGGGCAGAAACCCCGCCGCGCCGCGATCCAGCCAAGGCCGATCAGCGCGAAAAAGGGCAAGGTCTTGAGAAACACCGGAAGCATCAATTTCGCCTAGCACGGTCTGAGGTGCCGGACCAGCGCCCCGCACATGGCGAGGCCATGCTGTGTCGGCAGGAGCGCGATGGCCGTCCGATATTCAAGCCCGGAGGGCGGAACACTACCCCCGCTCCCCAGTTGGCGGAGGACAGCGCAATAACCGGCCGAAGCGCTGATCTTCAGGCCGCGATCAGCGCTCAACGAGGGGGGCGCGAGCGTCCGGGGGATGCAGCCTGGAATGGATCTCGCCGGCAACATCGCCTGGCCCTCGCTTTCCAGCTCCAGAGCAATGCTCGTGTTTTCCGGCCCTGACCGGCGCAGTGTCCGTCTCGGCCCTGACGTTCCGGTCAGCCGACGTGGATGGCCGAGACGCCCTGCCAAGCTCTCGCCCTAGCCAATCGGTGACGGTCGAAACCGTATAATCGTCGCGCAGGCAAGGCCATACGCCTCCGATCAACGGAGAATCACCCGAGGACAACCCCGCGGGCCAAGTGTAGCCAGCGACCCGCAGGGGGAATCTGCATCATCTCCCGCCTGCGGGGTGCGAGTTAACTGCCGACCGCGAGCCAAGCAGTCGGTCAATCGTCCATGCGGTAGTTGTCATGGCAACTCTTGCACGTGCCCGCCATAGGCCGGAAACCGGCAGCGAGCGTCTCGGCAGAAGTTGCGTCTATGGCCTGGGCGGCGGAGGCGAGCTTGTCGGCATGGGCGACGAAATCGTCCCATTTCTCCCAGATTGCCGGAAGCGCTTCGGAGGCGGGGTCGCTCTCCTGCGGCCTGAACAGCGTGTGGATACGCCCGGCATCGGTGGCAATGGTGCCCGCTGCGGCTTGGGCTGCATGACTGTCGAAGGGGACCTTCTGCTGAACCATGTCGGCGATGGATTTCAGGTTCCGCCCGATATCCTTCATCAACGCCATCCGCTCGCGCACCGCGGGGTTGGTCGCTTCGCCCTCTGCATGAACGGGACCGGGCGCTGCTCCGAGGCAGAGAAGTCCGAGGGCAAGAAACAGGCCGGCGGAGCGCGCCGACCGAGGGGTAGCTACCGTCTTCACGTGGCTGTCTCCTCCAGATTGTCTAGGAAGCTTAACACGGAGGAACCGGTTGAACAGCCTCTTAGCGGACGAGTTTCGCATTGACACGAATGTTTCATATCATCATCATTCATGAAACAACCGTTCCATTCATGACCGTCAGCACCCTGCATCATCAAATCGACGCGCTCTATCCCGGCCTTTCCCCAAAGGCGCAGGAAGCGGCGAGGTATATCCGCGAACACCCGGCGGAGATCGCGCTGCACGGCCTGCGCTCGGCGGCGCGCAAGGCGGGAACCTCTCCCGCCTCGGTGCTCCGACTGCTCCAGACGCTGGGCTTCGCAAGCTGGGCGGAGTTTCAGGCGTTGCATCAGCAGTGGCTGACGGAGGACCGGTCCGCAGTGTTTTCCCGGCGGGCGGGCGATATGGTCGCGCATCAGCTTGGGTCAGAGAGCAATCTTCTGCTGCGGCTGGCCGAGGCGGAGACGGCAAACGCGGCCTCCGGTCTGGCGGAGGCGCAGCACCCCGCCCTTGCCAAGGCGGCGGACAGGTTGGCGACGGCGACCGAGATCGGGATACTCGGGCTTCGAAGTTGTCACTCCGTCGCGTACGGGCTGGCCTACGGACTGTCGCTTTTTCGCCCCGGCGTGCGGCTCATCGGCGGCACGGGCGGGATGATGCTGGACGAGATCGACGCCTTGCCGCAGGGGGCGACCCTCGTTACCATATCCATAGCGCCCTACAGCCGTGAAACGGTGGAAGCGACGCGCCACGCGCGCAGCCACGGGATGGGGGTCATCGCCGTCACCGACGCACCCTTCGGCCCGCTCTCCCGGCTGTCGGATATCACGCTGACCACGACCACCGATATTCCGGCGCATCTGGCCTCCGTCACCGGGCTTGTCGCGCTCTGCGAGGGGCTGACAAGCCTTGTTCTCACCCGTTCCGGAGAGGCGGGGCTGGCAGCCCTGCGTCTGCGCGAATCCCGCCTTTCCCAACGCTCCGCCTACCTGCCTCCCGAGGATTGACATGGCCAAGGATCTGACCGCCAACCAAACGCGCATCCTGCATCGCGACCCCGCCCGAACCTTGCCGGTGGCGATCGGGGGCGACGGACCCTATGTGATCGACAGCACCGGACGGCGGTATCTGGATGCCTCCGGGGGCGCTGCCGTTTCCTGCCTCGGGCACAGCGACCGGCGGGTGATCGAGGCCATCAAGGCGCAGCTCGACCGGTTACCCTACGCCCATTCCAGTTTCTTCACCACCGAGCCCGCGGAAGCGCTGGCCGATCACCTGATCTCCCGCGCGCCGGAAGGGTTGGAGCACGTCTATTTCATCTCCGGCGGCTCGGAGGCCAATGAGACGGCGCTGAAACTTGCCCGCCAGTACTTCTGGGAGAAGGGGGAGACGCAGCGGCGGCACTTCATCGCCCGCCAGCAAAGCTACCATGGCAATACGATCGCCGCGCTTTCCATCGGCGGCAATCCGGGGCGCCGCGCGGTCTATGAACCGATCCTGCTGCCCGCGAGCCATATCGAGCCCTGCTTCGACTACCATTACCGCCGCGAGGGCGAGAGCATGGAGGATTACGCCCTCCGCGCCGCCGACGCGCTTGAGGCCGAGATCCTGCGACTGGGGCCGGAGACCGTGATCGGCTTCGTGGCGGAAACGGTCGTGGGCGCAACGGCCGGTGCCGTGACCGCCGCCCCCGGCTATTTCAAGCGCATCCGCGAGATCTGCGACCAGTACGGCGTGCTGCTGATTCTGGATGAGGTCATGTCGGGCATGGGCCGGACCGGACGCCTTTTCGCCTGCGAGGACGAAGGCGTGGTGCCGGACCTGCTTACCTGCGCGAAGGGGTTGGGTGCCGGTTATCAGCCGATCGGCGCATGTCTGATGTCACGGGAGATCCACGACGCGATCACCGGCGGGTCGGGCGTGTTCCACCACGGTTTCACCTATATCGGTCATGCCACCGCCTGCGCCGGCGCGCTGGCGGTTCAGCATGTGATCGAGGAGGACGGCCTTCTTGCCCGGTGCCGGGATGCGGGAGCAGCGTTGCGTGCCGTGCTGGGTGACCGGCTGGCCGGAAACCCCCACGTGGGCGACATCCGCGGGCGCGGCCTGTTCATCGGGGTGGAACTGGTGCGGGACCGGACCACGAAGGAGAGCTTCGATCCTGCGCTGAAACTTCATGGCCGCATCCGGGCAGCCGCGATGGCGGAGGGACTGATGGTCTATCCGGGCGGGGGCACGGTGGATGGCACGCATGGGGATCACGTTCTGCTGGCGCCTCCCTTCATCATCGGCAGCGATGAGATCGCCCTGATCGCGGAGCGGCTCGGCCATGCCATCGATACCTCGCTGAAGGCCGTCGCATGACGCGGCCGTTTGCGATAGCGGTCGCCCCGAACGGCGCGCGACGCACGAAGGCGGACCATCCCGCCCTGCCGATGACTGCCGCGGAACTCGCCGCGACGGCGGAGGCTGCCCTTGCGGCAGGCGCGGCGATGATCCACCTGCACGTGCGCGGGGCGGACGGGGGCCATGTGCTCGACGCGGACCTTTACCGCGAGGCGGAGGCGGCGATCCGCGCCGTCACCGGTGACGCTCTGGTGGTGCAGGTCACGACGGAGGCCGTCGGCCGCTATACCCCTGCCGAGCAGATCGCGCTTGTCGATGCGCTTCGGCCGGAATCCGTGTCGCTGGCGCTGCGCGAGATCATGCCGGAGGGCGGAGAATCCGCTGGCGCCGCCCTGTTCGAACGGATGGAGGGGTGGGGCACGCTCCACCAGATCATTCTCTACGATACGGCCGATGTCGCACGGCTGGAGACATTGCAGAGGCGCGGCCTGCTGCCGGAAGGCCCGCTGGCGATCCTGCCCGTGATGGGCCGTTATTCGGGCACCGGGGCGGAGCGGGCGGAGCTTGACGCCTATCTGGCCGCCGGCATCGCCCGCCATGCCTTCATGCTCTGCGCCTTTGGCCGGCAGGAAGCGGCCTTCATGGCGGCGGGTGCGGCGCATGGCGGCCATGCGCGCGTGGGCTTCGAGAACAACCTCCATCTGCCCGACGGCAGTCTTGCCCCCGACAACGCCGCCATCGTCGCGGCCACCACCAGACAGACCATGCGGCCGCGCGCGACGGCGGAGGATCTCCGACGGCTGTGGTGGACGCCCGCGAACCGCTGACAATCATCAACCGGCACCCGGAACGGGGCCAGACAGGGAGAACGACCCATGAAACTCGACAAGATGCTTGGCTGCGGCCTTGCCTTCGCACTTGCCTCCACCGTGACGCCTGCGTTTGCGCAGCAGCAGTTCGTCACCATCGGCACCGGCGGCGTGACCGGCGTGTATTACGCGGCGGGCGGCGCGATCTGCCGGTTGCTGAACAAGGATCGCGCGACGCATGGCCTGCGTTGCTCCGTCGAATCCACCGGCGGCTCGGCCTACAATGCCAATGCGATCAAGCAGGGCGAGATCGACTTCGGCATGGCCCAGTCCGACGTGCAATACAATGCCTACAAGGGCGAGGGCGCCTTCAAGGACGGCGGCGCGAACGACAACCTCCGCGCGGTCTTTTCCCTCCACCCCGAGCCTTTCACCGTGCTGGCTCGCCCCGATGCCGGCGTGAGCACGTTCGAGGATTTCAAGGGCAAGCGGTTCAACGTCGGCAATCCCGGATCGGGAACGCGCGCCTCCATGGAGATCCTGCTGGACGCGCTCGGCTGGACGACGGCCGATTTCGCGCTGGCCTCCGAGCTGAAGGCCGATGAGCATGGCGCCGCGCTCTGCGACGGCAAGATCGACGGTTTCTTCTACGGCGTCGGCCACCCTTCCGCCAACATCCAGGACCCGACGACCACCTGCGGCGCAAAGCTCGTGGCGCTGACCGGTCCGGCGGTGGACAAGCTCATGGAAACCTACCCCTACTACGGCGCTGCGACGATTCCCGGCGGGCTTTACAACAACAACCCGGAACCGACAGAGACCTTCGGCGTGCTGGCAACGCTGGTCACTTCCGCAGATGAGCCGGACGAACACGTCTATCAGATCGTGAAGGCGGTTTTCGACAACTTCGACGAGTTCAAGGCCCTCCACCCCGCATTTGCGACGCTGACTGCGGAAACGATGGTCACGAACGGTATCTCCGCTCCGCTGCACCCGGGCGCCGAGAAGTTCTACCGGGAGAAGGGCTGGCTGAACTAAGGCCGGACCCGGCCTCGGAAATGCCACATCACATGGCCCGGAAGCAATTCCGGGCCGTTCCCATCCAGACCGCGTCACCCCGGCGCGAAAGGGTCAGGACATGAAAACCTCTCCTACCTCTCCCGGCCCAGCGTCGAGCGACGCGACACAGGCCAAGCTCGACCAACTTGTCGCCGATATCGATACGGGCGGGCGGAGCCCGGCCGGCCTCACCGCGCGCGTGCTCACGGTAACGGCGGTCTGCTGGTCGCTGTTCCAGCTCTGGTATGCATCGCCCCTGCCCTTCATGCTGGGCTTCGGTGTCCTGAACGACACAGAGGCGCGGGCGATCCATCTGGGCTTTGCCATCTTCCTCGCATATCTCGCCTATCCGGCGCTCAAATCCTCCCCCCGGAACCGGATCCCGCCGCAGGACTGGCTGTTCGCGCTGGTCGGAGCCTTCTGCGCCTCCTATCTCTTCTGGTTTTACGGTGCGCTCGCCCAGCGGCCGGGCCAGCCGACGACGCTTGATCTGGTGAGCGGCATCGTGGGCTTCGTGCTGCTTCTGGAGGCGACGCGCCGCGCACTTGGCCTGCCCATGGTCATCGTGGCGCTGGTGTTCGTGGGCTACAGCTTCGGCGGGCAGTACATGCCCGAAGCGATCATGCACCGCGGCGCCTCTCTGACGAAGTTCGTTAACCATCAATGGCTGACGACGGAGGGCGTATTCGGCATCGCGCTCGGCGTCTCCACGAGTTTCGTGTTCCTGTTCGTGCTTTTCGGCACGCTGCTTGAGAAGGCGGGCGCGGGCAACTGGATGATGAACATCTCCATCGCGCTGCTCGGCCACCTGCGCGGCGGCCCAGCCAAGGTGGCCGTCGTCTCCTCCGCGCTGAACGGGGTCGTTTCCGGCTCCTCGGTCTCCAACGTGGTCTCGGGCGGTATCTTCACCATTCCGCTGATGAAGCGGACGGGCCTGTCCGGGGTCAAGGCGGGCGCGATCGAGGCCTCCGCCTCCATCAACGGACAGATCATGCCGCCGGTGATGGGCGCCGCCGCCTTCCTGATGGTGGAGTATGTGGGGATCCCCTATTCCCAGATCATTCGCCACGCGGCACTGCCCGCGATCTTCTCCTACCTCTCGCTGCTCTACATCGTGCATCTCGAAGCGATCAAGATCGGCGCACGGCCCATCCCCTCGGCACCCATGCCCGCGCGACACCGGCTGCTGCGGTTCGGCCTGGGCATTTCCGGCTTCATCGCGGTGCTCTGCCTGCTGTCCTGGGGCATCGGGCTGATCCAGACGCTCGCCGGTCCGGGCGCGGGCTGGGGGCTGGCTCTCGCGGGGGGCGTGCTCTACATCGCCGCCGTCGCCTTCTCTGCGCGTTATGAGGACCTTTCGGTGGACGATCCGAACGCGCCCATCCTTCAGCTGCCGCTGGCATGGGAGGTGACGCGGACGGGGCTGGATTTCCTCATCCCCATCGTCGTGCTCCTGTGGTGCCTGATGGTCGAGATGATGTCGCCGGGGCTTTCCGCCTTCTGGGCCACGATGACCATCATCGTGATCGTGGCGACGCGGAAGGCGCTGCTCGCCGTCTTCCGCAAGCAGGATGTGGGCGCGGGCATCCGCACCGGTCTCATCGACCTGTGGGACGGCCTGGCACTCGGAGCCCGGAACATGATCGGCATTGCGGTAGCCACGGCGACGGCGGGCATCGTGGTCGGCACGGTGACGCTGACGGGCCTCGGCCTCATGATGACGGAGTTCGTGGAGTTCATCTCCGGCGGCAATGTCATCATCATGCTGCTGATGGTCGCGGTCATCAGCCTGATCCTCGGCATGGGAATTCCGACGACCGCAAACTACATCCTCGTGTCCTCCCTCATGGCGCCAGTGGTGGTGAGCCTCGCCTCGCAGGCCGGGCTGTCGATTCCGCTGATCGCCGTGCATCTCTTCGTGTTCTACTTTGGCATCATGGCGGATATCACGCCGCCGGTCGGGCTTGCCGGCTTTGCCGCCGCGGCGATCTCTCGCGAAGATCCGATCAAGACGAGCTTTCAGGGTGCGCTCTATTCCCTCCGCACGGCGATTCTGCCCTTCGTCTTCATCTTCAATCCGGCGATGCTGCTGCTCGACGTGCATTCGTGGGCTGAGACGCTCTGGCTCTGTGCCATGTCGCTGGCGGCGATCCTGCTGTTCGCCGCTGCCACGATGAACTGGTTCGTCACGAAAAGCCGCCTGTGGGAGAGCGCGGTCCTGCTCCTCATCTGCTTTACGCTGTTCCGGCCGGACTGGTGGCTCAACCGGTTCTCCTCCCCCTACGAGCAGCGCCCCGCGGCAGAGTTCATGCAGCTGCTGGACGAGGCGCCCGAAGGCACCCGCTTCCAGTTCCGCGTCGAAGGCATGGACCTCATGGGCGATGAGGTCGCCAAGACGGTGAACCTGCGCGTCGGGCCCGGTCCCGCGGCAGAGCGGCTGCGGGACAACGGGCTGATGCTCACGCCGCTGGGCGACAGGTTGACGGTGGGACCGGTCACCTTCGGCTCCTATGCCGCGCGCATGGGGATCGAGCCCGGGTTCGAGGTTACGGCGGTGCTGCAGCGCGCCGATCAGCCGTCGCACCTCTGGCCGACCGGGCTTGCGCTGCTGGCAACGGCGGGCATCGCCGCGCTGCAATGGCGGCGGCGAGAGCGGGAAGGAGCGGCCCCCCTTCCCGCATGATGCCCGCTCTTTATCCGGGAGAAGGCCCGCTCAGATGAGCGGGCCTTTTCATTGGTCGAGCTGCCGGGAGATGATGATCTTCTGTATGTCGGAGGTGCCCTCGTAGATCTGGCACACGCGCACATCGCGATAGATGCGCTCCAGCGCAAAATCCTGCATGTAGCCGTAGCCACCGAAGGTCTGGAGCGCGCCCGACACCACGACTTCCGCTGTCTCCGACGCGAAGAGCTTTGCCATCGCCGCCTCGTTCAGGCAGGGAAGGCCCGCGTCCTTCATCCGCGCCGCGAGCAGCACGAGTTGTCGCGCGGCCTCCAGTTTCGTGCGCAATTCCGCCAGCCGGAAGGCCACGGCCTGGTGCTCGATCAGCCGCTTGCCCATGGAGGTCCGCTCCCGCGCATAGGCCACCGCCGCGTCAAAGGCCGCCTGCGCCATCCCGACCGACTGGGACGCGATGCCGATCCGCCCCGCTTCAAGGCTGGACAGCGCGATGCGATAGCCCTGCCCTTCTTCGCCGATACGGTATTCCTCCGGGATCTCCAGATCGGTGAAACGGAGGGAGCAGGTGTCGGAACAGCGCTGACCCAGCTTCTCCTCCACCTTCGCCGCTTCGTAGCCGGGGACGGAGGTGGGTGTCAGAAAGGCGGTGATCCCTTTCCGCGTGCCGTCCAGCGTGGCGAACAGGATACACCACCCGCCGATCCGGCCAGAGGTGATGAATTCCTTGCCACCGTTGATGACATAGCGGTTACCGCGTTTCTCCGCCCTTGTGCGGATCGCGGCGGCATCGGAGCCGGCATTGGCTTCGGTCAGGGCGAAGGCGCCGATGAACTCCCCCTTTGCCGCGGGGCGGAGTACCTGCTCCTTCTGAAAATCGCTGCCGAAGCGGGTGAGGATCGCGTTGAAGGGTGCATTGTGCACCGACATGATGGTCGAGATCGCACCATCCGCCGCCGCGATCTCCATCAGCGCCAGCGCATAGCTGACGTAATCGGCCCCGACACCGTCCCATTCCTCCGGCACCGTCATGCCGAGGAACCCGAGTTCCGCCATGTCGGAAAACACGGACGGATCGACGGTCTTTGCCCTGTCCCGCGCAGCCGCACCGGGCGCGAGGATATCTTGCGCAAAGGCACGGGCCGTATCGCGGATCAGGGTCTGTTCATCATTGTACATCTGTGATCCTCATCGCCCGGTAAAGACGGGTGTCCGCTTGGCGGTGAAGGCGGCGGTGCCTTCGGCGAAATCCGCCGTGCCGGTGCCCGCCAGAAAAGCCGCACGTTCCTTTTCCAGTTGCTCGGCGAGGGTTACGTGTTCGGCCTCGTCGATGAGACGCTTGGACTGGCCGAAGGCGCGCGTCGGCCCCCGCGCCAGCGTCTCCGCCAGTCCCTGAACTCGGCTGTCCAGGTCGTCGGCAGGCACGACCTCGTTGATAAGCCCCCAGTCACGCGCGGCTTCCGCATCGAGCACGCGCCCCATCAGCAGAAGCTCCATGGTCCGCGCCCGCCCGAGGAGTCGCGGCGCGAACCAAGTGGCCCCGCAATCGGGCGAAGACCCGAGCTTCTCATAAGCCATGAGGAACTTCGTTCCCGTCGCCGCGACGATGATGTCGGCAGCCATCATGAGCGACAGCCCGGCCCCCGCCGCGGCCCCGCGCACGGCGGCGATCACCGGCGCATCCACCCGGCGCAATGCCACGATTGCCGGGTTCAGCGCATCGAGCAGATCGTTGACCACCGGCACCGCTCTCTCGGGCCCGCCGGCGAAGCTTGCCACGTCACCCCCGGCGACAAAGGCGCGCCCCTCTCCGCCGAGCACGATGGCGCGCAGACCCTGCAACGCGGTCACCTCCCGCACCGCGGCGAGGAAGGCGCGCGCCAGCGGCACGTTCAGAGCATTCAGCACCTCCGGCCGGTTGAATGCGATCCGAGCAATACCGGATTCCGCGTCGAAATCTGTGAGCACGAGGTCCGTCACGGCTTGGCCGCGTCTGTCACGGCGGCAATCACCGGCGGCGGGGCAAAGCGAAGGCCATAGGCGGTCTCCAGTTTGCCCATCCGCTGCTCCAGACCCTCAGGGCCGAGCTGCCGCGCGAAATAGATCGGTCCGCCCAGATGAACCGGGAAGCCCCAGCCCGCGACCGCGCCATAATCGGCCTCCGCCGCGAGGGCCACTGCCCCCCCCTGCAACGCAGTTGCAGCGGCGGAAACCTGCGCGAACAGGAGCCGGTCCTTCACATCCTCCAGCGGCACCGTATCCATCGCCTCCGACATCTCCGCGATTTCCTTACCCGCGCCGAAATCTTTGGGTGTCCGCGCCATGCCAAGCTGCGCCGCCGCCGTCTCGATGGTGGAGTCCGGCACACCTTCTTCCCTGAGCCGCCGCGTCTCCTCCAGAAGAGCCGAAACGCCGGAGGTCACGTAAGGGCCGTCCGGGTCCGCTATGTTGCGTCCCTCCTTGCTCGCCGCAATCCGCGCCTCGAACGTGGCCCAGACCATCGCGGGCGCTACGTCGCCCGTCACCAGCGTACCAAAGTAATCCCGCTCGATCTTCAGTCCGGCGTCTATCGGTACGCGCGTCCCCTCAAAGACGCAGGACAGGATGGCTTTGGGCGCGGGACGATTGCCGGAGGTTTCCGCGAGGACTTTCGCGTTCCAACTGGAGAACAGGTCCATCGCTTCGGAGGATTGCGGCGCGGGGCCCGGCAGGGCAAAGCCCTTTTCGTCCCACGGCTGGCCCGGCCTGACCCTGCCCTCGCGGACTGCAGCCTTCGCCGCTGCAAGCAAGTTATCAGGCGGAACAACCTCATCCAGGATGCCCGCCGCCTTTGCCTGCTCCGCCGTCATGGGCTTGCCATAGACCAGCACCGGCAAGGCGGCGGGGATACCGATGATCCGCGGCAGGCGCTGCGTTCCGCCGGCGCCGGGCAGGATCCCCAGCGTCACTTCCGGCAGGCCGAACCGCGCCTTCGGATTATCCGCCGCGATCCGGTAGTTGCAGCCGAGCAGGATCTCCAGCCCGCCGCCAAGGGCGGTGCCGGGAGCGGCGCCCACGACGGGCTTGCCGGAGGTCTCGAACGCCCGCACCATCGCGCCCAGCGTGCCGATCCTGTCGGACGCGGCTTCCGGCGTCAGATCGTAGAGATCGTGCATGATCGCGAGATCGGCTCCGGCGACGAAATCCTTCTTGCCCGAGGTCAGCACGATAGCCTTGACCGCCGGATTGGCTGCCAGCGCACGCGCCTCCGCGTCCAGCGCATCGGTGAGCGCCCAGTCGATCACGTTCATGCTCCGCCCGGGCATGTCGATGGTGACGGTCGCGATGCCTTCGGCGTCGATATCGGTCGTGAACATGTCTCTCAGACCCTTTCGATGATCGTTGCGACACCCATTCCCGCCCCGATGCAGAGCGTGATGAGCGCGGTCTCCCTGTCCTGCCGCTCCAGTTCGTCGAGCGCGATGCCAAGGATCATCGCCCCCGTCGCCCCAAGCGAGTGGCCCATCGCAATGGCGCCGCCATTGACGTTGACGCAAGCCGGGTCGAGGTCAAGCGCCTCGGTGAAGCGAATGGCCACGGCGGCGAAGGCTTCGTTGATTTCATAAAGATCGATGTCGTCCGGCGTCATTCCCGCCCGCTTCAACGCCTTTTCGGCGGCGAAGGAGGGGGCGGTCAGCATGATCGTCGGTTCCGACCCGATCTCGGCAAAGGCGCGGATTCGGGCGCGGGGGCGCAGTCCCTGCGCGGCCCCCGCCTCCCGCGTGCCGATCAGCACCGCCGCCGCGCCGTCCACGATGCCGCTGGACGATCCCGCGTGGTGCACGTGGTCGATCTCTCCCACCTCAGGGTAGCGAAGGCGGGCGATGGCGTCGAAGCCCATCTCCGCCCCCATGCGGGCAAAGGAGGGGCGGAGCTTTGCCAGATCCGCCACCGTCGCATTGCCGCGCACGGTCTCGTCCCGGTCGAGCATCACCCGACCGACCTTGTCGCGCACGGGCACGACGGAATGGTCGAACCGCCCCTCGCCCCAGGCGCGGGCGGCACGGCGGTGGCTTTCGACGGCAAAGGCATCCGTCCGCTCCCGGCCGTATCCCCATTTCGTCGCGATGAGATCGGCGGAAATGCCCTGCGGCACGAAGCGCGTGTTGAAGGAGACCTGCGGATCGGAACTCCATGCCCCGCCATCCGACAGCATCGGGATGCGGGACATGCTTTCCACCCCCCCGGTCACCACCATGTCCGCCTGCCCCGCCATGACCTTGGCCGCGCCCATGTTGGTCGCCTCCAGCCCCGAGCCGCAGAACCGGTTGATCTGCACCCCCGCCACGTCCTGCGCATAGCCTGCCTGAAGGGCGGCGATGCGGGGCAGCACCTGGCCCTGCTCGCCCACCGGCATGACAATCCCCATCACGACGTCGCTTACCGCCGCGGTATCCAGACCGTTACGGTTCCGCACCGCCTCCAGCACGGTTGTGGCGAGGGTGACGGGCGTTGCCGGATGCAGCGCACCGTCGGGCTTGCCCCGGCCGCGCGGCGTGCGCACGGCGTCGTAGATAAAGGCTTCGGTCATGATCCCCCCTGCCGGCTTACCGCGGCGCCATCCGGATCGCGCCGTCCAGCCGGATCGTCTCACCGTTCAGCATTTCGTTCTGGATGATGTGCAGCGCCAGCGCGGCATATTCCTGCGGGCGGCCCAGGCGCGAGGGGAAGGGCACCATCTTGCCAAGGCTTTCCTGCGCTGCTTCCGGCAAGCCCTTCAGCATCGGTGTCTCGAAAATGCCGGGCGCGATGGTGCAGACGCGGATGCCGATCTGCGCGAACTCCCGCGCCGCAGGCAGCGTCAACCCCGCGACCCCTGCCTTGGAGGAGGCATAGGCCGTCTGGCCGACCTGCCCTTCAAAGGCCGCGACGGAGGCCGTGTTGACGATCACCCCCCGCTCTCCCGAAGCCTGCGGCTCCAGCGCCTGACAGGCATCGGCAAACAGCCGCAGCATGTTGAACGTGCCGATCAGGTTCACCTCGATCGCGCGGCGGTAATCGTCGAGCGGCATGACGCCGTTGCGCCCCAGCACCTTCTGCGCCGGCGCGACACCCGCACAGTTGATGAGGACGCGCGGCGTACCCAGATCAGCGAGGATTTTGGCAAAGGCCGCCTCGCCGCTTTCCGCCTTGGATACATCGCACTGCACGGCGATCCCGCCGATCTCCTCCGCGGTCTTGCGTGCGCCTTCCTCATTGTAATCCACCAGCGCCACCTTCGCACCGCTCGCGGCCAGCGCCCGCGCCGTCGCATCACCCAGCCCGGAGGCGCCTCCGGTCACGACCGCGACGATTCCCTTGATGTCCATATGTCCCTCCTTCCGGCACGGAGCCGGTTACCTCGGCGGAGACGCTAGCACGGCGGTAAATGTTACTGAATAGTAAAATTCATAAATGATATTCCATTTTAAACAGTAGCTTGGGTATCAGTTTGTGCTCAGCGGGCGGATTTCGCCTCCTGCAGGAGGTCCGGACAGAATGTGCCAATCCGCCGCAGTCTCCGCTTGATTTTCAAAATGACGCGGCGTATCCGCATCAGCGGGACACCTCTCCCCAACGAGAGGCGATTATCTGTAAGGATACCAGCGATGGCGATCTCCGCTCCGGCTCAACGCCCGGCCAATCCGCGTTTCTCTTCCGGCCCCTGTGCCAAGATCCCCGGCTTTACCCTCGACATGCTGTCCGACGCGCCGCTTGGCCGCTCGCACCGCGCTGCTGTCGGCAAGGCGAAGCTCAAAGAGGCGATCGACCTTACCCGTGAAATTCTGAACGTGCCGGCGGATTACCGCATCGGCATTGTACCCGCGTCCGACACCGGCGCCGTGGAGATGGCGCTGTGGAGCCTGCTGGGCCAGCGCCCGGTGGAAATGCTGGCTTGGGAAAGCTTCGGCGAAGGCTGGGTCACCGACGTGGTGAAACAGCTGAAGATTGATGCGACCGTGAAGAAGGCCGGTTACGGCGAGATCGTCGATTTCGCCACGGTGGATTTCGCGCGTGACGTTGTCTTCACCTGGAACGGCACAACCTCCGGCGTGCGCCTGCCGAACGGCGACGCGATCCCGGCCGACCGTCAAGGCCTGACCATCTGCGACGCCACCTCCGCCGCTTTCGCCATGGACCTGCCGTGGGCGAAGCTGGATGTTGTCACCTTCTCCTGGCAGAAAGTGCTGGGTGGTGAGGGCGGGCACGGCGTCCTGATCCTGTCGCCCCGCGCCGTCGAACGGCTGGAAAGCTACGCCCCCGCCTGGCCGCTGCCGAAGATCTTCCGCATGACCAAGGGCGGCAAGCTGATCGAGGGTATCTTCGTCGGTGAGACGATCAATACGCCGTCCATGCTCTGCGTGGAGGATTACCTCGTTGCGCTGAAATGGGCGAAGGCACTGGGCGGACAGAAGGCGCTGATCGCGCGGGCCGAGGCCAATGCCAAAGCGTTGAACGATTTCGTGGCGACGAAGGACTGGATCGCCAATCTCGCCGCGGATCCGGCCACGGCCTCCTGCACCTCGGTCTGCCTGAAGTTCACGGATGCCCGGATCAAGGATGCTGCCGCCTTTGCCAAGGCCGTCGCGAAACGGCTGGAAAAGGAAGGCGTGGCGCTGGACGCCGGCGCCTACCGCGACGCGCCTCCCGGCCTGCGGATCTGGTGCGGCTCCACTGTGGAAACCGCCGACGTGGAAGCGCTGCTGCCTTGGATCGAATGGGCCTTCGAGGCCGAGATCGAAGCGCAGGCCATCGCCGCCTGATCCCTGTCCGATACGAGACCGCCCCTGCTGACGCGGGGGCCAATCCCTCCATTCAAGGAGCCTGGAAATGGCACCCAAAGTTCTGGTTTCCGACGAGCTTTCCGAAACCGCTGTCCAGATTTTCCGCGACCGTGGCGTCGAGGTGGATTACCTGCCGAAGATTGGCAAGGACAAGGACGCTCTGGCCGAAATCATCGGAAAGTACGACGGCCTTGCGATCCGTTCCGCCACCAAGGCGACGGAGAAGCTGCTGGAGAAGGCCACCAACCTCAAGGTCATCGGCCGCGCCGGGATCGGGGTGGACAACGTGGACATCCCGGCCGCCTCGAAGCGCGGCATCATCGTGATGAACACGCCGTTCGGCAACTCCATCACCACCGCGGAACATGCCATCGCGATGATGTTCGCGGTCGCGCGCCAGCTTCCCGAGGCCTCCGAATCCACCCACGCCGGGAAATGGGAGAAATCCCGCTTCATGGGCGTCGAGCTGTTCAACAAGACGCTGGGCGTGATCGGCGCGGGCAATATCGGCGGCATCGTCTGCGACAGGGCGCTCGGGCTGAAGATGAAGGTCGTGGCCTACGACCCCTTCCTGTCCGAAGAACGCGCCAAGCAGATGGGCGTGACCAAGGTCGAGCTGGACGAACTGCTGGCGCGGGCAGATTTCATCACTCTTCACGTGCCGCTGACTGACAAGACCAAGGGCATCCTGAACGCCGAGAACATCGCCAAGACGAAGCCCGGCGTGCGTATCATCAACTGTGCCCGTGGCGGATTGGTCGATGAAGCCGCTCTGGCCGAAGCCCTGAAATCCGGCCATGTCGCGGGCGCCGCCTTTGACGTGTTCGAGGTGGAACCCGCCAAGGAAAGCCCGCTCTTCGGCCTGCCGAACGTCGTGGTCACACCGCACCTTGGCGCATCCACCACGGAAGCGCAGGAGAACGTGGCGCTCCAGGTGGCCGAGCAGATGTCGGATTACCTGCTGACCGGCGCGGTGTCGAACGCGCTCAACATGCCCTCCGTCACCGCCGAGGAAGCCGCCGTGATGGGGCCGTGGCTCAAGCTCGCGGGGCATCTCGGCGCTTTCGTCGGGCAAATGACGGACGAGCCGATCAAGGCGATCAACGTGCTCTACGACGGTACGGTGGCGAAGATGAACCTTGCCGCGCTGAACGCCGCCGTGATCGCCGGGGTGATGAAGACGACCAACCCCGATGTCAACATGGTCTCTGCCCCGATCATCGCCAAGGAACGGGGAATACAGGTCTCGACCACCAGCCAGGAGAAGTCCGGCACGTTCGACGCCTACATCAAGGTGACGATGGTGACGGAGACGCGCGAACGCTCCATCGCGGGCACGGTCTTCTCCGACGGCAAGCCGCGGTTTATTCAGGTCAAGGGCATCAACATCGACGCGGAAGTGGGCGAGCACATGCTTTACACCACCAACAACGATGTGCCCGGCATCATAGGCGCGCTCGGCACCACGCTGGGCCAGCACGGGGTGAACATCGCGAACTTCACGCTGGGCCGCTCCTCTGTCGGCAGGGATGCAATCGCCATCCTGTATCTCGACGAGCCGCTGGATGGCCCGACGCTGGACGCGCTGCGCGACACCGGGCTGTTCAAGCAGGTCCGCCCGCTGGAATTCGCGGCCGCCTGATCCTGCCCGAATTAAAGATGACAGGCCGCGCCCCCGCTGGGCGCGGCTTTTTCATGGATGGGCCGCAGCGCTTCTCAGAGAGGAATCAGAGCCGCCGTAAACCTGCGAGCTTGGGCGGGTTGGTGAAAAAGTTCATGAGTTTCATGTCCAGCAGGCTGCTGGAAACAGCTTTCGGAACTGCGCTGATGCGGAAGAGGCTCGCGATCTGCCGAAATCGGGCCGGAAACCGCATATTTCGGGATTCGCCAGATGGCGAGCGATCTGGCCCGAACGCATTTCTGAGCAGCCCATTAGAGAGTCAGCCCGTCAGAGAGTCGGACAGAACGGACAGAACGGACAGAACGGACAGAACGGACACTTTCCACGAGGTGAAAGGCGCGTCCACCGGTCAACTGCCCGGCTCGACGGCTTTTCCCGCGGCTTGCCTTCAAGCGCCCAGTAGTTTCAGCCAGACCCAGATGGTCAGCATGGAAGCCGCCGTTCCCAGCAGGACGGAGGAGGCCGCCACGCGTTTGGCCGCGCCATACATGTTGGCGAACAGATAGGCATTCGCACCCGAAGCCATCGTCGCGGTCTGGACGGCGGAGCGGAACCCCTCGAACGGCAGCCCGAAGGCCTTCCCCATCAGCCAGACCAGCGCCGGATGCCCGATCAGCGACAGGAAGCAGATCACCATGATCAGCTTCATGTCCCCCTCCGGCCGGTAGCGGAACAGCACGCCGCCCAGACCGAAAAGCGCGGCCGGCAGCGCCGCCTGGGCCATCATGTTGACCGCGCCCCAGAGCGGACCCGGCAGCGGCACTCCGGTGAGGTTCACCACGAGGCCGGTGGTCACGCCCATCACCAGCGGATTGTGGAACATCGCGTTCAGCACCTGCACCGCGACACGGGCGGGACTTTTCGCGGCGTGGCGGCTACGGATCACCTCCATCAGCGTGATGCCAATGCCGTAGAGCAGCGGCGAGTGGAAGGCGATGATGAGATAGTTGCCCGCCAGCCCCTCCGGCCCGAAGGCGCGCTCCGCAATGGGAATGCCGAGCAGAAGGGAGTTGGAGAACATGCAGCAGAAACCGACCGCCACGCAGTCCTCCGGCGGGCGTCCGAACGCATAGCGCGCGGCGCCTGCTCCGATCAGGAAGCACAGGATCGCCGGGATGAAGAAGCTTGCCAGCAGCCGGATATCGAAGTTCTGACCGAGGTCCAGCGTGGCGATGCCCCGGAACAGCACGAAGGGGATCGCGAAGTTCTGGGTAAAGCGCATGAGCGCATCGACCATCTGGTCCGTGAACAGCCCCCGCCATGCGATGAAGTAACCGAAGCCGATGACGAGGAAGACCGGAAGGATGACATCGACCAGCGCCTGCATCAGAGTTCGTAGCTCAGCGTCAGACCGTCATAGGCCGGCACGACGTTCGCCGGCGTCTCGGCCATCACGTCCTCATAGTCGAGGTCGATATGCATGTTGGTGATCACGGCCTCCCGCGGGGCGGCGCGCGTGATCCAACTCAGCGTGCGCTCCAGATGCGCATGGGTCGGATGCGGCTTGCGCCGGAGCGCGCCCACGATCCAGCAGTCCAGACCGGAGAGCACGGGCCAGGCCTCCTCCGTCAGTTCCAGCGCATCCGGGAGGTAGGCCACGTCCCCAATTCGGAAGCCGAGCGCGTCGATGCTGCCGTGGTTGGCGCGGAAGGGCACGAACGGGATAGAACCCCCTGCGCCCGTAACCTCGAACGCGCCGGTGATCGGCAGGAGGTTCAGGATCGGCGGGTAGGAGGAACCGGGAGGCTGCACGAAAATATAGTCGAACCTGTGGAGCAGCGCCTCCGACGTCGGCTCATCCGCCCAGACGTCAAGCTTGCGGCGGATGTTGAACACCACCTGCCGCAGATCGTCTATTCCGTGAACGTGGTCGGCATGGGCATGGGTATAGACAACGCCATCAAGGTCCCCCACCCCGGCGCGGAGAAGCTGTGTGCGCAGGTCCGGCCCGGTGTCGACCAGCACACGCGTGATCCCCTCTGCGGTCTCGCGCGTGACGAGGAGCGCACAGCGGAGACGTTCGTTCTTCGGGTTGGCCGGGTCGCATTCCCCCCAGTGGCCGCCCAGACGGGGCACCCCGGCAGAAGATCCACAGCCCAGAATGGTATAGCTGATCCGCCCCGTCATGCCGCATCCACCTTTCGGGCCGCGCGGTCGAACAGGCGGTCGAAATTGTCGGAGGTCAGGCGCGCGAAATCGGCATAGTCCATGCCCAGCGTCTCTGCTCCCTTGCGCGCGGTGAAAGCGGTATAAGCCGGTTCGTTGCGTCGGCCTCGGTGGGGCGGCGGAGCGAGATAGGGGGAGTCTGTCTCCACCAATATCCGGTCCCGGGGGGCAGCGGCGAAGATGTCGCGCAGATCGCCGGACTTCGGAAAAGCGGTGATACCCGACATGGAGAGGTAGAAGCCGATGGCCAGTGCTGACTCCGCCAGTTCGGCAGAGGAGGTAAAACAGTGCATGACACCGGTGAAGGCGCCCCTTGCATGTTCTTCCGTCAGGATACGGGCCATGTCCGCATCGGCGTCGCGGGAATGGATGATGAGTGGCAGGCCCGTCCGCCGCGCGGCGTCGATGTGGAGCCGGAGGCTCACCGTCTGCGCCTCCGCGCTGTCGGCGGAGTAATGATAGTCGAGCCCGGTTTCACCGATCCCCACGCATTTCGGATCATCCGCCAGTGCCAGGAGCTCCGCCAGCGTCACCGGCGGCTCCTCCGCTACCGACATCGGATGGATACCCGCCGCGTAGAACACCCCATCAAATCGCCCGGCGATGTCACGCACGGTGGGAAGGCTGCCCATCCGCGTGCAGATCGAGACCATCCGCGTTACGCCAGCCGCTCGGGCGCGGGCCACCACGTCGTCAAGCTCTCCCTGAAAGTCAGGGAAGTCGAGGTGACAGTGGCTGTCAACGATTTCGGGAACCGCGTCAGCGGCGGAAGCGGAAGGGGAGGAATGATCGGTCATCGGTGCCTCAACGGGCGGCCACTGCCGCCGCCGTCTCGTCCAGTGTCAGAACCATATCAAGGAGAAGCGTGGCTGGGTCAAGGTTCACCGCCCGTCCCTGTCGCGCGCGGGCGCCCGCTGCCTCCTGCACTTCGGCCCAGCGGCGGGCTGCCGCGAGATCCGGCGAAAGCCGCGCGAGCAGAGCCCCCTCCCCCGGCAGGGCCTCCAGTTCGGGCGGTCCCGCGACGCCTGTCCGGGCGAGTCGGGCCAGAAACAGGTCGAGCAGCGTGAGGATCAGATCGAACGCCGCCTCGTTCCCCCGCCCCGCTCCACGTTCCGCCAGCGACAGGGCTGCCTGCCTGTCCATGCCGGGCGCCTTTGCCATGAGCGCGAGGATATGTCCGTAAAGCTCAGCGCCCCCGCCTGCTCCAAGACGCACCGCATCACCCACCGATCCGCCGGAAAGGGCCGCCAGCGCCGCCCCCTCCCCGCTCACGCCCGCGCCTTCCAGCGCGCGGGACAGGTCGGCCTGATCCAGCGGGCGGAGCCGCAGCTCGCGGCAGCGGGAGCGGATGGTCGGCAGCAACCCCGAGGGTTGGTGGCTCACCAGCAGGAGCACTGCACCCTCCGGCGGCTCCTCCAGCACCTTCAGCAGCGCATTCGCGGCGTTTGGGTTCAGGTCATCGGCGGTATCGACGATCACCACCCGGCGGCCGCCCTCTGCCGCGGAGAGCCCGAAGAAGCCGCGCAGACGGCGCACTTCGTCCACCGGGATCTCTGCCCTGAAGCGGCCGGCTTTTTCGTCATAGGGTCTTCGGATCAGCAGGAGGCGCGGCTCGCTCAACCCGCGTAGGCGATGGGCCAGAGCATCGTCCTGCGGCGGGTCGAGGGTCGCGCCGAACATCCCCGGCGCGGGCGGTTGCAGCAGGTAGCGGGCGATGCGCCACGCCAGCGTGGCCTTGCCGATGCCGCGCGGGCCGGTGAGAAGCCAAGCATGGTGCAGCCGTCCGATTTCCACCGCGTCGAGAAAGGCCGCCTCCGCCGCTTCCTGACCGTACAGGCGCTGCGTTTCGCGGGGGTGGGGTACGCCGTCCAGCCGGTCGGATTCAGGAAGATCGTCGCTCATCCCGCCTCGCCCAGTGCCGCGCGCACGCGGGCGGCCACAGTATCCTCGTCGTCTCCGCCGTCTATCACGCGGCAGCGGACGGGAAACTCGCGCGCCAGCGCCAGGAACCCCTCACGCATGCGCGCCTGAAGCGGGAGACCGAAATCCTCGAACCGCTGCTCCCCGCCGGCCCGGGCGCGGGCACGGGAGAGGCCGGTTTCGGCATCGATGTCGATGATGAAGGTCAGGTCGGGCTCCACCCCGATCATCAGATCGTGCAGCCTGTCCACCATACCCCGCAGATCGCCCCGGCTCACGCCCTGATAGATGCGGGTTGAATCGGCGAAACGGTCGCAGACGACCACCTGCCCCGCAGCGAGCGCGGGGCGGATCGTGCGTTCCAGATGATCCCGGCGGGCGGCGGTAAAGAGCAAAAGCTCCGTTTCTGGCGACCAGCGGTCCGGCTCCCCCTCAAGAACGAGACGGCGGATCTCCTCCGCGCCGAGCGATCCGCCCGGTTCCCGCGTCAGCAGAACTTCCCGCCCCTCGGTCGCCAGGGTCGCTGCCAGCCGCCGGGCCTGAGTGCTCTTGCCCGACCCGTCTATGCCTTCAAAGCTGATGAACACACACCCCTCCGCGCGGTCGGCGGCAAGCGGCCGGGCCCCGCTCAGAACTCCGCCCCGCCAGCGGGGGCACTCTCCGCACCGGTCATGCGGTGCACCAGCACACGGGCCGCCGTCAAGAGCCGCGTGCCGAAGCCCCCCTCCGCCACCGCCGTCGCGGTGACGAGCGGAACGTGCCGCGGCTCCATGTCCGGCATGCGGATGACCAGTTCACCGACCTGCTGTCCAGCTGCGAGGGGTGCCTTCAGCGGTGCGGCATAGATGGCCTCGGCCGAGACCTGCCCCTGCACCAGCGCCGGCACCAGAAGCTGAAGATCTTCCTCCACCGTCAGGCCGACGCTGGAAGCACCGCCCATCCAGACGGCCGCCTCTCCGATGACCTCTCCCTTGCGCGCCACCGTCTTCTCGACGAAGTTGCGAAAGGCCCAGTTCACGACGCTCTCCGACTCCTCCCGCCGCTCCGCTTCGGTCGCCATCCCGTTGAGCGTGAACACGACGCGCCGGTCGCCCTGCTGCGCGGAACCGACGAGGCCGTAGCCCGATTCCTGCGTGTGCCCGGTCTTCAGCCCGTCCGCCCCGATCCCGAGGCTCAAGATCGGGTTGCGGTTGTGCCGGTTGGCGGGTGCGCGGTTGTCGAAGGGAAATTCGGTGATCGCGAAGTAATGGTAGTATTCAGGGAATTCGCGGATGAGATGCACGCCCAGCGTCGTCAGATCCTTCATCGTCATCCGTTGCTCCGGGTCGGGCCAGCCGGAGGCGTTGGAGAAATGGGAGGCTTCCAGCCCGATGGCCCGACCCCGCTCGGTCATCTGACGGGCGAAAGCCTCCTCCGATCCGGCAAGCCCCTCCGCCACCACGACGCAGGCATCGTTGCCGGACAACACGATGATCCCCTTGATGAGCTGCTCCACCGTGGGGCGGTCACGTTCGTTGAGGAACATCGTCGAACCGCCCATGGCCCGGGCCTTGGAGGAGACGGCGAAGGTGGTATCCATCGTCACACGCCCGTCCCGCACCGCTTCGAACAGCATGTTGATCGTCATGAGCTTGGACATGGAGGCGGGCGGCAGGGGAACCTCCGCGTTCTTGTCCATGAGTACGGTGCCGGTCTTGAAATCCACCACATAGGCCGAACCCGCGCGCGTCTCGAACGCCGAGGCAGGGATGGGAAGGGCTGCAAAAGCCACGAGCACGAGGGGGGCAAAAGGTTTGAACATGGCTCTCCATCCAGATCCGGGTGGCCTCATAGGGCGACAGCGTAGGCATCGGCAAACCCGAGCCGCTTCACTTTTGCGAGAAGTTCGCCCGGAGCGCCATCCCCCGCAGCCCCATCAAGCGGAATCGTGACCCGCCAGACATTACCCCAGCCGCCGGATTTCCGCGCGAAGACCTGCCTCCGCCAGCCTCGCGCGGGCCGCATGGGCATTCGCCTCCACCGCGAAGACCGCGACCTGAATCGCCTGCGTCCTGCTGACTGTATACCGCGCGGCACTTTCCGCCCCTGCGGGAACGACGGCAGGAGTATCTGCCGAGAGGCGAGAGGCCCCCGCAGAGGTCATCACAAACGCCGTCACACGCAGCGCAATCTCTTGACCCGCCGTCACTCCCAGCACCCCCGCGAGGTCGGAGGAAAGCTGAAAGCGCCGATCCCGGGACATGTTTGGCAGGAGCATGGCCGCCGCACTGCCGCTCCGCCACGACCAGCACACGGCCACTCTCCGCTCCGGGGCGCGCGATTCACAGACTGCCGAGCGTGGGCGGCCGTTCCCAAACGCCCCGCCGGAGAGGCGCGGCACGTCCGGCGCCGTCCGTTCCTCCGCGCGCGACCGGGCCTGCTCCTACAGCGTGGGAGGCGGTACGACAGGTTCCATGCCACAGGCTGCCAGCATCATCGCGGCCAGAACACCTGCTGCTGTGTGTCTCAATCCACTGTACCGCTTCATGCCGTACTGCGCCCCATTCATCAACGTCGCCCGCGCAACTTCATGCGGCGCACCATTTACCTTTCCGAATCGCGCGCCACCCGTTATCCGCCCACCGACGGAAGAGTGGCCGAGCGGTTTAAGGCACCGGTCTTGAAAACCGGCGATGGGCAACCATCCGTGGGTTCGAATCCCACCTCTTCCGCCACTTATCATTGATATTGCTGCATTATTTTCTTACCAATGGCGTTCACCCACCATAAGCCCCGCCATACGAAATGCGCTTGGATGCACCGGGGTGCGGCAGGCTTCAGCACGAACGCACCCGGACGGTGGGACTAAGTCACATCGCATGACCGTATTGCCCATGACGTCGCTCGGACGACGTGCAGATCGATCTCTCCAATAACCCGCGACTCCCCGCAGCTCTGCCCTTGCGGTCAGGCGCAAACGATGGATCAGTCGCAGCAGCATAAATATCAGGTTTTTCATATGCTTGAGCTGAAGACGATTGTCATTGCTTCGCGCGCGGGAGGCGTTGGCAAGACAACGCTTGCCCGAAATCTTGCCGTTGTCGCTGACGCCCCCGACTATCCGGTCATGTGTCTCGACATGAGCCCGGATAAAAGCCTGCGCCGCTGGTGGAAGCGCCGGCGCAAGGTCGATGGTCCGGCCATGATCCCACGGGACCCGGAACCCCAGGAACTGCAGGCGATGCTGGCGAGGATAGAAGCCGCCAAGTATCAGCTCTGCATCATCGACACACCCCGTGCGGGAACGGCGTGGAGCGATACTGCCATCGCCGCTGCTGACCTCGTCGTGATACCCGTCCGCCCGATGGCGGATTTGCGAGAGGTCGAGGCCACCGCGGACATTGCGCGCCGCCTGCAGGTGCCGTTTGCTTTCGTGCTCAACGAGGCGCCCAAGGCGGAGCTCACGCAGGACGTCATAGTGACGCTGGAAAAACTGGGTCCGGTCGCTCCAATAGCGCTCCCACCTCGTGTGGTTCATACAATTGCGGAGGCAGCGGGACGAGGCGTGTCAGAGACCCGCGATGCCAGGGGAACCGCAGAAATAGCAGCTCTCTGGCAGTGGCTGCGAGAAATGCTCTATGCCCAACCGACGGCGCAAGAGACGGACGCGGAAGACGAGCAGAGCTCCAACGATGGCTCGTTCGGGGTCGCATCGCGCAAGCGCGTCGAGCGAAAGCTTCAGCTTGTGGTCGATCAGGCGTGCTACTCCCGGCTGCGGCTATATTGCGCCGCCAACGACATAACCCGTCAGGACGCGCTGCACCGCGCGGTGACGGAGTTCCTTGATCGTGTCGGCGCACCGTCAGCCAAGAACCAACGCTGAGCCTCCATACGACAGGCTCGGCGCCCCGCTACTGCGATGCTGTCTGGGTCGTCCAGTGTCCCCTCCACGATCCGCAGATTCTCGCTGGCAGAACAGCGGTGCCGATGGCTGCGATGGCTATGTCCCAGTGTCCGGTAGAAACTAGGGCCAATTCCCGGGACCTTTTGTAAGCCTTCGGCCGGCGCTCTCTGCCACATCGGCTTTTGTGATACGCGTCACGTTGACGCTGACCGTCCACGCGGGGATTGAGGCCATGATGTGGCGGAGCGGATTCTGCACTTACCAGAGTAGCGTTCAGGGGTCATCGGCCCATTGCCGCCGGTCAGACAGCAGGAACCGTGTAGGGCGGCACGCCAGAAAGCGGCCGCTCAGGCTCGACGCGGCCGGAACGCACCGCCACCGTCAGCTATGCGGACGAAGCGGTCATGGCCCAAGATCAATCGTCATGTCCGGTGCGAGGGATTCAAGGAATGCCGTGTCATGGCTGATCGCTAGAAGAGCCCCATCATAAGTAGCCAGCGCAGCCTCAAGGGCTGTGATACCATCCAGATCAAGGTGATTGGTCGGCTCGTCCAAGATCAGCAACGGCGGCGGCGGGGTGGCGCCGAGGGCACAGGCCAGACCGGCGCGCAGACGCTCGCCGCCGCTCAACTCCCTTGCGTAACGCAAGGCATCCCCGGCGCGGAAACCGAACCTAGCCAGTGCCACGTGCGCGGCATGAGGATCAGCCAAGGGGTTGAGGTGACAGAAATTGTCGCGAAGGGACAGGGCTGGGTCGATCAGCTGGACATGCTGATCCAGCACGGCAAATGGCACCGAAAGCGCCACGAGGCCCCTTTGCGGCACGATCTGTCCGGTGATGATCTTCAGAAGCGTCGTCTTTCCGCTGCCATTCGGCCCTGTAATGACAATGCGCTCGGGACCGGTCACGGTCAGCGACAGGTCACGGATCAAGGGATGATCGCGGTCATGGCCGCCGGTCACCCTTTCTAGTCGCAGCACCGTTCTGCCGGTCGCAAGGCCCGTTGGGGGGATGTCCATACGCAAGGGCTGAAGGATTTCGATCTTCTCTCGGGCGGCGGTCAGCGCTTTATCTGCGGCATCGCGCCGGGCATCGCGCAGACGGACACCTGCGCCGCCCGACGCCTCAGCCCGTTCCTTGGCGGCGTCCATCAGGATTTTTGGCTGGTCGCCCTGCGCGCGCGCCCGGTGTCCGGCACTGTCCTTGCGTGCCTTGCGTTCGCTCGCCTCTCGCGCGCGACGGGCCGCGTCGGCGCGGGTTTTCGCGGCATGGGCAAGGTCACGTGCTGCCGCGTCCAACTCCATGTCCTTCCGCTGCCGGAAATCGCTGTAATTCCCGCCATACCGGGCCGCGCCAAGCGAAGTGATTTCAACGATGGCGTCCATTTCTTCCAGAAGTTCGCGGTCATGGCTGACGATGATCGCACCACCTGTCCAACCCCGGATGAGGTCGATCACCGCCTTGCGCCCGTCCCGGTCGAGATTGTTCGTCGGTTCGTCCAGCAACAGGAAATCCGGTGCGGCAAAGATCAGGGCGGCAAGGGCGGCACGGCTGCGCTGACCGCCCGATAGCGTCGCCAAGAGGGTCTGCGGACCGACCGACAAGCCACAGCGCAAAAGCGCCGCCTCCATCCGTTCGGGAAGGGTCCAATCCGCGTCTGCCAGTTCATTGGCATCGGCAAGCCCCGACTCCGCCCGGTCAAGCAGATCCAGCGCGGGTCGTGCGCTGAAAAGATCGGCGATGACGTCATCGGGCTGCTCCATCGCTTCTTGTCGCAAGATCGCGAAGGTTCCGGTCACGCGGACCTGCCCCGCAGCCGGATGCTGATCCCTCGAAATCAGGCGAAGGAGGGTGCTCTTGCCGATGCCGTTGCGCCCGACGATGCCGGTGCGTTCCGGACCGAAAGTCAGGTTGAGGTCGGTAAGAAGGGGCGCGTCGTCAGGCGTGGACCAGGACAAGCCGGAGAGGGAAACGGATGCAGGCATGGGACAGAACTTCTCGCAGCGGAATCGAAGGGGCGAATGCGGCGAGGTTCAGGTCCATGTTGATAGCATCTCCAGTTTCAGGATGTCTCAAAAGTAGGGGTCACCCGGCGATTTTACAAGCCAGAGCCAACGGAGCTTTTTGGGCTCTTTGCGCCAACACGCGCTACAGTAGGTGCGATCCGCATTGGCATGACGGACCTCGTCGGCCATTGTCGCGAGCAGACGGTCGCACCTGCATCCGTGCGCACTCAGGCCGACGATGCCCTTCTTGGCCCAAAACGTGATACAATCTCGCGGTCGGCATGACCGAAGAAGGGTGGGGCCGGTGGACTGGAGGTAGTCCCATGCCCGTTGATTTTCTTCCTATCCTTCGTCCCGTCCGTGCGCCTTGGAACAAGGGACGCATTGTTGGCCAGAAACGCCCGCTTCTACCCCGGCATGTCTGGTCCATACGCGTTCGCCTCGAGATGGCAGGTAATTTGCGTGACCTAGCGCTGTTCAACATGGCCGTGGACAGCAAGTTGCGTGGTTGCGATCTCGTAAGCCTCAGGGTCCGGGATGTATTCGCTGCTGGGCGTGTCAAGGAACGAGCGTCGATGATCCAGAGCAAGACCGCGAAGCCGGTCCGGTTCGAAATCACCGAAACGACGCGGCTGTCTCTCGAGCGCTGGATCCACGACCCCGAAATGATCGGCCTGGAGTTCCTTTGGCCCAGCCGAATCCATGGCAGTCCGCATCTGTCGACGCGACAGTATGCCCGGATCGTCCGGGGATGGGTTGGGTCGGTCGGCCTGGAACCTAGCGCCTACGGTACGCATTCGATGCGGCGAACCAAGGTGGCGCAGATCTACAAGAAGACCGGAAACCTACGGGCGGTCCAGCTGCTGCTTGGCCATACGAAGATGGACAGCACGGTGCGCTATCTCGGTGTCGACATCGAGGATGCTTTGACGCTCTCTGAAGGGATCGACCTTTAGAAAACTATTCCGACCGGCGCGTTCCGCGCCGGTCGGCCTATTGTGGAAGGTCAGACCCAACCGATGCTGCTTTGCCGCAATCCCGGAAGCTGCCGGTCGTATTGCTCCATAGCAATCAATCGGCCCTTATCTGACGGTCGGCTTCGGCCCCTGCTGCGCAGCCGCAGCGCCCGAAGCCGACACTTGTTTGGCACCGTAGCGGAACCACCGCCCTGAAGATTTCCAAACGGGACGAAGCTGTCAGTCACATTTGATGCGGCGAAACGTATAAATAGAGCAGTTTTCAAGGTATTCAAATGCGAACGCGAAATAAACGCTGAATCCACCCGCGATTACTTCCTGTCGGCCTCGTCCACCCTGTAAATGGAATCAAGGAGTCTACTTCCTGCGCCGACAATTTTTGACAATACCTTTATTTGCTCTGTTAGTGCGGGGTTTTCGCATTTGGCAGGGTAATTCAGATGGTGGTCTACCTCACCCCAGATCTCTTCAAATAACGTGCGAACCTGAATCTCACAATGAATTGGAATCTTTTCGTGCGGGCGAACGAGGTAGTGAACGCTGGTGTATGAACTCTCTTTAATTTTGGGGTCAACGCCGTGGTTCTTAAAGAACGCGGTGCTCTCTGGATCCCATGTATAGGCCATGGGCAGCTCAGCAAGGAACCAATCCCCATCAGCTTCGATCTTATTTCTTATGATACGGTTAATAATTGCAAAGTCTTCTTGATACAGAAGCAAGACGCGCACACCAGCCAGATCAGTAATTTCTGAAAAGAAATTATCCTCAGCTATTTGTCTGCCCGCACTAATCTTCCGATACAGTTTCTCGGATAAGTGATTTTCATCCTTAATGCGTGATTTTGTTGAGTGTACAATCTGCCGCCCTTTATGTTGAAGCTCGGGATTATTCGTGAATAGAAGCTCCACACTGGCACGAAATGCATCTATCGCATGTTTTTTCGCTCGAAAAGCTGACAAGCAAGATTCAATAGTCTCATTGGCGCCTTCGATCATAGCTCAAACCTCATCAAGGCGCTGGAGAACCTCTGCGGCAAAATTATGGTAGGCTCGCCGCGTCGCGCGGAACTTTGTCGAGTTACCCCGCACGGTGTTTTTATCTTCCTCCTCAACGTCTATGTCTGGAATTTTCCACATGGGCACATGGTATCTCTGAGCCATACTTGGAAAGGTATTATGAGTATGAATGACAGAGTTTCCACCGATGGACTCATCTAAAATGTCACTAAACGGCAACGAAACATCCTGCGAAATAAAGTTGCGAATTGTGTCCGGTATCTGGGAGGCATAATGCTGATGTGCTTTGGCCAACTGCAAATCGTTATTTGGGCCATCGTATTTCTTGGCGTTGTAAATCGTAAAACCTATGAGCTTCACAAAGTGATCCGGGAACTGCTCTCTCTTTGTTGTAGATATAACATTAAAAACAGTATCGAATTGCTTGGACCACTCATCCAGTGACTGCCCGATATTCCTGATTCCATAGACTGAAAACAGGTCCGGCGTGCAGGGGATCAGAAACGCATCCGCTAGCGTTAGTATGTTCTTGTTCAATGCACCTAAGCTTGGCGAGGTATCAAACACGACAACGTCGTAGCCGTACACCTCTGCGTATTGATGCGCATACTTTCTAATGTTGGTTATCGTACGTATTGCAAGCGGATCACCACTGTAGACACTATTCCACCGCTCGCTGACTTTAGCCTCAAAGCGATGAAGTGTTAGCCTTCCGGGAATAATGTCTAAATTATCGGCTAAATGAATGGGCGGCGGCAGATCCTCGATATCATCTTTCCCATCCTCCGTTGGCTTCAAGAGGAAGTGAATAGATCTGGGAGATTTAACCATTTCATCGATATTGGCAGACGCAGCCCCAAAATCATCCATGTAAGGATCTTCGGGGGCCCAAATGTCGTGTATTTGCTCCATTTTGAGGGCCGTTATGGTCAAATTGCATTGAGGGTCCAAGTCCACCAATAGGACCTTCTGCCCCATTTCCGCAAATGCATTAGATAGGTGGTAGGTAAGGGTAGTTTTCCCAACGCCACCCTTATTGTTAAATATAGTAAGTATTTTCATCTGACTATCACCGGTTGATTTTTCAACACCATAGACGTCAAGGTGCCGTTATCATAAGGCTAACCGTGCCTACCAGATCTGTAAACCTTTCAAAACTCTGGTAGCTACTATACTCACACCGAATCCCACTTAAGCGACAACCTGCTTGGCTGACTGCATTACCGGCATCGCCGCCGCGCCGTCCCGCAATGCGATCGTTCAGCTCTCCACCCTCACGTCCAATCTGACCGCGATCTAGCTGCGGTCTGCCCGAACGACTGCTCCGACAAGCTTGCTGCTGGCGCTACGCCGCATCGACGTATGTGGGCTTCCCGCCCGACACGGGTCGGGGCGCAGGCGGATCGCTGTGCCGCGTACGAATGACCGCTTTACCAGGTTGCTGCCTCTGCCATGCCGCACTGCCGTCAGACCGCTTTCCGCCCTTTGCAACGTAGCCGTTGGGCCAAAGCCTTCCGCCAATGTCGATCCGAGCACCGGCCCGTCACCCGCGCCAATGGCAATGGGTCCTTCCCGCGGGGGTGCGAATGCGGGGGGCTGAGGCCCGAAAGATCGCTAGTTGGGACAAAAAGTTCGGGGTGCGCAGGCCCTCAAGCGGTGCGCACCCCGGTTCGCAGGTCAGTTCAGGCAGCTACGCCTCGTCCATCCGGTCGCAGAGCCGTTCGCCATAGCAGGCTTCATCAGGCGCGACCCATTGACGGCACTTGCCACAGAAGTACCGCCCGTCGGGACCATCAAGGTCCCAGTCCGAAAGGCTCTGCCACTCCTCGCTGCTGACGCTGCGTCCGGTCCAGCTCAGCGGGTCGCCCGACAGGGAGTATCCGTGTTTGGAATACACGTTCGGAAGGGTCTCAGGCGGGGCGCAGGAAACATTCCCCGTCGGGAGGGGGCTGCTATTCCCGCTATTCCTGCTATCCGGCGTGGGTCGAATAGCGGGAATAGCGGGAATAGCAGTGTCCGAAACCCCGCGAAGGATTTCGGACAGCGCTTGCTGGACATCAAAGAACATTCGATCCCCGCACGATCTTGTAGGCCTCCTTGCGCGGCTTGCCCGCAATGACCACACCATCGTTCAGACGAACCAGCCAGCCCGCTTTGACCAGCATGGCCAGCGGCTCGTTGAGCTTGGCCCGTTCGCGCATCGCATTGGGGCCAAGCTTCAGGATATCGCTCGGGGTGACCCAGTCTTTCGGGTAGCTTTCGAGCAGCCATTTCCGCAGCATTTCGGCTTGCGCGGTCTTTGCCGAAACCAGACCCGCCTCGACCAGCCGCTTCGCCTCCGTCAGATAGAACTGGGCCAGCGTGATGCCGCAGCCCATGGCTTCAACCTTCACGTCAACCGCATCGAAATCGGCCCAGAGCGTCAGGATACCAGCAAGGCGTGCTTCCTGCTCCGCCACCTTGCTGGCGAAGGATCGGATATGCTCCAGCGCCCCTCCGGGCCCCTGCTCCTTTTCGATGGTCTCATGGAAGCGCCAGAGCAGTTCCTCCGCGGCCGGCGAGAGCAGCAGGCGACGCGGCATGAGTTCCTGAGGATGATCACCGGTCGGCAGCGGGGCATTGAGCAGCGACATCACGCGTGCCGAGAAGTCCTTCAGCACTGCGTCGCTGGCAGGGGCGTGTCCGCGACGGAGGCACGTCCCGATGGCGCTGGGCGGCTCCGTGATCAAGAAACGTGCCAGAAAGCCCTGCCCGGATGCCTGCGGGTCCGCGAGCAGCGGACGGACCGCAATGGCCTGGGCCATGAGATGCATAGCGAGGCGACGCCCCGGATAGCTGCTCACCCCATCGCCGGAGCGAACACGGTTCACCGGGTCGGCGTTCCAGAGCTGCGACAGACCCGCCATGGTCTTCAGTCGGTTATCGGAGTTCATGGCGTGGCCGCCAATGAACCCACCCCCCCTCATCACTGAAAAGGCCAATCGAGGGACGACCGATCTGGTAGAGCTTCAGCAGTCCTTCCAGCGTCGGGTCCTGGCTCGTGATCATGGGAACCAGCGGCGCGCTTGGTTCCGGACCAAGCGCCCGCAGGTCAGCGTTGGCTGCTGCCGCCTTATCCTTTTTGGAGCCGCTTGCCTCCGTCAGCAGCCGCTTGCGCGTGGTGCTCCAGATATCGCGGGCGACGGCCTGTGCAACGCTCTCCTCCCGGTAGGCCTTGTCCAGCGCCGCTTCAAAGGCACGGACCCCGAGCATGACCAGACGGTCGGCGGAGGATTTGCGCTCGCCGCTGTCCGCGATGGTCAACAGGAAGAGGGAAAGTGGCGAGGTGCTTCCAGCCAGAAGGGCGACGTTGGCGTGAGGCTGGAGAACCAGTGAGGCGACCGCAAGGGTCGATTGCGCTGCAATCGCAGCGGGTGCTTGTGTGATGTCCTGGACCGCTTCCACCGTCGCACGGAGCGGCCCCAATGCCTCCACCGGATAGGGGTTGCCGCGCGGGATGTCCCGGACGAGCGGTTGGGGACCTTCCGCCACGTACGGCACGGCTTCCGGCGCGAAGGTGGAGGTGTGTTCGGGCGCATTCATGCCGCGACTTCCTTGTTCTTGAGAATGTCGTTCCAGTCGCGCCCGTGCGGCGCGGGAAGCAGGCTGACGGTCCAGCCCAGGGCGACCGCCCGTTCGGCGAGCGCATTGCCCGCCGCTTGGCCGGGACCATCCCCGTCGGTGGCGATGGTCAGTCGGCCCGGCTTAGCGGGCAGGCGCAGCCCGCTCATGCCGGAGGTGGAGAGGGTCGACCAGATGGTCGCAGGCGCCCGGAGGAGGCCGCTGGCGAGGCTCAGGGCGGTTTCGATTCCCTCGGCCACGACGAGCGTGCCATTGCCCGTGGTGAGGCGGACAGCCCCGCCCGCGACTGTTCCGAGCATCGCCTTGGCCGGCGCCTTCTCCGCCTTGCCGGTGCCATCGGCGCGCAGGAAGGTCCGATGCACGGCAAAGCGCTCCGCGCCCTGTACGAGGGCCACCATGGCCGGGAGGCGCTGACCGCTGGGGTGCCAGCAGGCCAGATGGAAGCGCAGGGTGTCCGGCAGCGCGCAGGTGATCGCCCGGTTGCGCAGGTAGAACTCCGCGACCGTGCTCTCGATCGGGCGGGCCTCGTCCCAGGTCGCCCGCGCCTGCTGCGCGCGCTTGTCGGCCTTGCGGAGCGCCTCCGCCTGCAGACGGGTCAGTTCGCCGCCGTCCATCTGCGGTCCACGCCGGGTGCCCGCGAGCAGGCCGCGATCCCGGAGCGCATCGCAGATAGCGGAGAACGGGCAGCCCGCGTGGCAATAGAACAAGAGACGACCGTCCGCCCCCTGGGAAATGCTCAGGGCCGGGGTGTTAGTGTTGTGGTGCGCAGGGCAGAAGGCAAGGCCATACTGGCCCTTCCAGTGCCCTCCGAGGACACCGGTGAGTTCGATAGCACTCATTTTGGATTTTCTCAGTGACGGGCTTTGGGCGGGGTGCTGCCCCCCTCCCTCTGCCGAAGATGGATCAGGCCGCCGAGGTGCGACCGGCTTCCCAGACGTCGATCTCGGACTGACGGAACCGGGTGCAGTTCGGCGAGAGCTTCACCGGCTGAGGGAAATTCGGGGCGGACTTGATCCACCGCCAGATCGTCGAACGATTGACGTTGTAGCGCTGCGCAAGCTGCGCGTCGGTGAGGAAGAGTTCGGGGATGCGCATGTTGCCCTCCGTAGCAGGTTGTCGTTGTACGGAGAGAGGTGCCGCAAAGGGCGGCCTTGAGCATCAGCTGAGTGGACTCGAGGTTCCAGATAACTGCGCGCCCTTTCAGGACGGTAAATCCTTCAGAAAGGACGCGCTTCCGGAACGGATAGAAAAACGTTTTTTAATATCAATATATTAACCCGCGTCAGTTTTTGCCCGGCCGCGTGCGGTTAGCCGCCAGTTTTTCCGGCTCCGCCTTCGGGTTGCCAATTCACCATCGTCGCGATGCGTTTCCACTGAGTGCTTCCGACCTCCAGCGCGTCGCGCCCGCGCCATTCTTCCTTGTGTTGCTTCATCCAGCGCTCGACAGCCTGTTTGGGTGTTCCCGTCCGAATCTCCTCGTCTGCCATCGCGCGCCAAGCTCGCATCGCAAAGTCGAGTTCAGGGCAGAAGCGCGGGTGGGAAGGATCGGAAAAGGCGTCTGTCGCTGCTGCTGGTTCGGGCGGGAAGAAAAAGTTCTTGGTGAGCCCGCGCTTTGAGAGCCAGGTCTTGAGGTCTCGCACGGCAAGCATCGTCTTGGTCCAGTCAGGTTCGGTTTGCACCCGTATACTGTATGCCCCACCAAAGGGCGTCTGATCGAACGGATCGGCGTCAAGCCGACTGCGGAGCAGTTCAATATCAGATCGGCTTATGATCCAGATGTCGCCGTGCAGACTTGAACCCACCCATCCGCCGGGCTCCGCCCGATGGGCGTGGGCGGCAGGAAGGCTACCCTCTCGCACAGCATTCGCCAGCGTGGAGAACATGGCGGTAAAGCCTGGGTGACCTTTCGTACGTTGCACCTGATAGCGTTCGCCGTAGAGCGTGCCGTTGTCCTCCCAGTCCTTCTCCCCCGGATCGCCACCGCCAAGAAGAATGGCCGCGTCCACGACGGAAAGATCGCTCGCGAAGCGCCAGAGTTCAGTGTCCATGTTCATGCTCATTTCAGGTTGATTATCTTTGCGTCCTTTGGCACCGCGCCAGCTAGGTATTCTGCCCATGTCGACATCATCGCCCGCCGCTTTTCGACCATGTCGCCGCGCCGGTATGCGGCCTCGACGGCATTGCCGACGCGGTGGGCCAGCGCAACCTCGGCCATGTCGCCGGGGTAGCTTGTCCGCTCTGCCACCCAGTCCCGAAACACGCTGCGCAGGCCGTGCGGAACAGCCGGACGCTTGCTGACCCGGTCGAGAAAGCCCTTGCCGCCGGACGAGATGTCCGCCTCGTGCAAGCGTTTCATCGTCGCCGACAGCGTCATATCTGACAGCTGCCCGCCACGCGGCGCGGGGAATACGAGCGGGTTGTCCGCAAAGCGCGGCAGCGCTTCAAGCAGCGCAATTGCTGTCAACGACAGCGGCACGCGATGTTCCCGCGCCATCTTCATTCGCGTGGGCAGAACGGTCCAAAGTCCCGCCTTCAGGTCGATTTCTTCCCATGTGGCCCCCCGCACTTCCTGCGATCGTGCCGCCGTGAGGGCTGCGAACTCCAGTGCCCGACTCCCCATGCCTTCACGCCCTCTGAGCGCCGCCATCCATCGGGGAGCCTCGTCGATCTGAAGGGCTGGCTGATTGTCCTGCTTGGCAACCTTCGATGCCGCTGGCAGGAGTTCCTTCAGGTTGCCGGCCCAACGGGCTGGATTGTCGCCGTTTCGGTGTCCCGCCACCGTGGCCCATGCCAGAACCGACTCGATTCTTCCGCGCAAGCGGGAAGCGGTTTCGGTCTTCTCGGACCAGAAGCTTGCCTCCCTCCCATCGACTGGTTGGTTCAGGACCCGCAAGACGTCCTGGACGGCTATGTCCTGAACGAGCATCTCCCCTATGTGAGGAAGCGCATAGGTGGTCAGCGTATTGCGCCACTGATCGCGATGTTTGGGATTTCGGAAGGCCTCCAGCTTCGCTCTCAGATAGCGATCAGTTGCCTCGGCAAAGGTGAGCCCCCGATGCTGGGCGGCAGCGAGCGTGGCCTTGGCCGCCTTTCTTTCCTCGACCGGATCGACGCCTTGACGGATTTTGCCCTTGCCTCACGAGCCCGATCCCAGGCCTGTGCGAGCGAAACCTCCGGAAACGCCCCCAGCCCTATCTCACGGCGGCGGGTTCCGACGACCGTCCGAAGAAGCCACGAACGTCCACCGCTCGGTGTGATCTGCAACATGAGACCGGCAACACCGCCAACCGCGAACAGCGCATTCCCGCCCTCGCCTGGGTGAGCGAGCCGCTTCACCTCAAGCGCCGACATCTCCTTCGCAACCCTTGGCATTGCCACCCGTCATGCTACCCGCCATCCCCAATGGCGCGGATGACAACCGGATGCAACGCACCGCGGCAAGAGAAGAGGAGATAATCGTTACACAGCGGGGACTTTGAGAAGCCCTGCAACAGTATGAAGCGCGATACTGGCGGGCACCTCTTCCGCCACCCCCTTCAAAGCGGCCGGTGTGCGCGACTTCGGGTCACGTAGTGCGAAAGTTACGACCAAGCAGGGATTGCGTGGCTGCGGCGGGGTCCGGGAGCGCAAGCGACTCCTCGGCTTCCTCCAGAACGGCGGCGAGCGCGGGATCCTGTTGCGACCTGTCGCGCGATAGGGTGATCCCCTTCAGGCCCAGCGACCAAGCCAGCGTCTGGAGGTCGAGGCAGTCGGAGGCAGCAGCCGTAGCGGGCAGACGGAGAACACCGCCGATACCGCCGGAAACAAAGGGCTGTGCCGCGGCTATCATGTGGATTTGGCACGCTGCATCCACCCCGCCTTCACCAGTTGAATCCAGACAATGGAACACGTGGAGATCCGCCGCCTTCAGGAAGGGCGCGCCGTGCAACGTCCCCGTGCCGAAGACATAGGTATTCGCTGCAGCGATCTGGGCGGGAGAAAAGCCGAGGTGGGCCAGCAAATCAAAAGCCGGGTCCGCCAGTTGCGCCGCCGGCAGCCCCAGTACTTCCCGACAGAAGCCGAGCCCCAGCGTCCAAGGCGTCAGCGCGAAGCGGATATGCGTAGCGGAACCGAGCGCCGCTTCCACCCGTGCCAGTTCTCCGGCACCCAGACCCTGTCCGAGAAGGCTCGTGTGGTTGATCCCCGGCGCATTTTCCAGACTGCCGTGACCGATGACATGTGCGGTGATCGCGGCGATCTCCACCCGGGGATGGCCGAGCGCAGCGAGTCCTTCATCAACCGCCGCGGCGAGAGCGCGGTGCGGCTGGCCCTCTGGGGAGGGCTCCCAGCGGATCAGCGCGCTTGCCGGAGCGATGCCGCTCGTATCGCAGTCCAGCAAGCAATCCGTGACGGGATCACGCCGGAGCGCCGTCACCTGTGCATGGCGGAACCCATGCCCCGCACCGGCGGCAACCGCATCGTCCCAGCAGAGGCGCGCACGTGCGACAATGTCCGGCTGGGGGCAGCAGTCTGCATCCAGAGGGTACGGCAGAATACCCAGCCCTTCAAAAGCGCCTTCTCCCTCTGCCGCGCGACGATGGTTCTTCACCACGCGGAGCATCGAACGGGCGTTCCGCGACCAGGCCGGGAAGGCACCTTTCTCCCCAGCAAGTTCGGCAGAGGCGGCATAGGCAGTTCCGGTCATCAACGCCGTAATGGCAGCGACCATGGCACGGCCCTCAGCGGTAGCGTAGCCGAGGCCCATTGCCATCAGAAGGCCCGCCGCGTTGGCATGCCCGAGCGCCAGCGGCCGGTACTCCTGTGATCGGGCCGCGAGCAGCACATCGCCCCGCCGCATCATGCAGAGCGACAGATCAAGCGTCAGCACCCAGAGCCGCGCCGCGTGGGAAAAGGCTGCAGTCCTGAACCCATCCTGCCCCAGAAAACCGCGGAGATTTAACGTTGCAGGCATCGCGGCAGTGTCGGAAAGGAACATGAAGTCACCATCGAGGGAGGCGCCGTCGATCCCGCCCTCCTGGGCGCAAGTGTTCCAGCCGTTGATCGTATCCCCGAACAGCGCCCCAGGTTCGGACGTGGCCCAGACAGCCCGGGCGAGGCGATCCTGCAGCCGCCGCTCCCGGCCGGCGCGGGTGGCGGGCTTCGTCGCTGCGCGCATGAAGGTGTCCGACAGCCGGATGGCCGTCGCGGTTCGCGCGCCGGAGACAGTTGCTGCGGCCTTGCCGTCCCAGTCAGCCTCCAACGTGGCAATGCGCGGCGCGCGGCCTTCAACCGCCTCGGCAAGCGTGCGCTGAATCACATCGTCAGGCACCATCCCGCGTTTCGCAGCCCGTATGGCCGCCTGCAAAGCGGGATTGCCGGTGATGTCCGGCCCCCCCCGGCGGAAAGCGAGGCGGATATCGCTTACCAACGCGGAGATCAGATGGGATCCCGCCGTCAGACTGGCGAGCTTGTGCGCCTCCGCCGATTTCCATTCGATGAACTCGGAAGCCTCGGGATGATCCGCGTCGCATAATGCGAGCCGCGCCGGGCGGCGGACGCTCCCCTTCCCCTGCGCCAGCCCGGCGAGCCGGTCACCGGCATCAAGCTGCGCCATCATTCCCGCCGGACCGGCGGGCGGCGTCGCCACGTTCACCCCGTAGCGAACACCTGCGCGGACAAGGCCTGCCTCACGCGACCACATGTCAGGCGCATCCTCCGGCTCGGGCATGGAGAGGATGGCCACCCCCCCGGCCTCGGGCCGTTCGAGGGAATCCGTCCTGCGCAACTCACCCGTGGCAAGGTCCACCGCGATGCCGTCGCGACCCGCCTCGTCGATGCCATAGGCCCAGTGCAGGCCCGTCTGGCTGCACTGGGCGGCGTCGGGCGCCGCCATCTGCAGGGCAAGCATGTGCCGCATCTCGTCGTGATAGGCCCGCGCGTCTGCCTCGGCCGTGAAATATCCCGCCTTCCACCCCCAGTAAGCCCATGCTCCGGCGAGGCGGTCGAACATCTGCCGTGCGGAGGTTTCTGACGTGAAACGGCGGGCTTCGGTCAGGTGGGACAGAGCCGCCTCATCGGCGACCGAGCGCCACAGGAACTCCGGCACACCCTCTTCCGGCACACGGCGCAACCGCGCGGGCACGCCGCTCCGGCGGAGAAAGTGCTGCGCGAGGATATCCGCAGCCACCTGGCTCCAACCCTCCGGCACCTCGAGCTTGCGGCAGCGGAACACCACTTCCCCCGACGGATTTCGCTGCTCGGACCGGGTCACGCGAAAGGCAATGCGATCATAGACGTCGCGCCCCTCGACCGTGAACTGCCTCTCGATCCTCATGCTTGCGTCTCCGTCGCCGACCGGTTATCCCCCGCGTCCCGCGCCGCAGATATGGCTCCGCCATCTGCCCATGCGGTAAGCCGCGGGCAGTCTCATCGCGGATCGGGGCTAGTTGAGCCTTCCATGACCACCACAAGATGTAGTGGTCCGCTTCTTGTTGCCTACAAACTGCCCAAGCGGCGTTGGCCGGTCAACGGATTTCGCAGGTTTTCCACGGGTTTATGACCTTGACCGGCTTCTGGCGGATTGCGGCCGAGTCGTCTCCGCCTTCCCCACAGAGTTATCCACAGGCGGAACGGAGAACCGGCAGGGAAAGGGCGAGAATCAGCCGCGCCGATCGAGCATCGCTTCCACCTTCTCGGCGTCCATTCCCTGCGCCGACGCCTGCGCCACGACCTTCGCCCGAAGGCTGGGCTCACCCCTGACGAGATGGAGGAAGTGCTGCTCGCTGAGCATCATCAGCGCGCAATGGGTGATCGCCTGAACCTGCGCCGTCCGGCGCGGGCGGCGGGCGAAAATCGCCAGCTCTCCGAACATGTCCCCTCTGCCCAGCCGGATCTTCTGCGGTGCGGCCCCATCAAGCTCCACGGCGCCCGACGCGATGAAATAGACCGCATTCGCCGGATCGCCGCGATGAACGATGACTTCCCCCGGCTCGACATAGATGTTGACCAGTGCGCGTGCGAGCCGCGCGCGCGTCTGCGGCTCCAGCCCCTGAAACATCGGGATCTGGCTGACGAATTCCTGTCGCTGAAGCAGCAGGTCCAGCTTGGGGCGAACCTGATTGGCCTCCCGCCGGTCGGCAAGACCCCGTGTGAGCGAGCCGTAAAGCTCCGCCCCGATCAGCCCGTCGGCATAGGCGGTTTCGTATTCGCTCTCCTCGAACCGCAGGGCGGCGCGCCGGATGAATCGGCGTTCGAACTCCTCCGAAAAGCCGGGATACTGCAGCCGCAACCCTTCGATGTCCCGCTCAAGATCCTCCTCGCGCCGCGAAAGGACCTCGTGGAGGATGTCGGTCACGCGCTGGCCATGGATGCGCAGGATCTTGGTGTTCACGAAATCATGCAGATCGCGCAGGAACATGCGGGTGCTCAGCAGAACCTCGAACCGGCTCCCCATCAACCGCTCCAGAGGAAACGAGATACCGAACTGCCGGTGGAGCCTAAAGGCCAGAAGATAGGCCCGGCCGGGGGCGAGATTGGCGCGCGCCTGCGTGCGGTAGGCACCCCTGCCCCCGGCGCGGGTCGCTTCGATCAGCCGGTCCGCGTCCAGCAGAAGCCGCTCCACAAGAGCTGACGACACCTCCCTGTCGCGAAATGCCTCAAGAATGATCTCCTTCTCGCGGCTGGCGAGCGTGACGAGGCTCAGCGTCAGCCGGTCACGGTCGAGGATCTCATCGGCGGCCTCCGCCGTCTTGACCGCGCCGTCGATCCGCGCGCCGAAGCTTTTGGCCTCCGAGCGGACGATCTCCCGTGTCAGGTGCTGCCGCTGGGTCAGGTCGGCGACCTCCTCCCGCACCGTCTGCAACGCGACTGCCACAACCTGATCGCGGAGCGCCTCGTCTATCGGCGTCAGACGGTCCAGCCCCAGACGGCCGATCAGCCAGCGAAGCGTCGTCCCCTGAACGAGAAGGGTGAACAGCACGAACCCGGTGGCAAGCACGGCAACGGTATGCTTGGCCTCCGCCGCGACAAGCTCGTGCTCCGTCACTGCGAGCGCCAGTGCAAGGGTGACCGCCCCGCGCAGCCCGCCCCAGAGCATCACCGTGCGATAGGCCGGGGCGACGGGGGGTGACAGATGCAGCCGCGTCATCAGCGGGAGCAGCCCGAACAGCACCAGCGCCCGTGCGACCGTCGCCGCCACGATCAGTACCAGGAGCAGCAGCCCGTCGTGCCAGCTCACATCATGCAGAAGCCGCGGCACGAAGATCGCGGCCAGAATGAAGATGAGCGAGCCGGACCAGTGGGAGAGCAGTTCCCACGTATCGGTGAGGTACCGCCACTGCCCCGGCGGCATCCGCGAAGGGCCAAGAAGGTTCACCGTCATCCCGGCGGCCGCGACCGCGATCACACCGGAGACGTGCAGGGCATGTTCGGCGAGGATGTAGGTCAGATAGGGCAGCGCGAGCGAGACGGAGATCATCGCCATCGGGGTGGACCGCAGATGCTCCATCGCGACGACGGCAATCACCGCCAGCGCATAGCCCGTCAGCGCCCCCGCGACCAGAAGCACGACGAAATGGGCCACCTGATGGCCCACGGTGACCTGCGGCGCCCAAGGCAGGATCTGCGTGATGAACACGCTGAACAGCGCGATCGCGGCGGCATCATTCATCAGGCTCTCGCCCTCCGCGAGCCGCGAAAGACGGGCCGGCGCGCCGATGTCGCGGAAGATGCCCACCACCGCAGAGGGATCGGTCGTGGCCACGATGGCGCCAATCAGCAGACAGACGACCAGTGGTTGCGAGGTGAACGGGTCCAGCGACAGGCCGATCACGAATGTGGCGACGACCACCGCGACGATCGCCATGACCGTGATCGGCACCCAATCCTCCACCATCCGCCGCAGGTCGAGTGTCAGCGATACCTGAAAGATGAGTGTCGGCAGGAAGATGTAGAGAAACGCCTCGGAAGTGATCGGCAGGCTCAACACTGAAAGGGCGAGCGGGTTGAGCGCGTCCGTGATGTCGGTGGAAAGCAGAAAGCTCGCCCCAGCGCCGATGGCGATGCCCAGCATCGCCAGAACCACGGTATAGGAAATGCGCAGGCGCGCAGCCAGCGGTTCCCCCAGCGCGATGATGACGAAGAGACCCGCGAGCACGGAGAGAAAGGCGATCAGGTTCATTCGCTCGATCCGCGCGTGAGAGGGGCTGCGAACCGCCATTCTCCCGACCGCTAAGAGGGGTGGCAGGTCAGCCCGTTCATGCGCGATTATCACTGAGCCCGGAACAAAGACAAGCGGAGATCACGCCCGCATATCAGATGGTTGTGAGCTGATCCGTGACAAAGTGTCCCTGTGGCAAGGTACGCCGTCCGTGTGCCGCGCATGTCTTGTCCTGAATTCAGGGCATTACCCGCGCGCAGAAATCGGGCCGTCCGCCGCCAGCGATACCGCGAGCCCACAGGAAGAGTTGTCACGTGCCAGCGGCAGGCTGAGGCGCGCCCTTTTACGTTTCAATCGCCCTTAAGAGAACCAGCCGCCTTTCATGATCGATGGGAAGCCCGTCATCGGCCGCACCCTCCGCCTTGCAGTCGCCATGTGGAGTGACCGCTCAAACTGACATTGCTTGTGGTGGGTAAGCTGTCCGGGACGGTACCAATCTTTCGGCCCGCTTCAGGCGCGAGCCTGATTGACGCCCGCGGCGTTGCGGAAATCAACCTGCAAAACCGATTCCAGTTCTGGGCAGAAAGTGTCGAAATGAGTTCCCCGGCAGCACATAAAGCCGCCTGTGGTCGGGGCGAGAGGATTCGAACCTCCGGCCTCTGGTACCCAAAACCAGCGCGCTACCAGACTGCGCCACGCCCCGTTCGAATGGTTCCTACAGAGGCGCGCGAAATTTGGAAAGAGGCGTTTTGGGAAAAAGCGGGTTCAGCTTCCGCAGGGCCACGCGCCGTCCGCCCCGAAGGCGGGATGACGCATCACACCGCCTTGAACAAGGCCGAGCCGACGGGCAAGTCCCCCGTTGATCTCCAGCACCGCCAGCACACCGGAACCGCCATCAATGGCCGTTTCGTCATGTGGGCGGGCATTTTCGTGGATTCTGGTGATGACTCCCCGCGCATCAAGAAAGATCATATCCAGCGGGATCAGCGTATTGCGCATCCAGAAGGAGACATGTTGTGGGTATTCATAAATGAAGAGCATCCCGTTCGACTTCGGCAGGCTCGTGCGGTTCATCAACCCGTAGGCGCGACTGTCGGGCGTGTCCGCGAGTTCAACGGAAAAACGAGTCTCTCCCCGCGGGCCGCGAATTTCCACTGCGTCGGGGCGACAGACCGCCTCCGCCCCGGCGGACCCAGCGGCTGCGCTCAGCGCGAGCGCGAACAGAAACGATCTCACAACATTACGACCTTCTGGTGCACCGCAGCCTCCCACGAGGCGATGCGGACCGCCATGCGCCCGCGCCGACCTTCGACCACCCCAAGGCAGACCGCTTCCCCTGCCTGAAGATCGGACAGACCGGAATGGCGCAGCACCTCTATGTGGACGAACACATCCTCGGTGCGACCGAAGACATTTGCAAAGCCGAATCCCTTTGCCTTGTCGAACCACTTGACCCGCGCAGGTTCCAATGGATTGCCCAGCAATTCCTCCATCGACGCAGAGGCCAGATCCTCCAGAACCGGCAGCGGCACCGGGGGCGGAGGCGACACCTCCATCACCTGCGCGGCCTGCATTCCCCGGGGAGTGGCATGGCAGAGTATCTGGATGCCGGCCCCATCCGCTACAGAGGACTGGCCGAAATTTCGCAGAACATTGGCGTGCAGCAGGATATCCGGCCCGCCTTCATCAGACACGACGAAGCCGAATCCCTTGTCGGGATCGAACCACTTGACCCAGCCGCGAACGAGGCGGGTGTCTTTGTCCGTTTCGGTCATGTCAGAAGTCGTCCCAAGGTCTTCTGTTTTTTGCGCAAGTTGGACGGTATTCTCTCGCAAGTTCAAGAGAATTATCGTGTACACTGACACAATGACCATTAAATCCTGTATTTCGGTGCTCTCGCGGCCCGCATGTCGGGCGTTTCACGGATACAACCGCTGTATTTCCCAGTCGCCCTCCATCTCGGCACGACTCCAGCGGTAGCGATCGTGCAGGCGAAAGGCTCCATCGGCCCAGAATTCCATCTGGGAGGGGAATATGTCGTAACCACCCCAGAACTCAGGGCGCGGCGGGCGCGGTCCCAGCCGTGTGGTGATTTTCGCGACTTCGGCCATCAGCTTGCCCCTGCTCTCCAGCGGCTGCGACTGTTGCGACGCCCATGCGCCGAGCCGGGACTGAAGGGAGCGGGAGGCGAAGTAGGCGTCCGCTGCCGCACCGTCATTGCGGACGACACGGCCCCTTACGCGCACCTGCCGGCGCAGGCTTTTCCAATGCAGGACAAAGGCGGCCTTGCCGGTCGCCTCGATCTCCTGCGCCTTGGCGGAGCCGTAGTTGGTATAGAAGGTGAAGCGATCCTCACCGATTTCCTTCAGCAGAACCATGCGGACATCCGGGAGCCCTTCCGCGTCCACGGTAGCGAGCGCGATGGCATTAGGGTCATTCGGCTCTGTCGCCTCGGCCTCCGCCAGCCACCGTCGGGCAATGGCAAAGGGGTCTTCGCCCGCGAAGATACCGTTTCTGTCTGTCATATCCGATTGAATCCTTGCCCTTCATCGAAGCTTCACGCGGCGCTTCCCGATCCCGCCGAACGCGGGGGATCGTCGGGCCGCGCATCCTGTCACCCTTGATGACCAAAAGGCAATCGCCTAAAGGTCCGGGGATATCGGGCCCGGTGCCCGCTAACCTCCGGTATCGAAGCAAAGCAGGGAGTATTGGGCGATGACGGGTCTTATGGCGGGCAAACGCGGGTTGATCATGGGCCTGGCCAATGACAAATCCATCGCTTGGGGCATTGCCAAGGCGCTCGCCGATCAGGGGGCGGAGATCGCGCTTTCCTATCAGGGCGAACAGCTTCTGAAGCGGGTGCAGCCGCTGGCCCAGCAGATCGGCGTGACCGAGATCATCGAATGCGACGTGGCGGACGAATCCTCCATGGATGCGCTCTTTGCCCGGCTTGAAAAGGTGTGGGGCAAGATCGACTTCCTCGTTCATGCCATCAGCTTTTCGGACAAGAACGAACTGCGCGGCCGCTACGTGGATACGAGCGCCGAGAATTTCCGCATGACGATGGACATCTCCGTGTTCTCCTTCACCTCCGCGGTCAAGCGCGCCTCCGCGCTGATGACGGAGGGCGGGAGCTGCCTGACGCTGACCTACTACGGCGCGGAAAAAGTCATGCCGCATTACAACGTCATGGGCATCGCGAAGGCCGCGCTGGAGGCTTCCGTGCTCTACATGGCCGAGGATCTGGGCAAAGATGCAATCCGCGTGAATGCGATTTCCGCCGGCCCGATCAAGACGCTGGCCGCCTCCGGCATCGGTGATTTCCGCTATATCCTGAAATGGAACGAGTTGAACTCCCCTCTCCGGCGCAACGTCACGCAGGAGGAGGTGGGCAAGGCGGCACTCTATCTTCTTTCCGACCTCGGAACCGGCACAACGGGCGAGACGCTGCACGTGGATGCAGGCTATCATGCCGTCGGCATGAAAGCGGTGGACGCGCCGGATATCGACGCGACTGCCGGTCGCAAGGAGAGCTGACATGACGCTCGCCGCGTTTCTCGCGGTCTGGTTCGTCCATCTGCTGGCCGCGATCTCTCCCGGTCCGGCGGTGCTGATGGCCGCGCGGGTCGGGCTGACGGAGGGCGCGCGGCGCGGCGCGTGGCTCGCGGTCGGGCTGGGGCTGGGCGCGGTGTTCTGGGCGACGGCGGCGCTCTTCGGGTTGGCGGTGCTGTTTCGGCTGGCGCCGAGCCTGCTCTGGGCGCTGAAGATCGGCGGCGCGGCCTATCTCATCTGGCTCGCCATCAAGATGTGGCGTCACGCGAGCGATCCGGCCGACATGACGATTACTCCGGCAATCGCAACGGAAGGCGACGCATCCCGCTCGCCGCTGTCCGCGGTGTGGCTGGGCATCGCGACCCAGCTTGCCAATCCGAAACCCGCCGTGTTCTTCGGGGCGGTCTTTGTCAGCACGATCCCCCGCGGGGCCTCCGCTCTTTCACTGGCTCTCGTGCTCATCGCCGTTTTCCTGAACGAGGCGCTGTGGAATGCCTTTGTCGCCCGCATCTTCTCGATGGACCGCGTCCAACGCGGTTATGCCGGGCTGAAACCTGTAATCGATCGCACCTTCGGCGCCTTCCTTGTCGCCCTCGGTATCAAGATCGCCGCCACCTGATTGGGAACCGCCATGAACGACCGTCTGCCGCATGAAAAGGGATTTCACGTCAGCTGGGATCAGTTGCACCGCGACGCGCGCGCGCTGGCATGGCGGCTCGACGGCAAGGGGCCGGAGTCGGAGGCGGGCGGCTGGCGCGCCATCGTCGCGATCACCCGCGGCGGCATGGCGCCTGCCATGATCATCGCGCGCGAACTGAACGTACGGGTGATCGACACCGTCTCCGTCAAATCCTACAGCGACCAGTCGCAAGGGGATGCCCACGTCATCAAAGCTCCGCAGGCAGAACTGATGGGCGACGGCACGGGCATTCTCGTCATCGACGATCTGGTGGACAGCGGCAAGACGCTGGAGCTCGTGCGCCGGCTTTACCCAAAAGCGCATTTCGCCACCGTCTATGCAAAGCCCAAAGGGCGCGCGATGGTGGACAGCTACATCACCGAAGTCAGCCAGGACACCTGGATCTTCTTCCCCTGGGACATGGCGCTGCAATACGTTCAGCCCTATCGCGGCGTGGACTGACGGAAACCGCCTCCGGCCACTGGCCGGAAGCGTCGTCTGCCCTACATCCTCCTCCGCCGGGGCGCGTCGGTGCGCGAAGCGTCTCGGCATCCGCACCTATTGGGCTGGAGGCCAGAATGGCGAAGCAACGCAAAACCATCGAAGACATGTCGAGCCAGCCGTGGCTCCATCAGGAAGGCCGGATCATTCAGGAGTTCGGCACAGCACGGCAATTCCCGCTGGGCCTGTCGCACAATGCACGGCTCTACTCCTGCGAGCGGCTGAACCAGGTGCTGGCCGACACGCAAATCCTCCACGCCTTCTACAAGAAATCTCACTGGCTCATGCGGGGCGCGACCTTCTACCAGCTCCACCTCCTGCTGGACAAGCATGCGGGCGAGCAGCTCGAACTTATCGACATGGTCGCGGAGCGGATCCAGACGCTGGGCGGCATCGCCGTCGGCGACCCCCGACATGTGGCGGAGATCACCCGTATTCCCCGGGCTCCCAATGGCGCGGAGGAAGTGCCCGCCATGCTTTCCCGCCTGCTCGAAGCACATGAGATGATCCTGATCGACGCCCACGACGCCGCGGAGAAGGTTCAGGAACAGGGCGACGATGGCTCCAACGACGTGCTCGTGTCCAACGTGATACGGACGAACGAGCTTCAATGCTGGTTCCTCGCGGAGCATCTGGTGGACACGCCGCTCGTCCGCGTCTGACAGGGTGGCAATGCGCGGTATCGCGGCGCGCGTTCTTGACCGCTGGCATGGCACATGGCTTGACGCGCTGGAAAGCGCGGCGGGCGCAACGCTGGCGTGGGTCATCGCACATGGGGTCTTCGGTCACGACCGGCCGGTCTTTGCGGCGGTAAGCGCGATCGTCTGCTTGTCGCCCGCTCTGCCCAGCCACGCGCGGCAAGCCATCGGCCTGATGTCGGGCGTGGTCACGGGGACGGTGGTGGGGGAACTGGGCCTGCTGCTGGTTCCGGACACCTATCCGGTTCTCCGCCTGGCCGTCGTCAGCTTTGTCGCGATGATGATCGCCACAAGTTACGGCCAGCCCGCCGTTGTGCCGATTCAGGCTGGCGTCTCAGCGCTTTTGGTTCTGGCCATGGGGCCGCAGACCGCCGGTCTCTCGCGCCTGATCGACGTGGCGACCGGCACCGGCGTGGGCCTTCTGTTCAGTCAGGTGCTGTTCACGCGCGACCCGGTCACCCTTGTCCAGCGATCCGCCGCCGCGATGACGGCACAGCTAGCGGCCGGTTTGCGGCAACTGGGCGATGCCATCGGCAAGGGCGACGTACTCGGTGCGGAGGCCGCGCTGAAAGTCATTTCCCAAACCCATGCCCCGGTGGTCGCGCTGGGAGAAAGCACCGCCGCCGCCCGGCAGGAGGCCCGGTGGTCGCTCCGCGGCCGATTGTCCGCCGAACGGGTGAGCCATGTGACGGAGATCTACGAGTCCCAATCGATACGGCTCTACGCATCCTCTCTCCTCATGGCGGAGGCAGGTGTAGACCTTCTACGAAAGGAAGGCGCCGCCCCCGGCGTCGCCGACATGCTTTCCGACCTTGCAAACGGGCTGAAAACGGACATTTTGCCTCAGCTCCAGCGTTCCGTCGATCCGGGATGGGAACCGATGCTGATCTACCTTCTGCGCGTCCGGTCCGCCATGCTGGCCTTCCGTGCCAGCGACCCGACCGAGGGGGTTATCCCAGCGGGCCCGGACGATGCTCCTCCGAGAGCATGACATTCGCCTCCACCTGCCCCACTCCGGGCAATGTCATGATCCGCCGGCGCAAAATGCGCTCGAAATCCACGATGTCACGGGCAACGACGCGCAGGCGATAATCGAAGACGCCCAGCACATGCTGCACTGTCAGCACTTCTGGGATAGCTGTCACGGCACGCTCGAAATCGTCGAGGCTGACTCGCCCGCGCGTGGCGAGCTTGATGCCCAGGAACACGGTAACCCCGAAGCCAAGTGCCTGATGGTCGAGCAGCACCCGACGCCCCCGGATCGCACCCGCCTCCGTCAACCGCTTCAGCCGCCGCCAGGCTGCGGGCTGGCTCAGGCCCAGCCTTCGCCCCGCCTCTCCCGCAGACAGCCGGGCATCTTCCGCCAGAACGCGCAGCAGGCGCCGGTCCATATCGTCGAGCTCGATCACAGCGGCAGAGTTTCCGCATCCTTGATGACGGAGACAAGCATCAGCGCCTCGATATCCGCGATATGCGGCAGCGTCAGGATACGGTTGCGATAAATCTCCTGATAATGCGCCATGTCGCGGGCGATGACCGACAGCCGCACATCGACGCGGCCCAGGAAGGTCTGGATCGCGACGACCTCCGGCACCTCCCGCGCGGCGGCGAGGAACTGGTCGAACGCGCGGGGATCGGTCTTGTCGAGCGTGAACCGCAGGCTCACCTCCACCTCCCAGCCGAGCGCACGCCAGTCGATGATCGCCTGCTCCCCCTGCACGACTCCCTCCTCCCGCATCCGCTCCAGCCGGCGGGAAAAAGTGGCGGCCGTGACGCCCGCCCGCTCCGCCAGCCGAAGCGCGGGCGCGTCGGGATCGGCAAGGTAGTGGCGGAGAATGCGCCTGTCGGTGTCGTTGAGCATGAATATGACAGTAATTCCTAATATGAAGAATTGAAATATCGATTATTTTCGAATGTTTCGCGTGTTTGCATTCGCCATACTCTGATGACGTTTATGATCCGCCCCATAAATCAGCAGAAGGAGGCGCCCCGATGCGCGTCTATTACGATCGTGATTGCGACATCAATCTCATCAAGGACAAGAAAGTCGCCATTCTCGGTTATGGCAGCCAGGGCCATGCGCATGCGCTGAACCTGCGGGATTCCGGCGCAAAGAACGTCGTCGTCGCGTTGCGTCCCGGTTCGGCTTCCGCCAAGAAGGCCGAAGCCGAAGGTCTTAAGGTCATGGAGATCGCGGAAGCAGCGGCCTGGGCCGACCTCGTGATGTTCACCATGCCCGACGAGCTTCAGGCCGAGACCTACAAGAAATACGTTCATGACAACCTGAAGGAAGGCTCCGCCATCGCCTTCGCTCACGGCCTGAACATCCACTTCGGCCTGATCGAGCCGAAGCCGGGCATCGATGTCATCATGATGGCGCCGAAGGGGCCCGGGCATACCGTGCGCGGTGAGTTCGTGAAGGGCGGCGGCGTGCCCTGCCTTGTCGCCGTGGCGAACGATGCGTCCGGCAAGGCGCTGGAGATCGGCCTGTCCTATTGCTCCGCCATCGGCGGCGGCCGCTCGGGTATCATTGAGACGACCTTCAAGGAAGAATGCGAGACCGACCTCTTCGGCGAGCAGGCCGTGCTCTGCGGCGGTTTGGTCGAGCTGATCCGCATGGGCTTCGAGACGCTGGTCGAAGCAGGTTACGAACCGGAGATGGCCTATTTCGAATGCCTCCATGAGGTGAAGCTGATCGTGGACCTGATCTACGAAGGCGGCATCGCCAACATGAACTACTCGATCTCCAACACCGCGGAATACGGGGAATACGTCTCCGGCCCGCGCGTGCTTCCGTACGAGGAAACCAAGGCCCGCATGAAAGAAGTGCTGACCGACATCCAGAACGGCAAGTTCGTGCGCAACTTCATGCAGGAGAATGCCGTCGGCCAGCCTTACTTCAAGGCGACCCGCCGCATCAACGACGCGCACCAGATCGAGCAGGTCGGTGAGAAGCTCCGCGCCATGATGCCCTGGATCTCCAAGGGCAAGATGGTGGACAAGAGCCGCAACTGATCCGGGCATAGACTCAGATATGAAGGGGCGCCGGAGGGCGCCCCTTTCCCATGGACACCGCCACGCATGATCCCCACGCATCGCTGAACAGGCCTAGCCCCTTCCCGGTATGCGCATCGTCAAATCCTGCTGGCCTTCGCAGCGGCCAGATGAAATCCTGCCGTTGAGCAGACGCCACAAGGCGTGATTCGGGTCCAACGAGACCAGCGGGCAGCACATACTATGAAACAGGTCGTCTTCTGCGTCATCGCCGCAGTCATCGCGATCCTTCTGGCGGGCATGGTCCGTGCTCAGGAGGAGGAACGTGGCGTCGTCACCAATCTGCCTGTCCCACGTTTCGTGTCACTCAAGACATCGGAGGGAAACGTGCGGCGCGGACCCTCGCTCACGCATCGGATCGACTGGGTGTTCACCCGGCGGGACATGCCGCTCCGGGTTGTGGCGGAACACGGCAACTGGCGGCGGGTCGAGGATCGGGACGGGGTTGGGGGCTGGATCCATTTCGCGCTGTTGTCGGGTGTGCGCACCGTCCTCGTGGAGACCGATATGGTCCCGCTTCGTGCCCGCCCGCAAGAAGACGGTCGTGTCGTCGCCGAGGCTCAGGCAGGCGTCATCGCGCGGCTTGGCAAGTGCCTGCCCGACTGGTGCGAGATCACCGCCTCCGGCTCCGACGGCTGGGTTCCCAAGACGACGATCTGGGGTGTCGATCCGCAGGAAACCCGTGACTGACGCTCCCCCGACTGCTGGAACTCCGCGGGACTTGACCCTATAAAGGTGCTCCTATTCTGGAGTGCCACATGGACAGACCCCCAACGCGCGAAAATCTTTCAGCGGGGCTGGCTTCCGTCTCTGTGGCGCTCATCCTCGTTGCGCTGAAGCTTTGGGCGGTGGTGGAGACGCGATCGCTCTCCATCGCAGCGAGCCTCGCGGACAGTTCGCTCGACCTGCTGGTTTCGCTGGGGGGACTGGCTGCGATCCTGTATGCCGCGCGCCCGCCGGACGAGGATCACGCCTTCGGCCACACGTCGGTCGAGGATCTGACCGCACTCGGCCAGTCTACCTTCATCCTGATGTCCGCCGCCGTCATCGCATGGAACGGCTTCGCGCGGTTGTTCGGACCGAAGTCGCAAGATCTGTCTGGGCAGGAAGGCGGCATCGTCGTGATGGTCGTTTCCATAGTGCTCACCATCGGCCTCGTGGCCTGGCAGCGGCGCGTCGTGCGGCGGACGGGGAGCAAGGTCGTCGCAGCGGATTCGGTGCATTACGTCGGCGACCTCATCCCCAACATAGGCGCCATCGTGTCGTTGTGGGTCTCCGCCCGATATGGGCTTGGTCAGGTGGACAGCATCGTGGCAATTGCGGCCGCCGCGGTCATGGCGTTCGGGGCCATCAGGATCGGGCGGGACGCGTGGAACGCCCTGATGGACCGCCGCGCGGACCCGGTGCTGATCGAAGGCATCGCCGCGATCACGCGCGACTGGCCCGGCGTGCAAGGTTTCCATGACCTGAAAACCCGGACGAGCGGCAGCCGCGTCTTCGTGAACCTGCACATCGAGCTGGACGGCGATCAGCCGCTCCGGGATGCGCATGCGATCAGCGCGGCGCTCAAACGACGCATTCTCGAAGCCTATCCGCAGACGGATGTCATCATCCACAAAGACGTCGCGGACTGAGCGGAACAGCCGCGACGAAGAGCGCGTTGTTCCACAACTTGATCAGGAGGCGCGCCATGTCCCTCACCCCCGAACGGCTCGAAGCCATGATTGTTGCGCACCGCAAGGTGCTCCGCGATCTGATGGCCAACCTGCCGCGCGACAGGCTCGACGATCTGCGCCATCGCCTGACGCGCGGTGAGACCGTTCAGGACGGCGCGGAGGACCCCGGCGTTATTCCGCAGGAAGCATTCTCCTTCGAGGCCGCCGTGGCGGAGGAGACGCGTCTGCTCCTCCGCATGGTCGGCGATATCGTCGATCAACCGACCCGTCGGCGGCCCAGCGACCGCTAGGCCGCGTCGTCCAGCCCTCGTCCACGGAGCAATGCCTCCACGCCGGGCATCCTGCCCCGGAAGGCCGTGTATTCCTCTGCCGGATCACGGCTTCCCCCGGCAGACAGGATGTTCTGCTCCAGCCGTCGCGCGATTTCCGGGTCGAAGGGATCGCCTGCCTCTCGGAAGGCATCGAACGCATCAGCATCCATCACTTCGGACCACATGTAGCTGTAGTAGCCCGAAGCATAACCTTCCCCAGCAAAGACATGGCCGAAATGCGGTGTGGCGTGGCGCATGCGGATCGCATGGGGCATGCCGATCTCCGCCAGAACCTGGGCCTGTTTCGCCATCGGATCGGCGGGGGGCGGACCCTCGTGAAATGCCAGATCGACCAACGCAGAGGCGAGATACTCCACGGTTGCGAAGCCCTGATCGAAGTTCTGCGCGGCCAGCAGACGTTCCAACATCTCGCGGGGCATCGGCTCGCCTGTGCGGTAGTGGCGGGCGTGGCGCTCCAGCACCTCCGGAACCTCAAGCCAGTGTTCGTAGAGCTGACTCGGTAGCTCTACGAAATCCCGCGCGACCGACGTACCGGAGACGAAGCCATAAGTCACATCAGACAGCATCTGGTGCAATGCATGGCCGAATTCGTGGAACAGCGTGCGCGCGTCATCATAGGACAGCAGCGCGGGCTGCCCCTTGGCGGGCTTGGCGAAGTTGCAGACATTGACGACGATGGGCCGCACCTCGCCTCCCAGCTTGCGCTGACTGCGGAAGGCGGAACACCATGCGCCCGAGCGTTTGGAGGGCCGGGCGAAATAGTCGCCGATGAACACCGCCATATGCCTCCCGTCGCGCGTCACATCCCACGCGCGGGCGTCGGGGTGGTAGAGCGGCACGTCGAGCGGCTCGAACTTCAGGCCGAAAAGCCGCCCCGCCGTCTCGAACGCCGCCTCGACCATCCGATCGAGTTGCAGGTAGGGCTTCAGCGCGGCCTCATCCAGATCGTGCTCCGCCTTGCGCCGGCGGGCCGCGTAGAACCGCCAGTCCCAGGGTTCGAGCCGGCCGTTCACCCCGTCTTCATGCAGCAGTTGAGTCAGGGCCTCGGCATCTGCTTCCGCCTTGGCGCGCGCGGGCGTCCACACGCGGGAAAGCAATTCCTGCACCCGCTCCGGCGTATGCGCCATCTCGGGTTCCAGCTTGTAGGCGGCGTAAGAAGGATAACCCAGCAGTTCCGCACGCTCATGACGAAGCTTCAGGGTTTCGGCGACAAGCGCGCGCGTGTCGTTGGCATTGCCGTTCGAGCCGCGCGCGGTCCAGGCCTCGTAGGCGCGCTGACGGAGTTCCCTACGGGGGGAGAGTTCGAGGAATGGCACGATGAGCGAGCGGTTGAGCGTGAGGGTCCAGCCCTCTCGGCCCCGCTCGGCGGCAGCGGCGGCCAGCCCTTCGACCAGAAACTCCGGCAGGCCCTCCAGATCGCCCTCCGCCAGATCCATGGACCAGTCGCGCTCCTCCGCCAGAACCTTCTGACCGAAGTCGGTGCCCAGAGAGGCCAGACGCTCCTTGATGGCGCGGAAACGGTCGGCGGGCGCGCCTTCCAGCTCGGCGCCCGCACGGACGAACATCTGATGGTAAAGGTCCAGAACACGCAGCTGCTCCGGCGTGAGAGTGAGCTGCTCGCGCTGTTCCCAGACGGTGCGCACCCTGTCGTAGAGCGTGCGGTTCATCAGGACTTCGGAGGAGAACTTGGCCATCTTCGGCGCGAGGTCGCGCTGCAGTGCCTCTCGTGCGGGATTGGCGTCGGAGCCAGCGAGATTGTAGAACACCCCAGCCACCCGGTCGAGCCGCTGCTCGGCCAGTTCCAGTGCCTCGATCGTATTGTCAAAGGCGGGCGCTGCGGGATCGGCGGCGATGGCCGAGATATTGGCCCGTGCCTCTGCCAGAGCGGCATCGAAGGCCGCGGCGAAGTCATCATCCGAGATACGGTCGAAGGGCGGCAGGCCAAAGGGCGCGGTCCAGGGTTCAAGCAGAGGATTGGTCATCTGGGCTCTCCTTTACAAGGGGAAGCTAAGCCGGCTGGGAGAGGCTTTCCACCCCCGGCGAACGGAAACGCGGGAATGGCAACGCCGGGGCGCTGAAACGCGACGTCCGGCCACCGCGGAAACGTTCAGAGGCCGCCGCAGACCGGACAATCCTGCCGGCGATGGACGGCGATCATCCGCGTCTCGCCGTACAGCCCGTCGTACAGCAGAAGCCGCCCACGGAGCCCGATGCCCGCGCCCGTCAGTTCCTTCAGCGTCTCCAGCGCCATCATCGTGCCCAGAACGCCCGGAAGCGGCCCCGCGACACCGCCCTCCGCACAGGTGGGGGCAAGGCCGGCTGCTGGTTCCACCGGAAAGAGGCAGGCCAGACAGGGTGCCCCCCGCGCAGGATCGAAAAGCGAGATCTGACCCTCCCACTGACCCACCGAGGCTGAGAGGAGCGGCACCCCCGCTGCCACCGCCGCACGGTTCACCAGCGCCCGCGTGGCAAATCCGTCACTGCCGTCGAGCACGAGGTCCACGCCCGGGATCAGCTCCGCGGCAAGAGTGTCGTCCAGACGCCGCTCAACCGGCGTCACCGCGACGCCCGGATTGAGCGCATGGAGTGCCCGGGTGGCGGAGGCGACCTTGGACATGCCGATATCTTCCGTTCGGTGAATCACCTGCCGCTGAAGATTGGAGAGGTCCACCCGGTCGTCGTCCACCAGCGTGATCCGCCCGACCCCCGCCCCCGCCAGATAAAGAAGCGCAGGAGAACCTATACCGCCCGCCCCCACCACGAGCACATGCGCATTCCGCAAGCGCCTCTGGCCTTGGCCGCCAATCTCCCGCAGGATGAGGTGTCGGGAATAACGCTCCACATCCGCTTCACTCAGGGCAGCCACGCCCCGGGGGGAACTCCCGCCCGTCCTTGGTGCGGGCATCTCAGCCCCCGGCACTCCGGCGGATCGCGCCCGCATGCGTAGTCGGCCCAGCAAACGCACGTAACTCCAGACCGCCAGACCCGCCCCGCCCAGCACGAGCCACGCGCCGACGGACCATCCAAGCCAGCCCCGGAGCGTCGCCCCCTCCGGCAGCACAACCAGCAACGCCAGAACCGCAACGTAGAGCAGGCCGATGGCCAGCCAATGTATCTCCCGCCGGATACCGAAGGCCGCGGCAAGACCCCAGATCGCCGCCGCGAGGAGAAGAACGACCAGCACCGCTCAACCGCGACCGGTGGAGCCGAAGCCTCCCTCCCCCCGCGCGGTGGCGGAGAGTGTCTCGGCAGGCTCGAACCGGGCCTGAACGACCGGCGCGATGACAAGCTGGGCGATCCGGTCGCCGTGACGCACCGTGTAGGGATCGTGCCCAAGATTGACCAACAACACGCCAAGCGGGCCACGATAATCGGAATCGATCGTGCCCGGCGTATTCGGAAGGGTGATCCCGTGCTTCAGGGCAAGCCCCGAGCGCGGACGGATCTGCATCTCGAACCCCTCGGGGATCTCCACGCGAAACCCGGTCGGCATGATGACCCGCCGCATGGGGTCGATGATGAACCCGGTCTCCCTGTCCTCCGGCTGCAGGTTGGCGCGGACATCAGCGCCTGCCGCCCCGGCGGTCTCATAGGAGGGCAGCAGGATGGAGCGGTCGGCCCAATCCTCCCACAGAATACGCAGCACGGGGGTCATCTTCATCCTTCCTGTCACTTGAGCGCTTCGGCGATCCGCCGGGCGAGACGGGCCGCGACCTCCTCCTTGGGAAGGCGCGGCCAGGGTTCCTGCCCATCGGCACTGATGAGGGTCACGGCATTCTCCGTTCCGCCCATGATTCCGGTCGCCGGACTGACATCATTGGCCACGATCCAGTCGGCCCCCTTCCGGGCAAGCTTCGCCGTCGCATGGGCGATCACGTCGTTCGTCTCCGCCGCGAAACCCACCACCAGCCGGGGACGGCCCACGCCCATGCGGCCCACGGTCGCCAGAATATCCGGGTTCTCCCGGAAGGAGAGCGCAGGAAGACTACCATCCGCCTGCTTCTTGATCTTCGCCTCGCCCCGGTTGGCCACCTGCCAATCCGCCACGGCAGCGGCAAAGACCGCAGCATCGGCAGGCAGGGCACCCTGAACCGCGGCCAGCATCTCCTCCGCGGTCTCCACACGGATGACAGCGACGCCGGAGGGCGGCGGCACGCTGGCCGGACCGGTCACGAACGTCACCCGCGCCCCCATATCGCGGAGCGCGGCGGCAATCGCCGTCCCCTGCGCGCCGGAGGATCGGTTAGCTATATAGCGCACCGGGTCGATAGGTTCGTGGGTTGGCCCAGAGGTGACAAGTACATGCCGGCCCGAGAGCGGCCCGCTGTCGAACACCGAAGCGACGGTCGCCACGATCTGCGGGACTTCTACCATCCTGCCGGGACCGTACTCGCCGCAGGCCATGGGCCCGTCCACCGGGCCCGCGAACAGGATGCCATCCGCGCGGAGCTGCTCCACATTCCGGCGCGTCGCGGGGTGCTCCCACATCCGCACGTTCATCGCGGGAACGACAAGCACCTGCTTGTCCGTCGCGAGCAGCAGCGTGGAGGCCAGATCATTGGCGAGCCCGGCTGCCATCTTGGCCAGCAGATCCGCGGTCGCGGGACAGACAACGACCAGATCGGCGGCACGGGAAAGCTGGATATGCCCCATCTCCGCCTCATCCGTGAGGTCAAAGAGATCTCGGTAGCACTTCCGTGCGGCAAGAGCGGAGGCGGAGAGCGGCGTCACGAAATGCTCCGCAGCGGGTGTGAGGACCGGCGTCACCTCCGCCCCCCGGTCCCGCAACCGCCGGATGAGGTCGAGCGCCTTGGTCGCGGCAACGCCGCCACCGATGATCATCAGGATATGTTTGCCGTCCAGCACGTCCCGCCTCCACCGTCCTGTTTCATCTATCCCCGTTCGATGCGGCAGGAGCAAGCCGCGATCACGGTTTGCGGAGCGCGGCACAGGGATCGTCGCGCGGTTCCGGCGGCGTGACGATCCACAGGTCGAAGGGTTGCTGCGCCGCCGCGCCCTCCTCCACCTGACCGACGGAGATCACGCGCAGATCAGGGACCGCAGTCCTCAGCATCGCCGGCACAGCCCCTTCCCGCACATGCCCCGATCCCGCGATCACCACCACGGGCGGGCCATGGTCCTCCAGCGCACGCAGTGTCGCACGCGCCAGCGCGGCATCCCTCAGCCGTTGGGCATCAACCATCATGGGAAGCAGGTGATCCGGCAACAGGTCGCAATGTGCCAGCCGTTGATCCTCCTCCGCCGCCTGCTGCACCTCTGCGGGGAGCGGCCGATCAAGAGCGAACCGGTTTGCCTCCGGCCCGAACAGGGCTGCAGGGCCTTTTTCCTTCAGGCCCACCATGTCATCCCGTGCCACCCCCGCACCAAGGATGGCCGCCGCCGGAGCAGCCGCAAAAATGGGCCAGTAGAGCGAAATGTCCGGCCAGCCGCTTGTGTCCCACCCCGTGGTAAGCGCCAATGCGTCCGAAGACCGACGTGCCTCCGGCGAGATGCGATCAGCTTGCGCCGGGGTCAGCATCTCAAAGACAAGCGCCTTCGGCTTCAACGCGGCAACGGCACGCGCCTGATTTTCGTGATGGCGAGGATTGTCATGCACCTCTCCCAGCAACACAACATCTGCCGAGGGCAGGTCATCCAGCCGCGCGGGCGAAACAGCGTCCGCCGCGACCGGAGCCGCGGCGGCGAAAAATACGGGGGCAAGAACTACGGGAGCAAGCCACTTCATGAGAAGAAGTGGTGCACCTCCCGGTTGCGGGTTTCAAGGCTCTTGCGAAGCCGGGCGAAGGCAGCCGTTTCGATCTGCCGCACACGCTCCTTGGAAAGCCCGAGTTCCGTGCCGAGGCTGTCGAGCGTACGGGGCTGGGGGCGCAGTCGCCGCTCCCGCACGATATACCGTTCCCGCTCCGAAAGATCGCCCATGGCGGTCATCAGCCAGTTGCGCAGGCGCAGCGTATCGTGGCGGTTTTCGTAAACCTCCTCCGCGCGCGGAGTGTCATCCTCCAGCGCGTCGATCCACTCCCGGCCTTCTTCCGCACCCTGAACCGCATTCAGCGACTGATCCTGCCCGGACATGCGACGCTCCATCTCCGTCACATCGCGCAGGGAAACGCCAAGCCCATCGGCCACGGCCTGCAGAAGCTCGTCCCCCGCAAGGTCCTCACCCCGCTGCCGGGCTTCCCGCTCCAGACGGGCGCGGACCCGGTGGAGGTTGAAGAAAAGCGACTTCTGCACCGTCGTGGATCCGGTCCGGACCAGCGACCAGTTCCGCATCACGTGATCCTGAATGGAGGCCTTGATCCACCACACTGCGTAGGTGGAAAAGCGCACGCCGCGATCAGGGTCGAACTTCTCGGCTGCCTTCATGAGACCGACGATGGATTCCTGCAAAAGATCGCCCATCGGGACGCCATAACGACGGAATTTCATTGCCATCGAGATTGCCAGCCGCAGATAAGCTGTAACGAGGCGATGCAGCGCCGCCTCATCGCCGCGATCCCGCCAAGCTTCGGCGAGCGAGCGTTCGGTGTCGGCGTCAAGCATCTCTGCGGTCATCGCGCGGCGCATAAGGCCGCTCTCTCTGATTTCCAGCATGGTTCACCTGTCCTTCCGGGTGGCCCCTCAGGGCTCTTGCCTTACGGCGTTTCCGTGCTACGCAGGCTAAAAACTTCTCAGGCCGGAAAAAGTTCACGACATATGCAAAAAAAACTTTTTCTGATTTTGGGAGGCGCGGATTCAGGGAAGTCGGTTTTCGCAGAGGAACTGGTCAAGCGGCTGGCTGGACCACATGCGCGCCTTTGCTATATCGCAACCGCCGGTATCGAGGATGAGGAGATGGCGGAGCGCGTGGAGCGCCACAGGAGCCGCCGCGGACCCGAGTGGCGCGTTGTGGAGGGCAGAACCGAGACTACGCTTGCCGCATTGGCCAAGAACGAGGTTGCCCTGCTCGACTGCGCAACGCTCTGGCTCTCGGGTCAAATGCTGGCGGAGCCGGGGGAAGAGGCTGACCTTCCCACGGCGTTTTCCCGGCTGGAGGCTGCGCTCGTCGCGGCGCGTGGGAGTGTTGTGATCGTCTCCAATGAAACCGGGCTGGGCATCGTGCCCATGCACCCTCTCGCCCGCTCATTCCGCGCGGCACAGGGCCAACTGAACCAAAGGCTCGCGGCGCTCGCGGATGTGGCAGTGCTCGTCGTGGCAGGCCTCCCCCTTGTGCTTAAGGGAGAGCTTCCGTGAGCCGCTGGTGGTGGATACGCCACGGGCCCACCCATGCAAGGGGGATGGTCGGCTGGACGGACCTGCCCGCTGATCTCAGCGACAGCGGAACCATCGAGCGTCTGCTTGCCGCGCTGCCGGAGCACGCCATTGTCCTTTCTTCCGATCTTAGCCGGGCTGTAGCGACGGCGGACCTGATCCCCGGCACACGCCTTCCACATGAAGCCGACCTGCGGGAAATCGGCTTTGGAGAGTGGGAACAACTGACGGCGGACGAGGTGTCCGAGCGTGACGGTACGCTCGCCCGTCGCTATTGGGAGCAACCGGGCGACATCGCACCCCCCGGTGGAGAGAGCTGGAACACGCTGTGCCGGCGCACGGCGGATGCGGTGGACAGGCTCGCCCTTCTCTATCCGGGCCGCGACATCATCTGCGTCGCGCATTTCGGAGTGATCCTCTCGGAACTTCAGCGCGCGAACGGCAAGACGGCGGCCGAGGCGTTCAGTCAACCCGTCGCGCCACTGTCCCTCTCCCGCATCGATATTGTCGAGGGTCAGCGCCGCTGTCTGTACGCCAATCGCAGATTCGATCACAAATCTTGATGTATCATCCTACAAATATCCATTTCCATGATTGATCGCCGTCCTGCTACCTGAAGCGGTAGGAAGGGAGATTGCGATGTATGATCTGTTGATCGGAGATCGGGCCTATTCAAGCTGGTCGCTGCGGGGATGGCTGCTGTTCGACGCGTTCGGCATTCCGGTGAAGGTCAAGGCGGTTCGGATGTACAGCCCGGATTTCGCCGCCGCCATTGCCGCCTTCCCTCCTGCACGCACGGTTCCGGTGATCCGCACTGCAGAGGGAACCGTCATCTCAGATACCATTGCTGTTGCCGAGGAACTGGCCTCACGGGAGCCGGGTGCCGGGATCTGGCCCGCCGGGCCTGCCGCTCGCGCCGTGGCGCGGCGGCTGGTGGCGGAGATGCACTCGGGTTTCGCGCCCCTCCGCGATCATTCCACCATGAACCTACGGGCCTCCTATACGGACAGCAACCCGCCAGAGGCCGTGCTGGCCGACCTCGCCCGGATCGAAACCATCTGGTCGGACGCGCGCGCGGAAACGGAAAGCAAGGGCCCGTGGCTCTGCGGTGCCTATTCGGCAGCTGATGCCTTCTATGCGCCGATTGCGGCACGTATCGCCAGCTACAACCTTCCCGTGGGACCGGAAGCGCTGGCCTATATGCAGGCGCATCTCTCCCACCCCTCCTTCCGCCGCTGGCGCGCGATGTCGCTGGTCGATTTCCCCGATCAGGAGGTCTATCGCCGCGACTATCCCCGCCGCCCATGGCCCGGCCCCGCGCCGATCCCTGCGGAGGCGGTCAGTCAGGGTCCCGCAGAGAACGAGGCCTGCCCGTATTCCGGTCGTCCCGTCACGCATTTCCTGAGGGCTGAAGGACGCGTCTTCGGCTTCTGCAACGCCTTCTGCCGCGACAAGACGGTGGCGGACCCGGAGGCATGGCCGGCCTTCATGGCCCTGCTTCGCGGCTGACTAGCGGCGGCGAGGCCAGGCCCAGAGGCAGATCAGCTCCGTCGCGACATGCGCTCCGGCCACCGCCGTGATTCCCGCCGTGTCATAGGGCGGCGACACTTCGACCACGTCGCCGCCAACCATGTTGATGCCCGCAAGCCGCCGCAGGATGATCGCCGCCTGCGCCGAAGTCAGGCCGCCCCAGACCGGCGTCCCGGTTCCTGGCGCGAAGGCGGGATCGAGGCAGTCGATATCGAAGCTGACATAGACCGGGCGATCATCCACGATGCTGCGGACCTTCTCCGCCACGGCGCGGGGGCTCGTCTCATGCACATCGAACGCGTCGATGATATGGAGGCCGAGAGTATCGGTATTTGTCGTACGGATGCCGACCTGCACTGAATGCGCGACATCTATCACCCCCTCCTTCACCGCCTTGTAGAACATCGTGCCGTGATCGACACGGCCCGTATCGTCATCGGCCCATGTATCGGAATGTGCATCGAAATGGACAAGCGCGAGCGGCCCGAACCGCTCCGCATGGGCGCGCAGAATCGGGTGGCTGATCGAATGATCGCCGCCGAGCGCGATCACCGCGGCCCCCTGATCGTGGATGCCGCGGATATGGGCGGCCAGCGTCTCGGGAAAGTCCGCCGGACGGGCGTAGTCGAAGGCCAGATCGCCATAATCGGCGATGGAGAAATCCGACAGCGGATCGAACCCCCAGCCATAGGGCGGGTCAAAGGCCTGGAGCGTGGACGCCTCGCGGATCGCGCGCGGACCGAAGCGCGTGCCGGGGCGATGGGTAACGGCCTGATCGAAGGGCACGCCGGTAACGGCCAGATCGTATCCCGCCAGATCCTTCGTATAGCGCCGTCGCAGGAAGGAGGTCGCGCCACCAAAGGCATTTTCATAGGAAAGGCCCCGCGCATCCTTGCGTGTGATCGCCGTGTCCACTTCGGTCTTCGCGTCTTCGAGCGCCATCGATGCCTCCGTCATGTTGCCGAGTGCAGGGTAGCCTTGCCGCTCACGAAAGCCAGCCCCACAGCGGATGCGCAACTTGTGAAAAGACCACTACATCCCACCGACAGATCGTTGCGCTTTTGGGTTGACGATGCTGTCCACCCATGCGATGAGGACGCCATCCGAGGGGGCGAGACATGAGCGGTCTTATCGTAATCGTAGGAAGTTGGCGCATGGTCCGTTAAGGAAGCCATATTTCCTTCCCATGCGCCCCCCGAGTTTCACTCCGGGGGCTTTTTCATTTGCCGAGACGAAACGGCGGAGGAGCTAAGATGACAGCGGAGAAACCCGGCCAGATGGAGGGCGCACGCTACGCCCGAGGCCCCGCGAACGGTGAGGCGCTGACCGGCGCGAAGATCATCGTGCAGGCATTGCGCGATCAAGGGGTCGAGGTGATCTTCGGCTACCCGGGCGGCGCGGTGCTGCCGATCTATGACGAACTATTCCAGCAAAACCAGATCCGCCATGTCCTCGTCCGGCACGAGCAGGCGGCGGTGCATGCCGCGGAAGGCTATGCCCGGTCCACCGGCAAGCCGGGCGTGGTGCTGGTCACTTCCGGCCCTGGCGCCACCAATGCCGTTACCGGGCTGACGGATGCGCTGCTCGATTCCATTCCGATCGTGGTGATGTCCGGTCAGGTGCCGACCTTCATGATCGGGACCGACGGCTTCCAGGAAGCCGATACCGTCGGCATCACCCGCCCCTGCACCAAGCATAATTGGCTGGTCAAGGATACGGACAAGCTGGCGGAAACGTTGCACCGCGCCTTTCACGTCGCCACCACCGGCCGCCCGGGACCGGTGCTGGTCGACATCCCGAAGGATGTACAGTTCGCCACCGGCGCCTATCGCCGACCGAAACCCAAGGACAGCGACCCCTACAAGCCGCAGGTCCGCGGCGACGCCACGCAGATCCTGCGTCTGGTCGAGATGATCGAAACGGCGGAGCGTCCGATTCTCTATACCGGTGGCGGGGTCATCAATTCCGGCCGGGAGGCGAGCCGCCTGCTGCGCGAATTCGCCGATGCGACCGGTTTTCCCGTGACATCGACCCTGATGGGGCTCGGAGCCTATCCCGCGTCCGGCAAGGGCTGGCTCGGCATGCTCGGCATGCACGGCCTCTACGAGGCCAACCTTGCCATGCATGGTTGCGACCTGATGATCAATCTGGGAGCGCGCTTCGACGACCGGATCACGGGGCGGCTGGCCGATTTCTCTCCCGGCTCGATCAAGGCGCATGTGGATATCGACCCTTCCTCCATCAACAAGACGGTCCGAGTGGACCTGCCCATCGTCGGCGATGTGGGTTCGGTGCTGTTCGATATTCTCCGCATCTGGAAGGAACGGGGATCGAAGGTGAACCGTGAGGGTCTGGCCGGCTGGTGGCGTCAGATCGCGGAGTGGAAGTCGGTCAACTGCCTCGCCTACCGCGGCTCGGAGACGACGATCAAACCGCAGTATGCACTCGAACGGCTGGAAGCGCTGACCCGCGGAATGGACCGCTACATCACCACGGAAGTCGGCCAGCACCAGATGTGGGCGGCGCAGTTCCTGCATTTCAACGAGCCGAACCGCTGGATGACTTCCGGCGGGCTGGGCACTATGGGATACGGTTTCCCTGCCTCCATCGGCGTGCAGATGGCCCATCCCGATGCGCTCGTCGTCAACGTCGCGGGCGAGGCATCGTGGCTGATGAACATGCAGGAGATGGGCACGGCCATGCAGTTCCGCCTGCCGGTCAAGCAGTTCATCCTGAACAACGAGCGGCTGGGCATGGTGCGGCAGTGGCAGCAGCTTCTGCATGGCGAGCGGTATTCGCACTCCTGGTCCGAATCGCTGCCCGATTTCGTCAAGCTGGCCGAAGCCTTCGGGGCGAAGGGCATTCTGTGCAGCGATCCCGCCGATCTGGACGATGCGATCCGCGAGATGATCGCGTATGACGGGCCGGTGATCTTCGACTGCATGGTCGAGAAGCATGAGAACTGCTTCCCGATGATCCCGTCGGGCAAGCCGCACAATGAAATGCTGCTCGGCGATGCCGACCCGGCGAATGCGATCGGCGCCCAGGGCGCGGTTCTGGTCTGAGGAGAACGATCATGGCGCTGAATCTCATGCAGGGCTCCTCCGGGCATTCTGCCTACGATCTTCGCGACCCCAATGCGGATGTGAGCGAGCGGCACACGCTGACGGTTCTGGTGGATAACGAATCCGGTGTTCTCGCGCGGGTCGTGGGGCTGTTTTCCGGGCGGGGGTACAATATCGACAGCCTGACCGTGGCGGAGACGGACCACACCGGCCACCTGAGCCGGATCACCATCGTCACCACCGGTACACCCCAGGTCATTGAGCAGATCAAGGCACAGCTCGGCCGCATCGTCCCGGTGCACGAGGTGCATGACCTGACCGTGGAAGGTGCCGCGGTGGAGCGGGAACTTGCGCTCATCAAGGTGAAGAACACCGGGGAGAAGCGGGTGGAAGCTCTGCGGCTGGCCGACATCTTCCGCGCGAAGGTGGTGGATTCGACGCTGGAAAGCTTTGTCTTCGAGATCACTGGCACGCCGGAGAAGGTGGATGCCTTTGCCGACCTGATGCGCCCGCTGGGGCTGATCGAACTCGCCCGGACCGGTGTCGCCGCCCTTCGCCGCGGCAGTTGACGGAGAAAGCGGGGGAGCACGCTCCCCCGCACCCCCTGTCCGGTGGGCAGCGCCCCCCCGGATCCCCCGATCCGCTGCCGGGGAGAGCTGGCAGGTTGCGGAACGGTAACGTCGGGGGTCGCGGGGGGCGTCCCCCGCGCCCGGTGTCAGCTTTCGGCACCCTCGGACAGGCGCGTACGGATTGCCGCATCATCCGCCCCAAGGAGCGGTGACGCCCGGTCGAGTGCCAGTTCACTGGACGAAAAGGTGATCGGGGTCCGAAGGCCGGGTAGACCTTCCGCCTCGATCCTCATGCCACGCGCCGCGACCTGCGGATCGGCGAAGACATCCGCCAGCGTGTTGATCGGCCCCGCGGGCACTGTCGCGGTTTCCAGCGCGGCCAGCAGGTCGTCCCGCAGCCATTTCCGCGTCGCTGCGGAAATCGCCTCCGTCAGCTCCGCCCGCCGCTCCAGCCGGAGGGCATTCGTCGCATAGGCGGGGTCTGCGCCCAAGTCGGAACGCCCGATCACATCGCAGAAGCGCCGGAATTGCCCATCATTGCCGACGGCAAGAATGAACCAGCCATCCGCCACGGGATAGGTCGCATAGGGCGTGATGTTGGGGTGCGCATTGCCCATCCGGTGCGGCGCGACACCCGAGACGAAGTAGTTCATCGCCTGGTTGGCCAGCACCCCGGTGAGGCAATCGAAAAGCGCGAGGTCCACGTGCTGTCCCCGCCCCGTCTTCTCCCGCTCCGTCAGCGCGGCCTGAATGCCGATCACTGCATAAAGCCCGGTAAAGATATCGGCGAAGGCAACACCGATCTTCTGCGGCTCGCCCGCCGGATCGCCGGTCAGGTCCATGATCCCGGCCATCCCCTGAATCATGAAGTCGTAGCCCGCGCGATTGCGGTAGGGCCCGGTCTGTCCGAAACCGGTGATGGAGGCGTAGATCAGCCGCGGATTGAGTGCGGCGAGGCTTGCGTAATCCAGCCCGTATTTCGCAAGGCCGCCCACCTTGAAGTTCTCGATGACCACATCCGCCTCTGCGATCAGGCGTCGGACGAAATCCAGATCCTCAGGATTGCGGAAATCCGCGATCACGGAGCGCTTGCCCCGGTTGCAGGCGTGGAAATAGGCGGCGGACCGTTCCGACCCGCCGTCCGGCGTCTCCCGGTCGAGGAAGGGCGGGCCCCAGCGGCGCGTGTCGTCACCCTCCGGCGCTTCCACCTTCACCACTTCGGCGCCGAGATCGGCCAGCACTTGGCCGGCCCATGGGCCGGCCAGAATGCGTGCAAGCTCGACGACCTTCAGTCCTTCGAGCGGCGCCCCCATCAGAAGAACGCCTGAAGGCCCGTCTGTGCCCGGCCGAGGATCAGCGCGTGCACGTCATGCGTGCCCTCATAGGTGTTCACCGTCTCGAGGTTCACCATGTGACGGATGACGTGGAACTCCTCGGAGATGCCGTTGCCGCCGTGCATGTCGCGGGCCATCCGCGCGATGTCCAACGCCTTGCCACAATTGTTGCGCTTGATGATGGAGATCATCTCCGGCGCGGCCTGTGCCTCGTCCATCAGGCGGCCGACACGGAGCGAGGCCTGAAGCCCCAGAGCGATTTCCGTCATCATGTTGGCGAGCTTCAACTGGAAGAGCTGGGTCTGCGCGAGTGGTTTGCCGAACTGCTTGCGGTCGAGGCCATATTGACGCGCCGCATGCCAGCAGAACTCGGCAGCCCCCAGCGCCCCCCAGGAGATGCCGTACCGCGCGCGGTTGAGGCAGCCGAACGGACCCTTCAGCCCTTCGACATTCGGTAGCAGCGCGTCTTCACCGACTTCCACGTTATCCATCACGATCTCGCCGGTGATGGAGGCGCGGAGCGACAGCTTGCCCTGAATTTTCGGAGCCGACAGGCCCTTCATGCCCTTTTCCAGCACGAAGCCGCGGATCTTGCCGCCATGGGCCTCCGACTTCGCCCAGACGACGAACACATCGGCGATGGGGGAGTTGGAGATCCACATCTTCGAGCCGATCAGGCGATAGCCGCTCTCGGTCTTGATCGCCCGCGTCTTCATGCCGCCAGGATCGGAACCCGCGTCCGGCTCTGTCAAGCCGAAGCAACCGATCCACTCGCCGGAGGAAAGCTTCGGCAGGTATTTCTTGCGCTGTTCCTCCGACCCGTAGGCATAGATCGGATACATCACCAGCGACGACTGCACCGACATCATGGAGCGGTAGCCCGAATCCACGCGCTCCACCTCACGCGCGACCAGTCCGTAGGAGACATACCCCGCACCAAGCCCGCCGTATTCCTCGGGGATCGTCACGCCGAGCAGGCCCGCCTCTCCCATCTCGCGGAAGATGGCAGGGTCGGTATGCTCCTCGGCGAAGGCTTTCTGGACGCGCGGCATCAGCCGGTCCTGCGCGAAGGCATGGGCCGCATCGCGCAGCATCCGCTCCTCTTCCGTCAGCTGCGTCTCCAGCCGGAAGGGGTCGTCCCAGGTAAAGGCGGTCAGGTCCGGTGCGTCCTTGGCCTTGAGCTTGGGCTTTTGCATGTCGTTCATGGCGGGTCTCCTCTGCTTGCCGCAGGATCTACTCCTCCCGCGTGAAGGATGCTAACGATGTTTTCTGGCATCCCGATGAGTTTTTCTCATATCATGCGACAATCCTACCTACCTTCCATCCAGGAGCTTGCCACCTTCTCCGCCTGTGCGCGCACCGGCGCCACGACCCGCGCGGCGGAGGAACTGAACCTGACGCAGAGCGCCGTCAGCCGCTCTCTCAACACGCTGGAGGATCGGCTGGGCGTGCGGCTGTTTCACCGGGTGAAGGGGCGACTCGTGCTTGCCGATGCGGGGCGGGTGTTTCTGCCCGATGCGGAGCGGCTGCTGGCGGAGCTCAATCAGGCCGCCGTTACTGTCATGGCGTTCGGCGGTCATGGCGACGTGATCCGGCTGGCGGTGCTGCCCTCCTTTGGCTCGGCGTGGCTGGTGCCACGGTTAGCGGCGTTCCGAGTGCTCAGGCCGGATGTGACCTTCGACATCACCTCGCGCCTGTCGCCGGTCGATTTCACCGACGATCCGTTCGATGCGGCGATCCAGCGGGCAGAGCATCGCCCGCCGGATGCGCATGTGGCGGAGCTGATGGAGGAACAGCTTGTCGTCGTTGCCAGTCCCGCCGTCGTGGCAGGACCGTTGCCGGACCTGGCCCTCGCCCGCCTGCCGCTTCTTCAGCAATCCACGCGGCCGACGCTCTGGCTGGACTGGTTCCGCGATGCCGGGCTGGATGCTCGGCCGATCCTGCGGGGCGCGCGGTTCGAGCATTTCGGCATGCTGGTCACCGCGGCAGTTGCCGGCCTTGGCGTTGCGCTGGTGCCCGAGGTGGTGGCAGAGGAGGAGCTTCGCCGCGGCAGGCTGCTGCTCGCCTCCGAACGCAGGCTGCGGGTAGCAAGCCCCTACGCCATCCTCTACCCTGACAGAAGCGCCGCCAACCCGGTGTTCGCGGCCTTTCGCGACTGGCTGATTGGTGAGGCGCGCTCCTGAAAGGTCGCTGAACGGGCGGAGCATTGGCCCGGGCTCCCGTTGAAAGCCCGAAAATCGGTCCGGTCGAGAGCGGGAAATCGCTGCTTCTCAGGCGATTTTCGGATAATTCAGGGAAAGATCCCGGCCTCAGAGCAGTCCTGGAACGCATTTCCTAGCGCCACCTAGAATCGAGGACCGCCGATACCCGTGCCGGGCGTAGCCTCGGCACCGAGATCCGATACCTGCGTGGGTGCGGTGGCGGAGCCCTCATGAGGGGTAACACTGGTATCCACGCTCACCACGACGGACAGGCCGGGCACGAGGTTCCGCACCAGCGGCTGCGCGGGATCGAGTTCGATCCTCACGGGAAGACGCTGGGCCACCTTGGTGAAGTTACCCGTGGCGTTATCGGTCTTGAGAAGACTGAACTCATTGCCGGTTGCGGGCGCAAAACCCGTGACACGGCCGGTCAGTTCCGCGTGGTTCATGGCATCCACCGTGATCCGCGCGGGCTGCCCCACCCGCATTTCGGCGAGCTGCGTCTCCTTCATGTTCGCGATGACCCAAAGCGCCTCCGGCACCAGCGGCATGAGTTGCGTTCCCGCCGACACATACTGCCCCGGCCGCGCACCCACCTCGCCCACACGGCCGTCCTGCGGTGCGCGAATTTCGGTATTATCAAGGTCGATACGGGCCAGTTCCACCGCAGCCTCCGACCCCGTGACAGCGGCCTCCAGAGCCTGACGCCCGACGATGGTGGACTGCACCTTCTGTCTGGCGGTCTCTAAGGCGGCCTCAGCTTGATGCTGATTGGCGATAGCCTGATCCAGAGCGGCGCGGGTTGTATCGCCGTCCGCCTGCGTGGCGACCCCCTTGCCCAGCAGCGGAGTGATCCGCTCCCAGTTCGCAGTGGCAACCTTCACCGAGGCTTTCGCACCCTCCAGCGTGGCCTCCGCGGCGTGGACGCTCGCTTCTGCCACGACGCGGTCCTGCGCGTTGGAGGCAAGGCTCGCGCGGGAGGAAGCAAGCGCCGCCTCCGCTTGCGCTACCTTCTGGCGGAAGATGCGGTCGTCGATCTTCACAAGCGGCTGGCCCGCCTTCACGGTGTCGAAGTCATGCACGAACACCTCGGCCACATGGCCTGCGATCTGCGGCGCAAGAAACGTCACCTTCGCGCGGGTATAGGCATTCTCCGTCGTTTCTATGGCGGTGGTGAAGGGCGGCAACTGCCATGCATAGAGCACCAGCCCGATGGCAGCGATACCGGTGACAAGAGCGATATGGGTAGCGCGGGAACGAATGATTTCATGTGGCATGGTAGGATACTCGGATAGCAGGGTCAGCGAGGGGCGTCAGTTCGGCAGCGCCCCGCCGGGAGGCGCCGTCGCGACCGCCCGCCGCCTCAGCCACGCATTCAACGCCATGTGCCCCAGCAGAAGCCCCAGTGCGATCAGCGCGATGATCCCCACGATGAGAAACACGTCGTTGTAGGCCAGCACAGTCGCCTCCCGCTTGATGACGGTGGAGAGGAGCCGCGTCCCCTCCACCTGCCGTTGCAGGCTGTCGGGGATGACGTTGGCGTAGCTGTTGCCGTACTGCTGGATCCGCTGGGCGACCAGGGGATCGGAAGGAGACATCAGCTCCGACAGGCGGAGCGTGTGCAGGTTCGTCCTGATCGTTACCAGTGTCCCGAAAATGGCGGAGCCAAGCAGACCACCGACACTCTGGGTCATGAGAAAGACGATGATGAAGCTCAGGAGATAGTTCGGCCCCTTCTTCAGCGCGGACATCAGACCGCTCGCCATCGCGGGCGGCAGGAACAGAGCAGTGGCATAGCCAATCAACGCCTGGCTCAACATCAGCTGTTCGGGCCGGGTCAGGCTTGTCGTGTGACTGTCCATCAGGGAGCCGGTGGCGATCAGGATGAGGGCCACGACGTGCATCATCTCCTCCCGCCCGGGCTTCAGGACAGCCGCCGAAGTCAGCCCGCCCAGCAGGGATCCCAGAAGAATGACGACATACATCAACTGCATCTGCGTATTGGACAGGCCCAGCGCGATGAAGAACTGAGGCACGCCCGAGCTTTGTTCGGCCAGCACGATACGGAACAGAAACAGCGCACAGGCGAAGTGGACGATGGCGGGGCTGGTAAGCCAGCGAATATCCACCAGGGGCAACTTTCGGTTCAGCTCGATCACCGCGGCGGTTGTCAGACAGAAGGCGGAGAGAACCAGAAGCCACCCGATCCATGGCGCTTCCAACCACCAGTAGAGCCGGCCTGTGACCAGCACGACAGCTACGCAGCCGAAGCCGACGGCGATCAGCAGATAGCTGACCACGTCACCGCGGCTGATCACATTTGCCCGTGGCATGGAGCCGAGCGGCAGCTTGTACACCAGACCCAGCGCCGCGATGGCGAGCGCAAGTTCCAGCACGGTCAGCGCATGCCACCCGCCCCAGAGTTCGATGAGGTAAGGCGACACGATACGCGCGATGGGAGCGCCGAGCGTGATGTTGGTGAGCGCAAGCGATAGACCGACGCTCAACTTCTTCTCAGGCGGCATCGGCTCCAGCATGTACAGGAAGGCGAGGCTCGACATCGGAGAGGCGGCCATCCCACTCATGAAGCGGACAACAAGCGCGGAATGCAGGTCGGAGATCAGGAAATTCAGCAACGCTGCAACGACGAAACCCAGAATGGAGATTTCGGCAAAGTTCCTCAGCCCGAACTGGTTCCTGATCTTGATGAGGGCCAGGGCGAGAGAGACGTTCGGCGCCATATAGGCGGCCATCAGCCATGTGGCTTCCGTCTGCGTGGCCGACAGGTCGCCCGCGATCTGCGGGATGTTGGCCGAGACGAGGTTCATGCCGAAGCTCTGGGTGAGAGAAAGAAGCGTCGAGGCGAGCATATACGCCGCAACGAGATGCGGCGGCTTCGGAACGAAGGGAGGGCGCGCCGGTTGCTGCGGTGCATCGGGGGAGGTTTGCGCAACTTCCCCGGAAGACGGTGGCGCGGTCTCGGCACTGGTGCCGCCTGCGACCGGCTCTCGTGGAGCGGCTTCCGGTTCTGCCGTTCCCTCCACCTCCTCGGGCGGGGCGCGTTTTATGATGGCGAGATCGTTCATGATCAGCCGTCCAACTTGCCAGAGTCGATGTTCTGCATGATGACACGCAGCACGCGCGTCGCCGTTTCCAGATCGGCAGGAGAAATGCCTTCAAGCATGTCTTCCCGCAACCGACGGGAGAAATCGGTCAGCCCGCGCGCCTTCATCCGCGCGGTATCCGTGAGATAGACGTTCTTGACGCGCCGGTCGCTCTCCTGCGCCTCGCGGCGGATGTAGCCCAACTTTTCCAGACCATCGAGTATGCCCACCATGGAGGGCTGCTCAACCTCCAGCTTGCAGGCGAGCTGGCTCTGGGTCTGGCCGTCCCCCTCGCTCAGCCGCAAAAGGACACGCGCACGCGACAAGGTCAGATCCTGCGCTCGCACACGAGCGTCGAACAACGTGCGGATCTTGCGACTCACCTTGGTGAGTTCGTCAATGAACCAAGCGTTGCGCTGATCGGCGGGCGTGGGTTTTGTGAGGCTCTGCGGCATGGGGATAAAGACATAAGTGGATAACTATTAGGCACCTATGTATAGGCACCTATGTATTTCGGCAAGGCCCAGCGCAATATTTTCCGCGGTGCAGCATTCAGCAGGAGATGACCGGTAGAGCCTATACGCAACCGGGCATGAACGAAGCGGCAAGCCGGGTGACCTGCTCCCGGATATCGGGGATCGCCGTGATCTCCCAAAGGGCTGCGCGACTTGGCGGGCCGGCCGCATGGATCTTCTGCGACACCGTCCCGTCCCGTGCGATGACGGCCCCCTGTAGCGTCACGTCCAGCCCCAGCCGCAGCGGGTCGATTCGCGCCAGCCCGGAGCGGAGCAACTCCGCGACCAGCGGCGAGGCGGAACGCTCCGGGTCGCGCCTGATCCCCCGGCAGTCTATGACGGCGGCGGTCGCGATGTCCTCCACTCCACCGCCCGGCAGGCTCAAGCGAGCTGTTCCGTCCACGAGGCTCCGGAGCCGTGCGCGCTGCAACCGCAGCAACCCTTCTGCCATCGCGGCGTCAAGGCGGTTGCGTGAACCGGGCGGCATCCGATGACGATGCACATCCCACCAGACCGCCCCATGGCGCAGAAAGATCCGCCGGCCAGCCTCCGGCATGGCCCGCCACAACGTCTGCACCTCCGGTCGCACGGCATCCACGACGCCCCGCCAGTCTCCCCCCGAGGCCGCCTCCCGCGCAACGGAGCGGCGAAGCCAGCGCGCGATTGCAGCAGGCCCCTCTCCGACCGGAACGTCATCGGGGAGTATTACCGGGCGCGGGGGCTCCTCCAGATGGTGCCTCGGCAAAAGACCGCGGCGCGAAATGGCCAGCATCCCGCCGCGATGGCCCGCCTCCAACAGACTCAAGACCTCATCCACCATGGTCAGCCCCGTGCCGACCAGAAGTACCAGACCCTCCGGCGTTTCCCCCTCCCGCCACGGCTGTCGCATCCCCGGCTCCTCCTCGGGCACTGGATGACCCGTGGCCAGAACCAGGCGATCCCCCGCCAACACCTCACCGCCTGTGCAGCGCAGGGTGACGCCGGCGCCCTCGCTCTGCACCGCTAAAGCCTCCTCCCTCAGAATGCGGAGACGCGAATTGCCCTGCCACGGCGCGAGCAGATGTTTGAGATAGCGTGCATAATCTGCTCTGCGCTCGAAAGCGGCTGGGTCAGCCGCGCCCCGCTCGCTCAGCAGCCAATCCACGAAATGGCCCGGCATGTCGGGGAAAGCGGACATCGCCGCACTTCGGGTGTTCAGCAGATGCGCGGGATCCCGGGTGGAATAAGCAACCCCCTCGCCCACCGTGTTCCTCTCCACCAGACTCACCCGAGCGCCCCGGCGGAGAAGCTGCGCGGCGAGGATCGTGCCCGTCGCGCCGCCGCCTGCGATGAGGATATGCGGGATTTCCGTCATTCGGCTACGAGCTGCCCGAAACGGTCGGGCGTGCGGATGAGGTCGGCAAGCGTCAGGCTTTCCAGCAGGATGAGATAAGACCAGAACAGTTCGCCGAAGACCCGGCGGAGACGGCATGTTTCCTCATCCGTGCAATCCTCGCAGCGCTGATAGGCCTTGCGGGACAGGCAGGGGAGCGGCGCAATGGGCCCGTCGATGGCGCGGAGCAGTTCGCTCAACGCCACGGTTTCGGGTGGTTTGACAAGCATGTAGCCGCCCCGACGCCCGCGCAGGCTCACCACGTTGCCGGTCTTGCGGAGATCGAGGAGGATGTGCTCCAGAAACCGCTTGGGCGTACCCGCGCGCCGGGCGATCTCCTCGATGGACAGCGGATTATGCCCTCCCTGCCATTCATCGGCGAGCACCATAAGCGCCTTCAGCGCATATTTCATCCGCTGCGTGATCATGCCCCTTGGTAGGCCGGCGCGCGCCGCCGATCAAGCACGGCACGCGCAATATGTGAGCAGGATCAGCGTTGATCCGGTTCCTCACGGTCAAATGCCTTCAGCCTGCGCAGGAGGGAAGAGGTGTCCCACCGCCCGCCGCCCATCGCCTGCACATCCTTGTAGAACTGATCCACCAGAGCGGTCAGCGGCAGGGGGGCGCCGATCTCGTCGCCGGTCGCAAGACAGATGCCCAAGTCCTTGCGCATCCAGTCGACGGCAAAACCGAAATTGAAGCGGTCATCCAACATCGATTCGTGGCGATTGACCATCTGCCATGAGCCTGCGGCACCCTGACTGATGACCTCCACCACCGCGCGCCCGTCAAGACCCGCCTTCTCCCCGAAAGACAGCGCTTCGGAGAGACCTTGCACCACACCCGCGATACAGATCTGGTTCATCATCTTGGCAAGCTGGCCCGAGCCGGTCGGCCCGATCAGTCGGCAGATGCGGGAATAGGCGGCAATCACCGGCTCCGCTCGCGCGAAATCTTCCGGCGTCCCCCCGCACATGACGGAGAGGATGCCGTTTTCAGCCCCTGCCTGCCCACCCGAAACCGGCGCATCGACGAAAGCGATGGACTGCTCTGCCGCTGCCGCTGCAAGCTCCCGCGTCACCCGCGCAGAGACGGTCGTATGATCGACGAGCACGCTGCCGGCCGCCATGCCGGTGAAGGCTCCCCCCGGACCGAGGCAGACCGAACGCAGGTCATCGTCATTTCCGACGCAGACCATCACGAATTCGGCACCCGTCGCCGCGGCGGCAGGCGTGCGTGCGGCCTGCCCACCATTGGTTGCGACCCAGGCGGCAGCCTTGGAATACGTGCGATTATAAACGGTGACCGTATGGCCCGCCTCTGACAGATGACGCGCCATCGGCGCCCCCATAACACCCAGACCCAGAAATGCGACCTTCATGTCCCCTCCTCCCGATTGCGCGTCTCACTGCTTTGACTTAACTACGGGCTCCATCGCCCGCGTCAACTGAAGGCCCCCATGCTCATCGCATTCCGCTGGCTTGTGCGGATTCTCACAGCGCTGATCCTGGTGACGGCTGCGACACTCGCGGGCCTTTACTATGTCACGTCCCGCTCCCTGCCAGATTACAGCGCGTCCTACCGGCTTTCGGGCGTTCATCAGCCCATGGAGATCGTGCGTGATACCGCAAGTGTGCCGCATGTCTTCGCCAAGACGGATGAGGACGCCTTCTTCGGGCTGGGCTTCGTCCATGCACAGGACCGGCTGTGGCAGATGACGATTCTGCGCCGCACCGCGCAGGGGCGGCTGTCGGAAATCTTCGGGGCGCGCACGATGCGAACCGACGAGTTCATCCGCCGCCTCGACCTTTACGGCCTGGCGCAAGCGTCTTTCGAGGAGCAGGACGAGCCCACGAAAAGCGCGCTGGAGGCCTATTCCCGCGGCGTGAACGCGTGGATCGAAACGGTGAACGCGCAGGCGCTGGGGCGCGGCGCACCGGAGTTCTTCCTCTTCCCGCCCGAGATCGCGCATTGGCAACCGGCGGATTCACTGGCGATTCTGAAACTCTTGGCGCTGCAACTGACCGGCCAGATGGAGCGGGAGGTGCTGCGCGCCCGGACATCGCTGCTGATGCCCGCGAACCGGGTGCAGGATATCCTGCCAGACGTTCCCGGCCCCGGCATCGCCGCATTACCGGACTATGCCAGCATCGTGCCGAACGTGGCGCCGTCCTATGCCGCGCTGTCGGGGCCGGAGAGCGCCTTTGATCCCGTGCATCCGCAGCTTTTCGCCGGGGCGTCAAATGCCTGGGCGGCGGCGCCCTCCCGATCCGCTTCAGGGGGGACGCTGCTGGCCAACGATCCACACCTCAATTTCTCGGCCCCGACGGTGTGGTATCTCGCGCGGCTGGACCTCGCGGGCGGTGGGGTGATCGGCGGGACGATCCCCGGCATTCCGCTGGTTATCGTCGGACGCAACGCCGATCTGGGCTGGGCGCTGACCTCCTCCTATCTCGACGATCAGGATCTGCATATCGAGCGGTTGAACCCCGAAAACTCGGAGGAATATCTTACACCTTCGGGCTATAAGAGCTTCGAGACACGGCGCGCGATCCTGTCGATCAAGGACGCTCCCCCCGTCACCCTTACCCTTCGCTGGACGGAGAATGGCCCTGTCCTGCCCGGCTCCCACTACGATCTCGGGACGGTCACGCCGCCCGGTCACGTGATGTCGCTGACCTGGACGGCGCTCACCCCGCACGACAGAACGATGACCGCGGGCCTCCGGCTGATGAAGGCGCGGTCCGTTACGGAGGGGATGACGGCGGGTGAGCTTTACACCGCTCCTTCACAGAACCTGATGCTGGCCGATTCCCATGGCATCGCCATGCAACTCATCGGCGCGATGCCCATACGCGATCCCGGTCACCAGACGCAGGGCCGGATGCCCAGCCCCGGCTGGATCGCGCAGAACCGCTGGCAGGGGATATTCCCCTATGCAGAGAACCCCCGCTTCGTGGAGCCGGCGGGAGGTATCCTCGGCAATACCAACAACAAGATCATCGACGCCCCCTTCCCCCGGCACGTGAGCTTCGACTGGGGCGACAGCCAGCGCATCGAGCGGTGGAAGCGCCTGATGCAGACACGGGAAGTCCACACCCGAGAGAGCTTCATCGAAGCGCAACTCGACACGGTGAGCCAGGGGGCGCGCACACTTCTGCCGCTGATCGGGAAGGATCTGTGGTTCACCGGTGAGCCCGCCGCCGAAGGAACCACCGAACGGCTCCGTCAGAAGGCGCTCAACCTGCTGGCCGAATGGAACGGGGAGATGAACGAGCATCTACCCGAGCCACTGATCTATGCCGCCTGGATGCGGAGCCTTCAGGAAAAGCTCATCCGGGATGAACTTGGCCCGCTTGCGGACAGCTTCACCCATGCCGATCCGCTGTTCATGGAGCGAGTATTCCGCAACATAGACGGCGCGGCGAAGTGGTGTGACATCATCCAGTCCTCTCCGGTCGAGACGTGCACGGATATCGCGCGGATGGCACTGGATGACGCGCTGCTGCGGCTCTCGGAACGCTATGGCCGAAATCTGGAAAGCTGGCGCTGGGGCGACATCCATCAGGCCGCTCACGATCATCCGGTGCTGGGGAACGTGCCGCTGCTGCGCTATCTCGTGAATATCCGGCAATCCACTTCGGGCGGGGACGATACGCTGATGCGCGGGTTGACCAGCGGCACAGGCAGCAATCCCTATCTCAATGTCCACGGCGCCGGCTATCGCGGGGTCTATGACTTTGCCGACCCTGACAGTTCGGTCTTCATCACGGCGACGGGGCAATCGGGGCACCCGCTCTCACGACACTATGACGATCTAGGGGAACTCTGGCGGCGGGGAGAGTATATCCCCATGTCGCTGGACCCGGCCCTTGCCCGCGCAGCCGCCGTGGGGATCACCCGGATAACGCCCACCCCCTGAGGCGGCACATGGGCTGCCGCCGATATCCGCCTGCGCGGAGGGGTATCTCCGCCCTGCGGGCATACCCATTGCGGGCCTGAAAGAAACCTGTGCGGGGAGCATCCGCCATGCGCGCCTGCATATCCACGCGATATCTGGCTTCGCCCGCCGCCTTGACATCGCGCGACGCAGGCGCATGCCCGCGTCTCAGCCGGCTCACGATAGTCCCGCGCAATCCCCATGCTCACGCCAATACCCACACGCGGGCGGGCAAGGGCAGCCATCAGCAACAGAGCCAATGAAACATTGGTTTGGGTCAGGGATTCGGTTCGAGAGCGTCCGGTCAGGCCTCAAGGCGAGTTCTTCCAGCGGTTGATCCTCACCAGCCTGAGGGTCCGAGGACTGCAGGATCGTGCATGATAATATGCCCACCGATCCGGCCCGCAGCGCGCCAGCCTTGCCCGATTGCCGCGCTCCCGGAGACGGGCGGCCGCCCGCCCCCTCCGCAGGGCATTATCCCAGCGCGTAGCCCGCGCCGCGCACGGTGCGCAGGACGTCCTCTCCGCCATGGATGCCGAGCGCCTTGCGGAGCCTGCCGATATGGACATCCACCGTCCGGGTGTCGACATAGATGTCCCGCCCCCAGACCCGGTCCAAGAGCTGCTCCCGGCTCCAGACCCGCCCCGGCTTCTCCATCAGCGTGGAGAGCAGGCGGAACTCCGTCGGGCCGAGTTTCAGCAGCTTTTCTTCCCTCCAGACGCGGTGACTCTCCGGGTCGAGCCGGATGCCGCCGAACTCCAGCACCTCGCCCACCGAAGCGGGACGCGTGCGGCGGAGGAGCGCGCGGGCACGCGCCATAAGCTCCACGATGGAATAGGGTTTGACGACATAGTCGTCTGCGCCGGTTTCCAGCCCGCGCACCCGGTCCACTTCCTCCGAGCGGGCGGAGAGCATGAGGATCGGCAGACTGCGCGTTCCGGGACGGCCCTTCAGCTGACGACAGACCTCGATGCCGGAGACATTGGGCAGCATCCAGTCCAGCAGCACCAGATCAGGTGCTTCCTCGTCCACCAGAAGCAGGGCCTCCTCCCCGTTGGAGGCCGGGATCACCCGGAACCCTTCCGCCTCGAGGTTGTAGGCCAGCACCTCACGCTGCGAAGGCTCATCCTCCACGAGAAGGACACTCGGCTTCGTGCTCATCCCCGATCCTCCATGATCGGCTGGGCCGATGTCGCATCCGCCTTGGGCCGGCTGTCGGAGGGCATCTCGCCGGTCGCGAGATAGATCACCTGCTCCGCGATGGAGGTGACGTGATCGCCGCAACGCTCGATATTCTTTGCGATGAAGTGAAGGTGCATGCAGGCGGTAATGTTGCGCGGGTCCTCCATCATGTGGGTCAGGAACTCACGGAACAGCGCGTTGTACATCTGATCCACGTCCTGATCGCGGTCGCGCACGTCGCGGGCCAGCTCAACATCGCGGTGGATATAGGCGTCGAGTGCATCCTTCAGCATCTGCTCCACCGCCTTGGACATCCGCCGGATGGATCCGGCAGCGCCCGAGATCTGCGGCATCTGGCCCAGCACGACGGATCGCTTGGCCAGGTTCTTCGCGTAGTCGCCGATCCGCTCCAGATTATTGGAGATCTTGAGCACCGTCAGCACGGTGCGCAGATCGGTGGCGATGGGGGCCCGCATGGCGATGACGCGGGCGGCCTCCAGATTGATCTGCTCCTCAAGCTGGTCGACCTGCTTGTCTGTAGCCCGGACATGGGCGGCGAGTTCGTCGTCGCGTTCCTCCAGCGCCTGCACGCTGTCGAGCAACTGCGTCTCGACGATGCCGCCCATCTTCATGATCATCGCTTGGATCGCTTCGAGATCGCGGTCGAAAGCGGACTGGATATGTACCTCAGGCATGGTCGCTCCCGCTCAGCCGATGCGGCCCGAGATGTAGCTCTCGGTCCGGGGGTCTTTCGGATTGGTGAAGATGTCCCCGGTCTCGCCGAATTCGACGAGATGACCGAGATGGAAAAAGGCGGTCTTCTGGCTCACCCGTGCCGCCTGCTGCATGGAGTGGGTCACGATCACAACGGAGAAATTCGCCCGAAGCTCGTCGATCAGTTGCTCCACCTGCGCAGTCGCGATGGGGTCGAGGGCGGAGCAAGGTTCGTCCATCAGCAGAACCTCGGGCGAGGTCGCCACCGCCCGCGCGATGCAGAGCCGCTGCTGCTGGCCGCCCGAAAGCCCGGTGCCGGGCGCCGCGAGCCGGTCCTTCACCTCGTTCCAGAGGGCGGCACGGCGAAGCGACTTCTCCACGATCTCGTCCAGTTCCGCCTTGGACCGGGACAGGCCATGGATGCGGGGCCCATAGGCCACGTTGTCATAGATCGACTTCGGGAAGGGGTTCGGCTTCTGGAACACCATGCCGACCTTTGCCCGGAGTTGCACCGGATCGACGCGCTTGTCGTAGATATCCTCGCTGTCGAGCAGAATCTCTCCCTCCACCCGGCATCCCTGGATCGTGTCATTCATTCGATTCAACGTCCGCAGGAAGGTGGACTTGCCACAGCCAGACGGGCCGATGAAGGCGGTCACCATCCGGTCGCGGATATCCACGCTCACATCCTTGATCGCGTGGGTCTCGCCATAGAAGACCTGGACGTTCCGGGCGGCGATCTTGTTGCTGGTGTCGTCCACCAATCTCTCCGTAATGCGCATGTCGTTCATGAGCTTACTCCGTTACCAGCGGCGTTCGAAGCGCCGACGCAGCACCACGGCCACGATATTCATCACGAGCAGGAAGGCGAGGAGCACGATGATCGCACCCGAGGCCCGCTCGACGAAGGCGGGGTCCGCCCGTTGGGTCCAGTTGAACACCTGCACCGGCAGGGCGGAGGCAGGATCGAAAAGCCCTTCCGGCGGCGCGGCCGGGAAGTCCCGCACGAAGGCCACCATCCCGATCAGCAGAAGCGGAGCAGTCTCACCGAGCGCCTGTGCCAGACCGATGATCGTCCCCGTGAGGATCCCCGGCATGGCAAGCGGCAGGACGTGGTGGAACACGGCCTGCATCCGGGACGCCCCCACCCCCAGCGCCGCATCGCGGATGGAGGGCGGCACGGCCTTCAGCGCCGCCCGGGTGGATATGATGATCGTCGGCAGAGTCATCAAGGTCAGCACCAGCCCACCCACGATGGGAGCAGATTGCGGCAAGCCGACAAAGTTGATGAAGATCGCGAGGCCCAAGATACCGAACACGATGGAGGGCACCGCGGCGAGGTTGGAGATGTTGACCTCGATCAGATCGGTCCAGCGGTTCTTCGGCGCGAACTCCTCAAGATAGATGGAGGCGGCAACACCGATGGGAAGGGCGAGCACCAGCACGATCAGCATCATGTAGAGCGAGCCCAGGATCGCGATCCCCAGTCCCGCGCTTTCGGGGCGCTGGTCGGAGGCGTCGGACCCGGTGATGAAGGAGGGGTTGAATTTCAACTCCAGCAGCCCCGCATCGCGCAACGCGGCGGCAAGCTGAAGCTGCCCCGGTGTGACCATGCTGTCCGTCTCCGCCGTCTCGCGCGTCACGCGGCCCTTCAGATAGCCGTCGATGCGGCCGTTCGCCAGAACGTCGAAGGACACGTCGGTGCCGATGACCTCCGGGTTGGCGAGCACATGGTTGCGGAGTTGCGCGGCGGCGTCTCGGGAAATGATGCCGGCGGCTTCCTTTTCCGACAGCCCGTCGATGGCGATGCCGCGAGCGGCCATCGCCTCCCGCATCGCCCGCTCGATCAGCGGCGCATAACCGAAGGTCGTGACCTTGGCGATGGCGGCAGGGTCGCGCGCCCCCGAAGGGTCGAGCTTGTCGGCATCAAGATGAACCGTCAGTTCCACATAGGTCTGGCGGAAGGAGGAAAGACCGTTGCCGAGCACGGATGTCAGAAGCCCGACAAGCGCCAATACACCCAGCAGACAGGCGATCAGGCCATAGAGGCGGAACCGCGCTTCCGCCGCGTTCCGGCGGCGCGTCCGCGCATCCTGCTTCAGAAGGGAACGCTGGGTGCTCTCGCGGCGCGGCGCGGGCGTCGATCCGGCGGTTGCGTCCGTCATTCGTATTGCTCCCGGTATTTGCGCACGATGTGGAGCGCGAGCACATTGAGCCCCAGTGTCATGACGAAGAGCGTCAGACCCAGCGCAAAGGCCACCAGTGTTTCGGGCGAGGCGAAATCGGTGTCGCCGGTCAGCTGGCTGACGATCTTGACCGTGACAGTGGTCATCGCCTCGAACGGGTTGAGCGACATCTGCGCAGCCGCCCCCGCCCCCAGAACCACGATCATCGTCTCACCGATGGCACGCGAGGTGGCGAGCAGCACAGCCCCCACGATCCCCGGCAGCGCCGCAGGCAGCACGACCTGCCGAATGGTTTCCGACTTCGTCGCGCCAAGCCCGAAGGAGCCGTCGCGCAGGCTCTGCGGCACCGCGTTCATGATGTCGTCGGAGAGCGAGGAGACGAAGGGGATCAGCATGATTCCCATCACCAGCCCCGCCGTCATCACCGAGGAGCCCGACGTGCCAAGCCCGGTCGGTTGGGCGATCCAGTCGCGCAGCAGCGGCCCCACCGTGATCAGGGCGAAAAGGCCATAAACAATGGTCGGGATGCCCGCGAGAATCTCGATCAGCGGCTTGGCCACCGACCGGAAGGGCTTGGAGGCGTATTCCGACATGTAGATCGCCGCGAACAGCCCGATCGGAACCGACACGGCCAGCGCGATGAAGGAAATGTAAAGCGTGCCCCACAGCAGCGGCAGGATGCCGAGTTGGCTCTGCCCGTGGAAGGCGGGCGCCCAGGTCAGGGAGAAGAAGAAATCCTGCCAGGGGTACTGGCTGAAAAAGTTCATCGTCTCGAACAACATCGACAGGACGATGCCGAGCGTCGTCAGGATGGCGATGGTGGAGGCGAGGATCAGCATGAGCAGGGTGAACCGCTCCACCACGTTCCGCGCGCGGAAATCAGACGAGACCCGTTTCAGCGACAGGGCAAGACCCGCAAGAGAAAGCAGGACGGCGATAACCCCGACGATGGTGAAACCTTGCGCGCGAGCCCCCTCACCCGCCGCCAGCAGCGGAAGCGCCAGCAGCCCTGCGAGCAGCCACAGCAGCGCCGGAACGGCGGTGGACAATGCAACGAACCAGCCGTGGAAGGAGGGCAGCGAATGCAGAAGTCTTGAGTCGGAAGTGCTCAGCGCCCGACCGCGACCGAGCACGAAGCCTGCCGCCGCGAGGGCCAGCACGATGAAAATGATCCAGGGGAGGGACATGGCGCGCGTTCGAGCCTCTGAAAGGAAGGAGGGCGGCTTGCGCCGCCCTGTCCGGGTGTCAGTTCATCACCGCCTGTGACGCGACGGCGGCCTGCGTGTCGGCCAGTTTCGGGTCAGGCACAAGCCCGTATTGCGCGAGCGGACCACCCGGACCCGCTATGTCATCGGAGACGAAGAACTCCGCGAATTCCAGCAGGCCGGGGATCTGGCCGATGTGCTGCTTCTTCACGTAGAAGAACAGCGGGCGGGAAACCGGGTATTCGCCGGTGGAGATCGACTCCACCGAAGGAACGATCCCGTCCATCGTGGCGACCTTCAGCGTATTGGTGTTCTGCTCATAGAAGGACAGGCCGAACACGCCGATCCCGGCCTTGTTGGACTGGATGCGGGCCAGCGTCTCGGTATAGTCGCCGTCGATGTCAACGGAGCGGCCATCGGTGCGCAGCGTGGTGCAGGCTTTCAGCGCCTCATCCTTGCCCAGAGCGTCCGTCATCGCCTTCAGCGCGCCGGTGGCTTCGCAGCCCTCCTGGATGACCTTCTCGATGAAGACCTCCCGCGTGCCGTGTTTGGTGCCCGGGACATAGGCCACGATCTCCTGCTTCTTGAAGGCGGGGTTCACCTGATCCCAGCTGGAAACCGTGTTGGCAACCAGCTTGCCGTCCACGAAGGTCTGCGCGGCCAGTGCCTTGTACCAGTCGGCGGGGGTGAAGGCGAAGTCCTGCGCGGAACGGTCTGAGGCGAAAACGATCCCGTCGTAACCGATGCGCACCTCCATGATCTCGGTCACGCCGTTGGCCTTGCAGGTCTCGACCTCGGCCGGGCGGATCGGACGGGAGGAGTTGGCGATGTCGATGGTATTGTCAGCCACGCCCTCGCAGAACTGCTTCAGGCCTGCGGAGGAACCGCCGGATTGAACGACCGGAGTCTTGAAGTCGAAGTTCTCGCCAAAAGCCTCGGCCACGATCGACGCGTAGGGGAGAACGGTGGAGGAACCGGCCACCTGAACAACATCACGTGCAGAGGCGGAACAAGCCCCGGCTGCGATGATCGCGACGACAGAGGCAGTGTTACGGACGATGGACATGGAAAACTCCTGTTAGCCCGATCATGTGGTGACCGCGGTAAAGCGACCTTTCGCAGGTCTCCTAAGACCAGGATGCGACCACTATGTGACGGTATGGTAACAGTTTCATGACATCGCCAAAAGCGGGCGGGCCGTTCTGACACAGGCAAACCCTTGGTGCGCAATATACAGGATGGGCCGCGCCGTCCGCCTTCCCTGAATCCAGCTCCGCAGCCCCTATCGGATAATGATATTCCTCATGAGGACGAAGCATCGCCCGGAGGCAAACCTTCCCCCGAGGGCATCGGTTTCCACAACTCGTCTGTTTCAATCAGCAGTCAGGCGGCAGCTTCTTGACGCCCATGAGGTCCAGCCCGGAGGCGGTCTTCGGCTGCCAGGTTTTCGATTCTGGCAAGGCGCCCGCCGGCACAGTTCCAGTATTGGAGCCGCCCGTGCCGCCGCTCCACCCCGTAGAACCGGCATTGCCCGGTGCGGTGCCGCTGGACGGTCCCTGCGCCACACCCGTTGCCGGCTGTGCCACTCCGCCCTCGCAATCTCCAGCTACGCCGACCTTCGGTGTTTCCACGGCCGTTTGCGCCGTGAGGATCGCCGGCGTGAAGATCACGGCAGCGGCAAGCAAGGTGCTTCGGGTGATGGACATTCGAACTCTCCCCAATTCTAGACAACACTCTTTCAGCTTTCCGGTTCCACGCTCTCTGATCTGGGCAGCAGGACGGTGAAGCGACTCCCCTGCCCCTTCCGGCTTTCGATCTTGAGGCGGCCCCGGTGACGGTTGACGATATGCTTCACGATCGCAAGGCCAAGCCCAGTCCCGCCTTTTTCGCGGGAACGGTGACTGTCCACGCGATAGAATCGCTCTGTCAGCCGCGGCAGGTGGAGGTCGTCTATCCCCTCTCCCCGGTCGATCACGTCGATCCGCGCAACCGGTCTTTTCAGCACGGGATCCCGCGCCTGGCCGGAAAGCGCCACCGTGACGCGCCCCGGACCACCATATTTCAACGCATTCTCGATGAGGTTGGTAAGCACCTGTGTCAGCTGGTCGGCATCACCCGGCGCCGTGAGGGGCTCGGCGGCTCCCGTCAGCTCGATCTCCGCCCCCGCCGCTTCCGCCACCGGACGGAGGCTGGCGGCCGCGGAGCGCGCGAGCGCGGCGAGATCCACGGGTGCGGTCGGGCGGACACGCTCCTCCGATTCCACGCGCGTGAGCGACAGCAGATCCGCGACGAGCCGGTTCATCCGCTCCGCCTCTCGCGCCATGATGGACAGGAAGCGCTCCCGTGCCGCCGCGTCATCCCGTGCCGCGCCGCGAAGTGTTTCGATGAAGCCGAGAAGCGCCGTCAGCGGTGTCCGCATCTCATGGCTGACATTGGCGACGAAGTCGCGCCGGATGCGGCTCGCCTGCTCCACATCCGTGATCTCCTCCAGAGAGACGAGCACCCGCCTGTCCAAGACAGGCGTTGTCACCACCCGGAACGAGCGGTCGAGCGACGGGCCGGCGATGAGCATTCGGCCCTGTGTCTCCCGCGCCGTCCGGCGCGTGGCCTCGATGCAGCTTGTCACGGCAGGCTGCCGGATCACTGTCAGGTAATGACGCGCCTCAACCGCCGGACCGAACAAGCGAACCGCCGCGTCGTTGGTAGCCAGGATCCGGTCCGCCTCATCGATAAGCAGAAGGGGAATCGGCACACCCGCGACCAGCGATTTCAGGGCCTCGTCCGCCGTCGCGCTGCTCATTGTTTTAATCCTTTCGCTGCTTTAA
>NZ_JFGS01000010.1 GCF_000740775.1 Haematobacter missouriensis | reverse complement strand
AAGCTGAAATCCCTCTGGCGGGGTGAGCTGCCCCTGGGCGAGGCATTCTGGACCTGGGCCGTCACGATCGGCCTCGCCGTGAACATGTCAGCGGTCATGCTGCTTCTTACGCTGATTACCCTCGAGGCGCCGGAAGCGTTCTTTCTAGCCTGCACCGCGCTATCGCTGCCCTACAACATCCTCGCAATCGTAGGCGTATGGCGCGCCGCCAATCACTATCCGGGGCCAGATCTCCACGCCGACCTCGCACGGGGGGTAAGCCTGACGCTCTTGGGGCTGCTGAGCCTTTTATAAGAGGCGGCGTCAGACATAGGCGATGGCGAGCAAGGCCACGCCAAGCACGATCCGGTAAACGACATAGGGCGTGAAGCTGACGCTGCGCAGAAGCCGCATCATGAGCGCCAGCGCGGCAAGCGCCGCCATGAAGGAGAGGCCCGCCGCAATGGCGCCGTCCCGCAGTGCAGTGCGGTTCGCCTCGCCTGTGACCTCGCCGGCCAGCAGCACACCGGACGCGATGATGGTCGGGATCGACATGAGCATTGAAAGTCGCGCAGCGTCCTGGCGGCCATAGCCGAGGCTGCGCGCTCCGGTGATCGCCGCGCCCGAGCGCGAGGTGCCAGGGATCAGCGCCGCCGCCTGCCAAAGCCCCATGATGATGGCGTCCTTGAGGGTCCAGCCCGCGGTGGACTTTTCCGACGCGCCTTGCCGGTCAGCCCAGTAGAGCAGGATGCCGAAGCCGATCATCGTCCAGCCGATCACCGCGACCGAGCGCAGCGCCTCGATCATGCCGGTATTCTTCAAGATCGCCCCGGCGATGACCACCGGTATCGTGGCGACCACCAGGCCAAGCGCCAACCGCGCGCCCGGCGTGTCCACGCGCCCGCGTGCCAGTCGGCCAAGGCCCACCAGCCCCTTGGCTACGTCGCGCCAGAAGAAGATCACCACCGCCGCGAGCGAGCCGACATGCACAGCCACGTCCAGCACCAGCCCCTGGTCCTCGAGGTTCGACAACTGCGGCAGCAGGATCAGGTGGCCCGAGGACGAGACCGGCAGGAACTCGGTTATGCCCTGGATCATCGCGATCAGGGTCAGGTGCAGCAGCGTCATGACGTCCCTCGGTTCAGCTAGTGCTCTTCCTACCTGAAGGCGCGCAGTGATTGAACCCGACATTCCCCAAGTGGCCTGCCGCTTG
>NZ_JFGS01000009.1 GCF_000740775.1 Haematobacter missouriensis | reverse complement strand
CACAGGTTCAAATCCTGTCCCCGCAACCAAATAAACCAGAAGTTACAAAGACTTACGCCCCGCCGCGCCGCGGGGCTTTTTGACGTCTGCGCGTGACTCAACACAGACTCAACAAAAACGAGCTGGGTGGGAAGATAGGGCCGGGACCAAGACGCGGTGGCTTCGATGCCGGCTGACACATGCCCCTTCGAGGACATGTGCTTCAGGCTTTCACGCCGACGGGATTCCTTGGCGAGTCAGAACTCGAGGTCGTTGGCATCATTGAACGACTGGAGCAGAATTGCGGTCGAAACTTCATCTCGAACAACATCCATTTCTGCCGATGCGCCAGCCATGAAGTAACCTTGTAGCGCGGAGTATGTTTCAAAGGTTTCGACCCGCGAGGCGTTCGATGTTGATTGTCTCAACGCCGCGTGATGGCGATCATAGTCCCCAGCTCGCACCATCTGCGGTAGCATGTCTATTACAGGAAGCATAACCTCGCCCGCTTCAGCGGCTCTATAGGCGACGATCTGCCCGAGCACGCCACACAGGAAGCCAAGATCGGGGGTAATGCGTATGACGAACCGGCGAGCCCGCTGCGCTGTCGAGGACTGATTTGCCTGCTGTCTGACCTCTCCCTCGTGTTTCCGAATGAAAGCGAGAAGCCATGCCTCGATCTCGACGAGCGTGCGCCCTTCGCACCACATTGAGACCAACGTCTTAAGCGCTGCCAATATCCGCTTAGCGGTGGCTTTGGGCTTTGTCGTGTTCGTGTAGGCGCGGCCGAACACGGACTCAAGAGCTGTTTCTCTGACGAAGATCGTCAAATCCAAAGGTTGCTCGGCCACGATATCCAGCAGCCAGTTGATCCAGTCCTCGGTTGCCGTCATTTCAACTGGCGCATGATCCAACGCCTCGGCCAATCTTCCAATCAGCCTTGGCGGAACACCATTGCGGACAGCAATTTCCCGTTGCCAATCAAGAACGGGCGGATCTTCCAGTTGTTCCTCGGCAGCCCTGAGCGCGGTCCGGCGACGTTCAAGCCATTTGTCCGCCCTCAAAGCATTAGCTTCCCTACGCTGGAAAAACCCCAGCGAACGGCGAACGATATCGTCGAAGCCGCTCTCTCCTGCTGTGGTGACAGCAGACAAACGCCGGATTATCGACTGCACTTTTGGATCAGGGTTAGCGGATACCTCGATCCGATCAAGAAGCAACTCGATCGGATCATACACCACGTCACAGGCATCCTGCTCGGAGAAGATGGTCTTCAGAATTCCTTCGGAGGGAAGAGAGAGGTTCCCTATTTTCACACCGATGGGTTTTGCGGGAACAACGATCGCCAGACCGGTTGCAGCATACGCCGCACGTCCAGCCCTCCCGAGGGCATTGAGTATCTCGTGAGGACGCAAGTCCGTGCGAGGATTGCCGCTTGGGTCATCAACCGTGCTCCTGTCGGTGCCCGCGAGAATCACGACATCGCACGGAAGATTCAACCCTTGCGCAATCGTGGAGGTCGCGGCGACCACATCAAGGCCGAGATCCTCGCTCTCGGCGTCCCTGCGAACCCGAAAAACGCTTTCCGTCAGCCTCCGCTCCAATGGCAGCAGATCACCATGATGCACCGCCGCCCTGCATCCCGTGGGATCGAATGTGGCGTCGGCCGCTCCCACATCTTTAAGAACTGACTTGCGCATTTCCTCCTGCGCCTCGTCCAGCGCGATTGTAGCGGGTGCCAACAGTCCATTGATCTGGCCCGCAACGCTCCCGCATGCCTTGGTGTCGTTGCAGAAAACGATCACGCGCTTTCCGACGGTCGCATAGTCGGCTGCAATCTGGGCAGCGACTTCGTTCCTGTTCGAAGTCAATTTACCCTTGGCGTTTTTCACAAGCGGCGGTCGTCGTTCCGTGAGCGCCTGCACGACCAGCTTCTCTGGCCTCTTTGGATGCCATCCAGAGATCAACGAAAAGAGCCCGAGAGGTTGTGCGGGAACACGGCTCCGCGCCGCCTGCGTCTTTGCTTTCGATGCGGCTTTCTCGGCCTCAAGCACGTCGGATCGATTATAGATGACGCAAGATCGAAGTTGCCGTGTTGGCTTCCAAGGATCGTCGAACGCCTCGACCTCCCTTCCCGTCACGGCCTGCAGCCAACGTGCTATTTCGGCACCGTTTGCGACCATCGCAGATAACAGCAGCAAGTCTGCTTCCTTGCGACGACGAAGAAACGTGAGCAGCGCCAGCATCGCGTCGATGGCGCGTGCGCTGACCTTCGATGAGGTAGCCGGATCATCGGCACTAATGAGATGGAATTCATCAAAGACAAGGAGGCCAACATTGTCGAATAGCTCGGGCGCGAAGCCCAGGAGGGCAAGGCAACGCTCGGGCGTCATGACCGAGAATGGCGGTAGCCTGTCGCCAAGCTCATCAAGCGCAACGTCTTCAACGACGCTAACCGACTCGAGGTCACCAATTTGCGCAGAGAGATCGGTCTCAACTTGATCGACGAGAGCATGAGTTGGCGCCAGGTAGACGACGCTTTCGCCCGCACTTAGTGTCGCTGCAATTTTCAGGACGGATAGTGTGGTCTTCCCCGAACCGGTGGGAGAAGTCATCACCATGGACTTGCCACGGTCCAGGTATCCCGTCCTGACCGCTTTCAGGTGATTGATCCATAGAAACGGACGCGAGTGAGTCTGCGACAGGAGCCAGTCGGTCCATGTATTGGCTTGCGCTCCAGATGGTGTTGGCAGCCGAACCAGCATTGCGGCCTGCATGCCATCGACGAGCCGGCTCAAGAGCGTTGCCAGATGATGCGGCCCGGCGAACTGGTGGTGCACGGTGCCTTCCAGCGCGGGGTCGATTTCAACTTCTGAGGCCTCCGACAAGCGGATGACACGCTTAAGCCTCAAGCGGATGTCAGGGTCGGACACAACGCGCCCTCGCGCCTCCTGTCCAAGTCCCTGAACCACGTAGGCACATTCCCTCAAAAGAAGGTCGGTGGCTACCTCGCGGCTATCGCCCGTGGCAATGGGGTCGTCGCTAAGGTCGCGTTCTATCAGTGTGGTGAGATTGCTTGTTGCCAATTCCCGAACGCTCAGAATCAGAGATCGTCGAACTGCCCGCCCTTCGCCCTTGGCCCGGAGTTGACCCGCCACTTCCGCGGCGTCAGCCGCCCGATCAGCAATCAGGAACAGGAGCGTCGCCGAAATCGATGACCCGATTGCATCGCCCGAAACAACGGTTGGGCGGCCCGATACAGTTTCGCGAACACGGCTCAATATCTGATGAGCACACGCGGCGACGAAAGCCGCAGCGCGCGTCTGCTCAGGTCGAAGATTGAGCGCGACGTAGGCTTCGAAGGTCGAAGCAAGGCGTCGCACTCGGTCGAGCACGTCGCTTGCGGCCTCAGGCCCACCTTCGCGGGACAGAAGGCGTACCGTAGCTAGCTCTATGTGAGCGGCCGTCAACAACTCGTCCAGCGTTTCAGGGTCGAGGCCAGGCAGGTCCGGCGCCTGTCGCAGGAGAGCGCGGGAACTTGGGTCAAACACCGGCGATCTCCTCGACCTTGGCAGCCACCTTGCTGGCGAGAAGGGCCAACCCCTTGCGTACATCCTTAAAGGCCAGCACGCCGGCCGTGCGGGATTCAAGCTCACCACCTACGACCGCTTCAAAGCCTGCCATGATGTGCAAAAAATTCCCGGCCTTGCGCTGATCTTCGCCGGTCGCCACAGCAACTCTGAATTCGCGAGCGCCTTCCCAGAACATCTCGTCAACCGCCGCCTCAGCGTCGATGTCAGGGACACCCTTCAGCAAGGTCACGAGGTCGGCGAGGATCTCATCATCGCGATCGCCGCACAGAATGCTTCCGATTTCAGGCCATACTTTGGAATTTATGAGGCTGCGGGGCGCTTTCGAAGCCTTGTCCTCACAAAGCACAATGCGTTTGATCTCGCGCGCGCCATCATCCAGTTCGATGATAAAACCGTCAAAGCCTTTATCTGCCTGCCGGACATGAGGTGACGTCATATAGCCGTTCGGGAGATCCAGCCGCGCTGCAACCCAAGAGATATGTTGAAACAGAAGCCCGTCGCGATGAATAACAGTCGTCCTGATACGCTTTTTCGCCGCGTCCTTCTGCGCGTCGGTTCCTGACAGGAATAGCTCGACATCCTCCGCATGCGGAGCCGTCAGCTTTCTAACAACATTCTGGGCAACCCTGCCTTTTGAAACGCGCTTTCGCGGCTCTAGAGCACTGATAATTCGCTGGGCGTTTTCCTCCTGTCGCAAATAGAGATAGGCGATAACTTCGATTAGCTTTGAACGATTCTTCTTTTCAATCGACCACTCCGAAAAGTTACATTCCTTGGTAGGCTGATGATTCAGAGCAATAGGCATTCTGGCGCTTACCCAAGACTATATATCCAAACTACCCAGAAGATATACGAGGGTCTCGGCAATAGCCATGCACCCATAGCTGCCTGTCCGGTCGCGTTGCGGGTTTGATCACGCACCAGCTCGAGGCCGCTTTTCGCCTGGTACGGGTTGTGGGGGAGGTTGACTGCTGCGCCTTGAGTGACGACCGCTTTCCTACGCTCGCCGTAGTAGCGATGCTGCACCAGTGTCAGGCGGCTTCCCGTCCGGTTTCAACCGTGTCGACTTGTTTGGGCGCCCCCACAAGCCTGTACCTGCTGCCGCAGAACATGATAATCCGCCATAGTGCCAAAGATAACAGAACCCTGCGGCAGCGCATGGACCTCCGCCGCCATCCGCTGCTGGTCCTCGACCGAATACGCCACCACCGGCGGACATGCGCCATGCTCAGAACCGCCCGTCGCGCAGGCGCCGAGCAAGGTCATCGCGATCACGGGGCCGATCCGCCCCGGCCTCCAGCATCCGGCGTAGCGCATCATTGGTCCTTTCGGTGTGCTGCAGGCGCTCGGCCGCACGTCCGGCCTGTTCGCCGGATCTCCGTGCGCCAAGAATGAAGAGGAGAATGGCGGCGATCAGCGCCAGCCAGGGCAGGCTGCGGCGCCAGAGCGCGGTGAGGGCGATCATCTCTGTCCCCGCCGCCAGTCATCGAGCCGGGCATGGATGGTCACCGCGACGCCGGCCAGTGCCAGGGCGATGAAGTTCCAGCGGAAGGTGTCGAGATAGGGCACCAGCGACTGCACCGATCCCTGGGCATCGGCCAGACTGTCCTGTAGCACCTCGATGCCGGCGGCGCCGATCGTGGCCACGCCGGCTGTGCCGCCGCCTTTAATGGTCCGACTTTCTGCCAACTGCTCGCGCGCGGGCGGCCTGTCCGCGGCGAAGCGCGATGCTCTTGCGGGAAACGGCGCGCCCCAGCTGCGGGCGGGACCGATATCGATATGAACGAAGTTCGAGCGCGGATAGGTGCCGATGCCGCGGAAGCCGGCCCTGCAGGCGGCGGCGATGAAGTCGGCCGGATCGTGGTTCGCCATGGAGATATCGAAGGCCGCGCCCTGCAGGTGCTGTGACTTCGGGGCGCCGCCGACGCGAGCATTGTGCTCGGGGCTGCGATAGCCGGAATTGACGATCATCGGCCGGCCGATCGCGGTGCGCAGCGTCTGCAGCTGGTCGAGGGCATCCTCGTTGACGAGGAGCCGGCCGGTGCCGCGGCAGGCAATTTCGGCGGGCGAGAAGTCGGGCCAGCGCCATGCCGAGGCCGGGACATTGCGCCAGTGCTGATAGAAGGTCATGCGGGATCTCCATGGGAAAATGCCGCAGCCCCGGATCGGGGACTGCGGGATGGGCTGGTCGTGCGGGTTGTGGCTGTTGGCGCTGCGATCAGCGCGGGGCGCAGCGTTCGCGGATGACCTGCGTGTCGGTATGGATGCGGGCCAGTTCGCGGTCGATGCGGTCAAAGCGGCGATCGGCCTCAGCTGCGGTGGCAACCTGCCGATCGGTCAGCGCGCGGATTTCTGCGGTGATGCCGGCGAAGGGATCGATGATCGCCTGCCCGGTCTCGGCCGGATGCCGGCGCATGCCCTTCAGCACCGCACCGATGGCGCCGATGATGGCCAGCGTAAGCGCGGTCAGGCCGGCCCACGCGGCCTCATCCAAGCCGTTCAGAATGTCCAACATCGGCACCGGTCCTGTAGGCTGCGAGAAGATCGAAGAGACAGGCGACCGCATAGACGCCGGCGCCGATGCCGAGGGCGCTCTGCTGGCCAATAAGCCAGGGCAGGGCGAACATGGTCGCGAGGAACGCGAACACCCCGGCGCCCAGCACTGCGCCGATCATCCTGAGCAGCGGCGATCTGCGCCACGCGCCGTTCACGTAGAGCCCGGCCATGCGCATGGCGGCGATCCATGAGATCGGCATGGCCAGCGCCGCCTCATCGAGGCCGGCGCTGACGAAGCCGGCAAAACTCGGGCTGGCGGCCAGCGTATCGCCGGGCAGCGCGAGGGTGATGGCGAAGGCCAGCAGCAGGGCACTGGTCATCCACTCGAGCGCCCGGCCATGCTGCAGCAGGACATCCGACAGCTTCACGACGGCAGGCCGACGGTGAGGGTGTGGATGGCAATGCGCACGGCGCCGCCGGTGAAACTCCCGCCCCGCGCGGTGAGACGGATCTTCGTGTCGGCATAGAACGCCTGCGGGCCGATGACGCCGCGATTGGTGCTGCCCGCGGCCACACCCAGCGATCCGCCGAACTTCGACGGTTCGCCTGCAACGCCGCAATCATAGGAGGTGGCGCCGGTGATCGCGGTGACGGTGCGGCAGGAAACGCCGAGCACGATGGCGCGGTCCGGAATGACGATGGTGCTGTCGCGGCTGGAACCTGACAGACCCGAGAGCGTCTGTTCCGTCACCGACATCCCGGTGGTGGCGCCGTTCGGACCTTTGGCCACAGCCACCATGGCGCCCTGCGTGACAAAGCCCATGGCCGAGATCATCGGCACCCAGGCGGCGCCGGTCCAGACCAGCACCTGTGCCTCATCGACGACCCAAGCGAGCCAACCGGGTGCTGGCATGAAGCGCATCCAGGCCCCATCGAGCCAGCAGGCGACGCTGTTTCCCCAGCCGGCCCAGAGCCCGGTTGCATTGGCCGGCACGATGTAGCGCGCGCCCTCGGCCGGGCTCAAAGGCGGCGCGGTCAGGTGCCGATCCAGCACCGAGAGTTGGACCATGCTGTCGAGCATGCGCAGGGCTTCGTTATGGGTGACATGTTTCTGCGCCTGTGCCGCCATGAGAAAAGGCAGCGCCAGATGCGCCGTGGTCTCGGACATGGAAATCTCTCCTGAAGATCAGAACCAGAGGGTGGTGGGTGTCGCCGCGCCCGGCCCATAGGCCTGGCCGATCTGGGCGATGCGGATAGCGAGGCTGTCGCCGGGGCCGAGCAGGCGACTGAAGTCGGCCTGTTGCTGGGCGGCCGTGTAGATGACGTCGGTGGCGGAACTGTTCAGCACCCGCACCACTGTGCCATCGTCGTTCAGGATCTCCACTTCCCACATCTCTGCCGCCTCGCTCATCGGAATGGCGGCGGCATTCCAGCTGTCCGCGGCCAAGGCCCGGTCGCGCCGCACCCAGCGGATCGTCAGATCACCCGGCTCCCGACCGCGCCGCCATGGCTGGGTGACATGCACCGGCGCGAAGGGCCGCAGCCCGATGCCGGCCGGCGTGAAGGAAGCCGCGGCATAGCTGTCGTCGCTGACGGGCTCGGAGGCCGGACCGATGCGCCAGTTGGCAGGCAGGCCGAGATCGGCCTCGGCGATGGAGAGGGCGGTCAGCTGCTCGTCGAGCATCACCACGCGGGCGCCGGCCGCGACCATGGGCGCCATCTCACCCTCGGTACCACGCTGCCCGCGCAGCAGGCGCGTGAGGCGGTAGCGCCCGGGCGCGATCAGCTCGGCCCGACCGAACTGCAGGATCTCCCAGCCGCCCTCCGGCTGCGCCACCGCCATGGCGTTCTCGCCGGCGAAGAGCCGCAGGTCGGTGACGCTTTCCAGCGTGGCGTCGATGATGTCGACAGTGATCTGATTGCCGTGGTCGAAGCGGGAGACCGGGCCGGCATAGAGCGGGGCCGCCAAGGTGCCCATCCGAGCGCGGCTGCTGAAGGTGGACACCAGATCGAAGCCGGAGGTCTCAAAGCTGCGCCAGACCGCCATCGTCCCCGGCCACGGCTTCGCCTGCGCGGCGAGCAGCGGCTGATGCGGGGCCTGATCTTCGCGCAGCTGTGGCAGATCGAGAAAGGCGATGTCCGGCGGGCTGAACACCAACGGTCGCGCCAGCGCGGCGGGGCGCGGACTGCCGGGCGGCAGGTCGTAGGTGTCGCGGTCCTGCCGGATCGCCTCGATGGCCCGGGCCTCGGCATCAGCGATCGACAGGATGCGCATTTCCACCAAGCGACCGTCATGATCCAGATGCACGACATCGCCCGGGTCCAGCGCCAGCCGCGACGGCGGCAGGCGGAAAGCACCGGTCTCGCGACCGGTCCAGGCCTCCATCAGCGCCCGGCGGCAGCGGCGATCGGCCTCTTCGGGCGGCACGGCGACGGCGAGACTGTCCGAGGCGACGCGGCCGGCCTCCACGGTGATGCGGCGTGCCTCGACGGTCAGGGTGTCATAGTCCTCATCGGCGCGGGCGACCTGCCATTTCAGCGCCTGCGGCAGTTCGGTTTCCTGCCCGCGGGTCAGATCCATGACCTCGCCGTCGCCACTGAACCCGACCATGTCGTCCGGCGACGCCACCGCCACCGGCGCCCGGCCGCGTATGATGAAGCGGATCACACCCTCGCTCTCGACAGCATCGAAGCCGAAATGCCGCGCCAGCCCGGTGATCGAGGTGCGGGGCGCTTCCAGCGCGTTGATGACGAACCCGTCGCAGGCGCCGGCCAGGCCTGACACGTCGATCCAATCTTCCCGAATTCCAGCGCGCAGGCAGAGGTGCCGCACGAGGGCCGCGAGCGACACGGCGCCCAGCCGCCCGGTCAGCCAATGGCCGAGCCGCCAGTGGGCGCCGTCCGACCAGATGTCGGAGAGTTCCGGAAAGAACGGGTAGGGCCGGGCGTCCCATGTCCAGGCCGCGCTTTCCGTCACATCCACCATGCAACCGGCATAGCGCGAAGAGGTTGGATTGTTCGCGGCATCGCCCCAGAACAGATAGGTAGCTTCGAGATAGGCCCGCTGGATGGCATCGTCGCGCCAGCCGCGCGAGAAATGCGGCAGGAAGCTTTCCGAGGACTTCGGGTCGTAGAAGACATTGGGCTGGTTGCTGCCGCGGTCGATGGCAGGGCAGCCGAGCTCGGTGAAGCGGATCGGTTTCGACTGCGGCAGCCATGCCGTCGGTGTCGCCGCTTCGATCCCACCGGGCTGTTCATGATGTACATTTGACCACCAGCTCTTCAGATCCTTGAAACGGAACACCCAAGGCTTGCCATGGGCGCCGTCGGCGATCGGCGTCCGGATCTGCGCCGCCCGATCGGCCTCGTTGGCATAGAACCAGTCATAGCCCTCACCGCCGGCGATATTGCTCTGCAGATAGCCGCGGTCGTAGATCGAGGGCCAGGCCTGCGCATCGAGATGATCCCAGCCATCGCGCCAGTCCGAGAGCGGCATGTAATTGTCGATGCCGATGAAATCGATGTTCGGATCGGCCCAGAGCGGGTCGAGGTGGAAGAACACATCATCGCTGCCATCGCCCGGATGATGCCCGAAATATTCCGACCAGTCGGCGGCGTAGCTGATCTTCGTATCGGGTCCGAGGATCTGGCGCACGGCCGCCGCTAGCGACCGGAACTGCGCCACCGCCGGATAGGTCGAAGCATTGGAGCGGATCTGGGTCAGGCCGCGCATCTCGGATCCGATCAGAAAGGCATCGACCCCGCCGGCCAGCGCGCAGAGATGGGCGTTGTGCAGGATCATCCGACGCAGGCCCCAGTCATCGGGCGGGCCGCGCCATGTGACGGTGGTGTCGGTCACAACGAAATCCGAGGGCTGCGCGCGGCCGAAGAGGGCCGCGACCTGATCGGCGGCAGCAGCCGTCTTGTCGACCGATCCGGCAAAGCCTGCGGCGGGCGCGCAGGTGATGCGCCCGCGCCACGGCAGGATAGCCTGACCGATGCTGGCGGCATCATCCGAATACGGGTCGGGCAGGGCGTTGCCGGTGGGGATGTCGAGCATGAGGAACGGATAGAATGTGACGCGATGCCCGCGCGCCTTCAGGGCGCGGATCGCCTCCACCACAGAGAAATCCGCCGGTGTGCCGCCATAGATCGGTCGGCCCTTAGCATCCTGACTGACCACGCGCGCGGCGCCCCGACTGACGCCGTTCACTGACCAGGCCGGCGTGGTGTCTTTCGCGGCCATCTCCACCTTGGGTCGGATCGAACACTGTCCGCAGCGCAGATCATCGCCGAACCACGACACCACCAGCGACACCGATCGCGCGGCCGGCACCATGGCCTTGAGCCGGTCCAGCGACACGACCATGTCGGCGGTGCCGGCCATGGCATTGACGTTCTCGGCGCCGCCCTCGGCCTTGCGGACGATCGAGGTGGCATAGGCGAACTCGCCTGAGGCCGGGATCATTGTCACTGCCGGCACCAGCCCCTCGGCGGTGTCGGCATCGGCCAGCGGGTGGAACACTTCGAAGGAAAGCTGCGGCAAACGGTTGCCGAAGGGGGCCAGCGGCAGGTTTTCGAAGATGACATAGGCGGTGCCGCGATAGGCCGGCGTCGCCTCCGGCCCCATCTTCGCCGCGATGAAGGGGTCGGGCCCCTGGGTCTCATCGCCAGGATACCAGCGCCACGTGACATCCTTCAGATCGAGGATTTCTCCGTCGGCCCAGATGCGCCCGATGCCGGTGATCGCGCCCTCCGTTAGTGCCACCGCGAAGGATGCGTAATAGCTGTAGTCCGTGGTGGTCACCTTGGGCCCGCTGCCCTTGCCGCCACCCTGTCTGCGCGTGGTCACCTCCTCGCGGAAATCGGTGGCCCAGATGATATTGCCGCCGATGCGCATGCGGCCGTAGAGCCGGGGGATGACCACGCCTTCGGTGGCCGAGGTCAGGCGCAGGCTGTCGAGCCGCTGGCCCTCGATGCGTTGGCCCGGCATCATCGAGGACACGATCCAGCTGTCGACCATGCTGCCGACGGTGGAGCCGATCATGCCGCCGATCGCGGCGCCGGAAAAGCCCAGCACAGCGCCTCCGAAGCCGCCGCCGATAGCGGTGCCGACGGCACCCAGAACGATGGTGGCCATGATCAGATCCCGTGTGTGATGGTGGTGGCGCCGTGGCCGGGGAACAGGAAGGCGAAGGCGATGCGCCGATGCCAGGCGGTGGTCAGCGGTTCCTCGATGACGCCGAGGCGTTCATAGGCGTGGATGAAACGGCCTTCGTCGGTGACAATGCCGCAATGCTTGGCGATGGCACCGGACCGCATGCGGAAGAGGATGACGGCGCCGGGCTCAGCGTCCCCGACGTCGATCGGCAGCAGCACCTGCTGTGCTGCCTCGGCCAGCACCTCGGTCGACCCGGTCTCGCCCCAATCGCGGGCATAGGCCGGCACAGGCAGCGCTTCCGGACCGACGATATCGCGCCAGACGCCACGGATCAGGCCGAGGCAGTCGCAGCCGACGCCGCGCAGACTGGCCTGATCGTGGTACGGGGTCCCCAGCCAGAGCCGGGCGGCCGCGACTATGCGGGCAGCATCCGCAGCTACGAAAACAGGCGGCGTCACAGCACACCGCCGTCATTGCGCCCGCCGGACTTGGCGTAGCGCATGATCGCGTCCTGTCCGGGAATATGCGGAAAGCCGCGGAAGTTGACGGCATTGGCGAACTTGGCCCGGCAGGTCTCGAGGCGCTTGTCGCAGCCGGCATGGATGCGAAAGCTGTCACCCATGGCGATGCCGCGCACCGGCGCCTCCAGCAGCGTCAGGATGACGGCCCCATCGTTCACCTCATGCAGGCTGATCTCTGCAGACCTGCCAGCATTGGCGCCGCTGGTCCATGTCAGCGATCCGAAGGCGAACCAGCCTGCGGTGAGACTGCCAAGGCCGGTGGCGGCGAAGGCGCGGTCACGCAGCAGGATGTCTATGCTGCCGGTGCCGGTGAAAGCGGGATCATCGATCTGAACGCGACAGCGACCATCGCCGAGGGCGGCATCGCAGGTGCCTTGGAACACCCGGCCAACGGTCTGACCGAGGAGATGCGACAGGCTGCGGATCTCGGCCACGAAGGACATGCGGCCCCGGCGCAACTCGCCGATGGCGCCGCGGCGCATCAGCACACGCTGACCCGTGTCCTGCCAGTTCACCCGCCAAACCTCGACCAGCGCATTGTCCCAGCGGCCGTCGAGGATGTCGGTCTCGGTGATCCGGTCCGACGACAATGCGCCTTCGGCATCCTGCGCGTCGACCGAAAGGTCGGAGCCCGAGCGGATCTCGGCCGCGGCGAAACCGCTCTCCGGCTCATAGGTGAGGCCGCCGAAGGACAGCGGCATATCATGATCCGTGAAGCCGAAGGTGACATCGTCCGAGCGCAGGATCTTCCAGCACCACGCGAGGGTGGTGGCGCCACTGTCCAGATGGGCCTGCAGGGCAGGGGCGAGCCGCTTCATCGCCGGATCTCCACGAGCGGGATCGAAGTGATCGAGCCCAGCCGTTCGATGTCCAGCGTGACATCCATGGTGTCGCTGTCGAAGCGCACCGGCACATCGAACTCGAACCCGGCGGTGATCGTCGTGCCGGTCGTGGGTGCGGTGCTGAAGGTGACACGGCCGGTGGCGGGGTCGATAGTCCAGCCGCTGTTGCGCTCGGTGCCGTTCACGGCGATCCGCACCGATCCGGGGACGGGTTTGGTGATGATGCGGGCCCACGCCTGCGGCCCGGAGCGGTACTGCTTCACCAGCTGGAACGCGGTCGTTGTGCCGTCACCGACGCCGATCGCCTGATCCGTTGCAGCAATCGGCTGCGATGGCGCGCAGGAGCGATGATCCGACCAGTCCTTGAAGCGGAAGCCGTGCAGGCGGCCGTTGCGGGCTTCGAAGAAGGCAACGACTGCGGCCAGATCACCGGCGCGGCGGATGCCGTAGCTGACATCGTAGCGGCGGCGCGAGTTGGCCCAGCTGGAATTCCGCTCCTCATCACCCGATGCCAGCGTGACGATCTGCGTGCGCCGTTCCGGACCGCCACGGGCGCCGCGGCTGATATCGTCCGGAAAGCGGATCTCGTGGAATGCGCTCACATGCCCCTCCTGCCCATGGCAACGGCCCGGGCGATGTCTGCGGAAATCTGTGCCCGCGACTGCCGGAAGCTCTCGGCGTCGCGGGACTGGATATTGATGGTGACGCCGCTGCCATTCGCCACTTCGCGGCGCGACAGCACGCGTTCACCGCGCTGCAGGATGGCCGGCACCTCGTCCGAGCGCAGCCCCGCCCAGCCACCCGAATGCAACCGCGGAGCGTGGGCAAAGGCAGCGGCTGGCACCGACCGTCCCGTGCCGCCTGACCCGACGAGACCACCGGCATGCAGCACGCTGGCGAAGATGCTACTTCCGCCTCCGAGACCTGCCGTTAGTCCGCCGAGGGCCCCGGCCAGCGGACCGAGCAGAAACCGCCGCGCGCCGATCTTCGCAAAATCCGCAATGACCGATGTGGCCAGATCCCGCATCGAGGCCTTGCCGTTCTTGACGAACTCGCCAACGGCGTTCTCCGCGCCCTGAAACGCGCTGGTCAGCGCGCCGCCGATGCCGCTGCCGATGTCCTGCGCGCTGGTGGCATAATCCGAGAGCGAGGCTGCAACCGCCTTCCAGCCCTGCCTGGCCTGATCAGCGCCCGCCTTCGCGTCCTGTCCCGCCTGCCGACCCGCAGCCCCGGCGCGGCGGCCCGCACCCGCGGCGGCGTCCAAGGCGTCACTGACCCGGCCGGCACCCGCAGCGGCATCGTTCAGCGCATCGCTGCCATCATGACTGCCGGCGGCGATCGCCTCCTGCAGCGCCTGCCAGCTTTCCATGGGGCGCGTCGCCGCCTCGCCGAGCGCGCGGGACTGGTCGAGCCAGGCACCGGCCCGGCCAGCGGCGTCATCCGCCAGCCCATCGAACAGATCAGGCGCCTCGACATAGGTGCGGCTGAAAGCGGTGGCGAAGGCATCGGCCGCGGCGGTCCCGGCCTCTGAGGCCGACCCCGCGAAGGGATTGTCGATGCGGCCGAGGCTGAGCGGGTCCAGCGTGCCGATGCGCGCGCCGCCATCGCCCACCGCCCAATCGGGCAGCATCTCCAGCGCGCCGTTGATGGCGGCGATGAAGCTGTTGATGCGGGTGACGACGCCGTTCAGCATCGCCTCGATGCCGCTGATCAGCCCATTCGCCGCCTGGAACGCGAAATCGCCGATCGCCCCCGGCAGGCGACCCCAGATCGCTTTGACGCTCTCGAAGGCCCCCGACCAGACGGCCACGGTGCGATCGACCGCGGTGACGGTACCGCCGACGATCAGATCCAGAACGGTGAAAACCAGCGCCCGGTATCCCTCCCAGCCGGCGGCGAGCAGCGCGAAGCTGCTCTGGAACGACAGGCCGATGCGCTGCGCCACCTCCAATGCGATGCCGCCCAGCAGCCTGAAGGCATTGCCGATGCCACCGACCTTGCCGACCAGTTGCGTGAACTGATGGATCAGCTCGCCCGCCGCGACGATCAGCGCGCCGATACCGGTGCGGATCAGCGCCACGCGCAGGGCGGTCAATGCGGTGGCCAGGCTGAAGGTGGCGATGCGGGCCGCGACGAAGGCGGCAACCCAGCGGCTGGCCATGAAGGCGGCGAAGGCCATGGCGATGCTGGCCAGCCGATCGATGTTGTCGGCAACCATGATCAGCACATTCGCGACAGACGAGGACGCACCCAGCATCTGATCCCATGTGCCGACAAGGCGCAGCGCGGCATTGCCGATCAGGGTGAAGGCATCACCGATGGTGGCGGGCATGCTGTCGGCCTCGTCGCGCAGGCGTTCCAGATTGCCCAGCAGCGCGGTGCGGATGACGTCGCCGGTGATCGTGCCTTCCGACCCCAAGGCGCGCAGGCCCGACACCGTCGTTCCCAGCTCCTCGGCCAGCAGCTCCGCCAGCCGGCCGCCGGACTGGATCACCGTGTTCAGGTCATCGCCGCCGAGCACGCCGAGGGCCATGGCCTTCGACAGCGCATTCTGCACCGAGGCGGCGCGTTCGGCGCGGGCGCCGGAGACGACCATGGCATTGTTCAGCGCTTCGGTGAAATCGAGGCTTTCCGCAGTTGAGAGCCCCAGTTCCCGCAAAGCCGTCGCATTCGAGAGCCAGGACTCCGTCGTCTGCCCGAGATCGGAATAGGTCCGCCGCGCCATCGACGACAGCCGTTCCATCACCAGCGCACCGCGTTCCTGTGATCCGGTGGCGAGATCGACCCGCGAACGCAGATCTGTCCATTGATCGGCATAGATCTGCACCTGCCGCAGGCTGAAGGCCCCTGCGGCGATGCCGGCCAACCGCTGCAGCATGATGCCGGCGGTATCGACCTCGGCCGACATGCGGCGGAAGGACTTGGCGCCCGCCTCGCCTACACCCTGCAGCTCGGCCCGCACCTGCCGGCCGTTCTCGGCCACCAGCCGGACGGAGACCCTCTTCTCAGCCATGATGACCGTCCTGATCGCGGCTGATGCGTTCATTGGTGCGGCGGATCATCTCGGTCTCGATCACCGGCAGCAGTTCGGCGATCGCAATTCCTGAAATTCCGAGGGCCGATCCGATGGCAAGTGCCGCGCCCATGTCCCAGCCGAGCACGGCGCCGGGAATGGCGCGCAGCTGGCCCGAGAGCCGCCCGGCCAAGTCCCAGACCTGCCAGCCTTCCACGGACAGCGGCGCGTTCATGCGCGCGGGGCAGTCTGCGCAGAGCCCGGGGCAGACGGCGCAATAGGTATCGCCGCCGCCGAACTGCCAGTCGGCGAGGGCGCGGAGGCGTTTTTTTCCTGCTCCAGCATCAGATGCGGGGCGAGGCAGTCGCGCTGGAAGGCCTCGAAGACCGGCCAGATGTCCAAGAGCGCGTCGATGCCGTCCGCTGTAACCGGGACAGAATTCCCGTCGGCATCGCCGACACCCTCCCAGTCGAGGATCACCCGCCGCGCCACCGCCTTGGCCATGATCATGGCGAGGGCCTCCTGTGCCATATCTTCGGACGCCTCGGACCCGGCGATGTCGCTGCGGGCCGCGGCCATGATCGCGGTGGTGATCGGCGCCAACTGCAGGCGCAGGCCGGCGCCGAGATCGAACCAGCGCGGTTCGTAGGAAAGGTTCAGTCGGATCATGGATCAGTAGCCTTCGATGTCGTTGATGAGGGTGATGGTGGCCATGTGGCCGGCGATGGGATCACGCGCCGCTTGCCAGTCGAATGTGGCCTGCACGCCGGCCGGGCCGCTGATCTCGATGCGCGGGAGCGGCAAGTACACGGCATGCGCTGCGAGCGTCAGGCTCTGGCCCGAGGGCAGGGCATAGGCGAACTCGAGCGCGCAGGGCGCGCCGTCGATGGCCTGCTGCACCAGCGTGCTGTCGGCGAAGCGGACCTCGATCTGACCGGTGAGCGTCGCGATGGTCGGATCGGCGCCGTCGATCATGCCGTCGGCACGGATGGTCTCGATGCGGTCGAGATTGTTGGAGTACGTCACCTGCGCAGAGACGACATTGCCGAGGGCGGCGTCGTTGCGCTGGACCGCGCCGTTGAAATGGCCGAAGCGCACGAGATCGAGATCGGCCAATGTCCCGGCCTGCGAGGCCGGGGACACCGTCTCGCCCTGCGCGATCAGGCCCATGGTGGCGGTGAGCAGCCCGGAGCGCTGCAGGGTCCAGGACAACTGGTTCAGCATCACGCCGGTGTACATCGCGAAGCGCGGCACCTCGGGCATGCCGGTCTCGATCGCCATTGAGGGCAACGACCAGTTGCCGGAGCGGAAGCTGTGCGTGAACGGGCCATCGCCCGACGTGGTCGGCTCGCCGAACGCCGCCTTCAGCCAGAAGCCGATGGATGCAGCGTCCAGCGGCACGGTCAGATCGCCATCGGCGGTGATCGCGTCCTTGATCGGTGCCAGCGGATCGCGGCCATAGCCCAGAAGCTCCGAGGACAGCAGCGGCTGCTCGGCGCTGAGGGTGGAACTGGCGAAGGGCAGGCGGGTGAAGCCGCCGGCGGGCGGCGTGCCGTAAGTGGTCTCGAACGCGACCGCCAGCTGCGATCGCGCCCCCTGGGCTCGGGCCATGGGTTGTCCTTTCGGGATATTGGATGTGTCGTTGATCAGGCCAGCGGATCGGCGGTGGTGTAATGCAGCGTGACGATCAGCACGGCGGCGCGGATGGCGCCGGCCCCGTCGATGGGCAGATCGGCCGGTTCCGGCGCCTCGGCCTCGATCCAGTCGCAGGTGCCGCCGATGCTGCGGTCGGTGTTCAATGCGGCGCCAATTGCCGCCGTCAGCGCGTCGAAGCGGTGATCCAGATCCCCGCCGCGCAGGAAGACCTCGATCTCGGCGCGGTGCTGCCAGTGATAGTGCAGCGGCGACAGGGTAACCTCGGGGCTTCCGGGCGTGCCGTTGCGCAGGATGATGAGGCCGGCGTCCGGGATGCGTTCCGGCAGCACCGCATTGCGCAGCGCGGTGACGCCGCCCGGGATCAGCTGCAGCCGAGAATGCAGCGCCTTCAGCACTTCCTCGCGCCGTGTCATGTGATCCGGCTCCATCGCCGCACGATCGCCGCGGGCAGGGCGGCCAGTGCCGCCTGCGCCGATCTGTCCAGATCCAGGCGCTTCCGGAGCCGCACCTGCGGGACCAGCAGGAAGATCGGCACCGAGGCGACATTGCGCCCAGTCTTGGAACGCGACTTGACCGCACGTCCGGCTTTGCTGATCCGCGCTTCGGCGATGAGCAGGCTGGGGCCCGCGCGGCGATAGACGAAGCGCAGGCGCAAGCCGGTCCGCTGTTCCCATTCCAGCGGTGTGATGCGGCCGCCGCGGCGGCTTTTTCCCGCGGCTTCCGTCGGGATCGCCAGCCAGAAGCCGTCGGCCGAGCGGATGACGGGGCCGGTGTTGTGCGCCTCGACGATCACAGGCGCGCGGGACCAGACCATTGCGGCGGCATTGAGGCTATCGCGGCCCTTGGGATAGGTGGCGGATCGGATGGTGCGGGCGACGCGGGGCCCAAGGCCGGCGCGGGTGATCTGGCCGCGCCAGTCGTCGCGCAGACCCGTGCCGGCGTCCCGGACCGCCGCGGTCACCGCCCTCTCGCCGGCGGCGATCTCGCCCTGCATCAGCGCGGCGAGATCGGTGATCGAGGCCGAGAGCTTCATGCGGGCCGCAGGTCCAGCGTCCAGATAAGCCGCTCGCGGTCGCGCGCCGGTTCGCCCTGTACTTCCCAAGCCTCGGGTCCGATGTTGATAGGGTCGCCCGGCGCGGGATTCGGCATCTGCGACACCATCACATCGGCGCGCAGCGTGTCCGACCAGACCCGGGCACCGCCGTAGCTGGTCACCTCATCCGGCGCCTTTCGGATCAGCCGGATCGGGATGCCCGGTTCCGCGCCGCCCTTCAGCCACAGCCCATCCGTCGCCATGTTCGGATCGGCGAAGACCCGAGCCAGCGCGCGTTCGAACCCCTCCATCAGACCGCCACGCCGTTCAGCCGCACGCGGCCGATCGTTTCCGCAGCGGTAGCCCCCGTGGCCAGGACAGCGATGCCGATCAGCGTGTTGTCCGTGACCGTGGTCGTGGTGCGGCTATTCGCGCCGTCCCAGTACACCTTCGCGCCCACATACCAGGCCTGCGACGGCGCCTTCGGCAGGTCGAAGACGCCGGTGAGGGCAAGAACACATTCCTCGCCGGCGTCCATCTCGAATACCTCGACGGTCGTGGTCGCGACGCCGAACAGGCCACCGCCGAGCAGATAACCGCTGCCGCCGATGATGCTGCCGCCGAGGACGAGTTCGTCGGTGGGGACGTTGATGAAATCGCCCTGCGCGATGAAGTTCTTCATAGGTCTGTCCTTTCTCTAGGCTGCGACGATCACGCCGGCGCCGCGCCGGCGTTGCGATAGAGGCCGCGCCAGTCGATGGCCTTGGCGGCGAAGTCGTGGCGGGCCTTGATCTCGAGGCCGTCGACCTCGAAGCCGGTGCGGGTCTCGGTGAAGACGCCCTCCTGCCCGTCGAGATAGGCGTATTCGACCGTGTCGATGCGGGACGGATCGGCGGCGAGGAACCACGGATCCTGCCCGGTGGCGGGGATCAGGCGCGGTTCCTCGATGACCTCGAGCCGGCCGGAGAAGGTGTTGACCTCGGCGGTGCTCGACGGCGTCGTCGCGGTGACCTGCTTGCGCGCCTCGACCGCGCGGGGCCCGGGGGGCGTCAGCAGATAGCGCGGCAGGATCGAGATCAGCCGATCCTCAAGCCCCTTGTGCTGGCCGAAGGCGCGGTAGGCGCTGGCCAGCGCCGCTTCGGAAATCGCCGAAGCCGTGCCCATGTTGTTGTGATCCGCATGGAACAACGCCTTGCCGTCGCCCATGGCCGGGTTCTGCATCAGGATGGAATAGACGATGTCGGACTCGAGATCGGCGGCGGAGGCGCCGAACGACGCCGGCAGGCGGGTGAAGGCGTCGAGATCGTCGTTGATCAGCACCTGCCGGGTGATGGCGACGATGCGGCCATAGGTGGCGAGGGCATAGACCTCGCGGCCTTCGCCGATGGTGCCGTATTGGAACTCGCCGGACTCGAGCACCCGCTGCAGGTCCGGGGCGCCGCCGAGCTGGGTGCGCTGGACCGGTTTGAAGTCGGTGATGGTGGCGCGCCGCGCCCAGGCCCCGAAGGTGCGCGGCGTCGAGGCATAGGCCTGCCGCAGGGTGGTGTTGGCGACATTGGCGAGGATCGCCGGGAAGTCGCTGGTGGAATGATAGCCGGTGGCGCGCTGCTCGAAGGCGGCCCGCGCCACCTCTATCTTCGAGAGCCCGCGCGTGCTGCCGCCACGGCGTTCGATGGCGTGGCGGGCCATTTCCAGCAGGGTAAGGCCGCGGAACTCGCGCGCGCCCGTGTCCAGCGCATGGGCGCCGGGGTTGTGGCGGTGCAGCAGGGCGTTCGACACCGCATCGCGATAGGCGATCTCGGCCGCGCCGCCGTCGCGGGCCTGCGCGGGCGCGGGTTCGGCCGTGCGCCCGGCGGGATCGCTGTCCACCAGCTTGTCGAGGACGGCGGCGCGGGCGTCATCGATCGAGACACCTCGGCCGATCAGGTCATCGGCCATGTCTGCGAGACCCGCGTGACGACAGAGAGCCATGATGTCGCCTGACCTGCGACGCTCTTCGGCGCGGATGGCATCTGCGTCGGGTGCAGCCGGGGCGGGGGATGCTGCCGGATTGGCGGGCGCTGGCTGCGGCGACGCCTGTTGGCTGGGCGCGGCCTCGCGAGCGGCGTCATCCCGATCGCCATCTTCGGTCGCCGGATTTGCTTGCGGCATGGTATGTCCTTTCTCTGTGATGTTCGCGCCCAGCGTCGTGCTGCCCGCGTCAGCGCGATTGGTGATGGTGCAGGGATGCAGACGGGTCTCTCGGTCGCCGGGCTCGGCTCGGATGCCGGCGGCTGCATCGGCGCCGATGGCCACCGCGCTGATCTCCAGCGGCTCCCAATCGACGGCACGGTAGAGCGCGCGGGTGCCGCCGTCGCTGCGATCGGCCTTGGCGACCCGTTCGAAGCGGTGCACGCGATAGCCGACCGAGACATTGCGGATGATGCCCGCCTTGATGTCGCGCCAGATGTCCTCGACTTCGTCGCGCTCGGAGAGACGGATGCGGGCGAAGGCGCGGCCGGCCTCGATGCGGATCGAGCCGTCCTCGACCACGCCGAGAATGCTGCGCAGGCTCCAGGAGGCATGGGAGTTCAGGAACGGCGCGCCGCCGTTCAGGCGATCGAGGCGCATGGCATTCGGGGACACCACCAGCTCCTCGTCGAATTCCTCGTCGCGCGCCCAGGAATAGCGGCGGACCTGCGCGCCGGTGGTCCAGAGGACTTCGAATGTCCGGGATGCCTCGTCGACGGCGTGCAGGGAGCCGGCCCGCCCGATTACGGGCAGGTCGATGATCTGGTCAGTTGGCATGGATCAGTCCTGTTCTTCTGCGCCGGTCGGCGATGTTGTCGTGGCCGCCGGATCGGCGGTCTGTACGAGCCCGCCCTTGGTGACCTTCCGCGGGTCGCTGTCGAAGACGAGGCCGGCGGCGTCGGATTTGGCGGCGAAGCCCGCCCATTCGGCGATGACCTCGTCCGGATCATAGCCGCGCCGGGCGATCTGCTGCGGCAGGGTGGAGAAGCCGGCGCGGACCTCCAGCAGATCGGCCTGCGCATCCTGCAGCGGATTGACGCTTTCGAACTTCGGCGGGCCCCATTCGACAGGGATCTCGGTGTTCTCGGGCAGCAGCCCCGCCATCACGGCTGCGTCGACGAACCAGCGCCAGATCGGCGTGCAGAACATCGGGATGATGGTCTGCCATTGCAGCTGCTCGACCATGCGGCGGAACTCGTTCAGACCCACGCGGCTGGAGGAGAAGCTCGTCTGGCTGAGATCACCGGTCATCAGGGCATAGGGAACGCGGAAGCCGGCGGCGATGATATGCAGCTGCACCCGGTGCCATTCATAGACCCCGGCGGTGCTGGCGGGCTGGTTGAACTTGATGTCCTTGCCGCCGCGGGCATAGGCGATGAGGCCTGGTTCGAACTGCTCGATGCGGTTGCCGGCCGCATCCTCGACCACCGGTGCGATGGACTGCTGATCCTCATCGGCGCCGAAGACGATGCCGACGAGGCAGGCCTCGGTGCGCTTGCGCACGAGCTCGGCCTGCTGCCAGTCATCGACATCGCGGATGGCGCGCATGGCCGGGGTGCCCCAGGGCACGCCGCGGGACTGCACGCGCTGGCGTTCGAAGAGATGCGCGACCCGGTCGGCCGGCAGTCGGGAGGATTCAAGCCGCCGCGCGAAGACGGGCGAGGTGTCCCCGGGATGATCGGCGAACATCCAATAGGCGGCGCGGCGGCCGTTCCGATCGTATTCGATGCCCTGACTGATGCGGGAACCATCCGCGCGACTGTCGAAGCGGCCGGCATCGAGATGATCTGCCTCGCGCAACTCGATGCGCAGCGGCACATCACGGGCATTCGTCGCACGGACATTCCTGCGCACCGCAAACACATCACCACCCTCGATCATCTCGCGCACCGCCAGTCCGAGAATGCCGTGGAAATCGGTATGCCCGTGCTGATCGCAGCCCGCGGCCCAGCGTTTTCAGAGCGCATCGACCTGTCTGTTCAGGGCCGCATCACTGGTCGCGGCGCGCGGCCGGATGCCGGTGCCGACGATGTTGTTGACCAGCACCTGCACCGCCTGCGCGGCCATCGGGTTGTTGCGCACCAGATCCCGCATGCGATGGCGCAGCAGCGGGCCATCGGTGGCGATCTCGGCATCCGCCGCCGTGGCGCCGGTCTTCCAGCCGGCGGTGCCCCGACCGCGGCCGGCGGAATCGTAATCCCGGCGCAGATTGCTGATCGCCACCCGGGCGGCATAGCGCTTGGCTGCCGCGCGTGGGGCCAGTGCCGAGAGCGCAGCATCCATCAGGCCCCAGCGGGCCCGCGGGGCGATCTGGTTCGAATTGCTCTGCATCATCAGTTCCGCCGGAAGCCCGCGAACCCGGCGACCGCACGCGGGCGGCCGGCCGCACCGGCCATCTCGCCCTCGATCAGGCGGATGCGGCTCAGAAGATCGGCGGCGGAGCCGTACTCCACCGACTTGCCGTCATAGGACACGCGCGTGGTGCCGGCGGCATAGGCCCGGCGCAGGGCGTCGAGTTCCGTCTCTGTCCAGGCCATCAGAACCAGTTTCCTTTCCTGCGATCGCCCATCCAGCCCGAGGATCGGGGCGGGGGCGGGGTGTCTCTTGGCCGCTGCGGCTGTCCCGCCGGCAGCGATGGCGTTTCCGTGCGGCCGGGCAGCAACTGCGCGGCCAGTGTCTCCCACCGGTCCTCATTCCAGCGGTCCATGCCCATCAGCCAGGCTGCGGCACGGGCATAGACCCGACAGTCTAGCGCCTCGTTGCGATCCCGGGTCCGCTGCCATTCGAGGCGCTGGAAGCCCTGCCGCGTCTTCACGGTCATCAGCTGCTCGGCCGTCAGCTGCTTCGTCCATTCCGCCGTGGTGCCACGCGGGATGTGCACGAAGCCGGCCGGATAGCCGATGCCGTCCGCAATCTCTTCGTCTGTCGGCGCTGCGAGGCGCAGAAACCGATAGGTCTCGGATTTGAACACCGCGCCGGCCACTTTCCAGAGCCGCACGCCGCGCCGGATACGGCGTCCGGCTTCGGTGACATCGACATAGGTCGGCCCGTCCACCGGCGTGGCGCGATCGAAACCGCCTACGCCCTTCACCGCGATGACCTGCCCATTGCCCATCTTCCGGCACCAGTTGTAGACCGCGTCCGTGGTGGCGCCGTCGCCGGTGTCGATCGCCAATCTGGCCAGCGCCATACGCGCGCCGCCGGCATGATCCCATGTCTCGCCGAGAAAATCGGTCAGATCGGCCCAGACCTCCTTCCTCGCGGTATCGCCTTCCAGCACGACGTGATCGACGAGCCAGCTTTCCAGATTGCGGCCCCAGCCCCAGACGTCGATCTCGATTCGGTCGCGCTGCACATCCGCGCCCGCCGTCAGCATCAGCGCGCCCTCGGGCACCTGACCCAGATGCCAATCCTCGCGGCGCTCATAAAGGCGCTGCCAGTCCGGTGCCTCGCCGCGTTCCTGCCATGTCTCGCCCAGCACGGTGTTCTTCAGCGTCTTCAGCGCGGCGTCATTGCCCTGCGCCGCCTCCCAGTTCCGGGCGATCTCGGCCCAGGAGAGCCAGCCCAGCGGAGAATAGAGCCCGCTGATGTGGAAACCGACGATGCCCGCCGACTCGGCGCGGCGTCGCAGCTCCGGTTCCGCCGTCGGCATCCAACGTGCACCATTGGACTCGTCCATCATTTCGGTCTTGTGCCGTTCGGCGATCGGTTCGTCGCAATGTTCGCAATGATATGTCGCCGTTTCCGGCAGGCCCGGTTGCCAGCGCAGACGCTCGAACTTCAGCCATTGCAGCGCCCCGCAATGCGGGCAGGGCACGTGATAGCGCTGCTGATCGGACAGCTCGTACTCCCGTTCGATCCGCGACAGGCCCTTCACCGTCGGGGTCGAGGCCAGAAACACCTTGCTGCGATGTCCGAAGCTGATCGTGCGCGCCTCGGCCAGCGCAATCGGATCGCCCTCGCCGTCGATATCGCCCGGATAGGCATCGACCTCGTCCAGAAACACCCAGCGCGCGGGCATGGAGCGCAGCCCCACCGCACTGTTCGCCCCGGTCAGGATCAGCTGCCCGCCCGGGAATCGCTTGCCGAGGATGGTGTTGCCGCTGTCCTTCGCGCGCGAGGGCATCACCAGCGCCCGCAGATCCGGGCTTTCCTCGATCAGCGGGTCGATGCGCTGCTGCGACAGGCGCTTGGCCAGATCCACCGTCGGCTGCACGGCGAGAAACGGCCCCGGCGCGCGGTGGATGCAGAAGCCGATCCAGTTGTTGCCGGCCTCGGTCGCGCCGACCTGCGCCGCCTTCATGAACACGACGCGCTGTGCCGGGGCGGCGGGCGACAACGCATCCATGATTCCGCGCATGTAGGGTGTGCGATCCGTCCGGTAAGGCCCGGCCTCGGAAGCCGCGCGAGAGGACAGGATCCGGTGCCGGTCCGACCACTGGCTGACCGTCTGGCTGGGATCCGGGGCCAGCCCATCGAGCCATGCCCGCCGGATATCCTCGGTGCCGTCGAACTCAGCGAAGGTCAATCTTCACCTCGGCCATGTCGGCCAGATGCGCGCGCAGGAACCGATCCAGCACCTGCTCCAGCGCATGCGCCTCCACACCCAGTTCCGCGGCCATGTTCGCCGCCACCCGCGGCGGCCAGTTCAGCCAGGCATCGCGTTCACGCCGCGCCAGATCGAAGACTGAGTTCGTGGCCCGCGCCCGATCGACCAGCTCGCCCTTCATCTTCTCGAGCCGCACCCGCGCCGTCTGTGCCTTCAGCACCTCATTGGCCATCCGCGCGCGCAAAAACGACACCTCGCCGCCGGAGCCGGTCCCGACATCGGCGCCGCCATCGCCCAGCGTGGCATTCACCGCATCGATCGCGGCCTTCGGCACCGGCTTCGTTGCCGCCGCCCGTGCGGTGCCAGCGGCGGTCTGCGCGCCCAGCGACTGTGCATGCACGCCGCGTTGCTTAGCCGGGTCCGTCTGGCTGTCCCACTGTGCATCGGCCTTCGCCGGGTCGATCGTGCCATCCGCCTCGACGCTGATCCGGCCGCTGGCGATCGCCTTGCGCACCGCCATGTCGCTCACGCCGCGCATCGACGCATATCTGCGGCGCGATACACCCATGGTCAGACCTCATGATTGCGAAATGGAACCTTCACTCTTTCCCTTATCTGTACAAACTTTTCGTTGATGAAGGTCTGGGCAGGAGAAATCGGTGACTTGGTTAATTGAACTGAATCGAGATATAAGATACGAGCAATTACAGGGGTTTGATCCAAACTGGATTCTTTTGGGTATCACTGTCGATCATTTCCGTGATGACATGACAGACTACTCCCTGACATCGCCACATCTTCAACGGCACGACGATGCGGCCGTTGCGGTGACCGCCGCACGTGACCTTTCTCTTTTGATCAATGGCGTGTTCAGCGTTTTCGGAGTCGAACCGATCTTGCACCTTGCGGCACATCGCATGCTTCGCGATGAACCACGTGCGATTGTCGGTAGATTTTCCGCATGGCCGACGGGCCCTGATTTCACGATGCCATACTCGGCCCTTGATGATAGATGGCGGCGATGGCGACGGACGGACCGCCGTTTCAGAACGACGGAAAGTGGGAATTTCTGCGCACTTTGCCTTCATAGCGAAAAAATTCGCAATATCGCGCTAACGTTCGGTTATCTTGGCATGAACTGGATCAGCTTATCATCTACTCTCGAACATCTCGGCTTCAGCGACCAAGGAATGATTGATCGATATGACGTCACCAGAGCGCAGTTGCGAGCATTTCAGGGGACCGCGAACAACTTTTCTATATTAGGGCCGGCCGCACGACATGGTGCGCAGCGACGTGCCCCCCCTCGCGAGATTACGACCTTAGCTGCAGCTCGAGAGCTTGTCATGGATATGGTGCGCAAAGAAGCGCAAATTCTTGCTCAGGAGCCCGATTTTATCAAGGCCATGATCACCATCCATCCCGCCGGAGGAGAGCTCGCAGATACACGATAGGTCTATGCTTCAACAAGCGGCGGTCGGGGCCTTTTCAGCGTTTCCCTCTTTCAACACCTCGTCAAATACGCGCCCATCCCCCTCCAGTAGCGCCACTCCGCCTGTCAGCTTCTGCCATCGTGCCACGGCGACATCCACATAGGTTGGGTTCAGCTCGATCCCGTAGCAGACCCGGCCGGTGGTCTCGGCCGCGATGAGCGTGGTGCCGGATCCCATGAACGGCTCGTAGATCGCCTGTCCGGGGCTGGAGTTGTTCAGGATCGGGCGGCGCATGCACTCGACGGGCTTCTGCGTGCCGTGGGTGGTTTCCGCGTCCTGATCCTTGTTCGCGATGTGCCAGAGCGTCGTCTGCTTACGGTCTCCCGCCCAGTGGCCTTTGCCGCCCTTGCGCACCGCATACCAGCAGGGCTCGTGCTGCCAGTGGTAATCGCCGCGGCTGAGGACCAGCCGGTCCTTGGCCCAGATGATCTGCGCGCGGACGTTGAAGCCGCAGGCGATCAGGCTGTCGGCAACCGTGGTGGCATGCAGGGCGCCGTGCCAGACATAGGCCACGTCGCCTGGAAACAGCGACCAGGCCTCGCGCCAGTCGGCGCGGTCGTCGTTCAGTACCTTGCCGGTGCGCTTAGTCTTGGGGGCGCCCGTCGCATTGCGCCAGGCCGGATCGTATTCCACGCCATAGGGCGGGTCGGTCACCATCAGCATCGGCTTCACGCCTGCCAGCAGCTTTTCGACATCGGTGGCGATGGTCGAGTCGCCGCAGAGCAGGCGGTGGCTGCCCATGATCCAGACATCGCCGGGGCGGGAGATCGGGTCCACCGGCGGCTCGGGGATCTCGTCCTCACCATCGACGGCGCCATCTTCGTCATCATCGAGCTCGCCGAGCAGTTCGTCCAGTTCAGCCTCGGAGAAGCCGATAATGTCGAGATCGAAGTCGATGTCGCGCAGGCCCTCCAGTTCGAAGCGCAGCAGGTCCTCGTCCCAGCCGGCGTTCTCGGCGATCTTGTTGTCGGCGATGACCAGCGCTCGGCGTTGCGCCTCGGTCAGATGATCAAGGACGATGACCGGGACCTCGGTCAGCCCCAGCTTCTGCGCTGCCATGAGCCGGCCGTGGCCGGCGATGATGACATCGTCGCCGCCGATCAGGATCGGGTTGGTGAAGCCGAACTCAGCGATGGAGGCGGCGATCTGGGCGATCTGATCGTCGGAATGGGGGCGGCATTGCGGGCGTAAGGTACCAGCCGTGTCGCGGGCATCATCTCGACCTGCAAGGCGGTCTCCTTCGGCCCCGCTGCCGCGGGTCATGAAAACGCCGTGCGGGGGGACGCCCGGCGGCAGTGATGTGGCGGTCCGCGAACTTGCGAACCCAAACGTGCGAACCCGAGGCGCGAACCCAGAATTTTTCCTTGACGCTAGAGGTTTGGCGCGCCTCTGTCCCCCGCATAGCATCGATCCCGCGGAGGAACCGAAGCCGGGGGGAGGGGGCCGGATAGCCCCCCGGTTTCCGGTCGAAAGCAAGAATATTGCTCCGATTTTCGTTGACGCCGCAGGGAATTCGACCCGCTCGGGCCCTTGATCACCTCTGGCCATCGTAGGGATAAACTGCACCGGAATGGCCGATAATGTCGCGCCAAAAGTTCGACGTATCGGCGCCGTCATGGCGGCGGTTTGGCGCGGTCCGGAGCCGGTTTGACAACGCCTTGCGCCGCCGCCTTCTTCGCATCCGATACGAATAGTGGAATTTTTTTGTTATTTTCAAAAACGCTTGACGATGGTCAGCAGGCTAGCGGTCCAGCGCCGCCAGGCGGTGGACCGGACGCAGCCGACATGGCGGCAGATGGTCTGCCAGCGATGCCCTTCGGCCCGCATCCAGACGATGCGCCGGTTGTCGGCGGCCTGCTGTTCGCTCTCGCTGCCGATCAGGGCCAGCCAGTCCAGCGCCTCCTCCATCCGCTGGAACTCGGGGGCGTTGGGTATCACCCGCATGCGGGCCGGCTCGTAGCCATAGGCATGCTTCGCCTCGTGCACGTAGTCCGGCCGGGAACGCCCGAAGCCGCGGGAGCCAGACGCCGGTGGGTTCGGCATGCGCTTCAGCGTCAGGGCGGCTTCCTCGAGCCGATCCTCGATCTCGCGTGGTGTCAGGGCCAACGTCATGGCGCACCTCCGGCATCCCCGGGCACCGGCACGCCGCGGGCCGCCAGCCGATCGGCGGTCACCAGCTCAAAGCCCAGCAGCGCCCGTGCCATGGTGTTGGTCACCGCGTTCGGC
>NZ_JFGS01000008.1 GCF_000740775.1 Haematobacter missouriensis | reverse complement strand
AAGCCGGAGTCAACTCTGCCTGCGCATGATCCAGCCCCACCCAGCATCGGCGTCGAGGGAACCGTTCCTCACGCCGACCTTGTTCAGCAGCCTGCTAACCGGCTGCCGGAAAAGTCCTGTCATGCGTTATGTGCCGGAAGCGGCAAATCGGCCCGGAAACGCCCGGAAGTCTATGGGGATTTCCGGCTGGATTCGTCAGATAGTGAACGATTTCCGCTCCAGCACGGGCCAAAAGCGTTGCTCAGCAGCCTGTTAAACTGCTGGTGAAAACTCTGGCATAGGCCCTGTCCCACGTGGGAACCGGCAAATGTGTTGAACCGGCAAACGGGTCCGCTCACCGGCCAAGACTTGTGGGCTCCAGGGGCAACTCTCCGGCGCAAGGCAATCCCCGGGATGCTGTGTCCGCGGCCTGTTGACAGCCATTCTCAAGCAGAATCGCCCGGGGGTGTGCGGACGCCCCGCATGACTCGGCTGGGCTTCGGTTCACGGCCTGCAGCCGGGAATATGTCTCCCTTCGACAGGGGCTTGAGCGATAACGCGGGGCTTGCAGGCGGGCAATCGGGTCATGCGCCTTGGAAAGGGCGCGAGCCGCCCACGGGTGCCATGCCGGGCCGGAACGAGCCTCCCGCCGAACAGGTTGTTAGTCTTGCCGCCCGCGTGCCAAGCGGCTAGGGTAGGGCCGTGTCCAAGCTTCGGGAGCCCATGGCCCGCCTCATCGCCCTATTCATGGCAGTGTCGTTGTGCCTCTCCCTGTTCGCCCGCTCGGCCGACGCTGCGCCGCATGGCGGGTGTCTGTCCTATCGGGACATGCCGGTTTGCACCGTGCTCGGTGAAACTTCCGCGCAGACGAAGCTCAAATCAGGCAAATGCTTCGATCTCTATCTCGTTGAACAACTGGAGATTTCCTGCACAGCTACAGGCGTGCTGACGTTTCCCGTAGCCTCTGCCGATCTTTCTCGCTTCCACCCTGACGTGCCCCGCCGTCCGCCGCGGGCCTGATCCGCGCCAGAAGTCCGGGTCTCCGGCCGCGTGTCCCGAGCAGGGGCCGCCGTTCCGCATCGTCCGGCTCGCTGGCAAGACAATACCCCCAACCGCCGCCATCGTGCGGCATGATTGACACGGCGCAGGCCCGAGCGGCGCGCCATCGGAGAATCCACATGTCTCATATGCAATCCCGCCCCGGCGATACCGAGGGCAACCGCTTCTTCATCCCCGCGCTTCAGCCCGTCTATGAAGCGCTTCTGCCGATATCCGAAACGCTGCTTCGCGTAATCGCCGGGTTTGCGCTGGCCGTGCACGGCTGGCCGAAGATCCAAAACCCCATGGGGTTGACGGGCATGGTGGAAAGCATCGGCTTCGCGCCCTCATGGTTCTGGGCCTTTGCATTGGCGCTCACCGAGTTCGTCGGCGGCATCCTTCTGCTCCTCGGCCTGTTTACCCGTCCCGCCGCAGCGGCTGCGACAGTGGTGCTGCTGGTGACCGTCTGGTTCCACTGGGTGCTGCGCGGGGAGGGCTACAGCGGGGCGGAGCTGTCGCTGATCTGGGCGGGGGTCACTTTCTTCTTCGTGGCCCGTGGGGGCGGCCGCTATTCGCTCGATCGCGCCTTCGGCCGGGAATTCTGAGTAGGGAATTCTGAATAGGGGGAGAGGCAGGACGCCTCTCCCCGACCGCTTCAGAAGTTGACCTTGTCGCCGCCCTTGAGCGCAAGGATGTCACGCGCCTCCGTCGGGGTGGCGATCTCAAGTCCGAGCTCTTCGATGATCCGGCGGATCTTCGCGACCTGCTCGGCATTGGAGGTGGCGAGCTTGCCCTTGCCGATATAGAGGCTGTCCTCCAGTCCGACGCGCACGTTGCCGCCCATCATCGCGGCCTGCGTGGCAAACTGCATCTGGGTCTTGCCGGCCGACAGGACCGACCAGCGATAGTCGTCGCCGAAAAGCTTGTCCGCCGTCTCCTTCATGAAGACCATGTTCTCGACGGAGGAGCCGATGCCGCCAAGGATGCCGAAGATCATCTGGACGAAGAACGGCGGCTTCACCAGCCCGCGATCCACGAAATGCGCGAGGTTGTAGAGATGCCCGATATCGTAGCACTCATGCTCGAACCGGGTTCCGTGCTCTTCGCCCAGCATCTTCAGGATGCGCTCTATGTCCCTGAACGTATTGCGGAAGATGAAGTCATCCGTGCCGAGAAGATAGGGCTTCTCCCAGTCGTACTTCCAGGAGCGGTCCTTTGCCGCCATCGGAAAGATGCCGAAGTTCATCGACCCCATGTTGAGCGAGCACATCTCCGGCGCGGTTTGGAGCGGCGCTTCCAGCCGCTGCTCCACCGTCATGTTGAGCCCGCCGCCCGTCGTGATGTTGATGACCGCATCCGTGGCCTGTTTGATGCGCGGCAGGAACTGCATATAGACATCCGTTGCCGGTGTCGGGCGGCCGTCTTGCGGATCGCGGGCGTGCAGATGCAGGATCGCGGCCCCCGCCTCCGCCGCCGCGATGGACTGCGCGGCAATGTCCTCCGGCTTGAACGGCAGCGCGTCCGACATGGACGGCGTGTGAATGCCCCCCGTGATCGCGCAGGTGATGATGACCTTGCCCTTTTGCGTGCTCATGTCTGTCTCCTCTCTCCTCCGGGCCCGGCGCTTTGGCGCTGCAGCCCCCTATGCGGACCATCCCCCGGCGGCGGATTGTCTGATGAAATTCATCTGCTCTCGCCTGACAGCCGTCAAGGGAAGGTTGACGGAAGGGGTCTGCGCGGCTAGATCAGTCCCATGATCAGGATGCGCCCCTTTGCAACGGTGTATTACGCGCCCTCCCCATAGGAGCGGCCGCGATCAATGATGTTCGACGATGCCGCCGCCGGGCGGCATTCGTGTTTCAGGGCTCCCGGTGGCGCAAAGCCCCGGAAAGCCAGATGGAACAGACCGAAGCCCCAGAATTCATCCCCGCGCCGCTCCCCTTGCGGCTCCCCGTGGCGCCCGCCGTGCCCCGGCTCGGCCTGATCGGCTGCGGCGCCTTCGGCGGGCTGATCGCCCCGCGTCTCGCAGGGCGTTTCGCGCTGGCCGTCCACGACCCCGCGCGCGACGGGAGCCAGCCGCTGGAGGAGGTCGCCTCCGCCGATATCGTGGTGCTGGCCGTCCCGCTTGCCGCACTGGCAGAGACGGCGGAGGCGATCAGCCCGCATCTCCGCCCCGGTGCTCTGGTGGTGGACGTGTGCTCCGTGAAGCTCACCCCGTTGCGCCTGCTGGAAGAGCTGCTGCCCGCCCATGTCGCGCTGGTGGGCAGCCATCCCCTGTTCGGGCCGAAAAGCTTTGGCCCGGGGGCGCGGGTGGTGCTGTGCCCGGCACGGGGCGGGCGCGGGCTTGCTGCGGTGCGCCGCTGGCTCCGGCGGGAGGGGATGACCGTGCTTGTCCGCACGGCTGAGGCGCACGACCGGGACATGGCTCTTGCCCAGGGGATCACGCATATGGTGGGCCGGATCGTGGCCGCGCTTTCGCCGGAGCCGGACGGGAAACACGGGATGACGACTCCCAGCTTTGAGCACCTGCTGACCGCGACGGGCATGGTCGCAGGCGACGCGCAGGGCGTGTTCGAAACGATCCAGCGCGACAATCCCTTTGTCGCAGCGATCCAGCAGCGGTTCTTCGCGGCGGCGGAAGCGCTGCGGGGGGAACTCGCCGGGGTCAGCCCGGCAGCGCCCGCTGCTCCACCCCGCTGACCGGCGGGGGAAGGCCCGCCTCCACCCTGAGCCAGGCCCACGTTTCGGCGAGACCCTCCTCCAGCGTTGCGGTGGCGGACCAGCCCAGCAGTTCCCGCGCGCGGGAACAGTCCAGAACCACGCGGGGCAGGTCGAACTCCCGCCCCGGTCGGCGCACAGGCACGATCGGCCGCCCCGTTGCGTCCGAGAGGAGTGCGATCAGCTCGGCTATACTGCATCCACGCCCGCTGCCCACGTTGTAACAACCGTCAAGGCTGCTCCTGAGCGCCAGCAGGCACAGGCGGGCGAGGTCGCCGACATGGACGAAGTCCCGCACCACGCTGCCGTCGCCCCAGACCTCCGGCATCTCTCCCTGCGCGATCTGCCACAGGAATGTTCCGATGACCCCCTGCACCCCGAGCCGCCCCTGACGCGGGCCGAAGGGATTGGCGGGCCGGAGAATGGCGTAGCCCAGACCGCTCGTCAGATGTTCGGCCACGATGTAGCGTTCCGCCGCAGCCTTCACGATCCCATAGGGCGTGACCGGTCGAAGGGGATGATCCTCCGTGATCGTGTCGGAGAGCGGCGGGCCATAGACCGTGCCGCCGGATGAAAGATAGACGAGCCGCTTCGCTCCGGACCGCCGCATGGCCGCCAGAAGGTGCACCAGCGGAAGGAGGTTGTCGCTGATATCGCCCGCTGGATCCCGCACCGCCGTCTGCGGGACGGAGGAACTGGCGGCGTGGATGACGCGATCCACCCCGTGCAGCGCCTGCTCTACCACGGACATGTCGCGAAGGTCGCCCAGATGATAGCGGATATCCGGCAGGGGTGGGCGGTAGCGTTCCGGCATCCTGTCCAGAACGGCGACCTCCTCCCCCCCTGCACGCAGGACGTCCACGATATGGGAGCCGATGAAGCCGTTCCCGCCGATGACAAGCGTGGTCATGCTGTCGCTCTCCGCTTATGCCGCCCGCGCGACAAGGCGCGGGTTGCCGGCGAATGTGTTGCGGATCCACCTGCGTGACGGCTGTTCGAGGAACTGGAAGCTCACCGCGGCCAGCGCCGTGCTCACCACGAGGACGATCACGGTATAGACAAGGAAGCCATCCGCCGTTCCGGGGTTCAGCGACGGAACCAGCCTGTTGACCGCCATGATGACGAGCGCATGGATCAGGTAGATGGAGAAGCTGAGATCGCCCCAGTAGACGATCCACTTCTGCCCGAGAAACCGCTTCAGCCAGCCCCGGCAGAGCACCAGCGCAAAGATCATCAGCGTAAAGGCCGCGACCACGCCCACATCCGGCAGATAGAAGCGTACCCCGAGGAAGGCGGTAGTCATGGCGAGCGCGGCGATGATGTCCCAGCTCACACCCTTTGGCAGCCGCCAGTGCAGCGCCGCGGGCGCCAGCCGGGCGAGCAGGCAGCCGATGGCGAAGTCCACCGTGTTCCGCAGCAGCGCGCCCCAGCCGAGCTGGATCGCCCATGTCCGCCCCGGATGCAGCACGACGAAGGCCGCCATGAAAGCGAACAGCGCGCCGATGGCCGCCACCTGCGACCGGGTGCTGTTCAGCCTGTTCAATGGCAGCGCCAGCAGCGGAAAAAGCAGATAGGTGAACCATTCAGTGCTGATCGACCAGGCCGGGTAGTTGAAGCTGAGCGTCGGCACGGTGCCCCATGCCTGCATCAGCAGGATGTTCCAGAAGAACGCCTCCCCCGAGAAGGACGTGCCCGGCGTGTTCGGCCTCACCAACAGCACAGCCGCGCCGAGGATGAGCAGCGTCACCAGATGCAGCGGATAGAACCGCGCGATCCGCAGGACGAGGAAATGCCTCACGGTGCGGGCATCCATGCCCCGGTGGCTGGCGCTGAAGAACTCCTCCCGGTGCAGCATGGCGATGAGAAAGCCGGAGAGGATGAAGAAACAGTCCAGCAGGAACTCCCCCCGTCCGATGAAGCCGGGATTCTCATGCAACGATGCACCGTAGCCAAGCGCCTCCAGGCAGTGGCGATAGACGACGATGAAGGCGAAAGGCCCCCGGATGGAGGTCAGCAGCGAAAGGCCGGGAAAGCGGATCATGGCGCACCTTTCATCCAGCGTTGCGGGCATGAAGCGCGGGCCCGCCGGCCAGCGCCAGTTCCCCGTCCGGCATCGGCGGAAGCGAGAGTTCCCGCTCCGCCCCCAGCAGCGGCACGGGATATTGCTGGACAAGCATCGCCTGATAGGCGCGCAGCACCGGCTCCCATGTGAAACGCTCGGCATGGCGCGCCCGCGCGGCGGCAGACATGGCGGCGCGCATCCGGGGCGTTTCGATCAGCGCGGTGATATGATGGTCCAGCTCCTCCACATCCGAGAAGAACCGCTGCTCCTCTCCCGCGACCCAGCCGTTGAACACGTTGCGGTGCGCGATGACCGGGCACCCGGCACCGAGCGCTTCGACCAGCGAGGGGTTCGTCCCGCCGACGGTATGGCCATGGATATGGGCGAGCGTATGCACGCGGAGCGCGGCGACCGCCTCCTTCTGGAACACCGGGCCGAGAAACACGACCTCCGGGCTGGCGGCGGCGCGCACGGCGTCATGGTAGGCGTTGCCGGGCTCCAGCCCACCTGCCACGGCGAGCTTCACTCCCCGCGGCCGCGCGGAAAAGCCGCGCACGATCTGCAACGTCTGATTTTCCCGCTCCACCCGAGCGATGGACAGCATGAACTTCTCAGGTTCCAGGCCAAAGGCCGCGAGCGGTGCCGGGTCAGCTTCCGGCAGACTTTCCGCGCCATAGGGGATCATGGTGATGCGGGATGGATCCGTCATGCCCGACAGCCGCTTCGCGATGGCGGGATGGTCGGCGACGAGGTGGTTGCCCAGCATCACCGCCGCGCGCTCGTTCAGGCGGAACCACTGGCGGACAGGCCAGGACCACTTGGTCCGCTTCCATTCCAGCCCGTCCATGTTGATGACGTTCCGCACGCCGCCAAGCCGGTAGAGCAGCCCGATCAGCGCGGTGTTGTAGCCGAGCGTGAGCACCAGCGGCGCCGCCTTCACCGCATGTCTGGCGGAGATCCAGTCGAACTCGATGGAGCCGAGCGACCCCTTGCGGCGCACCGGAAGCTGGATCAGCCGCACGCCCCTCCATTCGGAAGCACCGTCGCCGGTCTCGTCCTGACAATAGACATCCACGCGCCAGCCCTGCTGCACGAGCCAAGGTGCCAGCTCCTGGGCGAAGGTCTCGAACCCGCCATGCCATGCGGGAATGCCGCGCGTACCAAGAATGGCGAGATGCGGCGGCTTGCCTTCCGCGTCGCGAAGCCCCGCGGGCGTGTTCAGCGGAAGGACGACGGGCCGTTTGGAAAAATCGTTAGCCATGGGAAACGCCGTGCTCTTCGGGGTTTGAACTGGCGATCGGCAGGGATCGCGCTGCGGAGGGCGAAGGATCGGGTCGTCGCATCGTCAGCACATGGGTGGCGTAGCGGCGCATGATCCCCGCTTTTCGTCGGAGACGGGGATCGCGGCGAAGAACGCCCGCAACCCCGTAAGCTGCCGATCGGAGGGAGAACCCCGCACCGTAGGCAATGCGGAAGAGGGCCAGGCCGCGCGGGTTCTCCCGCAGGTAGAGCCGCCCCAGCGCGTCGAGCCAGGTGGTGGAGATATCTGCCCCTTCCTGGGTGCCGCCCTGAACATGCACGGCGCAAAGGTCGGGCAGATAGGCGACCTGCCATCCCGCGCGGCGCATCCTGCAGCCCCATTCCACATCCTCGGCATACATGAAGAAACCAGCATCCAGCCCGCCCACCTGCCGGATGACATCGGCGCGCACGAGGATCAGCGCCCCGCTCAGCCAGTCCACCTGCCGGGGCGCAGTACCGCGCCGAGGCGACAGGAACAGGCCCCGCGCACCGGGAACAAGCCGCCCCAGACCAAGCGCATGGACCAGCACCGCAGCCGGCCGGGGCGCGTGACCGCCGTCGCCGACCTGATGGCGCCCATCGGGATAGGTCAGCCGGCAACCGACGGCGCCCGTTCCGGGATACGCCTCCAGATGGCGGAGCAGCCGCGCGATGGTGCCGGGCGTCTCCAGAAAGGCATCCGGGTTCAGCAGCAGCACCGTCTCCGCCCGCGCCAGACCAAATCCGCGGTTGTTCCCCCCGGCAAAACCAAGGTTCTCACCGGTTTTCACCAGATGCACATCGGGGAAGTCAGAGGCGACCATTTCCGGTGCGCCATCGGTTGATCCGTTGTCGATCACAATTATCTCGCGCGACACGTCAGGTGAATCGCCCGATGCCAATTGCAGGCAGTGGCGCAGGTAGTCGCGACCGTTCCAAGCGACGATCACGATTGAAACCTGCGGTTTACGTGAAGCATGGGAAGGGTAAGAGAGTGCATGCGATTTCATTTCCATCCTCCCCAGCGTTGTATTGGTCCCGGGCATATGAAACTGCCAGTAGAATTCCCGAATGGTTTTTCATAATAGTGGTTGTCTTCCGGCTGCGAGCAATCGCGGCGGGCGCCTAGACTTCTCCACATCTGGAATGGCGCGCGGTTCTGAAAGAAAAAACTCTTCGTTGATAAGTGCTGTCTGAAGAAGCCCCAGGAGCACGGCGATGACCTGCGAGACCGGAAGGCTCAAGCGAAAGCCGGGATCGATGGTGCCGTGAAGCAGATGGGCGACAAGGCCGAATGCCACGCCAAGAGAAATGGAACGACTGAGAGGTGATCTGTAATTAAGGAAGCCGCGAATTCCAAGATAGATACCGATGCCGAATATTCCCAGAAATCCGGAAAATCCGATAATTCCCACCTCTACCGCAGCGAAAAGATACATATTGTGAACGACGTGGTTAACCGGGCCGAAAAGCCCCGTCGCACCGGTTTTGTCCAATCGCGAAAAAGCGGGCGCAAAATTGTTCAGACCCTGGCCGATGAATGGCGAGTTCATGAAGACCTGCCATGCGGCATGGTTCATCGTCGAGCGGTGAGAGAGGCTGCCGCCGTCATCGCCGAACATCCGCTCCATCGCCTGGCCCCCGAACAGGCCGACCATGACGAGCGTCAGGAACAGGCCCGTGCCGATGACCGCCAGCCCGCGCGGCGTCAGGAAACGGTGCCGCGCGAGAAGCCATGCCTCTATCGGCAGCAGTAACCCCATGGCAAGCCAACCGCCGCGCGACAGGCTGAGCGCCAACCCTGCCAGCCCCAGTGTCACCGCCAGACCGAACAGCATGTGGTTGCCCACACCCCGGGCCATCAGCCACGCGCCGAACAGCAGCGGCAACATCAGCTCATAGAAGTAGGCCAGCATGTTGGGATTGCCGAGCGTGCCGGTGGAGCGGACCTTGGCTTCGAAGTCGACGGATTCGATGGCCACCCCCTGATCGCCAAGAAAGCCCAGGCCCAGCCCGGTGCCACCCACCCCCTGCGCGATGGAGATCAGCGCCTGAAAGATCATCGTCACGGCCAGTGCCTGCAGGAAGAACCACAGCCGGTCCGGTGTGATGTTCGCCACCGTCACCATGAGGAGCAGCAGCATCGACAGCCGCAGGATCTCGAACCAGACCAGCGCCGGATCGGGCGCTTTCAGAAGGCTCAGCACGCCCGCGGCCGCATAGGCCAGCCACGGCAGCATGACGAGCACCGGCATCCTCAGGCTCCGCCCCGCCAGCAGCCACAGGCCAAGCACGGTCAGGGCGGCGAGAAAGCTCAGCGTGATGGTGACCCCCGCCGCGCCACCGACATTCTCAACGTAGTGCCCGACCGTATTCACATGCAGAAACAGCGTGAAGGATACGGCGAGCGGCAGGCCGAACGCCAGGAGCAGCAGCATCCACCGCTCCGCCTGACCAATGGCGATCAGCCCCAGAAACCCCGCCAGGCAGCCGAAGGCCAGCCCGCCCGCGATGAAGATCTTCGTCGGCGCAAAGATCAGCACCATCGTCAGCACGCCAGTCGCCACGCCAGCCAAAAGGACCGGCAGAAGTACCGGAAGGAGCGTCCCGGCGCGCGGGCAGATGGGGGCCGCGATGCTCATGGCGCGACCCTGTTGAGGATCAGCCCGTCGATCTGCGCGCCCACTGTCGCCAGCGCGTCAGCGGCCGCCATCACGGCGTCGCTGGTGCTTTGGCCCGCATCGACCACAAGGTATATCTCGTCCGCCTTCTGACCGATCAGCAGCATGTCTGGCGCCGCTCCGATGGGGGGACAGTCGAGCAAAAGGAAATCGAACCTCCCGGTCGCCCCGTCGATCAGCGTTTCCAGCCGTCGGGGATGGAGGAGCGCGGCTGCGTCCTGCGTCTCCTCCAACCCGGCGGAGATGACGGGCGGGCGCAGATCGTTCGGCAGTTGCAGCGCCTCTGCCAGCGGAAGGCGGCCGGTGAGCAGCTGCGCGAGGCCGGGGCGGCGGGACAGGGCGAGCAGCCCCTCCACGGCAGGACGGCGCAGGTTGGCCTCCACCAGCAGGGCGCGGGCGCGGAATTCGGAATGCAGCGCAGCGGCAAGCCCGGTGGCGAAAGTGGTGACACCGGCACCCGGCGTCAGCGCGGTGATCGCGACGGTGACCGGCCGTTCCTCTACCCGCCGCGCCTGCCGGGCGATGAGCGCCCCGGCAAGCCCGCGGGCATGTCTGGCAGCGGCTCGCAGCCGAGCTGCGCCGGGAGAGGTGTCGTAGAGGGCAAGGGGGAGGGAGGGCGCGTTCATGACAACCTCGCAACGGTTGCGACCACGGGAAGGCCAAGGCGACGTTCCACATCGGGGGGGCGGCGCAGGCGCCGGTCGGTCAGGCCAAGAAAAATGGCGAGCGCCGTGCCTGCCAGCAGGCCGAAGAGCCCCCCGATGGCCAGCACGAGCGAGCGTTTCGGCGCGGCGGGCTCCGCCGGCACGGTCACCGCCCCGAATTGCGCGGTGGAGGTGACGTTCAGCCGGTCCAGCGCCTCGTTCAGCCGCAGGCGTTCGTACTGGCGCTGATACTCCTCCAGCCTCTCGCGCTGACGGGTGACATTCTGGCCGAGAGACTCGAATTGAAGCGCACCCTCGTTGATCCGTTGGAGTGCCGCCCGACGATCGGCGATGCGGGCTTCGACCTGCGCCATCCGCTCGCCACTGGAACGCAGGAGGCCGTCGATCTGCCGGTTGAGCGTGTCGTGCTTGCGCTCCCGCAGGCTCGCGATCTCCTCCGTTACTTCACGGACCTCTCGGGCATCCTCCGAATAACGGCTGGCAAGGCGGCTCCGCTCCGTGGAGGCGGCGACATAGCTTTCGTCGAGCGCTGTCAGCGGGGTCGCATTCAGCATGGCCGGAGTTTCGACCCATTCCGCCCCGTCGTTGAAGTCCGCGGTCACCTGCGCGCGCGTCTGACGCAGGTCCTCCGTCTCCGCCTGCAACCTGTCACGGTCCTTCTCCATCTCGGAAATGGCGGTCAAAGCGAGGTCGCGCTCCACGTCGAGCCGGGTCATGTCGGAGCTGCGCTGAAAGGCCGAGAAGGCCTCTTCAGCGCCATGCAGGTCCTGTTCGGCGAGGGTCACCTGGTCGCGGTAGAAATCGGCGGACGCGGTGGAGGAATGGATGGCCACGTGCCGCGCCTGGTAGGCATCGAGATAACGTTGCAGGGCGTAGGCCGCGAACCGCGGATCGTCCCAGACGAACTCCGCCTGGATGATGTCGGTTTCCTTGATGTAATTGACGTTGAACGCATCCATATAGGCCTGCGCGATCTTCTCCTCCGGGTGCTTTCCGGCCCCCAGGCCGAGCATCGTGTGAAGACCGCCCACCGCAGTCTTCACGACGCCTGCCACACCGCCCAGCACCCGCCCGACGAAAGAGGAGGCAGCGGTGTCATGCGCGGCAAGCTCTGCCTGTTTGGCCTGAAGATCGGCAAAGATCTCATTGGTGAGTGTTGGATCGCGCAGGATCTCGATCTCGTTGTTGATGCTCTGCGGACGTTCCTGAAAGATGACGTTCTGCTGGGGGACCTGTGCCACCTGAAGCGCGCTGAATTTCTCTCGTCCGACCTTCACCAGCATCTTGGTGGAAGCGACATAGGCCGGGCCTGTCATCATCAGGTAGCCGAGCGCCGTGACTGCAGCCACCGCCGCGACCATGAGGATCAGCCGCCAGCGCTCCCGGATCATCGTGGCGAGTTCCGCGAGCGTCAGCGGCCGGTCGGAGGCGGAGGGCAATGCAGGGGAGCGGGGAGGGGGTGTCATCTGGATCACCGCGCTTGCAGGGGCTGAAGGGGATTGCGAACCTCTCCGGCGCGCAGAAGGCCGGAGAACAGGATGATGAGGGCATAGACCGCTAGCCCCGCGACGCCGCCCAGCGTCTCCGACAAAGGGCGGAGGGCGAGCATGGTGACCGTCATGGCGGCCCCGGCGAACAACACCCAGAGGATGAGGCGGCGGGCGAGCAGCCCCTCCACCCGTGCGCGGACGACGATGAGCGGCACCCCGGCGATGACCGCTTCCGCGGCAACCGCGCTCCACGCCGCGCCCTGCGGCCCGAGGCGGGACACGAGCAGCGGGCAGAGCACCAGGTTCACCGCCAGCGCCGCCGCCGCCGCCGGGATCAGCATGCCCTGCCGACCGATCGCGACGATCACCGGCAGCAGCGCCATGCCGATGGCGGTCAGCGCGAGCTGCATCGACAGGATCGCCGCGACGGGCGCGCTTGCCGCGAAGGCAGGACCGTAGATCAGGCCGACCACCGGCCCGGCGAGGAGCGGCGCCGCCAGCACGACCGGAAGGCCGAAGGCCAGCGCCAGCGCTAGCGCCCGCTGTGCCGCGCCGGTGACGGCGCCGTCCTGATGAAGCCGCGTGAGGATGACGAACATCGGCGTGATCGCGGTGGCCACCAGCGCCGCGCCAAGCTCCAGAAACCGTTGCGCGGCAAAGAAGATCGCGAGATCCTCCGGCCCGCGCAGCCATTGCAGTACGGCAATCGCCAAGCGCAGGTTCAACATGGCGAGCAGGCCGGAAAGGCCGAGCGGTCCGGCGATGCGCAGGATCGGCAGGGCATGTTCCGCCACACGCCCGAATCCGACGCCCATCAGCCGCCAGCAGAGCGCGAGCCCCAGCCCGGCATAGGCCAGCCCCGCCAGCATATGCGCCCCGATCAGCAGGTCCGGCCGCCCGGGCGCGAGCCACAGGACCGGCGCCGCCGTGCATACCAGCACCGTGACATAGAGATATCCGGCCAGACGCGAATACTGCGGCTGCCCACCCACCTGAAACACCGGCTCGAAGAAGCGGGCGCCCAGCAGCGGGGTCAGCAGGCAGGCGAGCGTCATCACCGTCCAGAGCGAGGGGGGCAGGAACAGATAGGTCGCTCCCGCCCCCACGAGCCCCGCGACAAGAGAAATTGCCAGACGAAGCGCCACGAAACTGCCCAGCATTTCCCCCTGCTCCGCCGCGGGTGTGGCGGTCAACAGCGTGCCAAGCGCTGCCGTTGTTCCCAGATCGGCGAAGGACCACACGATGGCCAGGAACCCCACGCCAAGCGCGTAGGTCCCCACATCGGTCAGGCTCATCACATGGCTGGCCGCGATCAGGATGCCTGCGCCGCCCGCAACATACAGGAACCGGCCCAGAGCCTGGGCGGCGAGGTTGCGGCGATACTCGCGGGCCTCGCGGCTCATACCGCCTCCGCCCGTCCGGCGTTCTGTATGCGCCCGCCCGGAACGGCGGGGCCCCCGATCCATGCCTCGCCGTCACGCACCCGCTCGAACAGGTGCACGTAGTCCCGCGCCATGCGCGCCACGTCAAAGCGCTCCTCCGCCCAGCGGCGACAGGCCGCCGGGTCGAGCTGGCCGACATTGCGCATCGCCTCCGCCAGATCCTTCGTGCCATCGACGAGAAACCCCGAAACGCCGTGGTCGATCTGCTCCGGCAAGCCGCCGGAGCGATAGGCGATCACCGGCGTTCCGCAGGCCAGCGCCTGGATCACCACCATCGGCAGCGCATCCATCCAACGGGGCGTCTGGACCAGCGCCCGCGCCGCGCCCAGCACGGCGGGGAGGTCGTTCGTCTCCCCCTTCCAGCGGATTCCGCGGCCCAGCATGGTCAGCGGGCGCACCACGGCGGAGTAATAGAGCCGGTGCTCCGGCACACCGTAGATGTCGAGCGGCACGCCCGCCCGCAGCGCGGCGAGAATGGCCTCATGCTGCGCCTTGTAGGGGGCGACCTTGGCGATATGCACGATGGGCGCCGTCTTTTGCCGCACGAAACGGTAGCGGCTGAGATCGACGCCATAGTTCACATGCGGCATCCCGCCGCCGATCGCTTCGGCATGTCCGCGCCCTGCGGCGACGATGTTGGGGCGCTGGTAATCCGGCCCCACCGGGATGCAGCTCGATATCAGGAAGGGGAACCGCTCGGGATGCCGGAGGACATAAAGGTTCTCGAACGACCAGTCGTGGATCACATCCACCGGGTCGGCCTCCAGCGCGGCCTTCATGATCTCGTACAGCGGCTCCTCGCTCAGCCTGTCGGCGGCCTTGTTCACGCCGGTCAGCTCCCGCCCGGGCGCGGGGATCGGGATGAGCCTGCCGCTGCTCCGGCTGCCCTCGCGGGCGAAGAGCGTCACGTCATGACCCTGCCGGATCAGCTCTTCGCAGTATTCGTGAACCACGCGCTCGATCCCGCCGTAGCCGTTGGGCGGCGTCGCGCGATAGACGGTGGAGACGACGGCGACGCGCAGCGGCTGGCCTGCTCGGAGAGGCCGGAATGTCAGCATGAGAACCACTCCAGAACGCGCCGCACAGCGGTGCAGGCGGCTTCGACCTCGTCATCCGTCATCGCGCTGGAAAGCGGCAGCGACAGGGTGCGCTCGCTCACCCGATCCGCGTTCGGCAGATCCTGCCAACCGATGACCTTTACCGAGCGGAAGCCGCTCAGCAGATGCACACCACGGTAATGCACGCCCACGCCGACATTCTCCGCCTGAACGGCATTGAGCACGCCATCCCGATCGACGCTCAGCTCCCCGGGCCGGATCTGCACGGCAAAGAGGTGGTAGGCATGGCGGGATGACGGGTCGGGCAGGGGCGGCAGGTCGAGGGGCAGGCCCGTCAGCGCGGCGCGGTAGCGGGCGACGATCTCCTTTCGCCGCCGGAACCGCCGCTCCACCCCGGCGAGCTGGACCCGGCCGATGGCGGCGGCGATGTCGTTCATGTTGTATTTCCACCCGACCTCCGGCACGTCATAATGTTGGTATCCCGCCGCCGAAAATCGCTTCCACGCATCGCGGCTCAACCCGTGCAGGCTCAGCATGCGTGCCCGCTCCATGAGCGCCGGATCACGGGCGACGAACATGCCGCCCTCTCCCGTGGTGAGCGTCTTGTTGGCGTAGAAGCTGAAGCAGCCTATCGCCCCGATCGTGCCTGCATGAGCGCCGCGCCACGTCGTCTCAACCGCATGAGCGCAATCCTCCACCACCGGCAGGCCGGCGGCATCGGCGATGGCCATGATCGGCTCCATGTCGCAGATCCGCCCGTACATGTGGACGACGATGATGGCCCGCGTCCGCGGGGTGATGCGCGCGGCGATCTGCTCTGGCAGGATGTTGCCGGTCTCCGGGTCGCAGTCGCATAGTACTGGGGTCGCCCCGGCATGGAGAATGGCGCTCACCGTTGCGCAAAAGGTCATCGCGGTGGTGATGACCTCGTCTCCCGGCTCCAGGTCGAGAACCTGCATCGCCAGATGCAGCGCCGCCGTCGCAGAATTGACCGCCACCGCGCCAGAAGCGCCGATGTAATTCGCAAAGGACTCCTCAAACCTCCGCGTTTCGGGTCCGGCACCGATCCACAGGCTGGAGATCACCGCCCCCACGCTGTCGATTTCTTCCTGCCCTATGTCGGGCTTTCCAAAGACGATAAAGGATCCCCGTTCGCGAATGGGAGCGCTTCCGAAGATCGCCGGTTTTTGCTTGGCGTGGATGCCACTCATATCCATGGGAAATCCTTCGCGACAAATTTTCAATGCACTTTCCTGTCCATAAGCAGGAAAGTATGGGCAGAGCGCGGACGGAATTAGTCTTTACGACTTATTATAATTAGAACTGCTCGGAATATTTTTAGGACGTGTCTCGTTCGGATATTTATGTGCGGAATAATCGCAAACTATTATAATAAGAAATGGGGCCATCAACGTCTGGTTGTCTCGATAATAAGTTTGTTATGGCGATCTCGTTAACAATTCACGACCGGAAGCTCGACTTGTCAAGAAAACATTTGCGTGTATTATTCGGTCCCGTTGATTATCTCCTGTGAAAGGGAGGGTGTTCAGGAAATGGAACAACCCGCGATTTCAATTATTATCCCGACCTACAACCGAAAGGATGCACTGAAGCGGTGCTTGGATGCGTTGCGCAAACAGGTTTTGCATAATGCTAAATTCGAGGTTCTGGTAATTGACGATGGTTCGGCAGAAGCCATTCAACCTCCGGTACAAGAATACGCCCCGATTCGAATCACCTGCATCAGGCAGAAGCAGGCTGGCGCGAATGCGGCCCGCAATCGCGGGTTGTCAGAAGCGCGCGCGCCGATTGTGCTGTTTCTGAACGACGATACGATCGCGGAGCCGGATCTGCTCGCCCGCCATCTGGCGCTTCATGACCGCTTCCCCGAGGAGGAGGTGGCCGTGCTGGGCCGGATGACCATCCACCCCGATTTCGCCGCCAATCCGCTTTCGCCGCTGCATCATGACGCTTCCTTCGCGCCGCTCGCTGGGCGGCAGGAAGTGGACTGGACCGCGTTCTTCACCTGCAACCTGTCGGTCAAGGCTGCGTTTCTCGCCCGTCATGGCCGATTTGACGAAACGCTTCGCTGGCACGAGGATATCGAACTCGGCCAGCGTCTCGCACCGCACGGGCTGCGGCTGCTCTACGCGCCGGAGGCCCTGGGCTATCACTGGCATTCGCTGGACGAGACGCAGTTCCTTCGCATCGCGGAGCGGGAGGGAACCGCGCTGGCGCTGTGGTGGAAGAAGGCGCCCGATCTCGCCCCCGTGCTCGGCGCGCTCGGCATGGTCGGACCGGAGGCGCTGCCCCCCGCTTTCCGCCACCGACTGGGGGATGCCGCCTTCGCCTCTTTCGGAGATGCCGCAGCGCTACGCCTGGCGGAGCAGGTCAGCCCCCTCGCCCCCGGCCTGTCCCGCGCGATCTGGCGCAAGGTCTTTCAGTTCCGCAAGCGCCGCGCCATCAGGGATGAGCTGTCGCGGGTGGCTTCGTGAGCGTCGCGCTCTCCCGCCGCGCATTGCTGGCGCTGGCCACCCTGCCACTCCTGACGCCGCTCCGGGCGGGCGCGGGCGAGGTCATCACCACCGACCGGCCGGGGGAGGTGCCCTGGGCCAGCCTGCCGCCGGGCACGGAGGTGGTGATCCGGGCCGGCCGCTACGACATGCCGCTCCTCATGCCGACCAGGGGAACTGCGGACCGGCCGATCCTGATCCGCGCGGAAACTCCGGGCAGCTCCCGTTTCACCCAGCCCATCCACCTTGACGGCGCGCGCCACACCATCCTCCGCGATGTCACGATGACGGGCACGGAGCATTCGGCCATCGTCCTGCAACAAGGGGCGGAGGCGGTGACCGTGGAGGGCTGTCTGCTGCAGGATACCGCGCTCGGGATCTGGATCGGCAACGGGGCGGGGGCGGGGCACCGGCTGATCGGCAACCGGCTCGAACGCTGCCGGACGATGGGGATTGCGATCGACGCCCTGAACGCCGCGCCGGGGCGGGAGACGTGGATTCAGCGCAATGAAATACTCGACACCGGCATCCATGGCATGGAAATCCATGGCAGCCATTACATCGTCACCCATAACGCGGTCCGTCGCAGCGGACAGAGGAGCGCCGGCTGCTCCGGTATCCATACCTTCTGCCGGGCGCCGGAGGATGATCATGGCAAGAACAATGTCATCGCCTTCAACATCTGCTCCGACACGCGGGAGGTGGAGGCGCAGGACGGCAACGGAATTCAGGCCGATCAGTGGTGCGACGACAATCTGATCGCCTTCAACATATGCTACGGAAACGACGGGGCGGGGATCAATCTCTATGATGCCTCGCGCACGGTGGTGGTCAACAACACCCTTGTCGGCAACATGCGCGATCCGGGCCGGACCCATGCCTATCCGGCGGAGATCACGCTCTCCTCCGACTATACCCGGCGCATGGCGCGCCCCTCCGGCAACCGCATCGAAAACAACATCTGCGTTGCCACGCGGAGAGAGACGACCGCGCTTTGGGTGGAGGCGACGGCAGGCTCCATGCCCCAGCGGATCGGCAACAACCTCGTTTACAACACGGCGGGTGGAGAGGCTTTTTTCTGGGCGCCACGGCATTGGCGGGGCAGTTCGGCAGAAGTCTGGACGGGCTTTACCGGCGGGGTTGATCGTGTGGGCGATCCGCGTTTCTACGATATCGACCGGCCGGGGCAGGAGGGGTTCCGTCTCCGTCCCGACTCGCCGGCCCGGGGGCTTGCGGTAAAGGATGCCGCGCTTTCGCTGCTCGATGTCACCCCCACCGCCCTGGGCGCGGTGCAGGCATGAGGCCGCTTCGGATCGCCGTGGACGCGCATGTGCTGGACGGAAAACCACAGGGGAGCCGGACATGGCTGCGGGAAACGCTGGCCCGCGCCATTCCCGCCGCGGGGGAAATCCGCTGGCTGCTCCATGCCCATGACAGCGCCTCGCTCGGCCCGCTCGCTGCGCTGCCGAATGTCGAGTTCCGCCCCATACCCTATCGCCGAAGCATCGCGCGGCTCGGGCTCTACTGGCCCCGCGTGATCGCGACGCGGGAAGCGGATTTCCACCTTTTCCAGTACCACGGGCCGCCCGTCTATCGGGAGCGGCAGATCCTCGTTCTTCACGATCTGCTGTTCGAGAGCCACCCGGATTTCTTCCCCCCCCTCATGCGCAAACGCCTGCAGACGCTGGTTCGCAGCGGCGCGCGGCGGGCGGCGGCGCTGCTCACGGTGTCCGACTGGACGCGGGATGAGATCGCCCGCCGTTACGCCCTGCCTGCAGGGCGGGTGTTCCTCGCGCCGAACGGCGCGCCGTCCTTTCGGGGCGGTCGCGCGGGCGACGGCAGGACGGTGCTTTTCGTCGGGCGCATCGAGCCGCGCAAGAACCTCGGCCTGCTCCTCGATGCGCTCGATCTGATGAGGACACCCCACAGGCGGCTCATTGTCATAGGTCGTCCCGATTTCGGTGCCGACGCCGTGATCGCGCGGATGGCGGGGCGGGGCGACATCGCCTTTTTGCCCGATGCCTCGGACAAGGTGCTCGCTGGCTGGTATCGCCGCGCCGGGGTGCTGGCCTATCCGAGCAGGGGGGAGGGGTTCGGCATCCCGCTGGTCGAGGCATTGTCTCTCGGCCTGCCGGTCGTCGCCAGCAGGGCGACAGCGATCCCCGAGGTCGCGGGTCCCTTCGCCCGGTATTTCGATCCCGAGGCCGTGGATGCCGCGCCGCGGCTCGCACATCTGCTGGATGAGGCCCTGGCCGATACCGCGCCCCCTGCCACGGATGCGATCGCGCGTCACCTCTCCCGTTTCACATGGGAAAAATCGGCAGAAGGTCTGTTGGCCGCCATCAGCCATGCGGCAGATCAGAGAACCGCGCGGCGCGCCTCCTAGGCAAGCAACCAGTCGCCCACCAGCCCGACGGTGCTGTCCCACCCCTCCAACTCCGCGGGCCGGCCGTCGAGTATCAGTTGCAGACCGTTGAGATCATGCTCCATCTCACCCACCGGGGCTGCGGCGAGGGTAAACCCCTCGGCCCGATCCTCCCCATGCCGCGCGGAGGCGGCAAGCGCCTCGGCCGTGGCTAGGGTGGCCGCGCCATCCTGCACCAACGGCCCCGTTGGACTTTGCCACAGATTTGCGTCGAACGTGTTGTTCAGGGGCGCGGATTCAACGTCCACGTAAAGCGCAAACCCTTGAGAATGATCGGAAAGAACCGTGTTTGCCGTAATCACGTTGTCATGCGTGAGGTTGGTGCCAAGTTCAGGATTGCTGTTAACCAGCAGCTCCGCCACGACGGTATGGCCGCCGCTGCGGTCCAGCAGATTACCGAACAGCGTGTTGCCCGCCACGGTGTTTCCCGCTGCACCGTGGATGCCGATGCCCGCGCCGTCATTGGAAAAGGCGAAGTTGTTCTCGACACGATTGCCGCTGGTGTAATGATCCAGAAGAATGCCGATACCGTCATTCCCGCCGCTGTCCAGATTGCCGTAGGACACATTGCCGGAGATCACATTGTCCCGCCCCAACCCCTCCGAAAGCGCGCGGGCATAGACATGGATGCCGGACGCCCCCTCGACCAGTCGCCCGTTTCCAAAGACCGTATTTCCGTCAATCAGCGTATTGTTCGCATAGATGTCTATCCCATGGCTACCGTTGAAGGATACGGTATTCCCTTCGATCCGGTTGCCATGATCTGCGGGCGTTGTGACGCGATCCAGGGCAATGCCGAAGCCCAGATTTCCCGAGACGTTGTTGCCCGAAATCACGTTGTCGCCGCCCGAGGTCTGGGAGAACCAGATGCCGGCTGCATTTCCGGTGATGGTGTTGTCGCTGATCTTCAGCCCGCGCGCGCCTTCGGTGAGCGTGACGCCCGCGTAATCGCTGCCCCTGATGTCGAACCCTGCCAGGCCACCGCCCGTCGCGCCGTCAAACACGACGCTTCCCAGAAGGGTGGCGGGTCCGTTGCCATAACTGCCGACGGTGATATCGCCACCCGAGATGATGATGTTTCCCTCCCAGATCGTGCCCGCCTTCTGAAGATAGGAGGTGCCGTCTTTCCAGGTCACGTCATGCCAGCTCCGAAATGGGGCGGCCATGCTGCCATCACCCGACGCAGCAGCCGTCGGATCTATGTAGATCGTGGCGGGTGAGGCAGTGGGGAGTGCCTTTGCCATCGCCAGGTCCTCGGTGGCTGACAGGTTCTCCCCCCTGCCGGCTGCGACCTCCACCCGTGCGGGTGGTGTGATCGTGGCGATATCATGGAGGAAAAGATCGGGAAGAAGCGGCGCCTTTTCCGTTGTTTCTTCCTGCCGCATGTCCGTGACCTGCGCCAGGTCATCCGGTAAAGGTTTTGCCTGACTGGCTTTGGTCAAGGATACCTCCATCATTTCGGGAAGTTCCCCCTGGGGATCAGCTTTCCCAAACCGATCAGCATCCCCAAACCCCGGAACGGCGATGCGCTTTTACTGACTGACGCTCTTGCGGGCGACCATGAGCACATCGCCCGGCTCAACGCGTGTTGTCAGTCCTATGGGGCCGCTGACGGGTGCGTCGTCGCGTATGATGCTGAAGTCATACTGCCCGATTGTTTCGTTATTGGAAAGACTACTGCTACCCGTCGCTTCCATCAGCGCGCCTTCCGCCCGCAGTGAATTGTTCAAGCTGCTCAGTTGGGTCTGCGTGTCGCGCAATTCCGTCAGCAAGGATTCCCGGAACCCGGCCTCGATATCAACCATCCGCTCCTCGAGTTCGATCACCGCGACACGGGACTGGTTGCGCAGGATGTTGCTCTGCATCTGGTTGCCGCGAGTATTGTCCTCTTCCCGCATGATGTCATTCACGCGCTCGGACGTGACCATGCCGCGGTCCCGCGCCTCACGCAGTTTGGCGAGTTCGCCGGAGAGTTCCTCCAGCATGGAGGTCTGCTGCGCAATCCGGGCATCATGGGCGGCCATTTCCTCCTGCCGGGCTGCGCTATTGGAACGCAGGATCTCGATCTGCCGTTCCTTCTGGCCAAGCCGGGTGGTGAGGAGCTGGCGCTCCTTCTCAAGAAGGGGCGCGGCGGCCGCATCACTCAGACCCGCCTCGGATGGGGTGATGTCGAAATCATGGTCCCCGGCAAGTTCGGCATTCAGTCGGGCGGCGCGGATCAGAAGGGCGCCCCTCTGCAGCGCTGCATCGGCATGGGCCTGCTCGGCGCGCGTGCCGATGACCATTTCGTTCAGGGGGTCGCCGGAATCCAGCCGCCGCCCGAAGCCGCCGGCAAGGGCGACCGCCTGCATGACCGTCAGCTTGGCGCGATGCGGATAGCCACCGGGCTGCGAAACGGCTCCGGCGATATAGAACGGGCGGCGCTGGACGATCTGAATGGCAACTGAGGGATCTCGCACTGTCTCCGCCGCTTTCGACGTCACGACAGCCTCGAAATCCCGGAGCGTCAACCCCTCCGCCGACACAAGCCCGATGCCCGGGAGGGATATTGCGCCATCGTCCTGTACGACATAGGTGCCATTCGACTCTCCCCGCTGGAGAATTGTGAGCGCGACTTCATCCCCGGGCCCCAGACGATAGACTTCCGGCTCGGCAGAGAGGGGGCTTGCGGACATCGCGAGCAGCAGAACAATGGCACCACGCATGCCCAGAGAGCCACGCATCTGGCGCAGAGCCTTTGCCGATCGACCGGACAATTTCACGATAACTGATCCTCGTCATCTGGCCGGGCGCAGAAAGCGGCATCGGGCCTGTTGCAAATGGCTATTGAGTGTAAAATCCCATAAATATTACGATGTACGGTTTTTTCGGTCCATCACGATCACGCGTGGGCTAGCACGCCACGACATGTTTTGTGGGATTTGCCGCATTTCCGGGCAGGTTGGATCACAGTACCCCCAGAGCGGAGGCGCGCTCTTCAACCAAAGCGCGTGACCTTTGTCGCTTCGTCATCGGGAGGTGACTCGATCAGGGCTCTCGTTGCGGTGAGCACCGGCAGAAGGGCCTGCTCAAGCGCGGGGAGTCGGGCCAATGCCTGTTCCTCCGCGCCGCGCTCCAGCATATCCTCGATGTCGCTTGCGATGTCGCGCACAGCCGCCGCTTCTATCGTCGCCGCGTCGCCCCGGAGAGCGTGCGCAAGCCGCCGCGCCTCCACCGGCTGCTGGAGATGCAGCAACCCCGCTATATCGTTCGGGGCGGACGCATAGGCCGCTGCAAAGTGCTGGAGCAGGCGGCGAAGCAGGTCACGCTTGCCGCTCACCCGCCGAAGCGCGGCGTCGAGGTCTATCGGAGGCCCGCTCGCGGAAGCCGCGGTTTCCGAGGTGTCGATTGCCACCGGTTTCAGCCAGCGGTCGAGCGTATGGACCAGAAGGGCCGGATCCACGGGCTTCGCGATATGATCGTCCATTCCGGCGTCGAAACAACGCTGTCGCTCATGTTCATGCGCATGGGCGGTCATCGCGATGATCGGCAGGTCCGAAAAGGCGGGCAGCGCACGGATAGCACGGGTCGCGGCAAGTCCGTCCATCTCTGGCATCTGCACATCCATGAGCACCGCAGCATAGCTGCCGCCCTGGGCCGTCACACGCTCGACCGCGATCCTGCCGTTCGCGGCAGTGTCGATGCGAAGCCCGGCATCTGTCAGAAGCGCCGTCGCGATCTCCCGGTTTATGTCGTTGTCCTCAACCAGCAGTACCCGCGCCCCCAGAAGCCGCTCGGAAACCATGGGAGCCCTGACCGCCTCCCGCCGCTCCTCGGGGAAAAGACGCGACAGCGTGGTCATCATCGCCTGAGGATCGACAGGTTTGGCAAGAAAGGCGGCGATCTGTTCCACGCCGTGCTCCCCGGCGAAGGTGTCGGCGCCGTAGGCGGTGACGACCACGATGGCAGGCAACTTTGGCAGGGCCAACGCCTTCAGCGCATTGAGCGTATCCATCCCGTCCATCTCGGGCATCTTCCAGTCGAGCAGCAGCAGGTCGTATGGACTGGCTGCTCCGGCTGCGGCGGCCACGGCGGCCACGGCCTCCGACCCGGAGGCGACCAGATCGGCCTCCATCCCCCAGCCGGTGAAGAATTCCGCCAGCAGTTGCCGCGCCGCCGGGTTGTCATCGACAAGGAGCACGCGAAGGCTGCGGAGCCGTTCACAGGGGATCAGTGGCGCGTCCTGCGCGAGGCCGAATGTGACGGTTGCGAGGAACGTGCTGCCTCGGCCGGGCTCGCTCTGCACCGAGATGCCGCCGCCCATTGTCTCCACGATCTGGCGGCAGATGGCGAGGCCGAGCCCCGTCCCGCCGAAACGTCGGGTGGTGGAACTGTCGGCCTGCGCGAAGGGTGAGAAAAGTCTCGCCTGCTGATCCGTCGTCATGCCGATCCCCGTATCGCTGACGGAAACCTCAATCGTCGCGCGTTCATTGGCCGCTGAGGTGAGACGGGCGGAGATGGTGACGGTGCCACCGCTGGAGAACTTTACAGCGTTGCCGATGAGGTTCAGCAACACCTGCCCGAAGCGATGGGCGTCGCCGACGACGACATGGGGCAGGTCATGGCCCAGCCGGAGTTGCAGCGCGACGCCCTTGATGTCGGCCTCCGCCCCCATCATCTGCACCTGCGCCTCTATCACCTTGCGGATGTCGAAGGGTCGCTCTTCGAGGGAGAGCCTGCCTGCCTCATTCTTGGAGTAATCGAGAATGTCGTTGATGACGCGGAGCAGTGTCTCTCCTGCGGCACTGATCTTGCGGACATGCTCATCCTGCCGGCTCGTCAATGTGCCGCGCTGAAGCAGGTGGCAAAATCCCAGAATGGCGTTCATGGGCGTGCGGATTTCGTGGCTCATGTTGGCAAGGAACAAGCCCTTGGACTGGTTGGCTGCCTCCGCCTCCTGCCTGCGCTCAGTCAGCCGGTCGTTGGCAAGGCTGAGCTCCGCGTGAAGCTGTCGGATCCTGTGGAAACGGTAGACGACCATGCGGATGAGCCATACCAGAACTCCGGTCTGGAATGCGACGATGGCGGCGTGAAGCAACACGCGTGCCAGATGGGCATCGCTTGGAAACACCAGCCCCGGCATCAGAACAAGCAAAATGAGATGGTGCAGCCCGGTGACCAGAGCCGCCGCGAGCGTGGCGCGCTCATCGAACCAGGCGATGGTGAGGGCGAGCATGGCGAAGAAATACATGTGCCAGTCCATCTGCCAGGAATGGCCGTTCAGCAGTGCGAGGATCACCGCAGGCTCCGCCACCAGCGCCACGGCGGAGAGAAAACGCGTCGGCGGCGTGGTCCCGTGGCGGTGCCACGTCAGGTGATAGGCCCCCGCGATGAAAACGCCTGCCCCCAAGGCCTGGCTCACCGAACGCCCACTCAGCTGTGCGATCACCGCCAGAAGCGGTACATGCGCCCAGAGAAGCGGGATGAGAAACCGTCCGAAGCGGTGGCGGAGGGCGTCGAGTTCCTGGTTCATTTCGTCTCCTCCGGCCCGAGGCAGCCAGCTGGTCGCGGTGCGGGCATGACAAGCCAGGCGCCCGCCTTCCGCGCGGCTGAGGGAAAGGACGGAGAAGCGGAGCCCGCGATGACGAAATTGCCCACGCCACCCAGCTCGATCAGCGCTCCGCCCGACTCGCCCACGATACGGAGGACTTCCCCCGGCCCCGCCCATGGAGGGCCGAGGACCACGTACTGTCCCGGCGTGCCCGGCCAAAGGGACACGACTGCCAGCGCAGGAAGGCCCAGGGCGACCATCAGCATCGCGGGCATCATGTCTCGCAGAGAAAAGGGGTGATCCCGCATCCTTCCACTTGCTCCAGCCAACCTGCTCCACGATGTGAAACTAGCGGCGAAGGTTTTCCGGAAGGTTAACCGCGCGTGCGGCTCCGATCGGAAATAAGGTCCCTCAAAGCCACCGCGCGGCTGCCGGGGCCAGGCGACGTGTTGCTTCGCCCCGCTCCGCATGCTACTCTCGGCGGAAAGAACGGCGGAGTAGTGCGTGGCCGAAGCGACGGTAACGATGGAGGACACCGGCGGCGGCACGCGCGCGACGCTGTCGGGCGATTTTCGCGTGGCGGGGGTGGAGGCGCTCCGCGACCAGTTCAAAAGCATCGGCGGAGCGGGGCCGGTCGTCGTCGATGTCTCTGGCGTGGAGAAGCTGGACACGGCGGGCGCCTGGGCGCTGGTTTCGCTGCAGCGGCGCCTGAAAGCGGAGAAGGTCGAACTGCGGTTCGAGGGGCTGGACGAGCCGCGGCGTGCCCTGATGGACACGGTAAGCGCGGCGATGGACAAGACCGCCCCGCCTGAGCAGGTTCCGCACGGCGCCCGCGTCTGGCTGGAGAACGTGGGCCGCGCGGTGGTCGGCGCCTGGATCGCCACGCTGGAGCTTGTCAATCTTCTGGGGGTCGTCCTCGCACGGCTGTGGAGAGACATCCTGCGTCCGAAAGAGCTCAGGATCACGGCCCTCGTCTCTCATATGCAGCAGGCTGGCCTGAACGCGGCGCCGATCGCGGCGCTCATGTCCTTCCTCATCGGAGTGGTGCTGGCCTATATGGGCGCGGTACTGCTGCGACAATTCGGCGCGGAGATCTTCGTTGTCGATCTCATCGCCATCGCGGTACTCCGTGAACTCGGTGTCCTGCTCACCGCGATCATCGTGGCCGGACGTTCCGGCTCCGCTTTCACCGCGTCCATAGGCACGATGAAGATGCGGGAGGAAATCGACGCGATGCGGGTGCTGGGGCTTGATCCCGTCCAGATGCTGGTGCTGCCGCGGGTGCTGGGGCTGTTCATCATGCTGCCGCTGCTGACAGTGATCGCGGACTTTGCGGGGTTGCTGGGCGGGGGATTGATGGCGTGGATATCGCTCGACATTTCGCCGGGCATGTTCGTCTCCCGCCTCTCCGATGCGATCGGGGTCTGGCACTATCTCGTCGGGCTGATCAAGGCGCCCTTCTTCGCGGTCATCATCGCCCTCATCGGTTGCAATAACGGGCTGAAGGTGGGCGGCGACGCAGAAAGCCTTGGCCGGCTGACATCGGCCTCCGTGGTGCTTGCGATTTTTCTGGTGATCCTCGTGGACGCGCTGTTCGCCATCTTCTTTGCCACGGTGGGGGTCTGAATGGCGCAGGATGGCGGACGCGAAGTGGTGATCGAGGTGCGCGGCCTCGTCAACAAGTTCGGCAGCCAGGTCGTGCATGACGGTCTGGATCTCGATGTCTATCGGGGAGAGGTGCTGGGCATCGTCGGGGGTTCCGGCACGGGCAAGTCGGTGCTGCTGCGCTCCATCGTCGGTCTGAACCGGCCGACGGCGGGGACGATCAAGGTGTTCGGCACCGATGTGCTGAATGCGACGGAGGCGGAACAGGAGGACATCAGCCGCCGCTGGGGGGTTCTGTTTCAGCAGGGCGCGCTGTTTTCCTCCATGACCGTGCAGGAGAATGTGGAAACCCCGATGCGGGAGATGGCGCATATCTCCGCCGATCTCCGCCCGGAACTCGCACGGCTGAAGGTGGCGATGTCGGGGCTGCCGGCAGATGCCTGCGCGAAATACCCGTCCGAACTGTCCGGGGGGATGCAGAAGCGCGCCGGTCTGGCACGCGCCCTCGCCCTCGACCCCGACATCGTCTTTCTCGACGAGCCGACAGCTGGGCTGGATCCGATCGGCGCGACCGAGTTCGACGAACTCATCAAGCAGCTGAAGGAATCGCTCGGCCTGACGGTGTTCATGGTCACGCATGATCTCGACAGCCTGCACGCCATCTGTGACCGGGTGGCGGTGTTGGCGGAAAAGAAAGTACTGGTGACGGGCACGATGGCAGACATGCTGAAGGTCGATCAGCCTTGGGTGAAAGAGTATTTCCACGGTCCTCGCGCCCGGGCGGCGCTGTCGACCTCGGAGTAAGGAGAGGGCATGGAAACCCGGGCCAATTACCTGCTGATCGGAACCGTGACGATCGCCCTCATCTTGGCGGGGCTGGGGTTTTTCCTCTGGCTCGCCAAGTTTCAGGTCGATCGGCAATATGCTCATTATGACATCGTGTTCGATAGCGTCTCCGGGCTCAGTCGCTCCTCGGACGTGCGGTTGAGCGGGGTGTCGGTGGGGCAGGTCTCCTCTCTCGCGCTCGACCCCGACGGGCGGGTGCGGGTGCAGGTGGAAGTTGCCGCCAACACCCCCCTGCGGGAGGATGCGACGGCGCAGCTTCGCGCACAGGGCGTGACGGGGACGTCCTTCGTAGCACTCTCTCCCGGTGATGCCTCAAAGCCGCTTCTGCGGGAAGGCCGGTCGGGTACGCCGGAGATCCAGGCGCAGCGCTCCATCGTCGAGTCCCTGACCGAGGACGCACCGGACCTGGTGGCGGAGGCGCTGAACCTCATCAAGCAGGTGCAGGGCATCGTCAGCCCGGAAAATCAGCAGCACGTGACCCAGATCCTCGCCAACGTGGAATCGGCTTCGGGCGCCTTTCAGCAGGCGATCGGAGATTTCTCGAACATTTCCAACGCGGTCTCCTCCGCTACCGGGCAAATTTCGACCTTCACCGATCGGCTCGGCCCTCTGGCGGATTCCATCCAGACAGCACTGGGAGAGGCCGAGACGACGATGACCTCCATGAGCGGCGCCTTCGATCAGGCGCGCACCACCCTTGCGACCGCCGATGGAACCCTCAAGACCGTGAGCGACGCAGCGACCACGGCGGACGGGCTGATCCGCAACGATTTCACCACCGCCGCCGTACGCCTGCGCGAGACGATGGATACCGTCAAGACGCTGGCCGACGAGGCGGCGCGACAGATCCCGCCTGTGGTCGCCGCCTATGGGGACACGGCCAATCAGGCGACGGAGCGGCTGGTGGAGCTTCGCACGACGTTTGCCGCGCTGGACGGTGCGGTCGCGGAGGCCACGCAGGCGCTGAGCACCGTGAACGAGGCGGCGGCAAGCGTGAACACGCTTGTCACCGGCGATGGCGCGGCGCTGGTTGCGGATGCCCGCCGGACACTCGCAGGCGCCGAGGAGAGCGTCACCGCCGTGCAGCAGGCCACTACGCAGGATCTGCCGCAGGTCATGCAGGAACTGCGGCAGGCCATCACCACGGTGAACACGACCGTCACGGACATGAGCGGCCAGATCGGCCGTTTCGGCGACAATCTCGGCCCGCTGACGGAGGATGCATCCCGCACGCTCAACACGGCGACGGAAGTGTTTACGCGGGTCAGCCGCACGCTCGACACGCTGGACCCGGCCATCGCATCGGCGGAACGCACGCTCGCGGCCGCGGAGGGCACCTTCACCAGCGCCAACCGCGTGATGGATGAGGATGTCAGCCCTGCAGCGGACGACATCCGCGCCTCCGCCGCCCGAATTAGTACGGCCGTCGAAGGAATATCAAACGATATCCCGGGGATAACGACCGATATGAAGGCAATTCTTACGGATGTGCGCACAACTGTCGGGAACATAGACAGTGTGGTGCGTCAGAGCGGCGCGCCGTTGGGACAGTTCACCGCGCAGGGCCTGCCGCAGATCTCGCGCTTCTTCGTGGAGGCCCAGGCGCTTGTCGCCAAGCTCGACCGTATCGCTGCACAACTTCAGCGGGATCCGGCCCGTTTCCTCCTTACCCCCTCGGCCCCCGATTTCAGGAGATAGACCGATGCGCCTTCCGCTGATCCCCTTCGTCGCGGTGCTGGCGGTTGCCGGCTGCAACTCGCTCTCGTCGCTGGGCAATGCCACGCGGCCGCTCGACACCTATACGCTCCAGACCCTTCCGGTGCAGGCCGGCGTGCGGACATCCTCCCGGTCGCTCTTCGTGGCGGAAGCCTCCGCCCCCGCGGTGATCAGCACCGACCGTGTCGTCATGAAGCCCGGCCCGGTGCAGATCACCTTGCTGCCGAACGCCCGCTGGGCCGATACGGCACCGGGATTGGTGCGCGAGCTGCTGACCCGTTCCCTGTCCGACAGCGGCAGGCTCGGCTATGTGACCTCCGCCTCCTCCGGTCCGCTGCCTGCCTATACGTTGACGACCGAGATCGCTGACTTCCAGGCCCGTCTCACGCCCGGACGCGCCACACCCGCCGAAGCCGTAGTCACTCTCACTCTCAGCGTCGTGCGCAACTCCGACGGACGGCCGCTGGCCAGCCGTCGCTTCACGAGTGCGGTCCCGTCAGAGGACACGACGGCGCTTCCCGTCGTCGTCGCGTTTGACCGTGCAATGAGCAGCATTCTGGCGGAGGCCGTGCCATGGGTGGCGCGTGCGGTCGGCGGGTAATGGCCACTCTGCATTGATGTTCGAAAATTTCGCGACGGAAGGTGATCTGTGCGTCGTTGCACTTCTTGCCGGTTCGTGCGACCGCTTGCCGTGACTTGTGCGCGCAAGCGGACAAACCCGGCATGGTTGCATCATAACGAACGAGCGCTGACGTGAAACGACTGTCTTTGAGCTTCCTCCTCCTCGCTTCCGCCTGCTCTGTCGGGCCAGATTACCGGCAGCCGGAAATCGGGCTTCAGGCGGGCTTTGCGGAGGATGCGGGGGCTGCCAGCGTGGGTGATGTCGCGCTCGACAGGTGGTGGACTTCCTTTGGAGATCAGCGGCTAGACGCACTGGTGGCGCGGGGATTGGCGCAGAATCTGGACATTCAGACCGCCGTGGAGCGGATCAATGCCGCCGGCGCCGCTGTCCGGGCCTCCGGGGGGGCTGCGCTCGTCTCCGGGAGCGTTTCGGGCGATTACAGCCGGTCGAGCTCGCCCAGCGGAAACATCAGCACCGACGGTTCCGGGTCGGCTGCGGCGAACCTTGTCGTGGACATCTTCGGCGGCAAGCGGCGCGGGCTGGAGCGGGCGCGGGCGGAGTTCGACGCGGCGGAGTTCGATGTGGGCACGGCGCGGCTCGCCTTCCTCTCCAGCCTCGTCGGCAACTATATCGACGCGCGGTATTATCAGGAGGCGCTGGCCATCACGCGCAACCTCGTCTCCGCGCGGCAGGAGACGGCGAGCCTTGTGCAGCGGCAGTTCGATCTTGGCACCGGCACGCAGCTTCAGCTGTTGCAGGCGCAGGCGTTGCTGGAATCCACCCGCGCCAACCTCCCCTCGCTGGAGAAGGGGTTCTACATCGCCGTCTATGCGCTCGCGACTCTGCTGGCCGAACCGGCCCAGCCGCTGATGGCGGAGATGGAGCGGGGTGCGGCCCAACCCCGCCCGCGCGGCAAGGACGCGACCGGCGTTCCCGCCGACATTCTGCGCAACCGTCCAGATGTGCGCTCCGCCGAGCGGGGGCTTGCAGCGGCCGTGGCGGCGGTGGGGGTCAGCACGGCGGATCTCTATCCTTCCGTCAACCTGTCGGGCAATGTCACGGCAGGCAGTTCCCATAGCTGGAGCTTCGGCCCCTCCGTCAGCTTGCCGGTGTTGAACCAGCCGCTGCTCCGCGCCAACCGCGATGCCGCCGTCTCTGCCGCCAAGCAGGCAGAGCTGAGCTGGCGGGGTACTGTTCTGGCGGCGGTAGAGGATGTGCAGGCCGCGCAGGCCGCCGTCTCCCGCGATCGGCGCCAGGTGGCGGCCCTCGGCCGCACCGCCGAGGCCTATGCCCGTGCCCGCGACCTCTCGCGGGAGACCTATGAGATAGGGACAACCAGCTTCCTGGATTTTCTGGATTCCGAGCGGTCCATGGGGGATGCGCAGCTTTCTGTGGCTTCTTCTGTGCGGACGCTGGCGAATGACTGGACGAGCCTCCAGATCGCCACCGGTCGTGGCTGGGCCACCGCGCGCTGATCCCCCGCAGGCCGGGGCCACGCCAACCGCGCGGTTGGCGTGCAGCCCGCGGCGGCTCGGACGGCAACGGGCCGGGCTGCAAGGTTCTCGCGGTTGCGGCAGGAAACCAGGACCTGCTGAACCCCGGCTGCGCCTCTGCCGCGACGGCTCGATCAGGCCGGGGGGGAAGGCTTGCGCTCGGTCAAAACCGTCCGGTCGCAGGCTGTCTGGTCAAGCTTTCAGCGCATGGGCCGATGTCCCACACCGCAGGCGCATGAAGATCGGCAACGGCAAAAGACCTGGGCAGGCTGCTGTAAAAGCTTTGTGCCGGTGATGGAGCGGAAATCCTTCGCCATCTGGCGAAAGCCAGCCCGAGATCCAGAGATTTCGTGCGTACCGGCGCCGATTTTTGGATTTCCAGGTCCAAGGCATGAGACGTCATAACTTCTTCGGCAGCCTGTCAGGACACGGCTTTGAAGCATCCCACCGGGCTGCCGCCCCGATCGCTGATCCGAATGCCGCCTCGACCGCCGCCCCGTCGGCAGCTCAGTCGGCAGCCCCGGCGCAAGGCCGCCGCCGATCACAGTCTGATGAAAAGGCCCGGACATCGACCCAGCTTGAATTGAAAGCAGGAAAATCGGTCAGCTTCCGCGTCAAAACTTGCGATTTCGGGGCGCTCTTCAAGAAGGTGCGGAAAGTCTCCGCCTCAGTGTAAACTCGGAATGCTCTTTCAGCAGCCTGCTAATAGGCCGCTGAAAAAGTGCTGAAGCGTCATGCCCATGTGTCGAAAGTCGCAAAAATCGGCCCGGAAACGCCCGGAAGCATAGAGATTTCCGGCTGGTTTTCGTCAGATGGCGAAGGATTTCCGTTCCAACACGCGCCGGGTTCCAACACGGGCCAGGTTCCAACAGGGGCCAGAAAGCCTTTTTCAGCCGCCTGCTAACTGTCACATCAGACGGCGGGTCTCCTCAGACGGGCTGCCGTTCCTCCTCCGCCAGCCGCTCCGCCCGATGGCGGAGGTCCGCGCGGATGATCTTGCCGGTCGTGGTCATCGGCATGTCGTCGATGAAATGCACGCGCCTTGGGTATTCATAGGCGGCGAGCCTCCGCCCCACATGCCGCGCGATCTCCTCCGCCAGCGCGGGAGAGGGCGCGTGCCCCTCCGCCAGCGTGACGAAGGCCGCAACGATATGGCCCCGCACCGCGTCTGGCTGGCCGACCACGCCGGCCAGATGCACGGCGGGGTGGGTGAGCAGGCAGTCCTCTATCTCGGCCGGGCCGATCCGATAGCCGGCGGAGGAGATCACGTCGTCATCGCGCCCGACAAAGACGAACCGGCCGTCCGGCAACTGCCTGCCCCTGTCGCCTGTGAGCAGCCAGCGCCCCGTGCCCCCCGGCCCGTCAACGAACTTGCGCGCCGTAGCCTCCGGGTTGCGCCAATAGCCGAGGAACATCACCGGATCCGGGGCGCGGACGGCGATATCGCCTTCCTCCCCCATGGGCAGGGCGGCCCCGGTCTTGCCCTCGATCACCGCCACGGTGTGGCCCGGCGCGGCGCGGCCCATGGCCCCGGGCAGCGGCTCTTCCATTCCGATGCAGCAGGAGACGGTCATGTTGCATTCCGTCTGGCCGTAGAATTCGTTGATGGTCGTGCCGAAGACCTGCCGCCCCCAGTCCAGCAATTCGGCGCCAAGCGGTTCGCCCCCGCTTGCCACCGAGCGCAACGCGAGCCCGGCGGGGGGCGTCTCCAGCCGCATCAGTTTCAGCGCTGTGGGGGGGAGGAAGGTGTTTCGGATGCCGTGGTTTCGCATCAGATCGAAGGCGGCCTGCGCGGTGAATTTGCGGAAGCGGCAGGCGACCACCGTCACCCCATGGTAAAGCCCCGGCATCAGCACATCCAGCAGTCCGCCGATCCATGCCCAGTCCGCTGGCGTCCAGATCCGGTCTCTCGGCTGGGGGAACAGGTTGTGGCTCACCTCCACCCCCGGCAGATGGCCGAGCAGGACGCGGTGGGCATGCAGCGCTCCCTTGGGACTGCCTGTGGTGCCGGACGTATAGATGATGACGGCGGGATCATCCGCGCCCGTGTCGGCGGCGGGATAGTTGTCCGACTCTCCCGCGCAGGCGGCATCGAAATCCACCACCTCCACCCCGGGAAGGGAGGCGTCCGCCGGCTTGTCCTTGCAGAGCACGAGACGCAGGTCCGGCAGTTCTCCGACGATCCCTGCCAGCAGGCCCAGCCCCGTGGCATTGGTCACCACCGCCCGCGCGCCCGAGTCGCGCAGCCGGTGCAGAAGCGCCTCCGGCCCGAACAGCGTGAAGAGCGGCAGGGACACGCCGCCCATCCGCATCACCGCGATATGGGCGAGCGCGGTTTCCAGTGACTGCGGCAGCAACACTCCCACCCGGTCGCCCGCCTCTCCCGGACGGTGAAGGGCGATGCCGCGACGGGCGAGCGCATGCGACAGCCGGGCGCTCCGGGCAAGCAGGGTGGCATAGTCATGCGCCGTTGCCGTGCCGTCCTCCCCCACCTCCAGAATGGCAGTGCGGGCGGGATCGCGCGCGGCCCAATGGTCGCAAACAGCCGTGCCGAGGTTGAACCTTGCCGGAATGTTCCAGGTGAACTCGCGGGCCTCTGCGGCCGTCATCGCCTTGCCCTGCAAGCCGATCCTCCCTCTCTCCCCCTCCGGCGCCTCTCTCCGCGCCGGACGCCCGGACGGACGTCAGGGGATGCTAGGCTGTGGGCGGGAGGCGGTCAAGGCAGCCTCCGAACAGGTCCGGGCACCACCCGCGCGCGGGGCGGGCGATCCTGCCCGTGGAGGGGCCCTGAGCGACAGCCTCCGGGCCTCCACCCGCGCGCGGGGCGGGGGCGGCGTCCCGCTTAGAAGGCTGCCGAAAAAGGCTTTCTGACCCGTGTTGAAGCGGAAATCCTTGGCAATCTGACCAAATCCAGCCGGAAGACTATGTACTTTCCGGCGTTTCCGGGCCGGTTTTCCGATTTCCGGCACGCAGGCATGACACTTCAGGACTTTTTCAGCAGCCTGTTAGAACCGGGCGGGCAGGGGCGTCAGCCCTTCGGACTCCAGCGCGGCGAGAGCGCAGATCTCGTCATTGTCGCCGGTATCGCCCGACAGGCCGATGGCGCCCAGAACCTCTTCCCCCGCCCTCAGGATCACCCCGCCGGGAGAGGGCAGGACCCGCCCGCCCGATGTCGCGGCGAGACCGGCCACGAACTGCGGGATCTGGCGTGACAGCGCCGCGATGTCCCGCGTGTTGAGGCCGAGCCCAAGCGCCCCCCACGCCTTTCCCTCCGCGATGGCGATGCGAAGATGGCCTGCGCCGTCGTCCCGCTTGGCGACGATCGTGTTGCCGCCCTGATCCAGCACCGCGACGGCGAGTGGGGCAAACCCCCGCCTGCGTCCTTCGGCAAGGGCATGGCTGGCCAGCCGGTCCGCCTGCTCTAGTGTCAGCCTGCTCATGCCTGGCGCTCCGGCACGCGCACGGTGAGACCGTCCATCCGCGCCGTCAGCCGGATCTGGCAGGACAGGCGGGAGCTCTCATCGGCATCCACCGCGAAATCCAGCATCTCCGCCTCCGTCGCCGAGGGCGTGCCGGTCACCGCCTGCCATTCCGGCGCGACATGAACATGGCAGGTCGCACAGACACAGGCCCCGCCGCATTCAGCGACGATACCCGGAAGCCCCGCGTTTCGCGCGGCCTCCATCAGTGTGGTGCCGCAACGGGCGGTGACGGCACGCGGGCCGTCCGGCGTCACGAAGGTCAGCCGCAGCGTAAGCGCGGCGGGGGGTGTCATCAGCATCGACGGTCCTCCTAGGGTTTTGGTTTCGGGCAGGTGTTTCCATACGGGCGGGCGGTTTCCATATGGACAACCGGTTCATACGGGCATGTCGTTCATAGAGGCAGGCGGTTTGATACAAGCAGGCGTTTCATACGGGCGGCGGTTCAGCGTGGCGGTGTCCCCGCGAGGAGCCACGGGAGCGGGACCGGGCCGGGACCGGGCCGGGACTGGGGCCGGGCTGCGGTCGTCCTGATGTCGGGGGAGCAGTTCGCATCTCACGCCCTGTCACACGGGTTGCGGTTCGCTCAGGCAGTCCAGTTCCGCGTGATCGGGCAGCGTGGTTTCAACGACGCGCCCCTGCCGCAGCACGGCGCGGTCGGACTGCGGGCGGGCGAGCAGCTCGCTCATCCCCCGGCCGCGGAACAGGATCAGGTCGGCGGTCATTCCGGTTGCGATGCGCCCCTGCGCCACCCCCATGACCCGCGCCGGGTTCCGCGTGACCGACCCCACCCAGTCGCCATAGGCGAGGTCGAGATGGGCAATGCGGGTGAACTCGCGGAACACCTCCATCACGTCATGGTCGCCATAGGCAAAGAAGGGATCGCGGCAGTTGTCGGAGGCCGCCGCAACCGTCACTCCGGCCGCCGCAAGCTCATGCACCCGGGTGATGCCCCGCCACTGCGGCGTGCGGGCGGGGGTGCGACCTTGAAGATAGAGGTTGACCATCGGCAGCGTCACGATGGCAATGCCCGCTTCGGCCACCTTGCCGATGACCCGCGCGGCATCCGCATCGCTCTGCATCGACAGCGAACAGCAGTGTCCCGCCGTGACCCGGCCGCGGAAACGGTTGCGCATCACCGCCTCCGCCAGACGTTCGAGCTGGCCGGAGGCGGGGTCGTCCGTCTCGTCGATATGCAGGTCGATATCCAGACCCTCCGCCTCGGCAAGGGTCATCAGCCGGTCGAGACCCGCATCGAGGCCCTCCGGCGTCGGCGCGTCCATCTTCAGGATACCGCCGAGCGCGCCGCCCGTCTCCGCCGCGAGCCGCAGCAGCTCCCGCCCCCGCGCCCCGGCATAGTGGTCGAGCCGCGCCATGACCACGGGTTGCAGCGCCATCCGCCCGCGCCATTCGGCGGCCATGTCGCGGAAGACGGCAAAGGAGGTGACCGCCTGCTCCGGTTCATAGCTGTCCAGATGGGTGCGGATCGCCCCGGTGCCGTGGGCGTAAGCACAACGGAGGCCGAAATCGAACCGCCGCGCCACGTCGTCGCGCCGCCAGCGGGCTTTGCGGTCCTCAGCCACGGTGCGGGCGGCCGTCGCATGGGTTCCGTCGGTATTGGGCGCGCGGTTCCAGATATGTCCCTTGTCCAGATGGGTATGCAGATCGACGAACAGCGGCCAGACCTGCCCGCCTCGCACGTCGATGCCATCGCCCGTCGGCGCCTCTCCGGCTGGCCGGATCGCGGCGATGCGGCCCCCGTCGAGCAGGAGATCGGCCAGCGCCAGCCCCTCCCGGTCTGGGGACAGGCGGGCCCCCTCCACCAGCGCCACGGGAAGGCGTGCGTTGCGGATCAGCCGGGGCGCAAGGCCGGGACGGAGGAAGGAGGTCATGGCAGGATCACCGTTTTCAGGACGTGGTCGAGGACAGGGCCGCGCCGGAAGGGCGCGGGTTCGTTGCTTCGGCCCCATGACCGGGGAAGGGTCTACCGGGCCGGAAGCCGGGCGGCAGTCTGCACCGGCCGGGCAGAGGGGGCCATCCGGCACCGCAGGGAGGAGCGCCCGACTGTTCCGCGCCGGCGGCAGGATCCCTTTGAGTGCCATGCCGGGGCCCGTTGGCGGCTCGGCACAAGGCCGGGCCGTGTGGGCGGCAGGTCGGGCGCCGGTCTGCGCCACGCGCGGCGCCCACGGGGGGGCAACAGGCTGCTGTTCGGCGTCTCATGCCTATGCTCTGGAAAAGCCGGAAATCTGCCTCGGAATGATCAGGACGTGGAGATTCCCGGCTGGATTCGTTGGATTGCGAACGATTTCCGCTTCGGCGCAGACGTGACGGCCTTTTCAGCGGCCTGCTAGGCCCGGCGGTAGCTCCAGCCGGAGGTGGGCAGAGCCACGCCCTTGCCCTTCACCTCCGATTGCGCAGCGGTGATCTTACCGGGGTTCATCAGGTTCCACGGGTCCATCTCCGCCTTGAAGGCCAGCTCCGCGTCATCCACCGGCTTCATGCCGTTCTCCTTCACGTGCATGGTATGGGTATTGGCGGCGGCGACGCCCTCCTCCTGCATCATCTCGATGACGCGGGCCATCTGCTCCGGCCCTTCGTAGTGGAACAGCGGGGAGCCCTGCGCGCTCAGATGCCCGTCCATCCGCTTCATGTCGAAGCGCATCGGGCCGAGGTCATGGAACTTCTCGTGGCAGGCGGCGATGGAGTCCATCAGCCGGTCGTGGGGGAAGACCCCGATATTGGCGACAAAGGTCGGGTCCACCTTGATCGCGTTCATCCGTGCATGACCGAACGAATATTCGTAAAGCGGCTTGCCGAACGGGCCCTGACCTTCCGGCCCGGAATAGACGATGGTGCCGCCGAAATCCGCCGCGAGGCTCTCGAATGCCTCCAGGAACGGGGTTGCGATCATCACATGGACGGTGTGACGCCCGTCGCGCAGGATGCCGCCAAGGCCGGTCTGGGTGAACAGTTTCGCATAGCGCCATTCGTTCATCGCCACCATCTTCGGCACGATGCCATCGGTGCGGTTCAGCGTGATGCCGAAGTCGCAGGCGCGCAGGAAATCATCGAAATCGACGATGGCCTCGGTCCAGCCATAGGCGGGGGCCAGAGGGAATTCGAGCTCCGTGATGATGCCGTTGGAGCCGTAGGCGTGGTGGACGCGGTTCACCTCCGCCCCCTTCAGCTCAACCACCCGCGGCTCCTCCTCCACGGAGATCACCTCCACCCGCTGGATATTGCCCAGATCGCGCAGGATGCCCCATGTGCAGGAGCCGAGACCGACATGCCCGCCGCCGACGAAACCGCCGATGGTGGAATAGCGGGTGGAGGGATGCATCCGCAGCTCCTGCCCCTTGGGTTGCGTGGCGCGGTCGATGTCATGGCAGATCATGCCCGGCTCCACCCGCACGGTATGGCCCTCATGCCGCACCATCCGGTTAAGCCCGGTCATATCCAGCACCGCACCGCCCGCCAGGGGGATGCCCTGGCCCCAGTTGCAGGTGCCCGCCCCGCGCGGCATCAGCGGCACCCTGTGACGCGCGGCGGCGCGGGCGATGCGGATCACGTCATCCTTCGTGCGGGGAGAGATCACCATATCGGCGAAGCGGTCCTTCAGCTCATCGCGCATGATGGGAGAGAAGGCGGTGGTCATGTCGCGGCTCTTGCGCTTGACCGTCAGCGCATCGGTGGTCTGCGGAATGTCGGAGAGGTCGGATTGGAAGGCGTCGAGGTTCATGGCTTGTCCTTTGGCATGGCGGGGCCGATGGCGCACACAGGTGCACGCGCCCCCAGGCGTTCAGTTGACTTGAGGAAGGGTCGTGCGGTCAGCGGGCGCTTTCGTGCCAGCTGCCGAGGACGAGGCGGGAGACCCCCACCATCATCATGAAAAGCAGCACTCCCGTGACCGTGATGAGCAGCAGCGCCGCGAACATCAGCGGGATGTCGAGCTGGAACCCCGCGAGCATGATCTGATAAGCCAGCCCCGCGCCGGAGCCGCCGGTGCCCGCCACGAACTCCCCCACCACGGCGCCGATCAGCGCCAGCCCGATGGAGATGCGGAACCCGCCGAAGACATAGGGCAGTGCCGCGGGGATCTTCAGCCGGGTGAGCGTCTGCCATTTGCTCGCGCGGTTGACGCGGAACAGGTTCTCCAGCCCCTGATCCACCGATTTCAGTCCCAGCGTGGTGTTGGAGATGATCGGGAACAGCGCCACGATAGAGGCACAGAGGATCAGCGCCGCCTCCGTGTTCTTCACCAGGATGATGATGAGCGGAGAGATCGCCGCGATGGGCGTGACCTGGAGGAGCACCGCATAGGGAAAGAGGGAGATCTCCAGAAACCGGCTCTGCACGAACAGCACGGCGAGCAGCACCCCCGCCACCACTGCGCAGAGAAAGGCGATGAGCGTGATCCTCAGCGTCGTCCACAGCGCGGCGAACAGCACGGGTGCCTGATCCACAAGGCTCGCCGCGACATCGGTGGGCTTGGGGAAGATATAGACCGGCACGGCCCAGAGGCGGCAGCCCAGCTCCCAGACAGCCACGATCAGGAGGCCCACGAGCAGCGGACCGGCGATGCGCAGGAAGACTTCGTTCTTCATCAGCGGCATGTCACGTCTCCAGCAGGGTCCAGCCCGGACGCCTCGCCCAGCAGGCGGGTGAGTTCGGCGCAGTATTCGGCGAAGCGGGTGGAGACGCGGAAGCTCTCCGCCCGCGGGAAGGGCTCGTTGATGGTCAGTTCGGCATGGATGCGGCCGGGATTGGCCGCCATGACGACAACGCGGGAGGACAGGAACACCGCCTCGTAGATCGAATGGGTGACGAAGACGAGCGACAGGTTCCGCTCCGCCCTCAGCGCCAGCAGGTCGCTGTCGAGCCGGTTGCGGGTGAACTCGTCGAGCGCGCCGAAGGGTTCGTCCATCAGCAGCGCGTCCGGCTCCGCCACCAGCGCGCGGGCGATGGAGACGCGCATCTTCATGCCGCCGGAAATCTGGCGGGGGTGGAGACGCTCGGAGCCTTTCAGCCCTACCCGCTCCAACGCCGCCTGCGCGCGCGCATTGCCTTCCGCCTTGGGCACATGGGCAAGGTCGAGCGGCAGGCGCACATTGTCGATGACCCGCGCCCAGGGCAGCAGCGTCGCATCCTGAAACACGATGCCGAGGTTGCATCCGGGCTGCCCCACGCGGTCATAGCCGCCGCGCCACCAGGCGATGCGCCCGTCCGTCGGCTCTGCCAGATGTGCCATCAGGCTCAACAGCGTCGATTTCCCGCAGCCCGACGGCCCGATCAGCGTCACCACCTCGCCCTCGTGCACCGTGAGATCGATGGGGGAGAGGACGCGCCGCGTACCGAAGCTCTTTTCGGCGGAAAGCACTTCGATGACCGGTTGGGCGGCTTCACGATGGAGGGAGGTGACGGGCGGCTTCGGCATGGCGGCGATCATGGCATCCCTCGCAGGACGGCGTCTTCCCGGCGGCAGACGCGGGGATTGCGGTTGGCGGATAGGCGTCGCGGGCGGGATTCTTCCGGGCGAGAGGCCGACGGACAGACCCGCATGGCGGGCGAACGCCGAGGCCCGGCGCGGAAGGTGGGGAGCGGGACGGTCGGTACGACTCTCACCGGCAGGCCGACCATGGCCGACGCCCCGGCGGAGTGTCCACGCCACAGCGGCGCAATACGGGTGCTCTTGCTGGCATGCGTGTGAGCGGGCTGCATCGGACCCTCCATCACTGGCTCGGCAGAACGTTGATCTCGTCGATGATCCGCGTGGTGAAGGCGGATTGCCAGTCCGTCGTTGCGGGCAGCAGGTCCGCGCCGACCATGTAGTCATAGCTCGCCTTCCAGCGCTCGGGGTTCATCGTGCCGATGCCGTGGCGCGCCGCATCCTCCATCCCGATCGTGTTCATCTCCCGAAGATGGGACACGGCGAAGTCGAGCTGATCCTCCGTCATCTTCGGGTTGGCGGCCCGGATCAGCGCATTGCCGGGGGCCGGGTCGGCGAGGTAGCTTTTCCAGCCCTCCATGGAGGCCCGGACGAAGCGGCGGAGCGCATCCTCCCGCTTTTCCAGCACATCATGCCGGGTGGTGATGGTGCCGCCGTAGGGCGGGTAGCCCTCTGCATAGAAGGGCAGGAAGTTATACGAGATGCCAAGTTGCGTCAGCCCGTAGGGCTCGGAGGAAGCGAAGCCCTGCTGCACCGCATGGCTGTCTGCGACGAAGGGCTGGATATTGAACGTATAGGGCTTCACCTGATCGTCGGAGAGGTCGTATTTCGCCTTCAGCCACGGCCACCAGGCGGTGCGGGCGGACGTCGCCATCATCACCGTCCGGTCGCCGATCTGGTCGAGCGCGGTCACGTCGGGATGCGTGACGAGGCCGTTCATGTCGTGCTGGAACACTGCGGCGACAGCCACGAGCGGCAGGCCCTGCGACACCCCGTTCAGGATCTGGAAATCGAAGCCCGAATAGGCATCCGCCTCTCCCGCCAGCAGGAGCTGCATGGAATTCACCTGCGGCCCGCCCATGCGGATCGTCACGTCCAGCCCCGCCTTTTCGTAAAGACCGGTGGCCAGCGCCTGATAGAACCCCCCATGCTCCGCCTGCGCGAACCATGAGGTCATGAAGGTGAAGGGCTCGCCCGCAAGGGCGGGCGTGGCGGCGGAGAGCAGGAGCGCGCCCAGGACGGGGCGGAAATGGCGGGTCATGGCGGTCTCTCTGTTGGATCGTGTTTTTGTTACCTGAGCTATGCGGCCCGAAAGCGCTGAGGAAAAGCAGCAAGATCTGCCATGCCCGTAAACATTTGGTTGACGCTCCGTTCGGTGCTGCCTAGCGTCCCCGGCAGGGGGCATCCATGCTGCACGGGCGTTTGTTGAGCTATCTGGATGAGGTCGCGCGGGCCGGATCCATCCGCAAGGCCGCGGAACGGCTGAATGTTTCGCCGACCGCCGTGAACCGCCAGATCCTCCAGCTGGAGGAGATGCTGGACGTGCAGCTTTTTCAGCGCCTGCCGCGTGGGATGAAGCTCACCGCCGCCGGAGAGGCGCTGCTGACCCATGTCCGGCAGACGCTCCGGGATTACCGCACGCTCGAATCACGGCTGGAGGACATGCGCGAGATGCGCGGCGGGGAGGTGCGGCTCGTCACGATGAACGGGCTGGCGAGCGGGCTTGTCGCCGCTGCGGTGCGGGAGTTCGCCACCCGCTTCGCCCGGGTACGGATCGAATGCGGTGTGACCTTCATCCCCGGCATCGTGCGCGCCGTGGTGGAGGGGGAGGCCGATCTGGGGCTGGGTTACAACCTGCCGGACGATCCGCAGCTTGCCGTGCTCAACCGGTATGACGCGCCTCTCGGGGCGGTGGTGGCGCCGGAGCATCCGCTGGCCCGTGCCGAACGGCTCCGCCCGGGCGACTGTGCGGGCTATCCCCTCGTGCTGGCGGATGAGACGATGGTCATGCATCGTACGATCCGCGACGCGCTCCTGCGTGCGAACCTGAGCTTCCGCCCGCAGTTTCAGTCCAACTCCATCGACTTCATGCGGGAGATCGCGGCGGCGGGCGAGGCCATCGCGTTTCTGAGCGCCTTCGACGTGGCGATGGATGTGGCGGAGGGGCGGCTCATCCACGTGCCGCTGCTGGACCCGGCGATGCGGCCCAATGTCCTGATGCTGGTGACGCGGCGCGCGCGGGTGCAGGAACGCCCGACGCTGCAATTCGTCGATACGCTGCGCGGCTATCTGGCCGAGTGACGGCGGGCGCGCGGCGCGTGCCACCGGAGCTGTCACCCTATGCGGCTGGGGTTCCTGCCGCGATGGTCGTACGGAGCGGACGCTCGGCTCTTCGCCCAGGAAGCGGCAGCGTTCAGGATTCGCGCAGGGTTTTCTCAAAGAAATGATCCGGGTAGGGATCGTCGTTGAAGCGATCAATCTCCGTCCAGCCGCTGGAGCGGTAGAGCGCGATCGCCTCATGCAGGGCGCTGTTGCTGTCCAGCCGGAGGGTAAGGATGCCAAGCGCACGGGCGCGCTCCTCCAGCGCCGCCATCATCCGCCGGGAGAGGCCGAGGCCCCGGGCAGAGGGATCCGTCCAGACGCGCTTCACCTCCGCATAGCCCTTGTCGGTTCCCTTCACGCCGCCGCAGGCGACCGGCAGACCGTCCGACAGCGCGATGAGGAACGTGCCGCGCGGTGGTTCCATGTCCCGCGCCTCCGGGTCTGCGGAGAGGGTCACGTCAAACCCCTGTGCGAGCCGCTGGCCCAACTCCGTGTAGTAGGCTTGCAGGCAATGTACCGCACGCGGATCGCGGGGAGAGACTTCGGCAAGGGTGATGCCGTCACGTCCCAGCGCGGAGGCTACGAGGTCCATGGCCGCCAGCAATGCCTGCGGTCTGGGATGGCGGGAGAGGATCTCCGCCGCCTGTCTGTCCGACAGCGCCTCATAGGCCGCATATTCCCGCCGGCCCGCCTCCGTCAGCCGGGCAAGGCGGCGGCGGGAATCGGCCGGATCCGGCAGGGTTTCCAGCAGGCCTTCCCCCTCCAGCTGACGAAGCAGGCGGCTCATCAGGCCGGAATCGAGGTTGAGATAGCCCCGGATTTCCCCGATCTCCTCCATCCCCTGACCGATGGCGTTCAGCACCCGCGCGGGGCCGAGAGGCCGTCCACGGCCCAGAAAGGACGTGTCCAATGCCCCGGTTTCACGGGTTACGGCCCGGTGGAAGCGGCGGATGCGAGCGACGGCTGACGGCATTTGTCTGACCTTGGTCCGGTAATTTCCCCTGACCTAGATCAGACATTCCCGGCGCGCAAGGGACGTCAGCGTGTCAGCCGCTCCTTCAGGCGCTCCTGCACGGTGGCGTCCACGCCGTTGGCGGTGAGATAGGCGGCAACGCCCCCGTACCGCGCATCTATGTGCGCGAGAACCCCCGCCATTGCCGCGGGCGGCGAGGAAAGAAGCTCGTCCACCTGCGCGGGCGGCAGGCCCCGTTCCAGCGCGGCAGCACGGAACCCCGCGAGCAAGGGGCCGGCGATGCGCTCGGTCAGGGCGTAATCCTCCACCACCGTGTCCGGCGCCACCCCAACGAGCGACAGCAGCAGGCCGGCGATCAGCCCCGTGCGGTCCTTGCCGACGGTGCAGTGGAACAGAACCACGCCCGGCTCCGCCACGGCGATGCGGGTGAGGACTTCCGCGATCCGGGTGCCGCACTGGTCGATCGCCTCCAGGTAGCGGCCCAGAAGGGTGTAGCTCCCATCGGAAACCGCCATGTCGATGGGCGAGAGCTTTTCGAACAGCGGAACATTGGCATAGGAGATACCGTCGGAAGGACTGGCGGAGGGATTGGCGGCGGTACCGTCCGAGAGACTGGCGGCGGTACTGGCCCGCGTGGCATAGGGGCTGGGCTGGCGCGCAAGCTCCGCCGGGCCGCGCAGATCGATGACACTGCGCACGCCCAGATCATGGAGGCTGCGAAGATCGTCGGGGGTCAGCGCGTGCAGCCCGTCGCCGCGCAGCACCCGCCGCCACTGTGTCGTCCCGCCCCCGACCACGGCATAGCCACCGAGGTCGCGCACGTTCTCCGCTCCTTGCAACGGGATCAGACTGTCGGTGAGGGAGGGGGTGTCAGCCATGGGCGCCTCGCAATGTGGTTGGTTCGAGGCTCACGATGCCCCGGTCCAACGCGGAATGGTAGAGGGCGCGGCCCTCGCCGAGGATATCCCGCATCACGGCTTCGGTATCGCCCCCGAGCAGGGGCGCGGTGCCACGGAACGGCATCCGCCGCCCGTCGATCAGGAGGGGCAGCCCCACCTGACGTTGCCGGCCGAGATGCGGACGCTCGGTGTCGTGGTAGCTGCCCGACCGGGTGAGATGCGGGTCCGCCATCGTCTCCTCCGGGGTGCGGACGGGCGCGGCGGGAATGCCTGCGGCCTGAAGCGCTGCGGCGAGACGCTCCGCCTCCTGCGTCGCCGTCCATGCGGAGAGGGTGGCCGCCAGCGTCGCTTCCGCCAGACCGGTCAGCCGGGAGAGCGCGCGGCGCTGCTCCTCATCGGCGGCAATCGCGATCCAGCGGTCGCCCGCCGCAGGATAAAGCCCGTGGAGGGCCAGTGACACATGGCCGTTGCCGGGCCGCGGTGGCTCCCGCCCCGTGGCCGAACGGGTCAGCACGGGGGCCGCGGCAAACGGCAGCAGGAACTCCACCTGGCTCAGGTTGAGCCACTGGCCCCGTCCCGTCCGCTGCCGGTGATGGAGCGCGGCCAGCAGCGCCACCGACCCGTAAAGACCGCCCACCGGATCGCCATAGGCGACATGGCCGAGCACCGGCGGTTCCCCCGGCTCACCCCGGAAGCTCGGCAGGCCCGACGCCTGTTCCAGCGTGGAGCCGTAGGCGCGCGTGTCGGACAGCGGGTTGCCGGTGCCGAAGGCGGACATCGACAGCATGACCAGATCGTCATGTCCCTCGGACAGCACCTCCCACCCCAGACCGAGCCGCGCGATGACGCCAGCGGCATGGTTCTCCACCACCGCATCGCTTTCGGCGACAAGCCGTCGCGCGAGATCGGCGCCCTCCGACGTGGTCAGGTCGAAGCTGACGCTCCGCTTGCCGCGGTTCATCGCGGCGAACCGGTGGCTTTTCTCGAACTGTCGGCCGGCAATGGCCTCCGGTGTCCATTGCGTCGCGCGCCACCAGTCCGGGTAGCGGCCCGCCTCGATCTTGATGACCTCCGCCCCCAGATCGGCAAGGATGCGGGTCGTGAGCGGCCCGGCCCAGCCCATGGAGAAATCCGCGATCCGCAGACCTGCGAGCGGGGACTCGGCGGTGGAGCGGGGTGGCGGGGCCTGCCCCTCTCCCTCCGGCGCGGCGACATGGAGCGGGGAGGCGGGGGCGTCGAGCACCCTGTCCCCGACACGCACCGGGGCCACCGCTCCGCGTTCCGCGAACACCGGGTTGGCAAGGATGCCCGCCGCATCCGGCACCACCACGGCGGGGATGCGGAGCCGCCGCGCCTCCTCCGCCCACTCCTGCGCCGTTCGCGCGGGAAGGGCTGCGTCGATGGCGGCCTCCACCGCATCCGCGCGCTGCTCGCGGAGTGTGGTGGTCCCGAAGTCGGGGTTCTCGGCCAGATCGGCCCTTCCGATCATCCTGCAGAACGCGTCCCACTGCTGCGGTGTGATCAGCGTGACGCCGAGCCATCCCTCCCGGCAGCGGTGGATGCTGAGCGGGCAGGTGGGGGAGAAGCGGTTGATCCCCGCGCGCGGCACCGCCCGCCCGTAGTAGTCCACATCCGCGACCTGCAACTCCCCGAGCAGGAGCGCGGTTTCCAGAATGCTGACATCCAGGGTCAGGGCGGGGCCTCTGGCCAGCAGCGCCGTCAGCGCCGCCACAGCCCCGGCCACACCGCCCAGCAGGGCGGATTGCAGATCGCCCAGCGGGCGGGGCGCGCCCTCCTTCGGCCCTGTCGGGTAGAGAATGCCGGAGAGCGCCTGAACCACCAGATCCGTGCCCCGCCAAGCCGCATAGGGGCCGGACGCGCCGAACCATGACAGCCGCACCGTGCCCCGTGTGGGCGTAATGGAAGGCGTGCCGCGATGATCCTCCCCGATGATGAGAAGGTCCGGTTGAGCAGGAGGCGTGCCAAGCTGCGTGTCAGCGGGCATGGGTGTGGGCGTATCCGTGCTGTCGCCGGTGGCAGTGCCCGTGGCGCGGCCCGTGCTGCGGCTCGCGCCAGTGATGGTGCCAGTGCGATTGCCGGTGCCCGTGTTTTCGCCCGTGCTTTTGCCCGTGTTTTCGCCCAGGCGCTTGCCCGCCATCAGCCACTCGTGAACCAGCCCGCGCGTGGCCGCGTCGCCCGGGATCTCCTCCCGCGCGGCAAGGGGGTCGCCGCCGGACGGGGGCAGCACGGTCACCTCCGCCCCAAGGCTGGCGAGCAGCCGCCCGCACCATGCGCCTGCCACGCCCGGTCCCGTCTCCACCACGGTAATCCCTGCGAGCGGCCCGATCCCTGCAGACCTGTCCAACCGTTTCCTCCCCCTATCAGCCCACCACGGCAAGGAGTGCGGCCCTCCTCCGGCCCGCAGCTCCCTGATGGCTTCCCCTCTTGGATCACGCCAAGATGCCCGGCGCCACGGTAAGCTGACAAATGTCAGCCTCGCAAGCCATTTGTTGCCAGCCTCCGGTTTACAGCTTGACCGGCACAGGGGCAAAGGCTAGCCTGACAAGTGTCAGTAATTTTTGGTGGAGGCCGTATGGCCCCCGCGCGAACGGCTGACAGGGGGAAGACAGGGGGGTTACATGAGGATCACCGGGCTTAACGTCCCGGTCGGATGAGGCCACGGCCCCCGACCGGAAGCGACCTGCTCCCGCAGCCCGGCGCTCCGGCGAACCGGGACCACCAGCCATTTCGAGGAAGCCGACCATGACCATTAATCTTCAGGTGCCCGCATGATGCCCGTGACCCCCGTCCGCAAGCTGCTTGTCGCCAACCGGGGGGAGATCGCGCTGCGCATCTTCCGCACCGCGGCGGAGCTGGGCATCGCGACCGTGGCCGTCTATGCGCCCGATGACCGCGAGAGCCTGCATGTGCGTGGCGCGGATGAGAGCGTGGCGCTTCCGGGTACCGGCGTGCGCGCCTATCTCGACATGGACGCGGTGATCGCGGCGGCAGAGCAGGCGGGCGCGGACGCGATCCATCCGGGCTATGGCTTCCTGGCCGAAAACGCGGAATTCGCCCGCCGGGTGAACGCGGCAGGCATCCGTTTCGTCGGTCCGACGCCGGAGGCGCTCGCGCTGCTGGGCGACAAGATCGCGGCGAAGGCGCGGGCCCGCGAAGTGGGCGTGCCGGTGCTGGAGGGCACGCTGGGGGCCACGTCGCTTGAGGAGGCGCAGAGCTTCTTCGCGGCGCTCCCCGCAGGCGCGGCCATGCTCATCAAGGCCATCGCCGGTGGCGGCGGGCGCGGCATGCGCATTGTCCAGCGGGCGGAGGATGTGGCGGAGGCCTGGCAACGCTGCCGGTCGGAAGCGGAGGCGGCCTTTGGCGATCCAAACGTCTATGTGGAGCAGTTCCTCCCCGCCGCGCGGCATATCGAGGTGCAGATCCTCGGCGATGGTACGGGTGCCTGCGTTCAGCTGGGCGAACGGGAATGCAGCCTGCAGCGCCGCCATCAGAAGGTGCTGGAAATGGCGCCCAGCCCGTCCCTCTCCGCCGCGGAGCGGGAGACATTGGCGGAGCGGGCGCTGAAACTGGCGCGAAGCGTCGATTACCGCTCCCTCGGCACGTTCGAGTTCCTGATGGGCGAGGGGCCGGGAGAGCGGCTGTTCTTCATCGAGGCCAACCCGCGCATCCAGGTCGAACACACCGTGACGGAGGAGGTCTTCGGCCAGGATCTCGTCGCGTTGCAACTGGGTATCGCGGGCGGGCGGACGCTGGCCTCCCTCGGCATCTCGCAGGAGGGGCTCATCCCCCGCGGCTATGCGGTGCAGGCACGGGTCAACATGGAGCATATGGACGCCACGGGCGGCGCGCTGCCTACGGGGGGCGTCATCTCCCGCTATGAACCGCCGAGCGGGCCGGGCGTGCGCGTGGATGGCTTCGCGCGGGCTGGCTACCGGACATCGGCCAGCTATGACAGCCTGCTGGCCAAGGTCATCGTCCATACCACGGCGACGGATCTGTCCGTCGCGCTCCGCAAGGCGGATCGGGCGCTGGCCGAATTCCGCATCGACGGGGTGGAGACGAACATCCCCTGGCTCCGCGCGCTGATCGCGCGGCCGGAGGTGCAGGCCAACGCGGTGACCACGCGCTTCATCGAAGCGCATGCGGCCGAACTCGCGCAGGCCGCAGAAGCCTACGTGCCTGTGGCGGATGCAGCGGATTCCGCCGCGACGACGGCGCGGACGCCGGAGCTTGTGCTTGAAGGGGCGGAGCCGGTGCGCGCGCCCATGCAGTCCACGGTGGTCTCCATGGATGTGAAGGAAGGCGACGAGGTCCGGGCGGGCCAGCAGCTCGCCATCCTAGAAGCGATGAAGATGGAGCATGTGGTGTCTTCCCCCTGCGCGGCGCGTGTCGTGGCGGTGGGCGCGGGCGCGGGCCAGACGGTCATGTTTGGTGAAATGCTCCTTGCCCTCGAGCCGGCGGATGGCGGTGCAGAGGAACAGGCAAAGGATGCGGCGCTCGACCTCGACCATATCCGCGACGATCTGGCGGAAATGGAGCAGCGCCGCGCTTTCGGCCGGGACGAGAACCGCCCCGACGCAGTGGCAAAGCGGCACCGTCAGGGCAAGCAGACGGCGCGGGAGAACATCGCGCAGATCTGCGACCCGGAAACCTTCGTGGAATACGGGGAGCTTGCCATCGCCGCACAGCGGCAACGCCGCCCGCTCGACGATCTGATCCGCAACACGACCGGGGACGGCATGCTGACCGGCCTCGGCACGGTCAACGGCGGGGCTTTCGGCGCTGATCGCGCGCGGTGCGCCTTTGCGGTCGGCGACTATACCGTGCTGGCCGGAACGCAGGGGCAGCGGCATCACCGCAAGCTCGACCGCATCCTGCATGTGGCGGAGCAGTGGAACCTGCCCGTCGTGCTCTTTGCAGAAGGGGGCGGCGGGCGCCCGGGCGACACAGAGCGCGCGACCTATGCCGGGATCTCCAATGGTACGTTCTCCCGTTTCGCCGGGTTGAGCGGGCAGGTGCCGCTGGTCGGCGTGGTGTCCGGGCGGTGCTTTGCCGGGAACGCCGCGCTGCTGGGCTGCTGCGACGTGATCATCGCGGATGAGACAAGCAATATCGGCATGGCCGGTCCGGCGATGATCGAGGGCGGCGGGCTTGGCGTCTATCCGCCCGAGGCGATCGGCCCGATCGACGTGCAGACCGCGAACGGCGTCGTCGATATCCGTGTGAAGGACGAGGCAGAGGCCTGCCGTGTCGTGCGGCAGTATCTGTCATACTTCCAAGGAGATATCGCGGAGTGGGAGGCCCCCGACCAGCGCCGCCTGCGCCATGTGGTGCCGGAGAACCGCCTGCGCGTGTACGAAGTCCGCGAGGCGCTGGAAACCATCGCCGACGTGGGTTCCATGCTGGAACTGCGCCGCGAATTCGGCGTGGGTATCGTCACCGCCTTTATCCGCATCGAGGGCAAGCCCTTCGGCGTGATCGCCAACAATCCCAAGCATCTGGGCGGTGCCATCGACGCGGATGCGTCGGACAAGGCCTCACGCTTCATGCAGCTTTGCGATGCGTTCGATATCCCCTTGGTTTCGCTTTGCGATTCACCGGGCTTCATGGTCGGGCCGGAGGCTGAAAAGACCGCGCTCGTGCGGCATGTCTGCCGGATGTATGTGACGGGCCGTTCGATCACCGTGCCGCTCTTCACCGTCGTGCTGCGCAAATTCTACGGGCTGGGCGCGATGAGCATGGCGGGCGGCGGCACCTACGACAACTTCTTCACCGTCTCCTGGCCCACCGGGGAGTTCGGCCCGATGGGCCTGGAAGGCGCCGTGCGGCTGGGCTTCCGGCGCGAGCTTGATGAGGTGACCGACCCTGAGGAGAAGCAGCGCCTCTACGACAGGCTGCTTGAGGAATACCGGGAGCAGGGGAAGGCGATCTCCGTCGCCTCCAGCCTGGAGATCGACGCGGTGATCGACCCTGTGAAGACGCGGGAATGGATCCTTGCGGGGCTGCGCTCGGTAAAGCTGCGGCCACCGATGTCGGGACGCAAACGGCCCTTCATCGATACCTGGTAGGTGGGGCGGCTGCCGTTCTGCCAATTGTCAACAATTGGCAATTGACTTGCGGAGCGATCTGTTGATGCTTCTGAAAGGCGGGTGCGACGCATCCGTCTTTCGGCCTGCGGAGACGATTCACCATGACCTTGACGCTTCTGAGAAGCCCGAAAACCATCCCCGAGCAGATCGCCGATACCTGTGGCGTGATGATCGTGGATGGTCGTTTCACCGCCGGCCAGCGGATGGTGGAGCAGCAGGTAGCGGAGCAGTTCGGCGTCAGCCGCGGCCCGGTGCGGGAGGCTTTCCGCATCCTTCAGAAGCGACGCCTCATCGACATCACGCCGCGCCGCGGCGCGCATGTGCTGCCGATCTCTCTCGCCTCCATCGCCGATCTGTTCAACGTGCGTATGGCGCTGTCCTGTCTCGCGGTCCGGACTTTGGGAGAACGGGACCGCGAGGAGGAGGCACTGGAGAGAATCCGCGTGCGCATTGAGGATTTGGCCCTCATTGCGGCCGATGAGGAAAGCACGCACCTGACCTTCGGACTGGGAATGACACGTGCTGTCCACGCAATCTCCAGGGCGAGCGGCAACGAGCTCGTCGTGCAGCTCATGCGCGAAATGAATGAGCAGACGCTCTGGACGACGATCTGGCGCAAGCCGCTCGACTACGCCACCCCAGCGGCCCGGGAACGCCGGGCCGCGCAGATGGCCGCTGTATGGGAGGCGATCGCGGCACGGGACACGCTGACGGCAGAAGCCCGGCTGCGCGCCGTTCTGGAGGAAAGCCGGGATGGCGCCCTTGCCCGTCTTGCGGCGAACCGACGGTTTGAGGCCGGCTAGACCATCGCCCAGTCAGAGGAGACTAAGGGAAAAGGGGGTGAGCAATCATCCCCTTTCTTTGTTCCCGGAGGAATCCTGACAAATGAAAGGTTACTGATGGGTACGTTGTTGACAGTTGACCATGTGGGTGCTTCTGTCACCTGACACGGTATGCGCCGGGGAGGGCGCGCGCCGTCGGGGAGGATTGCCATGCAACGACCGCCGCGACATTTGCCGCTGTCGGCAAATACCCGGATCAGGCCGACCCCCGGTCGGACGGCACTGATCCGCGGTTGCGATTGCAGGGGAGGGGGATCATGACCATTGCCTATGCGCAGCCCGACGCAGGGTCGCGTCCGGTTACCGGCAAGGAAACGGATACGCCGCTGCTGAGCGTCGAGGGGGCGAGCATCGCCTTTGGCGCCGTGCAGATCACCAAGGACGTTTCCTTCACCATACAACGCGGCGAACGCGTCGGTCTGGTCGGGGAAAGCGGCTGCGGCAAGTCCGTGACCGGCTTGTCGCTGTTGCGCCTGCTGCCCCGCACCTCCCGGTTGGGTGGCCGCATCATGTTCGAGGGAGAGGACGTCCTGACCATGCCGCCCCGCCGCCTGCGGCAGATGCGCGGCAATCGCATGGCGATGATCTTTCAGGAACCGATGAGCGCGCTCGATCCGGTTTTCACCATCGGAGACCAGATCAGCGAGGCGTACCGCCTCCACCGTGACGCGAGCCGGGCGGATGCGCGCACCGCGGCGATCGACGCGCTCCGCGACGTGGGAATTCCTGCACCCGAGCGGCGGTATGACGAATATCCGCACCAGCTTTCAGGGGGCATGCGCCAGCGGGCGATGATCGCCATGGCGCTGATCTGCCGTCCGCAACTCCTCATCGCCGACGAGCCGACGACCGCGCTGGATGTGACCATTCAGGCGCAGATCATGGATCTGCTCTGCCGGCTGAGCGAGGAGGCGGGAACGGCGCTGCTGTTCATCACCCATGACCTGGGCGTGGTGGCCGAGACCTGCACCCGGATGCTGACGATGTATGCCGGACAGATCGTTGAGGATGCGCCCGTCGATGACGTGCTGCTGAAACCGCGCCATCCCTATACTTCGGGGCTGCTGCGGTCGCTGCCGCGGCTGAATCAGAAGCGGGGGGAACTGGCGTTCATCCCGGGCCGCGTGCCCGCCCCCGCACAGATGCCGGAGGGGTGCCGCTTCCGTGCGCGTTGCGACTTCGCCCGCGCCGGATGCGAGCGACCGCAGACGCTGGAGCCATCCGGCCCGGACCGGATGGCCCGCTGCTGGCGGCAGCACGATCTCGACCTGGAAGGAGCCGTCGCATGAGGGACACCACCATGACAGCGGCGCGTGACGCCGTGATCGAGGTCCGCGACCTGCGCATCCGCTTTCCCGTCAACAGCGGAACGGAAACGGTGAAGGCGGTGGACGGGGTCGATTTCTCCGTTCTCGCGGGGGAGACCTTCGGGATCATAGGCGAATCCGGCTCCGGCAAGACCACCATCGGCAGGGCGCTGGCCGGACTGCTCGAGCCGACGGAGGGCGATATCCTTTATGAAGGCGACGATCTTCGTCGCCTGTCGCGCAAGGAATACCGGGAGCGGCGGCGGCGCTATCAGATCATCTTTCAGGACCCGAACGCATCGCTCAATCCGCGCAAGACCATTCTTGAGAGCCTGATGGAACCGATGGTCATCAAGGGCGGGATGAGCCGGGAGGAGATGCGGCGCAAGGCAATGGAATCGCTGGACCGCGCGGGGCTTCGCGCCGATCTGGCGGAGCGCTATCCCCATCAGCTCTCCGGTGGGCAGAAGCAACGGGTGAACATTGCCCGCATCCTGCCGCTGGAGCCGAAATTCGTCGTCTGCGATGAAGTGGTGGCGGCGCTGGACGTGTCGATCCGGGGTGAGATTCTGAACCTGTTCAACGCGTTGCAGCGCGACCTTGGCCTGTCCTTCGCCTTCATCGCACATGATATCTCCGTTGTCGCCCATGTGAGCGACAGGATCGCTGTCACCTATCTGGGCCGGTTCATGGAGCTGGGGAATACGGAGGATATCATCCACCGGCCCCTCCATCCCTATACCGCCGCACTGCTTTCGGCGGAGCCGGAGCCGCTGCCCGCGGCGATGCGCACCTCGCGCCGGATGCAGCTCAAGGGAGAAATCCCGAGCCCAATTTCGCCGCCCAGCGGATGCCGCTTCCGCACGCGCTGCCCCTTCGCAGCGGCGCGCTGCACGGCGGAAGTACCCGAATGGCGGGAGATGCGGCCCGAACAGTTCGTCGCCTGTCATTTCGCGGGCGAGCTCGATTTCACGGTCGCCGCCTGAAGGCGGCGAGTCAGAGTCATACGCTGCCGCCTGAGCGCGGCCACAGGAGACCGGGGAGGGTGTCCTATGAGCTTCACCACTGAGGAACGTCGCAACATCGCCCGGCTGCTTCCCGACATGCGCCGCCGGCAGATCCTGATCGGCCTGGGCGCCACGGCGGCCATAGGCGCCGTCGGTTTGCCGGGCGGCTTGCGCGCGGCGACCACCGGCACGCTGACCGTGGCCGCGAATGCCAACCCGTCCAGCCTTGATCCAGCGACGGGCGGCTCCGGCTCCGATCACGTGTTCCTGTTCAACTTCTACGATACGCTCATCGACTGGACGCCCGACACGCTGGAACCTGTTCCCGGGCTTGCGCGGGCCTTCACCTTCACCGACCCGAAGACGCTGGTGCTGGACCTGCAGGAGGGTGTGACCTTCCACGACGGCACGCCGCTCGATGCGGAGGCGGTGAAGCTCAACCTCGATCGCAGCAGGGAAGCACCCGTTTCGAACATCCGCGCCGATCTGGAAACGGTGGAGAGCGTGGAAGTCACCGGCCCGCTGCAGGTGACGCTGCGCCTCAAGGAGCCGGACAGCGCGCTGCCGCTCATCCTCTCGGACCGTGCGGGCATGATGATTTCCCCCAAGGCGCTCAGCGAAGCCGAGGACGGCCGCGTTGACCGCGCCCCCGTGGGTGCGGGCCCGTGGAAATTCACTGGCTGGACAGATGGCGAGCGGGTCGCAGGCGAGGCCTATTCCGGTTATTGGCGGCAAGGCGCGCCCGGCATGGCCAAGATCGAACTGCTGGTGGTGCCCGAACCGACCACGCGGCTCCGCGCCGTTCAGTCGGGGCAGGCGCAGATCTGCTACCAGCTCTCGGAGCGCCAGATCCCCATCATCAAGCGCACACCCAACCTGACGCTGATGGAAACGCCGACGCTCTATATCTACAACATCTATCTCAACGCCGGGCGCGGGCCGTTGCAGGACCCCCGCGTGCGGCGGGCGTTGAGCCTCGCCATCGACCGGGATGCCTTCCTGCTGGCGACACAGGCCGGTGTGGGCGAGGCGGCCTACGGCTTTCTGCCCAAGACGCACTGGGCCTATTCGGCGGAGCCTCAGACCCTCAACGCCCATGACCCGGACAAGGCGGCGGCGCTGATGAAGGAGGCGGGTGTCTCCGGGCTGCAACTCGATTTCCGCGGCTATCCCGATCAGGCCTCCGTGCAACGGCAGGAGGTCATCATGAGCCAGCTTGCCCGGATCGGCGTGAAGGGGCGGTTCACCAACGCGCCAATCGCGGAATCCTCCGGTCGCTTCTTCGGGCCGGAGAAGATCGGCGACGCGCTGCTGTCCGCCTGGACGGGACGCCCGGACCCGAGCATGTCCTATGACCTGGTCTTTTCGCAGAATTCCTACTTCAACACCGGCAAGGTCGCGGCTCCCGACGGGTTCGAAGCCGCCATCACTGCCAGCCGCGCCACCGCCGATCAGGCGGAGCGGAAGGCCGCCCTCGCCACGGCACAGAAGCTCGGGGCGGAGTCCGCCATCTCCATCCCGCTCACTGTCCGCTACGAGGTCGATGCCTACGTCGAGGGCGTGGAAAATTTCACCGCCAACCTGCTCGGCAAGCCGAAGTTCAACGGGGTCACGCGTGTCGGGTGATCCCGACATGCGGCTCAACAGCGGAGGTCGCCCATGCTGACCAAGGTCCACCGCAGGATCATCGTCAATCGGCTCCTGCAATCCATCCCGGTACTCATCCTCGCCACCTTCATGGTGTTCACGCTTATGAAGCTGCTGCCAGGCGACGTGGCCATCACCCTCGCCGGTGAGAACGCCACCCAGGAGCGGATCGAGGAGATCCGCACGCTCTACGGCCTCGACCGGCCGTTCATCGTGCAATACCTGTCCTGGCTCGGCCATGCGGTGACGGGGGATCTGTCGAACTCCCTCCTGTCGGGGGAGGCGGTGTTGGAAACGGTGAAACGCGTGTTTCCGAACACGCTGTTCATCGTGCTCTATGCCGTCGTGGTATCCATCGTGGTCGGGGTGCCGCTCGGCATTCTCGCGGCGAGCCGTCCCCGTTCGCGGCTGGATGGATTCGTGATGACGCTTTCCTCCATCGGGATCGCGCTGCCGAACTTCTGGATCGCGATGATCTTCGTCGCAACCTTCGCCCTGAACAGGATGTGGTTTCCGGCGACGGGCTTCGTCTCGCCGCTCGACAACATCTGGCAGGCGATCTGGTATTCGACGCTGCCGGCGCTGGCGCTCGCCTCCAGCGGCATCGCCGAGGTGTCCCGTCAGCTTCGCAGCTCCCTGACGGAGATCCTCTCCTCGCAATATGTCCGCACGCTTCATGCCAAAGGCCTGTCGCCGGCGGTGATCCTTTGGAAGCACGGGCTGCGCAACGTCAGCGTCAATCTGCTGACCGTGATCAGCCTGCTCATCAACCGCACGCTCGCCGCCACGGTGGTGGTGGAGGTGGTGTTCGCCATCCCGGGCATGGGCAATTCCATCGTCAATGCGGCGCTGCAACGGGATTTCCCGGTCGTGCAGGGCATCGTGCTCGTGATGGTGGTGACGGTGATCCTCGTGAACCTCGTCACCGACATGCTCTATAGCGTTCTCGATCCGAGGATCAGCCAGAAATGACCGATATTTCCACCAGTTCGATGCGGCAGGAGACCCGGTGGAAGCCGGTGTGGAACTGGCTGCGCCACGACACCCGGACTCTGCTGTCGGCAATCGCGTTGACGATCATCGTGGGTGCGGCGTTGCTGGCCCGCTGGATCGCGCCCTACGATCCGACGGCGCAGGACTATATGGCGATTCTGGAGCCAGCAAGCATGACGCATCTGCTCGGCACCGACGATCTGGGCCGCGACATCTTCAGCCGGCTGGTCTATGGCGCCTCCGCCTCCATCTATGCCTCGTTCCTTGCGGTCGGCGTCGCTGCGCTCCTGGGGATCCCGATCGGGCTGATCGCGGGCTATGCGGGCGGCTGGACGGATACCATCATCAGCCGGGTGATCGACACCTTCCTGTCCTTCCCGTCCATCGTGCTCGCCATCGCGGTGACGGGCGCGCTCGGTATCGGGCTGACCAATGCGATGATCTCCGTGGGGATCGTCTTTGCGCCGCAGCTCGCGCGGCTCGTCCGGGCGCGGACGCTGGTGCTCCGGCAGGAGCTGTATGTGGACGCCGCCCGCTGCTTCGGGGCCTCCACTCCGCGCATCCTGCTTCACCATATCCTGCCCAACGCGATCCAGCCGGTGATCGTGCAGATGACCATGCTGATGGCTGTCGCTCTGCTGGCGGAAGCGAGCCTGAGCTTCCTCGGCCTCGGCATGCAGCCGCCAGATTCGAGCTGGGGCTCCATGCTGGCGCGTGCCTACCTCTACATGGAGATCGCACCCGCCCAGATGTATGCGCCGGGCATCGCCATCCTCGTGACCGCGCTGGCGTTCAACGCTCTCGGCGAGTCGCTGCGCGAGGCGCTGGATCCGACATCGCGCGAGCAGTGAGACGCGCGGGAAGAGGGGACGGGGGAGAAGGGGCGGGCGGCCCTCCGGCCCCCCGCATGAGTTGACGCACGAGTTGACGCACGGGCCCTCCGTGACGCGGGCGCTGCCACCGTCCAGCCGAACCGTGCGCCCGAACAAGGGAAATGAGATGCCAAGCACAACGATAGACGAAACCGGATATCTGGCCGATCTGGCCGCGCGACGGGCGAAGTCATGGCCGAAGGGCGTGCCCGCCGAGATCACCTATCCGCTGGGGGAACGGCCGCTTTCCGACTATCTGCGCCACTGGGGGGATACGAAGGCGGCGGAGACCGCGCTGATCTACTATGGGACGGAGATCACCTGGGGCGAGCTCGACCGGCTGAGCGAGGGGTTCGCCAATCTTCTCCAGGGCCTCGGCATCGGCAAGAGCGACAGGGTGGCGGTCCTCCTGCCCAACTGTCCGCAGTTCCACATCGCCTTCTTCGGCATCCTGAAGCTCGGCGCGGTGCATGTGCCGATCAGCCCGCTCTCCAAGGGCTATGAGCTTGCCTACCACCTCAACGATTCCGGCGCGGAGGTGATCGTCGCGCAGGATACCCTGCTTCCCGTCGTCGATGAGGTGCGGGCGGAAACCCGGCTGCGCAAGGTGTTCGCCACCAGCCTCTCCGAACTGGTCCCGGAGCAACCCACCTTCAACGTGCCGGGCTTCGTGCGCCAGCCGCCCGCGCCGATGGCGGGAGCGGAGCCGTTCCTGCCGGCTGTCCGCGCCGCCCCGAAGGAGCGTGTCAGCGGCGCGGATCTGGACGGGGTCGCGGCGCTCAACTACACGGGCGGCACGACGGGCATGCCCAAGGGCTGCGTCCACACACAGCGCGACATGCTCTATACCGGTGCCGCCAACTGGTCCGTCGCGATGGCGGGCGACCGGACCCTGATCTTCCTGAGCTATTTCCCGGAATTCTGGATCGCGGGCGAAAATGCGGCGCTGGTGTTTCCGGCGGTGACCGGGCGGCCTCTGGTGCTGCTGTCACGCTGGGATCCGCTGGGCGTGATGCAGGCGGTGGACCGCTACCGGGTGACCAGCATGGCGATGATGGTCGATGGCGCGGTGGAGTTGATGGACCACCCCCGCTTCGGCGAGTTCGACCTGTCCTGCTTGAAACGCCTGCGTGTCACCTCCTTCGTGAAGAAGCTGAACGTGGAGTACCGCCAGCGCTGGCATGACCTGACCGGCACCACGCTCGCGGAATCGAGCTGGGGGATGACGGAGACGCATACCTCCAACACCTTCACCACCGGCATGCAGGACGACGACTACGACCTGAAGGCGCAGCCGGTGTTCGTCGGCCTGCCGATACCGGGGACGGAGTTCAAGATCTGCGACTTCGACACCGGGGAGATCCTGCCGCCGGATACGGAGGGGGAGATCGTCGTGCGGACACCCGCGCTGCTCAAGGGCTACTGGAACAAGCCGGAGGAGAGTGCTGCCGCGCTCCGGGGCGGATGGCTGCACAGCGGCGATATCGGCGTGATCGACAGCGCGGGGTTCCTGCACTACCTCGGCCGCCGCAAGGAAATGCTGAAGGTCAAGGGCATGAGCATCTTCCCCGTGGAGATCGAGGGCCTGCTGGGCAAACATCCCGCCGTCGTCGGCAGCGGCGTCATCGGGCGTGATGATGCGGAAAAGGGTCAGGTGCCCGTGGCCTTCGTCGAACTGAAGGAGGAGCACCGGGGCCGCGTGTCCGCGGCGGATCTCGCGGGCTGGCTGGGCGAGCGTATCGCGGCCTACAAGGTGCCGGAGATCGTGGTGATCGCCGCCCTGCCGCTCACGCCGACGGGCAAGGTCCGCAAGACCGATCTGCCCCAGTTCCTGCCCACGCCCGAACCCGCCGGATCCTGATGGCGGTTCTGGCGATGCCGGTGCTTGCGCCCGCCGGGCGATGGAGCCTCGGCGGGTCTCTGGGTCATCTGTCGAGCGACGGCCACCCGGTGAATGGGCGTGGCAGTTCGAAGGGGCGCCACAGTCTGCAACGGTGTGTCCGTCTGAAAGGGTGTCTCTCTCTGCGGCAGGAGGTGAGCGCACTCCGCCATCGCCTGTGCCGGTCGACGTCTGATCAGAGCTTTTGCCTGCGGCTGCCGCCTCACTTCGCCGCGGCCGCTCCGATGCGCAGGATGCGGCGGCCCGGAGCCGTGTGCGGTCTCTGCCGCGGACAATGGGAAAGGCGGCGCGCCGGTATCGGCCCCACGGAAACCGGACGGGGAGCTATCCCCCCCCTCCATGGCGCCCGGCCGCGGAGCACCCTCCCGCTTATTCCTGCCAGCGGACAGATCCAGCCGGCGGGTAACCCTTGCAAGGAGATGAGATGACCAGCCTCTTTCCCACGCCGCTGACCGAAACCGATGGTTGGCTGACAGGGCCACTTCGCGCGCCTGCGCAGATGCTCTCTGCCCAGAACTATGACGGCCACGCTTCCATCCACGATGACCGCGCGGCGCAGACACTGGGCTTCAAGGGCGGCACGATCGAGGGGCCGACCCATTTCAGCCAGTTCGACCCGCTGGCCGTCCGCCTGTTCGGAGACCGCTGGCTGGCGGCGGGCTGTATCTCCGCCCATTTCCGCAACCCCGCGTTCGAGGGTGACCGGCTCCGCGCCATGGCGCGGCAGGTCGCTCCCGACCAGGCCGAGATCCGCATGGAGCGGGAGGACGGGACGGAGATCCTGCGCGGTAGCCTCTCCATCGGTCCCGATCATCCGGTTTCCGCGCTGGAGGAGCGAATGGCGGCTCTGCCGCCGCTGGAGGGCGCGCGGATCCTCGCCGATGTGCGGGTGGGGATGCGGACGCCCCGCCGCCCGATTTCCATGGGCTTCGATCAGAACATGGGCCATCTCTACCCGTTCAGCCTGTCCGAGAAGCTCTCCCGCATCACCGAACCGTCGCCGGCCTACCGGGGTGCCGTCGGAAGCTGGCGCGAGGCGGTGATCCCCTTCGAGATGTTGAGCGTGCTGTTCTGCTACACCAACAAGCAGGATCCCTTCCCGGTGCGCGGCCCTGCCATCGGCCTGTTCGCGGATCAGGAGATCCGGCTGCTGGACGGCCCGATCTTCGTGGGTGAGCCTCTGGAGATCGCGCGGGAAGTGATCGCCCTGTCCGGCAGCCGCAGGACGGAAAGCATGTGGGTCCGCTCCTCCATCCACCGCCACGGGATGACGGCGCCCGCAGCCACGATGCTGCTGAACCTTGCCAGCCTTAAGGACTCCTACAAGGGCGACGTGGATAAGGCCGCCACGGCCTGACGGCATGCATCGCGATAACCGGCTGCCCGTCGCGCGGGATGGGCAATTCCTTGCGGCGGGGGCGACCTTGTCAGGAACTCGCATTCCCGGTAGAGGGGGCTGCCGGGGTTCCCGGCATGCTCCTCACCCCACCGTTTTCTCTGGCGGAATCCAGGGCTGCAGCGCGGGCGTGATACGCTCCGGCAAGATCTCTACGGGTCCATAGGCCGAACGCGATGCTTAGCTTTTGGTCGTGCGCATGGGGGATGTCACCGCTACAGGAGCGCTTGGCCCGCGCGCGAGGGATGGTTCTTGGACGGCAACGCCAAGGAGACCTCTAGGCTAGGTCCGCGCGCATGCGGATGATCTCGAAATCCATGGCGACCCTCCCGCTGCCGCAGCTTGGCCCGGGTGCGTGGGGGATGGCCGGAGGACGGGGGTGGCTCGGCGGCGCGCATTGGCTTGGCCCGTGCGCGCGGGGTGATGGCCTCGAACTCCACGGCCGTCCTCCCACCGCCCCGGCTTGGGACGAGCGCGCGTGGGATGGGCCTTCCGGCTGGCGGCGGCCGGGGCACGACCCGGTTCGGTCCGTACGCGCGCGGGAGATGGCTGATGGGCATGGATAATATCTCTTCTGTCTGGCGTTTGGCGCGCGCAGGTGGGATGGGCCACGGACGGGCGCGAGGGGTGGATCTCCATTGCTTTTGACCCACACGCGCGGGGAATGGCCGGACGGCCTTTTCGCCGGGACGCAGATTGTGGGCTTTGACCCGCACGCCCGGGATGCGGCGCAAGGCACAATTGAAAATCGGGGGCACCACCTTTGATCTGCACGCGCTGGGGATGGCGGCGGAGAGGGGCGTGAACCCAAAGCTGGTAGGCTTTGGACGCGCGCGGAAGGGAGCGGCCCGTCAGCCCTTGCAGGATGCAAACCCCACGTCTGGATCTTTGGCCCGCGCGCGGAAGGGAGCGGGCTGCTCTCATCGGCTGCGAGCCGGTATCAGCCTCACTTTCATGTGCAAGGGATCAGGATGCAAGCGGCCGCACTAGGTCATCGCGTAGGATTTCACACGCGCGCGACTGCGCTGCATGGCGGGGTGGCATATCTCAGATCATGGAGCCTTCCTGAAACGAGAAGGCTTCGCCTCGCGCTCGGGCAATGCACCCGTGGACCATGCCTTGTGGGCATCCGTCGGTTTCGCCTTGGCGGCGTGGGGAATGCATCTGGTCCGGCTGTTCCGACCCGTCAGAGATTTCGCCTTGTGCCCTCCGTATGCAAGACACGTTCCGGCGCGGGCATGCGGATCCCATGCGGCCCGTCCGCCGCCCTACAGGTCTGCGGCGGAGGGGAAATACGTCCGCGATCTGACGAATCCACCCGGAAATGCAGCTATTCCGGGCCGATTTACCGCGCATCGACAAGCCATTTCGTCAGCCCCCAAGGAGGGACCGTTTCCCCCCCGGCGCGGCAGTGAGCGAAATACGGCCAGAGCATTCGCTTCACGCGGGCTGGACGGCGCGGCGGATTCAGGCTCATCTGAGGGCGGCTACGGCCCGGTACGCGACCGAGAAGGGAAGGCATCGCATCCACATGGAACTTACCGAACTGTCCGCCACCCGCCTGTCGGCGCTGATCCATGCACGATCCGTCGCGCCCTCAGAGGTAATGGCGGCCTATCTCGCGCGTCTGGACAGCGTGAACAGCAGCGTGAACGCCATCGTCTCCCCCCGCGATCCGGAGGTGCTGATGGCAGAGGCACGGGCGCTGGACGATACGCCGCCGCAAGGCTGGCTTCATGGTATTCCCTTCGCGATCAAGGACCTGGCGCTCACCGCAGGGATCCGCACCACCTGGGGTTCACCGCTCCATGCCACGCATGTTCCGGTGAAGGACGGGCTGCTGGCCCAGCGGATCCGGGCGGCGGGCGCGATCCTGACCGGCAAGACCAACGTGCCCGAATGGGGGCAGGGCAGCCACACGTTCAACCCCGTCCACGGCGCGACGCTGAACCCCTACGACCTGTCGCGCAGCGCGGGCGGATCCTCCGGCGGCGCTGCGGCGGCGCTGGCGGCGCGCATGGTCTGGGCGGCGGATGGATCGGACATGATGGGATCACTGCGCAACCCCGCGGCCTTCTGCAACGTCTATGGCTTCCGCCCGACATGGGGCCTCGTCGCGGATGAGGCGGAGGGGGACGGGTTCCTCTCCACGCTCGCCACCAACGGGCCGATGGCGCGCGACGTGGAGGATCTGGCCCGCCTGCTGACCGTGATCGCGGGCGAAAATCCGGAAAAGCCCTTCCCGCGCCCGAATGCCGACTGGGCTGCGACGCTGGACGGGGGGATCTCCGGGCTTCGTATCGGCTGGCTGGGCGACTGGGGCGGCGCCTATGCCATGGAGCCCGGCATCCTTCCGCTGTGCGAGGCGGCGCTTCGGCAGATGGAGGCGATGGGTGCGCATGTGGAGCCGCTCCCTCCGCCGTTCCCGGCGGAGAAACTCTGGGACTCGTGGATCACCCTTCGGGCCATGCTTTCGGCCGGAAGCAAGGCCGCGCTCGCCAGCGACCCGGAAAAGCGCCGCCTCACCAAGCCGGAAACCATCTGGGAGGTGGAGCGCGGTGCGGGCCTTTCCGCCGTGGCTGCCTATGAAGCCAGCGCGGTCCGCAGCCGCTGGTATGCCCATGCGGCACGGCTGTTCGAGCAGTTCGACCTGCTGGTGCTGCCGTCCGCGCAGGTATGGCCCTTTCCGGCGGAGTGGCGCTGGCCGGAGACCGTGGCCGGGCGGCAGATGGACACCTATCACCGCTGGATGGAGGTGGTCATCCCCGCGAGCCTTGCGAGCCTGCCCGCCCTCTCCATCCCAGTGGGCTTCGGCGATGGGGGGCTGCCGATGGGGATGCAGCTTATCGGTCGGGCGGGCGCGGATGCGGCGGTGCTCCGCGCGGGCCATGCCTGGCATCTGGCAACCGGCTGGCCACAGGCGCGGCCGCCCCGCGTGACCGCTGCGCCCGCGCCCGCCGCGGTTCCCGCCACATGACGCCGATGCGCTGCCCCGGCACCCCCTTCAGGGCCGGTCCCCCCGGCCCACGGGTGCCAAGGCGCCCGGCGACACCACGCGCGCGCCTTTGGAAGCGTCCATCGCCGCGCTGGGGCGGGATGGCACCGGTGGAGCAGGGCGCATCATGGACATCGAACATCGCCGCCACGCGGAAGGTCGGGTGCCATGCGGAACGGTGAGGTTTCCTTCTGGTTCGCGGATGCGGGGGGTGTGCCCGCCCCGCGACCGGCGCTTGATGGTGACCGGCAGGTGGACGTCTGCATCATCGGCGCGGGATTCACCGGTCTCTGGACGGCCTACTACCTGAAGGCGGCGGAACCGGGGCTTTCCATCGCGGTGGTGGAGAAGGAGTTCGCGGGCTTCGGTGCCTCGGGCCGGAACGGCGGCTGGTGCTCCGGCGAGTTCGGCTGGTCGCGCGAGCGCTACCACGACCGGCCCGGGGTGATCGCGATGGAGGCCCAGCTCCGCGCGACGGTGGATGAGGTGATCCGCGTCGCAGGGGCGGAGGGGATTGCCGCAGACATCCGCCGGACCGATCTGCTCACCTTCGCCTGCAACCCCGCACAGCTTTCCCGCCTCGACACCTCGCTCGCGGAGGCGCGGGCATGGCAGGTGCCGACGGAGCGCTTCTCCCTCATCGGCGCGGAGGCCGCCCGGTCCCGCATCCGTGTCGCCGGAGCGGAGGGGGCGCTCGTGACTCATGGGGTCGCGCGCGTGCAGCCTGCGAAGCTCGTGCGCGGCCTTGCGGCAGCGGTGGAGCGGAGAGGCGTCGTCATCCATGAGCAGACCGCCGTGACAGCCATCGCGCCCGGTTGTGTCACCACGGATCGCGGGCGGATCAGGGCGGGCCGGATCGTCATCGCGACAGAAGGCTTCACCCCCCGCCTACCGGGGCGGCGGCGCGATCTCCTGCCGCTCAACAGCGCATTGGTGGTGACGGAGCCGCTTCCCGACGCGCTGTGGGAGGAGATCGGCTGGGGGGAGCATGAACTTCTTGCCGACAATGCCCACGCCTATTGCTACGCGCAGAGGACGGCGGGCAACCGGATCGCCATGGGCGGGCGGGGCGTGCCCTACCGCTTCGGCTCGGCGCTGGATCATCGCGGTGAGACGCAGGCCGCAACCGTCGCGGATCTGCGCCGCATTCTGCACAGCCTGCTCCCGCAGACGAAGGAGCTGCGGCTCGACCATGCGTGGTGCGGTGTGCTGGGCGTACCGCGCGACTGGTGCGCCGCCCTCTCCTTCGACGAGCAGAGCGGCATAGGACGGGCCGGCGGCTATGTCGGCCTCGCGGTTTCCACGACCAATCTCGCGGGGCGGACGCTCGCGGACCTGCTGCTCGGCAGACGCACGGAACGGACGGGGCTGCCCTGGGTTGACCACGACACGCGCCGGTGGGAGCCGGAACCGCTCCGCTGGCTGGGAGTCATGGGCATGTACGGGCTCTATCGGCAGGCCGACCGGCAGGAGGCACGGGCAGGGGTCACGCGGACCTCCCGCCTCGCCGCGCTGGCGGACCGGCTCACGGGACACTGACGGAGGATACGTGGGATGACGATGGAAAGCTTGATCGCCAGCTACGGCCTTCCTGCGCTCTTTGCCGGTGCAGCTCTGGAGGGGGAGACGGTTACGATGATCGGCGGCGCGGCGGTGCACCGTGGGCTGCTGCACTTCTGGCCCGCCGTCGCCGCGGCGGCGCTCGGATCCTTTGTGGGCGATCAGGCGTGGTTTCTGGCGGGACGCTACTTGCGGGACAACGTCCATGTGCGGAAACTCACCGACAGCGCAGGGTTTCAGCATGCACGCGCGATCTTCGAGCGGCACCCAGCCGCCTTCGTCTTCGGCTTCCGCTTCATCTATGGGATGCGTACGATCAGCCCGGTCGCCATAGGCGCCACTGATTATCCCGCCCTGCATTTCGTTGGGCTGAACGCGCTTGCCGCCATGATCTGGGCCTGCCTGTTCGTAACGCTGGGATATTGGTTCGGTACGGGAATAGAGGCGGCCTTCGGCAGGCTTCACCTGCTGAAGCATCTGGTGGTGGTCCTTGTCCTCGCCGGGGGCGCGGCCTTTCTGTTTCATCGTTTCATCAGGCGGAAGGTGCGTTCGGGCTCTTCCTGACGGGGACGACCGGAGCATCCGGCGCAGAAGGGTTTCGGGGCGGGGCTGCCTCGGCGGTCACAGCCGTCTGAGACGGGCCAATGTCACCATCGACCCGCATGTCGGCCTCCTTCCGCCAGCCGCCTTGGAGGTAGAGCACGGTCGCCATCAGCATGGTGGACACCATTGCCGCCGGGAAGCTCAACCACAGCGCGTCGGGACCCAGCCACCCTTGCAGGCCGAACGCCACGCCGATCCGCACCGGGTACATAGACACGAACAGGATAATGAGCGGCCAGACGACCTGTCCGTTCGCGCGGACCGTGCCGAACAGCACCATGGAAACGCCGAAGGTGATGAACCCCCATGTGGCCAGCGAGCCGATGTGTTGACCGATCGGGATGGCCGGGCTGTCCGGCCCGAGGAACAGCCCAAGCGCCTTGTCATCCACCAGCGCCAGCAGCGCCACCAGCCCGCCCGTGAGCACGATGTTGAACCACACCCCCGCCCGCGTCACGCGTGAGACACGGTCCCACCGGCCGGCGCCGATATTCTGCGCGGCCATGGCGCTCACCGCCGCGCCAAGCGCCATGGCCGGCATCTGTACATAGGTCCAGAGCTGCTGGGTTGCGCCAAAGGCGGCCGTCGTATCCACGCCCAGTCGGTTCACCATCGTCATCATGGTCAGCATGGAACTGGAGACGACGATCATCTGGATGCCAATGGGCAACCCCTTGCGAAACATGATCTTCAGCACCGAAGGCGTGGGCCGGAGATAGCTCAACTCGCCGCCGCGGAGCCGGAGCGGAAGGTCGCGCGTATAGATGTAGACCAGCATGGCCAGCAGGCTGATGTAATTCGCCAGGGCCGTGGCCATTGCCGAGCCGCCGATCCCCAAGGCAGGTGCCGGACCGAGGCCAAGGATGAAAACCGGGTTCAGCACCACGTCCAGCACCACCGAAAGCGCCATGAAGACAAGCGGGGTGATCGCGTCACCGCTGCCGCGCAGCGCCATCATCAGCATGGTCTGCATCAGGATCGCCGGCATCGCGAAAAACGTCACGCGCAGGTAATCGCGGGCGAGTGGCGTGATCTGTTCCGATGTGCCGAGCACCCCCAGAAGCCGCGGCGCCAAGAACCAGCCCGCTATGGAAACCAGCACCGCCAGAGGCACGAATGTGCCGAGCGTCGTGCCGACGACGCGTCGCGCGCCGTCAAGGTCGCCCCGGCCAAAGGACTGCCCCACAAGGATCGTCGCCGCCATGCCGAAGCCGAACACGAAGGCGGTCAGCATGAACATGATAAGATTGCCGTTCGTGGTCGCGGCCAGCGCGTCTTCTCCCAGCAGCCGCCCGACCCACACCGCATCGATGGAGCCATTCGCCGACTGCAGCACCGAGGAGCCGAGCGTGGGCAACGCAAAGAGCAGGAGCGTTGTGCCGATGGGGCCTGTCACCAGCGGGCTGGCCCCTCCCTTTTCGTCCCGTCGCGCCATGCCGCTCTCCACCCTGACGAGAGGGATATAGCATGGAAAGGAGCCGAGGCGCGGAGCGTTTGGTGAACACCAAGGCCGGCGCCTGAAGGGGTGGCATCTTGCATCCTCCCCTCCTTTCCTGCCGCGCTTCTGGGTGTCGTAAAGTGAGGGTCATGCCGGTCCGCCAGCTCATCCTGCATCTGCTTGTGGTCGCGTGTGCCAGCGTCAGGTGACCGAAGATGCTCTCCGCCACCGCGCCCTCATCCGTGCACGTCGATGGTCTGACATCCAACTCGCCATGGGATTTCAGACCCTATCACCGTGGCAAAGATGGAGTTTGGAAACCGCCTTGGATGACGGCATCCGGCATGCCGAACGATTCGTCCGTCGAAAGGATGCCCTGTTTGACGATCAGAACCCTTGCGATGGCAACACGCCGGGCCATCCCGCACGAAGGCTGGGCAGGCAAGGGTTGTCTGAGGACTGGACAATCCGGCCCCGTCGAGCGCCGGTGCAATTGAACGCCGATAATACCTTCAGACTGAAGGACTGAAGGACTGAAGGACTGACGGGGGATGCGCGATGCGCCTTGCGTCCAGAAGCCTATGCTGGAGAGCAATGCCCGCGCCCGGAAGCAGGGGCACTAACCGCTTTCGAAAGACCGAGGACCTGCTGAAAGGCATTCCACGGTGACCCTGGGGCGGAGGTCTTTCCCACCCTGTCCAGATGCGCCCGGAAGCCGCAAGTTTTGGCGCGTAACCGGACAGGTTTTCTGGCTTTCGACGCAGCCCGGGGTAGGTGCCCGACTTTTCCGCAGCCCGCCAAGAACCACCAGCCCGGATCGTTCGGCCCGGGGCTCGGCGAGGAGATCACGGTCGCGCCCCCCTCGCAGAAGGACGTGTGCTCTCACCTCCGACAGCGGTCGGGGAGGGCATCCATTGCCCCGCCGAACGGAACCGGGAGCCGATGCCTGCCGCGCCAGAGGGCAGGCCGATCCCGAGCATCGGTCAGGCGGGTATCAGCTTGCATCCGCCTTCGGCCATCGGGCGGAAGGCCTCCTCCGCAGGGATTGTCGCTTTCAGCGTGAACACGTCGCCGGGCGAGACGACGGCATCGGGCGACTTCACCTCGAAGAGATAGGCCGGGTGGATCTTGCGACCATCCGCGCGGATCACGCCTTGTCCGAAGGCATCGTCATCCGTCGGCATGGCTTTCATTGCGTCTATCGTGGCCCGGCCCGAGGCTTTCGCGGCCCCAACCCCGATCTCCTTCACCGCCTTGAGATAGTGCATGACGCCTGCGTAATCGCCCGCCTGGCTCATGTTCGGAAAAGTTCCCTCCGGCAGTTTGCCCTTCACGCGCGAGGTGAAAGCGCGGGTCCGGTCGTTCAGATTCCAATAGAAGGTTTCGGTAAGCGACAGCCCTTGCCCGACGTCCAGCCCCATCCCCAGAACGTCGGTGATGTAGCCCACCAGCGCGGCCATCCTGACCCCGGACTGCGGGATGCCGAATTCCTGAGCCTGTTTCAGGCAGTTGATGAGATCGGCGCCGGAGCAGGCCAGCCCGATCGTATTCGCGCCGGAGCTTTGCGCTTGAAGCAGGAAGGAGGAGAAGTCGCTTGTCGAGCCGTAGGGGAAGCGGACGCCACCCACCACTTCGCCGCCCGCCGCCTCTACGAAACGGGTCGCATCCGCCTCCGCCGCATGGCCGAAGGCATAGTCGGCGGTGATGAAGAACCACTTCGCCCCTCCCGTGTTTACCATCGACGTAGCAGTGGAATGCGCCAGCGCCCAGCTGTCCCAGCTCCAATGCACGAGCTGTGCGGAGCAGCTCTTGCCCGTCAGATCCGAAGACCCGGCGGTGGTGATGATGGCGGCCTTGTCCTTTTCCTCGAGCTGGGGGATCGCACCGAGCGCCACGGCCGAATTGCCGACGTTCGTTATCACGTCAACCCCGCCTCGGTCGAACCATTCCCGGATGATGGAAAGGCCGATATCGGGCTTGTTCTGGTGATCGGCCACCAACACTTCCACCGGGATGGAGGGGTTGGCGGCCGTGAATTCCTCAACCGCCTGCCGGGCGCAGGCGACGGTCGTCGGGCCGGACACGTCCTGATAGACCCCCGACATGTCCGTGATGACGCCGATGCGGATCGGCGCGCCCTGCGCCCGGGCGCGGCGGGCGGGCAGAAGCCCTGCCGCCAGCGCCACGGCTCCGGTGCCCAGCAGGGTGCGTCTCGTAATGGTCATTTCTCTCTGTCCTCCCCGTTGTCGGGCGCGTGTCGTCCCCTTGGCCCGGGGGCGATTGCCCGATGCCTCCGCGCGATGGCGGAAGGTAAAATGATGTTGCGGGTCGGGCTCAGAAATGCAGCCCGTACCCAGTCTCCCCGCTACAGAATGACCCGGCAGGAAGCGGCGGAAAATGGACGATGGAAGGAAAAGGTTGGAGAATACCTTCGTCCCGCGGGCCACTGGGAAAACGCTCGCGGGTCGGCCTGCGGCGGAGACCTTCCCGCATTGTTGAGGAGCGCGCGGAGAAAGCGCGAGCTGGACCCGTGAACGGCCCGATTTCCGGCTTTGAACGCAAGTTCGGGCAGGTGCCCGGCTTTTCCGCGGTCTGCTAGATCAAGCGTTCCGCCTGTGCCAGCCGGAATGCGCCGGGGGAGAGGCCTACCCGCTGTGAGAAGAAGCGGTTGAAATAGGCCGGATCATCGAAGCCGATCATATGACCTACCTGCGCCACGGTGCTTTCCGTATAGACCAGATAACGTTTCGCCTCGATGATGAGCCTTTCGTAGAGCAGCGCGGAGGCCGTCCGACCGCTTCGCGCCCGGCAGACGGCATTCAGGCGGGCGGGCGTCACGGCCAGCGCTTCGGCATAAAAGGCCAATGAGCGCTCCGATCGGAAATGCACCTCCAGAAGGGCGCGGTAACGGGCCAGCAGATCATGGCCCGGGGCACCGACCCATGCCGCATCATGCGCCACGGAAAGCCTGAGCACCATGACCAGCGCGCGGGCGAACAGCGCCTGTATCGCCGTTTGACGGCCGGGGGCCGACCAGATGTATTCCCGGTGCATCCAGCGGAAAGTCTCCTGGCAGGCCGCCAGATCCACGCCGGTCCCCACCACCGGATAGACAGCCGCACGCAGGGCGGCATCGAAGAGCCGCCTGTCCGACACCGCGCTTGCCTGAACGAAGGAATGGGCGGCGGTGATGACATGTCCGTCCGTCCCTTCTTCAAACCTGATCTCATGCACGACTCCCGGCGGCAGAACGATGACGACAGGCGGCAGGAGGTCGATGCTTTTCTCCTCCACACGGATCATCCCGCCGCCCGCCGTCAGCAGAAGGATCTGGAAGTGATCGGGGTGCGCATGCGGTCGAATAGTCCAATCGTTCGGCCCGGAGCGGTCACGGATGGGCTCGATATGCAGAAAATCCTTTTCGACATCCGCGACCTGATCTCCATAAAGATAATAGCGCGGTATGAGCGTCGTCGCCCTCTCCGGCATGATGCTCCCCCCGAAACACCGTTTCCCCCGTTGCGAATTGTGCAAGATTGAAAGCCGTTCGTCCATTTGGTCTCGCGATGTGGCCGTATATTCTTCCGCCCGATCTCGGGAGGATACGATGAGAGACGACAGACCGCGGTGTGGTGGTGAACGGCGATCACCGGAGGCGGGGCGATGAGTTGGCTGGAGTTGCGGGACCGGGTCATCGTGGTCACCGGGGCGACGGGCGGTATAGGGCGGGCGATGGTTTCCGCGTTTTCCGGGCAAGGCGCGCGGGTCGTGCTGCTGGACATTGACCGCGCGGGGACCGAGAGCGCGGCGGCGGAGCTTGGCGGCGTGCTCGCCTTGACCTGTGACATGGGCGACCCGGAGGCCGTGGCGAGCGCGGCCCGGCAGGTCGAGCGGGAACTGGGCGGGGCGGACGTGCTGGTCAACAACGCGGCCATCCTGCGCCCCGGCGCGCTCGAGCATTTGGCGGTCGCGGACTGGGAAGCGATGCTGCGCATCAACCTTACGGGCTATCTGCTGGCTTCACAGGAATTCGGTCGCGCAATGCTCGAACGGGGGGAAGGTGCAATTGTCCATGTCGCCTCGATCGCCGGGACGCAGCCGCAGCCGCAATCCGGGGCCTATTCGCCCTCCAAGGCAGCCACGCTCATGCTCTCCCGTCAGCTTGCCCAGGAATGGGGGCCGCGGGGCGTGCGCTCCAATACCGTGAGCCCGGGGCTGGTGATGACGCCCATGTCGGCTGCGTTCTATGCCGATGCCGAGGTGAAATCCCGGCGGGAGGAGATGGTGCCGCTCCGTCGGATCGCGGGGCCGGAAGATATGGCGGATGTGGCCCTCTTCCTTGCATCCCGCCGCGCCTCCTATGTCAGCGGGCAGGACATCGTGGTGGACGGAGGTCTGTCGCAGAGCCTGATGGGATTCGTGCCGAGGCCTGGCTATGCGTGATGGGCAGGCACCGGCAAAGCGGCTCGCTATCGTCACAGGCGGCGCAGACGGCATCGGCTTCGCCATTGCCCGGGCGTTGGCGGAGGCGGGGCACCGCATCGTCATCGCGGACCTGAACGGCGACGCCGCGGCAACGCGCGCGGCGGAACTCGGACCGGACCATCGCGGTGTCGCCTGCGACGTGACGGCCGAGGATCAGGTCATGGCGTTGGCAGAGAGCATTGGCCCGGTGGATGTGCTCGTCAACAATGCGGGCATTGCCGACAGCCATCTTCCCACGCTGGAGCAGACGGCCACCGCTTTCCGCCGTTCGGTCGACGTGAACCTGACAGGTGCCTTCCTGATGACGCGGGAAATCGGGCGGGGTATGCTGGAACGCGGCACGGGCTCGATCGTCAATCTCTCCTCCATCGCCGGAATCACGGGATTGCCCAAACGCAATGCCTATGGCGCGGCCAAGGCGGGGATCGTGGCGATGACGCGGAGCATTGCCTGTGAATGGGCGGGGCAGGGCGTGCGGATCAATGCCGTCGCTCCCGCCTTTGTGGAGACGGCGCTGGTCCGCAAGCTCGCAGCGGACGGACGTATCGACATGGAGGCGATCCGGCGCAGAACCCCGCTCGGACGACTCGTCCTGCCTGAGGAGGTTGCGGCTGCGGTGGTCTTCCTGACCTCGCCTGCCGCCTCTGCCATCACGGGAACCGTCCTGCCGGTGGACGGCGGGTGGACGGCATATGGCGACTTTCGCGACGCCTCCGACTGAAACGCCGTCAGAGCCGTGAAGCCGGTGTTTTCGGGGTGAGACGGTTCAGGGCGGGACACGGGAGAGCCGAAATCCGTTCAGCACTCCCGGATTGCTCATCAGCGCGTAGCCCGGCCCGGCCGTCGGGATCAAAGTGTTTGCTGGTTGACCGCGGGGTCGGGGGTCGAACCGCCACTGCGCCATCTCTTTGGGAGTCGAAACCTCTCCCGTCAGCCTGACGCCAAAATTCCGACCCCCGCATCCACCGTCAGGCCACCGGCATCCACCTGCATACACATCGGCAACGCATCCAGTGAAGTTCGTGCTCGCTCATCATCACCTCACAGGGGAATTCCCTTGGCTCCACGCCCCCAGCGAGTGACATTTCCGGTTTGCTTGAGGATGACATTATCGCGTCCCAGCGACACCGCGCCATGCGCAATAGTTGGTATTATGTAATATATTTCGCGTCGCCGGATCAGGAAAGCGGGTTATCTCCCGGCGGCAATGGACTTCATTCGCAGCCGCGCCACCTTAGCGCCGGAGCATGGATAGGGAATATGATTGACTGGCGGTTGTTTCTCGCGCGGCTGGCGCGGCGTATCTGGTTTCGGGCGGCAGTGTTCAGCATTCTGGCGGTCATGCTGGCAATAGCAGCGAAATACCTGGGACCGCTTCTACCAGATGAACTGGATGCGGATCTGGGACAGGATTCCGTCGGCAATATCCTGCAGATCCTCGCGTCCTCCATGCTGGCGGTGACGACATTTTCGCTGACCGCCGTCGTATCGGCCTATTCCTCCGCGACCAATCTTGCCACGCCACGCTCCACCCAACTGCTGATAGAGGACCAGACCGCGCAGAATGCGCTGTCGACATTCCTTGGCACCTTTCTGTTCTCGCTCGTCGGGATCATCGCCCTTTCGACGGGATTTTACGACGAGAAGGGCCGGATCATCCTGTTCATCGGCACGATCGGCGTCGTCGTCCTGATCGCGGTGACGCTGCTGGGCTGGATCGCCCACATCACCAGCTTCGGGCGGATGTCCGACGTGATCGATCGAGTTGAAACGGCGGCCACGCGGGTCGCGCGCAAACATGCCTACAATCCGTGTCTCGGCGGCGTTCCGGCAGTTCCGGTGCCGGAGGCGGCAAAGCCGATCTTCATCGATCAGACAGGCTCCATCGTCCATGTCAACACGGCGCGGTTGATAGAGCTTGCGGAGGAGAATGATCTGACGCTGCACCTGCCGGTCATCGCGGGCACCTACATCCATCCCCGCCGTCCCGTGCTCTTCGCAGTGGGCAAGCTGGATGACGCCGTGGTCGAAAGCCTCCGACGGCCGTTCACGGTGGAGCGTCACAGGAGTTTCGGCGATGACCCGCGGCTGGGCTTCATCGCGCTGTCGGAAATCGCGAGCCGGGCGCTCTCCTCTGCGGTCAATGATCCGGGCACCGTGATCGAGACCATCAACGCCATCCAACGGGTGTTCGTCATTCTGCTCCAGACCGAAAGGACGGATGAGAAAGGTTCGGAGCGACTGCACGTCGCCTGCCCGTGGGTCAAGGATTTCGTGGAGGACGCCTTCAGGCCCATCCTTCGCGATGCGTCGGAACTGGAGGTATCCATCCGGCTGCAGAAGGCGCTGGCCGCGCTGGCCGCGCTCAGCGATACGGAGGAGGCCGCCGTCTTTCGCCGCGCTGCGGACGAGGCCGCGATCCGGGCGCGAGACGGGTTGCATTATCCCGCCGATCTGACGGCATTCGAGGCCGGGCGCCGGGAAGCCTGGGAACTCCCGGTGGAATATGGCGGTGCGGCGGTGAGATAAGGATTGACGGCGTCGCCTTTCGACACCGGACACGCGTGATGGCGATACGCATTCAGCCTTCCGCATAATGCTTGGCGGTGTAGTGTGGTGGCGATACGCGACAATCGAACGGCGTGGCGCACGATACGCAGTGCCGTCTGCACATGCCCCACACTGTCCCGCATCAACACCGTCACCTACGGGATGAAGGAGGTATGCTCAGCGGGCCTCCTTCTCCCTCGCCTCCCTCTCCTCCTGATCCGGGTTTCCGGCGGTGGTGGTCGTTGCGGTGCCCTGGGTGATGAGACGCGATCCCCGTTGATTTCGGAGGTAGATCCACAGCCAACTCAACGCAACGCTCAGCCGGTTCCTGACCCCGATCAGGAAATAGATATGCGCAAGGCCCCAGATCCACCACGCCAGCGCCCCCTTCAGCTTCCACTTGCCGAAATCGATCACCGCCTGCCGCTTGCCGATCGTGGCGAGGCTGCCTGCATGGTAGTAGGAGAACGGCTTCGGCACCGGTTGCCCCCGAAGGCGGGCGGCGATCACATCGGCGACGTAGCCGCCCTGCTGCTTGGCGGCGGGGGCGATGCCCGGCACGGGCTTGCCGTCAGATGTGACCGCGGCGGTATCGCCGATGACGAATATCTCCGGATGCCCCTCCACCGTCAGGTCCGGGCCGACCTTGGCGCGACCGGCGCGGTCCGTCTCCGCCCCGACCCACTGTCCTGCCGGAGAGGCGCGCACGCCAGCCGCCCAGATGATCGTGTCGGCGGGCAGGCGGGTGTCACCGAAGGTCACGCCCTCCGCGTCGCAGGCGGTCACCGGCTGGCCCAGCACCACCTCCACCCCCAGCTTCTCCAGAGCGCGCATGGTGTAGTCCGACAGCTCCTCCGGGAAGGACGGAAGCACCCGCGGCCCCCCTTCGATCAGCACGATACGGGCGGAGGCGGGATCGAAGCTGCGGAATTCCCCCTCCAGCGTCTTGCGGGCGACCTCTGCCATGGTGCCGGCCAGTTCCACGCCCGTCGGCCCCGCGCCCACCACCACAAAGGTCAGGAGCGCGCGCCTGCGGGCCGGGTCTTCTTCCCGCTCCGCACGCTCGAAGGCCAGCAGGAAGCGTCGTCGGATGGTGGTCGCATCCTCCAGCGTCTTGAGACCGGGCGCATCCTCTTCCCATTCGTCATGGCCGAAATAGGCATGCCGCGCACCGGTGGCGAGGATGAGCGTATCGTAGCCCACGCGGCTGCCGTCATCGAGCATGACTTCCTGCAATCCGGTATCGACGCCCTGCACATCGGCGAGCAGGGTCGTCACCTCGTTCCGCTCGCGGAGCAGGTGACGGATGGGCCAGGCGATCTCCGATGTGGTGAGCGCTGCCGTCGCGACCTGATAGAGCAGCGGCTGAAACAGGTGATGATTGCGCCGGTCGATCAGTGTGATGCGGACCGGAGAGCCTTTGAGGCGGACCACCGCCTGAAGGCCGCCGAAACCGCCGCCGACCACGACCACGTGATGCTTCGCTGTGCTGCCCGTCGTCATGCCATCTCCTTGCTGGTCGAAGGCTTCAGATAGAGCCTTTCAGGAGAAAAGCTGTCGACAGCGACGAAAGTAGTGCGCCACGCCCCCGGTCCTCAGTGTCGCAGGGGGCGAAAGGCAAAGCCGCTCCCCGGCGATCCGGTCGAGGAGCGGGGCGTCGTGGCTGATGGCGAGGATGCCGATCCCGCGTGCGGCGGCGATGGAGAGGAGCGCCCGCCAGATAAGCGCCTGCGCCACCGGGTCGAGCGGCGCGGTGATCTCATCGGCCACCAGATAGGCAGGCTCTGCCGTCAGCGCGCGGAAGAGGGAAACGCGCTGCAACTCCCCTCCCGACAGCTCGTGCGGGAAGCGGTCCGCCCAGTCGGCCCGGATGCCGAGCGCCGCGGCCACGGCGGGATCCGGCCTGCCCGCCTCCGCCACGATCCGGGCGATCCGCCAGCGGGGGTTCATCGCCTGTCCCGGCTCCGGGTGGAGATACTGTACCGCACCCCGCGGCGGCGCGCGCCCGTTCAGCAGCACCTCCCCCCCGGTAGGGGTGTGCAACCCGGCCAGGGCGCGGCCCAGCGTCGTCTTGCCCGTGCCCGAGGGGCCTTCTACGCCCAGCACGCCCCCCGGTGACAGGCGGAGCGACAGGCCGCGGACCACCGGCGCCCGGCCATGGGACAGCGTGAGGGCGCGGGCTTCAAGCATCGCTCAGAAACCCGTTTTCCGGCAGCGCACGCCAGAGCCGTCGGGCGGCGGGCGACAGCCCCTCCCCCGCACCCGCAAAGGCACGCGCCGGCTCCACCCCGGCCAGCACGCCCCCTTCCAGCACCGCGACCCTGTCCGCGCGGGCAAGGGCAGCAGAGAGATCATGCGTGATGAGCAGCACGCCCGCGCCCCGGTCCGCCTCCGCGCGGAGGCGGTCGAGAATGACATTCCGGTGGTGCGGATCGAGCCCCGCCGTTGGCTCGTCCGCCACGATCAGCCCGGCCTCCTGCGCGAGGGCTGCGGCCAGCATCACGCGGCGGGCCATCCCGGTGGAAAGCGCGTGCGGGCGAAGCCGCGCCACCCCTGCCGCGAGGCCCACCCCCGCCAGCGCGGGGACAACCGCTCGCCGCCGTCCGGCGCGATCCGCAGCGCGCCCGATCTGCCGACCGGCAGAGGCGAGCGGGTCGAGATGCGCGGTGCTCTGCGGCAATAGCGTCGCCCGCCCGGCGACGCGCACGCTCCCCCGCAGAACCGCATTGGCGGGAAGAAGATCAAGGATGGCATGGGCAAGGATGCTCTTGCCGGCGCCGGAGGAGCCTATGACCGCCAGCACCTCCCCCGGGGAAAGGCGGAAGCTCACCCCCGTCAGACAGGCCTTCTCCACCTGCCGGAACAGCCCGCTGTAGCGCCGGAATGTCACCGAAAGGTCCGCCACCTCCAGCATCAATTCCGCCCCTCCTTCGGGTTCGCCAGCCGCTCTGCCGCGGAGCCGAGCGCGTCGAAGGCCAGCACCATGGCAAGCAGCGCGAGCCCGGGGAACACGCCCAGCCACCAGCGCCCCGCCGAGAGATGCCGCATCGCCTCTGCCAGCATGACGCCGATGGCGGGCCGCGACGGTTCCAGCCCGAAGCCGAGGAACGTCAGACCCGCTTCGTGCAGGATGGCATGGGGGAACATCAACAGGAACCCCACCAGCATCTGGGGGACGAGATGCGGGAGAATATGGTGGCGAAGGATGAACAGGCGGGAGCGCCCGAATCCGCGCGATGCCTCCACATAGGGGGCGGCCTGAAGCTGGAGCAACTCCGCTCGCAGAATACGCGCGAGCCGGGGCCAGTGCGACAGCGCCACCGCCCAGATGACCGCGCCCGTGCCGCCGCCGAAGGCGAATGACAGCAGCACCAGCAACAGAAGATGCGGCAGCGCGAGCATGACATCGGTCACGAACCCCGCCGCCCTGTCCGGCCAACGACCAAGGGCGGCTGCACCGGCCATCAGCGCGGCGATCACCACGGACATGCCCGCCGCCAGCAGCCCGATCCGCAGGCTGAGCACCAGACCGCTGACCACCCGCCCCAGCATGTCCCGCCCCATCGCATCCGTGCCGAACGGATGCGTGAGAGAGGGGGGCAGGTTCCGCTGTCCGAAATCCGCCGCCAGCCCGCCCTGACCGGGCAACAGCGATGCCACCACCAGCCCGAACAGAAGCAGCGCCACGCAGAGCCCGGTCACCGCTGCCCTCCCCCGCCCCGTGATCACACCGGCAGTCATGGGGCACCCCGGTGGATCCGCGGGTCCACCAGCCGGTAGAGCAGGTCGGCGGCCGTATTGGCGCTTGCCACCACGGCGGCGGTGACCAGCGTGATGGCGAGCAGCAGGGCCACATCGCCCTGCAGGCCCGCCTGCACCGTCGCCCGCCCCAACCCCGGCCAGGCAAACACCTGCTCCGCCAGAATGGAGCCGCCGAAAATCTCTCCGGTGGAGGCGAAAAGGATGGTGATCGCGGGCAGCGCCGCATTGGGGGCGCCATGCCGCAGGAGGATGTCCCACCGCCCCGCCCCCTGCGCGCGGGCGAGCAGAACGTGATCGCTCGCCAGCACCTCCACCAGCTTCGCCCGGACATGCAGCGCCACCTGCGCCACGCCGAAGAGCGTCAGCACGGCAAGCGGCAGGATCAGATGGGCAAGGCGCATGGCGAGTGTCACCTCCTCTGCCGGGACGCCGATCGGCCCGGCACAGCACACCGGCGTCCAGCGGAGCGCGACGGAAAACAACAGGAGCAGCAGCATGCCCAGCCAGAAGGTGGGCGTTGCGGCGAGCAGGTAGCAATACCCCTTGATCAGCCTGTCCGGCCAGCGCCCGCGCCAGCCCGCCGCCACCAGCGCCAATCCGAAGCCCAGAAGCCCCGACAGCAGCCATGCCCCTCCCGCCAGCAATGCCGAGGGGCCGAGCCTCGCGCGCAGCACCTCGGCCACCGGCGCGTTGAAGCTCGTGCTGAAGCCCCAGTCTCCGGCGATCAGGTTCCGCGCCCAGTGGAGGAACTGATCCGCTGCCGGTCTGTCCAGCCCCCAGCGGGCGGCTATCTCCGCCTTCCTCTCTGGCCCCAGATGGGCGATGGCCGGGCCGAGATAGGCATCCACCGGATCGACGGGCGATGTCTTCATCAGCAGAAACGCGGCCAGGGCCACGGTCAGCAGCACCGCAGGCAGCCGCAGAACCGGCCAGAGGAGACCGCGAGGGAGACCGCGCGCCCTCACGCCGTTGCCCACGGAGCCCGGACGCCTTCCGGCGCGGCCTCTGCCCCGGATGGCGCCCGCTCCTTCGCCGCCCTGAGCCGGCCGGAAGCAGCGGCGGGATTGCCGCCTGACTCGGCCCGGGCAGACAATCGGACAGGCGCTCGGGCAGGCAGGCAGGCGCGCACGCGGGCGATCACGCGGGCGGTCAGCAGACCACGAAGCGGCAGCGGCTCCGCAGGACCGCCACCGACGGGAACGGCGACGCGAGGGGCGCATCCAACCCTCCATCGTCGCGCCAACCTTGCGGGGGACGCAGTGAGCAGGCCATCACCGCAAGACGCGATGTCATGGCGGTCCGGACCGGGCGGCAGCAACAGGCGGAAGGCAGCGCCGCGCGCCGCAACCCTGCCGGACGCCATACCACGGGGTGTCCGCTTACGGGGTGCCGGTGGGGCTGCCAGAATCCTCGCTGACAGACCACGGGGAACCAGACCGCGGATCAGACCACGGAGGAACGGACTACCGAGGACTGGACTACGGACGCCCAGACTGCGGACGCCCGGACGGCGGGGCGCCCGAACACTGAACCCCTTTCCATAGAACTCCCGTCCATAGAACGGCTGAACACAGGACACCTGTCCACGGGACGCCACATCGCGGAACGCGGGACGGGGGCGATCGGAGCCGCTATGGCGCAGGATCGGGCGGAAGGTGGCCTCGCTGAGCAGGGTCGGAGAACGAGCCGCCCGGCGGCAGGGGGTCGCGCCACGTCCGGCGCGCTGGGTCCGGCGAAGATCGGCGGCGCTGCCGAAGGCGCGCCCTGAAAGGTCGCGATGGCGACACCCGATGCCGGCCTCAGGCGCGTGAGAGGGGATCTCCGAGCGCCCGTCCTGACGGCTCTCCGATCCGGCAACCCTGCAGTTGTGCGTGCGGGAGCGGGTCCCCCCCCCGGCAACCCTGCGGGAAAGCGGTCGCAGCCCGCTGCCATGGCGGCGCAGGAAGGCGCGGGCCTCCGGCTCACCGCCCGTTCCGGCCGGGCGAGCGGAGGGTCCATGCGCGGACCTTCGGTCGTCCGCTGCGCCACCCTTCGCCGGGCCGCACGATGAGGTTTCGCATCCCGCCTCGCGGCCCAGGGTGTGGATCGCCTCCCAGCCGATCCACGATGGCCCGTACGCGGAAGGGCGGGTCCGTCGCCCCCGGCGTATGGGTCGCGGCGCGAGGCCCCTGGAGTTGCTCGCCCCGGCAGAGTTCCGGCCCAGCTCACGCTCACGCTCACGCTCACGGAGATACCTGCCTCCGATCATTCGCAGGTCCAGCGCCATTCGGAGATCCCTGCGGTGATCGGCCAGCCGTGGCCGTGCGGTTCCACCTGCAAAGGGCCGAGGTCGAGGCAATCATCGACGAGATAGACATGATCGAGGTTGACCAGCCACGCCCACGCATTGTCGCTCGCCGTGCCGTAATGCTGCGCGGCCTCCGCCCAGAGCGGATAGGACGCCTCAAGGCTCTCCGCCGCCTGCGCCCGATCGAACAGGGCCTCCACCTCCGGGTTGGCGTAGAAGGTCGGGTTCAGATACTCCACCCCCCGCAACCGCTGGGAATAGAGCGCGTAGACCTGATAGGGCGAATGGCTACCGAAGCCGAAGACCACCGGCTCTGCATGCATCACACGGCCAATGCTCTGCCAGCTTCCCCCCTTCGCCACCGCCGCGATCCCAAGGGGGCGGAGAAGTTCGGCCACCGTCTCCGCCAGCGCCTGCCGTGTCGCATCGCCCGCGGGATAGTTGATGGTGAACGCCGCGCGCGTCCCGCCCCTGACACGGACCCCGTCGGGGCCGGGAAGCCAACCCGCCTGATCTAGCGTGGCCCGCGCAGCTTCCCCGTCAGGGGCGATGGTGGCATCACCCCCCCACGGCAGGCCGTCGGCGGGGCCGAAGGCGGGTGTGCCATACCCCTCCAGCGCCACATCCACGATCAACGCGCGGTCAAGCCACAGGTTGATCGCCCGACGGATCGCCGGGTCTGAGGTGACCGGATTGCCGACCTGCCGCGCCCCCTCCTCATGCGGGGGGGTGAAGGGCAGGCTGATGCCCCGATTGTCCACCGTGCGCGCGGAAACGGCGTGGAAGCCAGAAGGAACCGCCTCGGCAAGCTGCGGGGGTACGGCCACCATCTGAGCGGCACCTGCCCTTGCCGCCGCCAATCCGCTGTCCGCCCCGGTGAACAGGAAGGTGATCTGCCGGAAGGCGGGTTTCTTGCCGTAATAGTCGTCGTTCCGGGCGACGATGAGCTGTCCGCCTTCCGACCATGACACGAAGCGGTATGGGCCTGAACCGACGGGAGCGCGCCCGTAGCCCGGCCCATAGCCCGCCTCCGACACGATACCGAGGCTGTAGAACGCCTCTGCGAACGTGATCCACGGGCGGGAGAGGGTGATGCGCAGCGTCCGGTCATCCACCGCCTCCGCCCCCTCCATCACGGAGAGGTCGAGCGGGCCGGCCGCCTCTCGCGCGGTGCGGAAGGTGAAGGCCACGTCCTGCGCGCGGACGGGGCGCCCGTCGCTGAACCGCGCATCGGGGCGAATGGTGATCGTCCAGACACGGCGATCCTCCGAAAGCCGCCATTCGGTCGCGAGATCGGGCAGCGTCTCCAGCACCGGGCCGCGCTTGAGCAGGGTGGATTGGAAAAGCGGATTGCCATAGCTGCCCCAGCCCGCCATCGGATCGAAACCCGTCTCCGGCTCTCCCCCGATGGCCAGCACCAGATCCTCTCGCGCCGATACCATACCTGCGGAAAGAACGAAGGCCGCCGAAAGGGCGAGGATCAGTTTCTGACGCATGGCCGCCCTGCGTATGATGTTTTCAGGAAAAATGCCTACCGCAAGCGGCGTGGAACCGGCAAGAGGCATCCGATACACTGTGCGGAAGAGTGGCACGGAGGGCCGGATGCAACGGGTGACGATGACGATCGATGCGGAGCAGCTTGCCACGCTCGACGCTTATGCCAGCGCACGCGGCTATGCCAGCCGGTCGGAGGCGATGCGTGACATCCTGCGGGAGGTGGAGGCGCGGCAGGTAGCCGAGGAGGCGGAGGGCAACTGCTTTGCCACGCTGACCTATGTCTATGAACACGAGACGCGGGAACTCGCCCGGCGGCTCACCGCGGCGCAGCACGACCATCACGACCTTTCCGTTGCGGCGCTGCATGTCCACGTGGACCATGACGACTGTCTGGAAGTCGTGGTGCTGAAAGGCGCGACGGCGGAAGTGCGCGCCTTTGCCGATGCGGTGACGACCCAGCGCGGCGTGAGGGCGGGAAGCCTGCATGTGATCCCCGCCGCCCGGCATGCCGGCCCCCACGCGACGGTGTCCCCGCGCGGAACATCCGCCGGGCATACATATCCGGCAACCGCGAAAGACGGCGAAGAGTTGTAAAACCACCTCTGCGGCGGAGGCTGGGCAAGGGCATTCGGGGAAGAGGCACGCACGGATGCACAGAGGCTGCGCGAGCCCGTTCCAAACGCCTTGACCGCCCAACGCGGTAGCCCATCAAAACCCCTTGTCGCGTTAACAGGCTGCTGAAAAATCCCGAAATGTCATGCCTATGCGCGGGAAACCGGAGGATCGGCCCCAGAATGCCCCAAGGCAGGGATATAGCGTCGGATCGCGAATGATTTCCGCTCAAGCGCAGGACAAGAAGTCTTGTCAGGCAGGCGAATAACGCTCCGCCATGATCCCGCGAAGAGACCCCTGCGCGCCACGACGTCAGTGCAGCGTGCCTGAGAGGAAGGCCCGCGCCGCCCACCCGGCGACCGGGGCCGCAGCGAATTCGAAACTGGGCGGCCCGCTCGCGGTGGCTATACTGCGCCCGAACCCGCGCTTGGAGGGCGCATCAGATGTCCCCATCCCCGACCCCGCCCGACTGGCTGGACCGCCTGCCCCATCGCCGCTGGCTGGAGCGGGAGGCCCAACGCCTGCTGGATTTCTCCAAGCCTTCGCGCGTGGGCGACGGCTTCGTCGCGCTGGACAATGCGGGCCGCGTGCCTTGCGGCGCGGTGGCTGACACGATCATCACCGCACGGATGACGCACTCCTACGCGCTGGCGGCGCTGCAGGGCCTGCCGGGGGCGGAGACGCTGGTGGCGCATGGTGTGGCGGCGCTCAGCGGCCCGCTTCGGGACAAGCGCAACGGGGGTTGGTGGGCCACGGCGGCGGGCGGCGGGCGCAAGCTCGCCTATCTCCACGCCTTCGTGGCGCTCGGGGCAAGCTCCGCCGTCGCGGCTGGAGCGGCAGGCGCAGAGGCACTGCTCGCAGAGGCTGCCGAGGTGCTGGAAACCCGCTTCTGGTCGGAGGAGGAGGGCGCACTGCGTGAGAGCTTCGACCCTGACTGGGGCGGAGAGGAGGACTATCGCGGTGCCAACAGCAACATGCACGGGGTGGAGGCGATGCTCGCGCTGGCCGATATCTCCGGCCAGCCGCTTTGGCGCGAACGTGCGCTCCGCGTGGCGGCGCGTCTCATCCACGGTGCGGCCCGCGCCAACGGCTACCGCCTGCCCGAGCATTACGGGCGCGACTGGGCGCCGCTCCGCGACTACAACCGGGACCGCCCGTGGGATGACCTCCGCCCCTTCGGCACCACGCCGGGGCATGCGATGGAATGGGCACATCTGCTGCTGAAACTGGAGGCGGCGCTGATCCGGCAGGGCGCCGCGGTGCCGGAGTGGCTTCTGGACGATGCCGTCGCCCTGTTCGACACCGGCATGGCGGACGGCTGGGGTGCCGATGGCCTGCCCGGACTGGTCTATACGCTGGACTGGGAGGGCCGTCCCTCCATCGCCAACCGCGCGCACTGGGTGCAGGCGGAGGCCGTGGTTGCGGCGGCGGCCCTGCACCGCAGAACGGGCGCGCCGCGGTTCGAGGCGTGGTACCGGCGGCTCTGGGACTACATCGACCTCACCCTGATCGACCGGCAGGCGGGCGGCTGGCTGCACGAGGTGGATGCGGCGGGAAGGCCGACGGAGCGGATCTATCGCGGCAAGGCCGACCTCTATCATGCCTTGCAGGCATTGCTGGCCCCCGTTCTGCCCCCTGCACCCTGCTACGCGGCTGCGCTTGCGGAACTGCCTCCGCCCCGCGATCCGTTTCGACCGTAGCCCGCCCACAGCGGGCAGCGGGCAGCGGGCAGCGGGCAGCGGGCAGCGGGCAGCGGGCAGCGAATGAAACCCGCTGCGTGGACGGTGTGCAACAGGGTTTCCACCCGCTCGAAATCCGCAAAGGCTGCTCAAAAACCTTTCAGGTCCGCGCCGGAGGGGTACCAGACGGAAACCGGCCAGACGTCCGCGCAATCGGGATCATTCCCGGGGGCAGATCCCGATTTCCCGAGCATGAGACTGCCGAAGTTTTTCGGCAGCCTGCCACAGATGACCCTCTCCTTCGGAGCACCGGGCCGCGAGGGTCATCTCGCCCTCATGGGCGGAGGACGATGCGCGCCTCCGTCTCCGCCGCGATGGCCTGCGGGCTATAAAGCAGTGGGTGATAGCGGCCCGTGTGCCAGTCCGCCTGAAGGTCGCCGTAATGCGCGGTTCCCGGCACGCCGGACTGGCCGGGTGTATTGACGAAACGGCTTTCGTCCCAGTGGCCCACGTCGATCAGCATCCGCACGGAGGGGCCGGTCGTCACTTCCAGATCGCCCGCGCGATAGGCGGCGTAGTTCGGGCTGGCGTTGGACCCGCCGAGCGGCAGCGGCGCGAAGGACCAGCCCTCCGGCGCCAGCCGGTGCAGCGGATGGCGGAGCGTCAGGCGATGGATGTCTCCCCAACGCCAGCGCGCAGGATCCTCCCCCATCAGCGCGGCGCAATCGTCCCATGCGCGTTCGAGGCTCGCCCCCACGGCGTCGGGAAGCGGACGCACCTCCTCGAGCCAGCGTACGAGGCTCGGCGTGTCGTAAGGGGCGAGAAGCGGCAGCACCGCCTCCGTCGCGCCCTCCTCCCGTGCGATGGCGGGGCCGAGATGGCGGGAGAGCCAAAGCTCCACCAGCGCGGCGGCTCCGCTCCCGGCGCGCAGATCGCCACCGAAGCCATCGAGCAATGCCGTCACGCGGGCGGACAACCCCGCCCGCTGCGCCACTCGCAGCGCGCGCACGGCCTGCAGGGCAGAGAGCGCCATCGTGTCGGTCTGCATCGCTGCGCAATCGTCGAGCGTCACGCGGTCGTTCTCCGCCAGCACACCGTTCAGCCGATCGTGGCGCGAACTGTCCAGCCATTCGTATCCCGGCCACACCCCCTGCCAGTCCTTCGGAACGTTCATGGCGTTGGCCGTCGCGATGAAGCCGCGGGGGGGATTGACCTCGACCGGGCCGTCGTCGGGGCTGGCAAGGCCCCGCCATTCGTGGCTTCCATCGCCCGGCACCGGCAGAAGCCCCTCCCACCCGTCGCGGACCGGCGCGGCACCGGAGGGTTTCCACACGATGTCGCCCTGCGTATCCGCGTAGATATGGTTCACCGAGGGGCAGCCCCAGCCCCGGAGCGCGGCCACGTAGTCCCGATGCGAGCGGGCGCGCATCACCGCAAGGCTCGCCATATAGGGGGCCGTTCCCGGCTCCGTCCAGACGGTGCGGAGCGCATAGGCCCGGCTGCCGTCGGCGTGCAGCACGGGACCGTGGCGGGTGAAATGCAGCGTGACCTTCTGCGGATCATGGCCGCGGACGGGGATGTCCTCCTCCACGCAGCGCATCCGCTCCCACCCGTCGCCGTAGCGATAGAGCAGCGGGTCGTCGGGATGCAGGTCAACGACGCAGAGGTCTTCCTGATCGTGGCCATAGATGGTCAGACCGAAGGCAGCGGTGCCGTTGTGGCCCATGGAAATGCCGGGCACCATCGCCTCGCCCGCGCCGATCACGTCGAAGCCCGGCATGGTCAGATGCACGATGTAGCGCACGGAGGGCAGCGTATGCGTGCGGTGCGGATCGAGGCATAGGATCGGCCGCCCCGTCGCCGTCCGCGCCCCGGAAATCGCCCAGTTGTTGGAACCTTCGGCGGATGCGATACGGTCGATCTCGCCGAGCGGGGTCGGCTGGGTCCAGAGCGGCGCCTCCGCCAGCGTGGCGGCGAGCCGCTCGGGCGAGAAGCTGACGGGGCTGACCCCCAGCAGGAAATCGCGGATCACCCGGGCGGAGATGAGCGATAGGTCCACCGCCGGCTCCGGCACCACCCGCGGCTCCAGTTCCTTGCGCAGCAGGTCGAGCCAGGCGCCCTTCTCCACCCCCGCCAGCGCCATCACCCGCGCGCGCAACACCTCGGACGTCGCGTTGCGGGTCAGCGAGTGGCTGCGCACCCGGACGACATCCTCGGCCGTCCAGCGGGAGGGAATATTGCCCAGAAGCGCGAATTCCGGCGGCAGCGGCAGATCGCCCGCCAGCACGCCATCCACGTAGATGTTGATGCCCGCCGCGAAGGCCATGCAGATGGCCTCTGCGTCAGGGCTGTAGGCCGCCCATTCCGCCGCCATGTCACCCCGGTAGAGCAGCAGACGGGAGGCGCGGTCCTGCTCCAGATAGCCTGGGCCGAAATCCCCCGCCAGCAGGCCGAGCCCGCGCTTGCGCGCAAGGTCGATCTGCCACAGCCGGTCACGCGCGGCGTTCCAGCCCTGCGCGAAGAACAGATCGTCCTGCGTTCCGGCCCGGATATGGGCGATACCCCAGCGGTCGATGCGGATCTCGACCTCTCCGGTCAGGCCGGAGAGGCGATGGGTGGTGTCTTCTGGCATGGGTCACACGGCGGATGGGGGGAAACGGCGCGCCCCGGAAGGGGCGCTGCGAGCAGGTCGTTGAACAAGACCTTCAGCTCCGCGTTGGAGCGGGGATCCTTCGCAAGCTGAGGAAGTTCAGCCGGGAAACCACACATTTCGGGTCATTCCCGGCTGCCTTCTGAACTCGTTCAGCAGCCCGCGCTGACTCAGGCGAGTTCGAGGAACAGACCGGCATGGAACTGCGCCCGCTCCACGAGGCTGTCCTCAAGGATGTGTTCGTTCAGCGTGTGCAGCCCCGCCCCCCGGACCCCGGTGGAATCGATCGTCGGGATCCCCAGCGCGCCGGTGAAGTTGCCGTCCGACCCGCCGCCCGAGGGTTCATGCGTCAGCTCGAAGCCGATGCGCCCGGCAATGCCCTTCGCCACGTCGAACAGCGCCATGTCCTGCGGCTGGCCGGGCTTCCAGACAGGCCGCGTCACGCCACGGGTGACGACGAACTCCACATCGTTGACGCTGGTGGAAAGCCCCAGCATCTTCGCCACGCCGGCTTCCAGATCCGCGTCCGTCTTGGCCATGGAGAGCGCCTCTGCGAAGCAGGTGGAGGAAACGCAGTTCACCCACTGTCCCGCATGGATGACACCGACGGAGAAGGTGCAGTCCTCCGTCGTCATCGCTTCCACCTCCAGAAGCTTCCGCGCCATCAGCGCGATGGCCGACCGGCCGTCCTTCAGCGCCCAGCCCGCATGTGAGGGCACGCCCCGCGTCTCCAGGTTGAACCGCGCGATGGCATAGCGACCGATGACGCAGCCGTTGTCCCTGTGCGCAGGTTCCGGCACGATGACGTATTTGTTCATCAGCGCCTCCTGTTCGATCAGGTCGCGCGTGGCGGGGGTGCCGATTTCCTCATCCGGCGTCAGCAGGAAGGTCACGGGGAGGCGCGTGTGCATCCCCGCGCGCATGATCTGGCGCATGGCCTCCAGCGCCACGAAATTGCCGCCCTTCATGTCCTGGATGCCGGGGCCGTAGATGCGCCCCTCCTCCCGCCGCCAGGGGTTCTGCGCGAGCGTCCCCACGGGATGAACCGTGTCCAGATGCCCGGACACGAGGATACCGGGCTTTCCCTGATCCGCATGGGGGAACCTGGCGCGGAGCGAGGGGCCGCACCCCATCCGCCCCGGGATCACCTCAAGGCTGGCACCTGCGGCGGCGGCGTCATAGGCAACCACATCGACCATGCGCGCCACGGCCTCCGCGTCGAAGGTCGGGCTTTCGGTCTCGATCCACGGGCGCAGGCGGCGGATCATGTCCTCGCTGTCGAAGGCGAGGTCGAGGAACGAGGCGGGTTTCGTGCGGTCCAGGGCCATCACGCGGCCTCTTTGGTCAGCGGCATCCGCCGCTCGACGATTTTCGCGTAGATGGAGGAGCCGATGGGCAGCGTCGCCGGGTCCAGCACGAAGCCCGGGTTGTGCAGCGGCTGCTCCCCCCCGTGCATCACGTTGATATAGGCACCGGGCACCTGACCCAGCATGTCGGCGAAATCCTCGCTCCCCATGACCATCGGCCCGTCGTCCGAGACATTCTCCGCACCAAGCACCTCCGCCGCCGCGGCAACGTAGTCGTCCGCCAGCTCGGGCTCGTTCACCAGCACGTCGAACACGTTGCGCATGTCGAGCCGGATCTCGATCCCGTGGGCGGCGGCAAGGCCCGCGCAGAGCTCTCCCATCCGCGTCTCCACGAGTGTGATCACGTCGCGGTCGAAGTAGCGCACCGTTCCGGTGATCGTCGCGGTCTCCGGCACGATGTTGTAGGCCGACCCGGTGTGGAACTGGGTGCAGGACAGGACGCAGGGCTGCACCGGGTTCACGTTCCGCGACACGATCGTCTGGAGCAGGCCCACAAGCTCCGCCCCGATCACCAGGACGTCGCGGGAGTTGTGGGGCTGCGCGGCGTGGCTGCCCTTGCCGGTCAGCGTGATGTCGAAGAAGGACGCGCCCGCCATCATCGCGCCCTTGCGGATGCGCGCACGGCCGAGCTTCGACATCGGCTGGTTGTGCATTCCGTAGATCTCGTCGCACGGGAAGCGCTCGAACAGCCCCTCCGCCAGCATCCGCCGCGCCCCGCCCAGACCTTCCTCCGCCGGTTGGAAGATCATCACCGCCGTGCCGTCGAAATCCCGCGTCGCGGCAAGGTATTGCGCGGCACCGAGCAGCATCGTGGTGTGCCCGTCGTGGCCGCAGGCGTGCATCTTGCCCGCATGAGCAGAGGCATAACCGAGGCCCGTCGTCTCGGTGATCGGCAGCGCGTCCATGTCGGCGCGCAGCCCGATGCGGCGGTTGCCCTGCCCCTTGCCGCGCAGGATGCCGACGACGCCCGTCGTGCCGACGCCGGCATGAACCTCGTCGAAACCCCAGTCGGTCAGGCATTTCTCCACGATGGCGGCGGTCCGGTTCTCCTCGAAGCCGATTTCCGGGTTGGTATGCAGATCCTCGAAGATCTTGCGCATCTCCGGGGCCTTGTCCTCGATGAACTTGATGAGTGCCATGTCTCTCTCCCGATCAGGCGACGAGCGGCCCTCCGGCCGCGAAATCCCAGAAGCGTCCCGGCGCCGCGTCTATCAGTGACCGGGTGTAGTCATTCTTCGGCGCGCGCAGCACCTCGGCGGCGGGGCCTTGCTCGACGACCTTGCCACGCTGCATCACCAGCACCTCGTCGCAGATCTGGGCAGCGACGCGCAGGTCATGGGTGATGAAGATGATGGCGATGCCGGTCTGGCGCTGCAGTTCCGCCAGCAGCTCCAGCACCTGCGCCTGCACGCTGACGTCGAGGGCCGAGACTGCTTCATCCGCTACCAGAACGTCGGGCTTCAGCATCACCGCCCGTGCGATGGCAAGACGCTGGCGCTGACCGCCGGAGAACTGGTGCGGGTAGCGGCGGAGCGCATCCTCCGGCAGCGACACGATCTTCAGCAGCCGCTTCGCCTCCGCGATCGCCTCCTCATAGGGGGTGCCGTAGTTCAGCGGCCCCTCCGTAAGCGACCGCGCGATGGTCCAGCGCGGGTTGAGGGAGCGGAACGGATCCTGAAACACCACCTGCAGCTTTCGCCGCTGCGGCTTCATGCCCGCCGTGGTCAGATGGGCGATATCCGTCCCGTCGAGCAGGATTTCCCCCTCCGTCGGTTCGATGAGCCGCATGATGGAGCGCGCGACCGTCGTCTTGCCCGATCCCGACTCCCCAACGATCCCCAGCGTCCGCCCGCGGGTGAGCGAGAAGGTCACGCCGTGGGAGGCGTGGACCTCCGTCTTGCGGCTCAGGAACCCGCCGGAACGGTAGGTCATGCCGAGCGCTTTGGTCTGGATCACCGGCGCGGTCGCGGCCTCCGGTCGCTGCTCTCGCGGGACGAGGCTCGGCACCGCGGCGAGCAGGCTTTTCGTATAGGGATGGCGCGGGGCCTCCAGCACCTGCCGGATGCCGCCCTGTTCCAGTATCTCGCCATGCCGCATGACACAGACCCGGTCGGCGATCTCCGCCACCACACCCATGTCATGCGTGATGAACAGGACCGCCGTGCCATGCTTCTCCTGCAGCTCGGCGATGAGCGAGAGGATCTGCTTCTGCGTCGTCACGTCGAGAGCGGTGGTGGGTTCGTCCGCGATCAGCAGTGCCGGCTCCAGGATCAGCGCCATGGCGATCATGATCCGCTGCCGCTGGCCCCCGGAAAGCTGGTGGGGATAGCTTTCGAAGATGCGGGGCACGTCGGGCAGATGAACCTGCTCCATGATGTCGATGACACGGGCCTTCTTCTCCGCCGCGGGCAGACGGGTGTGGAGGTCCAACACCTCCATGATCTGCGCGCCGACCTTCATCACCGGGTTCAGCGCCGTCATCGGCTCCTGAAAGATCATGGCGAGGCTCGCCGCCCGCATCCGCTTCATCTGCGCAGGCGACAGCGCGAGGAGATCCGTCCCGTTCAGCCGGATGGAGCCCCCCGCCACCTTCAGCGCATCCTTCGGTAGCAGGCCCATGGCAGTGAGCGAGGTGACGGACTTGCCCGAACCCGACTCCCCCACGAGGCAGACCGTCTCGCCCCGGCGGATGTCGAAGCTCACGCCCTTCAGCACCGGGATGGGCTGGCCGCCCGCCACCTCCACCACCAGCCCCTCGATGTCGAGAACCACGGGTTCGGCCGAGAAATCCCTGTCGCGAAGCTGCATCTCAGGCCTCCCGTTTCTTCATGCGGGGGTCGAGCGCGTCGCGCGCGGCATCCCCGATCAGGTTGATGGATAGCACGCAGATCGTCAGCAGCAGGCCGGGCCAGAGCACGATGGCGGGGCTGATGCGGAAATACTGCCGCCCCTCCGCCATGATGTTGCCCCAGGTGGGTATCTCCGTGCTGATCCCCGCGCCAAGGAAGGAAAGCAGCGCCTCCGTCAGAATGGCGGAAGCGACGATATAGGTGCCCTGTACGATCATCGGCGCCATGGTGTTGGGCAGCAGATGCTGAAACAGGATCTTGCCCGTGGAAGAGCCGAGCGCGGTTGCAGCCTCCACATAAGGCTCCTCCCGGGCCGAAAGGATGACGGAGCGGACGAGGCGGACGACGCGCGGCACCTCCGGTATGGTGATCGCCGCGATGACGGAGCCGATGGACGGCCCGTTCAGCGCCACGAGCGCGATGGCGATCAGGATCGACGGCATGGCCATCAGTGCATCCATGGCCCGCATGATGATCGAATCCGCCAGCCGGAAGAACCCGGCCACCAGCCCGATCAGCACACCGATCGTGATGGCGACCACCGCCGTGCAGATGCCGATGAGCAGCGAGATCCGCCCGCCGAGGATCATGCGCGAGAACAGGTCCCGCCCGAAGTTGTCGGTGCCGAGCAGATGCGCCTCCGACGGGGGTTTCAGACGGTTCAGCGGGTCCATCGCCAGCGGATCATGCGTGGCGATCCAGGGGGAGAAGATCGTCAGCAGCAACACCGCCGCCAGAAGGAGCAGCGCGATGAACGGCCCCCAGCCGCTTTTCGCGGGCGAGGAGAAGGACAGAAGCCGGAGCGCGAGCGGCTTCTCCACGAGGGAACGGTTGGCTTCCATCAGTAGCGTATCCTCGGGTCGAACAGCGAATAGGACAGGTCGATCAGCAGGTTGACGAAGACGTAGAGCGTCGCCGTCAGAAGAATCATCGCCTGGATCACCGGGTAGTCGCGGGCGAGCACCGCATCGACCGTCAGCCGCCCGATGCCGGGGATGTTGAAGATCGTCTCCGTCACCACGACGCCGGAGATCAGCAGAGCGAAACCAGTGCCGACGATGGTGGCGATCGGCACGGCGGCGTTCTTCAGCGCGTGGACGAAGAGAAGCCGCCTGTCTCCCACCCCCTTGGCGCGGGCGGTGCGGATATAATCCTCATTCAGCACGTCGAGCATGGCGGCCCGCGTCATCCGGGCGATGAGCGCGATGTAGATGGAGGCGAGCGTCAGCGCAGGCAGGATCGCACGCTCAAGGAATGGCCAGAGCCCTGCGGAGAGCGGCTTGTATCCCTGCGGCGGCAGCCATCCCAGCCAGACCGAAAAGATCAGCAGAAGCACGTATCCCACAAGGAAGACCGGCACGGAAAAGCCCAGCACGGAGAACGACATCACCAGATAATCGATCCAGCTCTTGTGCTTCCACGCGGCAAGGACACCCATCGGGATCGCGGCGCAGACCGCGATGACGATGGTCAGCAGCGCCAGCGCGATGGAGGGCCAGACGCGCTGGCCCACCAGCTCCAGCACCGGCACGTTGGAGATCAGCGACGTGCCGAAATCCCCGCGCAGCAGCTTGCCGATCCAACGGAAATACTGCGTCACGACGGGTTCGTTCAGGCCCATCGCCTCCCGGATCCGTTCGAGCTGCTCGGGCGTCGCCGCGTCGCCCGCGATGATCGCCGCCGGGTCACCGGGGGTCAGACGCAGGAGAAAGAAGACGAACAGGGAGACGAGAACGAGGACCGGGACAACCGACAGGATGCGTTTCAACGTGTAGGCGAGCATCACATCTCTCCGGGGGGATGGAAGGAGTGCGCCCGCCGGGAGGGGGCGGGCGCAAGGGCTGGCATCAGTCTTCGGCTTTGGTGATGTTCCAGAACACCGGCACCTGGTTGGGCAGCATGTTCTCCACCACCGTGCGGCGGGCCTGCGGGAAGTTGTATTCGCCGAGCGGGATGTAGATCACCTGATCGAGCGTATGGGCCTGCATCTTATGCGCCGCTTCCTTCTGCGCTTCGGGCGTGGTGGCGGCGATGAAGCTCTTTTTCAGCGCTTCCAGCTCCGCATCCTCCGGCCAGCCGAACCAGCCCGCATCCCCCCGACCGTTCAGCATGGGGGAAATCGTCGGAGAAGCGATCTCCGCCAGCATCCAGTTGGTGAAGAAGATGTTCCAGCCGCCGTTCGCGGGCGGTTCCATGGAGGCGCGGCGCGTGACCAGCGTCTGCCAGTCCATCGGCTGCATGTCCACGTTGAAGCCCGCGGCGCGAAGCTGCTGGGCCGCGACGACCGGCTGCGCGCGGAGCGTCGGGCTGTCCGTCGGCTGCATCAGCACGATGGGCGTGCCATCATAACCGGCCTTCTCCAGCAGCGCCTTTGCCCCCGCGGGATCGCCCGCGCCCGTCAGCGTGGCCGAGCCGGTATCGTCGGCCAGCGGCGTGTCGCAGCCGAAGATCGCGCCGCAGACCTTGTAGTAGTCCGGCGAGCCGGTCAGCGCGGCCAGCACCGGCTCCTGCGACAGCGCCATAAGCGCCGCCCGGCGGATGTCGGGATTGTCGAAGGGCGGATGCTTGAAGTTCACGCGGCCCATGGTCTGCATCCCGTAGGGCGAGCGCTTCTCCACCACCACCGTGTCATCACCGTCCAGCAGCGGGATCAGGTCGGCGGGCATGGATTCGATATAGTCGATATCGCCCGATTGCAGCGCATTCACCGCCGTCTGGCTGTCCGACATGGTGAGCCAGCGGACCTTGTCCACATTGACGACCTTGCCGCCCGCATAGCCGGAGGGAGGTTCGTCACGCGGAACGTAATCCTCGTTCCTGACATAGCTCACCCCCACGCCGGGCTGGAACTCCTCGGGCACGAACTTGAACGGGCCGGAGCCGATATGCTCCTTGATCGCCTCGTTCGCCGGGGTCTCCGCGATGCGCTTGGGCATGATGAAGGGCGGCAGGGCCGATTGCTTGCCGATGGTGGCAAGGAACGGGCCGAAGGGTTCCTTGAGCGTCCAGACGACGGTCTTGTCGTCCTTCGCCGTCAGCGAATCCGTCACATCCATGATGAGCTGGCCGCCCGCGTCCCTCTTGGACCAGCGGGTGAGCGAAGCGACCACATCCTCCGCCGTCACCGGTGCGCCATCGTGGAATTTCAGCCCGTCGCGCAGCGTGAACGTATAGGTCAGCCCGTCGTCGGAGGCGGCGACATCCGCCATCTGCGGCCGGATCTGGAAGTTCTCGTCCTCCGCGACCAGCACGTCGTAGATCATGTAGGCATGATCGCGGGTGATATGTGCCGTGGTGATGACCGGGTCCAGCACGCGCAGGTCGGAATGCATGACCACGGTCAGCGTGGTTTCCGCCAGCGCCCCCCCCGCAGCCAGCGCGAGGAAGGAGGCGGCAAGACCGGCCTTGGCCATGTATCGCGGAAGATAGCTCATGTCGTTCCTCTCTGTCGGTTCGTTTTTATGACGGGTTCAGGCCGCGCCGAAGGCGGGGCCGTTCGGGCGGAGCCTGATGCCGGGGCGCAGGCGCGTCCACGGCAGGGCGGAGGGGCAGAGCGGCATCGCGCCGGGCGCTGTCGCAACCAGGATCGCCTGCGCGATCGGCTCGAAATCCGCCCGGAAGTGCACGGAACTCTTGTTGACCAGAATGCGCTGCGCCTCCGGCTCCACTCCCACCATGCGGTAGAAGTTGCGGTCGGCCATCTGCGCTATGTGGCTGGTGACGACCACCGTCACGCCGCCGATCTCCAACGCAGCGGACGGCCCCATGTCGATCATCGTACCGCCATAATATGGACCGGTTGCATGGACGCGGCCGTCGGACAGCGCGGCCACGCGGAACCGCGCATGGAAAGGTGCGTCATCCTTCAGCCCGGACCGCCCGCCGAGGGGGATCTCGATCTCCGCACCGACGCCCGCGGCATGGGCCGCGCGCGCCGCCTCCGGATCGTGGAAATTGCCGAGCGCCGCGCCCTCCGCCCCGCAGGAGACAAGCGCGCGAAGCATCCCCGTGGTGTCGGAGGAGCCGCCCGCGCCGGGATTGTCCTGCGTATCCGCGATGACCACGGGGCCCGCCCCGCCCGCGGCGAGACGCATCGCCTCCCGCACTGCCTCCTCGGGTGAGAAAGCCTCCCCCGCAAAGGCCCCTTCCCGCTCCGCCAACGCGGCGGCAAGGCGATCGGCATGGGTCGCGACCGCCGTCGCATCCGGACCGTAGGCAAAGACCGCAGGGCCGCAATCCGGGAAATCCGCCGCCGGGAAACCAAGGAAGACCGATGCGCTCGCCACGCCTTCGGGCAGGTCACGGGTCAGCGCATAAAGGCTCCGCGCCGGTTCCATCCCCGTGCATTGCCAGCTTATCGGGATCAGGTAATCGCCCCGCCGCATCGCCCGCGACCAGCCCTGCGGCGCATCCATCAGCCCGTCCAGCGCTTCGGCGGCACGCCGACCGGTTTCGGCCATGTCCACATGCGGATAAGTGCGGAAGCCGACCAGCACATCGGCGAGCTGATACATGCGCGGCGTGATGTTGCCATGCAGATCGAGCGCGCAGGCGATGGGGTGATCGGGGAAGTCGGCACGGATGCGCAGCAGAAGCTCCCCCTCCCCGTCGTCCACGTCGTCGGCCACCATCGCGCCGTGCAGGTCGAGGAAGATGGCGTCAAAGGGTGCGGCAGCCCGCAGCCCGGCCAGAATCTCGTCTACGATCGCCTCATAGGCGGCCCCCGTCACCGGAGCCGACGGTATTGCACCGGCCCAGAGGATGGGCGCCACGTCCCAGCCGGCGGCCTCCGCATGATCGAAGGCGCCTGCCATGCCAAGGTTCACCCCCCGGATCGCCTCCCGCAGCGCCGCGCCACGGGTCAAGGGGATATACCCGCCCCCCTGCCGGAAGGCCGCCATGTCCGCCGGAGCGGAGGCAAACGTATTCGTCTCGTGCAGAAAGCCCGCAAAGGCCACACGTCGTTGCAACGGAGATATTCCCTGATGGTGTCCACCTGTATTGACAGGCGATACTTGTTTATTGAAATTCAGCTTACGCAGACCCGACGCGCTGTCAACCGAGTTTGTGACCTCAGGGAGGTTGAATGTTCCGCGACTTGATTGGCGTGCCTAATTTCGATCCAGCAACGGCACGGAATGAGGCAGAAGACCCACTGTTCGTGCGGGCAGCGGCACGGGCGATCTCCGTCCTCACCGTGTTCGAAATGGCCCGTAAGCCATTGACCTTGGAAGAAATAGCGACGCTTTCCAGCCTTGACAGGAGCGCGGCGCAACGCATGGTCCACACGCTCGTGTCGATGGGCATGATCGTGCGCGATCGGGAGGATAAAGGCTATCTTCCGGGCAAGCGGGTGCTGACCATGGCGCATTCCGCGCTCCGGCTGGACCCGGTCTGCCAGCGGGCGACACCAGTGCTTCTGGAGCTTCGACGGCGTACGCGGGAGCGGGTCGACATGTCCTTCTGGGACGACACGCGGCTGATCTACGCACTCAGGATGCCTTCGAAGCACGAGATTTTCACCGCGACACTCACCGGCAACACGGTGCCCGTCTATTGCACGGCAGGCGGCGTCGCCATTCTCGCGCATCTGAAGGATGACGAAATCGCGGAGATCGTCGCGCGATCCGACCTCACACCCTTCACCGCCACCACCGTCACCGCGCTTGCCGAGGTGATGGAGGCGGTGAATGCGGCACGGTCGCGGGGCCATGCGATGATGGTCGGCCAGCTTCTTCGCCACGAGATCGCGCTTGGCGCAGCGGTGCTCGATACGGCGCGGCGGCCCATCGGGGCGGTCCATGTGGCGGGCACACTGGAGGAGTGGACGCCAGAGGCGTTCTCCGGCGAATTCGGCGGGTTGCTGGAGACTGCGGTGAAGTCCATCCCAGGCTGAAACACCTGCGTGAACGCGCCGGGTCGGGGCTGGAAAAACCCGACCCGTGCTGTTACATGTCACCCATCCGAGCGGCGAGTCCGACCGGAGTTCCACACAGGTAAACCAGATGTCCAGCGACAGCAGTCGAAGACCCCTGCCGCAACGGCTTTCGGACCGGGCCTGACAAAGGCTCTCCCGACGGCCCGCGCGGCCCATCGAGGAGAGAGCCATGACCCACGCCATCCCCGCGCGGAACGGCATCATTGCCCGTTGCCTTACCCTTTTCACCTCTCGCCAGGGCGATCATATCCAGCCGGAGGCCCGGCCGGATGCGCATGTCCCTGTCTGGCGCATCGACCCCGGTACCGGGCGGATCGAATGCTGCCCGACAGCGGAACCCGCCGAGATCGACGACTGGACCTCCCGCCCATGGATCGCCCGGGCCAGCCTGATCCGCGCGATGGGCCAACAACGCCGTCTGCGCGGCCAATGACGACCTGCCGGTTGCGTCTTCCCGCGCGACCGGCACTCCCCTGGGCATCCTCTGGCAGGTTCAGCAGGCTGCTGAAAAAGCTCTGACCTGTCCTGTCCTTGCTCTGGAAATCGGAAATCGGCCCCGGAACTGCCAGAAATCCGTGGATTTCGGACTGGATTTCCCCAGATTACCGACGATGTCCGCTCCCGCCCAGACCCAGGGGAACTTTACAGCACCCCGTTAGTGGCCCACCTGCATCGCTCCGCCCTTCTTTTGTCTCCTTTCGGGAAATCGGTGCCGCTTGCGCTAGCTTGGCCTCAAACCTCCATGAACGGTTACCGGATGACACCGCAGCAGAAAAGCCGACCCTCCGCCCCGCAACGCTCCCGATCAAGGCTCACCTCCCCCGTTTCGCTGATCCTCGTCTCCCTTCTGCTCGCCGGTTGCGGCGGAGGGGCGCAGCAGGCGTCGCGACCGGTCCACTACGTCAGCGAACAGACCGTCGCCATGTATGCCGCCCAGCCGGACGGCGACATGACCATCCCCGCTGTCAACCCCGCCTGGCTCTCCGACGACAAGGTGCGCCGCGAGGTGGATTACTGGTCTGACGAGAAGCCCGGCACGATCATCGTCGATCCGTGGGCCCGTTACGTCTACTATATCCTCGGGAATAATCGGGCGATCCGCTACACCGCCGCCGTCGGCAAGGAAGGGCGCGGTTTTGCCGGCACCGCCTATATCCCGATGAAGCGCGAATGGCCCCGCTGGACGCCCACGGCCAACATGATCAAACGTGAGCCGGAGGTCTATGAGCCGCTCCGTGGCGGCATGGAGGGCGGGCTGGATAACCCGCTGGGCGCTCGGGCGCTTTATCTCTACCGCAACGGGCGCGACACGCTCTACCGCATCCACGGCACACCCTATCCCTGGACGATCGGGACGGCTGACAGCTCTGGCTGCATCCGGCTTTACAATCAGGACTCGCGTGACCTCTACGACCGGGTGGAAACGGGGGCCAAGGTCATCGTGCTGCGCCGGGATCAGTTCGGGCTAGGCACTGTTCCGCCCGGCACCCCCCTTCCCACGCCGCCCGCCAATGACCTCTCCGTCGCCGCGCCGGAGGCCACCGCGGACACGGAAGCCGGGATCGCGGCGGGGATCTAACGCTCCTGCCACTCCATCATGCGCCTTGCCGCCCAGCCGGTGGCGAGGTGCAATCCCACGGCGATGACGGCGATCAGCAGCACCGCCGCGAACATCAGATCAGTGCGCGCCCGCCCGTTGGCCAGCAGCATCAGATAACCGAGCCCGCGTGAAGCGCCGACCCATTCCCCGATCACCGCTCCGATCGGGGCATAGACCGCGGCGATCTTCAAACCCGAAAGCAGGCCGGGAAGGGCTGCGGGGATCTGCACATGCCACATCATCGTCCAGCGCCGTGCCTGCATCACGCCCGCCAGGCGCACAAGGGTCGGCGGTGTGCGCAGGAGCGCATCCAGAAAGCTCGCCGTCACGGGGAAGTAGACCACGATCAGCGCCACGGCGATCTTCGACTCCATGCCGTAGCCGAACCAGAGCGTGAAGATCGGCGCGAGGGCAAAGACCGGTATCGCCTGACTCAGCACCAGCAGCGGCTCCGCAACCCGCCTGAGGGGCGGTGAGAGCGCCAGCGCCACCGCCGTCGCCGCGCCAAGAAGCGCCCCCAACACCAGTGCCACCGCAATCTCGCCCAGCGTGACGATGGCATGGCTGGCCAGCAGCCCGGCATTGTCCCTGATCGCCGCGGTTACGCGAAGCGGCGCGGGCAGGATGTAGGGCGGAAGACCCGTGAAGCCCACCACCCCCTGCCACAGCAACAGGATCGCGGCGACGGGTGCGAGCCAGCGGATCATGCGACCTCCATCAACCGGCGGGTCAGTTCCCCCGTGGCCGCCAGAGTCCGGGGGCAGTCTGGTGGCCGGGGGATCGCCCCTTCCGGCGGCGACAGGGCGCACAGACCATCGGCGGTGAGGAGCAGCAGATGCTCCCCCAGCCGCGCGGCCTCTGCGGGGTCATGGGTGACATGCAGCACCGTGCGTCCCTTCAGCGCTTCCACCGCCAGGGCCTGCATGCGCGCCCGGTTGCCCACGTCCAGCGCAGAAAACGGCTCGTCGAGCAGGATCACCGGACGATCCTCATAGAGAGTGCGGGCCAGAGACGCCCTCTGCCGCTGCCCGCCGGAAAGGGCATGGGGTTTCCGCTCAGCCTCTGCCGCCAGTCCCACGGCGCCCAGCAGGCTACGCGCCCGCTCCGGCTCCGCCCGCTCCCCCCGAAGCCGCGCCCCGAGCATCACATTGTCGAGCAGCGTGAGCCATGGGGCGAGCATGTCCGCCTGCGCCATGAGCGCCACACGACCGGCAAGGCTCCCGCCATCCTCCGCCTGCGCCTCCCCCCGAAGCCGCAGACCGGGATCGAGGCCGGAAAAGCAGTGCAGCACGGTGGACTTTCCCACGCCCGAGGGGCCGAGCAGGCAGGTCCAGCGCCCGCCCGGCACCGTCAGGGCAACCGGGCGAAGCAGCGTTGCCGCACCGGAATGCACGCTGCCGGCAAGCCGCAGGCCCGGCCTCATGCCTCTGCCGGGGTGGCTGTGGCCCCCATCGCAAGGCCCATGTCCCAGAACCGCGTCTCCAGCACCGTCGCGATGCGGAACCGCCCGGCGAGCGAGGGCCAGCGGGGGCTGTCCTCTACGAACGTGCCGATCCGCCGCGCGCCCGCTTTGTCCATCAGACCGCCAACGTCGCGGCAGAGCGCCTGATAGGCATCGCCGCCATAGGTTTCGATCCACTCCGCATAGGGGCCTCCCGTGCCGCGCGCGCGGAGGCGCAGGCCGATCTCCCCATAGCCCATGACGCAGGGCGCCAGCGCCACCAGCAGGTCGAGGAAGTCCCCCGCATGCCCCGCATCCATGACGAAGCGCGTATAGGCGAGCGTTTCCAGCCGCTCCTCCGCGCGTTCCAGAGCGCCCTCGCTGATCCCCGCGCGGGCGCAGAGCTGGACATGCAGCGCCATCTCGTCATTCAGCAGCGCATTCACGGCGGAGGCGGCGTGGCGCATCTCCTCCAGTGTTTCGGCCTTGGTCACGGCCAGCGCCCAAGCGCGAGAAAAATGGCGGAGGAACAGGTAGTCCTGCACCAGATAGCCCATAAAGGCCGTTCGCGGCAGGCTGCCGTCTCCGAGCGAGGTGACGAAGGGGTGGCTGACATAGTCCGACCAAGCCCCGCCAGTCGCGCTGCGGAGGCACATGAATATATTACCGTAACTCATTGGGACAGATCGACGTCAATTGCCAGATCCCTCACGCTCGCCTTGCCGTCCGACAGGCCGGAAGCGGCAAGGAATGCCTCGAGCCGGGCGTATCTTCCATGATCCAACGCCGCTGGGCTGTGGGCGAACCGGGGAAGGGTGTCGCGCCATGCCATACGGTTCAGATCGTCATTCAGCTCCGGCGCGTAAGACGCGAATATCTCCCAGCTTTCCTGCGGGTGGTTGATGATGTATTGCACCGCTTCCTCCGTCGCGGCAAGGAAGCGGGAAATCTTCTCTGCATCCGCATCAAGCTTCGCGACATAGATCAGCTCATCATAGGGGGGAACGCCGTGCTCCTCCGGATAGAAGCACCGCCCCTCCACCCCATTGAGGGCCATCTGGTTCAGCTCGAAGTTGCGGAACGCGCCCATGACGGCATCCACCTGCCCCGACAGCAGTGCGGGGGACAGCGACCAGTTCACATTGACCAGCTCCACGTCGGCGCTCGTCATCCCGACGCTGCCGAGCATCGCCCCGAGGAGCGCCTCCTCCACCCCCGCGACGGAGAAACCCACCTTGCGCCCCTTCAGGTCTGACAGATCCCTGACAGGCCCGTCGGCCCGAACGAGCAGGCAGTTGAGGGGGGTGGCGATCAGCGTTCCCACCCGGCGGAGCGGCACACCCTCCGCCACCTGCAGATGAAGCTGCGGCTGATAGGAAACAGCGATATCCGCACGCCCTGCGGCCGCCATCTTGGGAGGATCTGCCGGGTCCGCGGGGGCCACGATCTCCACCTCCAAGTCGTGTGCAGCGAAATAGCCCTTTTTCTCCGCGATGATGAGCGGGCCGTGATCCGGGTTCACGAACCAGTCGAGCATGACGGTAAGCCGGTCCGCCGCCAGCGCGGGTTGGGCTGCAAGACAGGCGGTGAGCATGAGGTGTTTCATGGTTGCTCCCTATGATCGCCAAGGGCGACAAGTACGATTTCACCGGGCCAAAGCGTGGCGAGCCTTTCCGCCGCGACCCAAGCCCTTTGGCCTGAGCGGCAGCAGAGCACGGCGCGCTGCCCTTCCTGTGGCAGCGGCCCACCGGCGACGAAATCCGCAGCCGTCAGGCGCAGCGCTTCGGCGCAGATGATCTTCCCCTCATTTTCTGCGCGAAGGTCAACGGTGAAGTCGTTGATTTTTATATCATCTGAGTGAACGAACCTTGGGCCGGAAACCTCCTCTGCACCGAGGAAGGAGAACCCGCCGAGCCGCTGCGTCCTCCCGTCGTAGCTGACGATACGGCCCAGAGGTGCGGGCTTCATCCCTGCCAATAGTGTCAGCGCCATCTGCGCCTGCATGGCGCCCACCACGCCCACCACAGGCCCCAGAACCCCGTCGTCCGCACAGGAGCCAAGCCGGGGCGGCAACTCGGGAAAGACCGCGCGCAGGCTGGGAGCACCACCGCAGAACGCACCCGCATAGCCCTCCGTCCCGATGACGGAGGCGCTGACGAGGGGCATGCCCGCAGAAAGACAGACGTCCGAGAGGATGTAGGAGACGGCGAAACTGTCGGCGCAATCCAGCACCACATCGACGCCCGAAACGAGCGCATCGACGTTGCCCGGGTCCAGCGCCGCGGCGACCGGTTCCACCGCCGTCTCCGGGTTCAGGTCGCCGAGGGCGCGGGCGGCGGCCTCTGCCTTGGGGTGTCCGATATCGGCATGGCGGAACAGGGTCTGGCGGTGAAGGTTGCTCTCCTCCACCCGGTCGGGATCGACGATGCGGAGTCTCCCCACACCCGCCCCGGCGAGGTATTGCAGCACCGGCGCGGCCAGCCCGCCCGCGCCCACCACCAGCGCCGTGGCACGGCCCAGCCGCTCCTGCGCCGTGGCACCGAAGCCCGGCACGGCGATCTGGCGGGCATAGCGGTTCATCGCGTCGCCTCCATCCACGCCCGGATCCGGGCCTCCGGCTCCGGGTTCAGGGTGATGTCCGTGACGACGGAGACGACATCCGCCCCGGCGGCAAAAGCCAGCGGCGCGCGCTCCACCGACAGCCCGCCGATGGCGACGAGCGGGATCGGACCGACCCGCGCCTTCCAGTCCCGCACCCTGTCCAGCCCCTGCTCATGCCATTTCATCTTCTTGAGGATCGTGGGCCAGACCGGCCCCAGCGCCACGTAATCCGGCGCATGGCACAGCGCGCGTTCCAGCTCCGCCTCGTCATGGGTGGACAGGCCGAGCCGCAGCCCCGCGCGCCGGATCGCGGCGATATCGGCCGTGTCGAGATCCTCCTGCCCGAGATGCACCCAGTCGCAGCCCGCGTCGATCGCCAGCCGCCAATGATCGTTGACGACCAGCACCGCCCCCGCCGCACGGCAGAGCGCCTGCGCCTTCGCGATCATGGCGCGCGTCTCCGTCTCCGGCCGGTCCTTCACCCGGAGCTGGACGAAACGCACGCCAAGCGGCAGCGCCCGGCGGAGCCAGTCGGGATGGTCGAAGATCGGATAGAACCTGTCCAGCTTCATGCCAGCACCGCCATTCCGATGACGGGGGTTGAGGGGGCCGCCATATCGCGGGGGTCCATCGGATCGGCCTCGAACGCCAGTCGTCCGGCCTCCAGCGCGCGGGCGAACCCCTCCGCCATCGCGGCCGGATCACCGGCCTTGGCGACGGCGGTGTTCAGCAGCACGGCGTCGAACCCCATCTCCATCGCCTGTGCCGCATGGCTGGGCAGGCCGAGACCCGCGTCGATCACCATGGGCACGTCGGGGAACTGCGCGCGCAGCGTGCGAAGCCCATAGGGATTGGAGAGGCCGCGCCCCGTGCCGATGGGCGCCCCCCACGGCATCAGCACCTCGCAGCCCGCCTCCAGCAGACGGCCCGCCAGCACGCCGTCCTCCGTCGTGTAGGGGAACACCCTGAAGCCGTCGCCGGTCAGGATGCGGGCGGCCTCCACCAGCCCAAAGGGATCGGGTTGCAGTGTGTCGGGATGGCCGATCACCTCCAGCTTGATCCAGTCGGTGCCAAAGACCTCCCGCGCCATATGGGCGGTGGTGACGGCCTCCTTCACCGAGTGGCAGCCCGCGGTATTGGGCAGGAGCGGCAGGCCCAGATCGCGGATCAGCCCCCAGAACGCGCCCCCCTCGCCACCCGCACCCTCTCGCCGGAGGGAGACGGTGGCGATCCCGGCGCCGGAGCGGCGGAACGCCTCCGCCAACACGGCGGGAGAGGGATATTGCGCCGTTCCCAGCATGAGGCGCGAGGCGACCTCGGTTCCATAGAATACCGGCATGTCAGCCTCCCTGCCGGGGGGCGAGAACCTCCACCCGGTCGCCATCGCGAAGCGCGTGATCCGCCCGCCGTGTCATAGGCACGAAGGTTTCGTTGACCGCCGTCGCGACCCGCGCGCCGGCGTAGCCCAGTTCGTCCAGCGCGGCGGAAAGCGTCGTGCCCTCCACTTCCGCCGCCGTGCCGTTCAGCGTGATCCTCATGCTGTCTCCTCCTTCTGCCGGGTTGCCATCAGCAGGTCCGCCGCCGCGATGGCCATGGCGGGAGACAGCAGAAAGCCGTGCCGGAACAATCCATTGACGTGAATGCGCCCTGCCCGCCGAAAGACGCGCGGCATGTTGTCGGGAAAGGCGGGGCGGGCGTCGGCACCGATCTCCACCACCTCGGCCTCCGCAAAGGCCGGGTGCAGCGCGTAGGCCGCGTTCAGCAGTTCCACCACCGAGCGCAGCGTCGCTGGGCCGCGCGCGCCCGTCTCGATCTGCGTCGCGCCCAGCATATAGACGCCTTCCCCGCGCGGCACGATATAGAGCGGGTGGCGCGGGTGCAGCAGCCTGACCGGCCGGCGGATCATCAGGCCGGGGGCGCGGAGGATCACCATTTCCCCCCGCACGCCGCGCAGGTCCGGCAGGCAGTCGCGCGCGGCAAGGCCACGGCAGTCGATCACCTCTCCCTCCGCCGCCCCACCGTCCGCGAATTCCACGCCCCGTCCGACGAGGTTGCACATGAGCTTGGCCAGCGCCGTGCGAGGGGCGAGATGCGCCTCCGCGGCGAAATGCAGCGCGCGATCGAACCGTTCGGCAAGGTCCGGCTCCAGCACCGCGATCCCCTCCTGGTCAAGCGTCCGGTGCCCCTCCGTCCGGCGGGCGAAGCGGAGAAGCTCGGACCTGTCGCGGCCGGGGGCGAGGACCAGCGTCCCCTCCCGCACAACTTCCACGCCCGCCGCGTGCCACCACTCCGCCGCCTGCGCGCCGAGGCGAACCACGGCGGGATCGGCGCTCTCCCCCTCGCAAAAGGGGGCAAGCATGCCGCCCGCCCACCACGAACAGGCCTGCGGACCGGGCGCCCCGGCGGGATCGACAATCCGCACCCGCAGGCCCCGCGTCGTCAGTTCCTGCGCCACGGTCAACCCTGCGACGCCCGAGCCAAGGATGGTGACGACATCGGTCATGCCGGAACCTCCTGCGCGTGCCAGACGGCGTGAAAATGGTGAACAGGCCCGTGCCCCGCACCGATCGCAAGGCCATCCGCCGCGCGGATCGCCGCCTGCAGCCAGACATGGGCCTCTGCCACCGCCCCCTCCAGCGTCGCGCCGCGCGCAAGGCAGGACGCGATGGCGGAGGATAGCGTGCAGCCGGTGCCATGCGTGTTGCGCGTGGCGACGCGGGGTGCCTCGTGGCGGCGGATGCCCCTCGCCGTCACCAACAGGTCACGGCAAAGCGGCCCCTCCGCATGCCCGCCCTTCATCAGCACCGCCTTCGCCCCGAGCGCGAGCAGCGCGCACCCCTGCTCCACGGCCTCCGCCTCCGTCCGGGCGGTCGAGGCATTCAGAAGGCGCGCGGCCTCGGGAAGGTTCGGGGTCAGCAGCGTCGCCCGGGGCAGGAGGTGGCGGGCAAGGGCGGAGACGGCATCGTCGCTCAACAGTGCATCGCCCGATTTCGCCACCATCACCGGGTCCAGCACCACTGGGCCGCCGTAGCCCTCCAACGCGGCAGAGACCGCGCACGCGATGTCCGCCGTGCCGAGCATCCCGATCTTCACGGCATCCGCACCGATGTCGGACAGCACGGATCCGATCTGCGCGGCAACCAGAGCCGGCGGAAGCACCTCCACCGCCTGCACACCCAGCGTGTTCTGCGCCGTGATCGCGGTGATCGCCGTCGTGCCAAAGACACCAAGCGCCGAGGCGGTCTTGAGGTCGGCCTGAATCCCGGCACCTCCGCCGCTGTCGGACCCCGCAATGATGAGAAGCCGTGCTGCCCTTGCCACGTCGTCCTCCGCTACTTCGGGCGGCACGGGACGACACCAGGACGGTGCCCAAGGGGCACCTTCGCAGTTTCCGTTCCCTACGCCGGTATTGCCCGGATCAGGTTCGATGGGTTAGCGTGACGCCTCTCAGCCCTTGCGGGCACCCCAACGGATTTACTAGGATGCTAGCGACGGGACTTTCGCCGCGCAAGAGAGATTTGTGACGGGGTGATCCAGGGCGCCGGCCGGTGCCTGAGATACTTAATGGGCTGTTGGAAAAGTCCTTAAGTGTCATACCCATGTGCCGGGCCCAGAAACGCCCGGAAGTCTATGGATTTCCAGCGGGATTTCGTCATATGGCGAACGATTTCCGCTCCCGCACAGGACAAAAAGTCTTTTTCAGCAGCCTGTTAATTGATGACTATCGATTATTTTGACCGCCGGGCCGGACGCGAACACCCTCC
>NZ_JFGS01000007.1 GCF_000740775.1 Haematobacter missouriensis | reverse complement strand
ATCAGCGACTTACTTGGAGAATGTGGGTTTAAACGACGTTCATGCTTGTGTGACGCGCGCGAATCGACACCGCAAGTCGCTCCCGAACATCTTCGCTCAGAAACTGCTTGTATCGCTCACATTATCGAGAATACTTTTGCGTGTGACCCACTCAAGGGTTTAAACCTTTGGATGTGCAGTCTTTTGGCAGGGCATATGACATGGTAACTTTCGAATGAGCTGCCTGTCTGCGGCGCCCGATTGGCTCAAGCAGCCAAAAGACGCGATCGGACCGGAGTCCGACCGGCTTTTGCTGGTAGAGCCAGGGCCGTCGCTCGCGCCGCTCATCCAGCAGTTCCCCGGCGGCGTTTCCATGATCTACTGTCGGTTCACGACGATCAGCCCGGAATTCGTCCGCCGAGTCGCGCCGGATTGCATCCTTTCCCCTATCGTCGCCCGCCAGTTCGATATCGTCGATCTCGTTCGCCTGCTGGATCGGTGCAACTATCGGGGCTCCGTCGTCGCCGTGACCGACCCGCTACCTGCCCCGACCATGGTATTGACCGAGCTGCGCCGGTTCAACCGACGCCTTGACATGAGCCTTCTGGAACTCGCCTCCGCCGGAGGCCGTCGGCTGCACACCTGAGGCTCACCGCTGAGACGTCTGCCAAGCTGGATTTACCCACGGTTCGGCGTTGGAAGGCGGCAAGGGCACCCGACCCAGCAGATGATCCGCAGCCTTTTCCCCCACCATGATCGACGGTGCGTTGAGATTGCCGTTCGTGATGCGCGGGAAGATGGAACTGTCAGCAACGCGCAGCCCCTCCACACCAATCACCCGGCATTCAGGGTCAACCACCGCCATCGGATCCTCCGCTCGCCCCATCCGCGCCGTGCCACAGGGGTGATAGGCGCTCTCCACATGCGCGCGCAGAAAGGCGTCCAGTTCCGCGTCACTCTCGACGGCAGGGCCGGGCTGCAGCTCAGCCTTCACATGGCCGGTCATGGCGGGTTGCCCGAAGATCTCGCGGGTAAGTCGAATGGCCCTGCGGAAGTCCCGCCAGTCCTCCTCCTTCGACATGTAGTTGAAGCGGATGCGCGGGGGCTCGGCAGGGTCAGCGGAACGCAGGGTCACTTCCCCCCGGCTGCCAGACCGCATCGGCCCCACATGGACCTGAAATCCGTGTCCCTCCGCAACCGCCTTGCCGTCGTAGCGCACGGCGAGTGGCAGGAAGTGGTACTGGATGTCGGGATAATCCACCCCGGCGGCTGAACGGATGAAGCCACAGGCCTCGAACTGATTCGACGCCCCCGGCCCGGTGCGCGTGAAAAGCCAGCGAGCGCCGACATAGGCCTTGCCCAGCAGGTTCCAGTACCGGAACAGCGTGATGGGCCGGGCCGCCGAATATTGCATGTAAATCTCGAGATGATCCTGAAGGTTCTGCCCCACCCCCCGCCGATCCGCGACCACCGGCAGGCCGAGAGCCGAGAGCGCTGGAGCAGGCCCGATGCCGGAAAGCATCAGCAGCTTCGGCGTATTGATGGAGGAGGCCGCGAGCACCACTTCCCGCCGCGCCCGGATCACTTCCGTGCGGCCATGGCGCTGAAGCTCCACCCCCACCGCACGGCGCCCCTCGAAAACCACGCGCCGGGCAAAGCCGCGCACGAGCCGGACATTGGGACGTCGCAGGGCGGGTTTCAGGTAAGCATTCGCCGCCGACCAGCGCCGCCCGCGCCAGATCGTCGCCTCCATCGCGCCGAACCCCTCCTGCTGGCGGCCGTTGTAGTCGGCCGTCACGGGATATCCCGCCTCGGCACCCGCTTCGACAAAGGCGTCGAACAGCGGGTTTTCCCGAGACCCGCGCGTGACATGCAGCGGGCCGGAGGCGCCCCGGAATTCGTCCGACTCTCCGCCGTGCCATGTCTCCATGCGGCGGAAATAGGGCAGCACATCGGCATAGGCCCAGCCATCCGCGCCGGAATCGCGCCAGTGATCAAAGTCCTTCGCATGACCGCGCACAAAGACCATGCCGTTGATGGAAGACGAACCTCCGACGACCTTGCCCCGCGGCACTGCAAGCTTGCGTCCGGCCAGATGCGGCTCCGGCTCCGACTGGAAACCCCAGTCATAACGCGACATGTTCATCGGATAGGACAGAGCGCCGGGCATCTGAATGAATGGCCCGGCGTCGGTTCCGCCGAACTCGATCACGATGACGCTCGCCCCCGCCTCAGACAGCCGGTACGCCATGGCGGAGCCGGCGGAGCCAGCGCCCACGATGACGAAATCCGCTGTCTCGCCGTCCTCGCCGTTCTTCATGAAACGACCACCCACGCCACCCGGAATGCCGCCGGTCATAATATGCTCTCCTTCAATACGGGGCTTCGACGGGTCCGAGCCCGACATAGACGGATTTGATCTGCGTATAGTGCTCCACTGCCGCGCGGCCGTTCTCCCGCCCCACGCCGGAAAGCTTCATGCCGCCGAAGGGCGCTTCCACCGGGGTCAGGTTATAGGCGTTGATCCAGCAGGTGCCCGCCTCGAACCCCGCCGCCATCCTGTGCGCCCGCGTCATGTCGGCAGTGAAGACCCCCGCCGCAAGGCCATAGGGCGTGGCATTGGCGCGGGTGAGCGCCTCCTCCTCCGTCTCGAAGTCCAGGACAGCCATGACGGGCCCGAAGACTTCCTCCCGTGCCAACGTCATCGCGTCGGTGACGCCGGCGAAGACGGTCGGTTCGACAAAAAGCCCCGCATTGCCCCATTGCCGCCCGCCGGTCATGAGCTGCGCGCCTTCCGCTTCCGCGCGGGCGATGTAGCCCATCACCTTGTCGAACTGGACCTGCGATACGAGCGGCCCCATCTGCGTCCCCTCATCAAGCGGATCGCCGAGCAGGATGGCCTTGCTCCGCCGCACAAGCCGGTCGAGAAACGCCTCGCGCACGGACTTCTGCACGAATACGCGCGTACCATTGGAGCAGATCTGGCCGGAGGAATAGAAATTCCCCAGCATCGCCGCGCTGACCGCGCTATCCAGATCCGCATCCTCGAACACCACGAGCGGGGATTTCCCGCCGAGCTCCATCGTGACGGAACGGATACCTTCCGCCGCCGCAGCATAGACCTTGGCACCCGTCGCGACGGAGCCGGTAAGGGAAACCTTGTCCACGCGCGGGTCGGTCACCAGCGCGGAACCCACCGCACCGCGCCCCTGCACAACGTTGAAAAGGCCGGGCGGAAGGCCCGCCTCAATGAGAATTTCCGCCAGCTTCAGCGCGCCGAGCGGTGTCGTTTCGGAGGGCTTGAAGACCATCGCATTGCCGAGAGCCAGGGCTGGCGCGGCTTTCCAGCAGGCGATCTGCGTGGGATAGTTCCATGCGCCGATGCCGACGCAGACCCCCACCGGCTCCCGCCGGGTATAGACGAAATCCTGCCCCAGCGGGATCGTCTCGCCCGTCACGGTCGGCGCGAGGCCCGCGAAATACTCCAGCGCATCCGCACCGCTCGTCGCATCGGCGACGAGGGTTTCCTGAATGGGCTTGCCGGTATCCAGCGTCTCCAGTTCGGAAAGCGCGCGATTCCGCTCCCGCATGATCTGCGCGGCGCGGTGGAGGATGCGCCCCCGCTCCACCGGGCGGAGCGCGGCCCAGTCGCGCTGTGCCCGCCGCGCGGCGTTCAGCGCGCGGTCGATGATCGCGGGCGTTGCCTCGTGCAGACGGGCGATGACCTCGCCGGTTGCTGGATAGATCACATCGACCGCTGCGCCAGAGGTATCCTCGACAAAGGCGCCGTCGATGAAGTGGCTTGCTTGGGGCTGTGCCCTCATCCTGCGATCTCCTTTTCCAGATGGCCCATGACGGCGCGCGTCGCAGCAGCCCCGTCAGGCGTCCCTTCGCCCAGCGCCTCGCGCAGATAGACCCCGTCGATCATCGCACCGATGGCGTAAGCCGCCTCCTTCGCCCGCTCACCCACCAGAGGCCGCAGCTCACGCAGCAGATTGGAATGCAACCGACGACGGTAGATGTTCAGCAGGCGCCGCGCTTCCGCACTGTTCTGTGCGAGCACGTAGAAGTTCAGCCATGCGTTCACCGTCTCACGCTGAAAGCTCGTCGGCGAAAAGCCGGCCGAGACGATGGCGTCCAGCCGGGCGCGTGGCGAGTCAGCCCCTGTCAGGGCCGCGCGGACCTCTGCGCCATAGCTGGTCAGCACGAACCGCATGGCGGCGAGAAAGATCCGCTCCTTGCTGCCGAAGTAGTGGAGCGCCAGCGCCGAGGAAACGCCCGCCCGCCGCGCAATCTGCGCCACGGTAGCATCAAGCCCCCCTACGCCTCCGATCTCCGCGATGGTCGCTTTTACCAGCGCGGCCCTTCGAATAGGCTCCATTCCACGTTTCGGCATGTTGACACCTCTGCTCACCGGCGTACAACTACGCCCATCATGATTGAATAGTCAATCAACAACCAAACACGAAGGAACCCGATGTCCATCGTCCGCACAACACTCCTCACATCAGCCCTTGTCGCAGCCGCGCTGCCCGCCGCCGCCAATTGCGACAAGGTAACTTTCGCGGATGTCGGCTGGACCGACATCACGGCCACGACAGCAGTTGCGACCACGGTCCTTCAGGCGCTCGGCTATGACACGGAGATCAAGCTGCTCGCCCTGCCGGTGACGTTCGCCTCGCTCGCGAACGGGCAGATCGACGCCTTTCTGGGCCTGTGGATGCCCTCGATGGAGGCCGACATCACTCCCTACCGGCAGGCTGGCACGATCGATGAAATCCGAACGAACCTGACCGGGGCGAAATACACGCTCGCCACCAACGCCGCAGGCGTGGAAGCAGGGATCAAGGATTTCAACGACATCGCGACACATGCCGACCTGCTTGAGAGCAAGATCTACGGGATCGAGCCGGGCAATGACGGCAACCGGCTGATTCTCGACATGATCGAAAAAGGTCAGTTCGGACTGAAGGACTTCAATCTTGTCGAGAGCTCCGAGCAGGGCATGCTGGCGCAAGTGCGGCGGGCGGACGGGCAATCGCATCCGGTGGTCTTCCTCGGCTGGGAACCCCACCCGATGAACTCCAACTTCGACCTGACCTATCTTTCGGGTGGAGATGAAGTGTTTGGGGCAGATTTCGGCGGCGCGACGGTCGGCACGCTGGCGCGGAAAGGTTATGTGGCGGAATGCCCCAATACCGGCAAGTTCCTTGAGAACCTTTCCTTCTCGCTTGAGATGGAAAACGAGATCATGGGCGCCATCCTCGACGACGGAGAGGAACCCGCAAAGGCGGCGGAAACCTGGCTCAAGGCGCATCCCGACGTCATGTCGCCCTGGCTAGAAGGCGTTACGACCAAGGATGGCGGCGATGCCCAGGCGGCGGTCAAAGCAGCTTTCAAGTGAGCAGTTCCCCCTCCTCTCCTGAGCCAGCCGAAGGACGGACAAGCTGATGGACTGGATAACCTCTACCAAGATCCCGGTGGGACGCACGGCAAAGCTTGTGTTCGACTGGTTGAACCTGCATGCGGCGGCATTCTTCAATGCGCTGTCCACTGGAATGCAGGGGTTGATCGACGGGATATTGTGGCTTCTTCTGACGCCACCCCCGCTGGTCATCGTGGCGATATTCGTCGCCATCGCCTTTGCCATCCAGCGCAACTGGAAAGCACCCCTGATCGTGCTGGTGGGCTTTCTCTTCGTTATCAACCAGGGCTACTGGCAGGCCACGATGGAAAGCCTGACGCTGGTGCTCTCCGCCTGTGTCGTCTGCATGGCGATCGGTGTGCCCGTTGGCGTGTTCCTCGCGCACCGGCCAAGGCTCTACGCCTGGGTCGCTCCGGTACTGGACCTGATGCAAACACTGCCGACCTTCGTCTACCTCATCCCGGCCATCGTGTTCTTCGGCATCGGCATGGTGCCCGGCCTGATCGCCACGGTGATCTTCGTGCTCCCCGCCCCGGTCCGGTTGACCTACCTTGGCATTTCATCCACGCCCACCGCGCTGACGGAGGCGGCAACGGCCTTCGGCGCGACGCCACGCCAGAAACTGTGGAAGGTGGAGCTACCCTACGCCACCCCCCAGATCATGGCGGGGCTGAACCAGACGATCATGCTCTCGCTTTCCATGGTGGTGATCGCGGCGCTTGTCGGGGCCAATGGGCTTGGGGTGCCGGTGGTGCGGGCGTTGAACACTGTGAATACGTCGCTGGGCTTCGAGGCGGGCTTCGTCATCGTCATCGTAGCCATCCTCCTTGACCGGATGCTTCGCGTGGAGGGCCGCAAATGACCACCACACCAACGAACAGCGCCGTCGAGTTCGACAATGTCTCCATCGTTTTCGGGGACAATGCGCGCGGGGCTCTGCCGCTCATGGACGCGGGCGGGGAACGTGCAGAAGTGCGCGCGAAAACCGGCCAGATCCTTGGCGTGCACAACGCCTCGCTGACAGTCAATACCGGAGAGATCGTCGTTCTGATGGGCCTTTCCGGCTCCGGCAAATCAACCCTGCTCCGCGCAGTGAACGGTCTGAACCCGGTCACACGCGGAGAGGTTCGGGTGAACGACGGCAACCGGATGGTTGCGGTGAACGGCGCAGATGCACGAACGCTCCGCAATTTGCGGTTGCATCGCGTCTCCATGGTGTTCCAACAGTTCGGACTGCTGCCTTGGCGGACCGTGCGGGACAACGTGGGACTGGGACTGGAACTTGCCGGACTCAGCACCGCGGAGCGACGTGCCAAGGTGCAGGAACAGCTGGAGATCGTAGGGCTGGAAGGCTCGGCCGACCGGCGGGTGACGGACCTGTCCGGAGGCATGCAGCAGCGTGTGGGCCTTGCCCGCGCGCTGGTAACGGGAGCCCCGATCCTGTTGATGGACGAGCCGTTCTCAGCTCTGGACCCGCTGATCCGCACCAAGTTGCAGGATGAGCTTCTGGCCCTTCAGGAGCGACTGAAACGCACGATCCTCTTCGTATCCCACGATCTGGACGAGGCCTTCAAGATCGGCAACCGCATTGCCATTCTGGAAGGCGGAAGGATCGTGCAGACGGGTACCCCGCGGGAGATCTACTCCAATCCTGCATCTGATTATGTATCTGATTTCGTTCAGAACATGAATCCACTTGCCGTGCTGACCGCCTGCGATGCGCTGGAGCCGCTGACGGAAAGCGCGACCGGCTCCGTCCCGGCCGGAATGCCGATCCGCAAGGCGATGGCCGCGCTCGAAACATCCGGCCAAGCGATGCGTGTCGTGGATGGGGCGGAAACGCTGGGCCAGATCAGCACCGCCAGCATCTCACGCAGGCTGCTCACGCCGAACGATCAGGCGCTTTCGGTAACGCCCGCCGGGGTCTGACCTCGTTTCAGCCGCGCTTCTCGCAGCGTCACATAGGCGACGGCGGAGATGATCATCGCCGCGCCTACCACGACCCAGATATCCGCCGCTTCGCCAAAGGCGGCAGCGCCGATCAACGTAGCCCAGATGAGTTGTAGAAACGTCACCGGCTGGGTGACGGAAACCGGGGCGAGGCGGAAAGCCCGCGTCATCGCATAATGCCCGAAGGTCGCGCAGCCGGCGACGATCGCCATTCCCCCCAGCTCCGCAAGACTGGGCTGAACCCAGCTCATGAGCGCCAGCGGCGCAAGCAGAATCGTCACGGTCACCGACATCCACGCCACGACGAAAGCGGGGTTCATTTCCTCCGATAAGCGCTTGGCGAACAGAAAGGAGGCGCCGAAGCAGGCGGTGGTGGTGAGCATGGCCAGATGGCCCGGCTCGACCTCGCGCACGCCCGGGCGCAGGATCACCATGACGCCGACGATGGCGACGAGGATCGCAACGATCCGACGCATTGCGAGCCGTTCGCCAAAAAACACCGCCGCCCCCAGCGTCACGTAGATGGGGGTGAGATAGTTGATCGCCGTCACTTCCTGCAGGGGGATGGAGGTCATGGCGTAGAACCAGCAGATCACGCCGACGGCATGCAGCCCCCCCCGCGCCCAGATCTGCCCGATGATCCGGCGGGTCGGTCTCTGGCGCAGAAACGCAGGGGCGAGCGGCAGCAGGAACAGAAGCCCGAAGCCGAACCGCAGAAAGGCGGATTCCGCCGCCGGCAGACCCTGCCCGAAGATCTTGACGAAGACGTTGACGCCGACAAAGGAAAGGCCCGAGACAAACATCCACAGCATGCCGGTAAACGGCTGGCTGTCAGCTTCCGGTGAAATCGGGGGAACGGTGACGGTGGCCATAACCCTCTTCTGGGCCACGCCGCCGGACTTGGCAAGTCCGGCGCAGGCGAGGGAGGAAGAACCTACCGATGGAGGCCGAACAACACCCTCGCGACGTGATTGCCGGAGCGGAATTCCCTCACTGCGGCGTGCCTTAACTGCGCCGACCCTCACCGCGCGGGCCAGCGACAAGGCCTCTCAACCCGGGCTGTGCCGGATCAATTCGACACCGCCAGAACCGAAAGGCCCGGCCCGTCAGAGTTGAGCCATCACCTCATCCGAGATCTCGAAGTTCGCGGTGACGGTCTGCACGTCGTCGTCATCCTCCAGATTGTCGATCAGGCGCATGAGCTTCTGGGCAGAGTCGAGGTCCAGTTCCGTCGTCGTGCTGGGCTTCCAGACGATCTTCGCGCTTTCCGCCTCACCGAGCGGTGCTTCCAGCGCGGCAGAGACATCCGCCAGCTCATCGAAGGCGCACCAGATGATATGGCTGTCCTCGGATGTCTCCACATCCTCCGCGCCCGCTTCGATTGCGGCCTCCATCACTGTGTCGGCATCGCCCACGCTCAACGGGTAGGTGATCTCACCCTTCCGCTCGAACATGAAGCTCACCGCGCCGGTCTCGGCCAGATTGCCGCCCGACTTGGTAAAAAGCGAGCGGACGTTGGAAGCAGTGCGATTGCGGTTATCAGTCATCGCCTCGACGATGACAGCAACGCCGTTCGGGCCGTAGCCCTCATACCGGATTTCCTCAAGGCTGTCGGCATCCGCGCCGCTCGCCTTGGCGATGGCCCTTTCGATCACGTCCTTCGGCATCGACTGGGTCTTGGCCTCCTTCACCGCGAGGCGGAGACGGGGGTTCTTGTCGGGATCGGGGTCACCCATCCGCGCCGCAACGGTGATCTCGCGTGCGAGCTTGGAGAAAAGCTTCGAGCGGGCCGCATCCTGCTTGCCCTTGCGATGCTGGATGTTGGCCCATTTGGAATGGCCGGCCATGGCATGCTCCGTCTGGATGTCTGAAATTTGCCGCATCTCTAGCGAACGAGACCCAAGGGAGCAAGGGCGGCGTGGGGGCTCTGCCCCATGTATGACGCAGCAGGTCACCGGAGAAAGCGAGCAGCGCGACGGATGCATGCCTCGGGGGAGCCTCCGTCATCGGATCGTCTCGTCGCGATTTTGCATGGGCATCATTCCGGAAGCGATATCGAACACAAGCGCCCCGAATACGATCCCGCTCCTCCTGCATGGCGGAAGACCGAACGCTTCGGCCCGCGCCCTTTCGCAGTTTTACCAACGGGGCCGTTTCACCAATGGACCAGCGTCGAGGCTTCATCGGGGTCGCGCCCGCCTGCTCGGGCGTCCGCTTCCGCGCCTCTCCCCGGAGCCGGAGGAGGACCCCGGAAATAGAGCGACACGCACGCCATGCCGAGGGTTGCCCCCCAATCCACAGGCCGTGTTCCCGGAGGGGTGCCCCGCAAGACGAGAGCGGCGTTACGGACCCGCCTGATCCAGCCTCCCGCCGACCCGGACCATGGCCTGGCGCACGGCCTTTCCGGTTGCGTCGTCGGTCTCGACGAAGATGCCGCAAAGGGTCGCCGGGCCACTGCCCGGCTCGAACCGACCGCTCGCCATCCCGGTGATGAAGCGGCGGAGCGGCTCCATCTTGTTCATGCCGATCACGCTGTCGTAATCGCCGCACATGCCCGCATCCGACTGGAAGGCCGTCCCGCCGGGCAGGATCTGGGCGTCCGCCGTCGGCACATGGGTATGCGTCCCGACGACGACGGAGGCGCGTCCGTCGCACCAGTGACCCATCGCCATTTTCTCGCTCGTCGCTTCGCAATGCACGTCGAGCAGGATGGCTGTGGCGGCAGCGCCGAGCGGATGGGCCTTGAGCACCGATTCCACCGCGGAGAATGGGTCGTCGAACGGGCGCTTCATGAACACCTGCCCCAGCACCTGCGCCACGAGGATGCGCCGCCCATCGGGAAGTGTAAACAGCCGGAAGCCGCGCCCAGGCGCGATCTTCGAATAGTTCAGCGGCCGGATGATGCGCGGCTCCTGCTCAATAAAGGACATCATGTCCTTCTGGTCGAACGCATGATCGCCCAGCGTCAGGCAATCCGCGCCCGCTGCCAGCAGCGCCTTGGCGTGGTCAGGCGAAAGTCCTGCCCCGCCCGTCGCGTTTTCGCCGTTCACCACGACGAAATCGAGTTTCCATTCCGCCCTGAGACCCGGCAGCCGCTCCGCAATGGCGGTGCGGCCCGTCCGGCCCACGACATCCCCGAGAAAAAGTATCCGCATGATCTGTCCCTAGACCCGCTTGGCGCGAAGGGCAAGTTCAGAGCGACCTGAGCCCGAGCGGCGTTTCGAACCATGCCGTCATGCCAGGTGCACCGGGCTGGACCGTGACACGCGCGTCCGCGAGGAAGGGGGCCAGCGCGGCGGCCAGCGCCGGCGCATCGGGATGGCGCAGCTCCAGCCGCACGAGTTCGATCCCCGTACTGCCCAGCCGCTGCACGGGATGGGCCACCCCCTGCCATTCGATCAGCGCGGGAAAGATGCCGTCGAAGGGCAGTTCGCCATCGTCCGACAAGCTGAACCGCCAGGCGAGATCATCACGGGTCAGCTCTTGGGGCGCGCCCGCACCAGGTGGAGCATGGCGAAGCGCCGCTGTCAGATCCGGCACAGCCAATACCCAGTTGGTCAGCCGTGCAGGCCCCGCAAACCTGTCCAGCCCGAACCAGCGCGGCCGGTCAGGGGACGGCAGGTGCGGCGCGGGAGAGATGACCTCCAGATAAGCCTCGCCCGCACCCAGCAACCGGTTGTGCGTGGCCATCAACGGGTGCTCCCCGCCGCCGCCCGGAGCCACACCGAGGTTCGCCTCCACGAAAGCCGTCCCTTCCTCCAGCGTAGCAGAGGAGATGACGAGATGGTCGATGACAGCCACCTACTCCGCCGCCTCGCTCTGCCGCGATGCGCGGATGAGATCGAGGATGTTCTTCGCAGCATCGGGAATGTTGGTACCGGGGCCGAAGATCGCCTTCACGCCGTTGTCGTAGAGATACTGGTAGTCCTGCTGGGGAATGACGCCGCCACACACGACGATGATGTCGCCCGCGCCCTGTGCCTTCAGCGCCTCCACCAGCTTGGGAGCCAGCGTCTTGTGCCCGGCCGCCTGGCTGGAGATGCCGACCACGTGCACATCGTTGTCGACGGCGTCCTGTGCGGCTTCTTCCGGTGTCTGGAAGAGCGGCCCCACGTCCACATCGAAGCCGATGTCGGCGAACGCGGTAGCGATGACCTTGGCCCCGCGGTCGTGTCCATCCTGCCCCATCTTAACCACAAGCATCCGCGGGCGCCGGCCTTCCTCCTCTGCGAAGGTCTCCACATCGCGCTGGATGGCGGCGAAGCCTTCGTCGCCCTCGTAGGCCGCGCCATAGACCCCAGCGAGCGTCTTGACCTCCGCCCGGTGGCGGCCGAACACCTTCTCCATCGCCATGCTGATCTCTCCCACACTGGCCCGCGCACGTGCGGCCTCCACCGCAGCTTCGAGCAGGTTGCCCCCTTCCGTCGCCCGGCGCGTGACCTCGGCGAGAGCAGCCTCGCAGGCGGCCTCGTTCCGGGTGGCCCGGATACGCTCCAGCCGCGCGATCTGAGACTCGCGGACCTTCTGGTTGTCGATGTCGAGGATCTCGATCGGATCCTGCTGGGCAAGGCGATACTTGTTCACCCCGACGATCACGTCCTCCCCCCGGTCGATCAGCGCCTGCCGCCGCGCGGCGGTCTCCTCGATGCGGAGCTTGGGCATGCCGGTGGCGACGGCCTTCGTCATGCCCCCCATGGCCTCCACCTCCTCGATCAGCGCCCAGGCCTTGTCGGCCAGTTCCGCCGTGAGGCTTTCGACATAATAGGACCCCGCCAAGGGATCGACGACATGGGTGATGCCGGTTTCTTCCTGCAGGATGAGCTGGGTATTCCGCGCAATCCGTGCAGAGAACTCGGTCGGCAGCGCGATCGCCTCATCCAGCGCGTTGGTATGGAGCGACTGGGTGCCCCCCAGCGCCGCCGCCAGCGCCTCATAGGCGGTGCGGATGACGTTGTTGTAGGGATCCTGCTCCTGCAACGACACGCCGGAGGTCTGGCAATGCGTCCGCAGCATAAGGGAGCCGGGTTTCTTCGGATCGAACTCCTTCATGATCCGGGTCCAGAGCAGGCGCGCCGCGCGGAGCTTCGCGGCCTCCATGAAGAAATTCATGCCGATGGCGAAGAAGAACGACAGCCGTCCCGCGAAGTCGTCCACGTTCATCCCGGCGGCGATGGCCGCACGGACATATTCCCGCCCGTCGGCCAGCGTGAAGGCCAGCTCCTGCACGAGGTTCGCCCCCGCCTCCTGCATGTGATAGCCGGAGATGGAGATGGAGTTGAACTTCGGCATCTCCTTCGAGGTGTATTCGATGATGTCCGCGATGATCCGCATCGAAGGCTCGGGCGGATAGATGTAGGTGTTGCGGACCATGAACTCCTTTAGAATGTCGTTCTGGATGGTCCCGGAGAGCACGGCACGGTCATGCCCCTGCTCCTCCCCCGTGACGATGAAGTTGGCGAGGATCGGGATCACCGCACCGTTCATCGTCATCGACACGGAGACCTTGTCCAGCGGAATGCCGTCGAACAGGATCTTCATGTCTTCCACGCTGTCGATGGCAACACCCGCCTTGCCGACATCGCCCACCACGCGGGGATGGTCGCTGTCATAGCCGCGGTGGGTGGCAAGGTCGAAGGCGACCGATACGCCCTGTTGCCCCGCCGCCAGCGCCTTGCGGTAGAAGGCGTTCGATTCCTCCGCCGTGGAGAAGCCCGCGTACTGCCGGATCGTCCATGGCCGCCCGGCATACATCGTCGCCCGCACTCCCCGTGTGTAGGGCGCGATCCCCGGCAGGCCGCCCATATGCGGGAGGCCGGCCGTGTCCGCCTCCGTGTAAAGGGGCTTCACGGGAATGCCTTCCAGCGTCTGCCATGTCAGCGTATCGGGGTCGCGCCCCTTCAGTTCCTTGGTGGCCAGTGCGCGCCACGCGCTCGTCTCGACATCCGTCTTGTCGGTCATCTCTCTCCCTCCACGCGGGGGCTGCGGCACCGGGCCGCAACCGCGATCATCGCGCTTTTAGCTGTGAATTGCACGTGGGCCTGCCTATATCTTGCGCGACTGGAGGCCCCATGATCCGCATCGCGACCGTTGTCCTTGCCGCACTGTTCGCGGCCCCCCTGATGGCGGAGACGCTGACAGCGCCGGTTCTCAGCACCGAACACCGGGCGCTGGCAGCGGGTACCGGCGCGGATCCGCTTCCCGCGGAAGACGTGAAGCTGTCCGAATTCGCCTGGACCCACCGCCCGCTGGTGATCTTCGCCGACAGTCCGAACGACCCGGCCTATCTCCAGCAGCGGCAGATGCTGCTCTCCAGCCCGGAAATCCTCGCGGATCGGGAGATCGTCGTCATCGTGGACAGCGACCCCGATCAGCGGTCCGACCTGCGGATGCGGCTGCGCCCGCGCGGTTTTTCTCTCGTGCTGCTCGACAAGAACGGCTCCGTTCTGCTCACCCGCCCGCTGCCCCGGACGGTACGGGAAATCGCTGCGGCGGTGGACAAGACTCCTCTGCGCCGACAGGAAGTGCAGGAGCGTCGGAGCGCCCCGCGGAGCCAGTAGCCCGCTCACTCGAACTCCATGATGATATCGTCCACGGCCAGGCTAGCGCCGGGTTCGGCAGAGATATGCTTCACGACGGCCTTCTTTTCCGCGCGCAGGATGTTTTCCATCTTCATCGCTTCCACCACCGCAAGCGCCTGACCTTCCTGCACCTCCTGCCCCTCCTCCACAAAGATGCGGACGATGAGCCCCGGCATCGGACAGAGCAGGAATTTCGAGGTGTCGGGAGGCAGCTTTTCCGGCATCAGCCGGGCCAGCTCGGCCTGCCGCGGGCTGCGGACGTGAACCTTCATGTCCGCACCCTGAAAACGGATGCGGAACCCGGAGGTCGTATAACTCACTTTCAGCGTCATCGGCTCACCGTCGATGGTCACTGAGGCGAGCGTTTGCCCCGGCTGCCAGTCGGAGATGACCCGATGCTCCGCCCCGTCCTCGAACGTCACGGTGGAGCCGTCACGATCCGCCTCGACGTCCACGTTCAGGTCTTCGCCCTGAAGCGACACGACCCAGCTGTCGCCCACCTTGCGCTCGTGATTGTCCATCCGCCCGGAGATGCGGGAGCGGCGGATCTCCGTCACGCGGAACATCGCGGCCGCGGCAGCCGCCACCTTGCGCGCCAGCGGCTCCGGCAGCGTCACACCCTGAAACCCGTCGGGATATTCCTCAGCGATGAAGGCCGTGGTGATGTTGCCACTGCGGAAACGCGGGTGGGCCATCACGGCGGACAGGAACGGCAGGTTGTGACCGATCCCCTCCACCTCGAAGGCGTCGAGCGCCTTTTCCATCGCATTGATCGCCGCTTCCCTGTCAGGGGCCCAAGTGCAGAGCTTGGCGATCATCGGGTCGTAATACATGGAGATCTCGCCGCCCTCATAGACGCCGGTATCATTGCGAACCACCGCATCCGCGTGATGGAACTCCTCCGGCGGACGATAGCGGGACAGCCGCCCGATGGAGGGCAGGAAGTTGCGATAAGGATCCTCGGCATAAAGGCGGCTTTCCATCGCCCAGCCGTTGATCTTCAGGTCTTCCTGCCGGAAGGACAGAGGCGCGCCATCGGCCACGCGGATCATCTGTTCCACAAGGTCGATGCCAGTGATCAGTTCGGTAACGGGATGCTCCACCTGCAGACGGGTGTTCATTTCGAGGAAGTAGAAATTCCGCTCCGCGTCCACGATGAATTCCACCGTGCCTGCGGAGGTGTAGCCCACCGCCTTGGCCAGAGCGACGGCCTGTTCCCCCATGGCCTTGCGGGTTTCCGGGTCGAGGAAGGGCGACGGCGCCTCCTCGATCACCTTCTGGTTGCGCCGCTGGATGGAGCATTCACGCTCATGCAAATAGACGCAGTTGCCGTGTTTGTCGGCCAGAACCTGAATTTCGATATGGCGAGGCTGGGTGACGAACTTCTCGATGAAGATACGGTCATCCCCGAAGGAATTCGCGGCTTCGTTCTTCGACGATTCAAAGCCTTCGCGTGCGTCTTCCGCGTTCCAGGCGATCCGCATGCCCTTGCCGCCACCGCCTGCGGAAGCCTTGATCATCACAGGGAAACCCACTTCCCCTGCGATGCGCACCGCCTCATCCGCGTCGCCGATCAGCCCCATGTAACCCGGCACGGTGGAGACGCCCGCTTCCTGCGCCAGCTTCTTGGAGGTGATCTTGTCGCCCATCGCCTCGATGGCGGAGGACGGCGGGCCGATGAAGACCACGCCCTCCTTCTCGAGCGCCTCAGCGAACTTGCGGTTCTCAGAAAGGAATCCGTATCCCGGATGCACGGCCTCTGCGCCGGTCTGGCGGATGGCGTCCATGATCTTGTCGATCACGATGTAGGATTGGTTGGCGGGCGGCGGGCCGATGTGCACCGCCTCGTCCGCCATCTTCACATGAAGCGCGTTGCGGTCAGCATCGGAGTAGACGGCGACCGTCTTGATCCCCATCTTCCGCGCCGTCTTGATGACGCGGCAGGCGATTTCTCCCCGGTTCGCGATCAGGATTTTCTTGAACATTTTCCGTCCCTTCCGTCACATCCCTCAGGCGAGCCGCGGCGACAGGCCGGACTGCCCTGACATTCCTCACATGCCGGGGATCCCCTCCCTGAAAGGCCGACCCGCTCCGGGGGGATACGGGTCGGCAAGTCAGGAAAGGTTGACGGTCTGGATGGACCGGAGCGGCAACCCGCCCGCGATCAACATGCCTTCTCCGTCACCCGGCGCAATGGCCTTCGACATGCGGACCTCCGCAATGCGCGGGAGTCCGCCTGCCCTTTTTCAACCCTCATCCTCCTCGTCGCGCCAATCTTCCCAGTCATCCTGGACAGGAGCTTCGGGGGCCGCAAAAACCTGCGGAAAGGAGCGGCGCGCCTTCACCGGATCAATGCGCAGCAGCGCCTCGTAGCTTTCCGGGTCGAACGGGTCTTCGGCCGGAAAAACCTCCTGCATGAACAGCCACGACAGCCGCCCCGCGTCGAGGTTTCCCCGCTCGAACGGCTCTTCCCCGAACTGTTGCCAGAGGGCAGCCATGAAAGCTTCGTCCACGGCGCGATCAACCTTTCTTCGGTCGGCATAGCGCTTGCGTGAGATGAGTTTCGTCGCACCCTCCTTGTTGGCGCGGCGCACGGTGAACTGAAAATCGGTGCCGGGGTATCGACTCGGAAATCCGCGGTGTTTGAGCATCAGAACGCCTCCCAGATGCAGTGGCCGTTCTCGATCCGGTAGGCCTCGAAGAACTGGACGACGCCGGGATCGGCGTCACCGAAGGCAATAGCGCGATCCGCGACGGAGATCACCACCTGTGCGGGCAATTGACCGACGCGGGACAGACGCGGAAGCGCGAAGCCCTCGCAGAGAGCGCACATGTCCTGCTCCATGCCTTGCTCCCCTATCGACCGCGCCACGAAACGGAAGCGGAAGGTGAGCCCCTCCGGCCCCTCCGTGTCGGTGAGCATCTCCTGAAAGGTCACATCCGCGCCGGAGGGAACGCGGATCGGCTCCGCGCCTCCCGTCACAGGTGATGCAGCAAATCCCGCCATGAGAGCGCCCACCCCCGAAGCCCGCTTCAGAGCGGGATGTTGTCGTGCTTCTTCCAAGGATTGGCGAGCTTCTTGCCCCGCAGGCTGGCAAAGGCCCGCGCCACGCGTCGGCGGGTAGAGCGCGGCTGGATCACCTCATCGATGAATCCCTTCTCTGCCGCGACGAACGGATTGGCGAACCGCTCCTCATACTCTGCCGTGCGCGCGGCGATCTTTTCCGGGTCGCCGAGCTCCGAGCGGTAAAGGATCTCCACAGCACCCTTCGCGCCCATCACCGCGATCTGCGCTGTCGGCCAGGCATAGTTGAAGTCGCCTCTGAGATGCTTGGACGCCATCACATCATACGCGCCGCCATAGGCCTTGCGGGTGATGACCGTCACCTTGGGCACCGTCGCCTCGCCATAGGCAAAGAGCAGCTTCGCGCCATGCTTGATGACGCCGCCGTATTCCTGACCGGTCCCGGGCAGGAAGCCCGGCACGTCCACCAGCGTCAGGATTGGGATCTCGAACGCATCGCAGAAGCGCACGAAGCGGGCTGCCTTGCGCGAGCTGTCGATATCCAGACAACCGGCAAGCACCATCGGCTGGTTGGCCACCACACCAACAGTGGTGCCTTCCAGCCGGATGAAACCGATCAGAATGTTCTTCGCGTAATCCGCCTGCACCTCGAAGAAATCGCCCTCGTCAGCAACCTTGAGGATCAGTTCCTTCATGTCATAGGGCAGGTTCGGATTATCGGGGATCAGCGTGTCGAGGCTCGTCTCCACCCGCGCGGGATCATCGAAGAACGGGCGGACGGGAGGTTTCTCCCTGTTGTTGAGCGGCAGGAAATCGAACAGCCGCCGGATCTCGATCAGCGCGTCCACGTCATTCTCGAACGCGCCGTCGGCCACGGAGGATTTGCGCGTATGTGTGCCAGCACCGCCCAGTTCTTCTGCGGTGACGACCTCGTTCGTCACCGTCTTGACCACGTCGGGACCGGTCACGAACATGTAGGAGGAGTCGCGGACCATGTAGATGAAGTCCGTCATGGCGGGGGAGTACACCGCACCACCCGCGCAAGGCCCCATGATGACGGAGATCTGCGGCACCACGCCGGAAGCCAGCACGTTCTTCTGGAACACGTCGGCGTAGCCCGCCAACGAGGCCACGCCCTCTTGGATCCGGGCGCCGCCGGAGTCGTTCAGACCGATCACCGGTGCGCCGTTCTGCATCGCCATGTCCATGATCTTGCAGATCTTCTGGGCATGGGTTTCGGAAAGCGAACCGCCGAACACGGTGAAATCCTGACTGAACACATAGACCATGCGCCCGTTGATCGTGCCCCATCCCGTGACGACACCGTCGCCGGCGGGCCGCGACTCCTGCATGCCGAAGTCGGTCGAGCGGTGCTTGACGAACATGTCGAACTCCTCGAACGAGCCCGCGTCCAGCAGGACATCCAGCCGTTCGCGGGCGGTGAGTTTGCCCTTGGCGTGCTGCGCGGCGATGCGCTTCTCGCCCCCGCCCAGCCGCGCCTCTGCCCGGCGTTCCTCCAGCGCTTCGAGAATGTCCTTCATCTTCCCCTCCGGCTTTTGCGGCACCCTAAGCGGGACATCGCGGGTGGGAAAGACCTTTCAAGGATATTTGCAAATATGTTTGGCTATTCCAAATGCAAATTGCAAAATCAGCAAACCCAACATCAACCACAGAAGCGACACTAAATGTCGCTATTCGTCAATCATGCCGCTTTTGGAATGGACGTGCACATGCGGGGGCTCTAGCAGCCGGGTATGACCGCGACATTCCCTCCGCCTCGCAGCACGACACGCTTCCTTGACCGGAAATCGCCGCCCCATATCGGCACGCTGATCTTCATGGCAGCGCTGCCCGCCCTTACGACCAATATCTTCTTGCCTTCGCTCCCGACGATGGCGCGGCATTTCAACACCGATTACCACGTAGTGCAGCTTGGCGTGTCGCTGTTTCTGGTGGCCAATGCGGTCCTGCAGCTCGCGATCGGCCCGATTTCAGACAGGTTCGGCAGACGGCCGGTGCTGCTCGCCTCCGTCGCGGGTTATCTGGTCGCGACGCTCGGGGTCATGCTCGCGCCGACGGTGGAGCTGTTCCTTGCCTTCCGCATGTTGCAGGCGGTGATCGTGGCGGGGATGGTGCTCTCTCGTGCCATCATCCGGGACACGCACCCGCCGGAAAGGTCGGCCGCGATGATCGGCTACGTCACACTGGGCATGTCCATCGCCCCGATGATCGGCCCGACGCTGGGCGGCCTCCTCGACCAGACCTTCGGATGGCGGGCGAGCTTCACGCTTCTCCTCATCGCGGGCGGGGCGCTTCTCGCCCTTGCGTGGGCCGATCTGGGGGAGACGGCCCCGCTCAGGAGCCACGGCGGTTTCCGGCAGCAATTCCGCGCCTATCCCGCCCTCCTGTCCTCCCGCCGCTTCTGGGGTTTTGTCTCGCCGCGACCTTTTCCTCGGGGGTCTGGTTCGCCTATGTCGGCGGTGCGCCCCTTGTCGCGAGCGACCTTTATGGGCTTACACCCATGCAGCTCGGTGTCGGGTTCATCTGTCCCGCCGTCGGTTATGCCTTGGGCAACTTCCTGTCGGGCCGGCTGTCGCTGCGTTTCGGGATCGAGCGGATGGTGGTATTCGGCAATGTCGTCTGCATGCTTTTCGCGCTGGCCCTTCTGGCGCTGGAGGTGTCCGGCCTGCTGAGCGTCACGCTCTTCTTCGGCATGATCGCAGGCGTAGGTGTCGGGAACGGCCTGACAATGCCCAATGCCATGGCGGGAATGCTGTCCGTGCGGCCGGAGCTGGCGGGCTCTGCCTCCGGGCTGGGGGGTGCGGTGACGCTGGGTGGGGGCGCGGCCTGCGCCGCCCTTGCCGCCTACCTTCTGGGGAGCGGGGAGAGCGGGGCGATACCGCTTCTACTGTTCATGTCGGTAATCGGTTTGCTCGGCCTTCCGCCCCTGCTCTGGCTTCGCCGCTAGGGCTTGCAGGCTTCTTTGCAAAGCCTATTGTGCATTTGCAAAGAGGAACCGCCATGGCGATGCAAAAGCTATATGCCGGGGTGAAGCTGCGAGAGACGCGCACCCGCCTCGGCCTGACGCAGAAGGTCTTCGCCGAAAGGCTGGGCGTCTCCCTTCCCTATCTGAACCAGATGGAGAACAACCACCGGCCCGTCTCCACCGGGGTGCTACTGTCGCTGGCGCAGGAATTCGGGCTGGACGTCACGGAGCTTTCCACCGGCGAGGGAGAGCGCATCGTCTCCGACATGCGTGAAGCTCTGGCGGATCCGGTCTTCAGCGAATCCACACCACCGCTGGGCGATCTGCGCCTTGCCGCATCCAACGCCCCCATGCTGGCTCGCGCCTTTCTGGACCTGCACCGCGCCTACCGGCAAAGTCAGGAGCGTCTCGCCTCGCTGGAGGATGTGCTGGGACGGGAGGGAAGCGCGCTCCGCCTGTCCCCTTGGGAGGAGGTCCGGGATTTCTTCCACTATTGCGACAATTACATCGACGCGGTGGATCGTGCAGCGGAACGGCTGACCCATGGGATGGACGGCACGCGGCGCGATCCGCACACCGCAGCGGAGGAAATGTTTGCCAGCCTCGGCTACCGCGTGGAAGCGACCGACACTCCGGTCCTGCGCAGCGCGGATCCCGAGCGGCGGGTCATCACGCTCTCCACCACGGCTCCACCCGCGACGCGCACATTTCAGCTTCTTCACCAGCTCGCCCTGCTGACCCAGCGCCCGCTGCTGGAGGCAACGCTCGACCTCGCCCGATTCCAGACGGAAGAGGCCCGCGCGCTTGCCCGGACGGGAATGGCCAACTACTTCGCGGGGGCGGCGCTGCTGCCCTATCGTGCCTTTCTCTCCGCGGCGCGTCAGACGCGGCATGACCTGGAAAGACTGGCTGACCGCTTCGGCGCATCCATCGAACAGGTAGCGCACCGGCTCTCCACCCTGCAAAGGCCGGGAGAAAAAGGGGTGCCGTTCTTCTTTGTCCGGGTCGATCAGGCGGGCACGATCACCAAGCGCCATTCCGCCACGCGGTTGCAGTTCGCCCGCTACGGCGGCTCCTGCCCGCTGTGGAACGTTCATCAGGCGTTCGAGACGCCGGGCCGTTTCCTGCGCCAGCTGATGGAGACGCCGGACGGGGTTCGTTATCTGTCCATCGCACGGGACATCTCCAAACCGGCAGGTTCCTTCGGGGCGCCGGTCCGCCGCTATGCCATCGCACTCGGTTGTGAGATCGGCCATGCAGAAAGCATCGTCTATGCTGACGACCTGAACGTCGCACGGCAGAAATCATATGAGGTGGTTGGCATTTCCTGCCGGATCTGCGAGCGGCGCAATTGCCACCAGCGATCCGTGCCGCCGCTGGAGCGTCGACTGCGGATCGATCCCGATCATCGCGGCATCCTGCCCTATGAGATCGGTGGTTGACCGGGGCTTGCTCCGCCCCGGTCAACTCATGTCATCCCGGTCACCTGTATCGCGCGGTCAGCGAAAGGATCACCCGGCAGGCGTCACGCAGCGGCTGGCCGCGTCATCCCAGACCTGACCGGTCACGCAATTCTGCGCCGAGACATGTTTCGCCCCGCAGGCAGCGGCAGCGATCCCCGGCCCCAGCGCTGCGATAAGCGCAAGGGCAGTGGCAGGAAGCAGTTTCGTCTTCATCTCCGTCTCCCTTTTGTGGTGGAAGACGCAAGGGTCCGGTCAAAGGTGATTCGTTGCAATATGCAATCGACCCTGGCCGAACGGCATCACGCCTCGCCGAACACCCTGCGGAAGATCGTGTCAACGTGTTTGGTGTGATAACCGAGGTCGAACTTCTCCTCGATCTCGGCGGGCGAGAGGGCCGTGGTCACCTCTGGGTCGGCCAGCAGTTCCGTCTTGAAATCCGCACCCTGCTCCCAGACCTTCATCGCGTTCCGCTGGACGAGACGATAGGCGTCCTCCCGGCTCACGCCTGCCTGCGTCAGCGCCAGCAGCACCCGCTGCGACATGACCAGCCCTTTGAACTTGTTCATGTTCCTGAGCATGTTCTCCGGGTAGACAACCAGCTTTTCCACGACGCCCGCAAGCCGGTTCAGCGCAAAATCCAGCGTCACTGTCGCATCGGGCGCGATGCCCCGCTCCACTGAGGAATGCGAAATGTCGCGCTCATGCCAGAGCGCCACATTCTCCATGGCAGGCGTCACGGCAGACCGCACGAGCCGCGCCAGGCCTGTCAGGTTCTCCGTCAGCACGGGGTTGCGCTTGTGCGGCATGGCAGAGGAGCCTTTCTGCCCGGGGGAGAAATATTCCTCAGCCTCCAGCACCTCGGTCCGCTGCATGTGGCGGATTTCGATGGCGATATTCTCCATCGACGAGGCGATCACGCCTAGCGTGGCAAAGAACATCGCGTGCCGGTCACGGGGAATGACCTGCGTGGAGATGGGCTCGGGCTTCAGCCCCATCTTCTCGCAGACATATTCCTCCACCCGCGGGTCGATATTGGCGAAGGTGCCGACCGCGCCGGAGATGGCGCCGGTGCGCACTTCCTCCCGTGCCGCCACCAGCCGGTCCCGCCCCCGCGCCATTTCCGCATAGAAGCGGGCGAAGGTCAGGCCCATCGTGGTCGGTTCCGCGTGGATGCCGTGGCTGCGGCCGATGCGCACCATGTCCTTGGTCTCGAACGCGCGTTTCTTCAGCGCGGCCAGCAGCTTGTCCATATCCGCCAGCAGAATGTCCGCCGCGCGCACGAGCTGCACGTTCAGCGTCGTGTCCAGCACGTCCGAGGAGGTCATCCCCTGATGCACGAACCGCGCCTGCTCCGCGCCGATATGTTCGGCCAGGTGGGTGAGGAAGGCGATGACGTCATGCTTGGTGACGGCCTCGATCTCGTCGATCCGGGCCACGTCGAACTCCACGTCCCTGGCCTTCCAGACCGCTTCCGCGTTTTCCTTCGGGATGACACCGATCTCGGCCTGCGCGTCGGAGGCGTGGGCCTCGATCTCGTACCAGATGCGGAATTTGGTTTCGGGCGACCAGATGGCCACCATTTCGGGGCGGGAATAGCGGGGGATCATGGCGGCTCCTCGGGCAGCTTGGAAAATGGCTCGGATCGGAACGGGGGCGCCGCGCATCCGGCACGGCTGACGGGGGCCGTTTAGGCCCTGACGGCCGGTTCGGCAAGCGCCGCCTCTGCGAAAGCCGCTTTGAGACGCCCCGATCCTGCGCCAGTATGGCGCATCGCAGCTCCCGCCCGGAGTCTTCAGCTCCAGCCTTCAGCCAGGTTTGCATCGTCCATGACCGACACGCCCTCCCTGCCTCCCGTTTTCCATGATGCCCTCCCCATCGCCGCATGGATGGATGAAAAGACCCGCCGTCTTCCCGGCATCCAGCCCCTCGCGCCCGGCGACTGGCTCCGTGTGGACGAGGCTTTCACCGGACAGATGGCCCTTCGCGACAGGCTGATCGCCACGCGGCGGGAGGACGTTCTGGCGCTGGCGGAAAACACGCGGCCCGCGGCGGAGGAGTTGCTGGAGCGTGTGCTGTCGGAGATCTCGGTCCAGCCGGGTTACGTCGTGGAAGCGGAGACGGTTCGTCGCCCTGACGGCGTCGAGGTGGCAATCGACCGGCGTGATCCGCTCGCCACGGCGGGGCGGCTCGTGCAATGCGACCTCTGCCTGCTCGACAATCCCGGCGGCGGGGAACACGCACTGCTGGGTGCGGTGCTCTGCTTTCCTGCAAGCTGGACGCTGCGGGAAAAGTTCGGGCGCGGGTTGCTCTCCATCCACACGCCTGTCCCACGCTATGACGCGGACGTGGCCAAGCGGGTGCAGCGGCTGTTCGACGCGGTGCGGCCCGAACAGCCGCTCTGGCGGGTGAATGCGCTTTCCTACGGATCGGCGCTTCTGCATCACCCCCGTCCCGAATACGCCCCCCGGTCCGCGCCGGGGCCGGAAAGCTATGTGCGCGCGGAAAGGCAGTGCATTCTCCGCCTTCCCGTGACCAGAGCGGTGGTCTTTTCCATCCACACCTATCTGCTGCCGCGCGAGCGACTGTCGGAGGAGCAGGAGGCAGGGCTGATCGCGCATCCGTTCCACCGCTTTTCGGCCTGACGTGCGGGCCGCATTAACCATTTGTAAACCGCTTCGGGGCAAGGTCGGGCCGTAATCAGCAGGAAGGTGTCCCGATGACGGCCCGTGCCTATACCGTCGCTTTCGAAGGGGTGGAGGCACGGATCGTGGAGGTGCAATGCGCCCTTTCTGCCGGGCTGCCCGCGTTCTCCATCGTCGGTCTGCCGGACAAGGCGGTTTCGGAGGCGCGGGAGCGCGTGCGTGCGGCGCTTGCGGCCATGTCCATCGCCCTGCCCAGCCGCCGCATCACCATCAACCTCTCGCCCGCCGACCTGCCAAAGATCGGCTCGCATTTCGATCTGCCCATCGCCATTGCCCTGCTCGCCGCCCTTGATATCGTGCCGAAGGACCTGGTGGAGGGCGCGGTGTTCATCGGCGAACTGTCGCTTGACGGCCGACTGCAGGCGGTGAGCGGCGCGCTGCCTGCGGCAATGGCGGCGGCAGTGGAAAACCTTGGTCTCGTTTGCCCGAAGGATTGCGGGCGCGAGGCCGCCTGGGTGGAAGCGGCGCAGGTGATCGCACCCCGTTCGCTCCTGGAGTTGGTGCGGCATTATACCGGTCAACAGCCCCTTCCGCCGGCCGAACCGGGTGAGATCGTGACTCCAGCGAGCAGCCGGGATCTGGCCGATGTCAAGGGACAGGAACGGGCGAAGCGGGCGCTGGAAATCGCCGCCGCGGGCCGGCATCACCTCCTGCTCATCGGCTCTCCCGGATCGGGGAAGTCCATGCTGGCCGCGCGGCTTCCCGCCCTCATGCCGCCGCTCTCTCCGGCCGAGGCGCTGGAGACCTCCATGATACACTCGCTTTCGGGCCTGATCCGGGAGGGAGGGCTGTCCAGAAGCCGCCCTTTCCGGGAGCCCCACCACACCGCCTCCATGGCCGCGATCGTGGGCGGCGGGCGCACTGCCGCGCCGGGGGAGGTCTCGCTCGCCCATAACGGCGTGCTGTTTCTGGACGAGTTTCCCGAATTTCCCCGCGCCGTGCTGGAAACGCTCCGCCAGCCCCTGGAGACCGGGGAGATCGTCGTCTCACGCGCCAATGCCCACAGCCGCTACCCCTGCCGGTTCCTGCTGGTCGCCGCCGCAAACCCCTGCCGATGCGGCTTCCTTGCCGAGCCTGCGCGGGCCTGCGCCAAGGCGCCCGATTGCGGGTCGGATTATCTGTCGCGCATTTCCGGCCCGCTGATGGACAGGTTCGACCTCCGTGTGGATGTCCCGCCCGTCGCCTATGGCGACCTCGACCGGCAGGAAGCGGGCGAAAGTTCCGGTATGGTGGCCGCCCGCGTCGCAGCGGCGCGGGCACTACAGGCCCAGCGCTACGAAGGAAAAACAGGCATCCGCTCCAATGCCGATGCGGAGGGCCGTCTGCTGGAGGAGATCGCAACGCCGGACAGTTCCGGCAAAACGCTTCTCAATCGCGTGGCGGAGCGGTTCGGGCTTTCCGCCCGCGGCTACCACCGCGTGCTGCGCGTGGCCCGCACCATCGCCGATTTGGCGGGTTCCGAGACCGTGCGGGAGGCGCATGTGGCAGAGGCGGTCAGCTACCGCCTGAACCTTGGCAGTAGAGAAACAAGCCAGTCGCGCATGAAGGCCTAGCAGGCTGCAGAAGAACCATTCCGCGTTTTCCGTGAGGCGTAACAGGCTGCCGAAAAGGGCTTTCTGGCGTCTGTTGGAGCGGAACCGTTCGCAGTGTGACGAAATCCAGCAGACGGAAATCCATATAGTTCCGGGCGCTTCCGCACCGGGTTTCCGATTTCCGGCACATAGGCATAACACTTAGCAACTCGGCATCCGGGGAGCGCAGCGCATCGTTGACGACGGCCTGGAGCTTGTGCAGCGGATGCCGTGCCGGGACGCGCTCCTCGAGATCGACGTAGCTGAACAGCGATCCCGTCGCCTCGTCGGAGCCACGCATGCCGCCTCCACCTATGCCGTCGTGCAGGTAAACCATGTTCGCCGATCAGCGTTGAAACCGGCGTTTTTCAGCGGCCTGTTAGGAGGCTTTCCAGCAGCCTGGCAGGCAACCCCGGAACTGGACTGGGGTCACAGGAACGGTCGCTTTCCACCCGCTCAGGTCCCGAGCCGCTCCTCAATCTCCCTGCGGAGAGCGGCGATCTCCTGCGCGGCGGGGCTGCTCCGCGCGCCTTCCAGCGCTGAAAGCCCCTGTCCCAGCGTCTCGGCATAGACCACCCGGTTGCCCAGCGTCGCGCCTGCCAGATCGGCGTTCAGGGAGCGGGCGGCTTCGGCTACCTCCACCGCGAGGCGCGTCCCGGGTTTCGTGCGGTTCAGCACCAGCACCGCTGTCCGCTTCACCCGTTCCGCCAGATCGAGCACCCCTTCCGTCGCCCAAAGATCGACATGCGAGGACGCCACCGGCACGAGGACCAGATCCGCCTCCCGCAGCGCGGGGCGAAGGTCGGAATCCACTTTTGGCGGGGTATCGATGATGACGTAATCCGCCATCCTGCGCAGCTTGTCGCACTCATAGGACACGCCCCATGCGGAGGCCGTCGAGAATTCCAGCCCCGCGTCACCAAGCCGCTCCCGCCGCGTCATGAACCAGCGGCCAAGGCTACCCTGCGGATCGGTGTCTATCAGCGCCACGGAATTCCCCTTCGCCGTCAGCGCGACGGCGAGGTTGGCTGCAATGGTGGTCTTGCCACTGCCGCCCTTTTGCTGTGCGACGGTGATGATCCTGCCAGTCATGCCTGTCCCCTTCAGCCCCTGGCCCCAGCCTATCCACCATGCCGCGGAGCGGAAAGGAAAACTTGCGGATCGCCTGAGGTCAGCGCAGCCGCGGCGGCTTCAGAGGGTCCATACCGGGCGGAAGCGGCGTCGTCTCCACCTGAACGGGGGTGGCTTCGGGAAGATCGAAGCGCAGGCCCACGCGGGCAAGACGCGCCGCGATCGGGTCGGAAAGGTCGAAGAAGGCCACATCCAGCGCGCCCGCCTCTATCCCCGAAAAGGCCAGCGCCTCATGGGTTGCGCGAACCAGGGCCTGCGTCGCACCGGGCGCTGCGGCCATGAAGGCCAGCATGTGGCTTGGCCGCCCGTCCGCGTAGCGCACACCGACCAGATAGGCGGACCTCGCAAGCCCCGCAGCCAATGCCAGCTTGGTATCCAGCGCAGCGACAAAGCTTTCCGGCAGACCACGCGGCGGCAGGATTTCCTCCGGCCGCGCCTCCAGCTCCTCCGCCTCCCGCTCGAGCGTCTCCGCCAGCCAGCGGACCGCATCGGCCGGCATCAGAAAGCCGGAGGCGGCGCCAAGGTTCAGCGCCATCCCCAGCCCCTCCCCCGCCAGCATGCCCGCGACCACGCGCCCGGGCAGGGCGACATAGGGGGCAACCCCCTCCGCAAAGGCGGCCAGCCGGTCCTCCCGATCAAAGGCCGCGATCATCGCGCCGTCCTCAAGCGGGAAAATGCGGGGACGGACGGTATTATCCTCGGTCTCCTCCTCCAGGAGCACGTAAAGTTCCGAATCGGCCACGCGCTCATAGAAGGCAAGCCGAAGCGCATCGTCCTCGGGACGGGCCTCCATCGCCTCATGCGCCAGATCGATCGCCGTCTTCTGCATCGCCGCTCCTTCAGCTTCCATCCAGCACCTCCCGCACCCGCGCCCGGAGCACGGGAAGCAGGTCCGTCGCGAACCACGGGTTCCGTTTCAGCCACCCGGTATTGCGCCAGGAGGGATGAGGCAAGGGAAAGACGCGCGGCGCATGGGCGCGCCAGCCCGCGACGGTCTCCGTCACGCCGCCTTTCGCGCCCAGATGCCAGCGGTGGGCATGGCCACCGACCGGCAGAAGGAGTGGCATCTCGCCCAGAGCCTCCGTCACCTGATCGTGCCACGCGGCCGCGCAGCGCGGCGGAGGCGGCAGGTCGCCGCCCTTGGCGTCATAGCCGGGAAAGCAGAAGGCCATCGGCACTACGGCGACACGTGAGAGATCGTAGAATTCCTCCTCCGACATGCCCAGCCACTCCCGGAGCCGCCTGCCGGACGCATCCCAGAACGGCCGCCCCGCCTCATGCACACGCAGTCCTGGCGCCTGACCGGCAATGAGGATCCGCGCGCCCGGCCGGAACCAGACCACCGGACGCGGCTTGTGGGCGGTCGCGGTGCGTGCGAAATCCTCCGCGCACAACCGGCAGGATTCGATCCGCCGGACAAGCTTCGGCGCGGTTTCGGGTGGCAAGATCGACATGCAATACTAGGTAGGCATCGGGACACGTGTCGACAATCGTTGCGTTTACCAGATGGTAGGAAGTTCATGACATACCGCGCGGGATAACGCGGCAGGTCGGATATGCAGGCGAGGGCAGAGGGCCAAAATCCGGGTTGCACGAAAATGTTGCATCCAGATGGTACACAAGCCACCATACCCTTGTTTGGACAGGTGATTTCAGGAATGAGTATTCGGGTAAGACGGTTTCGCACCCGCTCCGGGGAAGCGCTCGGCCCACTCGCGCCGTGGGCGGTCGGTGAGATCGCGGCAAATGCTGCGGAGAATGTGATGATGCAGGCGCGGCGGCCCCTCGGCGAAGCAGAGACGGAAGATGCCTTGCGGATGAGACTCGCACCAGCGGAAGAGCGGGACGAGCGGATTGCCGCCGTGATGCCGGTCGACCCGGACTGGCGCTCCGCGTGATCTTACCTATTTTGGCGTCAACAGAATTCAGCGTTACGGAGACGCCGGAGTGACAATGTTTAGCATCGGAGAGGTTGAGGTCGGCAACGACCTTCCCATGGTCCTTATCGGCGGCCCCTGCCAACTGGAGACGGCAGATCATGCCCAGATGATCGCCGGGCGGCTGAAGGAGATCTGCGACGGTCTGGGTATCGGGCTGATCTTCAAGTCCAGTTTCGACAAGGCGAACCGCTCCTCCCTCACCGGCAGGCGCGGCGTGGGGATGGAAGCTGGACTGAACATTCTGGCCGGTGTGAAGCAGATCTTCGGCCTGCCCGTGCTGACCGATGTCCATGAAAGTTGGCAATGTGAGGATGTGGCCGCGGTGGTGGACGTGATCCAGATCCCCGCCTTTCTCAGCCGGCAGACCGATCTGCTGCTCGCCGCCGGACGGACGGGAGCTGCCGTGAACATCAAGAAGGGGCAGTTCCTCGCCCCGTGGGACATGCCGAATGTCGCCGAGAAGGTCGCCTCGACCGGAAATGACCGTATTCTGCTGACGGAGCGGGGCACCACCTTCGGCTACAATACGCTGGTGACGGACATGCGATCCCTGCCCCAGATGGTGCGGACGGAATATCCGGTCATCATGGATGCCACCCATTCCATCCAGCAGCCGGGCGGCCTCGGCACCGCTTCCGGCGGCCAGCGAGAATTTGCCCCTGTGATGGCGCGGGCGGCCATCTCCCTCGGAATCGCGGGCGTGTTCATTGAGACGCACCAGGACCCCGACAACGCGCCATCCGACGGTCCGAACATGATCCGGCTTGATCGCATGCCCGCGCTTCTGGAAAGTCTCAAGGCGTTCGATATGCTTGCCAAAGCCGACCCGATCCGCATCTGACCCCCAAACGAGAGTTCCGTATGAAACCGTTGCCTGTCTCCAAGCCCAACACGTGGGAATTCTTGCGCGATCCGATGATCGCCCCCACGGGATTCCGCGAATATGACGCGCGGTGGAAGTATCCGCAGGAAATCAACCTGCCCGGCATGACGGCGCTGGGTCTGGGCCTTGGCACGCAGATGTGGAAACGCGGGATCGAGCCGGTGATCGCTGTCGGCAACGACTATCGCGACTATTCGCTCGCCATCAAGAATGCGCTGATCCTCGGCCTCATGCAGGCGGGCATCCATGTGAAGGACATCGGGCCAGCGTTGTCTCCCATGGCCTACTTCAGCCAGTTCTACCTCGATGCGCCCGCGGTGGCGATGGTCACGGCCTCTCACAACCCGAACGGCTGGACCGGCGTGAAGATGGGTTTCGAGCGCCCGCTCACCCACGGCCCGGACGAGATGGCGGAGCTGAAGAACATCGTGCTGAACGGTGAGGGCGAGACTCGCGAAGGTGGCCGCTACGAATTCGTCGATGGTGTGAAGGAGGCGTATCTGGACGACCTGGTCGGTGACTTCCGCATCTCCCGCCCATTGAAGATCGTCTGCGCCACCGGCAACGGCACCGCCTCCGCCTTTGCGCCCGAAGTGCTCAAGCGCATGGGGGTTGAGGTCGTGCCGCTGCATAACGAGCTTGACTACACCTTCCCGAACTACAACCCGAACCCCGAAGACATGGAGATGCTCCATGACATGGCTCATGCCGTGAAGGCATCGGGCGCGGACATGGCGCTCGGCTTCGATGGCGACGGGGACCGCTGCGGCGTCGTGGACGACGAGGGCGAAGAGATCTTCGCCGACAAGGTGGGCGTCATCATGGCACGCGATCTCGTGAAGCTCTATCCCGGCGCGACCTTCGTGGCCGATGTGAAATCCACCGGCCTCTTTGCCTCCGACCCTGACCTGATCGCGGCGGGCGCGAAGGCCGATTACTGGAAGACCGGCCACAGCTACATGAAGCGCCGGGTCAAGGAACTGGGCGCTCTCGCGGGGTTCGAGAAGTCGGGTCACTACTTCCTCGCCGAACCGATCGGGCGCGGCTACGACGACGGGATGCGCGTCGCGGTGGAGATCTGCAAGCTCATGGACCGCAATCCGGGCGCCAAATTCTCCGACCTGAAGAAGGCGCTGCCCAAGACCTTCTCTTCGCCCACCATGTCGCCCGCCTGCCCGGATACGGAGAAGTATCAGGTGCTGGGCCGGATCGTGGAGAAGCTGGTGAAACGCGGGGAGGAAGGCGGCTCCCTCGGCGGCGTGAAGATCAAGGAAGTGGTGACCGTAAACGGTGCCCGCGTCATCCTTGAGAACGGCGGCTGGGGCCTGGTGCGGGCGTCCTCAAACACCCCGAACCTCGTCGTCGTGGTCGAAAGCCCGGAAAGCGATGACCAGCTCCGCGCGATCTTCAAGGATCTGGACAACGTGATCCGCACCGAACCCTCGGTCGGCGATTACGACCAGACGATCTGATCGGAAAAGGCCGGCTTTTATCGGAAGGGGGCCGGTTGCCCGGCCCCTTTTCCTACCCCCGGATCATGCGCAGTGCGACTCCGCGTAGCGCCATGACCACACCAAGGATCAAGGCATTCGCGACCAGCCCTGTCGCGAAGGCGGCCATGAACGGTTGCCCCTGATGGAGCGTCATCGGGATCAGCGCCGCGACGAAGGCGATCCCGGCAAGCGATGGCACGAGCACCCCCGTGGTCGCCCGCGTATTCGCAATAGTGAATGTCAGCGCGATGAGCAGCCCGATCCGGAACGGATCGGCAAGCTGGCTCATGAACAAGTTCAATAAATTCAAGTCATCCTCCCCAAAAGTCTCCCGAAGGGGATACTGCACGGTCGCCCCTCAAAAAGAAACGGAAATCCGGGGACTGAAATATTCGTTCAGGAGCGAACGGTCCTCGCGCGTTGGGAGTGCGCCGGATCGGACTTGCGGCAGGCGCGGCTCTCCCTTTCAGAAAGCGGAGCCTAGGCCGTGGGCCGCGCCCCTCATGTCCCGAAGCTTTTGCCGACGATTCGGCCTGCAGCCAGGCAGTCTCACCGTGGTTCCCGTTCAATGGCGAATGTGAGGGACACGATCCTCTGCACAAGCCGTTTCCTCGACGGGGGGCAGGACCCGCAACGCCACGTGGGCCAACCGTGATCAGCGCCCGTTCCCGCAACCTGTGCCCCGAAAAACAGGCCCACAGACGCGGAACCGAAATAAGCCCCCGACTTAAGTCAAATAGAACGTTCCAGTGGCGAGCAACTGCGCACGATTTCCTATGCAAGCAGGGGGCGCAGCGCGGCCTGCACCATGCGCAGAGAAGGCAGGAAGCGCCCCGCCATTTCCAGCGCCGGAACCTGCGCCGCCGGTGCGCCGATGTTCAGCGCGGCAATGACCTCTGACCGATCGTTCAGAACCGGCACGGCAATGGAGCAAAGGCCGATTTCCAATTCCTGATCGATGACCGCATAGCCTTGCCTGCGCACGAGGGCGAGTTCCTGCATCAGCACCTCAGGATCGGTCAGTGTGCGCGCGGTAGAGGCACGACGGTCGGCAGTACGGATCAGGGCCTCCGCCTGCCCTTCCGGTAGCGCGGCCAGCAGAACACGGCCCATGGAGGAACAGAACGCCGGCAGACGGCTACCCGCCATCAGGTTGATCGACATGATCCGTTGCTGGGCAGCACGCGCGATGTAAACGATCTCCGCCCCGTCCAGCACGGAGACGGAGGAGCTTTGCCCGACTTCCGCCGACAGCCTGTCGAGCCTGGGCTGGATCACCGTGGCAAGCGGCAGCCCCTGCAACCATGCCTGGCCAAGCCGCGCGACCTTGGGGGTGAGGGCGAAGAACTTGCCGTCATGCTCTGCGTAGCCAAGCGCGACGAGCGTGAGGAGACAGCGCCGCGCCGTCGCCCTGTCCAGATCGACCCGCTCCGCCACCTCGGTGATGGTGAGCCGCGGCACTCCAGCAAACGCTTCGATGACCCGCAGGCCCTTGGCGAAGCCGCCCATCAGGTCGCGTGCATCGGTCATTTCTGGCCCTCAAATGCGATAATCGAACAAATATCGCATAGCGCACAAATCTGTTGCTGTCGAGCAAAGCTGGGCATAGGGTCGCGCGCGAAGGCCCGCCCGGACCCGTTCCGACCCCGAAGCGCGCGGCCCGCAGGAAGGAGACCCGCATGGACAAGACACTCCCGAGCACGGCGGAAGCCGTGGCGGAGATCGGTGACGGCGCGACAGTGATGATCGGCGGTTTCGGTGGATCCGGCGCACCGCTGGAGCTGATGGCGGCGCTGATCGCCCGCTTCAAGGAAACCGGAAGCCCCAAGAATCTGACGATCGTCAACAACAACGCCGGAAACGGCCGCGTCGGCATCGCCGCGATGATCGATCTGGGAATGGTCGCCAAGATGATCTGCTCCTTCCCGAAATCCAGCGATCCCCGCGCCTTCACGGATCGCTACCTCGCGGGTGAGATCGAACTCGAACTCGTGCCGCAGGGCACACTGGCCGAACGGATCCGGGCGGGCGGCGCGGGTATCCCTGCCTTCTACACGCCGACCGGCTACGGGACGGAGCTCGCCGAAGGCAAGAAAATCGAGGAATTCGACGGACGCCCCTATGTGCAGGAACGCTGGCTGAAGGCGGATTTCGCGCTCATCAAGGCCCGCGATGCCGATACGCTGGGCAACCTGACCTACAACATGGCCGCCCGTAACTTCTCCCCCATCATGTGCACGGCCGCGGCCACGACCATTGTGCAGGCAAGCCATATCGTGGAACCGGGCGGCATCGACCCGGAGAACGTGATCACCCCCGGCATCTTCGTGGACCGCATCGTCCATGTTGCCGAACCCGAGCAGGAAGAGGTGCTCATCCGCGCAGGAGTTTCGCAGGAATGACCGTGAACGTTCGCGACGACATCAAGCTTTCCAACGCCCAGATCGCCTGGCGCGCAGCGCAGGACATCCGCGATGGTGCCTATGTTAACCTGGGCATTGGCTTCCCAGAGATGGTGGCACGCTACCAGCCCCCCGGACGCAAGGTGATCTTCCATACCGAGAACGGTGTTCTCGACTTCGGCGCCGCCCCGCCCGAAGGACAGGAGGACTGGGATCTCATCAACGCGGGCAAGAAGGCGATCACGCTCAATCCGGGCGCGTCGTTCTTCCATCATGCGGACAGCTTCGCAATGGTTCGCGGCGGCCATCTGGACGTGGCGATCCTCGGCGCGCTTCAGGTGGCGCAGAGCGGCGATCTTGCCAACTGGCGGGTGGGCGACAAGGGCGTTCCCGCCGTCGGCGGTGCGATGGATCTTGTCCACGGCGCGAAGCAGGTCTGTGTCATCACCGAACACGTGACCAAGAAGGGCGAGCCGAAGCTGGTGGAGAGCTGCACCTTCCCCCTGACCGGCGTGGCCTGCATCACCCGCGTTTACACCAGTCACGCGGTGGTGGACATCAAGGACGGCCATTTCATCCTGCGGGAGAAGCTGGCCGCGATGACTTTGGATGAACTGCAAGCAATGACCGGCGCCAAGCTGGTGATTGATGGGCCGGTCGGCGATCTGACCGTTCCGGCGCTGTGAGGAGGATAGAATGACCGAAGCCTATATCTGCGACTATATCCGCACCCCTATCGGCCGTTTCGGCGGAGCGCTTTCCCCGGTCCGCGCCGACGATCTGGGCGCGATCCCGATGAAGACGCTTATGGAGCGGAACGCGGGCATCGACTGGGAAGCCATCGACGATGTGATCTACGGCTCCGCCAATCAGGCGGGCGAGGACAATCGCAACGTGGCACGCATGTCCCTGCTGCTGGCGGGCATGCCGGTTGCCGTGCCGGGCACCACGATCAACCGGCTCTGCGGGTCGGGCATGGATGCCGTCATCATGGCAGCGCGCAGCATCAAGGCCGGCGAAGCCGAGATCATGATCGCGGGCGGCGTTGAATCCATGTCGCGCGCGCCGTTCGTGATGCCGAAGGCGGACACGGCCTTTTCCCGCAATGCCGAGATCTATGACACGACCATCGGCTGGCGCTTCGTCAACCCGCTGATGAAGGCGCAGTATGGCGTCGAGTCCATGCCCGAGACGGGCGAGAACGTGGCGGAGGATTTTCACGTCAGCCGTGAGGATCAGGACGCCTTCGCCCTCCGCTCACAGACCAAGGCGGCCGCCGCGCAGGAAAACGGCCGGCTGGCCAAGGAAATCACCCCGGTGACCATTCCGCAGCGCAAGGGTGACCCGAAAGTGGTGGACAAGGACGAACATCCCCGCGCCACCACGATGGAGGCGCTGGCCAAGCTCGGCACACCGTTCCGCAAGGGCGGCACGGTGACGGCGGGCAATGCGTCGGGCGTGAACGACGGCGCCGCGGCGCTCATCATCGCCTCCGAAGCGGCGGTGAAGAAATACGGGCTGACGCCGATCGCCCGCGTTCTGGGCGGGGCTGTTGCGGGCGTTCCGCCGCGGATCATGGGTGTCGGCCCGGCCCCGGCGTCCAAGAAGCTCATGGCGCGGCTCGGCCTGACAGAGAAGGACTTCGACGTCATCGAACTGAACGAAGCCTTCGCGAGCCAGGGACTTGCCACGCTCCGCGATCTGGGCATCGCGGATGACGATGAGCGCGTGAACCGCAATGGCGGCGCCATCGCGCTCGGCCACCCGCTCGGCATGTCCGGGGCGCGGATCACCGGCACTGCCGCGCTGGAACTGCAAGAAACCGGTGGCAAACGTTCCCTTTCCACGATGTGCATCGGTGTCGGACAGGGGATTGCCGTGGCGCTCGAACGCGTCTGAACCACGGCGGAACACAACGAAAAGGGGCGGCGGGATCACCCGCCGCCCCTTTTCTCATTCGGCGCCCCCGGCAAGAGGCTCGTCGAGGCGCCTGACGCGCACGCGGTCGATGGCGTGGCCGTTCATGGCCGTCACCTCGAACTCCAATGCGCCCGCGCTCACCCGCTCGCCCACGGCGGGCAGATGGCCGAGCTGCCACAGGATGTAGCCGGCGAGGGTCGAATACCGCTCGGTCGCATCTTCCAGATCGGTTTCCAGCAGGGTGGAGGCCCGCCGGATATCCACCCAGCCGCTGACAAGATAGGAGCCGTCGTCGAGCCGCTCCATCGTGGTCTCGTCGTCGTTCTCGTCGGCGAAATCCCCGGCGATGGCTTCGAGGATGTCGGTTGGCGTGGCGATACCCTCGATCGTGCCGAATTCGTCCACGATCACCGCCATCTGCACCGGCGTCTTGCGGAGCTGCTCCATGACGCGGAGCGCGTCGACGCTCTCATGCAGCACCAGCGGCTGTTTCAACGAACGGTCGAGGTTGATCGCCCCTTCCGCCAGCACGTCGCGCATCAGATCGCGGGTGAGCGCCACGCCGACGAAGTTCTCGATGCTCCCCCGCGCGACCAGATACCGCGAATGCCCTTCGCGCAGGATCTGCTCCTGAAGCGCCGCAACGGGCATGTTCAGGTCAAGCCAGTCGATCTCCGTCCGCGGGGTCATGACGGAGGTCGCGGGGCGCTCCGCCAGCGTCAGCACGCCCCGGATCATCTCCTGCTCCTCCGCGCCGAACAGGCCCCCCTCGCTCGACTGCTGGGCGATCACCTCGGCGTCGCCCGACAGTTCGCCCGATGACCGCGACCGCCCGCCCAGCATGCGCAGCACGGCCTCCGCCGCCCTGTCCCGCATGTCGCCGGAGGTGAGCGACCGCTCCCGGTTGCGACGGCTGATCTGGTTCAGCGCCTCGACCATCACCGAGAAACCAATGGCGGCATAGAGATACCCTTTCGGCAGGTGATAGCCGAAGCCCTCCACCACGAGCGAGAACCCGATCATCATGAGGAAGCCGAGGCACAGGATCACCACCGTCGGATGACGCGAGACGAAGGCCATCAGCGGCTTGGCCATCAGCAGCATCACGCCCACCGCGATGACGACGGCGATCATCATGACGGAGACATGCTGCACCATGCCGACCGCCGTGATCACGCTGTCGAGCGAGAAGATGGCGTCAAGCACGATGATCTGCACGATGACCTGCCAGAACACCGCATGGGCCACGCGCTGTTCCTTGTGCGCCATGTGGCCTTCCAGCCGCTCATGCAGTTCCATCGTGCCCTTGAACAGCAGAAAGACGCCGCCAACGATGAGAATGATGTCACGCCAGGAGAAGCTGAACCCCAGCAGCGAAAACACCGGCTGGGTCAGGGTCACGATCCACGCGATGGAGGCCAGAAGGGCCAGCCGCATGACCAGAGCGAGCGAAAGCCCGATGATCCGCGCCCTGTCCCGCTGATGCGGCGGCAACTTGTCGGCGAGAACGGCGATGAAGACGAGGTTGTCGATGCCGAGAACGATTTCCAGAACGACGAGCGTGGCAAGTCCCACCCAGGCCGACGGATCGGACATCCATTCAAAGAACATTAGGAAAATCCTGTTGGAGTGTTCGGTGCAGCATAGGCCCCTGCCCGCTTCAGGGCAGGCGGAACTCTCTCGCGGAAACCGGATATGTCAGGACAAGCAAACAGGGGGGCTAGCCCCCTTCGTCGTGGTCCCTCTCCGGGACTGTCGTCCTCCGAGGGAGGAACCGTGTCTGAATGCGAAGGCATTCTTCCGCTCTCAATGCTGCCCGGAAGACCTAGCGCAGCCACGCGCTTGCCGCAACCGGCTTGCGGCAAAATGCTCCAACCCCCTTGCCGAAGGGACGCGTCGTGCTGCTTGCGAGATGCCCCTTTCCCCAGGGTTCCGCCCCGTCCGCCGGCCCGTGCAAAGCCATAGGACAGCGGGGTGCAAAAAGAGCGATTTTCCGTCTTGCACCCCTCCGCGGCCTTCGCTAAACACCGCCGCAGTTGGGGCGTCGCCAAGTGGTAAGGCAGCGGTTTTTGGTACCGCCATTCCCAGGTTCGAATCCTGGCGCCCCAGCCATCTACCGGAAAATACCCGTGCCTTCGTGGCGGATCCCGTGATCGCGGAGCCTGCCTCATCCTGTCGATGAGCAATGTGGGCGCATGCCGCTCCGCTGGTGTGCAGGACGGCCCCCATCCCGCTACGCCACAGCCTCATGGCCGCGTGCCGCCCCGCCTGTGTACAGGAAGAGCGGGGGGATCACTGGTTCAGACGACTTCCACGCGGACCGGACCATCCGTCACTTCGCCGACAAGGCTCGCGCGGTCATAGCCCGCGGCACGGATGTGGGCGAGCGTTGCCTCTGCAGCCTCCGGCGCGACGGCGACCAGCAGCCCGCCCGAGGTCTGCGGATCGGTGAGAAGCTTCACCCGCCAGTCGGGCACACCCTCCGGCAACAACACATCCCCCCCATAGCTCGCCCAGTTCCGGGCCGATGCGCCGGTCGCCAGCCCGCTTTCGGCCAGCGCTTCGGCATGGGAAAGGAACGGCAGATCATCCATCCCGAGCCTTAGAGCCAGACCCGCACCCTTCGCCATCTCCAGCCCATGCCCCAGAATGCCGAAGCCGGTAACATCGGTGATCGCATGCACCACCGGGTCGCGGGAAAGCTCTCCCCCGATCCGATTGAGAAGCGTCGTCGTCGCGATCATCTCCTCATAGCCACCGGGTGGAAGGACGCCCTTCTTGATGGCGGCGGAATAGATGCCTACACCCAGCCCCTTCGTGAGGATGAGCTTGTCGCCGACCCGCGCACCGCCGTTGCGACGAATATCCTCGGGCGTGGCCAGCCCGATGACGGCAAGGCCGTAGATCGGCTCCGGCGCGTCGATGGAGTGACCGCCAGCGACGGGAATGCCCGCCTCCGCACAGATCTCGGCGCCTCCGGCAAGAATGGCCCGGACGGTTTCAACGGAGAGCTTGTCGATCGGCATACCGAGAATGGCGAGCGCCATGATCGGCCTCCCACCCATGGCATAGATGTCGGAAATCGCGTTCGTTGCGGCGATACGCCCGAAGTCGCGCGGATCATCCACCATCGGCATGAAAAAATCCGTTGTGGCGATCACGCAGGTTTTGTCATCCACCTGCCACACCGCCGCATCGTCCGAACCTTCATTGCCCACCAGAAGCTGGGGGAAGACCTGCGTCAGCGGCTGTTCGGCCAGCAGGTCGCGCAGGACAGAGGGAGCGAGCTTGCAGCCGCAACCACCTCCGTGCGCAAGCGAGGTGAGCCGGGGTTCGGAAAGGATATGGTCGGACATGGCGAAAGCTCCGTTCTCAACCCGCGAAGTCTCGCACGCGGCCAGGCCGGGGTCGAGGCCTGCTTTGCCTCCGGCCGTCTCCCGCTATATTCCGTTGTGGAACACATGAAGGAGGGACGCCATGCGTCTTTTGTCCTGCGCAACCCTGGCCGCGGTGATCGCGGGAGGGGCCGCCTTTGCCCAGCAGCGCAACGTGACGGGAGAACTCACCTATCGGGAGCGGGTCGCCCTGCCGGACGGCGCAGTCGCAAGCCTGGAGCTGCGCGATGAGACGGGGCGGGTCGTCGCCGCACGGGATATCGGGACGGAAGGGCGGCAGGTACCGATCCCGTTCGATATCAAGGGACCGGCTGATATTCCGCTGGTGCTGCGCGGCGCCGTTCAGCTTGGGGGAGAGGTGATGTGGGTTTCCGATCCCGCGCCGATTGCCACGGGAAGCGGCCCGGTGGCCGTCCCTCCTCTCATGATGCATCAGCACCTGTCGATGGGCTTTGCCTCCACCTATCGCTGTGGTGACCGGCTGGTGGAGATCGGCTTCAAAAACGACGGCGCGCGCCTGCGGGTCGGCGCGGATTACTACGATCTTCGTGAGGCTCGAAGCGCCTCTGGCGCGAAGTACGAGGCGGAGGACAATCCGGGCACCTTCGTCTGGAGCAAGGGGCCGGCCGTCACCGTGAGCATCGGCGGTGCGGCGCTTCCCGAATGTCATATCGACATAGACAGCACCGCCAATGCCGATTTCGTGGCACGGGGCAATGAACCGGGCTGGAGCCTCACGCTGACCGATGGCAGCTTCACCTTCACCCCGCAGGACGGGGACAGCCTCTCAGGACGCCTTTCCGCGGCGGAGGTGATGCCGCAGGGGCGGCGCTACACCGGCGGAAAGGGCGTGGTTCTGGCAATCGCCGACGCGCTCTGCCGGGACTCGATGACCGGAATGCCCTATCCCCGCCAGGTGACGCTGATGGCCGACGAGCGTGAGTTCAAAGGCTGCGGCGGCGCGCCCGAAGAGCTCCTCATCGGACAGGACTGGATGGTGGAGGATATCGGCGGCAGCGGCATCATTGACGGTTCGCACGTCACCCTTGCCTTCGCCAACGGGCGTGTCTCGGGGCGCGCGGGTTGCAACGGCTACTTCGCGGGTTACGAACTGACGGGGGAGTCGCTGCGCTTCCAGCAGGCGGGCGCGACGATGATGGCCTGTGCGCCTGCCCTGATGGATCAGGAGCGCAAGTTCCTTGACGCGCTGGCGAGCGTCACGGACTTCGACTTTTCCAACGACGGGGCGTTGTTGCTGAAAGCGGGGAACGAGACGGTGCTCAAGGCCCGCCACTGAACACGGGCGATTCGTCCTTCACCGCCTCCATCGCGACAAAGGTCGAGGTGGAGGCGACATGCGGCAGGGTGGACAGCTTTTCCCCCAGCACGGCGCGATAGTCGGCGATATCACCCGTGCGCACCTTGAGCAGGTAGTCGAATGAGGCAGCCATCATGTGGCACTCCTCCACCTCCGGGATCGCCTGCACCGCGCGGTTGAACGCCTGCAAGGCCGCCTCCCGCGTGTCCGAAAGCCGGACCTCGACAAAGGCGACGTGGGCAAGGCCGAGCCGGATCGGATCCAGCACGGCGCGGTAGCCCTTGATGTAACCCGCCTCCTCAAGCCGCTTCACCCGCGCCTGCACGGGTGACTTGGAAAGGCCCACCTTGCGCGCAAGCTCCGTCACCGGCAGCCGCCCGTCCACCGACAGGGACCGCAGGATGGCACGGTCGAAACGGTCGAGATCGTCACTTTCCATATCGAACCGGAGAGCGGCCACTTTTCGGTCCATCAGCCTGTCCTTGTGCTGAGTGCAGGCAATCCGCCTTCTCAAAGGGGTGTATCATGGGAAAGTAACGGGAGAAAGCGGATGCGCGACACGGTGATGGACCTCCAGATGAAGATCGAATCCCTGACGCTGGCAGAGGAAGGCCCCCTCCTCTCCCGGCTGGTGGAAGAGGCGCGCCTGTCGCCCGGGGACCGCGCCCGCATCGCCGCCAGAGGTGCGGACCTGGTCCGCCTGATCCGCGAGAGCGCGAAACCCGGCCTGATGGAAGTGTTTCTGGCCGAATACGGCCTTTCCACCGATGAGGGTATCTCGCTCATGTGTCTGGCGGAGGCGCTGCTGCGTGTGCCGGACGCCGAAACGATGGATGCGCTGATCGAAGACAAGATCGCCCCGTCCGACTGGGGCAGACACTTGGGCAAATCCTCCTCCAGCCTCGTCAACGCCTCCACCTGGGCGCTGATGCTGACAGGGCGCGTGCTGGATGAGCGGGAGCCGGGCGTGGCGGGCCACCTCCGGGCCGCGGTGCGGCGCCTGGGGGAGCCGGTGATCCGTGGCGCCGTCTCCCGCGCGATGAAGGAGATGGGGCGGCAGTTCGTCCTTGGCGAAACGATCCAGTCCGCGATGAAACGCGCCGAAGGGATGGAGGCGAAGGGCTTCACCTATTCCTACGACATGCTGGGAGAGGCCGCGCGGACAGAGGCGGACGCCCGCCGCTATCACCTCGACTATTCCCGCGCGATCACGGCGATCGCCGCCGCCGCGAAGGGCAGTGACATCCGTTCCAATCCCGGCATCTCTGTGAAATTCTCCGCCCTGCATCCGCGCTACGAAGTGGCAAAGCACACGCGCGTGATGGAGGAGCTGGTGCCCCGTGTCCGAGCGCTGGCCGGGCTTGCCCGCGCGGCGAACCTCGGCTTCAACGTCGATGCGGAGGAAGCGGACCGGCTGACCCTTTCCCTCGACGTGATCGAGGCGGTTCTGTCGGACCCCGCGCTGAAAGGCTGGGACGGGTTCGGCGTGGTCGTTCAGGCCTATGGCAAACGGTGCGGCCCGGTGATCGACCGTCTCTACGATCTTGCCACCCGGCTCGACCGCCGGATCATGGTGCGTCTGGTGAAGGGCGCCTACTGGGACAGCGAGATCAAGCGCGCGCAGGTTCTGGGGCTTGACGGCTTCCCCGTCTTTACCCGCAAGGCCGCGACCGATGTGAGCTATATCGCCAACGCGCGGAAGCTGCTCGGCATGACGGACCGGATTTATCCGCAGTTCGCAGGCCACAACGCCCATACCGTCGCCGCCATCCTCGACATGGCGACGGACCGCGACGCCTTCGAGTTCCAGCGCCTCCACGGCATGGGAGAGCGGCTCCACGACATCGTGCATGAGCGGGAGGGCACCCGCTGCCGCATCTATGCTCCGGTCGGGGCGCATCGCGACCTGCTGGCTTATCTCGTCCGTCGCCTGCTGGAAAACGGGGCGAACTCCTCCTTCGTGAACCAGATCGTCGATGAGGATGTGCCCGCCGAAACCGTCGCCGCCGATCCATTTGCAGAGGTGGAGGCGCATCTGGCCGATGCCCACAACCCGGTGATCCGCCGCCCTGCCGGGATATTCGAGCCCAGCCGCGGCAATTCACGCGGTTTCGATCTGACCGATGCGGGCGATCTTGCCCGGATCGAGGCCGCGCGCGCGCCGTTCCTTGCCGCCCGGTTCCGCGCCGCACCGATCCTCGCCCGGGAGGTGGAGGGCGGCGATCCCGTCACCGTGGTGAACCCCGCCGATCCGGCCGACGCGGTCGGCACCGCACTGTTCGCCACGCCCGATCAGGTGGAAGCGGCTCTCGATGCGGCCCGGCCATGGAACACCCCCGCCGAAGACCGCGCCGCCGTCCTGAAACACGCGGCCGATCTCTACGAGGCCGATTTCGGCCGCCTCTTCGCCCTGCTCGCCCGGGAGGCCGGAAAGACTCAGGCCGATGCGGTCGCCGAACTGCGGGAGGCCGCGGATTTCCTGCGCTACTATGCCGAAGGTGCGGCGGCCCTTCCCCATCCCGCCCGCGGCACTTTCGCCTGCATCTCTCCGTGGAACTTCCCACTCGCCATCTTCACCGGCCAGATCGCCGCGGCGCTTGCCGCCGGAAACGCGGTGATCGCGAAGCCGGCAGAGCAGACCCCGCTCATCGCCGCGCTTGCGGTGGAGCTTCTGCTCAAGGCGGGTGTTCCCGCAACGGCCCTGCAGCTGCTGCCGGGCGACGGCGGGGTGGGCGCGCGGCTCACGTCCGATCCGCGGATCGACGGCGTGGCCTTTACCGGCTCCACCGACACCGCGCTGGCCATTCGTCGGGCAATGGCGGAACATCTCTCCCCCGGCGCGCCGCTGATCGCGGAGACCGGTGGCCTGAACGCGATGATCGTGGATTCAACCGCCCTCCCCGAGCAGGCCGTCCGCGACATCGTGGCCTCCGCCTTCCAGTCCGCCGGGCAGCGCTGCTCCGCGCTCCGCTGTCTTTACGTGCAGGAGGATGTCGCGCCCAGCGTCACGCATATGCTCTTCGGCGCGATGGATGAGCTTGCGCTCGGCAACCCATGGACGCTGGCCACCGATGTCGGCCCGGTGATCGACGCCGAAGCCGCCTCGGGCATCGCGGCCCATGTCGCCCGGGCGCGCAGCGAAGGTCGGCTGCTGAAAGATGTCTCCGCCCCCGGAACCGGCCATTTCATAGCGCCGGCCGTGATCCGTGTGTCCTCCATCGCCGATATCGGCGAGGAGGTGTTCGGCCCTATCCTGCACCTCGTCACGTTCCGAGCGGGTGAGATCGACAGGGTGATCGACGCGATCAATGCCACCGGTTACGGTCTGACCTTCGGCCTGCACACCCGGATCGATGATCGGGTGCAGGAGGTGGTGGAGCGTATCCATGCGGGCAACATATACGTCAACCGCAACCAGATCGGTGCAGTCGTCGGATCGCAACCTTTCGGCGGCGAGGGACTTTCCGGCACCGGCCCGAAGGCGGGCGGGCCGAACTACCTCGTCCGCTTCACACACCTCCCCGCTCCCGCGGCGGGCGCCCGCGACAGCGTGGATGCTGATCTCACGTCTCTCCGCCGCGCGCTCTCCCGCTCCGCCGATACTGCAGAGGATACACGGTTGATGCCCGGTCCCACGGGCGAGTCGAACCGGCTGGATCTCCGCGCGCGCGCGCCTGTTTTGTGCCTCGGCCCCGGCGATGCTGCCCGGGCGGATCAGAAGGCTGCGGTGGAGCGTCTGGGCGGAAGCGCGGTTGTGGTCAGCGGGCACCTGCCACCTGACGAGCTTGCCAGAATCAACGGATTCTCCGGCGTGCTCTGGTGGGGCGATGCGACAGAGGCGCGCGCCTATACCAAGGCGCTCGCCGCGCGCGCGGGGCAGATCCTGCCCCTCATCACCACTGAACCGGACGCAGGTCACGTGCTGATCGAACGCCATCTCTGCGTGGATACCACCGCTTCCGGGGGCAATGCCGCTCTCCTCGCGGACGTCGGAGAATAAGCATCGGGAGGGTGCGGAAAAGTTGTCTTTTGCCTCTGGACAGCCCCCGCACCCCCCGCTATACCGCCCCCGTGTTCCGGCGTAGCTCAGCGGTAGAGCAGTTGACTGTTAATCAATTGGTCGTAGGTTCGATCCCTACCGCCGGAGCCATAAATACCTGTTAAAATCAACAGGTTATGTGGCGACACACACTCCGCAGCCTTGAATGTGCCCTTGCACTGTGTCAGGATTGTGCGGAACTTCATCCCTATAGGATAGTACAGACAGAAGGGGTCGTGGACGTACCCTCTCCGTCCGATCGGCATGTTGGCAATAGCCGGACTTACCGAAGCGAAGGGAGTCCGTCGGCGACCGTTTGAGACGAACGGAAGGGGTGGCCTGGACGATCCATCCGATACGGACCTGCGGGTTTGTGCCCCATGCCAGTCATATCACGGAAGCGTGCAAGCTCCCCCTTCGATACACGGCTTGACACCCAGCGTCGCTCTGGACCCCGGCGGACCAAAGTGCTTTACCCATTGCGACTGAAGGAGCTTGCCATGGCATTCGGAACCAATATCCGCACTTATTTCAACGGCACCTGGCATGACGGCGACATTCCGGTGATGCGTGCCGCCGATCACGGCATGTGGCAGGGGTCGAGCGTGTTCGACGGCGCCCGCCTGTTCGAAGGAATCACGCCCGACCTGGACACCCACTGCGCCCGACTGAACCGTTCCGCCGAGGCGCTGATGATCACGCCGAACGTCGATGCGGGCGAGATGGTGGACATCGTGCTCGACGGGCTGAAGTCCTATGGGCCGAATGCCGCTGTCTATATCCGGCCGATGTACTGGGCGATCCACGGCAGCGAGCTGGGCGTCGCCCCGCTGAAGGGCGAAACCGGCTTCGCCATCAGCCTTGAGGAAGTGGCCATGCCGCCGATCACCTCCTCCACCACGCTGACCACGACCTCCTTCCGGCGCCCGGTGCTGGCCGACAACGTGACCAACGCGAAGGCGGGTTGTCTCTATCCGAATAACGCGCGGATGCTGGTGGAGGCTCAGGCCAAGGGCTTTGGCAATGCGCTGGTGCAGGACGCGCTCGGGAATGTGGCCGAAACCGCGACGGCCAACGTGTTCATGGTGCGGGATGGCGAGCTGTTCACCCCGATCGCCAACGGTACGTTCCTTTCCGGCATCACCCGCGCCCGTCACATCGCCAATGCCCGTGCAGCGGGTCTCACCGTGCATGAAGCCATCCTGACGCTCGACGATTTCCGCAAGGCAGATGAGGTCTTCCTGTCGGGCAACTTCTCCAAGATCACCCGCGTCTCCGCATTTGAGGACACGACCTACAAGACCGACGCGATGACCCGCCGGATGCGTGACATCTACTGGGACTGGGCCCATTCGACCGCAGCAGCGGCCTGAACCCTCCGGCCGGCGGTTCCGCCGCCGGCTTGCCGCGATGCTCTCTGCGGGCATTGTGGTGGCGACGCTCGGGAGCACGATCCTCGTGCTCCGCGACGCTCCCTTTACCGCACCCTTCGTGGAGCGTTCGACGGCGGAGATCGCCCGCGCGGCGGATCGCGCCATGGCCCGCGCCGTCACGGCGGACTGGCTCTTCCCACGACTCGGCGATGCGATACGGGCGGGAGATGAGGACGCCGTTTCCTTCTATGCCGCTCTTGCGCAAGACCACGACATCCCCCTGCCCCCGCCGCTTGGGGAGGAGCTCGCCGCCTTCCGCGCCGCGCGGGAGGGCGGTTTCGCGCGGCTCTCGGAGTGCGCGGTCTGCGCCTATGACGCGGCCCGTTGCCCGAGCATCGAACTGCTCGCGATCTGTGCCCTGCCGGTGGAGATGACGCCGCTGGGTGATCTGAACGCCCTCCGGCGGGGAGGCGAGGCATATCTTTCCGGCCAACCGCTCGACCGGCTGGAGACGGGTCTGGCGATCGTCGGGCTTGGGGCGACGGGGGCTGCGCTGGGCACGGGCGGAGGCGGTCTTGTCGTCAAGGCCGGTGCAACGACGCTCCGGCTTGCACATAGGCTGGGGAGAGTGACGCCCGGCCTTGCCCGCGCGCTGATGGAGAGCGCCCGCATGTCACTGGGCAGCGGGGCGCGGGTCGCCCGCTCCACAGACGTGACGGCGGACCTGCTGCGGCTGGGCGGAAACGCAGGGGTAGCGCCGACGCTGCATCTTCTTCGCCATATCGACACTGCAGAGGATGCGGCGCGGATCGCGCGCCTGTCCGACGCGGCTGGCCCCCGCACGCGGGGTTTGGTGGAGGTGCTGGGAAAATCCCGCGCGTTGCGGCTGACGGTCCGGCTGGCTGACAGGGTTCTGGCGGCAATGGCGCTGATATATGCGCTCATCCTGCAGCTTGCATTATGGATAGCGGGGCGTCTGGGGCGGGCGGCCCTCCGCGCACTGGCTTGACGGTTGCGGCGGACGCCCGGCTTTGACATCATCGAACGGCTCTCAGAAGGGATCGGGAATGCGAAAGTTTCTGGTGGTGCTGGATGACACCAAGGAATGCCTCAACGCCATGCGGTTCGCCACGCTCCGCGCGGCCCATACCGGAGGCGGCGTGCAGGTCATCTCCATCATTCCGCCGGAGGAGTTCCAGCACTGGATGGGTGTGGCTGACATCATGCGGCAGGAAGCGCGCGACCGCATAGAGGCGCATTTCGAGGTTTTCGCCAAATGGATGCGCGACAAGCACGGCGTGGATCCCGAACTCGTCATTCGTGAGGGTGAGGCAGTGACGGAGATCCTCGCGCAGGTGAAAGCGGACCCGGAAATCGGCATCCTCGTTCTGGGCGCGGGGGCGGAAAGCGCCGATCCCGGCCCGCTCGTCACGCAGATGTCCCGCAGTTCCGGCTCCCTTCCAATCCCGATCACCATCGTTCCGGGCGGCATGTCCAAGGAGCGGCTGGAAGAGGTGGCCTGACCGCTCCACCGCCCAGCGCTTCGTTTATCGGTGCTTTGTCATTCGGTGCGCCACCGCCCGTTCCTTGCCTCAGTAGCTTCATCACTCGGGGCGTCGGCTTCGCTGCCCGGCGACTTCGTCATGGGATGGCTTCGCCTCCCAGCGTTTCGCCACCCCGGTGGCTTTGTCCCTCGGTGATTGTCCCTCGGTGACTTCGTGCGTCGGTGGCTTCGTGCTTCCGTGCTTTGTCCCGCTGTCGCTTCGTCGTCTCGCACCAGGCCGGGTTGGCGGACTTCCCGTCCCTTGCGACGCCCGCGGCCAAGGCCACCTTGCGCTTTGGTGCTGTGTTCGCTTCCGTGAAATGGCCCCGCATCGCGACGGTCATGGGTTTTGCAGTGGCCGCTGATCGGGCGGGGCCATCCGCCACGGCCAGCCAGCGCGGTTACCCATGCGAGGGAGCTGGCGGAGCTTTCACCTGTCGCACCGTTTTCTGGACGCCAGGAACCCAAGGGGCAGACCGGCACAGGCCACGCCAACAGACTGATGAAGTGGCTTTCCGCTGACCTCGCAAAGGCCCACCCAAGCGGGCCGCAAATCCGGGAGCTCCCGCCCCCCAAGACCGGCTTTCCCGGCCTTGCACGGGCGCGAACCAGACTTTTCCGCGGCCTGCTCAAAAGCCCGGCCTTTTTCTGCGCCTCGCGCTTCGGCAGCCTGGTGGGTTGGCGCCGGTCGGACCGGCGCCCCCTGCATCCGTGCCTTCAGGCGACGGCGGTCGTCGCCCGCTCCACTTCCTGCTTGCGCAGGAGGAAGCGCTGGATCTTCCCGCTCGGCGTCTTGGGGAGATCGTCCACGAACTCGATCTCCCGCGGGAAGGCATGGGCGGACAGCCGTTTGCGCACATGCTGCTGAAGTTCCTCAGCCAGCGCGCGGCTCGCCTCGAACTTCGGGCTGAGGACGACGAACGCCTTGATGAGTTCCGTCCGCTCCGGGTCGGGCTTGCCCACCACGGCGGCTTCCACCACGGAGGGATGCTCGATCAGCGCGCTTTCCACATCGAACGGCCCCACACGGTAGCCGGAGGTGGTGATGACATCATCCGCGCGGCCCACGAAACTGATCGTGCCGTCCTCGTTCAGTTCGACCGTATCACCCGTCAGGTAATACTTGCCCTTGAACGCCTTGGTTTCCTGCTGGTGATAGCCGCCGAACCAGAACATCGGCGAGGCGTCGCGGTCCATCGCCAGAATTCCCGGCTGCCCGACCCCCAACTCTTCCAGCGTCTCAGGATTCACAACAACAAGCCGGTGACCCGGCATTGCGAAACCCGCCGAGCCAAGCCGCACGTCATGCGACAGCCCGTGGAAATTGCAGAGCACCATGCCAAGCTCGGTCTGCCCGTAGTGGTCATGGATGACCGTCTCCAGCTCGCTCGCGCACCATCGGATGACCTCGGGCGTCAGCGGCTCACCCGCGCTCGAGATGGCGCGGACCTTGCCCTTCAGCGCCGGACCGACACGGTCCCGCGCAGCGAGAAGCATGCGGTAGGCGGTGGGAGAGCCTGCAAGCACATCCACCTCCCGCCGCTCTATCACGCCGATGGTGCTCTCCACCGTGAACCCTCCCTCATAAAAGGTCGTCGGGTGGCCCATGCAGAGCGGGCCGGAGAGAGCGTAGTAAAGCCCGTAGGCCCATCCGGGATCCGCGACGTTCCAGAAGGAATCGCTGTCTTCCAATCCGATGGCCAGCCGCATGTACTGCGTAAAGGGCACGAGCGCCTTCAGCGGCACGAAGAGCGCCTTCGCAAGCCCGGTGGTGCCAGAGGTGAACATCATCAGGAAGGGATCGTCGCCCGTCCGCATGACCGGCGCGAAGGTATCGGGCTGAAGCGCCATCTCCGCCCAGAAGCTGTAATCGCCCCGTCGGATCCCCTCTCCCCGGGGCCCGCCCACCGTCACCACGGGGGGCAACCGTTCAACGCCCTCCAGCTTGTGCCGATTGGTCGGGTCCGTCACGATCAGCTTCGCCTCGGAAGTGGCCAGCCGATGCTCGATCGCCTTGGAGCCGAAGGCGGTGAACAGCGGCACATAGACCGCGCCCGCCCGCCACGCTCCCAGCAGCACGACAAGCAGTTCGGGCGTACGGGGCAGAAGGCAGGCTATCCTGTCCCCCGGCTGCACGCCCTGCGCCTTAAGAAAACCCGCAAAGCGCGCCGCCTGCTTGCGCAGCTCCGCAAAAGTATGGGTGGAAGCGGTCCCGTCCCGCCCCTCATAGAACAGCGCGATCCTCCCGGGGAGCGCATGTCTGTCGCAGCATTCCACGCAGGCATTCATGGCCTCCAGCGTCCCGGACAATGTCTCTCGCACCAGAGTGTCGTAGTCGAAGGCGTCCGTCGCCTCCTGATGGGTCTGCATGGATTCTCTCCCTATGTCTCCCAGGCACATCCGTGTTGCCGCGGAGCACCTTTCCCACCCGAAAGTCTAGAAGCGGCGATGGCCCGCCGCAAGCGGGCCGCGCGAACACTTGATTAGACCCACACCCCGCTTAGTTGATGCCTGTCTTAGATCTGGAACGGTGGCAATTATGACGTATTCTTCCCGGACTGACTTCTACGACAACATCCGCCGCAGCTGGGGTTGGTTCCTTGCGCTCGGGATTCTCGTGCTCGTTTTCGGGATCATCGCCGCAGGAAACCTTTTCGTGGCTTCTATCGCTTCCACCTACTGGGTCGGCATCCTGATGATCATCGCCGCCGTGGCACAGGTGGTAATGGCCTTCTCCGTTGAAGGATGGGGCAGCAAGGTTTTCGCAATTCTCGCCGCCGTCCTTTACGGGATCGCAGGCTATTTCGCCTTTTCTCAGCCCCTCACCGCTACTGCGGCACTGACGCTGACGCTCGGGGCGTTCCTGCTCGCCGCCGGGGCGGTACGCGCCTACATCGGGATCAAGGACCGGCCGATGCCCGGCTGGGGATGGCTGCTGTTCGGCGGCATCATCACGATACTGGCCGGAATCCTGATCCTCATGGGGTGGCCCGGCAACAGCGTCTGGGTTTTGGGGCTGTTTCTCGCCGTCGACCTGATCGCTTCTGGACTGAGCTACATCATGATAGCGCTCGGCCTGAAGAACGTCTGATATCAGTCGCGCCGGAGGCGGAAGAATTCCTTCAGAAGCCGCTCCGCCGCCGCCGCTCCTATGCCGTCATAGACTTCGGGCACATGGTGGCTCTGGGAGTGAGCAAAGATGCGCGGCCCTTGCGCAACACCGCCTGACTTGGGATCGCCGGCCCCGTAGTAGAGCCGCGCGATCCGGGCCTGCGAAATGGCGGAGGCACACATCGGGCACGGCTCCAGGGTGACATAAAGGTCATGTCCCGGCAGCCGTTCGGAGCCAAGCGCCGCGCAGGCTGATCGGATGGCGAGTATCTCCGCATGGCCCGTGGGATCGGCGAGTTCACGTGTCCGGTTGCCCGCGCGGGCGACGATCCGCCCTCCCGGATCGATCAGCACGGCACCCACGGGCACCTCGCCCCTGAGGGCTGCTGCCTCTGCTTCGGCGAGAGCTATATCCATATGGCTGAGGAACGGAGACATGTCCCTAGGTGAAACCTTTCGTGCGACGGTGCAAGCCCGCTTCCGCTGACGCAGCTTTGGATGTAAGGCGACGCGATGACACAGGAACAAAAGACGGGCGAGCGCATCGCCAAGGTTCTGGCGCGGGCGGGGATCGCCTCCCGCCGGGACGCAGAGCGGCTGATCGCCGCCGGAGCCGTAACGGTGAACGGGCGGGTGATAGATTCGCCCGCGCTCGACGTCACGCCGAAAGACCGGATCGCGGTGGAAGGTCGCCCCCTGCCCGCCGCCGAGCCGCCGCGGCTGTGGCTCTATTACAAGCCCATCGGGCTCGTCACCACCGAGCGGGACGAAAAGGGCCGTGAGACGGTTTTCGAGAACCTGCCGGAGGAGCTGCCGCGTGTGCTCTCCGTCGGGCGCCTCGACCTCAATTCCGAGGGTCTGCTGCTGCTCACCAACGACGGTGAGATCAAGCGGCGGCTTGAACTGCCCTCGACTGGCTGGCTGCGCCGCTACCGCGTGCGGGTGAACGGCCGGCCGGAGGACAGCGTGCTGGACCCGCTCCGCAAGGGTATCGAGATCGAGGGCGAGCGGTTTCAGCCGATGCAGGTCGTGCTGGACCGTCAGCAGGGGGCGAACGCCTGGCTGACCGTCGGGCTGCGGGAGGGCAAGAACCGCGAAATCCGCCGCGCGATGGAGGCGGTGGGCCTTGCCGTGAACCGGCTCATCCGGGTGAGCTACGGCCCCTTCAAGCTTGAGGATCTGGAACCTGGGGAAGTGCGGGAGGTCCGCTCGCGCGTTCTTCGCGACCAGCTCGGCCTGAAGCCGGAGCCGGAACAGACCGTCGCCATCACTCGCAGGCTCGGCACGAAGGCGGAGAAGGAAAGCTCTCCCGGCAAGCCGCGCAAGCTCTCCTCCGGGCCGCGGGACATGACGGGCGCGACAGACCCTTCGCGGTCGCTCCGCGTGACGAAGCCGATGCCGCTCCGCTCGGAAAACGTTCGCCCCCAGCGAGGCGAAGGCGGCAAGCCGCGCGAGCGGAACGTGACCGACGCGCCGCCGCGCCCGCTCCGCAGCGATGCGCCCAAGCCCGCCCGGTCCGCCTGGGGTGAGGACAAGCCGCGCAAGCCGCGCGCCAATGCCTCGGCGGATCGTGGCTTCGCCTCCGACACGCCGCGCAAACCGCGGTCCGAAGGCTTCCGGAGCCATGGCGGTGAGGGCAAACCTCGCTCCGAAGGTTTCCGCAGCCATCGCGATGCATCGCGCGACGATCGAGGGGCCTCCCGCGATTTTCCCCGCGATGAGGGCAGGCCGCGCCGCGAGGGGGGTGACAGGCCGCGCCCGCAGGGCGACGACCGCAAACCCCGGAGCGGCGGCTTCTCGCGTGACGACGCCAGAGGCACGGGCGAGCGTGGCAGCAAATTCGGCGCGAAGCCCCGTGCGGAAGGCTTCCGCAGCCACAGCCGGAACGACGAAGCTGCGGACCGGCCGCGGTCCGCGGAAGGTGGACGGTTCGGGTCCGCCGAAGGTGGGCGAAGCGGCAAGCCACGCTTCGAAGGGCGCCGCGAGGATTCCGACAGGCCCCGCGCAGGCGGCCCGAAACCGGCAGGCAAGGGCTTTGGCCCGCGTAGCGGCTCGGGTGACGAGCGCGGCGAACGCGGCCCCCGGTCCGGCTTCGGCAAGACGTCTTCTCGCGCGGGCTCCGAGAATGAGCGTGGGCAGCGCTCAGGGTTCGGCAAGAGCAACTCAGAAAAGTCCGGCAACCGGAACTTCGGCAAGGGCGACGGCGAACGGTCCGGCGGCTTCGGCGGAAGCCGTGGCAGCAGCGGCGGCGGCAGCGGCGGGCGGAGTGGCGACGGGGAGCGGGGGTTCGGCAAGGGCCGCGCCGCTTCGGGTGAAAGCCGCTCCGACAAAGGCCCGCGCCCCTCGCGCGGCGGCCCGGATCGGGGAGAGCGCGGCGGGCCTGATCGCAGTGGCCCCGGCAGCCGCCCCCGCGGGCCGAAGGGTCCACGCCGGGGGGACTAGGGCTACGACTATGTTTGGCGACGGAGAGCCCCTGGGCTCCCGTTCGTCCACGGCGGCATCCGGGTGACAACGTCTGATAACGGAGAGCGTTCGGGTTCTCCCTCGCTGGCAGGACACTGCCCTTGGATCGCTCACGACAGGGGGGATCACCGCACTATCCGCCCAGCTTGTCTTGACGCGGGGCGGCGCTCCCGCGATCTTCGGGGAAAGGCAGCGGGAGGAAAAAGCCACGGATGTCTGAACGCTTCACCCGCGAAGAACTGGTGGAAGCCGCGGCCCTTGTGCATCGTCAGCTTTCTCCCACAGCACAGATCGGCTGGCCCCTTCTGTCGCAAGCGACCGGCGTAGAGGTCGTGGTCAAGCATGAAAACCACCTGCCGACCGGCGCCTTCAAGGTCAGGGGCGGCATCACTTACGTGGATTGGTTGCGCCGCACCCAACCCACCGTGCCGGGTCTTTGCACAGCCACGCGTGGAAACCATGGCCAAAGTCAGGCCCGTGCCGCGACAGCGGCCGGCCTACGGGCGCTGATCTACGTCCCACACGGCAATTCACACGAAAAGAATGCTGCCATGCGGGCCTATGGCGCGGAAGTGGTGGAGTTCGGACGGGATTTTGACGAGGCGCGGGAGGAAGCCTATCGCGTGGCCGCGCGCGACGGGTTGGCGGTCGTGCCGCCCTTTCACAGGGAGCTGGTGCGCGGCGTGGCCACGGCGGGGCTTGAGCTGCTGACGGCCTGCCCCGACCTGCACACCGTCTATGTTCCCATCGGCGCAGGCTCAGGCATCGCCGGGATGATCGCGGCGCGGGATGCGCTCGGCCTCGGCACGCGGATCGTCGGCGTGGTCGCGGCGGGCGCACCCACGGTAAAACTTTCGCTGGATGCCGGAAGGCCGGTGGCAACCGCTCGGGCAGAGACGATCGCCGACGGACTTGCGGTGCGGGTTCCCGTTCCCGAGGCGCTGGCCATCATCGCGGAAGGAGCGGAGAGGCTCGTTTCCGTGACGGATGACGAAATCGCGCATGCGATGCGGCTTTACTTCCGCACGATCCATTCCGTTGCCGAGGGGGCGGGCGCCGCGCCGCTGGCCGCGTTGTTTGCGGAGCGCGAGCGGATGGCAGGACACCGCGTAGGAGTGGTGTTGTCTGGCGGGAGTGTGGATAGCGACCGCTTCGCCACGATTCTCTCGGGTGGGCTTCCACCACCGTGAGATGGCTTGATTCCGCCGCTGGAATCCATAGGTGTGACGGGTTCAAGACGGAATGACCCCATGATCCGCTACACGCTGAAATGCGACCGGGACCACGCTTTTGAAAGCTGGTTCCAGTCGGCCGGAGCCTTCGATGCGCTTGAAAAGGCGGGGCAGCTCGCCTGCCCAAGTTGTGGGTCGTCGAAGATCGGCAAAGCGTTGATGGCCCCCGCCGTGAAACCGACGGAGCAAGAGACCCGCCCCCTCACCCCACGGACGGAGCAGGAGAAACTTCTGGCAGAGGTTCGGCGGCATCTGGAGGAGAACTCCGAATACGTCGGCATGAATTTTGCGAGCGAAGCACGTGCCATCCACGCGGGCGATGCGCCGGATCGCGCGATCTACGGTGAGGCGCGGGCCGAAGAGGCGCGCAGCCTGATCGAAGACGGTGTGCCCGTGGCTCCCTTGCCTTTCCTGCCTACGCGCAAGGCCAACTGACGTAGAGGCCAGCGGAGCAAGACCCACGGGAACGGCAACCTGCGTCGGGGCCGCAGGGGCGCCGTCCATCAAGTAGGTCATCGGCCGACCCCGGAGCGCCCGCCACCCTTCCCGCCGAGGCATCAGGCCAACTGACGCCGGTCCGAAGCTGCCGGAGCAAAGCCGGGGAGCACCACGACCTGCTATTCCGAGTCCAGGCGCGACATCGGATATGTCATCGACCCGCCGTCGCATGCCGGACTGTTCGCATCCCCGGAGCAGAATAGGCGATCACGGCCATAACCGCAGGGACCGCTGCCCTCGCCGTTGACCATCGGACACGGGAGTACCGCGCTGATGGCCCCGAGGCCCTGCACCGCGCCGGACGAAGTCACTCTGGGGAAAATGCCGGAGAAAGACAGGCGCGGCGATCTCAACCACCCGTGGAAAGGTGGATGGCTGCGAGCGCCCCTCCCCCCAATGGTCCCTTGCCCTTGCTCCGCCGCTCACTTATGACCCCCGGCTGACGGGCGCGGGAAGACGAACGGGGGGCAGGATGCCGCTTCTGGTGATGAAATTCGGGGGAACCTCGGTCGCGGATCTCGCGCGGATCAGGAATGCCGCCGAAAAGGTCAAGCGCGAAGTGGAGCGGGGCTATGACGTGATCGTCATCGTCTCCGCCATGTCGGGCAAGACCAATGAGCTGGTCGGCTGGGTGGAGCAGACCTCTCCATTGTTCGACGCGCGTGAATATGATGCCGTCGTCTCCTCGGGCGAAAACGTGACGGCGGGCCTGATGGCGCTGACGCTTCAGGAGATGGACGTTCCGGCGCGCTCCTGGCAGGGCTGGCAGGTGCCGATCAACACGACCTCCGCCCATTCCGCCGCAAGGTTCGTGGATATTCCGCGCCGCAACATCGATCAGAAATTCGCCGAAGGCATGAAGGTCGCCGTGGTCGCGGGCTTCCAGGGGCTGTCGCCCGAAGGCCGGATCACCACGCTGGGACGGGGTGGGTCCGACACGACGGCCGTTGCCTTTGCCGCGGCCTTCGACGCGGAGCGCTGCGACATCTACACCGATGTGGACGGGATCTACACGACCGACCCGCGGATCACGTCCAAGGCGCGCAAGCTCGACAGGATCGCGTTCGAGGAGATGCTGGAACTCGCCTCGCTCGGCGCGAAGGTGCTCCAGACCCGTTCGGTCGAACTGGCGATGCGCTACAAGGTGAAGCTGCGGGTGCTCTCCAGCTTCGAGGATACTGACGAAAACTCCGGCACCCTGGTCTGCGACGAGGAGGATATCATGGAATCGCAAGTCGTCTCTGGCGTGGCCTACAGCCGCGACGAAGCCAAGATCACCCTCTTCACCATCGAGGACCGCCCCGGCATCGCCGCGGCGATCTTCGGCCCGCTGGCGGATGCGGGCGTGAATGTGGACATGATCGTTCAGAACATCTCCGAAAAGGACTACGATGAGGCGCATCCGGGCGCGGTCACCGACATGACCTTTTCCGTCCCGGTGAACCAGGTCGCCCGGGCGCGCAAGGCGATGGAGGATGCCCAGACGAGCAGCCTCATCAACTACGACGAACTCATCATCGACGACGAGGTAGCCAAGGTTTCCGTCGTCGGTATCGGGATGCGGAGCCATGCAGGCGTGGCGGCGAAGATGTTCGATGCGCTGTCGGCGCATGGCGTGAACATCAAGGTGATCTCCACCTCGGAAATCAAGATTTCGGTGCTTATCGACCGGAAATACATGGAACTTGCGGTTCAGGCGCTGCATGATGCCTTCGAGCTGGAAAAGGCCTGAGCCACGACCGGAGTGCGATGCCCGACCTGAGCGAGAGTGATAGCCGCAAGCTGTTGCGGCGCCTTCGCGATACCCTGGCGCTTCCTGCGGCGGGGCAGGAAAGGCTGGACCGGGTGACGAGCCTCATCGCCTCCTCTCTCAAGACGGAGGTCTGCTCGGTCTATCTTTTCCGGGATGACGACACGCTGGAGCTGTGCGCCACGCAGGGCCTCCGCCCGGAAGCGGTCCACCAGACGCGGATGCGCCTTGGCGAAGGGCTTGTCGGCCGGGTCGCCAAAACGGGCAAGTTCATAAATACCGCCAATGCCCCCGCCGAAAAGGGCTTCCGCTACATGCCGGAGACGGGGGAGGAGATCTATTCCTCCTTCCTCGGCGTGCCGCTGCAACGGCTGGGCGACCGGCTGGGCGTGTTGGTCGTGCAATCGAAACGGGCGCGCGAATTCTCGGAGGATGAGCTCTACGCGCTGGAAGTCGTGGCGATGGTTCTGGCGGAGATGTCCGAACTTGGCGCCTTCATCGGTGAGGGGGAGGCGCTACAGGCCCCGCATCAGGGGCCGGAAGTGTTCCGCGGCGCCACCGGGCAGGAAGGCGCGGCCGAGGGGCGGGTCTGGCTTCACGAACCCCGCGTGGTCATCACAAACCCTGTCAATGACGACCCCCGCCGTGAAAAGGCCCGCCTGCGCGCCGGGGTGGAGCGGCTGTCTGCAGATGTGGACCGGATGATGCAGGCCATCGGGGCGGCGGACAAGGAACAACAGCAGGTTCTGGAGGCCTACCGCCTCTTTGCCAACTCCCGCGGCTGGCGGCGCCGGATGGAGGAGGACATCGACCGCGGACTTTCCGCCGAGGCCGCGGTGGAGAAAGAGCAGTCCACCATACGGGCGCGGCTCCAACAATCGCAGGACCAGTATCTGCGCGAGCGGCTGGACGATATAGACGACCTCTCGAACCGGCTGCTGCGCATCCTGACGGGACAGGGACAGGAGACCGGCGCCGAGATGCCGGAAAACCCGGTGCTCATCGCGCGCAACATCGGGCCGGGCGAGCTTCTGGAATATGACCGCAAGCTGAGGGCGGTCGTGTTGGAGGAAGGCTCCGTCGGCAGCCATGCCGCCATCGTCGCGCGCGCGTGGGGCATCCCGCTCGTTATCCGCGCCGAAGGCATCGTCACGGAAGCGCTGAACGGCGATCCGATCCTTGTGGACGGCGACTCGGGCTTGGTGCACCTGCGCCCTGAGGAAACGATCGCCGCCGCCTTCCGCGACAAGATCGCGATGCAGGCAAAGGCGCTCGAACGCTATGCCGACCTGCGCCCCCTGCCCGCGCTGACCAAGGATGGCAGGCGGATCGCGCTGCACATGAATGCCGGGCTGATGGCCGACCTGCCCTCCCTCACCCATTCCGGCGCCGAAGGGGTGGGGCTGTTCCGCACGGAGTTGCAGTTCCTGATCCGCAGCCACGTGCCGGGGCGGGAGCAGCTCGCGCGGCTTTACTCCCGCGTGATGGATGCGGCGAAGGGCAAGCGTGTAGTGTTCCGCACGCTCGACATCGGGTCAGACAAGGTGCTGCCCTACATGAAGCCGCAGGATGAGCCGAACCCCGCGCTTGGCTGGCGGGCGATCCGTGTCGGGCTGGACAAGCCCGGTGTGCTCAGGATGCAGTTGCAGGCGCTGATCCGCGCAGCGGCGGGGCGTCCTCTCAGCATCATGTTTCCCTTCATTGCCGATCCGCGCGAATTCTATGAAGCGCGTGAGCTTTTGATGCGGGAAATGGCGCGAGAGGCCCGGCTGAACCGCGTCCTGCCCGCGCGGCTGGAAATCGGCGCGATGCTGGAAACACCGAGTCTCGCCTTCGCCCCACGGCAATTCTTCGAGCAGGTGGATTTCCTGTCGATCGGTGGCAACGACCTGAAGCAGTTCTTCTTCGCTGCCGACCGGGAGAATGAACGGGTTCGCCGCCGATATGACACGCTGTCCAGCGAGTTTCTCGGGTTCATCGCCCGGATCGTGGAGCGCTGCCGCGAGATCGACACACCGCTGTCCTTCTGCGGTGAGGACGCGGGACGGCCGGTGGAGGCTGCGTGCCTCGCTGCCATGGGACTGGACATGCTGTCCATGCGCCCCGCTTCCATCGGCCCGGTGAAGCATCTCCTGCGCCGCACCAACCTCACCGACCTCGCCGGTGTGATCGCCGAGGCGCAGGCGGAGGGCGCGCAGAGCGTGCGGCCCATGGTGATGAGTTATCTCGCCGGGTTAAAGGACTAGCACGGGGCGGGAGGTGCCCTGTCGCTGAAATGCCGCCTTCGGGGGGAGCCGCCCGCAGAGCAGGCGACCTGTGCCGCCATCTCCAGAACCGCAGCTTTCGGGGCAGCGCCCAAAGATCACCGCCACCTGCCGGTCACCGGAGGCAACCTCCCCGCGACCCGTCAACTAAGCCGCTTCGGCTCCATCGCGGCGGCAAAGGCGGCGGCGACCGCCACCGGATCGTTGTCGCGCGCAAGGCGTTTCAGGCCGAAGCGCACCCGAGCCATCTCCTGATAATAACCGACAAAGGCGAAGTTGATCGAAGCGCCCGCCGCAGCGCCGATCAGCGGAACGCTCTGCGCCGCGATCTTCTGGCCCAGCACCACGGAGAAGGGTGCTGCCGCGCTGGCGATAAGGCGCTGCACCGTCGGCCCCGTGATGGTGAACCGGGCGGTAAGAAACGCGGTATTCACACCGTCATCGAGTTTCAGCGGCCCACCGCTGGCGAACACCTGAAGGCAGTCGAGCAGCGTGCGCTCATCGCGTGGATCGAAGCCGTTCTCTGCCGCGATCCGTTGCAGGCCGCGGAAGATCACGGTGATGGTGACAGGCAGTTCCACGAGGGATGTGCCGATGCCGCCCATGCCACCCACCGCACCGGAGAGCGTCGCAGCCGCGCGGTGCGCCCCCGCCCCGAAAGGCCCCTTTCCGCCGCCGGTGCGGGCCGCAAGCCTGTAGGCCCGCTCCAATCCCTTGCGTGTGACCTTTTCGATGCGATCCTTCACCCCGTCGGGAAGGCGCTCCAGCCCGTTCTCGACAACGCCGCCAGCGGCATTGACAAGGCTCAGGAGAAGCGAACCGGCCTCCTTCTGGCGACGGGCCAGCGCCTCGACCTCCGCCTTCACGTGCGGGGGGAGGTCATGGCTCCGCTCGCCGGGAAGGTCTTCCACGGGAGAAGCCGATTTCAGGGAGTCGTCGTCGCGCGCGTGTGTCATGGCTGGGAATCTGGCCCGCCGCCGCCCCGCTTTCAAGGGCGGATCACTCGGGAATGACGGGGCCCTCATGGCGCGTGACTTCTCCGCCGACGCCGCCCCAGCCGCCGGGCGCAAGCTCGAAGCCCAGCACCCGCTCCGGGTTGGTCGGCGGCGGCATCACCACATCGGCGCGACGGGAAAAGCCGAAGCGGCGGTAATAGGGCGCATCCCCCACCAGCAGAATACGGCTCCAGCCCATCCGGCGCGCCTCGCCCATGCTCTCGCGCATAAGAAGGCCGCCCAATCCCTCCGATTGCCGCGTAGGGTGGACCGCGACGGGGCCAAGCAGCAGCGTCGGGTGCCCCCCCACCAGCACCGGCCAGTAGCGGATCGCGGCGGACACGTTCTCCACCTCGTCCCGCAGCAACAGGCAGAGCGGCGCCACCGGCTGAACCCCGTCGCGCAGCCGGTAGGAGGACAGCGCCGTCCGCCCGGGCGCAAAGCACAGGTCGTAGAGTGCCTCCACCTCCCACAGATCGTCCGGGGTTTCTTCCGTCAGCCTGAACATGCGCGCTGCCCCTTCCCGCCGCCCTTAGATTTCGGGCTGGCAATCGTTTTCCGACGCTCTAAGAAGGATCCAGGCTGAACGCAACGGAGACTCTATGTTCTACACCCCTGCCGAGGGCCATGGCCTGCCGCACAATCCGCTGAACGCCATCGTCACTCCGCGCCCGATCGGCTGGATCTCCACGCGTGGCGTGGATGGATCGGAGAACCTCGCACCCTAATCGTTCTTCAACCTCGTGGCCTATGTTCCCCCCCAGGTCATGTTTGCCTCCACCGGCCGAAAGCCTGACCGGGAGGAAGGCAAGGACACGCTTTCCAACATTCGCGAAACCGGTGTCTTTTGCGTGAACATCACCGGCGAGGCGCAGCTCGACGCCGTCAGCGCCTCCTCCGCCCCCTTCGGCCGAGAAGTGGACGAATTCGCCGCGACCGGCGTCGCGCGGGAGGATTGCGTGACGATCCCCTGCTCCCGCGTGGTCGGCACGCCCGCGACACTGGAGTGCAGGATGACAGAGATCATGCCCCTGCGTGGTCAGAACAACTTTCTGGTCCTGGGCGAGGTGACAGGCATCCACCTGAACGATGCCTGCCTGATCGACGGACGTTTCTCGCCCGAGGTGTTCCATCCGCTCGCCCGCATGGGCTATCGCGACTACGCCGTGGTGCGGGATGTATTCGAGAAACTCCGGCCAGGCGAGAGCTGAAAACCTGACGAGCGCGGTGCGCCGGGCGCCCATCCGGGCTTGCACAGCCGCCGCGCATGGTCTTTCTGAGCCGCATGGACGGCGCTGACGAATCCCTCCCGCATTTCCGGCTTGAACTCTGCCTCATCGCGCAGGGCATCTTGCGTGTCGCAGGCGTGGATGAAGTGGGGCGCGGGCCGCTCTGCGGGCCGGTGACGGCAGCGGCCGTGCGCCTCCGGCCCGATTGCATTCCTCAGGGCCTGAACGACTCCAAAAAGTTGACGCGGGACAAGCGGGAGGAACTGGCCCTCCGCATCCTAGACTGCGCCGATGTGGCCATCGCCCATGCGACGGTGGAGGAGATCGACACCCACAACATCCTCCGCGCCAGCCACATCGCGATGTGCCGTGCACTGGTTGCTCTGCCGGGCGGGTGTGATCACGCCCTGATCGACGGCAACATGCTGCCTCGCGACCTCGCCATCCGGGGAGAGGCGATCATCGGCGGAGATGCCATATCGCTCTCCATCGCCGCTGCCTCCATCGTGGCAAAGGTGGAGCGTGACCGGATCATGGTGGATTTGGCGCAACAGTATCCGGGCTATGGATGGGAAAGAAACGCCGGATACTCCACTGCCGCGCACTTGGAAGCGCTGCGGACACTGGGGCCGACCCCACATCATCGGCGTTCCTTCAAGCCTGTCCACAACATCCTGTATCAAGACCTTTCAACAACACCTTGACTCAATAAACAAATTGACGGCGATTCGCTGATTCGCCATTTTTTGCCTAACGGAACGGTCCCAAGAAGGCCGTCGTACAAGAGGCAAGAGTAATGACGAAGACCACCAGCCGACAGGCCGCCAGCCTGCCGCTCAATGAGATCATCGCCGGGGACTGCATCGAGGCGATGAATGCCCTCCCCGCAGGGTCCATTGATCTGGTCTTTGCCGATCCGCCCTACAACCTGCAACTCCGCGGCGACCTGCACCGGCCGGACAACAGCCGCGTCGATGCGGTGGACGACGCCTGGGACAAGTTCTCCAGTTTCGAGACCTACGACCGTTTCACGCGGGAGTGGCTCTCCGCCGCCCGGCGGTTGCTGAAGCCCAACGGGTCGATCTGGGTCATCGGCTCCTATCACAACATCTTCCGCGTCGGCACCGCGCTTCAGGATGCCGGGTACTGGGTGCTGAACGATGTCGTCTGGCGCAAGACAAACCCGATGCCGAACTTCCGCGGCAAACGCTTCACCAATGCCCATGAGACGCTGATCTGGGCGTCCCGGTCGGAAGGCGCGAAATACACATTCAATTACGAGGCGCTGAAGGCGCTGAACGAAGGTGTCCAGATGCGGTCGGACTGGGTCATCCCGATCTGCACCGGGGGCGAGCGGCTGAAGGACGACACCGGTGCCAAGGCCCACCCCACGCAGAAGCCGGAGGCGCTGCTTCACCGGGTGCTGATCGGCACGACCAATCCCGGCGACGTAGTGCTGGATCCTTTCTTCGGCACCGGCACGACGGGCGCCGTGGCAAAGATGCTGGGACGGGATTTCATCGGCATCGAGCGGGAGTCTGCCTATATCGAAGCGGCGAAGGCACGGATCGACCGAGTCCGCCCGCTGGAAAGTGCCGCGCTGGAAGTGTCCGGCTCAAAGCGGGCGGAACCGCGTGTGCCCTTCGGGCAACTGGTGGAGCGCGGCATGCTCCGCCCCGGCGAACAGCTCTATTCTGCGAACGGCCGTTCGGCCAAGGTGAGGGCAGATGGCACCCTCATTGGAAACGATGTGAAAGGCTCGATCCATCAGGTCGGCGCGGCGCTGGAAGGCGCGCCCTCCTGCAACGGTTGGACCTATTGGCACTTCAAGCGCGAAGGCCAGATGATCCCGATCGACCTCCTTCGCCAGCAAATCCGTGCGGAGATGATCAGCGACCGCTGACCCTCCGTCCCCTGTCGCCAGTGCCGCCGGCGGACCGATCGCCGTGGCACAACTGCCCCGCCATGCTGCCATGGCGGGGTCTTTTCATTGACCCTTCGCCTTCCCATGTCTGGACTCCCACCGGTCGGGAGAGATCAGACATGTTCACCGCAACGACCTATTTCAGCCTGCCGCACGCCGCAAAACGCCTGCCGGAAATCGCCATGCTGTTCGCCGGAGCGGGAGAGGTCAGCCATGACCGCAGCCGCGCCGACGCCCTGATGCCTTTCGGACACCTGACCTTCCGAGCCGTCGAAGCGGGGCTGGATGTCGTCCTCGTCTCGCCTGACCCGCGCGCGCTGGCGCAGGGGCGGAAGATGGTGGAGCATCACTTGCGCCGGGTTGTCTTTCCGCTCCGGTTCGAAGGGCTCGCCTGGACTTCTCCAGTGGCGCTGTCCTGATCCGCGCGGATCAGGTCATAGGCCTTGCGCATCACCGTGGGCAGATGCGCGGGGCTGAGCAGCATGAAGCGCCCGCGCATCGGCTCCGCCGCCTCGGGCAGGTCTGCCACGCGCAGGGCGAGGCGCAGGTGAAAATGCGTGAAGGTATGCAGCACCTCTCCGCCCGGATCGCGCCATTCCGCAGCGACGGGGGGTGCGTCCTGCGGCTCCTCCACCGTCCAGTCCGTGCCGGGAAACCCCAGCATGCCGCCCAGCAGCCCGCTTTCCGGCCGGGTTTCCAGAAGCCATGCCCCGTCCGTCCGCCGTGCGAGATAGAGGATCCCCCGCCGCACCGGCTTTGCCGCTTTCGGCAGCTTGCGTGGCAGCTCCGCCTGCACCCCCTCTGCACGGGCGACGCATGGCTCCCGCCAGGGGCAGATGCCGCAGGCAGGGCTTCGAGGAGTGCAGATCGTGGCGCCCAGATCCATCACCGCCTGAGCATAGTCACCCGGCCGCTTCGCGGGTGTGAGCCGCGCGGCCAGCGCCGTCAGCTCAGGCTTCGCGGGGGGTAGCGGCGTCTCCACCCGGAACAACCGCGCCATCACCCGCTCCACATTACCATCCACCACCACCTCCGGCGCATCGAATGCGATGGAGGAGACGGCGGCAGCGGTATAGGGGCCGACACCCGGCAGCGTCAGAAGGCCCTCCCGCGTTTCGGGGAAGCGACCACCGTGCTCCGCCACGACGGCTCGTGCGCCCTTCAGCAGGTTCCGGGCGCGGGCGTAGTAGCCAAGCCCCGCCCATTCCGCCATCACGGCCGAATCCTCCGCCGCCGCAAGCGCGGCAACATCCGGCCAGCGATCGGTGAACCGCCGAAAGTAGTCGCGCACGGCCACCACAGTCGTCTGCTGGAGCATAACCTCGGACAGCCAGATGCGGTAGGGATCGGGCCGAACGCCAGCCTTCCTTTCGGCCGGTCCAATGCGCCAAGGCATGACACGGGCATGTCGATCATACCACTCAAGAAGCGCCGCCGAGAGATCGTCCGGTGTCCAGTCCTGTCTCACGTCGCGCAAAATTCCGTCAACTCCGTCGCTTCCACTGGTGCGTCGCCGCTTCGCTGCCTTAGAATAGGCTTCAGACCCGGAAAGCAAAGATGCCGCGCAAGACGAAACCGTCCTTCTCCCCCCCCTCCCGCCGGATGCGCGGGTTCGAGCCTGCCGCGGGCCTTCTAGGCGAACGCATCCGGCAGGCGGGAGAGAAGCGTGGCTTCGCTGTCGCGCGTCTTCTCACCCATTGGGCGGAAATCGTCGGGCCGGAGATCGCCGGAATGGCACGGCCCGTCAAGATGTCCTACGGCCAGCAGGGCCTTGGCGCAACGCTGACGCTGCTGACGACGGGAGCAAAGGCGCAGATGCTTCAGATGCAGTTGCCTTCGATCATCACCCGGGTGAATGCCTGCTACGGCTACTCCGCCGTGTCGCGCATCTCGATCACCCAGACGGCACCCACCGGCTTTGCCGATGGGCATGTCGCCTTTACTACCCCTCAATCCCCGCAGAAGCCCCAGCCCGCACCGGAGATCACCCGCCGCGCCGCGGAGGCCACGGGCGGCGTGCAGGACGAGGGGCTTCGCGCCGCGCTGGAGCGGCTTGGGCAGAACGTGATCGCCCGCGCTCCCGGCAAAGACAGCACATTCGGAAAATGAGGAAGACGATGAAGACCACCCTTTCCGCCCTTGCGATGGCAACCCTTGCCGGTGCCTTCTGGTTCGGCGCGGCGGCACTTCCCGATACGGGCGCGGCCCGTGCGCAGGCCGCCGAAACCGCTGCCCCGGCTCCGGCGGCAGATCCCGCACGCGATATCGTCATGGGCAATGAAGACGCACCGGTGACGATCATCGAATACTCCTCCTTCACCTGCCCGCACTGCGCGGCCTTCTCCAACGACGTGTTCCCGGAGATCAAGAAGGAGTATATCGACACCGGCAAGGTGAAGTTCATCCAGCGCGAGGTCTATTTCAACCGCTACGATCTCTGGGCCGCGATGGTGGCACGCTGCGGGGGAGACATGCGTTATTACGGCTTCTCCAAGACCTATTTCGCCAAGCAGCGCGAGTGGGCCGGGTCGGACGATCCTGCGGTGGTCGCGGAAAACCTGCGCGGGATCGCGCGTGCCGGCGGCCTGAACGACGAGCAGGTCAATGCCTGCCTGAATGATCAGGCCACCGCGGAAGCGCTGGTGAAGGCCTATTCGGAGCGGTCGCAGGCGGATGGCATCAACTCCACCCCGACCTTCATCATCAATGGCGAGAAGCATTCCAACATGTCCCTTGCCGACATGAAGGCGGTTCTGGACAAAGCTGTGGCAGAATAAGAATTCCCGCCGCTTGACAGTCAGGGGGCGCGGGGCTTAGGGCCGTTACGGAACCGTCACAAGCCCCGCATCCATGCCTCCTGAAGTCTTCGGCCTCGTTCTTGTCGCCGCGTTGATGCACGCGGCGTGGAACGCCGTCGTCAAGGCTTCCGGCGACAAGACACTCACAGCCGTCATGGTCGCCGCGGCGGCCGCGATCATTTCCCTGCCGATCATGCCTTTCCTCGCCATTCCGGCACGGGAAAGCTGGCCCTTCCTGGCCCTCTCCGTGGCATTGCAGGTGGCCTATTACTTCCTCGTGGCGCGCGCCTATACGGTGGCCGACATGAGCCAGACCTACCCCGTCATGCGTGGCACCGCGCCGCTTATCGTGACCCTCGTCGGCATGGTTCTGCTCGGGGAGCATCTTGGCGGAATCGCGCTGTCCGGCATCTTCGTGATCGCGGGCGGCATCCTCAGCATGGCGCTGTGGTCCGGTGGATCGACCAATCGCGCGGGGCTGCGCTATGCGCTGCTAAACGCTTTCGTCATCGCGGGATACACGCTTTCCGACGGCTACGGCGCGCGGCTTTCCGGGGCGCCGGTCTCCTATACGATGTGGGAGTTCGTCCTTACCGCCGCCCCCATGCTCGCCTGGGCGTTGCTGCGCCGTCGCTCCTCCTTTCTGCGTCAGGTGAGGGAGGGATGGCACTGGGGCCTGCTGGCGGGGTTTGGGACACTCGTTTCCTATGCCGTGGCGCTCTGGGCTATGACACTTGCACCTGTGGCGGTCGTGGCGGCACTCCGTGAGACGTCGATCCTGTTCGGAACCGCGATAGCAGCCTTCATCCTTCGGGAGAGGATCGGCCCGCAACGCCTTGTTGCGGCTTGTATGATCGCCGTTGGGGCCGGTCTGCTCCGCCTCGCCTGATCAAGCCAGAAGCCGCACCAGTTCATCACTGTGCAAAGGCTCCATTTCATCGGGCGCCCAATCTGCGGGTGGGGCGTTCGTCGCAAGGGTGGAGAATTTGTATTCGCAGATGAGTTCTCCACTTGCGGAGATGGAAGCCACGATCAGACAATGCCGAACGAGCTTGTGCCCGTCATACAGGTCAACCGCGCCCCGAAGGTGGACAACCCCCTCCGCCGCGATGGAAAATCCGCCTTCCCACGTATGCAGCACCGGATAGATGCGTCCAGCCACCTTGGCGCGGAGTCGGCTCTTGACCCTCTGCTCCATCGGGGTGGGCATATCCCGCAGGTTTCTCGCAAGTTCGCTTGGCAGCACATCCATGAGCAATCCCTCCACAGACATGAAATAATGTGAAGCATTTCCCGTGAGCTTCAAGTTACTGTCCCATGAAGTTTTCACGACGGGAGAGACGGTATGGGACAGCTCGTAGACGGTGTATGGGAGCCGGGCTGGTATGACACCAAGTCGACAGGGGGCGCGTTCAAAAGGTCCACCGCCGGTTTCCGGAACTGGATCACGCCGGACGGCAGTCCAGGACCGAGCGGAGAGGGCGGATTTCCTGCCGAAAGCGGGCGGTACCACCTATACGTCTCCTATGCCTGTCCCTGGGCACACCGGACACTGATCTATCGCGCATTGAAGGGCCTGACGGAGCATATCGGCCTTTCCGTTGTCCATCCCGATATGCTGGCGGATGGATGGACCTTCGCGACCGACTTTCCGGGAGCGACAGGGGATACGCTCTACGGCCTTCCCTTCCTGCGCGACATCTACACGAAGGCTAAACCGGACGTGTCGGGCCGCGTGACGGTGCCCGTGCTCTGGGACAAGAAGCGGGAGACGATTGTCTCCAACGAATCCTCCGAAATCATCCGTATGTTCAATTCCGCCTTCGACACGGTCACCGGCAATACGACAGACTACTGCCCGGCGTCCCTGCGGAACGAAATCGACGATCTGAACGCGGTTATCTATGACGGGTTCAACAACGGCGTCTACAAGGCCGGTTTTGCCACCAGCCAGCAGGCCTACGATCCCGCCGTTGAGGGCGTTTTCGAGACGATGGACGCGATGGAGGAGTTGCTTTCGCTCCGCCGCTTTCTGACCGGATCAAGAACGACGGAGACGGACTGGCGGGCCTTCACCACGCTCATCCGGTTTGACCTTGTCTATCACCTGCATTTCAAGTGCAACCGGCGGCGGCTGGCGGACTACGCCAATCTCTGGCCCTACACGCGGGAGCTGTATCAGGTGCCGGGCGTGCGGGAGACGGTACGCTTCGACCATATCGTGCGCCACTATCACTACAGCCACGACACGATTAATCCCTACCGCATCCTGCCGATCAACCCGGTGCTGGATTTCGACCGCCCCCCGGAGAGAGAGCAGGTCGGGCGCTGACCTTCAGCCCTCGCCCAGCCAGTGCTTGCGGAGCCAGCGCGTCGGCAGGACGCGCTTGCCCAGCCCTCCCGCCGTATAGCCTTGCATGGCCTCCTCGATCTTGGGGCGGCCATGGAAGGCAACGATCCGCGCGTCGCGCGGCAGACGCGGCTCAAGGAACAGGTTCAGCGGCCGCGGCGGGCGGCAGGCACGCTTGAAGCTGACGATCCATTGGTCCGGGAAGGGCGCGAAATAGCCCGCTTCCCATGCCGTGCCGGACGTATAGCTCTGCTCTGACCCGACATAGCGCCGGATCTCCCCCTCCGGGTCGCGGGCCATGGCTTCGTAAAGCGCGGGATGAAGCGCCGGATCCATGCGGAGCACCGAGCCATGCCCGCGTGAGGCGCGCGAGCCGGTCGTGGTCCATTCCCGCCGCATGCAGACCTTGCCCGGCTCCCATGTCATCAGATCGTCGAGCGACCCCGTCACCACCACGTCGATGTCGAGAATGAGCAAAGGCCCGCTCAACCCAGGCACCGCCCCTTCCCGAAACAGCGACAGCTTGCGAAGTGCGCCGTGGTAGGCATGCTTCCGCATCTCCGCGAACATGGCGGGGAAGAACGGCTCCTCCGCCAGCGGCAGGACCTCGATTCCGGCATCCAGCCCGGTGGCATCGTCCGTCATGCAGAAGAACCTGAGCGGTCCCGTGACATTGCGGCGGACGCCCGCATACAGGCGGTTCACATATTCCGGCCCATAGGCAGTGCCCCATTTCATGCAGGCGACATGGGTCGGCGTGACCGGAGCGGAAGGGATTTCGGACATGGGCTACCTGCAAAGACGGGGCGACCTGCAAAGACGGGGGCTACCTGCAAAGACGGGCAGCCCTCAGCAGGCCAAGCCTACCCGCTCGGCCCGTGGTTGGCTACCGCGGATCAGGAGGAAAGGACTTCTCGAAATACACACGGTCGAAGCCCTCCTCCTGCCGCCGGCCGGTTTCCACATAGCCAAGCCGGGGGTAGATCGCCAGATTCCGTACCATCTTCGCGTTTGTATAAAGGCGCACACCCGCCATCCCCGCCGCTTGCGCTTCGCAAAAGGCGATGAGCACCCCGCCCACCCCCTGCCCCGCAGCCTCCGGTGAGACCGCCACATTCTCCAGCAGCATGTGGTCCCCCTGCGGGTAGAAGACGATGAAGCCCAGCGGCCCGCTGTCCCCGAGCGCAACATGCACCTGTCCCGCCGCGATCTGACAGGCAAAATCAGCGATCATCGGCGCGGGTTTTTGACCGATCAACGGCACATAGCGCGCATAGGCACGCTCTGCACAGGCCCGGATCCATGGCTCATCACCAGCTTCCGCCCGCCGGATGAGAGGGCGCGCCAAGGGATCACTCCTCCCAATAGACCGCCGTCAGGTCATTGGCGGGGGTGGGCGAGTTTTCCCAGAGGCCGTGGATCTTCGCATTCGCGACGCCTGCTTTCGGAAGCTGGAACAGGAAGCCGTTGACGAAATCCTCCGCGATCATCGTCTCCGCCTTTTTCAGCAGGGCAGAGCGCGCCTCCCGCCCGGTGGTTGCGGCGAGCGTATCCATCAGCGTCACGAATTCCGGCTTGGCGTAACCGAAGTAGTAGTCGGGGCGGGCATAGATGTTGATGTCCATCGGTTCGACATGGGCAACGATGGTCATGTCGAAATCCTTGCCCTTGAACACCTGCTCCAGCCATTGTGCCCATTCGACGTTGGTGATCTCCGTCTCGATCCCCACCGCGCGGAGTTCGGCGGCAATGATCTCTCCCGAGCGGCGGGCATAGGCGGGCGGCGGCAGCGCGAGCCTGAGGTGCAGCCCCTCCGCCCCGGCCTCCTTCAGCAGGGCCCGGGATTTCTCTGGATCATAGGCAGAAATCTCGGTCAGATCGACATAATCGGGATTGTGCGGGGCGAAATGCGTGCCGATCGGAACACCGTAGCCGAACATCGCACCGTCGATCAGCTCCTGGCGGTTGATGGCGTGGGCAATCGCCTCCCGCACGCGGATATCGTCCAGCGGCGCCTTGCGATTGTTGAGGCCGAGGATGACCTCCCCCTCCGTCGTTCCGACCAGCACCTTGAAACGGGGGTCGCTCTCGAACTGGACCAGCGTCTCGGGTGCGGGGAAGTTCGGGAAGGCATCGACATCGCCGGACATGACGGCGGCAAAGGCCGCGGTCGGATCCGCGATGAACTTGAACGTCGCGGACGACAGCTTGGCGGGCGTTCCCCAGTAGTCCACGTTGCGCTCGATGGTCACGTGGTCGCCCTTCACCCATTCAACGAACTTGAACGGTCCTGTGCCCACGGGATGGGTGGCATTTGTGGCCGCGCTTTCCTCTCCCACCATGACGGCATCGCCCCAGGCGAGGTTGAAGGGAAAGTTGCCGTCCGGGGACTTCAGCGTGATACGGACAAGAAACGGCTCCGGCGCCTCCACCTTGTCGATATTGGTGAAAAGCTGCTTCTGCGCATTAGTCGAGTCCGGCCCTCGCGCCCTGTCGAGGCTGAACACCACATCCGCGGCGTTGAAATCCGTCCCGTCATGGAACTTCACGTTGTGATTGAGCGTAAAGGTGTACACCTTCCCGTCGTCGGAGACTTCCCATTTTTCCGCCAGAGACGGCACGATGGAACCATCCGGCGCGAAACGGGTCAGCCCTTCGAAGATGTTGGCGTATGTCACCTCGTCGATCGCAGCGGCCGCACCGGCGGTCGGGTCCAGGTTCGGCGGCTCCAGCGCCATGCCAAGGGTCAGCGTATCCTGCGCCGCCAGAGCCGTCCCGGCAGACAGGACAAGCGCCGCGACGGCGAGTTTCAGGCGTTTCATCATGGCCGCGTTCCCTCACCTCGTTCTCGCGCGCATCAGACACGGGTTACCGTAGCCGATCAAGCGGATAACCGCCTACCGTTCCACAGCGCGCTCGGCCAGAGGGCGCCGCTCACGATCCGGCGAGATCAGCGGAGCAGATCGCCCAGCGTGAGCGCCATGACCCGGGCGGCGTCCAGCATGTCGTCCACCCCGACCCATTCATCCGGCTGGTGGGCCAGATCAAGTATCCCCGGCCCATAGGCGATGCAGTTCTTCAGCCGGCCGATTCGGTCGATATGCTTCTGATCGTAAGTGCCGGGAGAGCAGACGAATTCGGGATGCGTGCCCAGAACGGTCGCCACCGCCGCGGCGACGCTGCGCACGACCGGCGCGCCCTCATCCGTCATCGACGGCAGCACTTCGAACAGGTCGCGGATCTCATATTCGAAGTTGGGCCGCGTGGCCTTCAGCCGGTCGAGCAGGCCCCTGACCTCTCCCTTCACCTCCCCCAGACCTTCTTCGATGAGAAAACGGCGGTCGATGATGATGCGGCAGCGATCCGCGACACAGGGCGCGGGCAGGCCGGTGAACCCCGGAGGCTGCTCCGCCTCACCCCCATGAATGGAATTTATGTTCATCGTCGATTGCCGCGCACCCTCCGGCACCACGGGCATCTCCGTCCGCTTGGAGGCGAGGAGCGGGTAGAGATATGCCTCTATCTCGGCCAGCACCGCCGACATGTGCCGGATCGCACTGTCGCCCAGAAACGGCATGGAGCCGTGGGCAATCCGGCCTTTGGTCTCGATCTCCGCCCACCAGACCCCCCGATGGCCCAGGCAGATGCGGTCCTTGTTCAGCGGCTCGGGGATGATGACATGCTGCACGCGCTCCGGGCTGAAATAGCCGCGCTCGGCCAGCCAGGCGACACCGCCGTAACCGCCGGTCTCCTCATCCGCCGTGGCGGAGATCTCCACCGCTCCGGCGAAGTCGGGGCAGGTATCGACAAAAGCCTCGGCCGCGATGACAGAGGCCGCCAGCCCCCCCTTCATGTCGCAGGCGCCGCGGCCATAGATGCGCCGCCCGTCCAGCTCGCCCCCGAAAGGATCGCGCGTCCAGCCGTGGCCGACCTCCACCACGTCATGATGGGAGTTGAAATGCACGCAATCGCCTTTGCGCTCCCCCTCGCGCCGGGCCACCATGTTCCAGCGCGGGAAGGCCTCGCTGTCCCCCGGCGTCCCCTCCGCCCGCAAAAGCTCCACCCTGAACCCGCGCGCCGCCAGCCGGTCCGCCAGAAACGTACAGATGTCGCGGTAATTCCGGCCCGGCGGGTTGAGCGTGGGAATACGGATCAACTCCTGGGTGAGGGCGATCAGCTCCCCTTCCCGCGCCGCGACGGCGGAAAGCAGACGATCAGAGAGGGGGGGAGAGGGTGTGTCATGACTGGTCATGCCACCACGGTAGTCCGGGAAAAACCGCCGCGCAATCGGGGCATTGGCGGTTGTCGGATGCGTGATATCCTGCGCCTCATGGCAACGCTTCTGATCCTGCTCCGCGTCGCCGTGTGGTCCTTTCTGATTGGCACGGCGCTTTATTTCTCGGTGATTTTCTATCTCCGCTCGCTCCACCGGCAACGGCTGGAAGAGCGCTGGCAGACGCTGTCGGCACCCAAACCGGCGCGGCGAGAGTTCGTGCGGCGCGGGATGCGGCTTTACGACAGTTCCGCCCGGGCGCGGCGATTGCTCGCAATCTACGCGCTGCCACTCGCGGTGATCGCTTTTCTGATCTACTTGGTGAATGTGAACTGAGCCGGAGGGACCGAATTGCGCTACATCAAGTGGACGCTCATCATCGCCATTGTGGGGCTCATCGGCTCCTTCCTGCACTACACGCTCCCCCGCCACGACATCGTGCGAATCGTGGGCACGGAGAACCGGCGGGTGGATTTCGGCGACAATTCCTTCTTCTGGGCCAGCCCCCCTGCGGGGGAGACGGCCCAGGGTACGCGGGACGTGCGATTCATTCAGGCCATCAAGCCGAACGGGCGCGCCATCGTCTATCGCAACGAGGATACCGGCTGGGGATGGCCGCCCTATTTCAAGATGGACAGCGCCAACCTGCAGGCCCGCGCACAGGATCTGATCTCCACCGCCAACACTCCGAAATGGGTGTCGGTGACCCGTTATGGCTGGCGGAACGAGTTCTTCTCGATCTTTCCCAACGCCATGGCGATCCGGCAGGTCTCCGGACCGGACGCGCGGGTCATCCCGTGGGCATCCATCATCGTTCTGACAATCCTGTTCCTGCTGGCGGTCTGGATCGTGGTCCTCTGGCGGCGGTTTCGGCAACGGGCCATCGAACCGGCGATGAGCCGCTTCGATGATGTGATAGACCGGGCGGATGCCAATCTGGATGAGGCGCGCGACAGCATGAGCCGCCGTTGGCAACGCTTCACCAACTGGTTCCGCAGAAAGGGCTGAGCGTGGTCAGTAACCGGCGCGCCTGTCCACGAGGTGAAGGAGGGGCTCCCCCGCCTCTCCCCGCCGGATATTTTCCGCCGCCACGCGGGCCGCGGTCGCAGGGCGTGTCGCCGCCGCGATATGCGGAGTGACGAGGACTTTCGGATGGGTCCAGAACGGATGGGCCGGCGGCAGCGGCTCCTCTCGGAAGACATCCAGCACTGCCCGGCCAAGATGACCTGAATCCAGCGCCTCGAGGAGCGCCTCATCCATGATGAGCGGCCCGCGTCCCGGGTTGATGATGCTGGCCCCCTTCGGCAGCCGCGCAAGACGCGTGGCATTCAGAAGTCCCTCCGTCTCCGGTGTCAGCGGCAGCAGCGTGATGAGGATCTCCGCCTGCGAGAGCACATGGGTCAGCCCGTCGGCGCCGGAATGCGTCTCCACCCCCGGCACATCGTGGGGGCGCCTGCTCCATCCCAGCGGTCGGAAGCCAAGCGCGCCCAGCGCCCCCGCGGCCGCCTGCCCCAGTTCCCCCAACCCGAGGATCGCCACCTTCCGCTCCGCAGCGAGCGGCGGCACGATCCGCCGCCACCGCCCGTCCTGCAGGCAGTCGTCCATCCGGAGATGCAGGCGGAGAACGTGGCCCTTCACATATTCGATCATCCCCTGCGTCAGCGCTGGATCCACCATCCGCGCGAGCGGTTGTGTGAGCGTGACATTGCCCGTGATCCGCTCCACCCCAGCCCAGAGGCTTTGCACAAGGCGGCAGTTCACGAAGGGCGCGTAGTCCGAAATCCGCCCGGCGGGAGAGGTCACGATGTAATCCACGCGCCCCGGATCAGCGGGACTCTCGGCGGTGAGCTCCGCCTCGACACCCGCCTCCTTCAGTGCGGCGGGCAGCGTCTGCTGGTAGGCGACCCATTCGTCAGGGCTGCCGGCAAACAGGATCAGGGGCATGGGTTACCTCGGCTTGTGGATATGCGCGCTCTGCACCAGACCATAGGCCCAGAGCAGAACCAGCATCACCGTCCCGCCGTAGGAAACGAAAGGCAGCGGCGCCCCCTTCGCGGGCGCAAGGCCCATGACCATCGACATGTTGACGGTGATGTAAATGAACAGTGTCCCCGCGATCCCGATGGTCAGGAGCGAACCGTAACGGTCCTTGTTGGTGACGCCGGAAGACATGGTGAAGAACAGCAGCAGCGCATAGAGCGTGAGCAGCGACATGCCCCCCACGAAGCCCAGCTCCTCCGCCAGCGATGTAAAAATGAAGTCGGTATGCTTCTCGGGCAGAAAGTTCAGGCGGCTCTGCGTACCCTCCATGAAACCTCGCCCGGCCCAGCCGCCGGAGCCGAGTGCGATCTTCGCCTGCGTGATGTGATAGCCCGCCCCCAGAGGATCGTTCGACGGATCGAGAAACGTGTCAATGCGGCGGAACTGGTAGTCATGCAGCAACTGCCAGGGCGTGCCGCGACTGTTGAGCACCAGCGCCACCGCGCCCACCACGAGGCCGATGACCACGGCAAAGTAAATCCAGCTCACCCCCGCCGCGAACATCAGCAGAGCGCCCCCGGCGATCAGCATGGTGGAGGTTCCGAGGTCGGGTTGTTTCAGCACCAGAACCGTCGGCACCACGATGATGAGCAGCGGGATCAGCACCCAGAGCGGGCGCGACACCTTCCGCACGTCGAGCCAGTCGTAATAGGCGGCAAGCAGCATGATCATCGCGATCTTCATGATCTCCGACGGTTGGACCATCATGAAGCCAAGGTTGATCCAGCGGGTCGCGCCCATCCCGGTGTGGCCGAACAGCTCCACATAGACCAGCATCAGGAAGGCGGCCATATAGACCGCGCCCGACAGGTTCCTCCACAGCCAGATCGGCACGAAACCCACAAGAAACATGATCACGATGCCAAGGCCGAAGCGCATCATCTGCGGCTCCGCCCAGGGGTGCAGCGACCCTCCCGCGACGGAATAGAGCATCAGGAAGCCCATGGAGCAGATCGCGCTGATCAGCACCACGAGCGGCCAGTTGATATGGAGCAGCTTGCGCAGGCCCGTCGGTACCTGCTTCAGGTTTGACGCGAGATAGGTCATGCGCGGGTCGTCCGGGAAGGTGGCGCGACAGGAGTAGGCGCGGGGTCCGCCCCTTCCGCTGGGGGGGCGACGGCAGTCGGGCCAAGACCGCCACCCAGTGCGAACTTGATCATGTCCCGTGCGATGGGCGCGGCCACGGCAGAGCCGCCGCCGCCATGCTCGACAACGACGCTCACCGCGATACGGGGGGCGTGGACCGGTGCGTAGGCCACGAAAAGTGCGTGATCGCGCCGGTTCCAGGGAAGCTGATGGTTGCCCAGCACGCCGGAGGCCCGCTCTGCCGCCGAGATGTTGCGAACCTGCGCTGTGCCGGTCTTGCCCGCCATCAACATGGCCTCATCGGCGATGCGCGACCCCCGCGCCGTGCCGGTGCGGCCGTTCATCACCTGATCCATCCCCCGCCGCACCTGGGCGAGATGCGCCGCGGAGAGGCCCAGCTCCTCCCCCCCCTGCAACGGTTGCTCGATCCCGTCGATCGACTTGATGAGCCGGGGCAGCACGTTCCGTCCCGTGGCGATCCGTGCGGTCATCACGCAGAGCTGGAGAGGGGAGCTGAGATTGAATCCCTGCCCGATGGAAGCGTTGATCGTGTCACCCACGAGCCAGCTTTCGCCACGTGCCTGCCGCTTCCACGCCTGCGTCGGCGCCAGCCCTTCCGCCACGGCGGAAAGCGGAAGGTCATGGCGGACGCCAAGCCCCAGAAGTCGCGACATCTCACTGATCTTGTCGATCCCGACGCGCTGCGCGATCTCGTAGAAAAACACGTCGCAGGATTGCGCCAGCGCCTCGACCAGCGACAGCCGCCCATGACCCCCGTGCCGCCAGCAGTGGAACCTGCGCCCCCCATAGGCCAGATACCCCGGGCAATAGACGCTGTCGGACGGGTCGAGCATCCCCGCCTTCATCGCGGCAAGCGCGGTCACCATCTTGAAGGTGGAGCCGGGGGGATAGGTGCCCTGCACCGTCTTGTTGGCCAGCGGGCGGTGGTCGTTGGACATCAGCGCGCGGTAGTCGGCGACGGAGATTCCGCGCACGAACAGGTTCGGGTCGAAGGATGGCGCGGAGACCAGCGCCAGCAGATCGCCATTGTGCACGTCCATCACCACCGCGGCGGCGCTGTCCTCCCCGAGCCGGTCGAGCGTGTAGCGTTGCAGCCGGTGGTCCACGGTGAGCTGCACGTTCCCGCCGGCATCGCCCTCCTGCCGGCTCAGTTCCCGCATGACGCGACCGACAGCATTCACCTCGATCCGCTTGGAGCCAGCGGTGCCGCGCAGCACGTCTTCCATGCGCTGCTCGACGCCGTTCTTGCCGATCTGAAACTTCGGAATCTGCAGAACGGGATCGTGGCTCTCAAGATTGGCCAGATCGTTCTCGCTCACCGGGCCAACGTAACCCGCGACATGGGCGAAGTCGCCCCGCAGCGGGTAGAAACGCGACAGGCCCACCTCCGGCGTGACACCCGGAAGCGCCGGACCGTTCACGGCGACCTCGGAGAATTCCTTCCACGACAGCCGGTCCGCGACCGTGATCGGCACGAAGGCCGACCGGCGGCGGATCTCGCGCAGCGTCCGCTCTCTCTCGTCCTCCGACATGGGGATCACGCGCGACAGGCGGTTCAGCACCTCGCCCACATCCCCGGCATCCTCCCGCACGATGACGACACGGTAGTTCTGCTCGTTGCCCGCGATGATCGTACCGGTGCGGTCGGCGATGAGGCCCCGCGTCGGCGGGATGAGCCGGATGGAGACCCGGTTCTCTTCCGCCAGCATGCGGTACTGGTCCGCCTGGTCGATCTGAAGATAGCGCATCCGCCCCGCAAGCAGCGCAAGAACGCTGACCTGCAAGCCGCCAAGGACCAGCGCCCTGCGGGTGATCCGGCGGCTGCTCTCCTCCACATCCTTGTCATTGCGCTTCATGCGCGTCTCCCCAACCTGTCCTGCTCGGGGTCATGCAGGGCAAAGACGAACCGCGTCGCGAGCACGACCACGGGATAGGCGATCATCGTTGTCAACACACGCAGCATCTCGGCGGTGAGTGTGGCCTGCGGCACCAGCGCAGCGGCAAGCACCAATCGCTCCAGCAGCGTCATCGCCACGAGCACCGCCGCGACCATTGCCCACTCCACAGGAAACGGCAGCCCGCGCAAAAGCGCAACCCGCCCCCGTATGAATTCCGTGCCGAGCAGAACGATCGCCGCCCACAGCCCCGGCGGGCGGTGATAGAGCAGATCCTCCAGCAGGAACACCGCGATGATGAGCGGCGCGGGCACGAAGTCCGGCCGGCGCAGGATCCAGGCGAAGGCGAGCGCGATCATCAGGTCGGGCCCGGGGAGTGTCGGCGGCAGCGTGCTCAGCGGCAGGATACGGATGACATAGAACAGCGCCGCGAAGCCCAAGAAGATCGCCCGGTAGATCCACCGCTGAAGGGCCAGCGGATCAGCCATCCGTCCGCACCCCGGGCGGCTGCGTTCCCCCGCTTCGTGCTCCTTGGGTATCCGAGGGCGGAGGTGGCGGCCCGAAGGGTTGGTCAGGCACGATGATGAGCCCGCCGGGATCGGAAAGCTGCTCCGCGCGATGGCTGCGCAGAACGCGCAGGAAGTCGAGCCGCTCGTAATCCGCCGAAAGCCGCACGCGGAGCCGCCGGTCCGGCCCCTGCGCCACCTGCCCGACCAGCAGGTCCGAGGGGAATACCCCGCCATCCCCGGACGACACCACCCGGTCGCCCGGCCGCACCAGATCGGGTGCCTCGATGAAGTCCAGCGGCGGCGATGCGGTGTTGTCCCCCGACAGAATGGCGCGCTGACCGGAGGGCTGGATCGTCACCGGGATCCGGCTGTTGGAATCGGTAAGCAGGATCACGCGGGATGTGGTCTGTCCCACGCCGGAAATCCGCCCGACAAGGCCCAGCCCATCCATCGTCGCCCAGCCGTCCATGATCCCGTCGCGCGCACCCACGTTCAGCAGCACCGACTGCCGGAAGGGCGAGCCGGAATCAGCCAGCACCACGCCCGTCACATGGGTGAGCTTGGGGTCCAGCCGCACCTGATTGAGCCCGAGCAGCTTGGCATTCTTCTGCTCCAGTTGCAGCGCGGCCTCCTTCCACGCCTTCATCTGCTGAAGCTCGCGCCGGAGTTCCTGGTTCTGCTCGTAGATACGCGCGTAGGAGCGGAAGTCGTCGATCATGTTCGCGGTCTTGGTCACCGGGACCAATGCCCATTCCAGCGACGGCACCACGCGGTCGATCAGCGCGGCGCGGAAGCTCTCCACCCGCGGGCTGTCGATGCGCCAGACCATGAAAAGCCCAATGAGCAGCACGAATGCCGTGCCGATCAGGAGTCTCCTGATCGGGCGCATGTATTCAACATGGCCGTTGCGGTCTCTTGCCACCGATGTCCCCCGGCGCCCGTCGTTGAGCCGGATTCTCCGGCCCGGCCTCAGCTATCGTAGTCGATCACGTGCCGAAGCTGTTTCTCATACTCCAGAGCCTTGCCCGTCCCCAGCGCGACACAATTCAGTGACTGGTCCGCGATGGAGATGGAGAGCCCCGTCTGTTCCCGCAGGCTCAGATCCAGATCGCCAAGCAGCGCGCCGCCGCCGGTGAGCATGACGCCGCGGTCCACGATGTCGGCGCCAAGGTCGGGCGGGGTCGCTTCGAGTGCGATCATCACCGCGTCGCAGATCTGCTGCACCGGCTCGGCCAACGCTTCCGCGACATGCGCCTGATTGATCTCCGTCTCCTTCGGCACACCGTTCAGCAGGTCGCGCCCGCGCACCAGCATGGAGGCGCCGCGACCGTCGTCGGGCATCCGGGCCGTGCCGATCGAAGTCTTGATACGCTCTGCCGTAGCCTCACCGATCAGCAGGTTATGGTTGCGCCGAAGATAGGAGATGATCGCCTCGTCCATCCGGTCGCCACCCACCCGGACGGAGCGTGCATAGACGATATCGCCCAGCGACAGCACGGCCACCTCGGTGGTGCCGCCACCGATATCCACGACCATGGAACCGGTGGGATCGGTGATCGGCATGCCTGCACCGATGGCCGCCGCGATCGGTTCCGCGATCAGGCCGGCGCGCCGCGCGCCCGCCGAGATCACCGATTGCCGGATCGCCCGCTTCTCCACCGGGGTCGCGCCATGCGGCACGCAGACGATGACCTTCGGCTTGGCGAAGGTCGTCCTGCGGTGAACCTTGCGGATGAAATGCTTGATCATCTCCTCCGCCACGTCGAAATCGGCGATCACACCCTCGCGCATCGGGCGGATGGCCTCGATGGAGCCGGGCGTGCGACCCAGCATCAGCTTCGCATCTTCGCCGACGGCAAGAACCTGCTTCTTGCCATCCTTGACGTGGTAGGCCACCACCGATGGTTCGTTGAGGATGATCCCCCTGCCCTTGACGTAGACGAGCGTGTTCGCCGTCCCGAGGTCAATCGCCATGTCGGACGAAAACAGACCCGCAATACCCATGCCTGAGACTTTCCGTGTGCAACCCTAGAAGATGAAGGCCGCGAGTCTACCCGCACGGCGGCCAGTCCTCCGTATAGAGCCCACTTGACTTGAGTGAAAGGGGCGGCTCGGCCCGACAGGCGCGTTTCCGCACGTCGTGATCTCCCGCTGCGTTGGCGGAACCTTGCCGTTTCCGCCGCTGAATGCAGGCGGGGCAGCGCCGGTTGATCGGCACCGCCCCTTTTCCGCTCGTCCGGCCTGTCAGGAGACGGCGCGGACCTCCTCCTCCGGCTTGGTCTTCTGGCGGCGCACGATCAGGTTGTTCAGCGCGTTCACATAGGCCTTGGCGGAGGCCAGCATGGTATCGGTATCCGCCGCCTGCCCGGTGACGATCTTGCCGTCCTCCTCCAGTCGGACGCTCACCGTGGCCTGCGCATCGGTGCCCGCAGTGATCGCACTCACCTGATAGAGCTTCAGTCGCGCCTGATGCGGGAACAGCGCCTTCACCGCGTTGAAGGCCGCATCGACCGGGCCATCGCCCGTCGCCTCCACCGATTTCTCCTCGCCCCGGATGGCCAGCGTCAGCTCGGCCGACTGCCCTTCCGTGCCGCAGACGATGCGCAGGCGACGGATCTGGATGGCCTCATCCGCGGCCTCGTTCGCCGTCTCCGTCACCAGCGCGACCAGATCCTCGTCGAAGATCTCCTTCTTGCGGTCGGCCAGCGCCTTGAAGCGCACGAACACGTCGTTCAGCTGATTGTCGGAGGTCTGGAAGCCCAGATCCGCCAGCTTGGTGCGCAGCGCCGCCCGCCCCGAATGCTTGCCCATCGCGATGTTGTTCGCGGTCAGGCCGATATCCTCCGGCCTCATGATCTCGAACGTCTCGACGTTCTTCAGCACACCATCCTGATGGATGCCCGATTCGTGCAGAAAAGCGTTCTTGCCGACGACCGCCTTGTTGAACTGCACCGGGAAGCCGGAGACCTGCGCGACGACGCGGGACAGATTCATGATCTTCGTTGTGTCGATGCCTGTGCGATAGGGCATGATGTCATTGCGCACCTTGAGCGCCATCACGACCTCTTCCAGCGCGGTATTGCCCGCACGTTCGCCCAGCCCGTTGATCGTGCATTCGATCTGCCGTGCGCCGGCTTCCACCGCGGCGAGCGAGTTCGCCGTCGCCATGCCCAGATCGTTGTGGCAATGGGTGGCGAAGATCACCTTGTCCGCGCCCGGAACACGCTCCAGCAGCATGCGGATGAGTTCCGCGCTCTCGCGGGGTGCGGTGTAGCCCACGGTGTCTGGAATGTTGATCGTCGTGGCGCCGGCCTTGATCGCCGTCTCCACCACGCGGCAGAGGTAGTCCCGCTCCGTCCGGGTCGCGTCCATAGGCGACCACTGCACATCCTCGCAATGGTTGCGGGCGCGGGTGACAGTGGCGTGGATCTTGTCGATCATCTCGTCCTGCGTCAGCCGCGTGATGTCGCGGTGGAGCGGCGAGGTGCCGATGAACGTATGGATCCGGGCGCGGGGTGCATACTTCACCGCCTCCCAGGCCCGGTCGATATCCGTGAAGCTGGCGCGGGCAAGGCCGCAGATCACCGAATTGCGCGCGTTCTTCGCGATCTCGCTCACCGCGGCGAAATCCCCTTCCGAGGCGATGGGGAAGCCTGCCTCGATCACGTCCACGCCCATCTCGTCGAGCAGCGCCGCGATCTCCAGCTTCTCCTCGTGGGTCATGGTCGCGCCGGGGGATTGCTCCCCGTCACGCAGCGTGGTGTCAAAAATCAGAACGCGGGCCTGATCGGCGGAAGCTGTGGCGGTCATGGGATGTCTCCTGCTGTCTTGCGATGCCTGTCGGGTGTCTGGCGCGCGGATACCTCTGAGCGGTCGCGCCTGACGGCACGCTCAGAGGCAGCTAAGGAGAAGAAGTCCGCGAGGCGGCAGGGCGCAGGCTGCGCCGCTGAAAATGATGATGTGCCGGTTCGCGTTCATGGGGCGGACTATACCCGGCCAGTGGGGAAAGAAAAGCGAAAGTTTCGCGTCATCCGCGCAGTTTTCGCCAGTTCGCGCCGTTTCAAAGCGACGGTTTTCTGCTATCCTACCGTGATCCGCCCCCGAAAAACCCTTTGGAGGCGCACCCCATGCGTATTGTTGCTCTCGTCATTCTCGCCTGTTCATTCGCCGTTCCCTGTACCGCGACGACACTCACATTCGACGATATTCCGCGATGGCGGGATGGTCCCGCCCCCATCGTCCGGCAGGAAGGCGGGGTAACTCTCTCCGCCGATCCGTATTCCGACGGTGTCGTCTCGTATTCGCTGCCGGGCGCGCTGCATCTCGACGATTCGGGCACGTCGCTGACTGGCGGCGTCAACGTCACCACTGGGGGGCAGTTCCACGCGCTGGGTATGAGCGTCGTGGGCTACCGGCAGGCGAGCTACGTCTTTGGGGCGGATGGATGGGAGATGCACCCGGTACCCTATGACAATATCGCGGTCGAAGGGTTCCGAAACGGGCTGTCCGTCGCCTATACCCGCTTTTCCACGGGGCTGACGGGCGGTGCGTTCAACTTCGCCTTTGGAGGGGATTTCCGGGGCATCGACATGCTCCGTGTCGCTGCCATCGGCCCCTGGGGCCAGAGCGTCGATGGACAACCCATCGAATGCGGCGACACGCCTTGCGGGCATGTCGATCTCGACAGCCTGACCATCGCCCCCATCCCCCTGCCCGCCGGGCTTGCCCTCGCGCTCGGTGGGATGGGGGCGCTGGCGGGGATGCGGCTGCTGCGCCGTCGCGGCGACGCGTAAGGCTGCCGCCGGACCGGAAAGCCGTCCCGCCAAAGGGACAGCGGTCCGCGAGACCTGCCAGACGCGCCCTATTGTGCGGGCGGTTCGGAGCTCTCTGCGGGGGGAGCCGCCGCCTCCGGCAGGTTCAGTTCCCCTGCCGTCCACATACCGCTCACCTCGCGGCCGGAGGCATACCGGAACACGCCCTGCCCGTTGCGGCGACCGTCGCGGAAGCTGCCGGTATAGACATCGCCGGAGGGATAGGTGGCCACGCCTTCCCCCGACATCGCGCCCTCTGCCCAGGTCCCTTCGTAGCGGAAGCCGTCGGGCCGGGTGAATGTGCCGGCGCCCTCCCGCTTGCCCGCGTGGAATGTGCCCTCATAGGCCGAGCCATCGGGATAGCGCGCCGCGCCCTGCCCCTCCGGCTGGCCTGCGATCCAGTCGCCCTCATAGGTCTGCCCGCCGGGATAGGTCATGCGGCCCTTGCCCTCCGGCTTGCCGCTGGCAAAGCTGCCTTCATAGACCAGCCCGTTGGCCTGTGTGAGCTTGCCGGTGCCCGCGATGCTCCCGCCTGCCCAGTCGCCCTCGTAGATGGAGCCGTCGGCATAGGTGATGTGCCCCAGCCCTTCCGGGCGGTCGGCGACAAAGGCGCCTTCATAGATGGAGCCATCGGGATAGCGGGCCGTGCCCTGACCCTCTCTCCGGCCGTCCTTCCAGTCGCCCTCATAGCTGTATCCGTCGGCCTGCCGGAAGGCGCCGTGTCCGTTGCGCCGGTCGGCGGAGAAGCCACCCTCGTACCGGTCGCCATTGCCGTAAAGTACACGGCCCTCGCCCTCTCGCTGGCCGTTGACGAAGGCGCCCTCATACACATCGCCGGAGGGTTGCAGCAGTCGCCCCTGCCCCTCGATCCGCCCGTCGGTCCATGCGCCGTCATAGACCATGCCGTCGGGCAGCGTCAGGCGGCCCAGCCCCTGCCGCCGGTCCGCGACGAAGGCCCCTTCGAAGACCGAGCCGTCGGGGTAGTCGATACGGCCATCGCCCTCCCGCCGGCCCTCCTTCCACGCTCCGTCGTAGCGCGTACCGTCGGCGGACTGCATGCTTCCCCGGCCATCGGGCCGCCCGGCAAGGAAATGTCCCGAATAGACCGCCCCATCCGCATGGCGCAGGATGCCCTCGCCGGTCATCTCGCCCGCCGTCCACGCGCCCTCGTAGGTGCTGCCGTCGGCGAAGACCATGCGGCCCTGCCCCTCGGGGCGCCCGTCGGCAAAGGCCCCCTCGTAGATCGAACCGTTCGGATAGCGTGCGCGCCCCTGCCCGCGGATCTCTCCATCCACCCAGTCGCCGGTATATTCATAACCGTTCGGCAGCTTGTAGCTGCCCTGCCCGTGCTGCCGACCGGCGCGAAACGTGCCCTGGTAGAGAGAGCCGTCGTCATACTGCTTGGTGATGACGGGCCCCGTGCCTGCGGGAGCGGCCTGCTCCCCCTGCGGCGGCACGGGCGGAGGGGCCGATTGGGGGGCGGACTGGGGTGCCGCCTGCTGCGATCCGGCGGGAAGCGCCACCAGCGCCGCGATGAGAATGCCACCTGCGGTTGCTGCGATACCTCTCGGAGCCAAGCCCGTTCCTCCCGGTAATGTCCGCTGAATTTCTGCCCTTGGCGATGGCTGGGGCGGATGGGGCAGACCGTAGCGGAGCCGTCACCGCACGACAAGACCACCGCGCCCTGTTGGCTAATGGCCGGGGAAACGCCTCGCCGCTTTCCCTCCGGCCCGCAAGCGGCTAACTGGAAACATCAGCGCACGACTAACGATCGGGGACACCGCATGACCGCCGCCGCATTCCGACTGACGCTTGCCCAGCTCAACCCCACGGTCGGCGCGATCGAGGCCAATGCGGAGAAGGCCCGCCGCGCCTGGGAGGCGGGAAAGGCGGCCGGGGCGGACCTTGTCGTGCTGCCGGAGATGTTCCTCATCGGTTACCAGCCGCAGGATCTGGTGCTGAAACCCGCCTTCACCGATCACGCTATGCGGGTGCTGGAGCAGCTTGCCCGAGACTGCGCCGACGGTCCCGCGCTCGGCATCGGCGCGCCCTGGCGGGAGGATGGACGGCTCTACAACGCGTGGCACGTCCTCTCCGGCGGGCGCATGGCGCATGTGCTGAAGAAACACCGCCCGAACGCCGAGGTATTCGACGAGATGCGCCTCTACGCCGAAGGCAATGTGGGCGAGGGCTATGTGCTGGACTGGCTGCGACTGGGCACGCCGGTTTGTGAGGACGCCTGGCACGAGGATGTCGCACGTCTCCTTTCCCGCGCAGGGGCGGAGGTACTGGTGGTGCCCAACGGTTCGCCCTATCACCGGGGCAAGCAGGCGACGCGCATCGGTCTCATGGCCTCCCGCGTGGCTGAAACCGGCCGGCCTCTCGTCTATCTCAACATGGTGGGCGGGCAGGACGACCAATTCTTCGACGGGGCGTCCTTCGTGCTCAATCCGGGCGGGGAGCTCGCGCTTCAGATGCCCTTCGGAGAGGAAGCGATCGCCCATGTCGATCTGGTGCAGCGCGAGGACGGCTGGCGCGCCCTGCGGGGAGAGGTGGTGCCCGTTCCCGACGACTGGGAGGCCGACTACCGCGTGATGGTGGAGACGCTGCGCGACTATCTTGGCAAGTCGGGCTTCAGCCGGGTGCTGCTGGGCCTGTCGGGCGGGGTGGACAGCGCGCTGGTCGCGGCCGTCGCCGCCGATGCCATCGGCCCGGCGAACGTGCGCTGCGTGATGCTGCCCTCGCGATATACCTCCGCCCATTCGCTGGAGGATGCGGCGGGCGTGGCCCATGCGCTCGGCTGTCGTCTGGACGAGGTGCCGATCTCCGGCCCGGTGGAAGCTGCGGGCACAGCGCTCGGCCCGCTGTTCTCGGGAATGAAACCCGATCTGACGGAGGAGAACATCCAGTCCCGGATGCGCGGCCTGCTGCTCATGGCGCTGTCGAACAAGTTCGGCGAGATGCTGCTGACCACGGGCAACAAGTCCGAGGTAGCCGTGGGCTACGCCACGATCTACGGCGACATGGCGGGCGGCTACAACCCGCTGAAAGACCTCTACAAGACCCGCGTTTTCGAAACCTGCCGCTGGCGCAATACCCATCACCGGGGCTGGATGATGGGGCCTCCCGGCATCGTGATTCCGCCCCGCGTCATCGACAAACCCCCGTCGGCCGAACTCCGGGACGATCAGAAGGACGAGGACAGCCTGCCCCCCTACCCGCTGCTGGACCGGATGCTGGAGATGCTGGTGGACGAGGATTGCTCCGTCGCGGAAGTCGTGGCCGCCGGATTCGACGCGGAGACGGTGCGCAAGGTGGAGCGTCTGGTCTATCTCTCCGAATACAAGCGCTTCCAGTCGGCGCCGGGAACACGGCTGACGAAACGCGCCTTCTGGCTGGACCGCCGCTATCCGATCGTCAACCGCTGGCGCGATCCGTCGTGATTACCGCGCCTGCTCCGATCCTCTACCTGACCGCCGCCATCGCGGAAATCGCGGGCTGCTTCGCCATCTGGGCATGGTGGCGGATGGGTGCACCCGCGTGGTGGCTGGCGCCGGGGATTGCCGCGCTCTTTGCCTTCGGCTGGCTTCTGGCGCTGACGCCCGCGGATCACGCCGGGCGGAGCTATGCGGCCTATGGCGGGGTCTATGTCGCGGCGAGCCTGATGTGGCTGTGGCTGGTGGAGGGTCAGCGCCCCGACAGCTGGGACCTGGCGGGCGTGGCTCTCGTCCTCGCCGGATCAGTCGTCATCCTCGCCGCCCCACGCTGACCCGCCTGCCGGTCCCGGCAGAGCGGGTTCCCACGACGCCGGACACGCATCTCACCGCTGCGGCACCGCCCGGCGCGCTATCGGAGCTGCCCCGTCTGGAGCTTCCGCAACGTGGTCATCACCACCCGCTGCCGTTCCGAATTCGGGGGGTGGGAGCCGAGGAATCGGTCGCCCGGATCGGGGATGCGGTGGAAGAACTGCGCTCCGCGCGCGGGATCGAATCCCGCACGATAGGCCAGAATCGTGCCCAGCTCGTCGGCCTGAAGTTCGTAGTTCTTGGAATAGGTCCGCGCGCCCATGCTCGCGCCCATGCCCTCCGCCTGCTTGATGCCCTCCGCATCCGCGCCGGAGAGCGTGGCCAGCGTGCCAAGGATCATCGCCCCAGCCGCCGCCTGCTGCTGCGCGCGCGGAAGGTGGCCGAGGATGTGGTGCCCGGCCTCGTGGCCCATGATGAAGGCGATCTCATCCTGATTGCGTGCATCGGCAATGAGCGCCAGCGTGAAGGCCAGCACCGGGCGCCCCTCCGCGTCCAGCGTCTGGAAGGCGTTGGCGGGCTGGCCCGGACGGTCGTCAACAGCGATGAGGAAATCGCAGTCGCGCCGGGGTTGCTGGCGGCGGCATTCCGCCTCCACCACCGGCTCCATCCGGTCCACCACGACAATGAAATTATGCGCCGCCGTCCGGGCATCCAGCCGCGCGCCGGGCTGCGCATCGGGCACGGTTTCCGTACGTGTGGGCGGCACCGGCACGGGTATCCTGTCCCGCGGAGCCGGGGCACAGGCGCCGGTTGCCATCGCCAGAAGAAGAAGCAGAAGCGGGAATCGAGCCATCGTCACTCCGGGTCGTCTTCGCGTTATCTAGCCGCCTGACCTGCAGAGGGAAAGACCCCTACCGCCGCGCTCGCGAAGCTGTGGCGGATGGGCCAGTGCCAATGACGCCGGTTCCGGAACAGTCCCGCCACCGGCACACCGGACATCCGCGCGCCGGGGCAAGCGCGTAGAGAGGCAGACATAGGAAACTAACATCGGGATGCGTTCATCGGGAAAGGCGCCAAGGTCGCGCCGCATCAGGCGGCGCGCGGCGGGCGGGACGCCGCATTTCCGGCATCCCGGTCGCCGGAGAACTCCGCAGGGGCGCTTCCAGCGACCATATCTATTCCGTCGATCAGCCCACGCTCCGCGCCGGCAGGGGGATGCGCAGAAGCTGCGCAGGAGCACCGACCATCCCGTCCGAGACCGGCAGGGTGGCCCTTGCAGACCGCGATCCTGATCGCGTGGGCCCGTCACAGGAGGATCGACATGTCCCGCAGCAGCGCTGATCCGGCAGCGGAAAGGGACACGAGCGCCGCGCGATGTCTCCGTGCTCCGTGTCAGAGACGAACGTGACGCACTGCCTCGCGATGGAGGGAAGGATGTCCCACGCCGAAAGGCGGAGGGGATGAACCGTTCCTGCCCGCGCTGCGCAGTCCGGGGGGCACTCTTTCATGCTGCTGCCCTGTGATGCTATGCCCGCGCGCAGAAAAGCCGGAAGTTGGGCCCGGAATGTATAGCTCCCCGGCCGGGTTTCGTCAGCCTGGGAACGATCTGGCACTCTCGCAGATCTGGAAGCCTTCTCCGCAACTTTTCAGGCCAGGCCTCCTTCCCCGTGCAGCAATCGCCGCCCCCCACAACCGAAGCATTTTCGGCACAACGCGAAACGGCAAGAACCGAGTTCTACACTCAGCAGAAGGCGAGCACAGGAAATGCTTCCTGCCCGATCAGCAGTGTCAGACCAACAGGCAGACTGCCCTTGCCCAAGACACGGACAAAAACACGCGCGGCCGCCCACTCTCAGCGGATGGGGCGAAGGCGATAGACCCCTTCGGGCAGGTTCAACGCGGCGGCAAGATCGCGGATCTGGGACATGGAGAAGGTGATGGAGACGACCTCATCCTTGCGGGGGTCGTACTGTTCCACTGTCACGCGGTCGTCGAAACCATTGCAGATCACGTCCTCCTGCAGGGGCGCGCTGCCTTCATCGACCAGTGTCACCACGGTCGCGTCGAAATCGTGCTCGATCGTGAACATGCGGGGATGATAGCGGGGGCTGGCAGCCAAGGAAAGCCCCCGCGTGGATCTCGTACTGTGCGCATTCTCACCCCCGGCAGCCCTATTCTTTCGGTTGAGCTTGAGGCGGGGGGCGGCAGCGGATACCAAGACAGGAAGGAGACCCTGATGCCCGTATTCCTCGACAGCACCGACGCCGCGTTCGACACCGCCTTCCAGAGCTTCCTCGCCACCAAGCGGGAGGAAGCGCCGGACGTGGATGCGGCGGTGGCCGACATCATCGCCGATGTGCGGGCAAGGGGCGATGCTGCGGTAATCGATCTGACCCGGAAATTCGACCGGCTGGACCTGACCCCGGAGGCGCTGGCTTTCACGGTCGAGGAAACGGACGCAGCCATCGCCGGGATCGACGCAGAGGAACGCGCGGCACTGGAACTCGCCGCCCAGCGAATCCGCGACTACCACGCGCGACAGCTCCCCGGCGACGAAAGCTGGACCGATGAGGCCGGCGCCATGCTCGGCTGGCGCTGGACGGCGGTCGGAGCGGCGGGCCTTTATGTGCCCGGGGGTCTGGCCTCCTACCCGTCCTCGGTCCTGATGAACGCCATCCCGGCCCGCGTGGCAGGGGTGGAGCGGCTGGTGATCTGCGCTCCCACGCCCGGTGGCAAGGTGAACCCGCTCGTCCTGCTGGCCGCGCGGCTCGCGGGGGTGGAGACGGTCTATCGCATCGGCGGCGCGCAGGCCATCGCCGCGCTGGCCTACGGCACCGAGACCATCCGCCCGGTGGACAAGATCACCGGCCCCGGCAATGCCTATGTCGCCGCGGCCAAGCGGCGTGTCTTCGGCAAGGTGGGGATCGACATGATCGCAGGCCCTTCGGAGATACTGGTGATTGCCGAGGGCGACGCCGATCCCGACTGGATCGCGCTCGACCTGCTCAGCCAGGCGGAGCATGATGCAAGCGCGCAATCCATCTTCATCACCCCCGATCCCGCGCTGGCACGCGCCGTGACCGCTTCGGTGGAGCGGCTGATCCCCGTGCTGGAGCGGCGCGACATCGCGGGCGCAAGCTGGCGGGACTACGGCGCGGTCATCACTGTGCCGGACCTCGCCACCGCCGCGCGGCTGGCCGACCGCATCGCCCCCGAGCATCTGGAGCTTTGCGTAGAGGAACCGGAGGCGCTGGCCGCCGAAATCTCCAATGCGGGGGCGATTTTCCTTGGCGCATGGACGCCGGAGGCCATCGGCGACTATGTGGGCGGCCCGAACCATGTCCTTCCCACGGCCCGCTCGGCGCGCTTTTCTTCGGGCCTTTCGGTGCTGGATTTCATGAAGCGCACTACCCTCGCCCGGATGACGCCGGAGGCGCTGGGACGCATCGGGCCGGCCGCCGAACGGTTGGCGCGCTCCGAAAGCCTTGAGGCGCACGGCCTCTCCGTCCGCGCCCGGCTCGACCGGCTGAATGGAGGCTGAGATGATGCGCCTCTCCCATATCGAGATCGACGATACCGGACTGCCCACGCCTTCGGCGGAGATGGAGCAGGAACGGCGCGTCGCCATCTTCGACCTGCTGGAAGACAATAGCTTCACCCTGCCCACGCGGGATGGCCGCGACGCGCCGCCCGGGCCCTACCGGCTGCTGCTCTGCGTGCGGGACGGGCGTCTGGTGTTCGATGTCTCGGATGAAGCGGCGGCCCGCTTGGCGGAGTTTCATCTGTCCTTCGGACCCTTCCGTCAGGTCGTGAAGGACTACTTCCAGATCTGCGAAAGCTACTACGACGCGGTACGCCGCCTCGGCCCCGCCCAGATCGAAGCCATCGACATGGCCCGCCGTGGCATTCACAATGAGGGGGCGCGGCTCCTTCAGGAGAGGCTGGAGGGCAAGGCGATCGTTGATATAGACACGGCGCGGCGGCTGTTCACGCTGGTCTGCGTGCTTCGGGGGAGCTGAGAGCGTGACGGGCGCGATATTGACCTCCGTGCTCTTCTGCTGCGACCACAATTCGATCCGTTCCCCCATGGCCGAAGCCATGATGAAAAAGTTCTACGGTCGGCGGCATTACGTCCAGTCGGCCGGGGTACGCAGCGATCTCGACATCGACGGTTTCGCCATCGCCGTCTGCGCCGAGATCGGCATCGACCTTGCCCGCCACAGGGTCCGCAACTTCCAGCAGATGCACGATTGGGGGGATGACATGTCCACTTTCGACCTGATCGTGGCGCTTTCCCCCGCCAGTCAGCGCACGGCTCTGGAACTCACGCGCTACTATCATCTCGACATCGAATACTGGCCGATCATGGACCCGACGGGGCTTGGCGAATCGCGGGAGGCGAAGCTTGATGCCTACCGCCAGACGCGCGACCAGATCCGCGAACGGATGATCGATCGCTTCGGCCCGACCCTTGAGTAAGTGAGAGGAAACATGACAGACGCCATCGCGACGCTGCGCCGCTATTATGAGGCCTTCAACAACGGATCGCTCGACGGGATGCTCGCCGAACTGTCCGACGCGTTCGTGCATAACGTGAACGAAGGCTCGGCCCGCCCCGGCAAGGAACTCTTCGCGGAGTTCGGGGCGCATATGGCCGAATGCTACAAGGAGAACCTGACGGACATCGTCCTGTTCTCCACCCCCGATGGCACACGGGGCGCGGCAGAATTCGTGGTAAACGGCACTTACCTCAAGACCGATGGAGACCTGCCCCCTGCGCATGGCCAGACCTATGTCCTGCCCGCTGGGGCGTTCTTTTCGCTTCAGGACGGCAAGATCACCCGGGTGACCACCTTCTACAATCTTGCAGACTGGATCCGCCAGGTCTCCGCATGAGAGTGGAGCGCCTCACCGGCAGCGCGCTGGAGGGCGCGCTTGACGATGTGGCGCGGCTGCGCATCGCGGTATTCCGCGACTGGCCCTATCTTTATGACGGCGATCTTGCCTACGAGCGGCGCTATCTGGAAGCCTATCGCAACAGCCCGCGCGCGGTGGTGGTCGGCGCGCTCGACGGCGCGCGGATCGTCGGCGCGGCCACCGGCACGCCGATGACCGATCACGCCGACGATTTCGCCGCCGCCTTCGCCGGGCGGCCGGAGCCGCTCGACCAAATCTTCTACTGCGCGGAATCGGTGCTGCTGCCGGGCTGGCGCGGGCATGGCATTGGCCACCGCTTCTTCGATGAGCGGGAGGCCCATGCCCGCGAACACGGCTTCGTCTGGAGCGCCTTCTGCTCCGTGATCCGCCCGGCAGATCACCCCATGCGCCCCGTGGATTACCGCCCGCTCGACGCCTTCTGGCGAGCACGGAACTATGAGCCGTTGCCCGGTGTCATCGCCCGTTTCCGCTGGAAGGACATTGGGGAAACAGCGGAGACGGAGAAGCCGCTCCAGTTCTGGATGCGCCGCCTCTGAACGGCTGCTGAAAGGCATTCCGCGGTCGCTTTCGGGCGGCGACATTGCTAAGGAACGCGCCCTGGAAACTGCAGGTTTTGGCGTGACCGGACAGTTTTCTGCTTTTCACTGCAGGCCCGGGAAGGTGCCCGACCTTTTTGTCTGCGGTGGCGTGGAATCGTTCGCAATCTCACGATGTCCGACCGGAAATCCGCATACCTCAGAACATTCCCGGGCCGATTTCCCAGCGTATAGCCTCAGGACTTTTTCAGCACCCTGCTAGCCCCCCAGTGCGGCGACGAGACCTGCGTGCCGGGAGCGGCAGACCGCCCCGGCCCATCGGTCGCGGTTCCAAGCCTGCCATACGGCGGCGGCCGTCATGTCGCCGCCGGGCGCAGTGAGTTCGGGACAGGGCTGGAGGAGCGAGGGGGGCACCGGCTCATCGCGCGGGGAAGAGCTGCCGCATGCGGCCAGCGTCGAACACGATAGCACGGTCATCCATATCGCGCGCATCATCCACCACCTTTCCCAAGGCGAGGTCCAGCCCCGCTTCCGTCCGCAGTCGCTCCATCTCCGCTTGGCGCTGGGCAGTCGCTCGCAAGGCGGCCTGTTCCGCCGCCACTGCACGCGCCCGGAGAGCCGACGCCGACGCCAGCCGTTCCCCCGCCCACATGCCCGCGAGCAATAGCGCAATCGCGGCACCGCCCCCCGCCCAGTGGCGCAGGCTCAGCATCCTCCCTGTATCCGCACGCTGGCAGCGCCGACCGCTGTCGCCATCACCGGATGCCAGACGCCGGGGGCAAGCGGCAGCGTGGTCACCGTCTCTCCGCCGAGGGTGGTAAGCGTGACGGTCCCCTCTTCCGCCAGAAGGATCGCGCGGGTGACATAGGCCAGCGGCTGCCCCGGCAGGATGTCGAAAATATGCAGCAGCGGCGCGGTGAGGCCCGGGGCTTGGCTGGCAAAAAGGTTCTGGGTCATGGCTTCTCCTGAAAGCTGACTTTTCGGATGCCGTCACTCTGCCCCATGGATGCTGACATTCGGCTAAGGCACCGCGCGTTGCGCCGATTCCGTCATACTGTTCGTGTTGGGAAACAATGGAAGCAGACCGACCTGCTCTGGGACGGGGGAAGACGTGGCCTGTAGTTGCCGCGCAAGCGGCACCAAGGCGGGCGTACAGCCGATGCTTCCACGATGATGGCAACATTCCCGGATACACATGGCGAAGAAGTCCGGGGAGCGTCGCCCCTGCGCTTTTCTTGGCCGCGACGATGGCACGATTGTCAGACCGAAGTCCGGGAGGTGCTGGAGGGGCGATCCTTTCGGCGCCGTTGGGGCGGCTACGCAATCTCCATGTCGCGACACGCGCATTCCCTGCCTGTTTTGTTTGAACCGCGCCCTGCACGTGCGGTCGACATACGTGGGAAGGGCGCTGGGTGACGATGTCGGGCAAGCGGCAAGGATATTCCGGGCAGGCGGAAACGTGGCGCCGCCCGACTCGGTGATATGCGGCGGCGCCCCTGAAGGAAGAATGACCTGGCTATGGCCGTGTCCTGCGGGCGACGCCTTTCCTCAATTGCAAGGTGGCGGGTTGACGCAAGATCGGACCATTGCACCATAAATATGGGAGCAGGGGCGGCCATGGGTCCGCCGGATGACCTGCCCGCAACAATGGGAAGGGCCATGACGCATGCCTACGCCTCTTGATAACCCACGCGACCGGCTGATTTTGCCCTTTATGGGGCCGGTCTATGACTTCTTCGCCCAACCTGCCGTCTGGGTGGTGATCCGCATCATCACCGGCGCAATGCTCGTCATGTCGGGCTGGCCGAAGATACAGGCGCCGTTTGCCATGGCGGGAATGATGGCCGGACTCGTGCCATTCGGCCCGGGATGGTTCTGGTCGCTCATCGTCTCGCTGACGGAATTTCTGGGGGGTATTCTGATCTTGATCGGACTGTTCACCCGGCCCGCCGCCGTCGCGGCGACGATCCTTCTGCTCGTCACCTTGTCCTTCCACCTGCACAATCCCTACGGAACCAGCTTCCTTACGCCCGAGGGCGTGGCTTTCATGACCGGGGAAGGAGCGCATTATTTCACCGATGCGGCACGGGCGCAGCTCGCTCCTGACGGTGGGGTCTCCTTCCTGTCCGGCGTCCAGCAGAAGGCGGAGTTCACCTCAATCTTCTGGGCCTGTCTCACCGCCCTGTTCGCTGCTTTCGGCGGCGGGTACCTCTCGCTGGACAAGATGGTGCTGAAGCGGCAATTCTGACCCCGTTGTGCGGTGGGATCCTGCCCGCCGCACAACAGTCCTCCGATCAAATCGACCGGGCTCTCCCGTCCGCCGCCTGTTAGCTCCGCCGCCTGTTAGCCCGTTAGTCAGGCGACAGGGGTAGGCACCGGAAGTGGACGGCGGTCCTCCCATTCCCATGGAACGGTGAAGCTCCCCAACACTTCCGCCACCGCAGGTTCCTGCACCTCGCCTGTCCGATGCAGGCGCGCGACGAGTCCACGGCGGCGATCCTCCACCACCTCCGCGACTTGCGCGGACATCCCGGCTTCCGCAAGGGCTGCGTCCAGCACCCGCGTGATGGCAAGGCGGCGAAGATCGGGCTTGAACACCTTGCCCACCGCTGTTTTTGGCAGTTCGTCCAGAATGCCGATGAACTTGGGCACGGCGGCACGTTCATGGATATGCGCACGCGCATACTCCAGCAGTTCCGCCGGAGTCACCTCCGCCCCCTGGATCAGTTCCACATATGCGGCGGGGAGCTCGCCCGCGAAGGCATCCGGCTGACCGATCGCACCGACAAAGGCCACCGCAGGATGGCCTGCGAGGGCCTCCTCTATCTCCGCGGGATCGATGTTGTGACCACCCCGGATGATGAGATCCTTTCTGCGGCCCGTGATCCACAGGTAGCCATCCCGGTCCAGCCGCCCCAGATCGCCTGTCCGCAGGTATCGACGGTCCGCGTAAAGACCAAGGTTACGCCCCGGCTCCGTATAGGTAGATCCCTCGAACACACCGGGATTGGAGACGCAGATTTCCCCCACCTCCTCGGTCGCACATTCGCGCGTGATGTTGCCGTGATCGTCAGTGTGCAGGATGCGGACTTCGGTATAGGGAAACGGCAGGCCCACGGAGCCGATCTTCTTCACCCCGTCCGGCGGATTGACGGAAACCAGGCAGGTGCATTCCGTCAGGCCGTATCCCTCCACGATCTGTACGCCCGTCGCGGCCTCGAACCGCTTGAACAACTCCTGCGGCAGCGGCGCGGAGCCGGAGAAACACCCGCGCAGGGTGGAGATATCGGCATCCACGGGCCGCTGCATCAGGGCGGAGATCGCCGTCGGCACGATGACGAGGTACGTGCCCTTCCACCGCTCGATCAGCTTCCAGAGGTTGTCGAACACCCCCTCCCCCCGGTAGCCCGCAGGCGTCGGCAGGACGATCTGCGCCCCGGAGGAGAGCGTGGACATGAAGATCGGATAGGCCGCAAAGACGTGAAACAGCGGCAGAGGACACATCAACACATCGGTGTTCTTGAACAGCAGCGTGCCCCCCAGCCAGCCGTTGTAGATCATGCCCGAATAGCGGTGCTGGGCCACTTTCGGCAGGCCGGTGGTGCCGCCCGTGTGGAAATAGGCAGCGACCCGATCCTGCCCCGGATCACCGAAGGAGAGCGTGGCGCTTTCCTGTGAGACCGCTTTGGTAAAGTCCACGATACGCGCCTGATGGCGGCGTCCGGCCTTCGGACGCAGGAAATGCGCGATCCAGCGTTTCGGCGCCGGAAGGTAGCGCAGCAGATCCACCTCCACCACCACCTGAACGGAGGGCGCGGCCGCCACGGCTTCGGCGACTTTCTGGGAGATGTCAGACTTCGGAATGGACTTCAGCGTGACGACGACCTTGGCCTTGGTCTCCCGTAGAAGACCCGCCATGTGCTCTGCATCGAGCAAAGGGTTTACCGGGCTGACGATCCCGGCCACCATTCCGGCGACAAGCGTTACCGCCGTCTCCAGCGCGTTCGGCAGAATGAACGCCACCACGTCGTTTTCACCCACACCGAGCTTGCGGAACAGGTTCGCCGCGCGGTTCACCTCATCGCGGAATTCCCGCCATGTCAGGGTTTCGGCGGGATCCTGCGGACCGGAGGAGAGCTGGAAACCGATCGCGGGTCTGTCCCCGTAGCGAGCCGCGGTGCGCTCCAGAAGCTGATGGATCGTCGCGGGCACATCACGCGCGCTCCAAGGCATCTCCGCTTCGAGCGCGTTGCGGTCGGCTATGGTGGCATAGGCACCCATTCGTTCGGTCCTCCTTGACTGACAGCCCCTCCGCTATCGGCTGGCAGGATGCAAAACGAACGGGGGGAAAGGCAAGGGCGGCAGCGGCCCGGCTACGCCACGTTAACCCCACCCCGGCAGGCTGCACCTTCTGCCGGAGTGGGGCAACGCAGGGTTACTGCGGAATACGCAGCACCTGTCCGGGATAGATCTTGTCGGGATGGCTGAGCATCGGGCGGTTCGCCTCGAAAATCTCGTTGTAGCGGTTGGCGTTACCGAGTGTCGCCTTGGAAATGGCTGAGAGCGTATCGCCCTTCTTCACCGTGTAGAACACCGGCTCCGGCCCATCGTCATCATCGGTCTCGACCTTCGACACGCCCGCGACATTGCCGACGGCGAGGATCACCTTCTCCTTCTCCTCCGGCGTCGCGGCCTTGCCCGTCACCTTGACGGTATCGCCGTCGGTGTGGATCTGGAGACCGCTGTCGTTCAGGCCAAGGTTCTTGACCTCGGTTTTCAGCGTCTCGGCGTCAGGAGCGGTGGTTGCCGCCTCCGCCTTGCCGCCGCCAAAAAGCGACTTGCCAGCATCCTTGACGAAATCCCATACACCCATGGTTTTCCTCCGGTTTCCGGCACCGTTCGGCGGCACCGTTCTGCCGACAATCTGTAGCTGGATGCGCGGGCGGCAAGACCTATTCCGCCGCTTGCAGTCCTTCGGCGAACTGGAGACGTGCGAGCCGCGCGTAGAGCCCGCCTTCGGCGACCAGGGTCTCATGAGTGCCCTCTGCGACAATCCGCCCTTCGTCCAGCACGACAATCCGGTCGGCGCTTCTGACGGTGGCAAGGCGGTGGGCCACGACGATCGTCGTGCGCCCCTCCGACAGCCGGGCGACGGCGCGCTGTACCGCACGTTCGCTTTCCGCATCGAGGGCGGAAGTCGCCTCGTCCAGCAGCAGAACGGGTGCATCACGGAGGATGGCGCGGGCAATGGCGATCCGCTGCCGCTGACCGCCCGACAGAACCACGCCCCGCTCGCCGAGCCATGTGTCATAGCCATCCGGCAGGGCACTGAGAAAGTCATGCGCAGCGGCCGCCCGCGCGGCGGCGACCACCTCCTCGTCCGTCGCATCGGGCCTGCCGAAGCGTATATTGTCCCGCGCGGTCGCCGCGAAGATCACCGGATCCTGCGGAACGAGCGAGAGGGCGGCACGGAAGTCGCCCCGTGCCATGTCCCGCAGGTCGATCCCGTCCAGCGTCACACTGCCGGCAAACGGGTCGCGGAAGCGGAGGAGCAGTTGCAGCACGGTGGACTTGCCCGCCCCGGACGGACCGACGAGGGCCACCGTCTCTCCGGGCCGGACGGTGAGGGTGAAATCCTCGAGCGCCGATCGCTGGGAACGGGTGGGATAGTGGAAGGACACGTCGCGGAAGGCGACCTCTCCCCGGACGGGGCGCGGCAGGGGAACAGGGGCGGCCGGATCCGTGATCTCGTCTTCCGTCGCCAGCAGTTCCAGCAGGCGCTCGGTCGCACCTGCGGCGCGCTGCACCTCTCCCCAGGTCTCCGACAGCGAACCGACGGCCCCGGCGACCAGAATGGCATAGATCACGAACTGCACGAGCGCGCCGATGCTCATCGCACCCGCACGGACATCGCGTGCCCCAACCCAGAGAACCCCCACGACGCCCGCAAAGACAAGGAAGATGACGATCATCGTCATCACCGCCCGCGTGCCGATGCGCCGCTGGGCGGAAGCATAGGCCTTCTCCGTCACGCGAGCAAAGGCAGCGCGCGTCTCCGGCTCGTGATCGAAAGCCTGCACCGTCTGAACGGCGGTGAGCGCTTCGGAGGCATTGCCCGCTGAGGCGGCGATCCAGTCCTGACTTGTCCGCGATTCCGCCCGGAGCCTGCGCCCCAGCGTCACGATGGGCACGATCACCAGCGGCACGATGAGCAGTACCAGCCCCGTAAGCTTGGCCGATGTAAACAGCATCAGCAGCGTGCCGCCCAGCACGATGATGGCATTGCGCATCGCAACGGAGATGGAGGAGCCGACCACCGACAGGATCACTGTCGTGTCGGTGGTGATGCGGGAGAGGACTTCCCCGCTCATCACGCGCTCATAGAAACCGGGACTGAGGCCGATCACCCTGTCGAACACCGCCTTGCGGATATCGGCGACCACCCGCTCTCCCAGCCGGGTGACGAGGTAGTAGCGCAGGCCAGTGCCCACGGCGAGCAGCGCGGCGATGCCGAGAAAGGCGGTGAAGTAGGTGTCGAGCAGCAGCGCGTCCGACCCGAAGCCATCGACCACCCGCCGCACCGCCATCGGCAGGACCAGAGAGACGCCAGCCGTCAGGATAAGGGCCAGCACCGCCGCGACGGCCAGAACACGATAGGGCCAGATGAACGGCACCAGTCCGCGCAGGGAACCAACCCTGCGGGATTTCGCCCGGTCCGCCCCGATTGCCGAATTGCCGCGCGCCATGCTGTCTCCTTTGCTCCCGTTTATGCCCAGACGCTTCCTGCGGCAAGCAGGCCGGAAGTCTGATACGCGCGCCCCAGCCGGAAACATACCTTCCGGAAATGCCCTCTGCCAGAATCGTCTCCGCCGAAACGCCGTCCGCCGGACGCTTCCCTGCCCCGGCCGGCACCCATGGCTCCTGTCCGCCGTGCCCGCTCGCCCGGGCCATCGGCTCCGGTGGAGCGGGCACGGCACCCGGACGGGCTTGAAGGTGGTACTTGGGTCGGGCAGAAGAGAGCATGGCACGCGCCCCCTCCCCCACCTTCGCCTGCACCGCCTGCGGTGCGACCTATTCCAAATGGTCCGGCCGCTGCGACGCCTGCGGCGCATGGAACACCATCGTGGAGGAGGCGCCGCTTTCCGCCGCGCCGAAAGGGCTGGGCAAGCTTCGCGGTCGCATGGTGCCCTTGGGCGACCTTGCCGCGCGAGAGCCTCCGCCAGCCCGCACCGCCTCCGGCATGGGGGAGCTGGACAGGGTGCTGGGCGGCGGTCTGGTCCCGGCTTCCGCCGTGCTGGTGGGCGGTGACCCCGGTATCGGCAAGTCCACGCTGCTGCTTCAAGCCGCCGCCAGTTTCGCGCAAGCGGGCCTCTCCGTCATCTATGTCACGGGCGAGGAAGCGTCCGCGCAGGTCAGGATGCGGGCGGAGCGGCTGGGGCTTGGCGGAGCGCCGCTCAGGCTGGCCGCCGAAACCGCGCTCCGCGACATCATCGCGACGCTGGAAGCGGAAAAGCCCGACCTCGTCATCGTCGATTCGATCCAGACCATGTGGTCCGATACGGTCGAGAGTGCCCCCGGTTCGGTGGCGCAGGTTCGGGCGGCGGCGCATGAGCTCGTCACCTTCGCCAAGCGGCGCAACACCGCCGTCATCATCGTGGGCCATGTCACCAAGGAAGGGCAGATCGCCGGCCCCCGCGTGGTCGAGCACATGGTCGACACCGTGCTCTATTTCGAAGGCGAGCGCGGGCATCAGTTCCGCATTCTCCGCGCGGTCAAGAACCGCTTCGGCCCGTCGGACGAGATCGGCGTGTTCGAGATGACCGGCACCGGCCTGGCGGAAGTCGCCAATCCCTCCGCCCTGTTCTTGTCGGAACGGGAGCGGCCCAGCCCCGGCTCCGTCGTCTTCGCGGGGATCGAGGGAACGCGGCCCCTGCTGGTCGAGATTCAGGCGCTCGTCGCCCCCTCGCCCCCGGGAAGCGCACGGCGCAGCGTCGTCGGCTGGGACGGCGGACGGCTTGCCATGATCCTCGCCGTGCTGGAGGCGCGCTGCGGCATCCCCTTCGGCGGGCTGGACGTCTATCTGAACGTGGCGGGCGGGTTGCGAATCTCCGAACCGGCCGCGGATCTGGCCGTGGCGGCAGCGCTTCTTTCCGCACGGGAGGATGCGGCGCTGCCCCCGGAGACCGTGGTTTTCGGAGAGATCAGCCTCTCCGGCGCGCTCCGGCCGGTGTCACAGACGGAAAACAGGTTGAAAGAAGCGCGGAAACTTGGTTTTTCACGAGCCATCGCGCCCGCCCGCAGCGTAGAAAGCCCCGAAGGGGATGACGGGCTGCGCGGTTTCGCCGATCTCGCCGCCTTTGTGGGCGAGACGTTCGGCGCAGGATAGACGACAGCGGAGCAGGGACAGATGCAGGGCTTCACCATCATCGACGCGGTCGTGGCCGCCGTCATCGTCGTCTCGGCGCTTCTCGCCTATTCGCGCGGTTTCGTGCGGGAGGCGATGGCGATCGCGGGCTGGATCGTGGCGGCGATCCTCGCCTACATCTTCGCCCCCGCTGCGGAACCGCTGATTCGCGAAATCCCCGGCCTGAACAAGTTTCTCGCCGACAGTTGCGAACTGTCGCTGATCGCCGCCTTTGCGGCGGTCTTCGCGGTTGCGCTCGTGCTTGCCTCGCTGTTCACGCCGTTGTTCTCCGGGGTCGTGCAGCGCTCGGCGCTCGGCGGGCTGGATCAGGGGCTGGGCTTCTTCTTCGGTGTTCTCCGGGGCCTGCTGCTCGTGGCCGTGGCCTTCGTGGTCTATGATCGTGCGATGTCGGGAACGTCGATCCCGATGGTGGACAACTCCCGCTCCGCGCAGATTTTCTCGTCCGTACAGGGGAATATCGACCGGTCGATCCCCGCAGACGCGCCGGGCTGGATCGTCTCGCGCTATGAGCATCTGGTCGGGAGCTGCGGCGCACCGGTCGTTACGCCCGATCTTCCCGCGACACCTGCGCAGAACTGAAGACCGGCTGTGCACTTTCAGGGGGATGACTTCGGCGTCCGGAGTTACTATGTGGAGCACCACGTTCCCCCCGCCCCGGATTCGGAGGACGCGCCATGCGCGACGAGCAGCACAGCCATCCGTTCGACGACGATAAGCTGAAAGAAGAATGCGGCATATTTGGTGTCATCGGTGTGACCGATGCAGCCAATTTTGTCGCGCTTGGCATGCACGCCCTCCAGCACCGCGGACAGGAGGCGGGCGGGATCGTGACGCATGATCCCGCAACCGGCTTCAACTCCGCCCGCCGATTCGGCTACGTACGGGACAACTTCACCGATGCCGAGGTGATGAAGACGCTGCCCGGCTCCATCGGTATCGGCCATGTGCGCTATTCCACCGCCGGTTCGAAGGGCAACACCGCCATAAGGGACGTGCAGCCGTTCTTCGGCGAGTTTTCCATGGGCGGCGCGGCCATAGCGCATAACGGCAACCTGACGAATGCCGCACAACTGCGCCGGGAACTGATCGAGCGCGGCTCCATCTTCCAGTCTTCCTCCGACAGCGAATGCATCATCCACCTGATGGCGCGCTCCATCCAGCGGGACATTCCCGAACGGATGAAGGACGCGCTGCGCCGGGTGGAGGGGGCGTTCTCCGTTATCGCCATGACGCGGACAAAGCTGATCGGCGTGCGCGATCCTCTGGGTGTTCGGCCGCTGGTTCTGGGCCGGATCGGCGATGGCTGGGCGCTGTCGTCGGAGACCTGCGGGCTCGACATCATCGGGGCCGAGTTCGTCCGCGAAGTGGAAGCCGGCGAGATGGTCGTGATCTCTGAAAGCGGCGTGCTCGAGAGCTTCCGCCCCTTCGCGCCGATGAAGCCGCGGTTCTGCATCTTCGAGCATGTGTATTTCTCCCGCCCCGACTCCATCCTCGGCGGTCGCTCGGTCTATGAGACGCGGCGGCAGATCGGTGTTGAACTGGCGCGTGAGGCCCCGGTAGAGGCAGATCTGGTCTGCCCGGTGCCCGACAGCGGCACCCCCGCCGCGATCGGGTTCAGCCAAGAAAGCGGTATTCCGTATGCGATGGGAATCATCCGAAACCAGTACATGGGCCGGACCTTCATCGAACCCACCGAGCAGATCCGCAACATGGGCGTTCGCCTGAAGCTCAACGTCAACCGCGCGCTCATCAAGGGCAAGCGGGTGATATTGGTGGACGATTCCGTCGTCCGCGGCACCACCAGCCGCAAGATCAAGGAAATGATCCTCGACGCCGGTGCGGCGGAGGTGCATTTCCGTATCGCCTCTCCCCCCACCGCCTGGCCCTGCTTCTACGGCGTCGATACACCGGATCGGGACAAGCTTCTCGCCTCGCATATGACGGAGGATGAGATGCGGGATTATCTCGGCGTGGATTCGCTCCGCTTCATCTCGCTCGACGGTCTCTATCGTGCAGCGGGAGAAGCCGGGGGCCGCGACAAGGCGCAACCCCAGTATTGCGACGCTTGCTTCTCGGGCGAGTACCCCGTGTTCCCCGCCGATATGGTGGAGAAGGGCTTTCAGATGAAGACCGCCGCCGAATGACGAAGATTGCCTTGGTTACAGGCGCCTCCCGCGGCCTTGGCGCCGCGATGGCGGAAGCTCTGGCGGAGGACTATCACATCGTCGCCGTCGCCCGCACCATCGGCGGGCTGGAGGAGTTGGACGACCGTATCCAGCAAAAGGGCGGCGCGGCGACGCTCGCTCCCATGGACATCACCAACGATGATGCGATGCGGCAGATGTGCCTGTCGATCTTCGAGCGCTGGGGCAAGGTCGATCTCTGGGTCCATGCGGCGATCCATGCGGCCCCGCTGACCCCTGCCGGGCATCTCGATACCAAGGACTGGGACCGCTCCCTCGCCGTCAACCTGCGCGCCACCGGCATGCTGATCGGCATGGTGGAGCCGCTGCTCCGCGCGGCGGAGCATGGCACAGCGCTGTTCTTTGACGACCCTCATGCGGGGGAAAAGTTCTTTGGTGCCTACGGCGCGACCAAGGCGGGACAGATTTCCCTTGCCAGGAGTTGGCAGGCGGAAGCGGTGAGGATCGGCCCCCGAGTGCTGGTTGAAACGCCTGCGCCCATGCCGACGGCCACGCGCGCGCGGTTCTTCCCAGGGGAAGACCGCTCCCTTCTCGCCTCCGAACTTTCCGAAGCTGCCCGGCTCGCCGCTATTCTGTGACATTTTCGGCGCAAGCCGGAACTTTCTTCCGGTCTGAGCGTCTTTCTTCCGACTTGGCAATCGAATCGCGCAGCCGTGCCCCTCTGTCGGTGGGCCGCAGGCGCCAGATGCGACACGGGGGACAGAATGGCAGGACATGCGGTTTTCGGAAGTCTCTTCGGCCTGCTGATGCTGGCTCTCCATATCATGATTACGGGTGATCCGGGTCGCGCGCTGCCGATCTGGATGGTGGGGTGCGCCACGGGAGCGGTCGCCTCCGCTGCAATAACCGGCGCCTGGGGGGTGTGGCGCCAGAAGCAGCGCGCCTGACCGTTCGCTTTACCTGACGCCTCCCCTGCTCTAATCAGGAGCAGAATAAGGGGACGGTGACATGCGAATTCTTGTGACGAACGACGACGGAATCAATGCGCCCGGCTTGAAGGTTGCGATCGCCATCGCCAACAGGGTCGCAGGACCGAAGGGAGAGGTGTGGGTCGTCGCGCCCGCGTTTGAACAATCCGGCGTCGGCCACTGCATTTCCTATACCCGCCCCATGATGATCGCCCGTCTTGCGGAGCGCACATACGCCGCCGAAGGCTCTCCCGCCGACTGTGTTCTCGCAGCTATCCACGACGTGATGGAGGGCGCGAAGCCTGATCTTGTGCTGTCGGGCGTGAACAGCGGCAATAACGCGGCAGAGAACACGCTCTATTCCGGCACGTTGGGCGGGGCCATGGAAGCGGCTCTGCAGGGGGTGAAGGCCATCGCGCTTTCGCAATTCCTCGGACCGCGCACACGCGACCTTGCCGATCCGTTCGACGCGGCAGCCGAATTCGGGGCGGGAGTCGTCGGCGACCTGCTGGAAAAGGGTCTGTGGGACGGGATGGGCTACCGGCTATTCTACAACGTCAACTTTCCTCCCATCGGGTCGGCCGATGTGAAGGGAAGCCGGATCACCAATCAGGGTTTTCGCGGAGAAGGTCTCTTCACGGCTGAGGCGACCATCTCCCCGACAGGGCGGCGATTCCTGTGGATCAAGGGTGGGCCGCAGCACCTGCGGACCGAAGAGGGCAGCGATGTTGCCGCCAACCTCGATGATTACATTTCCATCACCCCGCTCCGCGCCGATCTGACCGCTCATGATGCGGTGGAAACGCTGCGTGCCCGTTTCGCCTCCTGAGCGATGACGGAGGAAGACCTCTCCGAACGAAAGATGCGCTTTCTTTTCACCCTGCGGTCCCGCGGGGTGACGGATACGCGCGTACTGGCGGCCATGGAAAAGATCGACCGGGGCAGCTTCGTCACCGGTGTCTTTGCCGAACGCGCCTATGACGATACGCCGCTGCCCATCGCCTGCGGCCAGACCATCTCCCAGCCCTCCATCGTCGGCCTGATGACGCAGGCGCTGGAGGCCGGCCCGCGCGACAAGGTGCTGGAGGTCGGGACCGGCTCCGGCTATCAGGCGGCGATCCTGTCGCAGCTTGTCCGGCGCGTCTACACGATCGACCGGCATCGGAGGCTCGTCCGGCAGGCGGAGGCAACGTTCCAGCAACTCGGCCTGCACAACATTACCGCCTTTGCCGCCGACGGCTCCCACGGGCTGCAGGAGCAGGCGCCGTTCGACCGCATCCTCGTCACGGCTGCGGCAGAAGATCCGCCCGGCCCCCTCTTGGCCCAGTTGCGCGAGGGGGGTATCATGGTGCTCCCCGTCGGCCAGTCGGACGCGGTGCAGAGCCTGATCAAGGTCACGCGCACGGCAGAAGGCGTGCATTACGAAGAGCTTCGCTCCGTGCGGTTCGTGCCGCTCGTGGAGGGGCTCGGCCAGGAATGATGCCGGACGCAAGGGTCGCACAGACGGCCCCCGTCGGGAAACTGAAGAGGATGACAGTGATGCCTTTCCGTTCCGCTCAGCGACCGTTGCGCCGGATCGCGCTCGCCTGCGCAGCGCTTGCCATCGTGGGAGCCTGCGGGCGACCGCTCGACTGGGACATGCGCGGTGTCATTCCCACCAATCTCGACACATCCGAAGCCGCACGCCAGCCGACAGCCAGCCGTCCGCAACCGGACGGGCGGGGCGTCATCTCCTATCCGACATATCAGGTGGCCGTGGCCCGGCGCGGCGACACTGTCGGCAGCATTGCACAGCGGGTGGGCATTCCGGCAAGCGAACTGGCCTCTTACAACGCGCTTGCCAGCGAAACGGGTCTTCGGGAAGGTGAGGTGCTGGCATTACCGCGTCGCGTGAGTGAGCCCATGACGGTGACGGCTGACTCCGGCTTCTCCTCCGATACAAGCAGTATCTCCAGCGGGTCGATCGCGGCCGCACCGGTCGATGTGACGACGCTAGCCTCCGGTGCGATCGAACGTGCAGAAACGTCCGGTACGGTGCGGAGAACGCCTGCAACCAGCCAGAGCGCCAGTTCCGCCAATGTCAGCAGTCGCCCGCCCGCTGCTTCCGGTAGTCGGGCAGAGCCGGTCCGCCATCAGGTCAAGCGCGGGGAGACGGCCTATTCGATAGCGCGGCTCTACAACGTCTCGGCCCGTTCGCTGGCGGAATGGAATGGGCTGGACGCCCAGATGACCGTGCGCGACGGCCAATATCTGTTGATCCCCGTCGCGACCGGCCCCGCTCCTGCGCAATCCGCGGCCAATCAGCCGGGTACCGGTTCCCCCACGCCGCCGCCGCCGAGTGCCGCGACCCCATTGCCGGAGAAGAACACCAAGACCAACGAGGAAATTGCCGCGGCCACACCCGCCTCACCCAACCTCGGCGCACAGCGGACGCCTGCCTCCTCCGCCCGGCTCGCCATGCCGGTGGAGGGGAGCATCATCCGCCCCTATGCGCGCGGCAAGAACGAAGGGATTGACATCGCCGCCCCCGCCGGGGCCACCGTCCACGCCGCGACCGACGGCACGGTTGCAGCGATCACTCAGGACACCGATCAGGTGCCGATCCTCGTCATTCGCCATGCCAACAACCTGCTCACGGTCTATGCCAATATCGATAGCATCAAGGTGGCAAAAGGCTCCGCCGTTACGCGTGGACAGGCCATTGCGACCGTGCGACAGGGCAACCCTTCGTTCCTGCATTTCGAGGTGCGCAACGGGTACGAGAGTGTCGATCCCATGAGCTACCTTCAGTAACATTTCCGGTCATTGCCGGTTTATCAGGCCATGCGTGACCGGCGCATGGCCTTTTTTCACTCAATCGCACGGTAGAGGGCCGTCTGCCCTCGCTAAGGTTTGGAACCGGTCTACACTTTTGTCACGGCACTCGCCCACCACGCGCCGTTTCGCTGCCGCTTCTAGCTGTCTGAGCCGAAGTCCACAGACCTGTCTGGCACCCGCCCGCGTGGAGGGTCCGCTACGTGGAAGGAATTGCGATGAAGCTTTCCCGCCTGATCCTGTGTGCTGCTCTTCTGGCCGCATCCCCCGCGCTCCCTCATAGCTGGTACAGCGCTTATTGCTGCTCCGGGCAGGATTGCGCGCCGATCCCCGCCTCCGCGGTTCATGCCACCAAGGACGGGTGGGAAATCGACCTGAGGGCCGGCCAGTATCCTCTCATGGATGCACCGTTCCATGCCGTCATCCCGTATAACAGTCGGACGATACAGAAGAGTGAGGACGAGGACTTTCACCTCTGCGTCGTCGCAAGTCGCGCGCGCTGCCTGTATGTTCCTCCGCTCGGGCAATGATCTGCAATGCGGAAATTGGCCGAATACGGGGGTGCAGAGCAGCTTTCCACCCTGCACCCCCAACACCCCGGCGTCTGTGCGTAGCACGTCAGGACTACGCAAAGGATAGCGCGCCTACGCGCACGACAAGAGCGGATCGACAACAGTCCATACGGAGCCGGCATCGCAGCAAAGTCGGCCGCGAACAGCATGGGTCGAAATGCCGTTGCGGGGCCCGTATCTCGCGCGGAACACGGCCGCAGAGAGCGCCCGATGCGATCCGCGGAACCGCCACGTGGAAAGTGACGGCAAAACCGGATCGAAGCCGATATGACGGCCAGCGCCTCCCCGTCGCGATTGGCGAAAGGCCTGGATTGCACCACGTATCACGCCGACTCACCGACGACAGAAAGGCAGGTGCTTCGAAGACGCCCATGCAGCACTCAAAAAGCCTGACGTCCGAGAGACGACAAAATGGGATGTATCCGCAGCCAAAGTCGTTCAGAAGCGGCGAACTGCGGGAAAAAATCCAACCTGACAGATTGAAGGCGAATTTCCCAATGTCTTCCGAGCTCGACAGAAAACTCAAACATATCGCCTGGTTCGGTGGTACCGCCTCCCCGGCTCGAACGGGGGACCCCCAGATCCACAATCTGGTGCTCTAACCAACTGAGCTAAGGCGGCACGGGGGGCGATTTACCCTTCATAGAGGGCTTTGGCAAGACCCATCGCTTGATCAAATGACGAAGGGGGCATATCCAACCGCTCTGAAGCCCGAAGGGGGCGCAACCACCGGCACCAAGGGGAACACTATGGGTATCAACAAGGAAAGCGAAGTCGCCGCCAATCTCCAGATCGGACCCACCTCCCTCGGGATGGTGCGAATCTATGTCGAAGCGGAAGGCATGGAGCTGCCGCTCGACTTCGACCCCGAGGAGGCGGAGGAAATCGCCGAAGAGCTTCGGGCCGCAGCGGAAGCTGCGCGCAGTATGGGCGGGTCGGAGCCTTCGCCGAAGGGCAAGCCGAAGCGCTGAAGGCTTCCGGCTCGGGCCTGTTCGAGGGCCAAGGCCACGACCGTTCGCTTCGGAATCAGCGGCTCCGACTTGAGGATCACCGCCTGTGGGATCCTACACCCCGAGGCGGAAGTCAGGCTTGGGCGCGCTCCGGCTCCGCCTCGTTTCGCTGGACCTCAGGTTTGAGCGGGCGCGGGGTGGTTTCCAGTCTGCCGGAGACACTTGGTGGTGATTTGATCACGCCCGGCGGTGCGCCGAGAGGGACCGGGGATCCCATAGGAAACCTCGGGCCCCCACGCCGGAGGAGCAGCAATCCCCCTCCTCACCGGGGGCTGAATGACAGGCAAAACGGCATCGCAACGGGTTCTTCGGGCCATGAGCCCGACCGCTTCCTGCGACATGTCGATCTGGTCCCTCCGGGCGCGGAGGGTGCGGCGCACCCCAGAGAGAGGGGAACTGCGCCAGTCAGTTGCTCTCCCCGCGATCAGGGTGTTTGGGCGGCGATGGTGCTCTTGGCGAGGGACGCGCAGATTGCTCTGACACCTGCGGCTCACGGCGGCTTCGTGACAGATGAATTGCCCTGTCAGGTCCGTCCGAACGCTGATGGACGGCTGATGGACGAGTGTCCGCGGAAGCTGGAGCAGCGAATCCGGCAAACCTCGTGCGTGATGTCAGACCGGCTTCCCGAGAAGTTGCAGGGAGAGTTTTGGCCCGTCGGTCCTGCCTGACGCAGCCAGAGTCGTGACTGCCACTGCGGGTCGGGCACGGAAAAGCATGGTGCCGCCGCAATTCGCCTCTACGCCAAAGCCCCGTTGCTACATTAGCGTAATCACAACCGATAAGAGCCGCATCCGCCGACGCCAGTGAGGCAATCCGTCAAAACCGCGGTCCTCCGGCCCCAGCACCGGGATCACGAAGCGTCTGCAGCCTTAGCGCTGCGTGGCGCGCGAATTTCTGCGTCAGGAGCTTGCGGCGGGCTCCAGCAAGCGGCGTCTCCGGCCCGAGGCGGCGGATTTCCGCATCATAACTGTCAGCAAGGATCAGGCCCGTGCCATCGGGCAAGAGATCGGCAGGAAAATCGGCATCGACAGCCCAGAAGAATCGATCACACCATTCCAGATAGCCTTGCCACTTCCTGTCGCCTGCGAAATCGGCGCGGCATGACTTGCATTCGACCACCCAGATTTCTCCCTTCGGGCCGAGCGCCATGACGTCCACGCGGAGGCCGGGAGCGGGCACCAGCTCCTCTACCGTCGCAAAGCCGAGGGAGAGAAGGTGACGGCTCACGCCGCGTTGGAGAAGCTGTCCCGGTTGAAGACTGGGAAGGGGAATGGAGTGGGGCTGCATGGCGCGACTATGAACAGAGAGAGAACGTCTGTCCAGCCGAGGGGTGATCACATCTTTTGCGCGACAGGCTCTTGTGGCCGTCGCTGGTCGGGCCTATTTTTGCGGAGGCGGGTTCTGCTCCTCACGTGCGCAGGCTTTTTTCCAGTGGCCGATAAGCATTTCCGAGGGGGCTGGCTCTGCCGGGATCCTGGTCCCGGTATCTGGCACCCACCTGGTTAGTCCAGGCTCTCGGGAAATCACGCCGGCACGGTTGCTGCGGTTCCCGCCACTCGCCAGACAAGACGGGCGAATCAAAAAGGGCCGGTCGATCCGGCCCTTCCGTCATCTGATCCGAAGGAACCCGTGAATCACCGACGACGCATTGGTTGTTTCGTCACCCGGATCGGCACCGGTAGCGCATCTGGCGCCCGCATTGGCCCGGCTACCGCAGCTTTCAAAGCCTCCCCCATACGTTTGATGAGCGACCCGGCACGAGCCAGCGACCCAGAGCGGCGGACAGAGCGAACAGGCATAGGAGCAGTCTCCTGAAGGTTGCCCGATCAGCGTAAGGCCGAGTCGCCCCTGACGCCAAGCGAAATCGCGTGATCGCCTTGCTCTTGGCCTTCTTCCGCCGTGCCGCTAGGCACGTATGAGGCAACAGGAGGGAACGGCATGACGGTTCGCGTGGCGATCAACGGGTTCGGGCGCATCGGGCGGTCGGTGCTGAGAGCGCTGGCCACGCGCCCGGGAGATATCGAGATAGTCGCTCTGAACGATATCGCCACTCCCGAGATCTGCGCCTATCTGTTTGAATACGATAGCGTCTTTGGCCCCTACCCCGGCAGCGTCGCCCTGCGCGCGGGGCATCTCGTGGTCGACGGGCGGGAGATCCCGCTTCTTCGCCAATCAGACTTGTCGCGCGCCGATCTTTCCGGCGTCGATGTGCTGATGGAATGCACGGGCCGAGCGGACAGCCGGGAGGTAGCGGAACGCGGATTGAACGCAGGCGCAGGCCGGGTGCTCGTCTCCGGCCCGTCGAGAGGCGCCGATATCACGGCCGTGATCGGCGCGAACGAGGCGGAAGTGACGCCCGCGCATCGCATCGTCTCCAACGCCTCCTGCACGACAAACGCGCTCGCGCCCTTGCTCCGGCTCCTGAATGCGGAGTGGGGGGTGGAGACGGGCTACATGACCACCATACATTGCTACACTGGTAGCCAACCCACAGTGGACAGCCCCGCCGCCGACTTTGCGAGGAGCAGGGCTGCCGCACTCTCCATGGTGCCGACGACGACCTCGGCCTCCCGGCTGGTGGATATCGTGCTGCCCCATCTGGCGGGACGGGTCGAGGGGTCTGCCGTGCGGGTGCCGACAGCCTCCGTCTCAGCCGTGGATCTGACGTTCATGCCCCGCCGCCCGGCCAGCGTGCAGGCGGTCAACGCCGCGCTGCGCGAAGCGGGCGGCGTCCTCGGGTGGACGGAGCGCGCGCTGGTCTCGACCGACCTGCGCGCGCGGCCCGAAAGCGTGGTGATTGCGCTGCCGGAAACCGCCGTGACCGGCGGCGGCATGGTGCGCGTCTTCGGCTGGTACGACAACGAATGGGGCTTTTCCAACCGCATGATCGACATGGCGGTGCGGCTCGCGCGGCAGGATCAGGAGCAGGCGGGAGGACGCCAGCCTCAGGGTGAAACGACGGTATAGGGCTCGTCGAACCAGTATTCCTCAAGATTGGGCGTGTCGCCGATCCTGTCCACCACCGCGAACAGACCGGGCGCGTGGAGCGGCGTCAGCACCCCGTGCCAAGTGCCCCGGTGGAAGTTGATCGCCTGCCCGGCCGTGGTCAGGAAGGCCAGCGGCAGCCCGGGTCGCCCCCCTTCGTCAGGTGCGACGATGACAAGGAATGGGTCGAGCGACATCGGCACGAAAGCCTGGCTACCGTCCGGGTGCCGCTCGACCAGATCGAGCAACAGCGGCAGGGCGCGAGGCTCCGCCTTGAAGATCGACAGACCTGCCCGCCCTTCCGGCCCGAAATCCAGTCCGGCCCGGTCGTGCCAGCGGCCACAGAGACCCTGATTGATGATCCGGTCGGCGGTCCCATCGGCGGAAAGGATATCGCCAAAGGGAGCGAAGGCCGCCGCCGTCAGCGGCTGTATGGTGATCTGGTGCATCCTCAACCCTCCGCGAGCGCCTGCATGAGCGGCAGGAAGTCGGGGAAGGATGTAGCGATCGGGCGCGCGTCGTCGATCGTCACGGGCTGCTGCGCCGCAAGGCCCAGCACGTAGAAACTCATGGCGATGCGGTGGTCGAGATGGGTGCGGACCGTGGCACCGCCCGGCACGCCCTCCGCGCCACGACCGTGGACGATGAAGATGTCCTCCTCCTCCTCCACCGTGACGCCGCAGGATTCCAGCCCGCGCGCCATGGCGTCGATCCGGTCGCTTTCCTTCACCCGCAGCTCACGCACTCCGCGCATGACGGTCCGGCCTTCCGCAAAGGCGGCGATGGCGGACAGAACGGGGAATTCGTCGATCATGGAGGCCGCGCGGTCCTCCGGCACGTCCACGCCCTTCAACGCAGAGAAGCGGACCCGGAGATCGGCGACCGGCTCCCCCCCCTCCTCACGCGCGTTCTCGAAGGCGATATCGGCCCCCATCTCGACCAGCGTCAGGTAGAACCCGTCGCGCGTCGGGTTGCGGCTGACACCGGGAACCCGGATATCCGATCCTTCCACGATGAGCGCGGCAGCCACGGGAAAGGCGGCGGAGGACGGATCACGCGGCACCGCGACGGTCTGGGGACGCAACTCCGGCTGTCCGGTGAGGATGATCGCCTGCCCCTCTGCCGTTTCCTCCACGCGGAGGGTGGCGCCGAAGCCCCGGAGCATCCGTTCGGTGTGGTCGCGTGTCGGCTCCCGCTCGATCACGACAGTTTCACCGGGCGCATTCAGCCCCGCGAGCAGCACGGCGGATTTCACCTGCGCCGACGGCACGGGCAAGGCGTAGCGCACCGGCACCGGATCCCGCGCGCCAATGACGGTCATCGGCAACCGCCCGCCCGCGCGGCCATGCGCCACCGTTCCGAACAAAGCCAGAGGATCCGTCACCCGCGCCATGGGACGGCGGCGGAGGCTCGCATCCCCGGTGAAGGTCGCAACGATGGGCGAGGTCGCCATCGCGCCCATGATGAGCCGCACGCCCGTCCCCGAATTGCCGCAGTCGATGACACTCTCCGGCTCGGCAAAGCCGCCGACGCCCACGCCATGCACGCTCCACGCACCTTCGCCATGACGGGTCACTTCCGCCCCGAAGGCCCGCATCGCCTTTGCCGTGTCGATGACATCCTCGCCTTCCAGAAGGCCGCTGATCCGCGTCTCGCCCACGGAAAGCGCCCCGAAGATCAGCGCGCGGTGGGAGATGGACTTGTCCCCCGGCACCGTCGCCTTGCCCCGGAGCGGGGCGGAAGCGCGGACGACAAGCGGGGCGGGCGAGGCTTCGGCAGTCATGAGGGTTCCTCCGTGGTCTGGCCGCCTCATAGCCGAACTGACCGAGCCGGTCTATCTGGGGTCTATCTGGGCCGTTACAGGCGACGGAAGGTGAGGTAATGCGGCACCCGCCCCTCGCGGAGCGCCTTCTGCTCATAGCGGGTGGAGTACCAGTCGGACCACGGCTCCCGCCAGTCGGACGGACCTTCGGCCAGCCATTCGAAGCCCGCCTTCGGCACCTCCTCCAGCGTCTGGCGCACGTAATCGGGAATATCCGTCGCGACACGCAGGATGGCCTGTGGCCGCAGCACCCTGTGGAGAGGCCCGAGGAACTCCGGCGTCACGAAACGACGGCGATGGTGGCGCTTCTTCGGCCAGGGGTCGGGGTAGAGCAGGAAAGCCCGCGCGACGGAGCGGTCGGGCAGCACGTCGAACAGGTCGCGCACGTCGCCCGGATGCAGGCGAAGGTTGGTGACACCCGCCTCCCGCACCTTGCCAAGCAGCATCGCCACACCGTTGATGAAGGGCTCGCAACCGATCAGCCCCACTTCCGGGTTCTGCGCGGCCTGATGAACAAGATGCTCACCACCACCGAAGCCGATCTCCAGCCAAACCGGCCGGTCCCCGAAAAGCTGTGTCAGGTCCAGCTCGGTGCGCTCCGGGTTCTCCTCATGGGTCACGCCGGGAAGGCGCAACTGGCCCAGATCCTCGCTGAGATACCCTTTCTGGCTGGGCCGCAGCGTCTTGCCGTGGCGACGGCCATAGAAATTGCGCCAGGGACGCTCGGCACCCGCGGCGGAATCGCTCTGGTCGTCAGTCATGAAAAGGCCCCGGTCGCTGATACCGGGGCCTCTTCGCGCGGCAAGGCCCGCGCGTCAAGCAAAAGGGGGTCAGACGGCGCGCTTCAGCGCCTCCACCAGATCGGTCCGCTCCCAGCTGAAACCGCCGTCATTGTCGGGTTGACGTCCGAAATGGCCGTAAGCCGCGGTCCGGGCATAAACCGGGCGGTTGAGCTCCAGATGATCGCGGATGCCGCGCGGCGTGAGGTCCATGACCTGCGCGACGGCACGTTCGATCTCCGCCTCATCCGCAACGCCGGTGCCGTGGGTATCCACATAGATGGAAAGCGGCTTCGCCACGCCGATGGCATAGGAGAGTTGAAGCGTGCAGCGCTGTGCAAGCCCGGAGGCGACGACGTTCTTCGCCAGATAGCGCGCGGCATAGGCGGCGGAGCGGTCCACCTTGGTCGGATCCTTGCCGGAGAAGGCACCGCCCCCGTGCGGCGCGGCGCCGCCATAGGTATCCACGATGATCTTCCGTCCCGTCAGCCCCGCGTCCCCATCCGGGCCGCCGATGACGAAAGTGCCCGTCGGGTTGACCCACCATTCGGTGTTCTCCGTCAGCCAGCCGTCAGGAAGCACCTCGCGGATGTAGGGCTCCACGATCGCGCGGATGTCGTCGGAGGTCTGATCCTCGCTCGCGTGCTGGGTGGAGAGGACAAGCTGGGTCACCTCCACGGGTTTGCCGTCCTCATAGCGCAGCGACAGCTGGCTCTTGGCATCCGGGCGGAGGCTCGGCGCCTCACCGGATTTGCGGGCTTCGGCCAGACGGCGCAGGATGGCGTGGGAGTAGAGGATCGGCGCGGGCATCAGCTCCGGCGTCTCGTCCACAGCGTAGCCGAACATGATGCCCTGATCCCCCGCCCCGTCCCGGTCAACGCCTTGGGAGATATGGGCGGATTGCTCGTGCAAGTAGTTGTTCAGCTTGAACGTCGCCCAGTGGAACTTGTCCTGCTCGTAACCGATGTCCTTCACGCAGGCGCGCGCGATGTCCTCGATCTTCTCCATGTAGCTGTGGAGCTTGTCCTTGTCGGACAGGCCCACCTCGCCGCCCACCACCACGCAGTTCGTCGTGGCAAAGGTTTCGCAAGCGACGCGGGCATTGGGCTCTTCGGTCAGAAAGGCGTCAAGGACCGCATCGGAAATCCGGTCACAAACCTTGTCGGGGTGACCTTCCGAAACGGATTCGGAAGTAAATACGTAATTCTGTCGGGACATCGGGAAGCGCTCCATTAAGACAACCCCGTCACGCCAGGAAGCCGTTGTGACGGGTGCGATGCCAAGCCGTAGCGGCCGTGGCGGCGGAGTTCAATCTCTTTCTCTGCGCCGTAATAAAAGCAGGCCCGCTCCAGCCACAAGAATGAGGGCCGTCATGGGGAGATCGCCCATGCGCGCATAGGGTGTGGCCGGCAGCGCCGCGGGAACACTGCCATCCAGCGTGCCCTCCACGTTCAGCGGCAGGGCGGATACGATCGCCCCCCGCGCGTTGATGATGGCCGACACGCCGGTGTTCGCGACGCGGATCAGCGGCAGACCCTGCTCCACCGCGCGGAGTCGCGCCTGCGCCAGATGCTGATACGGGCCGGACAGGTTTCCGAACCACGCGTCGTTCGTAACTTGCAGGATCCAGTCTGCGCGGCCGGGCACACCGCGTAGATCCTGCGGAAACACTGCTTCGTAACAGATGAGCGGCAGTACCGTTCCCAGCGGGCCAAGGTCGAGGATGGCAGGCCCCGGCCCCGCCGAATAGCCGTCCCCCTCCCGCGCGGCGAGACCGTGAATCCCGAACCGCGCCGCGATGTCACCGAAGGGAATATATTCCCCGAAAGGAACGAGATGGTGCTTGTCGTAAAGCCCGGTGACCTGCCCAGTCCGGCCCAGAACCGCGAGAGAGTTGTAATAGCGCCCGCCATCACCGCGCTGCACGCCCAGTGCGACGGGACGGCCCCCGGAAGCATCCGCGATCATCGCCAGAGGCTCGGCGGCATCCTCCAGCAACCAGACCAGCGCCGTCTCCGGCCAGATCGTGAGGTCGGGCGGTGGATCGGCGGGCATCGCCGTCTGTTCGAGCTGCTGGCGGAACTGCGGACCGATCAGCGTCGGATCCCATTTCAGATGCTGCGGAATATTGGGCTGGACAAGACGGACATGGATCGGGGTTTCCCGTGACGGAAGCGGCTCCGCCAGCCGTGCGAGGCCACCCGTCCACAGCAGCGCGATCACGACGGCGCCTGCCACGGCTCCGGGCAGACGTAGCACAAGCGGCAGCGCGGCGAGAAGGGTCGTAAGAAGGGTAAGACCCACCGGCCCGACATAGGCCGCCGCTTGCACCACCGGCGTGTCGATCCAGACGTGCCCGATCAGCGCCCAAGGGAAGCCGGTCAGCACATAGCCGCGCATCAGCTCCACCGCCGCGAAGCTCACGGCGAGCGCGACAGGCCGCAACCGACCCCGCCCCAGTGCCCAGCCGGCCCCTGCCGCCAGCGCCCAGAACAGCGCCATGCCGGTCGCCAGAAACACCAGCGCGAACGGAGCCATCCAGCCCTGCCGCGCCGCATCCACCATGAAGGGTTCGACGATCCAGAAAAGCGCGGCGGCGAAATAGCCCGTGCCGCCCATCCAGCCCCGCCACAGAGAGCCGCGGAGGCTCTCACACACCGATATCTGCGCCATCAGCCAGCACAGCGCCGGCAGGGCCATCCACCAAAGGCCAAGCGGTGCCTGCCCCGACGCGAGCAAGGCACCGGCAAGCAGTGCAGGAAGTGCCGCCCGCAAAGCGGGCCGAAGCGTGAGCCATCGGACCGGATGACCAGCCAGCACCGTCCGGCCTTCTTCGGTCATGCTATCCGGCCGCAGCCGCAGCCGCAGCGGGAAGACGCAGGCGAAGCCGCTTGATCCGGCGCGGTTCGGCGTCGATCACCTCAAACACCGCGCCGCTTTCATGCTCGATCTCCTCGCCCTCCGCGGGAACCCGGCCCGAAAGCATGAAGACAAGCCCACCGACCGTGTCGATCTCCTCGTCCTCCGTATCGGCAAGCTGCATGCCGATGGCTGCCTCGAAGGCTTCCAGCGGGGCGCGGGCTTCCACGATCCAGACGCCGGGGCGCTCCTGCAACCACAGCCGACCCTCGACGATGTCGTGCTCATCGTCGATCTCGCCGACGACTTCCTCCAGCACATCCTCGAAGGTCACCAGCCCGTCCACGCCGCCGTATTCGTCGATCACCAGCGCAAGATGCGTCCGCTCTGTCTGCATCTTCTGCAAGAGGACCGAAAGCGGCATGGAAGGCGGCGCATAGATCAGCGGGCGGAGAAGCGGCCTGAGGTCGAACGGCCCGGTATGACCGTTGAACCCGTAGCGAAGCGCCAGATCCTTCAGGAGCAGAAGGCCCAGCGGCCTGTCCAGCGTCTGTTCGTAAACCGGCACGCGCGAGAAGCCATGTTCCCGGAATACCCCGACCAGAGCGTCCTTGTCGATGTCCACATCGACCGCGACGATCTCTGCCGCAGGCACCATCACATCCGACAGGCGCATGGTCCTGAGTTTGCTGAGTCCGCCGAGACCCGACCGCGCCACACCTGCCCCGGCAGAGTTGCGCGCCGCGTCCTCGGCATCGTTTGAGAGAGCATTCAGGATGCGGCCGAAAAAGCCGCGCTGTGAATTCTCTTCGGAGTCCTGCGCGCGGTGCGCCGCGCTAGAAGACCCATCGACGGAATCGCCCATTGTTCCTTTCCAGATTGCGAGGGCCTGTGCCCCCGATCAAGCATATGGGTCAGATATGCCCATCGTGGCAAGTATCCTGACCTCAAGTCCTTCCATCAGGGCGGCATCTGCCTCCCTCACATGGTCATATCCAAGCAGGTGCAAAATACCATGGATGACCAGATGCGTCACGTGATCCTTGAGCGGGATGCCCTGTTCCGCCGCTTCGCGACCGCAGGTTTCCCAAGCGATGGCGATATCGCCCAGCTCCTCCGGGTCATCCGCGTCGCCGGGCTCCGGGCGGTCGGGCGCGCCGCCATCTTCTTCCGCACCCCGTTCCTCGGAGGGCCAGGAGAGCACGTTGGTCGGTTGTGGCTTGCCGCGGAAGTCAGCGTTCAGCACCGCGATCCGCGCATCGTCGCAGCCGAGGACGCTGATGAGAAACCCTTCCTCGCCCAGCTCCAGCAGGTTCAGCACTTTTTCGGCCGCGACTTCGGCGATCGCCGGGAGGTCTATTTCCTCCCAGCGATCATCCTCGATGATCGTATCGACAAGCGACATGCGCACCCGCGCGGACAGAAGGGCGCCGCCCGCCCGGACGGATCAGCCCGCCTCGGACCGCTCATACGCTTCGATGATACGGGCGACAAGCGGATGGCGAACGACATCCTGCGCGGTGAAGTAGTTGAAGGAAACGCCCTTCACCCCCGCGAGAATCCGCTCCGCATCCGACAGACCGGAGGCGGTGCCGCGCGGCAGGTCCACCTGTGTCCTGTCGCCGGTAATGACCATGCGGGACCCCTCACCCAGACGAGTAAGGAACATCTTCATCTGCATGGTCGTGGCGTTCTGCGCCTCGTCCAGCACGACAAAAGCATTGGCCAGCGTCCGCCCGCGCATGAAGGCCAGCGGGGCGATCTCGATCCGCTTTTCCTCCAGCATCTTCTGCACCTGCTTGGCAGGCAGGAAGTCGTTCAGCGCGTCGTAGAGCGGCTGCATGTAGGGATCGACCTTCTCCTTCATGTCGCCGGGCAGGAACCCCAGACGTTCGCCCGCCTCAACGGCGGGACGGGAGAGGATGATCTTGTCCACATGCCCGCCGATGAACATGGTCACGCCCACCGCGACGGCGAGATAGGTCTTGCCCGTCCCCGCCGGACCGATGCCGAAGCACAGCTCGTTCTTGAACAGGTTCTCGACATAGGCCTTCTGGGCTTCGGTCCGCGGCTCCACGTGTTTCTTGCGGGTGCGGATCTCCATCGGCGTGCCGTGGAACATCTCGAACTGGGCGTCACCACCCCGCGCGAAGGTCTGATCTCCCATGCGAATCACGGCGTCCACATCGGCGGGCTCAAGCGGCTTGCCGGATTCCAGCCGCGCATAAAGGGCACGGAGTGCGGCCGACGCGGCATCCCGCGCGCCTGCTCCCCCCATCACTGCGAGCTGGTTCCCCCGTCGGAGGATGTGCACCCCGATCTTCTGCTCAATCCGTGCGATGTTCCTGTCGAACTCTCCGCACAGGTCAATGAGCAGCCTGTTATCGGGAAATTCCAGAAGCGTTTCAGAAACGTCTTCCGGGCGGGGCGGGGGTGTCAGCGCGCTGATGCCCAATAAGGACTCCTATGGCAAAGGGTCGCAAGGGGATGGTGCCAAGACGCCCGGCTTCACGCAAGCGCGCTTTGGCTCCCGCAGCGAAAAAACGCCATGCACTGCGGCATGGTTCCCGCAGGCATCGCAATCAGGCGACAATCTCACCGGCGAGGGAGTTCGGTCCGGCCTCCACGATCCGCACTCGGGCCAGCGTTCCCGGGGCGGCATCCGTCACGGCGTGAACGGCGTGCAGATAGTCCGACTTGCCAACCATCTGTCCGGGCATGCGGCCCTTTTTCTCGAAGAGCACGCTCACCTCGCGGCCCACCATGCCCTGCTGCGCCGCCCTCTGCTGCGTGGTGAGCAAAGCTTGAAGCCGCTGGAGCCGTTCGTCGGAGACATCGGCGGCGACGGGAGGACGATCCGCGGCGGGCGTACCGGGACGGGAGGAATACTTGAATGAGAATGCCATGCCGTAATTGACCTGCCGCACCAACTCCATCGTGGCCTCGAAATCCGCCTCTGTCTCACCCGGGAAGCCCACGATGAAATCGCCCGACATCATCATGTCGGGGCGGGCGGCGCGGATGCGATCGATCAGCCGCAGGTAACCCTCGGCGGTGTGCCGCCGGTTCATCGCCTTGAGGATCCGGTCTGAGCCCGACTGCACCGGCAGGTGAAGATAGGGCATGAGCTTTTCGACCTCGCCATGCGCAGCTATGAGGTCTTCGGACATGTCGTTGGGGTGGGAGGTGGTGTAGCGGATCCGCTTCAGCCCGTCGATCTCCGCCAGCGCGCGCACCAGCCGGGCGAGCGACCAGTCTCCACCCTCCCCCTCGCCATGATAAGCGTTGACGTTCTGGCCAAGCAGCGTGATCTCCCGCACGCCGCGCTCCACCAGATCGCGGGCCTCCCGAAGAATGCGCTCCGCTGGGCGGGAGACTTCGGAGCCACGGGTATAGGGCACGACGCAGAAGGCGCAGAACTTGTCGCAACCCTCCTGTACGGTCAGGAATGCTGCGGGCGGGCGGTTCGGCAGGGGGCGCTTGGGCAGATGCGCAAACTTGTCCTCCTCCGGGAATTCGGTATCCACGGCGCGGGCGCCCTGCTCCACCTTCTCCATCATGGCGGGCAGAAGGTGATAGGTCTGCGGCCCGACCACCAGATCGACCAGCGGCATCCGCCGCATGATCTCCTCTCCCTCCGCCTGCGCGACGCAGCCCGCGACACCGATCTTCAGGTCAGGCTTTGCGAGTTTCAGCGGTTTCAGGCGGCCAAGATCCGAATAGACCTTCTCCGCCGCCTTCTCCCGGATATGGCAGGTGTTCAGCAGAACCATGTCCGCCTCCTCCGCCACTTCCGTGGTGACATACCCCTTCGCCCCCAGCGCCTCTGCCATGCGCTCGCTGTCATAGACGTTCATCTGACAGCCGTAGGTCTTGATGTAGAGCTTCTTGGGCGTGGCCATGAGAACTACTCCGGGGCGAACGATGAGGAAGGGCGCCTGCTACACCGGAACTCCCGAAATCGCAACAGAGGGGTGACGCGGCCCCTGTAACGGCGCCCCTCGCGGAGGCAGCCGCCAGGCTGTGAGGCTGTGAGGCTGTGAGGCTGTGAGGCTGTGTGCCGATGGCGGGCAGGAGCGTCAAGCCGCATAGCCGGAAATGACTTGGCGCAGCCTCATTGCGACCCCATCGCCAACCGGCCCTTCACAGTCGGCGGCGCTTCCACCGCCCATGACACTCGAAAGCGCCGTCAGTCCCGGCGACGGAGACGGATCACCACGTCCACGCGGCTCACCTCCATGCCCTCCGGCACTTCGGGAATGCGGGCGATTTCAAGCTGATCGGCAGGCGCGTCGGACAGGGACGCGGTGTCTTCCCAGTAGAAATGCGGGTGATCGTCGATGCGCGTGTCGAAATAGGACTTGTTCCCGTCCACCAGCACTTCCTGCATGATCCCGGCCTCGCAGAATGCGCGGAGCGTGTTGTACACGGTGGCCAAGGATACCTTCTCCCCGCTGTCGAGTGCGGCGGCATACAGGCTTTCCGCAGTAACGTGCCGGTTCTTGCCGTCTCCGATCAACAGAGCGGCGAGTGCGACACGCTGCCGCGTAGGCCTTACGTTCCCAACCGCGAGCCAGCGGCTCCCCCGGTCAATTGCGTCGGCTGACATGTTCTGGCTGGCTGACATAAGGCTTCTCCTGACCTTCATCTAAGCCTCGTGCGCTGCTTTTGCAAACCCAAATGCCAATGCAACAAGGTCTCCGGCTGGGGAATCGGGGGCGTGGCTTGCTTTGGCGGCAGGCCCGGTGATAGAGGGAGGCAGCCCAGATCAAGGACAAGGACGCCTGCACCCCATGCCGGACTACCCGACGAGCTTCGACAAGGAAGGTCTTCTTCTCTGCGCACGAGGGGAGCTGTTCGGACAGGGCAATGCCCAGCTTCCCGAACCTCCCATGCTGATGATGGACCGCATCACCGATATTTCGGCCGATGGCGGGCTGCACGGCAAGGGTCACGTGGTCGCGGAATACGACATTCACCCCGACCTTTGGTTCTTCAAATGCCATTTCGTCGGCGATCCGGTGATGCCGGGATGCCTCGGCCTCGACGCGCTGTGGCAGCTCACGGGCTTCAACCTTGGCTGGCGCGGGATGCCCGGTCGCGGCCGCGCGCTGGGTGTGGGAGAGGTAAAGTTCACCGACATGGTGACGCCCGCCACCCGGAAGCTGACCTACCTGGTTGATTTCACCCGCGTCATTGACCGTAAGCTGAAGCTCGGCATGGCCAATGGCCGGATGCTGGCGGACGGCAAGGAAATCTACAACACTACCGACATGAAGGTCGGACTCTTCACCGACTGATACTAGGGGGAGGACCAGCCATGCGCCGGGTCGTCATCACGGGACTGGGCATCGTCTCACCGCTCGGCAACAATGCCAGTGAGGTCGAAGCCTCCCTCCGGGCCGGGCGCTCGGGCATCGTCTTTGCACCGGAATATGCCGAACGAGGCTTCCGCTGCCATGTCCACGGCATGCCGCAGATCGTGCTGGAAGACCACATCGACAAGCGTAATCTTCGCTTCATGGGCGCGGGCGCAGCCTACAACTTCCTCGCCATGGAACAGGCCGTGAAGGATTCGGGCCTGCCGGAGAACGAGGTGTCGAACGAGCGCACCGGCCTCATCATGGGATCGGGCGGGTCGTCGACGTCGAACTTCCTCACCGCATTCCAGACGGTGATCGAAAAAGGCGGCCCGAAGCGCATGGGGCCGTTCATGGTCACGCGCTGCATGTCTTCCACCAACTCCGCCACGCTGGCCACGCCCTTCAAGATCAAGGGTGTGAACTATTCCATCACCTCCGCCTGCTCGACCTCCGCCCATTGCATCGGCAACGGGGTGGAGCAGATCCAGATGGGCAAGCAGGATGTGATCTTCGCCGGCGGCGGTGAGGAGGTCCACTGGACCCTTTCCTGCCTGTTCGACGCGATGGGGGCGATGTCGTCGAAATACAACGACATGCCGGAACGCGCCTCCCGCCCGTTCGACGCGGCCCGTGACGGCTTCGTCATCGCGGGGGGCGCGGGGGTTGTCGTGCTGGAGGAACTCGGCCACGCGCTCGCGCGCGGCGCGAAGATCTACGCCGAGGTCACAGGCTATGGCGCGACATCGGACGGCTACGACATGGTCGCCCCCTCCGGTGAAGGCGGTGAGCGGGCCATGCGCCAGGCGCTCGCCACCCTGCCGGAAGGGCGCAGCATCGACTACATCAACGCCCATGGCACCTCGACCCCCGTCGGGGACGTGACGGAGGTACAGGCGGTGCGCCGCGTGTTCGGAGAGGGCAAGGTGCCTCCGATCTCCTCCACCAAGTCGCTTGCCGGTCACAGCCAGGGCGCGACGGGAGCACATGAGGCCATCTATTCGCTGCTCATGCTGAATGGCAATTTCATCGCCGGCTCAGCCAACGTCGAAAACCTCGACCCGGCCATCCACGAAGGCGAGATCGCCACGACAGGGCGCGAAAACGTCGCGCTTGACAGCGTGCTATCCAACAGCTTCGGCTTCGGCGGCACCAATGCCACGCTCGTCATGAGCAAGTACCTGGGGTAAACCATGGCCGGATTGATGACGGGCAAACGCGGGCTGGTGATGGGGGTCGCGAACGATCACTCCATCGCCTGGGGCATTGCCAAGGCGCTTCATGCAGAAGGGGCCGAGCTGGCGTTTTCCTATCAGGGCGAGGCATTCGGCAAACGGGTGGAGCCGCTGGCCGCCTCGCTGAACTCCGAATTCCTGATCGACGTGGATGTGCAGGACGATGCCTCGCTCGACGCCTGTTTCACCCGACTTCAGGCGGAATGGGGGCAGATCGACTTTCTTGTCCACGCCATCGCCTATTCGGACAAGAAGGAGCTGACCGGCCGGTTCATCAACACCAGCCGCGAGAACTTCAAGACATCGCTATCCATCTCCTGCTTCAGCTTCATCGACGTGGCCCGCCGCGCTGCTGCGTTGATGCCGGATGGCGGCTCGCTCATCACGCTGACCTATCAGGGCTCGACCCGCGTCACCCCCTATTACAACGTGATGGGCGTGGCCAAGGCGGCGCTGGAAAGCTCTGTCCTCTATCTGGCGAACGACCTTGGCCCGCAGGGCATCCGGGTGAATGCGATCTCTCCCGGGCCGATGCGGACGCTGGCCGGCGCGGCCATTGGCGGGGCGCGCAAGACCTACCGTTTCACGGAGGAGAACGCCCCGCTCCGCGCCAATGCCACGCTTGAGGCGATCGGCGGCACAGCGGTCTATCTGCTCTCCGATTACGGCGCCTGCACCTCGGGCGAGATCATTCGCGTCGACGGCGGGTTCCATGTCATAGGCATGCCGCAGCCGGAAAACCTCTGACGGCGGAGCCGCGGCGCGGCGCCCCTTCCGTCCGGCCCGCCGCTGTGCCAGTCTCCTCCCCGCATCATGGGGAGACGCGGCATGACGACATTCAAGGCCTCGGACGGCGCGGAAATCTACTATACCGATGAAGGCTCCGGGCTTCCGGTCCTCTGCTTGTCGGGCCTGTCCCGCACGGGGCGGGATTTCGACTATCTCGCGCCGCACCTGCCCGATGTCCGCCTGATCCGACCCGATTACCGCGGACGCGGACAATCCGCCTGGACAGGCGAAAAGACATATACCGTTCCACGCGAATCCCGCGATGCGGTAGAGTTGCTCGACCATCTGGGCATCGACAAGGCAGCCCTCATCGGCACCTCTCGCGGCGGGTTGAACGGGCTGTTCCTCGCTGCGACGCAGAAGGCGCGGCTCCGTGGTCTGTGCCTCGTCGATGTGGGGCCGGAAATCGCCAAATCCGGGCTGGATGCGATCTTTGCCTACATCGGCCGCAATCCGAGATGGAAGACCTATGCGGAGGCGGTGGAGGCTATGCCTAGCGTCATGACGGGCTTTGCCAATGTCCCCGCCCACCGGTGGGAGGAAGAGGTCCGCCATCACTACATCCAAACGCCGTCGGGGCTGGAGATCAACTATGACCCGGCGCTTCGCGACGCTTTCCTCGCCGCCTTTGAGGGGCCACCGCCGGACCTGTGGCCACTGTTCGACGCCTTGGCCGGCCTGCCGGTCGCGCTGATCCGCGCGGCCAATTCCGACCTCCTCACGCCGAAGATGGTTGAGGACATGCGGGCCCGGCGCCCCGATATTCTGTTCGGCGAGGTTCCCGACCGGGCCCATGTGCCCTTCCTTGACGAACCCGTCTCTCTCGCCATCGTCCGAGCCTTCCTGAAAGAATGCCAATGACCTCCCTCTCCCTCATCGAGGCCGCCCGTTCCCGCTTCCCGGCGGAAGTCCGGCGCACTCCCCTTCTCTCTTCCCCCTTCATCGACGAGATCGCGGGGCGGCGGGTGCTGGTGAAGGCGGAATGCCTTCAGCACACGGGGTCGTTCAAGTTCCGCGGGGCCTGGTCGGCCATCTCCGCGCTGCCGGAGGTCCAGCGCGCGAGCGGGGTTCTGGCCTTTTCCTCCGGCAACCACGCCCAAGGGGTTGCGGCGGCGGCGGCGATGCACGGGGTTCCGGCGGTCATCATCATGCCTGCCGACGCCCCTGCCCTGAAGATCGCCAATACGCGCGCCTACGGGGCGGAGGTCGTGCTCTATGATCGCGGCGGCAACCGCAGCCGCGAGGAGATCGGACTGGAGATCTCGACGGCCCGGAATCTCAGCCTCGTGCATCCGTTCGATGACCCACAGGTGATCGCCGGTCAGGGAACCGTGGGGCTGGAGATCGCGGAACAGGTGGCGGAGCTCGGCCTGACCACCGCGGATGTGATCGTCAACTGCTCCGGCGGCGGGCTGACGAGCGGCATCGCCCTGGCGCTGGAGGCGAAGGCACCGGGCCTTCGGGTGCGGACGGCAGAGCCGGAAGGCTTCGACGATGCCGCCCGCTCTGTCGCCTCCGGCAAGCGGGAGCGGAACCTGAAGCTCACGGGCTCCATCTGCGACGCGATCCTGTCACCGGAACTGGGACAGAACACGTTCCCGGTCATCAAGCGGCTCTGCGGTCCGGGGCTGGTCGTCTCGGACGAGGAGGCCCTCTCCGCCATGGCCGAAGCCTTCACCCGTCTGAAGCTCGTTCTGGAGCCGGGTGGCGCCGCATCGCTTGCAGCGGCGCTCTACCGGGCGGATGAGATCGAGGGCGATACCGTGATCGTCGTCGCCTCCGGCGGAAACACCGATGCCGCGATGTTCAGCCGCGCGCTTGCCAAGACGGTCTGATGCGCGATGGGCTGATAGATGCGGGCGGCGCCACGCTCTACTGGCGTGAGGATGGCGCGCCGGAAGGGGCACCGCTTGTCCTCGCCCATGCGCTGGGTCTAGACCACACGATCTGGGATGCCGTGGTGCCGCTTCTGCCGCCCGAGCTGCGGATCATCCGCTATGACCTGCGGGGGCATGGCCGGTCCTCCGTGCCGCCTGCGCCCTATGGGATGGGCGCTCTCGTCCGCGATGCGGAGGCGTTGATGGATGGGCTCGGCCTGCACGACGCCATCTTCCTGGGCCTGTCCATCGGCGGAATGGTGGCGCAAGGGCTGGCGGTGAAGCGGTTCGATCTGGTGCGCGGGCTGATCCTCTCTAATACAGCCGCGCGGATTGGCGGTCCGAACGTGTGGGAACGGCGGATGGAGACGGTCCGGCAATCCGGTCTTTCAGCGCTGGCCGATGAGACGATGGCACGCTGGTTCTCCCGCGCCTTCCGGGAGGAGGGGCTGGACCTGCCGTGGCGCGCCAGGTTGCTGGCCACGCCGGTGGAGGGCTATCTCGGCTGCTGCGCGGCATTGGCGGGCGCCGACTTCTATACGACGACGGCCTCGCTCACCCTGCCTACCCTTGCCGTGGCAGGGACGGAGGATGGCTCCACCCCGCCCGATCTGGTCAGGGAAACCGCCGATCTGGTCCGCGGCTCCGACTTCGCACTGATCAGGGGCGCGGGACATCTGCCACCTGTGGACCGCCCCGCTGCCTATGCGGCGCTGATCGCGACCTTTGCCGCGCGCATCGCCCATGCAGGCCCGCGCGAACAGCAGATCCGGGCGCACAGCCACCACGACCACGACCACGACCACGACCACGACCACGACCACGACCACGACCACGACCACGACCACGACCACGAGGATGGGCGCGGCAAGGACAGTCCGCAAGGCCATCGCGAGGGATGACGCGGTTCGTGCTGGTCCACGGCGCCTGCCATGGTTCATGGTGCTGGACGGATGTAGAAGCGGCGCTCCGCCGGCGGGGTCACGAGACGGAAGCCATAGACCTTCCCTGCCGCGGAGACGACCATACCCCCGCGCGGGAGGCGACTCTCGCCGGCTTCGCCGAACGGGTGGCCCGGGCGATGGAGCGACCCTCCGTCCTCGTGGGACACTCCTTCGCGGGCTTTCCGATCACGTCGGCGGCGGCGCTCGTGCCGGACAGGATCAGGCAGCTCATCTATGTCGCGGCTTATGTGCCCGCACCGGGACGATCGCTTCGGGATATGCGCAAGGCATGGCCCGACCAGCCGCTGCGGGGGAGCTATGTCATGGCGGAGGACAGCGCGGCCTTTACCTTTCGCACCGAGCTGGCCCGACCGCTTTTCTATCACGACTGCGCGCCGGAGATCGCCGCCGATGCGGTCGCGCGGCTCTGCCCGGAACCTGTCTCGCCTCAGGAAACGCCGATACCGGAGACGGATGCCGCGGTCGCGCTGCCGCGCCGGTATATCCTCTGCACCGAAGATCGGGCGATACCTCCCGCATTTCAGGCGGCGATGGTACAGGACTGGCCGGAGACCGCGGTCGTACGGCTGGCGACCTCCCACTCGCCGTTTCTGTCGAGACCCGATGACCTTGCGGAACTGCTCTGCCGCGAGCTTTAGGACAAGTCGATATAATCCGGCAGTTGCAATCCCTTGCTGCATGGGGTTTACCCTCCGAGATGCGATTTCTGTCTCTCCTCATCCTCGCCCTTCTGCCTGCGGCAAGCGTCGCGGCAGAGCCCCGTTCGCTCGCCTATCTTTCCGCCGAACGGTCGGCGGGAAGCACCTACGGCGGTGTGGGGCTGATGGGCACATTCAATGGCCTGGACAGCTCCGGCCCGGTCGGGACGGTCGAAATCGGTCGCCCGGACGACGGCGGTACGCGCTTGGCCATTGCAGGGGGCTGGCGTTTCGTCGGGCAGGGCGCCTATCTCACGGCCTTGGCCGGAGTAGAGCAGCAGGATGACGCGAACCCCCTCGGCGCGCTGGATTTGTGGTGGGACAACCGGGACTGGATGACCAGCTTCCGCGGACAATGGGTGAAGAACACGGATCGCAACCTCCGCGCGGCAACCGGCTTCAGGCTGGGCGGGAGTGGGCCGTGGTTCGGGCCGGAAGTCTCGGATACATGGCAGGGAAGCCGCTTCGGTCTGCATGCGACAGGCATTCCGCTGCCGCTCGCGTCGGAAAGCCGCATTTCCGCCGGCCATGGCAAGCAGGGCAACTATGTGGAGCTGTCTCTCTGGCGGCGCTTCTGAAGGCCGGATCCCAGGCGAGACCGACCTAGAATAAATGCTCTTGTCGGTAAGCAGGGCGCCTGGACCATGACACGGATGCCAGGAGCTTTCCTGAACACCAGCGGTTGCGTCAGTTGGGTCCAGCTTGCCGGTGTCGATATGGACGCCATGCGTCCGATCCGCCGCGCCTCACAATAGTACCGAATACCCAAGGGTCAGCGGAGAGGGATGACATCCACCGCCTGTCCCGAACTCTGGCTTCCCGCTGTGCGGAGCGCGCCGCGAACGGGGGAGACATCGGCATAATCGCGCCCCCGCGCGATGACGATATGGTCCTCGCCCACCACCATCGCATTGGTGGGATCGTAGTCGCGCCAGCCCATCTCATGACCGCACCAGGCTCGCACCCAGGCATGCATGGCATCCGCCCCCTCAAGCCGTGGTGCGCCGGGTGGCGGTTCGGTGCGCAGAAAGCCCGAGACATAGCCCGCCGGAATCCCGATCCCGCGAAGCGCCCCGATCATTGCGTGAGCAAAGTCCTGACACACGCCACGGCGTGCGGCGAATGCCTCCAGCACAGGGGTATCCACCTCCGTCGCCTCCGGATCATAGATCATGTCGCGGTGGATCGCGCGCCCCAGGGCCATCACCATTTCCCATGCCGTCGGATCAGACAAGGGCAGCGCGCGCCCGTAGTCGGCAAGCGCGGCAGCACGAGGCACACGGGCCGAGGGGCCGAGGAAGTGATGCGGGGAGTCCGGCCCGAGATCGCGATGCTCCACCACTTCCCGCGCGATGTCCGCGAGTCGCGGCGAGACGTCGAGCACCGCGCCCTGCGGCATCCGCTCCACCCGCGCCTCGAGACGAAAGCACGTCTCCTCCACCAAGCCGTCGAACGCGAGTTCGATCACCCTGTTGCCGAAGAAATCCGTCCGCTCATGCCATTCCGCGGGTTGAGGATCGACCGACACGCGGCTTTCCTCCACGCGCTGCTCCCCGGCAAGCTGAAGCGGAACGATGCGGAGCAGGTGCCGCCCGGCCTCTGCCCCGCCCTCATAGACATAGTCGAGGCTCATCTTCAGCTCATAGCGCATGCGGCCCCCCTGCTCAGATCAACCATTTCCGCCCGATGAGAACGGAAATCTCCCCCAGACCCTCCGCCACGACGTCAAGCGCGGGGCCGGTCAGTTCCTCCGGCGTCGCGGTGGCGACGCGGGTGCGCAGGCGCAAAACCGCCCGCTCCACCTCGCCCATCGGCGCATTGCCCTGCCCCCGCCACAGTACGCCCATACGCTCCTGTATCAGATCGAGCTGATAGAGCACCGCCCGGGGATTCAGACGGTCCAGCGCCAGCAGATCAATGACGGTTGCGCGATTCGCCTCCGCGGCGAAGCGGCTGCGGTGGGTCATCACACTGTCACCGACCTCCACCGCGACATCGAGCGCTCCCTCGGGCGCCATTTCATCTGCCAGAACGGCGAGCAACCGCGCGGTTCCCAGCGCACGTTCCAGCGCGCGTCCCGTGGAAAGAAAGCGCCAACCCATCGTATGATACATGTTCTCATGCACCAGGCCGGAGAAGCCGGTGATCTTGCGGAGCAATACGCTCATCCCCCGCGCGCCGTCATCGCCGGGTTTCAGCACACCTGCAAGCCGTCCCGCGGTGCCATCCAGATCGGTCAGTGCCATCCAGCCATCAATCGAGAACCGGTCGCGTACATGGCTCGCGGCGGTCAACGCTCCGCGGAGCATGTCGCGAAGCCCTGCAGGCACGCCCGCGCCCGGCTTTGCACCGCGATCCTCAAGACAGTCGCCGATCAGCGCCTGAAGCGGCGCGTCCTCTTCCCCCGTCTCGGCCACGCGGGCATGCCAGGCACGCAGCAAACGGACAGTCGTTTCCGCACGCTCAACATAGCGGCCCAACCAATATAGATTGTCCGCGGCACGCGCGGGAAGCAGCGGAGCCTGCCGCCGAAACTCAGCCACGCTTGGCCGCTGAATCATCGTATCGGCTTCGACCGGCGCATCGGCGACGACCCAGACATCCGCAACGGACGCCCCCTGGCGAAGCGCGACGGCTGTTGGATCCTCCGACGTGCCGATCCGGGCAAAGCCCCCGGGCATGACGGTCCAGCCCTCCGCCGTCCGTGCCAGATAGACACGGAGGCTGTAGGGCCGTGGCACCAGCCGCCCCTCCACCAGCGCAGGCATGGTGGAAAGGTGCACGGCCTCCTGCCCCACCAGATCGCCGCCGCCCGTAATGATCCAGTCATCGAGCGCGGGCGCCGGCGGCTCGCCCCTGAACCGACCGGCGACAGCCGCCTCCGCCTCCAGATCGAAGAACAGCCGGTTGGAGAGCGCGGGAGAGATCGTCATCTCGGTCGCGTGGCGCCTGACGTGATCCCGCTCCACCGCCTGCCCGCACCACCACGTGGCGATGTTGGGCAGCAGGAGAGGCGCGCCGGTCATCGCTTCGGAAATGCGCGGCAAAAAGGCCAGGAGGGCCCGCATCTCAACGACCCCTGACCCGAGAGCGTTCACCATCGCGAGATTGCCCGCGCGGATGGCACCGATCAGCCCCGGCGTACCCAGACGGGAAGCCTCGTTCAGTTCCATCGGATCCGTCCATGCCGCATCCATCCGCCGCCAGAGCACGCTGATCGGCCGCAGCCCCGCCACCGTGCGGATCAGGAGCGCGCCGTCCCGCACTATCAGGTCATCACCCTCCAGCAGGCTGAAACCGAGATAGCGGGCGATGAAGGCATGTTCGAAATAGGTCTCGCTCATCGGGCCGGGTGTCAGGATGCCGATGCGCTCTTCCTCCCCGCCCCGCAGATCCATCAGGCGGTCGCGGAAGGCGCGGAAGAACCCGGCGAGCCGGTGGACATTCTGCTCCGCGATCGCATCCGGGAAGGCGCGCCCCGTGGCGATCCGGTTCTCCAGCGCAAAGCCCGCGCCGGAGGGCGCCTGAGCCCGGTCGCTCAACACCCACCAGTCGCCGTTCGGGCCCCGGCCGAGGTCGAAGGCAAGGAAATGCAGGAAATCCCCCGATTTCGGCGTGACGCCGACCAGCGGGCGGAGCCACTCCGGGTTGGCTGCCACCAGCTCCGCCGGCAGATGCCCCTCCCGCACCAGACGGTTGGGACCGTAGAGATCAGCCACCAGCGCTTCCAGCAGGTTCGCCCGCTGGATCAGACCTGCCGACAGGGTGCGCCATTCGCTCTCGGGCAGCAGCAGGGGCACAGGGCTGAGCGGCCAGTCGCGGTCGGCCGCATCAGCCGTACCGTACTGACGATGGAACACCCCCGCATCGCGAAGATACTGGTCCGCCCGAGCACCGCGCGACCGGATCTCCTCCTCCGTCATGAGGGAGAGACGTTCGATGAAAGTGCGCCAGACAGGGCGAACCCTGCCGCCGGCATCGAGCAGTTCGTCCGGAATGCCGGTCTTCGGCCGATACTCGGCAAGAAGCCGGGCCAGCGCATCTTTCGCGGCAAGGGCGCTTCGGCGTCCCATCTAAAGCCCCGGTGCCCTCCGCAGGTCGAGCGTCATCGGATATTCCCGATTGGGCGCTTCGGCAGGCGGCATATAAAGGCCCGGAGTGTGGCCCCGCGGCTCGAATCGCGCGAGACGACGCGCCTCGGCCTCGTTGCCGTTGACGGGGAAGGTATCATAGTTCCGCCCCCCCGGATGCGCCACGTGATAGGTGCACCCGCCCAACGCCCGCCCCGTCCAGGTGTCGAAGATGTCCAGCGTAAGCGGCGCATTGACCGGCAGCACCGGATGCAGCGCCGCAGCAGGCTGCCACGCCTTGAACCGGACGCCGCCAACGGCAACGCCGCTGGTCCCGACAGGCGTCAGCGGTACACGGCGCTTGTTGCAGGCCACTACGTAACGCCCCGGATCGGAGGTCGTCAGCTTCACCTGCATCCGCTCCACCGAACTGTCGGTATAGCGGACGGTGCCACCGATGGCCCCGGTTTCACCCAGAACGTGCCACGGTTCCAGCGCCTGCCGGAGTTCAAGGTGAACGCCCTCGTATTCCACTTCCCCGGCGAAGGGAAAGCGGAACTCCTGCTGCGCCTCGAACCACTCCGACCGCATGGGGAAACCATGCCGGTCAAGGTCACGGAGCACGTCCAGAAAATCCTCCCAGACGAAATGCGGCAGCATGAAGCGGTCATGCAGCGTAGTGCCCCACCGCACCAGCTCGCCCGTGACCGGCGAATGCCACAACCGGGCGATGAGCGCGCGGATGAGCAGTTGCTGGGCCAGCGACATGCGCGGATCGGGCGGCATCTCGAAGCCCCGGAACTCCACCAGCCCCAGACGCCCTGTCGGCCCATCGGGGGAGTAGAGCTTGTCGATGCAGATCTCCGCCCGATGGGTGTTGCCGGTGACATCCACCAGAAGGTTGCGCAGCAACCTGTCCACCAGCCATGGCATCGGCGCCTCTCCCTGCCCCGGAGGCGGCATCTGGGCAAGCGCGATCTCCAGCTCATAAAGCGCATCGTGCCGGGCCTCGTCGATCCGAGGGGCCTGTGAGGTCGGCCCGATGAACAGGCCGGAGAACAGATAGGAGATGGAGGGATGCCGCTGCCAGTACAGGATGATCGAGCGCAGCACATCGGGGCGGCGCAGGAACGGGCTGTCGAGCGTCGTCGCACCGCCCACCACCACGTGATTGCCTCCGCCTGTGCCGGTATGCTTGCCGTCGATCATGAACTTGTCGGCGCCCAGACGCGTCTGACGCGCTTCCTCATAGACGCCCTCGGTAATGGCCACACAATCCTCCCAGCTCGCGGCGGGGTGGATGTTCACCTCGATCACGCCGGGATCAGGCGCGACGCGAATCACGTTCAGGCGGCTGTCCTGCGGGGGGGTGTAGCCCTCGATATGAATGGGCAGGCCCATGCGGGCCGCCGTCGCCTCTGCCGCCGCCAGCAGGTCGAGGTAGTCCTCCACCCGCTCCGTCGGCGGCATGAACACGCAAAGCCGACCATCCCGTGGCTCCACCGAAAGGGCGGTTCGCACGACACCCCCCACCTCACCTGAAGGCACCGGTGGAACGACATTCTCCCGCGGCGTGCCGGTGAAACGCATCACGGGCTGCTGGCGCCGGGCGCGGTCCACTGCATCGGCCACCGGAGGCGTCACGGGTAGCGGGTCGCGCGGGATCGTCGGATCGGCGGGGTTCACATAGGGGAACTGCGAAGGCGAGACATAGGGCAGCGAGCCGAGCGGCAGGCGGTAGCCTACGGCGCTATCCCCGGGGACAAGGAACAGGTTACCTCGCCGCGTCCGCCACTTTTCAGAGAACCAGCGCCTCCCGGCCCGCGCCTGCCAGCTCTGGATTGGCAGCACGTAGCCCGATGGTGTTGTCAGGCCCCGGTCGAAAACCCGGGCGATACGATGGCGCTCCTCCGGATCCTTGATCTTGGAGTTCTGCGGGGTGACGTTCTCCGGCAGACGGGCCTCCCGTACCATCCATTCGGCGGGGTCTTCATAGGCGGGCATCACATTGTCCGAAGGCACGCCGAGCTCTGTCGCCATGACTTTAAGGAACTCTTCTGCCTGCTCCGGCGTGGCCCCCGTCTGCTCCCCCTCGGGTGCGATCAGCGCGGCATCGCCCCAGAGCGGCCTGCCATCCTTCCGCCAGTAGAGCGAGAACGTCCACCGCGGCAGCGTCTCGCCGGGATACCATTTGCCCTGCCCGTAGTGCAGAAATCCGTTGGGCGCGAAGCGGTCACGCAGGCGACGGATCAGCCTGTCGGCCAGCACCCGCTTCGTCGGCCCGACGGCGGCGGTATTCCACTCCGCACTCTCGAAATCGTCGATGGAGACGAAGGTCGGCTCCCCCCCCATCGTCAGACGCACATCCCCGGCGGCAAGGGACGCATCGACCTTGCGACCGAGGTCGTTCAACGCGCTCCACGCCTCTTCCGAGAAGGGCTTCGTTATGCGGGGGTGCTCCGCCACGCGGGTCACGCGCATGTCGAAGTTGAAATCAACCTCCGCATAGGAGGCCAGGCCGGAGATCGGCGCGGCATTGCGGAAATGCGGCGTGGCGGCGAGCGGGATATGGCTCTCCCCCGTCAGCAGGCCGGAGGTCGGATCCAATCCTATCCACCCCGCGCCGGGCAGATATACCTCGCACCACGCATGCAGATCGGTGAAATCGACTTCCGTGCCGGAGGGGCCGTCCAGTGCCTTCAGGTCCGGTTTCAACTGGATCAGATAGCCCGACACGAACCGCGCCGCGAAGCCCAGATTCCGCAGCGCCTGCACCAGCAGCCATGAAGAGTCGCGGCATGATCCAAGACCGCTGGCAAAGGTCTCCTCCGGCGTCTGGACGCCCGGCTCCATGCGGATGACATAGCCCACCTCCCGCGCGACGCGAGCGTTGAGACCGACAATGAAATCCACGGTCCGCTGCCGCTCCCGCGGCACACTCGCCAGAAACGCGGCAAGCAATGGCCCGACAGGTTCCGGCGTGCGATAGATCGACAGATCGGCCTGCACATCCTCCGGGTAGTCGAAGGGCCAGGTTTCCGCGCTTTCCTCAACAAAGAAGTCGAACGGGTTATAGACCGTCATGTCGGCGACCAGATCGACCTCTATCTTCAGCTCTGTCACCGGCTCGGGAAAAACGTACCGGGCCAGCCAGTTGCCGTAGGGGTCCTGCTGGTAGTTCACGAAATGCCGGTCGGGCGACACCCTCAGAGAGTGGGATATGACCCGCGTGCGGCTGTGCGGAGCGGGGCGGAGGCGGATCACCTGCGGTCCGAGAATCACCGGCCTGTCATAGCGGTAATGGGTGAGGTGATAGATCGCCGCCTTGATTGCCATGGTCTTGCCCCCGTCCCGCGGCTTCGCCGTCATGTCGGGGGAACCGTTTCACACTTTTCCGGGGCGTTCCAGCCTGTTGCGGCCAGCCCCGGCGCGTTGCCCGCGGAACGTGCAGAGACGGCGGCCACCGCCACTCCCTTGGGCGAAGATATCGCAGCCCCCCGCCAAGCGATGCGGGAAGCAGCCGGTGGCTATGCAATTACAAGCACCGTTCAACATTCTTTCGGAAAGCGTGAGCGGGCTGCTTTCCTAGCTGTTCAGTCCCGGCATCTGGTGGATCGGGTTTAGGATGAGTCTGTCGGACTCTGCTGTCCGGACCTTGCAGATGTATTCTTAGGGCGTGAGGCCGTTGAGGGTCTTCAGCCTTCGCGCGAAGGTGTAGGCTGCCATGACGTCGGTGAGGTGCGTGCGAAGCTGGTCATGGCGCTCATAGTGGAGGCGCTTGACGTTCAGCGGGAAAACGATCCCCCGGATCGTTTTCTGATCCGCTTCACCTTCCTTGATGGTGCGGTTCATCCGCTCAACCTGGCCGTTGGTCCAAGGGTGGTTCACCTTGGTCCGCCGGTGATCGATGTCGCGTTCACGGCATACGCGCCCGAAGATGTGCTTGAAGGCGCTGGTATCGACGCTGCGATTTG
>NZ_JFGS01000006.1 GCF_000740775.1 Haematobacter missouriensis | reverse complement strand
GCCGATACCGCAGCCGCCATCGGACGGCTCGGTGACCCTGCCTGAGGAGCATAACCAGAATGGGCGAGGGTCGTCACCCGCCTCGCGGATACACAATAGAGCCTCTTACAGGAGGACCGCAGGGAGGCAGTCATCGCCGGAAGACAGTCAGCGCGGGAAGGCGGAGCTCCTTCGCCCGCCATCACAGGAAGGACTGCCCAAAAGCCGCGCATATGCGACGCTCTGCCAGCATTTTTTCCAGATAGCGTTCGCGCGTGGCGACCCATCCGAATGGGTGGTAGATCAGCGCCCTATCCGGCAGGGCCGCAGAGCCGTCACACCCCGGCCCACATGCGGCATCGCGCGCCGCCCCGACGGCGCGCCACCTGCCGGTGATCCCGATATTCTTCGGGAAGCCCCACTGCGCGACACAGCGGCAGCACCAACGGAACTCGGGGCCAAAAGCGGGCAGCGGTGCGTGGTGACGAAATATCCGCCGTAGGCCGCTCGTACACCGTCTTTTTCGGGCGGCGCAGATTGCCTGTGCTCCATCCGCGCCGTCTAAGCTGCTCTACCGACAGAGACGGGCCAACGGAAGACGGGCCAACGGACCTTCCGGCTGGCCGAAGCCAGAGAGAGCGTTCGCGCAGACCGGTCCTTTGACGCGGCCCCTGCGCGGACTATGCTTTACGCGAAGCCAAGGAGCGCGTGATGAACAAGCCATCCCCCGTCGATCCCCCGAACGAACCAATGAGTGGGCCCGTGAGCGAGGAACGGCTCGACCGTCTCGCGGAAGTTGCCGTGAAGGTCGGTCTGAACCTCCAGCCCGGGCAGGACCTGGTGCTGACCGCGCCGGTCGCCGCCTTGCCTCTCGTCCGCCGGATCGCCGCGCGGGCCTATGCTGCCGGTGCGGGCGTGGTGACACCGATCCTGTCGGATGAAGGGGTGACGCTGTCCCGGTTCCAGCATGGCCGGGATGCCTCGTTCGACCGCGCGCCGGACTGGCTCTATCGCGGCATGGCGGCCGCCTATGACGGGAATGCCGCGCGGCTTGCCGTTTCGGGCGACAATCCCATGCTGCTGGCCGAACAGGACCCGGCCAGAGTGGCCCGCGCCAACAGGGCCAATTCCGCCGCCTACAAACCCGCGCTGGAGAAGATCTCCAATTTCGATATCAACTGGAACATCGTCTCCTATCCCAACCCATCCTGGGCGCGGCTCGTCTTTCCCGACCTGCCGGAAGAGGAGGCTGTGGCGCAGCTGGCAGACGCGATCTTCGCTGCCTCCCGTGTTGACGGGCCGGATCCGGTCGCTGCCTGGGCGGCACACAATGCCGCGCTGAAGACCCGCGCCGGCTGGCTGAACGGGCACCGTTTCGCGGCGCTCCACTTCACCGGGCCCGGCACCGACCTGACGGTGGGCCTCGCCGACGGGCATGAGTGGATGGGCGGCGCCTCACCGGCGAAGAACGGCGTCATCTGCAACCCCAATATCCCGACGGAGGAGGTGTTCACCACGCCGCACTCCCGGCGGGTGGAGGGATATGTCCGCTCCACCAAGCCGCTCGCCCATCAGGGCACGCTGATCGACAATATCGAAGTGCGGTTCGAGGGCGGCCGCATCACGGAGGCGCGCGCGACCAAGGGGGAGGCCGTACTGCTCAAAGTGCTGGATACGGACGAGGGCGCGCGGCGGCTGGGAGAGGTGGCGCTGGTGCCGCACTCCTCTCCCATCTCGCAGTCGGGATTACTGTTCTACAACACGCTTTTTGACGAGAACGCGGCCTGCCACATCGCCCTGGGCCAGTGCTACTCCAAGTGCTTCATCGACGGGGCGACGCTCACGCCGGAGCAGATCGCCGCGCAGGGCGGCAATTCCAGCCTCATCCACGTGGACTGGATGATCGGCTCCGGTGAGATAGACATCGACGGGATCGGCGCGGATGGCACACGGGTGCCCGTGTTCCGCAAGGGGGAATGGGCCACCCGCTGAGCCATGGCGGAAGGGGCGCGAACGCCCCTTCCCGTCAGTCCTCGTCTGCGGCGAGCTGGCCCAACACTTTGCCGCGCCCACGCAGACGCAGGATCATCGGCACGACAAAGGCAAGCGCCGCCACCGTCATCAGCCCCGCCGAGACCGGTGAGGAGACAAGCACCGTCCAGTCCCCCTGACTGATCGCCAGCGCCCGGCGCAGCTGCTGCTCCGCCAGCGGGCCGAGGATAAGCCCCACCACGATCGGCGCAATCGGATAGCCGAAAAGCCGCATCACAAAGCCCAGAAGGCCAAAAGCCAGCAGCATCGCCAGCTCGAACACCGAGGGGTTGGCCCCGATGGTGCCCAGCGTCGCAAAGAGCAGGATGCCCGCGTAAAGCCATGGCCGCGGGATAGTAAGCAGCTTCACCCACAGCCCGATCAGCGGCAGGTTCAGCACGAGCAGCATGGCATTCGCGATCAGCAGCGAGGCCACCAGCCCCCAGACCAGCGTGGGATTGGTGGCGAAGAGCAGCGGCCCGGGCTGCAGGCCGAACTGCTGGAACCCGGCCAGCATGATCGCTGCCGTCGCCGTCGTCGGCAGGCCGAGCGTGAGTAGCGGCACCAGCGTGCCTGCGGCGGAGGCATTGTTCGCGGCTTCCGGCCCGGCGACCCCCTCGATGGCGCCCTCTCCGAACTCCTCTGGATGCTTCGTCATCTTCTTTTCGACGGCATAGGACAGGAAAGTGCCGATCTCCGCGCCGCCTGCCGGCATGGCGCCGATGGGAAAGCCGATGGCTGTGCCACGGAGCCAGGGCTTCCACGACCGTTTCCAGTCCTGCCGGTTCATCCAGAGCGACCCCTTGACCGCGATCACCTCGTCCTTGCCCGACCACCGCTGCGAGGCGAGATAGAGCGCCTCCCCTATGGCGAACATCGCGACGGCCAGCGTCGTCACCTCCACCCCGTCGAGCAATTCGGGCATGCCGAACGAAAGCCGCGCCTGCCCCGAAAGCTGGTCGATCCCGATGACGGCCAGCCCCAGCCCCAGAAACAGCGACGTCAGCCCGCGCAGCGCCGATTCCCCGAAGGCGGAGGAAACGGTGACGAAGGCCAGCACCATCAGCGCGAAATACTCCCGCGGGCCGAACACCAGCGCGAGCTTCACGATGAGCGGCGCGATGAAGGCGAGCAGCAGCGTCGCGATCAGCCCCGCCACGAAAGAGCCGATGGCCGCCGTGGCGAGCGCGGGGCCACCCCGCCCCTTTCTCGCCATCCGGTTGCCCTCCAGCGCGGTGATGATGGAGGCACTCTCCCCCGGCGTGTTCAGCAGGATGGAGGTGGTCGAGCCGCCATACATGCCGCCGTAGTAGATGCCCGCGAACATGATGAGCGATCCGGCCGGGTCGAGCTTGTAGGTCACCGGCAGCAGGAGCGCCACGGTCAGCGCGGGGCCGATCCCCGGCAGCACGCCGACCGCCGTGCCCAGCGTCACCCCGATCAGCGCGTAGAGCAGGTTCATCGGCTGCATTGCGATGGCGAGGCCCTGCAGCAGGAATTCGAATGTCGTCACCGGATCGCCCTCAGAAAGAGGTTTTCAAGCACGCCTTCCGGCAGGTGCAGTTGCAGCAGCTGCGAAAACAGCAGCCAGACAGCGAAGGACAGGACGACCCCCACAATCACGGCAAAAATGAGGTTGCGATAGCCGAAGCCGCGCGCCGTCGCGCCGAACATCACTCCCGTGGCGATGGAGAAACCTGCGGGGATCAGCAGAAGGATCTGGGCGACCAGTCCACCCACCACCCACAGAAGTGGCGGGGCCTCCACCCGCTCCCGTTCGGGAAAATCGTGCCGGAAGGCCGCCACGACCGTCCAGATTGCCAGCAGGATCAGCACCCCGCCGACGATTTCCGGGACAGTCCCGGGCCCGACCTGCGAGTAACCACCGAGATCTGCGAGCTGCATCGCATCGACGATGATGACGGCGCCGAAGCAGAACAGCCCTGCCGCGATGGCGAGCGCACCGATATCGGCGCGCCGCGCGTCCCTCTCGCCGTGACCCGGCTCACCGTGGCCCAGTTCGCCATGCTTGCGTGCACCGGGTCTCAGGTCACCGGGCCTCAGGTCACCGTGGCGCGGTTCAGCGTGATGCCGCCCGTTCACCGGGCCGTCGCTCATTTCACCAGACCGATGTCTTTGAGCACGGCGTCCGTCGCTGCGATGTCTTCCTTCAACTGTGCGTCGAAGGCGTCACCCGCGAGATAGGTATCTGCCCAGCCCTTGTCGGAAAGCTGCTTCTGCCACTCCGCCGATTTCACCATCTTCTCGATATCGGCGGAGACGGCGGCCTTCTGCTCCGGCGTCAGGCCCGGCGCGGCAGCGACCATGCGCCAGTTCTCCAACACCACGTCCAGTCCCGACTCCTTCAGCGTGGGCGCGTCGAAGCCCGCCACCCGCTCATCGGAGGAAACCGCGAGAAGCCGTAGCGTGCCCGCCTTGATCTGCCCCTCGAACTCGCCCAGCGAAGAAACGCCCGCCGAAACCTGCGCACCAAGGATCGCAGCCAGCGCCTCGCCACCCCCGGAATAGGCGATGTAGTTGATCTTTGTCGGATCCACGCCCGCTGCCTTGGCGATGAGGCCGACCGCGATGTGATCCGTCCCGCCGGCGGAGCCACCCGCCCAGCTTACCGCGCCGGGCTTCTCCTTCAACGCGGCGATCAGGTCGCCGATCGACTGGAACGGAGAGGAGGCGGGAACGACCACGGCCTCATATTCCCCGGTCAGCCGGGCGATGGGCGTCACGTCGTCCAGCCCGACGGGCGACTTGTTGGTCAGGATCGCCCCGACCATCACGTAGCCGCCCACGATCAGCGCGGAGGGATCACCCTTCTTCTGGCTGACGAATTGCGCAAGTCCGATGGTACCGCCCGCCCCCGGCACGTTCTGGACCTGAACGCTGCGCGAGATGCCCGCCTCCTGAAGCACGGTCTGCATGGTGCGGGCCGTCTGGTCCCAACCTCCGCCGGGATTGGCAGGGGCGATGATCGTGTAATCCGCAGCCATCGCGGGTAGCGAAAGCGCGCCAGCAATCAGCGACGCCAGTGCGAAGTGTTTCATGGATGGTCCTCCTCCAACAGCGCTTCCCTTGAAAAGCGCCTCCTTCCCCGGGGAATGTCCTTCCCCGGCCCTCCCCTTGGCCGGGGCCGCCTGCGCGGTCGGGGTCAGGATAGGAAGAGGTTTGCCCGATGACAACTGTGTGATCGCCGGGTGGTGAAGGCGTGGGGCGCAGTGCGGCCTTCACGCATGCTCCGCTTCTTCAGAGCACCTCGTCCCAGCTCCTCGACAGCCGGGCCGCCGCGTTGATCAGCCCGACCATCGAATAGGTCTGCGGGAAATTGCCCCAGAGCTCCCCGCTCTCCACATGCACCCCTTCGGACAGCAGCCCCATCGGATTGCGGTGTGACAGGATGTCGAGGAAGATCTCCCGCGCCTCCTCCCGCCGGCCCACGCGGATCAGCGCATCAATGAGCCAGAAGGTGCAGGCGGTGAAGGCGGTTTCCGGCTCTCCGAAATCATCCGGCGCGCGGTAACGGTAAAGGTGGTTGCCGAAGCGGAGCCACTTCTCGCAGGCCGCGAGGGTGGAAAGGAAGCGTGGGTCGGCTGCCTCCAGAATGCCGATTTCCGGCATGAGCAGCAGGCTCGCGTCCAGATCGCCGCCTCCGAAGGTCGCGACAAAGCTCTGCAGTTCCGCATTCCATGCCCGGCTCAGCACACCTTCCCGGATGCGGTCGGCCACCTCCCGCCAGTAGCGGGCACGCTCCGTCAAGCCGATCCGCGCCGCGATCCGCGCCAGCCGGTCGCAGGCCGCCCAGCACATCATGGAGGAATGGGTATGCACGCCGTTCCGCGTGCGGAATTCCCAGATCCCGGCGTCGGGCTGGTCCCAGCGGCTCTCCGCCTGTGCACCCAGAACCTCCAACTGGCGGAACAGCGCCTCGCCCCCCATCACGGGCAGGCGTTCGTCAAAGAAGCACTGGATGATCGACAGGATGACGGAGCCGTAGCCGTCGTTCTGGATCTGGGTATAGGCGGCATTGCCCCGCCGCACCGGGCCGTGTCCGCGATAGCCGGGAAGCGACGGCACGATGTGCTCGTCGATTTCCCGTTCCAGCCCCAGGCCGAACAGCGGCTGAAGATATCCTCCCTCCGACCCCATCGCGATGTTGGAGACGTAGGAGAGATAGTCCTCCATCGTACGCGTGGCCGACAGGCTGTTCAGCGCCTTGACGGTGAAATAGGAATCCCTCAGCCAGCAGAAGCGGTAATCCCAGTTCCGCCCGCTGTCGCCGTATTCCGGGATGGAGGTCGTCAGCGCGGCGACGATCGCCCCCGTCTCCTCCGTCGAGCAGAGTTTCAGCGTGATGGCGGAGCGGATGACCACATCCTGGTAATCGGGCGGGATCGACAGGCTGCGTACCCATTCGAGCCAGTACTGCTCCGTCTCCCTCAGGAAGGAGCGCGCGATGGAGCGGGGCGAATCCGTCAGCCGCTCGTCCGGGCCGAGGAGGAAGGCATAGGGCCTGTCCACGATAAAGGGCGTCTCATGCGCGATGTATTCCACCGGCGCATCGGTGGTCAGCCGCAGCACCTGCTCTCCCAGAAGGAAGCGGAGGTGGTTCGTGCCCCGTGTCGTCTCCGGCCGGGCATTGCCATAGTCATGACGGGGACGGATCAGCATCTGCATCCGGGGCGACCCCTGAACCGGCTCCACCAGCCGCACGACCGTCTGGCCGCGGAACATCCGGCCATGTGCCCGGAAGCGGGGACAGAAATCGGTGATGCGGAGGCGGTTGCCCTCGCCGTCGACCAGTTCCGTCTCGATGATCGCGGTGTTGCGGCGATAGCGCTGGGTGGAGCCTGCCTGATCCACCAGCCGGATCGACCAGTCCCCCCCCTCTGCCTTCTCCCGGTCCAGAAGGCGGCAGAACACGGGATCTCCGTCAAGGCGCGGGGCGCACATCCAGACGAGGGAAGCCTCTCTGTCGATGAGCGCGGCGGAGGAGCAGTTTCCGATGACACCGAGGTCGAGCGAAGGGGAGGCGGGTCGCGACATGCACTGTCCTTTCTGTCTTGGTCCGGCCGTCGGCGGGCGGGGGAAGTGGCTCCTGAGGGAAGCGGTTGCTCTCTGCCTAACCCATCCGCAGCGGGCGCGGCAGGCGCAAATTGTCAAACCGGCGTGTCCGGTAGCGCAAGGAACAGAACGATGACTAGCGGCCCCGGGCCGTTTGGATGCTGGCGGGCGGCATGTCCATCGGATCCCGCATACCCTGCTGGCCCTGTTCCGGCCCGGCTTGCCCGGCCGGTGAGTCAAACTCCCCCGCAGGCCGGACAGGGACATGTTCCGCCTCGCCCGACAGGGTGGGTGGTATGTCCGCGCGGACAGGTTTGGCGGCAGGTTCGGCAGAAGTGTCGGTGTCCGCCGCGATCCAGCCTTCCTCGCCCTTCCGGAAGACATGAGGCGGCGTGGAGGCGAAGCGGCCCGCCTCATCCACGGCGATGGCCGCGATCTCCACCTGGTCGTGACTGATGTCGATCAGGTTGAAGCTGTTCTTCTCTCCCCGGAGACGGGTGGACAGGACCGTCCCCGCCTGCACGAACAGCACATGCGGATAGTGGGTGAACGGGGCGATGTGGGTGCTGTGGATATGCCCCGACAGCACGATCTCCGCCCCCGCTCCGGCAAAGCCTTCGACGGCTTTCGACGCCCCCCGCATCACCGGCTTCCGCGCACCCGGCAGCTGCTCGAGCGGGTGGTGCAACACGACGATACGCGCCGCGTCTCCTGCCTCGGCAAAGGCCTTTTTCGCGCGGCCCAGCGCGTGTTTCGGCATTCTTCCCTGCTGCCAGGCGAAGCGGTTCACCGTGTTGACCCCCACGACCACCATGTCGTCGCTGCGGAACTCCGGCTCCAGCTCCCGGCTGATGAAACGGCGGTAGCGCTTCCACGGCATCAGGAACCGCGCAAAGGGATTGTCGAGCGGCGTGTCGTGATTGCCGGGAACCGACAGCACCGGCCCGGACAGCCGGTTCAGGAACGCACGCGCTTCCTCGAACTGCCAGACACGGGCACGCTGGGTGAAATCGCCGGAAATGACAATGAGATCCGGCTTGAGATCGTTCACCACCTCCACGAGCGGGGCAAACAGCGCGGGGTCGGTCCGTCCGAAATGCAGATCGGAAAGGTGGACGATGCGACTCATGCGGACACCTCGTCTTCGGGGCGGGGCATGACGACGCTGATCGCGTCCTTCAGGATTTTGAAGCGAAGTGGCGCGCGCATCCGTGCCTTCTCGCCATCGAAGGCGACGAGAGGGGTCTTTTGCCGCAGTTCCACTTCTATCTCCGCCGCATCGATGAGCGTCACGTCACGCCCGACTTCAAGCCGCCTGCTCACCAGCCGCCATGCAAGACGGAACAGGCCGGTCCGACCCTCGGCCTTGGCCACGAACATGGCGAACCGATCTCCGTTGATCGCTTCCGCCCCCTCAAGACCGTAGTGCTCGATCTGATAGGCGGAGCGAGCCACGAACAGCAGCGGCGTGCGAAAGTCCCGCCGTTCTCCATCCGCGACGATGGACAGGCTCATGGGTCGCTGAAAGCCAAGAAAGGTCTTGATGACAGACCAGTGGGCCAGCAACCGGTATCGCCCCCAGCGTTCATACACGTCCTCGCGCTGCTTCAGAATCGAGGGGTAGATGCCAAGGCTCGCATTGTTCAGGAATACCTGTCCGTTCACGGTCCCGAGTGACATCTTCTCCGCCCGGCCTGCGAGTATCGCCTCCGCCGCTTCCTGCGGCTCCTGCGGCAGACCCAGCCCGCGCGCGAAGAAGTTGAACGTGCCGAGCGGCAATACACCCATCGCGGCCTTGCGGTCCCTCATCTCGGAGGCGACAGCCATGATCGTGCCGTCTCCGCCGGCGGCCACGATCAGATCGCGCCCCTCGGCTTCCAGCTCATCAATGAGATCGGCCATTCGGTCGGTTTCCGGCTCCCAGTAAACCAGCCGCGCGTTGGGGCCGAAGACCTTCATCGCGTGTTCAACCGCTTCCTTCTCGCGCGAATTTCGTCCCGATCCCGCATTCGCCACCACGCCGAGGGCCTTCGCCTGCATTCCGTTCCCGTCCTCTTTAGCCATGAACCAACGCAGAGCAGGCGAGCCGGTTGCATCGCTGGTGGCACAACTCTGACAGGCCGCGAGCGAGCCTTTGCAGATCCATGCCGGAGGGGAAATCGTTTGCAATCTGGCGGAATTCAGCCTTTTCGGATCACTCCAAAGCTGATTTCCCGGTTTCCAGACCCGGGACATGACGCTCCCGAACTTTTCAGCGGCCTGCTAGCCCAGAACCACCCGCGCGACAGGGACAGGCAGCGGGGAAACGGTCATGTCGAAAAGCCGTACTCTCCGGCCTGCGAGGCGCGCCACCGTTTCTATAAGGGGGGCCGAGTCCGCGACAGGCTGCGGCGGTGCCCGCCCCTCTCCGCCACGCGCCGTCAGCGCGTCGAGCCAGCCGGGCGTCGGTACCGCTCCCCGGTAGAGCCGGGCTGCATCGCCGCCGGGCCCCATGGGAACAGGTGCGCCACGCCGCTCCATCTCCACCATATTGCGCCAGAGAAACATCGCCTCCTCCACCGCGCGCATAGCCGTCTGACGGGGCTCCTGTCCAGCGGCGGAGCCGACGGTCGGGCGACCTCCGTTCCGGTCCGCCGTCAGCGCGATCGCCACAACATGCTGGGGCCCGGCGGCCATCCAGAGCGACAGCCGGCGAAGCTGCCCGTCGAGATACCCGCGATAGGGCATGAGCTCGGGCAGCTGCACGCTATGGAATGTGGCACCGTCGCCTTCGGCCAGCCGATCAAGGGCGAGGTGCTCCAGCGTCTCGAGACAGGCGCGATCACCGGCGTCCCGCAGCTTCTCGCCCGCCGCAGTACCACGGGAGGTGACGCCCTCGCCCCCTGGAGCGCCAAGCGTCAGCCGTGTCACCGACTCATCCTCCGGTGGCCCCCCGGCTGTGGCCAGCGGCCCAAGACGGGCAGGCCTCGTGGCGGAATACTGCAGCGCGTATCGCTCCGCCCCTTCCATTAACGCCCGGAACGCTGCCTCTGCGCGGGACACCCCCGCCCCGGAAGCCACCCGTGCCGCCAAACCCTCCGGCGGAGCGCAGCCTACAGGCAACGCCACTGCAACGACTGCCATGTGAAACGGCCAGCCGGACGGCAGAGCGGGAAAATGCGGCGCGGAAAGCAGATCGTCGGAACAAGCGCGAAGGAGAAGCTTTTCCATCATCCTTCCGATTGCAAACCGCCGCTCTTCGCTGGATTATCACTATGCTGTGATTCAATCCATATGCGTTACTCCGGGGAGGGTATGGCATGGCGCGTCTCAAACTGAGAACCGGTGAAAGCTATAGATCGGTCGGTACGGCTTTGCTTGAGATGGCAGAGGCCGTTCGTCGCGACACGCCGGAGCAGCGGTTTTCGCCCGATGGCGGAATGGAGCTGTCCGAAAGGTTCAAATCTCTCTTCGACGAACGTTTCGTCGATGGCCCGCCCACCCTGCGTGCGACCGGGGACGAAGGCCCGGTCGAAGATGGCGTCCGCCTCGTGCTGCATTTTGATCGGACGGTGTCGGAAGGCGGCAAGACGATGCGGATCGTCAATGTCGCCGTTCCCGACCTCACCGGCAAGGGCCGGATCGACCGGGACACCGGCTTGTCCGGCATAGCGGAGGAGGCGATCGGCTTCATCACCATCTGCGGCTGCGCAGGGTAGAGCGCCGCCCGGATGACGCCCCTGACGCACATTCCCCGCCGCGCCCGCAGTATCCCTGTCGGGATGGCAGCCGTCAGCGTCTTTGGCGCCTTCCGGCTCACCGCACCCGACGGACAGGACGCAACCCCGCCTGGGAAACGGGCCAAGGCGCTTCTGGCGATGCTGGCGCTTGCCCCCGGCGGGCGCCGGACCCGTGGCTGGTTGCAGGATCGTCTGTGGAGCGACCGCGACCCCCCAAAGGGGCGTGCTAGTCTGCGGCAGGAACTGAGCGCGCTCCGTCATCACCTCTCCCGGCATGGACTTGAGATCATCTCAACCCCCGGCGACGATGTCGTCCTTCATCTGGAGGCGTTGCGGGTGGATGCCTTCATCTCTGTTCCCGCGGCTCATCTCGACCTGCTCGAAGGGATGGATCTTCCAGACCCGGAGTTCGAGACATGGTTGAGCGAGGAGCGGGCACACTGGTACGGCAAGCTCGACGGACCTGCCGTGCTGACCGCCCCACCGCAGGCAGTGCCACAAGGGCCGGAGCCGCCGCAACTGGCCGCACGGACGCTGTTTCCGCATCTTGCCATCGAACCGTTCGCCGTGATTGGCGCGGATGTCCAACTCGCCTATCTCGCCAGCGGCCTCCGGGAGGAGCTGTCCACCGTCATCGGGGCCGTGGTGGGAACCTACCGGATCATAGACCCAAGTCTTGCCGGGGATGACGTGGACTACCTCCTGCAGGGCAGCTTGCGCATGGAGGGGGAGCGCATCCGCCTTAGTGCGCGCATCGTGGACGCGCGGGGCGGGGCCATTGTCTGGAATGACCGCTTCGACCTTCGCGCTCTGGGCTTCGGCGCGCAGGAGCGCCTGTCGCGCCGCATCGTGGAGGCGATTCAGACGGCCCTGTCGGATGGTCGCTGGGCGGAATACTGGGCCGGGTCCGAAACGGATATCCGCGCATGGGAGCTTTTTCAGAAAGGCCGGGTGCAGGAAAATGCCGTCAGCCGCACGGCACTGGCGCGTGCGATGGAGTTCTACCGTCAGGCCATCGCGATCGACCCTTCGTTTCTCCAGGCGCGGGTGTCGCTGGGCTTTTGTCTGCTCGACGGCCTGCGCCTTGGCTGGCATGACAATCCGCGCGACGCCGAAGAGGGTGTCGCCCGCATCGTGGCCGAGATCTTCGTTCTCTCGCCAAGCCATCTGCATGGGCGCGCGCTTCACGCCTTCTGGCTCTGCTCGCAGGGGCATTTCGAGGACGCGCTTGCCCGAATGACCGCCGTCGTCGCCGAAGCGCCGGAAAGCCCGGAAATGCTGTCCTATCTTGCCGCGATCTTTGGCTATTGCGGCGATCTCGCGCATTCCATCGATCTCTACCGCCATGCTCTCACGCTCACACCGCATCCGCCGGTCTGGATCCGCACCAACCTGATCCTCGACTGCCTGATGCTCGGAAGGAACGGCGTCGGCCCGCAGATCGACGAGATTCTGGAAGGCGATCCCGGCAATATCCGCGCCCATATCTGCAAGGTCGTGCACCTCATCCGGGCCGACAGGATGGCCGAGGCCCACCAGGTGGCGGAACGGATACGCAGCCTTCAACCTGGGTTCACCGCCGAGAACTGGCGGTCGCGTGTCTTTTTTCGCGACCCTTCCCATCATGACGTCATCGCCGCCGACCTGGTCCGCGCCGGGCTGTGAAAGCTCAGGCGGCAAACCGGCGCGCCCGTTCGGTAAGCGCCAGAAAGGTATCCACATCCTCCGCGCTGTGATCGGCCATCGGATGAAGCATCCAGCGCGCGCCGCCCTGCGGGACGATCGGGTACTCCAGAAGGTTGACCACCGCGCCATGATACAGCACTTCTGCGGTCATCCGCCGTGCAGCGGCGGCGGCACCGAGAAGGACAGGAACAGCGCTCCCCGGATTGCCCAGCACATGGTAGCCCTGTTTGGCAAGGCCCTGCCGGAAAGCGCGGCAGTTCCGCAACAGACAGCGACGCTTCCAGTCGCCCTCCGTCCCGTCGATCAGGTCCAATGCAGCGAGAATCGCCGCCGCCTGAAGCGGTGAAATCGCACAACTGTTCCAGTGGACAAGGCTGCCCTGCACGATCGCGGTGCGGAGCGCGGGATGGTTGCAGGCCACGAAGCCGCCGTTCGAGGCGAAGGCCCGCGCAAAGGTTCCGCTGACCAGATCGACCTCTCCCAGCATCCCCTGCAGCGCCAGCACCCCGCGCCCGCCCGGACCGGTGGAGCCAAGATCGAGCGCGGTATCGACGAGCAGCGTCGCCTCATGCAGGCGGCACATGTCCCGCAGCGTAGCGAGATCCGGGGACTGGCAATCGGCGTAGGACATCGCCTCCATCATCACCAGAATGCCGGCATCCGGTTCCTGCGCACGGATCTTCTCAAGATGGTCGAGGACAGAGGCCGGGGAGAGGTGATGCGCGAGATGCACCTTGCGGGTCGCGGTCTCCGCGAGATCGCGGAGACCGGGGGCCACAAGGCTGTCGAGGATGATATGGTCTCCCGGCTGCACCAGCGTGCGCAACAATGCATGAAGGGCATCCGCCCCCGTGGGGAACACCAGTGCGTCCCGCATGGACAGGAAGGTGGCCATCCTCTGCTCCAGCGTGACGACAAGCGATGTCACGCCCATCATCGCAGCGGAGCCTGCCGAATGAATGCCGAACCGCGCCGCGGCGTCCTGCGTTGCCGCCAGTACTTTAGGATGGGTGGAGATGTTCAGCGGATCGAGCGAGGCGAGATTGACACCCGAAAGCACGCGCCCCCGCCGGTCTTGCGCCAGCGCCCGCGCACCGATGCGCACCATGTTGACCTTGCATGCCGGATCGAACCCGTCGCGGAGCCGTGTGTCCAGCCAGTCGCACAGCGGCTGCCACCGATCCAGCAGATTGCGGTTGGTCCCATCGTGAAAATCGCTGGCAATGCCTGTCAGACTGTCGGGCAGGAAGGGCGACATGATCTCACTCACCTAATGGTCTGGCCCGGAAGGGCGCGAGAGCGGGCAGGCAATGCATTCTACACCTTTTCCTGGCAGCACGACACTTCAACCGGTGAACCGCGCGCGCGTCTCGATGAAGCGATCAGCCCGATAGCGGGCGGCATCGGCGGGAACCGTCGCGTCCAGTCCGGCGGCGGGCGCAAGCTCCCCCCGCGCGGCCCATAAGCGGACGAGCTGCTCGGATGCTTCGAAATGCATCGCCTCCTCCATCTGGAAGGCGGCACCCCAATAGAACATATGCCGGGCAAAGATGGGGGCGATCTCCAGCAAGCCGCGCTGAACGCAGTCATCGCCCCGCGTATCTGCAATGCCGTCTATCTTCAGGTCGATGGCGACCCCCCAGCTATGGTTGGACACTCCCCTGTCGCCCCGCGCCATCCGGCAGCAGAGCATGGCGGAGGTGGAGAGCCGGCGATGCAGGTCGGCGTTGTGGAAAGCCACCTCCTCCATCACGCGGGTAAGCGCCTTGAGCGCCGGACGCAGACCGGTGGCCCGGAACGGTCCGAAGTCTGCCGTGGCGATCAGCGACAGGAAAGCCGGGTCGTCGGGCTCCTGTCCATGCTCGGAAAAGGATCGGCGCGGTGTGCCGATGAGAGCGAAATTGAGATCATTGCCGGCTGGTCGCAAACGACCGTTCACAGCAAAGCGATTCCCACCCGCAACACACGAAAAATGCACTGGTTCTGAAAAATATCCCATCGTCAAACCGCACCGACCCCATCGCCATCAGCGACAGGAACACTTCTGACGCACAGGCGTAAAACCAACGTCAAAGATACGGCAATGCTCGGCCCACTGGCCGGGATAGCAACTCATGCTACCTGCCACGAACAACAATCAATATGGAGAGCACCATGCGGAAAATCCTCTGTGCGGCGGCGCTGTCGTTGGTCCTGCCAGCCCATGCGATGGCGGCAAGCGGCACGACAATCACCCTCCCCGGCGTCAGCGGCACGCAGACGAAGCAGCAGTACAGCTGCGCGAACGGCACGAAGCGTGTGGTCCAGTATGTCAATGCGGGGCCGAACTCGCTCGCCATCATGACGATAGACGGCGAGCCTTACATTCTGGTGGCTGTCGTTTCCGGTTCCGGCGCACGCTACACCGGGAACCGTTACCAGTGGTTCACCAAGGGCGACGACGCGGTGTTCAGCGATACTCTGGACGAAAGCAAACCCTCCGTCTCCTGCACGGCCGAGTGAAACGGCGTTCTCCGAAAGGGGTGGAAAACGCATGCCACCTTGCCTGACTGACGCTTGAGAACGCGCGGGAGGGGAGTATTGTCGAGCCAGTCCAGTCCCGGAGGCCGAGAATGCCCTTCCTGCCCACCCGCCGCTTCGTGCTTCAGGGCATCGCCCTGCTTCTGGCCTCCACGGCCCTGCCGCGCCTGTCCTGGGCGGCGGCGGGCGGTCGCCTGACGGTCGCGGCGGATTCGGAGCCGAAGAACCTCAATCCGGCCATCGTCGCATCGAACGGCGTTTTCTTCGTGGCCAGCAAGGTTGTCGAGGCGCTGGCGGAGGCGGATTATTCCGCCCCCGATGGCCTTCGCCCACTTCTGGCGACCGGCTGGGAAGGGTCGGACGACGGGTTGACCGTCACCTTCCGGCTCAGGGAAGGGGTGAAATGGCATGACGGCGCGCCCTTCACTTCTGCCGATGTGGCCTTCTCCGCCATGCAGATCTGGAAGCCGCTCCAGAACCTCGGACGGTCTGTCTTCGCCAATCTCGCCGCCGTGGACACGCCGGACGCCCATACGGCCGTTTTCCGGTTCTCGGCACCCACGCCGCTACAGCTTGTCCGCAATGCCCTGCCTGTCGTTTCGAGCGTCGTGCCCAAGCATATCTATGAAGACGGGCCGATCGCCGACAACCCAGCAAATGTGCGGCCCGTTGGAACCGGTCCTTTCGTCTTTGCCGATTACCGTCCGGGGCAATACTATCTGCTGAAGAAGAACCCGGAGTACTGGGACAGGGGCAAGCCTTTCCTGGACGAGATCGTGTTCCAGGTGTTGCCCGATCGCGCCTCCGCCGCCGCGGCGCTGGAGGCGGGCGACATCCAGCTCGCCGCCTTTTCCGCCGTGCCGCTCGCCGATCTTGCACGGATCGGCAAGGTGCCCGGGCTTCAGGTCGTCACCCGCGGCTACGAGGCACTGACCTATCAGCTTGTCGTGGAGATCAATCATCGCCGCAAGGAGCTGGCCGATGTGAAAGTCAGGCAGGCCATCGCTCATGCGATCGACAAAACCTTCGTGGTGAACACGATCTTTCTCGGCTATGCCACCGTCGCTACCGGCCCCGTGCCGCAGAATGCGACGGAGTTCTATACAGCAGACGTTCCGATTTATGACTTCGACCCGGCGCGGGCAGAAGCGCTGCTGGACGAAGCGGGCTACCCCAAGGGCGCCAATGGCATCCGGTTCAGCCTGAACCTGCTGCCCGCCCCCTATTTCAACGAAACCCGGCAGTTCGGAGACTATCTGCGGCAGGCTCTGGCTGTCGTGGGAATCGACGCGCGAGTGGTAAACAATGATTCCGCCGCGCACCAGAAGGCGGTCTATACCGACCATGCCTTCGACCTCGCCATCGCGCCGCCGGTGTTCCGCGGGGATCCGGCGATCTCCACCACCATCCTCGTGCGGTCGGGCGTGCCGGACGGCGTGCCCTTCTCCAACCAGGGCGGCTATGCGAACCCCTCGCTCGACGCTCTGATCGACAAAGCCGCGGTTACGCTGGACACGGCGGAGCGGATCGCGCTCTACAAGGATTTTCAGCGCGATGTCGCGGCTGACCTGCCGCTCATCAACGTGGCGGAATGGAGCTTCACCAGCGTTGCGAGCGACCGGCTGGAGAATATCGCCAACAATCCCCGCTGGGCCGTTTCCGGCTGGGCGGACGCTTCACTCACGCCCTGACAGCGGATGGCCCGCCTCCTCCGCCTCCTGCGTCGTCGGGTGCTGACCGCGATTCCCGTCCTGCTGATCGTGGTACTGGGCACCTTCCTGATGCTGGAGGCCGCCCCCGGCGACGCGGTGGACGCCTATCTGGCGGGCATCGGGGGCGGGGATGCAGCACTCGGGGCGGAGTTGCGTGCGCGCTACGGGCTGGACATTTCGGGGGCAAGGCGGCTGGGCACCTATCTCGCGGCGCTTGCGCACGGGGATATGGGGCGTTCCGTGGCTTTCGACCGGCCCATCGCCGCGCTGATCGGAGAGCGGCTCCCGACCACGCTTCTTCTGATGGGGAGCGCGACGGCGCTAGCCTTCACACTTGGCTCCCTGCTGGGCATCGTCGCGGGGGCGCGTCCGGGTTCGCTGGCGGACAGGCTGCTGTCCACCGGCTCGCTCGCGCTTTATGCCGTTCCGGGGTTCTGGCTGGGGCTGGTGCTGGTCACGGTGTTCGCCGTCAACCTGCGCTGGCTGCCGGTTTCAGGGCTGGAGACGATCGCCTCGGGGCGGACGGGGCTGTCCAGGGCCGTCGATATCGCCGAGCATCTGGTGCTGCCGGTCACGGCGCTCGGCGTCATCTATCTGGCCCTTTTCCTGCGGCTCATGCGCGCCGGAATGGCGGAGGTCTGGCGGCAGGATTTCGTCACCGCCCTCCGCGCCCGCGGCCTGCCGAGGCGGAGCATCGTCGTGGGCCATGTCGCCCGGAACGCTCTCCTGCCCCTCGTCACCATGCTGGGCTATCAGGCGGGGGCGATGCTCGGCGGCTCGGTGGTGATCGAGAGCGTCTTTGCCATTCCGGGCTTCGGGCGTCTGGCACAGGAGGCCGTCGCCGGCCGCGACGCACCCCTTCTGGCGGGTGTCATCCTCACCTCGGCAGTCGCGGTGCTGCTGGCCAACCTGCTGGTGGACATGGCCTATGCCTGGCTCGACCCCCGCATCGGGAGCGATGCATGAGGCGGCTTCTCGCGGTGCCGGGCGGGCGGTCCGGGATTGTCCTGCTCGCGGCGGTTCTGACCCTCGCCCTGCTGGCGCCGCTCCTTTATCCCGGTGATCCGCTGGCCATTGCCGGGCCGCCGCTCCTGCCGCCCTTCACCGATGCGGGCCACCTCCTTGGCACCGACAGGCTGGGCCGGGACGTCGCGGCGGGCCTTGCGCATGGAGCGCGGACGTCGCTGCTGGTCGGCGTGACTGCCGCGGCGGTGGCGGTCACGCTGGGCGCGCTGGTGGGCACGCTTGCCGGTTTCGCGGGCGGCATCGGAGACGAGGTGTTGATGCGCCTTGTCGATGCCTTTCAGATCGTGCCGGGGTTCCTGCTGGCCTTGGCCTTCGTCTCCGTCGCGGGGCCTTCGGTTGCGGTCGTGGTTCTGGCCATCGCGCTTGGCGCATGGACGGCTCCTGCACGGGTGGCGCGGGCGGAAGTGCTTTCCATCCGTTCCCGCGATTTCGTCTCGGCCGCGCGGGTTCTGGGGATGCATCCGGTAGAGATCGCCCTGAGGGAGGTGCTTCCGCTCGCCCTGCCACCGGTTCTTGCCTTGTCCTCGGTCATTACCGCGGGCGCGATCCTGACCGAGGCGGCGCTGTCCTTCCTTGGCCTTGGCGATCCGAATGTGGTGACATGGGGCGGCATGATCGCGGAAGGACGGACCGTGCTGCGCACCGCTCCCTGGCTTTCCATCCTGCCGGGGATCGCGCTGATGCTGACCGTCGTCGGGGTCTATCTGTTTTCGGAGGCGCTGGTGGAGACGCTTTCCCGCCGGGATCGGCAGACTTGAGCGTGCTCGCCTCGCTCCGGGGGCTGAGCGTCGCCTATGGCGGGACGCCGGTGCTGCACGGGGTGGATCTCGATCTGCGGGCGGGGGAGCGTCTGGCGCTGATCGGGGAAAGTGGATCGGGCAAATCCACGCTGGCACTGGCGCTCGCAGGGCTGCTGCCCGTTTCCGCGCGAATGACGGGGCAGATCGACTGGGCGTCAGGTCCGGTCCGGCCGGGGCGAGATTACGGATTTGTCTTTCAACAGCCGGCGGCAAGTTTCGATCCTGTCCTCTCCATCGGAAACCAGATGACGGAAGTGCTCCGCCACCACCTGAAACTGGCGCCGGAAGCCGTGTGTGGGCGGGCGGCGGAACTGTTGGCCCGCGTGGGCATACCGGAGCCCTCCGCCGCGCTCCGCCGGTTTCCCCATCAGTTCTCCGGCGGGCAGCTGCAGCGGATCGCGATCGCCACTGCCATAGCGGCGGAGCCGAATGTGCTCATCGCGGACGAGGCGACGAGCGCGCTGGACACCATGGTTCAGGCACGTATCGTGGCGCTGCTCCGCACGCTGACCGCACCGGACTCGGGGATGACGCTGCTTTTCATCACTCATGACATCGCCCTCGCCTCCGGTCTTGCCGACCGGATCGCCGTGATGGAGGCGGGCCGCATCATACAGGTGGGATCGGCGGTGGAGGTGCTGGCCGCGCCGCTGCCTTATACTGCGCGCCTGCTGGCCGCGCATCTGGATCTTGACAGCCCCCGGCTGGTGTCGAGGTATCCATGACATCGCGCGCGCCCTCCACTCCCCCGCCGCTGCTTGCGGCGGAGGGACTGTCGCTCACCTATCCGGGCCGCAGCGACCCTGCGCTCAAGGACGTTTCGCTGACCCTTGCCGCGGGGGAGACGCTGGGCCTTGTGGGTCCCTCCGGCTGCGGCAAGACCACGCTCGGACGGGTGCTCCTCCGGCTGGTCAGGCCAGATACGGGCCGGGTTGCGCTGCTGGGGGAGGACTGGCTTGCGCTGAGCGGAAACGCGCTCCGCCGGCGGCGCGGGCAGATGCAGCTCGTCTTTCAGGACCCGCTCGCCGCCTTCAGCCCCCGAGCCACGGCCGGCTCCGCCATCGCCGATGCACTGCGGCTTCAGACCACGCTTCCCGTGGGTGAGCGTCCCGCCCGCATTGCTCGGCTTCTGGCGCGGACGGGGCTTTCGCCCGATCTGGCGACCCGGCCCATCCACGCACTCTCCGGGGGCCAGCGGCAGCGCGTGGCCATCGCCCGCGCCATCGCGACGGAGCCGCGTCTCATCGTGCTGGACGAAGCGGTCTCGGCGCTCGACATCTCCATCCGGGGGAGAATCCTTCGGCTTCTGGTCGATCTTCAGCAGGAAACGGGGGTTTCCTACCTTTTCATCTCGCATGACATCGCGGTGGTGCGTGCGATCTCCCACCGGCTCGCCGTGATGGACCAAGGCCAGATCGTGGAGACCGGAGAGACGGAGGAAGTGCTGGCAACACCCGGTTCTGCCACGCTCCGCGCACTGATCGCGGCGGTCACCCGCCTGCACGCTTGCGGTTGACGCGCCCCGATCCTGCCGCACATTGCCTATGAGAGCCCTTCGGATCAGGATGACATAATGCCTGCGAATGAGGACAAACCCGCTGAGACGACTCGTCTGGGAGACGAGAGCTTCATGACGGCGGAAGATCTCCAAGCCTACATGGATCGCCGCCGCGCTAACATGGACGCCGATGACAGCGCCGCCAAAACGGAGGCCAACAAGGCCCGGGATGAGCTGATCGCCCAGCTTTCGGAGCCTTTGAAGCTCGATCACCAGATGGTCCATGACCTTGTGGACAATCTCAAGATGCGTCTGACCACCGCCGCCGAGCGGGGGGAGACGGAAGTGCTCATGCTCCGCTTCCCGAATGCGCTCTGCACCGATCATGGCCGTGCTATCAACAACGAGGAGCCGGACTGGCCCGATACGTTGACCGGGCGACCCCGGCAGTTCTACGAAATCTGGCGCGATCACCTCAAAGCCGCAGACTATCAGCTCAAGGCGATGGTCATCGACTGGCCCGACGGGATGCCTGGAGATATCGGCATGTATCTGAGCTGGAAACGGCTGGAGTAGCCGTTACCGCCCTACAAAGGGATCGCGCGCCAGTCGCGTCATTGCCTCCGAATATTGCAAGGCCAGCCGGTCGCAGAGTTCCGCTGCGGCCGGAATGACGTCGAGCGAACTCACGCCGTGACCGGCAGGCCACACGTCCCGCCAGACCTTCGCCTCGTTGTCCATGTCAAGCTCGCCGCGGCTTTGCAGGTTCGCCGGATCCATGCCTGCGGCAACGACGCTCTGCGCAAGAAAATTCGCCCCCACCCCGGAAATCGCCGGTGTGTAGAGGATATCGGCCGCACGCGCGGCCACGGTCATCTCCTTCTGCGCAAGGCTCACCATCGCCTCGCGCGTGGTAAGGAAACGGGTGCCGAGATAGGCGAGGTCCGCCCCCATCGCCCGCGCCGCGGCGATATGCGCGCTGGTGGACATGGCCCCCGAAAGCGCGATGGCCCCGTCGAAGAGGGGGCGGATCTCCGACACCAGGGCAAGGGGCTGATCTGGCCCGCATGTCCCCGGCCCCTGCCGCCGCGGGGATGATCCCGTCCACCCCCGCCTCCACGGCCTTTTCCGCATGGCGGCGGCTGATGACATCATGGAACACCAACCCGCCATAGGGACGCACCGCATCCCCCACATCCGCGACCGCGCCCAGCGAGGTGAAACCAGCGGCACGCGATGCCGGACCACCTCTTCCAGAACGGCGCGCAGACTGGGATTGGAGCGGTGGACGACGAGGTTCACCCCATAGGGGCAGCGGCATCGAAGGCTCGCAGAAGAGTCTTTATATCTCCTCGAGTCAGGCGACGAAGCCTTCGGTGCTGCGCTGGTTCAACGCCGGAAAGGTGCCCACCAAGCCCGAACGACACATCTCCACCGCCAGATCAGGGCCGGAGGTCAGGAACTCGGTGCGGCGACGGCGGGCAGGCGCAGGGCCTCGAACGCTTTCGGCAGCGTCATTGTGCGACGTCCTTCCCGGGCATGACGCCCCGCATGAGACCATCCACCGTGCGCGTCGCGACCTCCTCCGCGGTCATCGGCCCCGCGGGGTCGAACCAGGTGCCGAGACTGTTCAGCGCCCCGGCGAAGGCAAAGGTGACAAGGCGCGGATCGGGCGCGATGAGGCTTCCCTCCGCCGCTCCCTCCGCCACCACGGTGCGGATGAGCAGGTCGATCTCCCGCTTCAGGGAGCGGAAGGCGGCACGGCTTTCCGGGGAGAGCAGGTGGTCCTGCGTCCGCGCCACGCAGATGCCGAAATCGTCCAGCATGATCCGCGCATAGGCCATCAGCATGGCGCGGAGCCGCTTCGGGGCGGGATCCCCCATCACCGCGGCATCCCGTGCGGAAGCCGCGATGGCGTTCAGCCCGCGCCGGGTACATTCAAAGAGAATCTCGTCCTTGTTGGCGAAGTAGCGATAGATCGTCGGCTTGGTCACGCCCAGCGCCTCCGCCACATCGTCGAGCGAGGTCGCATGGTAACCACGTTCGTTGAAGAACCGCGCGGCGGTTCGGAGCACGGCATCCTGCTTGCGGCTTCGCTCTCCCGAGCGCTGGCGGAAATGGCTCCAGGGGGAGAGGGCTGGTTTCGACATGGGACCGCGCGTTTACTTATCGGTAACACGATAGAGCCACGCCGCTCCGCTCCGGTCAAGCACCCCGAGACTTCCGTATGGTTAGGTCGTCCCTATGGAACGCACTCGATTTTCATAATTTACAGCCGTCACCTCTGGCAGAGAAAGTAACCCGAGGCCCGCACGGACAGAGCAAGGGCCGGGCGCGGCCCGCCGGGTGCCGCATGTCCGGTTCGCTCTGCTCGATGGCCAACCGCTCCCGCCATCCGGCACGCCACGCCGGCTGGCCCACATTCCGCGATCCGGTATCGCCGCGAAAGGAATCGATATGACACAAAAACCCATGGTCTTGGGCGGGCTTTTCGAAGCGAACGGCTACCATTCCTCCGCCTGGCTGGTGCCGGGAGCGACAGATGGGGCTGCCACCGATGTCGATTACTTCAAGGACATCGTGCGGAAGGCCGAGGACGGGAAGCTCGATTTCTTCTTCCTGGCTGATACGCCCGCCGCGCGGACGGAGAAGCTCGATGCGTGGACGCGCGGGCCGCTCTACATGAACATGCTGGAGCCGATCACCCTGCTGACGGCACTGGCGGGGTGCACCTCGCATATCGGGCTGGGCGCGACGGCGTCCACCAGCTTTTACGAGCCCTACAACGTGGCGCGGCTCTTCGCCTCGCTCGACCATATCAGCCACGGGCGCGCAGCGTGGAACGTCGTGACCTCCGCGAACGATTTCGCGGCGCGCAACTTCGGGCTGGACAAGCTACCACCGCATGATCGCCGCTATGAGAAGGCGCAGGAATTCTTCAAGATCGTCACCTCCCTCTGGGACACATGGGAGGACGACGCCTTTGTCTATGACCGCGACGGCGTACGGATGTTCGATCCGGCGAAGTTCCATGTCACGGATCACGAGGGGCCCTTCTTCAAGGTGCACGGCGGCCTCAACATGGCGCGGCCACCGCAGGGACACCCGGTGATCTTCCAGGCGGGCGCTTCGGAAGCGGGCAAGGAGCTCGCCGCCGAAACGGCCGAAGTGGTGTTCGGCACGGGAGCCAACAAGGCGCAGGCCATCCGCTTCTACGAAGACCTGAAGGGCCGCATGGCGAAATTCGGCCGCGACCGGGACGAGCTGAAGGTACTCTCCGGCGTCTCCATCGTCGTGGGAGAGGACGAGGAGGACGCCCGCCGCAAGTGGGACTACTGGCAAAGCCTCGTCCACACGGACATCAGTCTGATGTACATGAAGACCGATCTGGAAACCGACCTGTCGGACCTGCCGCTGGACGAGCCGGTCCCGGAACATCGCATCCCGGAGAAATCGAACTTCCATCAGGTCTATTTCGACGAGATCGTCGGCCTCATCCGCCAGGGCCTGACGCTCCGGGAAGTGATGCGCAAATACAACCGTTCCAAGGCGATCTTCTTCGGCACCGGTGCACAGGTGGCCGACAAGATGGAGGACTGGGTCACCTCGGGCGCCTCAGATGGCTTCATGATCGCCTTCCCGGTGCTGCCGGAGAGCCTGACCGACTTCACGACGAAGGTGGTGCCCGAACTTCAGCGCCGCGGGCTGTTCCGCACCGAATACACCGGCACCACGCTGCGCGAGAATCTGGGGCTGAAACGCCCGCCGAACCGCCATGCGACGGCGAGCGCCAGCCTCGCCGCGGAATAAGCCCTCCCCCCTCAGGCGGGCCAGCAGACGCCCGCCACATACCGACAGGACCTCCCCATGAAAGATGTCACCACATCGGCGGATGAACGGCAGCTCCGCATCGACCTTGCCGCGACCTTCCGCATCGTCGCGCGGCTGGGCATGCACGAAGCCGTCGCGAACCACTTCAGCGCCGCCGTTTCCCCCGACGGCCGCCAGTTCCTGCTGAACCCCAAGTGGAAGCATTTCTCCACCATCCGGGCCAGCGACCTGCTCCTGCTTGATGCCGATGACCCGGCGACGGCGAGGGGTGGTCTGGTGGACCCTACAGCCTGGGCGATCCACGGCCAGATCCACAAGTCGAACCCCTCGGCGCGTGTGGTGATGCATCTGCACCCGATCCACGCCACTGCGATCGCCTGCCTGCAAAACCCCGCGATCCTGCCCATCGACCAGAACACCGCCCGCTATTTCAACCGCGTGGCCGTGGATCTGCACTATGGCGGCATGGCCGATTCGGTGGAGGAAGGCGCGCGGCTGGCAGGGCTGCTCGGCAATCATTCACGGCTTATGATGGGCAACCACGGGATCCTCGTCGCTTCCGACAATATCGGTGTGGCCTTTGACGACATCTACACGATGGAGCGCGCCTGCCAGATTCTCACCACCGCCTATGCCACGGGCCAACCACTTTCCGTGCTGTCGGACGAGGTGGCGGAGGCCACGGCGGTCGACTGGGAAGGCATCCGCGATTTTTCCATCGCGCATTTCGAGGAAATGAAGCGGATTCTCGATCGCGAAGAGCCGGATTACGCCGACTGATGACCATTCTCATCAGCGCTGATGCGGAGCGGGTGGCGACGCTCTCCGACATCCTCCGGCGCGAATTTCCGGGCCGTCGCGTACTGGCCGCGCCTGAGGGCGTGATGCCCGGAGACATGGCCGCAGAGGAAGTGCGCTACCTCGTCACCTATCGCGCGCCCGCCGGTCTTCACCGACTGCTCCCGGCGCTGCGCTGCGTCTTCTCGCTCTCCGCCGGGATCGACCAGTTCCGGCAGGAGGATTTCCCCGGGCAGACCGACCTCGTCCGCCTGGTGGATCCTGCGGTGGCAGCCTCGGTGGCGGATTACGTGGCCATGTCGGTGCTGCTTCTCCACCGCGACCTGCCTGCCTACATGGTGCAGAAGGCACGGCGACAGTGGCGGCAACTGCCGAATCCGCCGCCCTCCGAACGGCAGGTGGGTATCCTCGGCCTCGGAGAGCTGGGCCGCGCGGCGGCGGAACGGCTGCGACCTTTCGGCTTCCGGCTGGCAGGATGGAGCAGGACACCGCGGGACGTGCCGGGCGTTGCCTCCTTCACAGGGGCGGCGGGCCTGGAACAGATGGTGCGGAAAAGCGACATCCTCGTCTGCCTCCTGCCGCTGACAGACGAAACCCGGGGGATCCTCGACGCGGAGCTTCTGGCGGCTCTTCCCGAAGGCGCAGGTCTCGTCCATGCCGGACGCGGGCCTCAGCTCGACGGGCGTGCCCTGCTTGCCGCGCTTGACGAAGGGCATCTGTCAGCTGCCGTGCTCGACGTGACCGACCCGGAACCGCTTCCGCAGGACGATCCGCTCTGGTCGCATCCGCGCGTGATTCTCACGCCGCATATCGCCAGTCAGACCCGCGCAGCCAGCGCCGCACTGACAATCGCGGAAAACATCCGCCGCTCGGAGCGGGGAGAGGTGATGATAGGCTGCGTGCCGCGCGGCGTGGCATGTTGATTCTGCACCCCGGATTAGGCAAAGCCTAAGCAGGGGTGCAGAAGTTGATAATTCTTCACTCTCCCCGGGCGGAGTAGTCTTCGCATAGAGGCAGGCCCTTTGTGAAAGGCGGACACCCATGACGCAGCACGATCCCGCACTCCAGCCCATTGAGGAACTTGCGCAGAACGTGAGCCAGCCTTTTGAAAAGGCCCGCGCCATGCCGAAATCCGTTTACACGTCCGAGGCGTTCGTGGCGCGGGAGCTGGAGACGATTTTCGCCCGCGACTGGCTCTGTGCAGGGCGGGCGGACGCATTGAAGGAACCAGGCGACTACCTGACCATGGACATCGCGGGCGAGCCGATCATCGTGCTGCGCGACCGGGAGGGAAAGCTCCGCGCCATGTCCAACGTCTGCCGCCACCGGATGTCGACGCTGCTGGAGGGCCGCGGCCAGACGCGCGCCATTGTCTGTCCCTATCACGCCTGGACCTACAACCTTGACGGCTCGCTGCGCGGCGCGCCTGCGATGGGGCTGAACGAGAGCTTCTGCAAGACCGATGTCGCGCTTCCGCAGATCCGCTGCGAGGAGTGGCTGGGCTGGATCCTGGTCACGCTGAACCCGGACGCCCCCGCCCCGGCCGAGCGGCTCGCGGATGTGGAGAAGCTGGTCGGTTATCTCGACATGGGATCCTATGTGGAGACCTTCCGGGAGGAGCACCGCTGGAACACCAACTGGAAGGTGCTGGCGGAGAACTTCATGGAGAGCTACCACCTGCCGGTCTGCCATTCGGACACGATCGGCGGCTCGGTGAACCTGATGAAGATGACCTGCCCCGAGGGGACGGATGCCTTCAACTACCATTTCATCGTCAAGAACGATTCGGTGCCGCTGGCGCTTGCCCATCCGACAAACACCCGGCTGCAAGGGGATGAGCGGCGGATCACCTGGCTGCTCGCCCTCTATCCCGCGCTGCTCATCACGCTGACGCCGGGGTATTTCTGGTATCTCTGCCTGCACCCCGACGGGCCGGATCACGTGAAGATCCTCTATGGCGGCGGCCTCTCGCCCGAGTTCATGGCCGATCCGGAAGCAGAAGCGCATTTCGCCGCTCTGAAGACCCTGCTCGACGAAGTGAACGAGGAAGACAAAGGGTGCACCGAGCGCGTGTTCCGCGGCGTCTCCTCCCGGTTCGGCGCCCCGGGGCATCTGTCGCATCTGGAGCGGCCGAATTTCGAGTTCGCCCGCTACATCGCCCGCCGCGTGGGCGCGCTTTCCGCCGAAAGCTGATTTCGACCCACCGATTCTCGAACCCCGATTCACGACCCCCGGTTTTCGACCAACCGAACCCCGGCACAACGCCTGAAAGGCCCCCAAGATGCCCGTGCACAAGCGCATCCGCATGTTCAACACCAAGGACACCTATCCCGAGCAGAACCTCGACAACGATCTCTGTCAGGCCGTCGTGGCACGGGGGCAGACTGTGTTCCTGCGCGGCCAGATCGGCCAGAATCTGGACACGGCCGAAAACGTCGGGATCGGCGATCCGGCGGCGCAGGCGGAACAGGCGATGGCCAATATCAAGATGCTGCTCGAGGAAGCGGGCGGCGAGCTTGAGCATATTACCAAGATCGTCATCTATCTGATCGACCCGCGCTACCGCGAACCTGTCTATCGCATCGTCGGCAAGTGGCTGAAGGGGGTCTATCCCGTCTCCACCGGCATCGTCGTCTCCGCCCTTGCCCGCCCCGAATGGCTGGTGGAGATCGACGCGACCGCCGTGATCCCGGACTGAGCGCCGGACGGGGCGGGCACCCTCCAGCGGCACCCGCCCGTCCGGGACAACTCCTGACACAGCCCCTGAGCCAGTAAAGAGCCTGCACGGATGACCTTCTCCATCTCCGCCACCTGTCCCGACACCGGGGCGTTCGGCATCGCGATCAGTTCTTCCTCTCCGGCGGTTGCGGCGCGCTGTTCCCATTCCCGTGCGGGGGTCGGCGTGGTCGCCAGCCAGAACGTGACTGATCCGTCACTCGGTCCCCGCGCGCTCGACCTCATGGCGCGTGGTGTGGGGGCGGAAGAGGCGCTCGCGGCGCTGCTGGACGGTTACGCCACCGCCGATTGGCGGCAAGTGGTGATCGTGGACGCCACCGGTCAGAGTGCCATTCATTCCGGTGCCCGTGTTCTCGGAACTTTCGGCACGGCGCGGGGGCGGTTCTGCGCCGCTGCGGGCAACCTTCTGGCCAGCGAGAACGTGCCCGACGCGATGGTCCGCGGCTTCGAGGCAGCCGAGGGTACGCTTCCGGAACGGCTCCTTGCCGCGCTGGAGGCCGGGCAAGGAGCCGGGGGCGAGGCAGGGCCGGTCCATTCCGCCGGGTTGCTGGTGGTACGCGATGTCACATGGCCCATCGCCGATCTGCGCGTGGACTGGGACGATACCGATCCCATCGGGCGGCTGCGCGCATTGTGGGAAATCTACGCGCCACAGCTTGAGGATTACGTCAGGCGTGCCGTCGCGCCCGAAGCCGCCCCGAGCTACGGCGTGCCGGGCGATCTCTGACCAGGCCTGCAGGCGAAAGCAATGCCGCCCGCGCCCATGGCGTCCGGCGACAGCGAGCATGCAGGCCGCGAACTGCGTCCCATCTGGCCACCGGGAGGGCCTGCACCTGCTCCACCCGCCCGCTCAGCGGCGGCGCGGCAGGCACCTTCCGCCGCCCGCCAATATTGCGGGTCATCCATGGGGCACCCGTCTGGAGGGCCTTCGGCTCCGCAACGGCGCGGCGGCCGCCTGCCTGCTCGCCTCACGGGTCATCGCCGAGCAGAGTGCCCGCGTGGGGAAGGCCGATGCCTGCGATACCGCAGCAGGCGCCCCCGCCGCCTGATCATCCTGCAGCTCATCCATGGAGACACCCGTCTGGGGGGGCTTCCGGCCCTCCGCAACGGCGTGGCGGGCCGCCCACCTGCTCATCTCACGGGTCATCTATGGCAGATTGCCCTGCGGGAAGGATCCCGGCGCATGCGACGGCCTGGTGCGCCGCCCATCCTTCGGGTCATCGCCAGGCAGAGCGCGCCATGGGAGCGGTTCCAACGCCTGCGACGGCGCAGTCCATTGCAGCGATCCCGCCATCGTCCTGTTGCCGAGCGGCTTCGATCCCGCGCGCTACGGGGAATTTCCGGAGACAAGCGGTGACGCAGGAGCATGGAGGCGTTCCTGCCTCCAAGGGCGCTCTCTGCCATCGTCTCCTTGCCGGCATTCCGCTCCACTCGCCTATGGATGTGGCGGCGATCTGACCCTGAGGCGGCCGCACGCTGCTCCACCTCGCTTGTCGGGGCATGACCGATGGAAACAGCGTCACGTGCAAGCGCCGGTCGCGGGAGCGCGCGATTAGGGCGACTGCTCGCGGCGGAGGCCGTGTCAGAACTCATCTTTCAGCAGGGATCTGGAATAAAGTTCCCTCATAAGGCCAGTTTCAGACCATCAGCGCGCAGCGGAGATGAAGGCTCACGAAGGGGGACAAGAGCCGGCGGCACGCCCTTAGCGCCGCGTTTGGGACCGCCTCGGCGGCAGGCGTCCCGTTGCCGGTATCGCCCTGGCGGAATAGATGGCACAGGACCGGCCTGCCGTTGCGCCCCAACCGATCCCGGCTGCAGGCGCGCGCTGTTGCGCTTGCCGGTAGGAGGGCGATAATTCCCCATGCGCTACACTCTTCGCCAGATCGAGTATTTCATCGCCACCGCCGAGACCGGGTCGATCACCCTTGCCTCGGAGCGGGTGAACATCTCGCAGCCCTCCATCTCCACCGCCATCGCACATCTGGAGGAGGAGCTGGGCACCCAGTTGTTCATCCGTCGCCATGCGCAGGGCCTTTCTCTCACCCCGGCCGGACGGGCGGTGCTGGCGGAGGCGAAGCGGCTCGTGGAGCAGGCACAGCAGCTCTACGCCGCCGCTTCCGAGGCAACCGACATGGTGCGCGGTCAATTGAGCCTTGGCTGCATGGCGACGCTCGCGTCCATGGTGCTGCCCGAACTCAGTCATTCCTTCACACGGGCCTTCCCGACCACTGCCATCGCACCACTGATCGGCGATCATGATCAACTTCTCCGGGCGCTGGTCGACGGGGAATCGGACATCGCCATCACTTATGACCTTCTTGTCCCAGATGGTTTCGAATTTACGCCCCTTGCATCATTGCCGCTGCATGCGGTGGTGGGAGAGGTGCATCCCTTCGCCACTCTGCCCGCGATCACGGTCCGCGAATTGGCAGGCGAGCCGCTGCTGCTGCTGGATCTGCCCTCCAGCCGGGAGTACTTTCTCTCGATCTTCCTTCAGGCGGGACTCGATCCGGTGATCGGCGGGCGCTCCCCCTACCCTGAGATCCTGCGGACGATGGTGGCGAACGGCTATGGTTACACGCTCGCCAATGTCCTGCCCCGGTCAGACCTTGCGATGGATGGGCGGAAGGTGGTCCGCGTCCGCATCGCGGGGGAACCGCGACCGATGATCCTCGGCCTCGCCACGCTCAAGGAAAGGCGGAAATCCCGGCTGGTGGAGGCTTTCGCGGAACATTGCCGCACGCATATCTCCGATTCCTATATCCCCGGAATGGTCGCGCCGCTGATGGAGCGGCGGGTCCGCGCCTGACCCCCGCGCTTACGGGAGTGCCGCGAAAATAGGCACCAGCGCCCATTTTGCGGCAGCGCAGCATTTAGCGCTATCATGGCCACTGGCGTGGGGACATGTCGCCACGCCAGTTGACCGCCATATTGCCACTTTCTCCGGGCCGGACGCTCAATGGATAGGACTTCCCTAACCAAACCCGCCGGTTTTCTTAATTTACGCCGTCGCCCCTCGCGCCCATCACCAGAGGATCAGCCACGACGGGAGCGAGAGATGACCAGCGAATCCCCGATCCGCGCCGCCCAGATCACGCCAAAGCTTCATGCTCAGGGACTGGGCAAGAGCTATGGAGATGTGCAGGCGCTTCGTCCCGTTGATCTGAAGGTGCAGGCAGGGGAGCTTCTGACCCTTCTCGGCCCTTCCGGCTCGGGCAAGACGACGCTCCTTCAGCTCATCGCGGGCCTGGTGGAGCCAACGGACGGGCGGCTCCTGATCGACGGGCGCGACATGACCCACGCCGCCGCCAGCAAGCGCGACATCGGTGTGGTATTCCAGAGCTATTCGCTGTTTCCCCATCTCACCGTGGCGGAGAACGTCTCCTTCCCGCTACAGATGCGCAGGCTTCCCGCCTCCGAGGTCCGCCGGAAGGTGGAGGCCGCGCTGGAGATGGTCGGCCTATCCGGCTTCGACCGCCGCTTTCCCTCCGACCTGTCCGGCGGCCAGCAGCAGCGCGTGGCACTGGCGCGCTGCCTTGTCTATGAACCTTCGCTGATCCTGATGGACGAGTCGCTTTCCGCTCTCGACCGCAAGTTGCGCGAACAGATGCAGATCGAGATCAAACGCATCCACCGCGAAACAGGCTCCACCATCATCTTCGTCACCCACGATCAGGAGGAGGCGCTCGCGCTCTCCGACCGCATCTGCCTGATGCGCGACGGGCAGATCGAGCAGGTGGGAACGCCGGTGGAGATCTACGATTCCCCGCGCACGGAATTCGTGGCCGACTTCATCGGAATCTCCAACATCCTGCGCGGCGAACGCGCCGGGGCCGACCGCCTCCTGACCCCGGACGGCGAACTGCCGCTCCCCCATGGCGCGGGAAGGGAGGAGCGCATATCGCTTGCCGTGCGCCCCGAATACCTCTCCGTCGCCCCTGCCGGGCAAGGGTTCCTGACCGCGCGGGTGGAGGAGCGGATCTACGCGGGATCGGAAACCCGGCTCATCGTTCGCACGGCGGGGAATGCCGTGCTCACGGTGCGCAGACCGGCGGGTACCGACCCCATCCCGCCGGGCGAGGTGCTCTCCCTCACCTGGGATCCGGCGAATTCCCGCGTTCTCAAGACGTAAGACCCATAAAAACCGACCCAACAGGAGTTCTCCATGACTACACTGATGAGGCCGACCCGCCGTGGACTTCTCAAGACTGCGGCCATCGGCGCGGTAGGCCTTGCCGCCCCGGCAATCCTGCCGCGCGGCGCTCTCGCCCAAACCAAGCGGATCACCATCGCAGATGTCGGCGGCGCTCCCGCAGCGGCCATCAAGACGGCGTTCTGCGACCCCTTCCAGCAGGAAACCGGGATCGAGGTCGTCAACGTCGCCCATGACGCGGATCCGGTCAGCCAGTTCAAGATGCTGGTCGATACCAAGACCTTCCTGTGGGACGCCTGCATGGTGACGCCCGATCACGTCGCCCGCCTGCACGAGGCGGGGGACTATATCGAGACGCTTGGCTTCGCGCCCGAAAGCGTTGACGGCATGATCCCCGGCACACTTACCGCCGACTGGGCCGGTTTTTCCGTCTATGGCATCATCATGGCCTACCGGAACGACAAGTTCGGCGAAAACGGCCCCAAGACCTGGGCCGATTTCTGGGATGTCGAGAAATATCCCGGACGGCGCGGTCTTTACCGCGGGGCTTCCGGGATGCTGGAACTGGCGCTGCTGGCGGATGGCGTGGCGCCCCAGGACCTGTATCCGATCGACATGGACCGGGCCTTTGCCAAGCTCGACCAGATCAAGGAGCATGTCTCCGTCTGGTGGGCAAGCGGCGCGCAGAACACCCAGATCCTCCAGAACGGCGAAGTGGACATGTCCGACTCCTGGGCCGGGCGCACCTTTGCCGCCATCGACGCGGGCGCACCCGTCACCCCGGTCTGGAACGGGCTTTACAACGTGGACGGCTGGTCCGTGGTGAAGGGCACGCCGCATCTGGAGGAGGTGCGCGAATTCTGCCGCTTCTGCCTCCGCCCGGACCGGCAGGGCCATTATTCCAGCATCGTGGCGAATGGCCCGACCAACAACGGCGCCTTTGAACACATGGACGCGGACCGTGCCCACCGGATGCCGACCTTCCCCGACAACATCAAGAACCTGACCATGCTGAACTCCGAATGGTGGACGGCGAACAACGATAAGGTGGTGGAGCGGATGGAGGAATGGCTGCTGCTCTGACCGGAGAGGCAGGCACATGCCGCCGCTCACCGCGACCGCCGGGGTGAGCGGCACCCCTGTCCGGCCTGCTGCATTCATGGCCTGCCGGAGCTGAACATACCGGCGGCGCTCGGGAACACGGCGATTGCCGGCCGCAGAGCGGCCCGGAACTGGATCGAAGACCGGATCGAAGACCGAAGGAAGCCGAGAGATGACCGATCAGACCCTCGCGCCCGCGATGACCTCACCCGCCCCGCGGCCCGTCCGGCGGCAACGGCGGGTATCGCTTCTCTGGCTGGCGCTGCCGGCTCTGCTGTTCCTTGCCGTGTGGTTCCTCTGGCCCGTAGGCCAGATGATGACTGTGGCGTTCCAGGACAAGCATGGAGCGTTCAGCCTCGAAGGCTTCCGAAAGCTCGTCTCCTCCCCCCTGTATCAGCGGGTGCTGCAGACCACCTTCGCCATCGCCTTTCAGGTGACGGTAATCTGCATCCTGTTGGGCTATCCGCTGGCCTACTGGCTTGCAAAGCAACCGCCACGGCGGCAGCGGATAGTGCTGATGTTGGTGCTTCTGGCCTTCTGGACGAGCGCGCTGGTCAAGAACTTCTCCTGGCTGGTGCTGCTGGGCCGGAACGGCGTGGTGGCGGCCGCGATGAATGCGCTCGGGCTACCGGGCGGCGACGGGCTGCTGTTCTCCCGCCCGACGGTAATGCTCGGGATGGCGCATACGATGCTGCCCCTCGGCGTGGTCACGATGATGCCGGTGCTCAACCAGATCGACAGGCGCCTGACGCCCGCCGCCGCCACGCTCGGCGCGACGGGGGCGCAGGCGTTCTGGCGCATCTACCTGCCGCTTTCCATGCGCGGGGTCGCAACGGCGGCGCTGTTGATCTTCGTCATGTCGCTGGGATTCTTCATCACTCCCGCGCTCATCGGCTCACCCAAGGAAACGCTGATCGGCCAGATGATCATCTCGCAGATCAACCAGCTTCAGAACTGGCAGTTCGGCGCGGTGCTGGCGCTGGTGCTTATGGGGAGCACCCTGCTCGCCATCTTGTTGTTCGACCGGGTGTTCGGCATTTCCTCCATCGCCGGAGGCGGGGCGCGCCCGCGTCCGCCTGAGAGCCTGTTCCGCCGTCTGGGTCTGGGCGTGGCGACGGGTCTGGGCGAGAGCTTCGCGAAGGTGGAGCAGCTCTGGGCAAGCCATCTCCGGGGCCTGCCGGGCGCACGACTGCTCGATCTCTATGCCTGGGGGCTGATCCTCGTGCTGCTGTTTCCGGTGGTAGGGTTCTTCCCGATGGCCTTCACAGCGGGCGACTTCATGACCTTTCCGCCCGAAGGTTTCAGCCTGCGTTGGTTTGAAACCTTCTTTAGCTCCCCCCTCTGGCTGGCGGCAATGACGCGCTCCTTCGCCGTGGGCCTTGCGACGGCGGTGGTCACGGTGGTGCTGGCGGGCCTTGCCGCGCTGGCGGTGGTGCGGGGCGACAGCCGTCTGTCGGGACCACTGTTCCTGCTGTTCATGGCGCCCATGGTCGTGCCCACCATCGTCATCGCCATGTCGCTCTTCTACGTCTTCGCACAGTTCCAGATGGTCGCAACGAATGCCGCGCTGATCGTCGGGCATTCGGTCATCGCGCTGCCCATCGTGTTCGTCGTCCTCCTCGGCACCTTCAAGGGCCACGACTGGCGGCTGGATCAAGCGGCAGCGACGCTGGGGGCGCCTCCGCTTGCCATCGCCCGGCGGATCACCCTGCCGCTGGTGGCGAGTGGGCTTGTCGTGGGATTCATCACCGGCTTCCTGCAGTCGTTCGAGGAACTCACCATCGCCATGTTCGTCGGCGGCGGTCTGGTCACCACTTTGCCCAAGCAGATGTGGGACGACATTCTCTTTCAGGTGAACCCCACGCTTGCCGCGGCCTCCGTGGTGGTGACGGTGATCGTGGCGCTGCTGTTCCTGGTAATGGAACTCATGCAGGGGCGGGCCCGGCGCTGACCGGATCACCTGATGCGCCGCCGGAGGGGGTGACACCGGTCCCAAGCTGGAAGAAGTCGATGTTCTGCTCCAGCCCGTCCGCGGCGGCGCGGAGCAGCCGGACATCCGCCGATGGCACGGCGGCAAGCGCATCTGCGCCCTTCCGCAGCGCGCGGGCAGCCTTGCGAGGCTCCCGGTCCAGCCGGGACAGGCGTTCCAGAACCGCGCGAACGCGCCGGGTCTGCGGCGGCGAGAGCGGCAGGGCAGAGAGATCGTGGAGATGAAGGATCGCCCGTCCGAGCGTCAGCACCGCCAGCCCCCCGTCCGCCGCCCGGACAGGCGCGCGGTCAAGCTTTTCCGACCAGCGGACCAGCCGCAGCACCCGGTGATGAAGCCGTGCCCGCCAGACCGAAGCCCGATGCGCCGCCTGCGGCTCCCGTGCGAGGTGGGTCAACTCCGTCACCATGGTTTCGCGCAGCATTGTCAGCCGCCGGACGCCATCCACCGGATAGATCAGCCGGAACGCCACCAGCCCGGCGAGCGGACCCAGCACCACGGCCACAGCGGCCGTGATCGAGGTGGACAGGCTCATCGTGAGCGGCCAGACGGGCTGCAGCATCAGCATGACGACCATATTGTAGTCATAGGCCGCCTGTCCCATCCGCCGCTGCGCCATCAGCAGGGCGCCGATGAGAATCGCGGGCATCATGAGGAGGATGAGACCGAACTCGCCGGATGCGAGCGGCCAGAGCAGCCATCGCACCGCCAGCGCCCCAAGTGCCCCAAGCGCCTGCCCGAGCAGCACGGTACGGATTGTCACCGACGGGTTGTCGAAGCTCGAAAAGACCGAGGTCATGATTGATGCACCCAGCATCATGTAGGCCCCAAAGGACCAGCCCGTGACGATCCAGATGCCGCCCACGACCAGCATGGTCACGACGGCCCGGATTGCCGCCTCACGGCCCCCCCGCCAGTCGCGGTGGACGGGCGCCGGATCGGCGCGCCCCGCCTCCTGCCACGGCGCATCGGCCAGGGCGGTGAGGGCGCGGGCGAGCGCGGGACCGGCCTCGGCCGCCGCGGCGCGCAACACCGGCGAGATGTCGTCCCCCCGGTCGATGGCGGCGGCAGCGGTGTCCAGCGCTGCCGCCGTGTGCGCATCCCCCGTGCGCGGCACGCGGCCCTCCCGTTCCGACCGGAGCCAGAGCATCAGCCCGACCTGCCCCGACAGAAGCCAGCGGGTCGCCCGCGCGCTCCTGCGGGCGCGGCGGGAGCCGGCGGTGGCGGTGTCCAGAGTATCCTCGATCGACGCCATTTCGGAGAGGAGGGCCGTCGCCTCCCGCGCGTCGGCAGGCACGCCGCGGAGCGTGGCGGCAGCCGCGGTCAGCAGGCTACGGGTCAGCACCCTGACGCGGGCGTAAGGCTCCGACCGGTCGGCGGCGCGACCAAAGACCCAGCCGACGGCCAGCGCGATGGCGACGCCGACAAGCACCGTCGCCATCCTGTCCAGCCCAAGGTCCAGTACGTTCTCAGGATGTCCGGTATCAAGAAGCGCGACCATGGCCGCGGAATAGCCCGCCAGCATGGCGCCGTAGGCCGCGAACCCCCGGATGACGTTCCCGATCCCGGCGCAAAGCCCCAGCCACAGCGCGATTCCCACGACCAGAACCACCATGTCGCCGCCGGAGACAACCATCAGCCCCATGCCGAACAGCGCGCCGACCACGGTGCCCAGAAACCGGTTGGCGGCTTTTTCCACAAGCTGGCCGCGCACCGGCAGCGCTGCCGCCCAGACCGACATGGCCGACCATTGCGGATGCTCCAGCCCCAATGCCCAGGCCGCAACCAGCGACAGACAGGCTGCAAGCGCCGTCAGTCCGGTAAAGCGCAGGCGGGCCGCGTCAATGCCCAGACGGGAAAGAAGGCTCGCCATTACCGTTCCTCCTGCTGCATGCGGGCGATTCGCCGGTCGATGCGATCCATCGCCTCCAGAAGACGCATCAGGTCATCGTGGCCCAGATCTTCGAGCATCTCATGCTCGGTCCGCTCCAGAACCTCCTCGATCCTCCGGACCGCCGCCTTCCCAGCTGGGGTGAGATAGAGCTGGCGGGAGCGACGGTCCCCGGGATCGGGCCGGCGCTCGAGCAGGCCCCGCTCCGACAGGATATCAAGCAGCCGCACCAGGCTCGACCCGTCGATACCCACACGTTCCGCCAGATCTTTCTGGCTGATCCCGCCTCCCGACAGGCTGAGGTGCACGAGGGGTGGCCAGGTGGCATCGGCCATGCCGATCCCTGCCAGACGCAGGTCAAGCTCACGCCGCCAGCGGCGTGCGGTGCGGGAAAAGACGAAACCGAAACGGGAGAGCGGTGTATCATGACGCATGCCAACAATATGGTATGCAATTAATTTGAATTCAATCTATTTGAACGCCTCTATGCCAGCACTCGCACGAAGGCCGAAATGATGGCCGCATTCGCGAGGTCGATGAAAAAACCGCAGACCAGCGGGACTACGACGAAGGCCGCATGGGCAGCTCCGTATTGCTGCGCTACCGCCGTCATGTTGGCGATGGCGGTGGCGGTGGAGCCGAGCGTGATGCCGCCGAAGCCAGAGGAAATCACCACGCTCTCATAGTCCCGCCCCATCGTTCGGAACACGACGAAGACCGTATAGATCAGCGTCAGCGCGATCTGCACCGCCAGCGCAACCGTCACGAAACCCAGAACCTCCGCGAGCGCCCAAGGCTTCAACCCCATGAGCGCCATGACCAGGAACAGGCCCAGCGCCAGTTCCGACAGAAGCGCCATCGCGCGACGCATTCCGGGCCACTGGCGGCTCACCCGGCCCCGAAGCCTGCCCGGAAGCAGCGCCCGGACAAGAATACCGGCGAGAAGACAGCTGACAAACGCGGGAAGCGTGACGCCTGTGAGCGAGATCACGCCATGCAGCGCCCGCCCGGCCATAACCGTTACATCCAGCAGAAGGACCGCCCACAACACCGACATATAGTCGAGCGGCGGCGGATTCTGATGCGTGGCGCCGATTTCCAGACGTCTGTCCCCGGAGGGGCGCACCCGGTAGCGGGTCATCAGAAAGGCGGCCATCGGCCCCCCGATGAGACAGGCCGCTATCAGCCCGACCGTGTTGGAGGCGACACCCAGCTCCATCGCAGTGGCGATGCCATGTTGCGTCTCCAGAATCGGCGCCCAGGCAAGCGTCGTTCCTACGCCGCCTGTCAGCGGGATGGAGCCGACCAGCAGCCCCTCCAGCGCGGGACGCCCGAAGGCCCGTGCAACCGCGACCCCCGCGATGTTCTGCATGACCATGAAGGCCACCGAAATGCCTGTCAGCACCAGCAAGGGGCGACCGCCCTCCCGCAACGCCCGGATATCGGCGTTCAGCCCGATCCCGGCAAAGAACACGAGCAGAAGGAAATCCCGCGCGCCAAGCTCCATCTCCACGTCGATCCCCCAGAACATGTGAAGGATCGTGACGATAGCGATGAAGGCCAGCCCGCCCGCAACCGCCTCCGGGATGGAATACCGGCGCAGCAGCGACCAGCGCAAAGTGAGTATCTTCCCGACGATGAGCAGGAACACCGCCAGCGTGAACGAGAGATGCGCATCGACCTGCAACACCTGAAGTTGCATGAAGGTATCTCCGCTAACCGCCGTTCGGGAAAGCGTAGGACCTGAACGGGAAGCTGGCAAGCGAGCCGTCGCCGAACCGCGCACCCGCGCGGCGATCTTGTCCTCCGGCCAACCGAGCAGTGCCGGGACGGTAGCGATATTGCGCGCCGCGGTCCAATGAGGGAAGAGGCCATTGCCCTGAATGACATAGCCGATACTCCGTCGCAGTTCCACCGCTGGCAGATCCTTCACGTCGGTGCCGTTGATCCGCACGGCGCCCGACGTAGGCTCGATCAACCGGTTGATCATCCGCAACAGCGTCGTCTTGCCCGAGCCTGAGGTTCCGACAATCGCCGTGATCGTACCCGAGGCAAAACTGGCGGTTATATCGGTCACTACGGTGCGGCCCTGACAAGCCTTTGTGAGCGCGTCGAGCACGGGGACTGCACCCGGAAAAGGGCGATCATCAGATCCATGGCGTCGTTGCCGACGGCAGGACCGCAACCGACACGCGGCGGGCGGACGTCTGTCAGGCATCTGCCCGCCCGACGGGCAACCCGCCCTTGACCCTGACGGAGAGCAGCGCCAAGACTGCGCGGGGCCGCTGCCTGCGGCGCATCGCTGACCTTCATTCGGATGAGAGGAACCATCATGCCTGCCTATACAGACGTCCAGCTCCACATCGACGGCGCCTGGTGCGATGGCTCGGGCGGGTGGATCCCCGTCGTCGATCCCGCGACGGAAGAGGAGATCGGCCGCGTCGCCTGGGCCAAACAGGCGGATCTGGACCGCGCGCTTGTCGCCGCGGAGAAGGGTTTCGAGATCTGGAAGAACACCGGCGTCATGGACCGGGTGAAGGTCATGCGCAAGGCCGCGGCACTGCTGCGTGAGCGGGCCGACGACATCGCCTGGAAGATGACCCGCGAACAGGGCAAGCCGCTTGCCCAGGCCAAGGGTGAGATCCTCGCCGGCGCGGAAACCATCGAATGGTTCGCCGAGGAAGGCCGCCGCACCTATGGTCAGGTCATCCCCTCCCGCCAGCCGGGGGTGATGCAGATCACCATGAAGCTTCCCGTCGGGCCGGTCGCGGCCTTCACGCCCTGGAACTTCCCGATCAACCAGGTGGTGCGCAAGCTCTCCGCCGCCGTGGCGACGGGCTGCTCCATCATCGTGAAGGCGCCGGAGGAGACGCCCTCCTCTCCCGCCGAACTGATCCGCTGCTTCATCGATGCGGGCGCGCCTGCGGGCGTCATCAACCTTGTTTACGGGGTGCCCGCCGAGATCTCCGAATACCTCATCCCGCATCCGACCATCCGCAAGGTGACCTTCACCGGCTCCACCCCCGTCGGCAAACAGCTCGCGGCGCTCGCCGCGCAGAGCATGAAACGCGCAACGATGGAGCTTGGTGGTCATGCGCCGGTCATCGTGGCGGAGGACGCGGATATCGAGAAGGCGATCTCGCTGATGTCCGTGCACAAGTTCCGCAATGCGGGGCAGGTCTGCGTCTCGCCCACCCGCTTCCTCGTTCAGGAGAAGGTGGCAGATGCCTTCATCGACGGTTTCACCGAAGCGGCGAAGGCCGTGAAGGTCGGCAACGGGCTGGAAATGGGCATGGACATGGGTCCGCTCGCCAATGAGCGCCGTATTCCGGCCCTTCAGGCGCTGATCGGCGATGCCGTGGAGCACGGCGCGCGGTTGACCACGGGCGGCCAGCGGATCGGCAACAAGGGCTACTTCTTCGAGCCGACCGTGCTGGCCGATGTGCCGACCGAGGCACGGATCATGAACGAGGAGCCTTTCGGCCCCGTCGCGGTCGTGAACCGGTTCGGCGATCTGGACGAGGCGATCGCGGAAGCCAACCGCCTGCCCTACGGGCTTGCCGCCTATGCCTTCACCCGCGCCTCCGCCACGGCGGACCGCCTCTCGCGCGAGGTGGAATCGGGTATGCTGGCGATCAACCATCTTGGCCTCGCCCTGCCGGAAGTTCCGTTCGGCGGCATCAAGGATTCGGGCTATGGCACGGAAGGCGGCTCGGAAGCGCTGGATGCCTATGTGGAAACCCGCTTCATCACGCGTCTTGGGTAAGCACGAACGTTGAACAAGGCGCGGGGGACGCCCCCCGCGACCCCCGGGCGGAGAGACAGGGCGCGATATCCGCCTTTTGCGCCAGGTCCCCCGCCCCCTGCGCACCGTCCCGCCTCTCGCGTCACGTCCCGCAGGGGTTTCTCCCGGGGAGAGCAACCTGGTTCACGTTAATGAAGGCCAGGATAGGGCGGGTCGATCTGACCGATTTCGGGCTGGATCGCGATCCAGGCCTCGCCCCCGGCTGATGCGGGCGAAAACAGTTCCTCTTAGGCCTGCTCCCGTAGCCTTTGCTTGCTTCTGGCAAAGGTAGGTAGAGGATCGCCGCGTGTGGAGCAGGCTGCCATTGCAAAACGGACAGGGCACCGTGGGCGAACATTTCCGCGCGCTCCGACAGCCGCCACAGCCGCCACAGCCGCCACAGCCGCCACAGCCGCCACAGCCGCCACAGCCGCCACAGCCGCCACAGCCGCCACAGCCGCCACAGCCGCCACAGCCGCCACAGCCGCCACAGCCGCCACAGCCGCCACAGCCGCCACAGCCGCCACAGCCGCCACAGCCGCCACAGCCGCCACAGCCGCCACAGCCGCCACAGCCGCCACAGCCGCCACAGCCGCCACAGCCGCCACAGCCGCCACAGCCGCCACAGCCGCCACAGCCGCCACAGCCGCCACAGCCGCCACAGCCGCCACAGCCGCCACAGCCGCCACAGCCGCCACAGCCGCCACAGCCGCCACAGCCGCCACAGCCGCCACAGCCGCCACAGCCGCCACAGCCGCCACAGCCGCCACAGCCGCCACAGCCGCCACAGCCGCCACAGCCGCCACAGCCGCCACAGCCGCCACAGCCGCTGACGCGTTGCGGATCATCCAGGAACGTATTCCGCAAGGGGGTATCGGAGGCTGCCGGCGCGAAATCCGATGACCCATCGTCGTCGAACCCCGGGTGCGTCAGCGCACCACCAATGGTCAGGAAAAGGAGTCCGGTCACTTGTGCACGGGGCGCTCCCGCGGGCGGGTGCACCATGAGAATCCATCCGGCGGTGGATGGCCTCGCTGTTTGGTCCCACGGTTTGATGGTGCATAACGGCCCACAACTTCGCACGAAGGCTGAAGACCCTCTGCGGCCTCACCCCTACGACTACATCTGCAAGATCTGGACAACAGAGCCCGACAGATTCATCCCGAGCCCGATCCACCACATGCGAGACTGAGCATCTGGCCCAAGGGGGGAAGCGGCTGAACGACAATCCCGAGACAGACGGTCGGCGACCTGCATGACCGGGGCAGCGGGCAGCGGGCAGCGGGCAGCGGGCAGCGGGCAGCGGGCAGCGGGCAGCGGGGCGTACCGCGCCGACCATGTCTAGACAACAACGGTGGCTACTGGGGCACCGTATGAATAAAGCAGCAAGCTGGTAACACCCTCTCCGCCGGCCGCCGCGAGGTATCGGCTGCCGAAGAGGCCGCTTTCCCAAGACGTCCACTGGCCGAGCGGCCCTCAGCGCATCATGGGCCGAAGACTGCTCCCTTTCCCAGAAGTTCCATCCGCTGGCTGAGACCTTCACGGCAGCGCTGGACCATGAAGTCTACGAACAAGCGGATTTTCGGATCGCGAAGACGACGATGCGGCGTCAGACAGGAAAGCTGGATGGCGAGCGGAGGCGTCGCCTCCGCCACCGCGACCAGCGCACCGGAGGCAAGATGCCGGGCAACCTCGAACACCGGTTTCATCACGATCCCCCGTCCCGCCAGTGCCCAGCCCGTCAGCACATCGCCGTCATCGCTCTCATAGGGCCCGGAGACCTGGAACCGCTCCGGTCCCTCCGGAGTCATCAGTGTCCACCGAAACTCCCGTGCACCGGGAAACCGCAGGTTGAGGCAGGCATGGCGATCCCGGACCAGCGCCGCACCATCCGCCGGGTTTCCCCGCGCCGCGACATAGGCCGGCGCCGCACAAAGAAGCCGGGGACATTCGGCGATCACCCGCACCTTCAGCTCGCTGTCCTCCAGCCGCCCGAGATGAAAGGCCACATCCAGCCCCTCCCCCGCCATATCCACACCCCGGTCGCTCAACCGCATGCGGATGTCGATCCGGGGGTGCATGTCGTGGAATTCCGGCACGAATGGCGCGATCAGCCGACGTCCCACCCCCAGCGGGGCCGCGACGAACACCGTGCCCTGAGGCGTGTTGGCGGCATCCCGCACCTCCGCCTCTGCCGCCTCCATCGCCTCAAGAAGTCGAATCGCCCCTTCGTAAAAGATCCGCCCCGACTCGGTCGGCGTCAGGGTCCGTGTCGTGCGGTTGAACAGGCGGGTGTCGAGATGTCGCTCCAGATCGGAAATCCGCGCCGATGCGACGGCGGGGGAAGTGCGCTGATCCCGCGCGGCCGCACTCATGCTGCCCAATTCATAGACACGGACAAACATGCGGACGTTCTCGACATAGGCCATGGGTGATTTTGCGCCGGATTTTGAAAGTGCTGGGAGATTTATCGAATTAACAGGAAGGTCGTCCCCGGTATAGCCTGCCCGGCGCATAGCCGGGAGTTTGCCAATGTTCGATCTAACCGTCCTCGGGGAATGGCTGGAATTTGCCATCCGCTGGCTTCACGTGGTGACGGCGATCGCATGGATCGGATCGTCCTTCTATTTCATCGCGCTCGACCTCGGCCTGCAGAAGGCGCCGGGCATGCCGGAAGGCGCGCATGGGGAGGAATGGCAGGTCCACGGCGGCGGCTTTTACCACATCCAGAAATATCTCGTGGCGCCGGAGCGGCTGCCTGAACATCTCACCTGGTTCAAATGGGAGAGCTACTTTACCTGGATGTCGGGTTTCGCGCTGCTGGCGGTCGTCTATTATCATGGCGCATCGCTGTTCCTCGTCGATCCGTCGGTGGCGGATATCCCGGCTTGGGGGGCGATCCTGATCTCGCTCGGCTCGCTCGGCTTCGGGTGGCTGGCCTATGACATGATCTGCAAATCGAAATTCGGCGATGACAACACGCGGCTGATGATCCTGCTCTACGTGCTGCTGGTCTGCATGGCCTGGGGGTACACACAGGTGTTTTCGGGCCGCGCGGCGCTGCTGCATCTGGGCGCCTTCACCGCGACGATCATGTCGGCCAACGTGTTCATGATCATCATTCCGAATCAGAAGATCGTGGTCGCGGATCTGAAGGCCGGGCGCACACCCGATCCGAAATACGGCAAGATCGCCAAGCAGCGTTCGACCCACAACAATTACCTGACACTGCCGGTCATCTTCCTGATGCTGTCGAACCACTATCCGCTCGCCTTCGCCACGAAATACAACTGGCTGATCGCAAGCCTGGTGTTCCTCATGGGGGTGACGATCCGGCACTATTTCAACACGATGCATGCGCGGAAGGGCCAGCCCAACTGGACCTGGGCGGTGACGGCGGTGATCTTCCTCATCATCGCCTGGCTCTCCACCGCGCCCATGTTCCGCACCGATCCGCCGGACGAGGTGTTGTTGCAGGGCGGGGCCGCGAAATTCGCGCAGGCGGAGGGGTTTCAGCAAGTCTCCGACATCGTGATGGGGCGCTGCTCCATGTGCCACGCGGCGGAGCCGGGCTATGAGGGCATCCTGTGGGCGCCGCGCGGCGTGCGGCTGGACACGCCCGGCCATATCGCGCGGCAGGCCAAGGACATCTACCTGCAGGCGGGCATCACCCATGCCATGCCGCCCGCCAACGTCTCTTTCATGGAGCCTGAGGAACGCGCCCGGATCATCGCCTGGTATCGCGCCGCAAACGGGTCCTGACTTCAGGCTAAGTTACTTCTAGGTTACTCCTAGCCAGACTATTTCAGGCCGCACTACTTCAGGCCAGCTTACTTAAGGCAGGCCGAAACCGTATCCGCCAGACCCGTCATCAGGTCGGCGTAAAGCCCGGCCCCCGGCTCCAGCCGGCTACCCTCCGGGTCCAGCGCGCCGCCTATCTTCACGGTCGTGCCTTCGGTCAGCAGTCTGAGATAGGCGGGGTCGTGGTTGGCCTCCGGGAAGATGCAGGCCGCATCCGCGATCTCTCCGCGCAGCGCGCTCAACCTCTGGGCGCCGGGCGTCGCCGCCTCTCCGTCCGAGACCGTGGCGAGGATGTCGAGCCCGTAATGGGCCGCGAAATAGCCGTAAGCGTCATGGAACAGCACGATGGGGCGATCCTTCGCCACGGCCAGTTCCGCCCTCAGCCGCGCGTCCAGCGCGGAGACACGCTCCGTCGCGGAGGCGGCGTTGCGCGCATAGGTTGCCGCATGCTCGGGGTCGAGGCGCGACAGTTCCGCCGCGATCGCCTCCAGCCAATGCGCGGCATTCGCAGGGTCGAGCCACGCGTGGGGGTCAAGGCCCGCATGATGATGGTGGCCCGCATGATCTTTCTCATTGCCGTCATGATCGTGGTCATGATCGTGGTCGTGGTCGTCGGCGTGATCTTCTTCCCCGAAACTCCGCACTTCGGTTCCGGGCGTGCGCAGCAACGCAAGAGCGGGCGTCTTGCCTATGCCCCGCTCCATCCAAGGCGACATCTCCGGCCCGATCCAGACCACGAGATCCGCGGATCCCAGCGCCCGCGCCTGCGAGGGGCGAAGCTGGAAGTCATGGGCATCCGCCCCACGGTCCAGAAGCAGCACCGGCTCCGCCACGCCCTCCATCACCTGCGCGGCCAGCGAATGCACGGGTGGGATATCCGTGACCACGGTGGGCGCGGCGGTGGCGGGTGCTGCAAGGGTGGTCAACAAAGGTATGAGGTAGCGCATCCGGTTTCTCCTTGCGGTCGCTCTGCAAGTGCATATGTTATTCTGTAACGTTTCGTATTGAGTTATAATATAACATGTCAAGCACAGAAACGCCCGGGCCGCGCGCCTTTGCGGATCATGACCACTCCCACTGCACCGGCGATCTCCTCGCCCGGGCGGAGATGCTTGCGCTTGAACACGGCGTGCGGCTTACCCCGGTGCGCCGGAGAACGCTCGAAATCCTGCTCGAAGCCCATCGCGCCATGGGAGCGTATGACGTGCTGGAGCGGCTGGCGGCGGAGGGATTCGGCAAGCAGCCTCCGGTGGCGTATCGCGCGCTGGAATTCCTGGTGGAGAACGGGCTTGCCCACCGTGTGCGCCGCCTGAACGCCTTCACCGCCTGCATGAGCCCCGGCAAGGCCCACGCGCCGGTCTTTCTGATCTGCGAGGGCTGCGGCACGGTCGCGGAAACGCCCGGCGAGACGGTTCGCGCCGCATTGGAAGCCGCCGCCGGGGATTTCGTCGTCCAGCGGTCCAGCATCGAGGCGGTCGGCCTCTGCCCCGCCTGCCGGAGCGCGGCATGAGCCTCCTCACAGCGCGATCCCTGAATGTAAGCTACGGCGGCGCGCCCGTGCTGATCGGGGTGGATTTCGCCATCGAGCCGGGGGAGATCGTGACCGTGATCGGCCCGAACGGCTCGGGCAAGTCCACGCTGCTCAAGGCGCTGCTCGGCGCGATCCCCTCTACTGGGCGGGTCATCCGAGCGCCTGACCTTGCTATCGGCTATGTGCCGCAGAAGCTGCATGTCGATACCGGCATGCCCATGACGGTGCGGCGGTTTCTGTCGCTTCCCCGCCCCGTCACCGATACCGAGGCTGCAGCGATGCTGGAGCGGGTGGGCGTGCCCGGCCTTGGTGATCGGCAGCTTTCCGGTCTCTCGGGAGGGCAGTTTCAGCGGGTGCTGCTGGCCCGCGCCCTGCTGTCACGCCCGAACCTGCTGATGCTCGACGAGCCGACACAGGGGCTGGACCAACCGGGAACGGGCGCCTTCTACCGGCTGATCGAAACGGTCCGGCAGGAAACCGGCGCGGCGGTGCTGATGGTCAGCCACGACCTGCACGTCGTCATGGCGGCCTCCGACCGGGTGATCTGCCTGAACGGGCATGTCTGCTGCGAGGGGGCGCCCCGACACGTCTCCACCGCGCCGGAGTACCGGGCGCTGTTCGGAGATGGCACGGGCGGCACCATGGCGCTTTATCGTCACCATCACGACCACGACCATGACCACGGCGGCGATGATGGCCAAGGTCACGGTCACCCGCATGACCATGGCCATCATGACGGCGAGAGGAAACATGCTTGACCCCTTCCTGATCCGCGCGGCCCTTGCGGGGCTGGGCGTCGCGGCGGCGGCGGGGCCGCTCGGCTGCTTCGTCGTCTGGCGGCGGATGGCCTATTTTGGCGACGCGACTTCCCATGCCGCGATCCTCGGCGTGGCGCTGTCTCTGGCGTTGATGCTGCCCGTGCAGGCGGGGATCCTTTTGGTGGCGCTGCTCGCCGCGCTCGTCGTCTCCACACTGGCGGCGCGGGGCTGGGCGCTGGACACGACGCTTGGCGTCATCGCGCATTCGGCTCTGGCCTTCGGGCTGGTCGCGGTGTCGTTCCTGCCGGTGCGCGTCAGTCTCGACGCCTATCTGTTCGGCGATATCCTCGCCGTAAGCTGGGGTGATGTGGCGACGATCTGGATCGGCGCGGCGTTGACACTGGCTCTGATCGGTCTGCGCTGGAACGCGCTGGTGCTGACCACGCTGTCCGGCGATCTCGCAGTGGCTTCCGGGATCCGCCCGGACAGGGAGCGGCTGGTGCTGACCGTCGCACTTGCCGTGGTGGTGGCGCTGGCGATCAAGGTGGTGGGCGCCCTGCTGATCGCGGCGATGCTGCTCATCCCCGCCGCGACTGCCCGCGGAATTGCGCGGACGCCGGAGTCTGCGGCACTGACCGCCGTCACGGCAGGTGCCGTGGCGACGCTTGCGGGGCTTTGGGCCTCCTTCCGGCTGGACACGCCCGCCGGACCCTCCATCGTGACCGCCGCGACGCTGATCTTCGCCGCAACGGCCCTGATCCGCCGGAAAGCCTAGCAGGCTGCCCGCGAAACACGTTCGCGGCCAGCCCAGATCCAGGAAATCAGAGCTGGCAAGTCCGGGGATCAGGTGGCAAGTCGGAGAGCTGCGGTGGAACAGGCGCCCTGTCAGGGGCACCCTCCACCGCCAAGCTGCCGAACGCCCTCAACAGGGCGCTTGAAAATTATTCCGAGGTTGCTCCGGGGCGGAAATCTCTGCCTACATGGCTGAGGAACTCTCCGGAAACCGCAGGTCTTGTCTCCTGACCGGCCGAACACCTGGGTTTCAATGCAAGGCCGGATAGAACCACGACTTTTTCAGCGGCCTGTTAATGCCGACCGTCAGGCCACCTGACCGAGCAGGATATCTCCATAAAGCTCCCGAAGCTTCGCCTTCACCACCTTGCCCGTCGCGCCGAGCGGCAGGCTTTCGACGAAGATCACCCGGTCCGGCACCTGCCATTTCGCCACTTTGCCTTCGTAGAAGGCCAGCAGCTCTGCCTCCGTCAACTCGACGGCGGGCCGCTTCTGCACGATCAGCACCGGCCGTTCGTCCCATTTCTCATGACGTGCCGCGATGGCTGCGGCATTGGCCACGAGCGGATGGGCGATGGCGATGTTCTCCAGCTCCACGGTGGAGATCCACTCTCCCCCCGACTTGATGATGTCCTTCGCCCGGTCCCGGATGATCATGTAGCCATCCGCGTCCAGCGTGGCGATATCGCCAGTATCGAACCAGCCGTCGAAGGTCAGCGCGGATTTCTCCTGCCCGAAGTAGTTCTGGATGATCCAGTGACCGCGGATCTGAAGCTGGCCCTGCTCCTCCCCGTCGTTTGGGAGAATATGCCCCTCCGCATCCACGACGCGCAGATCCACGCCGAAGGGCGGACGACCCTGCCCCTGCCGGATCGCCTCCTTCTCTGCGTCGCTCAGATGCTGGTGCTTCTGCTTCAACTGGTTGAGCGAGCCGATCGGACTCGTCTCCGTCATTCCCCACGCGTGGATCAGTTCCACCCCGTAGCGGTCGCGGAATATCTTTATCATGGAGGGCGGCAGGGCCGATCCCCCGACGATGGTGCGTTGCAGGCTGAGAGAGGTCTCGCCCGCCTTTTCCAGAGCGCCGAGCAGCCCCATCCAGATCGTCGGCACACCGAGCGCGACGGTCACCTCCTCCGCATTGATGAGCCTGACGAGGCTCTCGCCATCCAGCCCCGGCCCCGGCAGCGCCATCTTGCAGCCCATCGCCGCCGCGACATAGGGCACGCCCCAGGCGTTGACATGGAACATCGGCACCACCGGCATCACCGTGTCGGACCCCTTGAGTGCCAGCCCGTCCGGCTGGTTCGCGCCATAGGAATGCAGCACCGTGGAGCGATGGGTATAGAGCACGCCCTTCGGATTGCCCGTGGTGCCGGACGTGTAGCAAAGGGAGGAGGGGCTGAGTTCATCGAACTCCGGCCATGTGTAATCGTCGTCCCCTTCCGCCACCAGATCGTCATGGAAAAGCAGCCCGTCGATCATCGCGGCCGCTTCTTCCTCCCGTGGCCCCATCAGGACGACACCCCGAAGTGTCTGAAGCTCCGGCAGCACCTTGGCGATCAGCGGAAGGAAGGTCCGGTCCACGAAGATCAGCCGGTCGCTGGCGTGGTTCATGATATAGATGAGCTGATCGGGCGGCAGGCGCGGGTTCAGCGTGTGGCAGACCATCCCCGCGCCCGCGATGCCGTAGTAAAGCTCCAGATGCCGGCGGTTATTCCAGGCGAGCGTGGCGATCCGGTCGCCGCGCTCGAATCCCCGCGCCTCCAGCGCCGAGGCGAGCCGCCGCGCATTGGCCTCGACCGTTGCCCAGTCGGAACGGTCGATCCCCCCCGTCGTCTCCACCGAGACGATCTCCGTATCACCGTGCCAGCGCGCCGCATGTTCGATCAGGCTGCTGATCAAGAGCGGCTTGTACATCATTCCGCCGAGCATCCAGTAATCCTCCCCCTTGGACCGGATGCGCCCTTTCGGACGCCTCATTCCCCATTTTGTGGCACGAATGCCCGCAAAACCACCAGAACTTCATCGTCGCAGGGCGGGGGGTTCGGTGTATTCCGTTGGGTCACGCAGCGCAGGTTCAGTCGTGCTTCGCCGCCTCGAAGGCGGCCTGCTGCGCGGCACCGGCCTCCTGCTGATGCTGCAGCTTCCAGTCTTCGTAAGGCATCCCGTAGAAAGCTGTGCGCGCCTGCTCCTTGTCCATCGGGATGCCGCGCGCTTCCGCCGCTTCCTGATACCAGCGCGACAGGCAGTTGCGGCAGAACCCCGCAAGAGTCATCAGATCGATGTTCTGCACTTCGGGATGCGCCGCAAGATGGTCGCGAAGCGCGCGAAAGGCCGCAGCCTCCAGTTCGATACGGGTCCGGTCGTCCACGTTCATCCTCCAGCTGATTTTATCGGCTGCCTTCAGATCGGCAGCCCATGTCGGGGCTCCGCTCGCATCGTCCTCTCAGACAGCGGAGTCGGCAAGTGCGTCGGTGAGCAGCGGCGCCAGCCGCTCCGCCCAGCCGCGTTGCCCCTCGGCCTCGCGGACAAGATCGTTGCGGACTTCGATCAACGTATTGGCTCGCCCCTGTGCAAGCGCATGGCGGTCGATCGAATCCCCCGGCAGATGCCCCGCATAGGGTTCATTATCGCCGATGCAGAGATCGTTTTCCCGCCGAAGCCGGGCCAGCACCGCCCGCGAAAACGCATCCTCTCCGGCATGGAGCACCCCCAGATGCCACGGCCGCGGCTCACGCCCCTGAAGCCTGGGAGTGAAGCTGTGAATGGCAAGGATCACGATATCCTCCCGCCGCGCCGCCAGTTCCTCCAGTGCCGCGTGATAGGGCCGGTGATAGGCGGTGAGCCGACGCTCCACCTCAGCCGCGTCGGCATGGCGGTTCGCGGGAATGATCGTGCCGTCGTAGAGCTTCATCAGCAGGGTGGGATCATCCTCCCCCCGGTTCGGGTCGATGACGAGGCGGGAAAAGTTCGACAGGATCACCGGCGCGTCCAGAAGCTCTCCCAGCCGCGCACCCACGCCCGCAGCCCCTACATCGTAGGCAATGTGGCGCTGCATATCGGCGGCAGCGATGCCCAGATCACCGCCGTTGACCGCGTCTGGCACAGTGTTGGCCGCGTGATCCACCGTTACAAGCCATCGGGACGGGCGATCCGCGCCAAGAATGTGATAGGGCTGGTATGTCATTCGGGCCTCCGCGAGCGGACCATAGATCCGCTTCCGACAAACGACCAGTTGCCGCAACGCCGCAATGGGGCAATAGTGCGCCCGAACAAGCCCGTTAGCGCGAACGAGGACAGATGAGACGCCAACGCAACGTTAAAATCGTGGCCACGCTTGGCCCTTCCTCCAGCGATTACGAGACGATCCGCGCGCTTTTCGAGGCGGGTGCGGACGTCTTCCGCCTGAACATGAGCCATGGCAGTCAGGCAGAACAGGCCGCGCGCCACGCCATCATCCGGCAGGTGGAAACGGATATCGGCCGCCCGATCGGCATTCTCGCCGACCTTCAGGGTCCCAAACTCCGCTGCGGGGTATTTGCGAACGGCTCAGAAGTGCTTGAGGAGGGCGCGGCATTCCGCTTCGACCTCGATCCAGCCCCGGGGAACCAGCAGCGGGTGTGCCTTCCTCACCCCGAGATTTTTGCAGCGCTGGAACCCGGCGCGACACTGCTGGTCAATGACGGAAAGATACGGCTCTCCGTCACCGCCTGTGGCGTGGATTACGCCGATTGCACGGTGATCGCGGGGGGCACCATCTCCAACCGCAAGGGCGTGAACGTGCCGGATGTGGTACTCCCGCTCGCCGCCCTGTCCGAGAAGGACCGGGCCGATCTGGAATTCGCCTGCGGGCTTGGCGTGGACTGGCTTGCGCTCTCCTTCGTGCAGCGGGCTGCCGACGTGACGGAGGCGCGGGAGCTGGCGAGAGGCCGGGCGCTGATTCTGTCCAAGATCGAAAAGCCCGCTGCCGTGAAGGCGCTGAACGAGATCCTGGAGGTATCGGACGGGATCATGGTCGCCCGCGGCGATCTGGGGGTGGAACTGCCCGTCCAGAACGTACCGCCGATCCAGAAGCGTATCGGGCGGAAGTGCCGGGCTGCGGCCAAGCCGGTCATCATCGCGACCCAGATGCTCGAGAGCATGATCGAATCGCCCATGCCGACGCGAGCGGAGGTGTCCGACGTCGCGGCCGCGATCTATGAGGGTGCGGATGCCGTCATGCTCTCCGCCGAAAGCGCTGCCGGAAAATACCCGGTCGAGGCGGTCCGCACGATGAACGCCGTGGCGGAGGAGGTGGAAACCGATCCGACCTATCGCGAGATCATCGAAAGCTCCCGGAAGGTGCCGCATCCAGGCCGTGCGGAAAGCATCGTCGCCGCCGCGCGCCAGGTGGCGGAATCCACCGAGCTTCAGGCGATCTGCTGCTTCACCCAGACGGGGCGGTCGGCGCGGCTGGTGGCGCGCGAACGCTCGCGTATACCGCAGATCGCCATGACCATGACGCCGGAGGTCGCGCGGCAGCTTTGCCTCACCTGGGGCACCTACTGCGTGATGACGGGGGAGCTTGACCGGTTCCGCACGGCGGTGCTGAACGGGGTGCGCGCAGCTATCAACCACGGTTTCGCCAGCCCTCAGGACAACATCATCGTCATCGCGGGCGTGCCCTTCAACACGCAAGGCACGACCAACATCCTGCGTATCGCGCCCTGCGAGGTGCGCCAGATCATGAAGGTGGAGGAGGACGCCGAATAGGGCGCGCCCTTTCCGCCCGGTTGAACCCGGAGCCGAGGCGGCTTTGCTTCCGTCGCGCCCTCTCCCGAAGGAATGAATTCCCGCACGGGAATCCTGAACGCGGGGCGCGACGTGTTCCCGGCAGGCTGCCGAAAGAGCATTCTGGGCTTTACACTGGGGCGGAGATCTTTCCCCACATCGTTGAAGAGCGCCACGAGAGCCGCAAGTTTTGGCTCGGAAGCGGACCAGCTCCTGGCTTTCAATGGAACCCCGGACAGCTGCCGACTTTTCAGCAGCCTGTTACGGCACCAGCACCGCAAGGCGCGACGGATTTCGGGAAAATGCCGCATCACCCTTGTCTCTCCCGCCGGTCCCGTGTATGCGGCGCCTTCCGAAATCGTGCGGCCGGCCGGTGTGGCATGCCGAGTCGCGCGGAAGACCACTCGAAAGAGGAGATGGAAATGCCCAAGATGAAGACCAAGTCTGCCGCCAAGAAGCGGTTCTCGATGACCGCGACGGGCAAAGTGAAAGCCGGTCCCGCCGGGAAACGCCACGGCATGATCAAACGCTCGACGAAATTCATCCGCGAAGTGACCGGGACGATGATCCTGTCCGACTCGGACGCGAAGATCGTCAAGAAATACATGCCGTACGATCGCTGAGGGAGGCTGACAGATGGCACGCGTCAAATCCGGCAAGGTCACCCACGCCGCTCACAAGAAAATCCTGAAGGCCGCGAAGGGCTACTACTCCGCCCGTTCGCGCAACTTCCGCACCGCCACGCAGGCGGTGGACAAGGCGAACCAGTACGCGACGCGCGACCGGAAGGTCCGCAAGCGGAACTTCCGCGCGCTGTGGATCCAGCGCATCAACGCCGCCGTGCGGCTGGCCGATGCCGATATGACCTACTCGGTCTTCATCAACGGCCTTGCCAAATCGGGGATCGAGGTGGACCGCAAGGTGCTCGCCGATCTCGCCGTGCATGAGCCGGAAGCCTTCGGTGCGATCGTGGAAAAGGCCAAGGCCGCTCTGGCCGCCTGATCCCACCCGCACGTTCGGACAGTCATGAAAACCCCGGAGCCCCGCTCCGGGGTTTTTTCTCGTCTTTCTGCACGCATTCTCCGCAACGCATTCTCCCCAACGCATTCCTTGACAGCCCAAAACGTTTTGGGAGAGACTTCGCCTCGGAGGAGACATGACAAACCTGCGCGAACTTGCCGAATCCCTCAACCTGTCGATCACCACGGTGTCACGGGCGCTGGACGGCTATTCCGACGTGGCAGAGGCGACCCGGAACCGCGTGCGGCAGGCGGCGGATGCGGCGGGCTACCGCCCCAACGCCTCCGCCCGGCGGCTGCGTCGTCAGCGGGCGGAACTCGTGGCCGTTCCACTTCCCATCGCTGCGGGCCGGATCGGGACGCCGCACCTGCTGGACCTGCTGTCCGGCTGCGCGGAGCGGCTGGCGCAGGAACGGCTCAACCTCATGATCGCGCCGGTCCCGAAAGGGGAAAGCGAGATCGACATCTGCCGCCGCTTCGTGGACGGGCGGCGGGTGGATGCGATCCTGCTGGTCCGCACCCGCAGGCAGGATGAGCGTGTGACCTTCCTGCAATCCCGCGGCGTACCCTTCGTGACGGACGGACGGACGGAGAATGCCCAGCCGCACCCATGGCTCGACGGTGATGGCGAAGATGGCTTTCGCCGCGCGACGGAGCGGTTCATCGCGGACGGGCATCGCAGGATCGGTCATGTCGCCGGCAATCAGGATTTCTTCTTTGCCCATGCCCGCGCGACGGGCTGGCGGGGCGCGATGGCGGCGGCGGGTCTTCCCGCCGATCTGCTGGCGTTGGGCGAGCTGTCCGAACAGGGCGGTTTCGACGCGACGCAGGCGCTGCTCGCCACACAGGATCCGCCGACGGCGCTTCTCTGCACGACGGATGAAATGGCCATTGGCGCGCTTGGCGCATTGCGCGCCGCGGGACGTTCCGCGGCGGTGGTGGGGCATGACAACCTGCCCCTCGGCGCCTTCAGCCATCCGTCGCTCTCCACCATGCGCATGCAGGGCGAGGCGCTCGGGCACCGGGTGGCAGAGCTCATTATCGGCGCCATGGCCGGACGCCCCGCTGCGGAACTTCAGGATCTGCGCCCCGTCAGTTTCGTGGACCGGGAAAGCCATCTTTGGCCGAGCAAGGCCAATCAAGGGAGGGAGACATCATGACAACTGCAACCTGCAAGGGGCTGGCGCTTGCCATCCTCGCCGCGACGACGGCAAGCACCGCTTGGGCGGAAACGATATTCCTGTCCACCCAGCTCCGCCCGATCGAGGAAGCGACGGCCGTCCGGCAGGAGTTGTTGAAGGGCCTGGACGGTGTGGACTACGTGGTGGAGGAGCCGCCGCAATTCGCCGTCCGCATGGCTGCGGAGGCGGAAGCCGGAAAACACACCATCAGCCTCGTCGGCGCAACGCATGGCGAGCTTGCCCCGTTGGCGGACCGGAACATGCTCAGCCCGCTCGACGACATCGCCGCGTCGCTGAAGGACAGGGGTATCACCCCCGCGCTGATGGATCTGGGCAAGCTAGGACATGACCACCAGCAGTATATTCCGTGGATGCAGGCGACCTATGTCATGGTCGCGAAACAGGAGGCGCTGGAATTCCTCCCCGAAGGCGCGGATCTGAATGCGCTGACCTATGAGCAGCTCATCGCCTGGGGCAAGGCCATGCAGGAGGCGACGGGGCAGGCGCGGATCGGCTTCCCTGCCGGGCCGAAGGGTCTCTTCTCCCGCTTCTTCCAGGGCTATCTCTACCCCTCCTACACCGGTGGCGTGGTGCGGACCTTCAAGTCGCCGGAGGCCGTGAAGGGCTGGGAGATGATGAAGGCGCTCTGGGCCGTGACCAATCCCTCCTCCACCAATTACGGGTTCATGCAGGAGCCGCTTCTCGCCGACGAGGTATGGGTGGCATGGGATCACGTCGCGCGACTGAAGGAGGCCGTCGTCTCCATGCCCGATCAGGTGAAGGTCTTCCCAGCACCCGCGGGCCCGAAGGGCCGGGGTTACATGCCGGTCGTCGCGGGGCTGGCCATCCCGCAGGGCTCGCCCGATGTGGCCGGCGCGGAGAAGGTCATCGCGCATCTCGTCACGCCCGAGGTGCAGCTCATGACGGCGGAGAAGGTCGGCTTCTTCCCCACCCTTTCCGTACCGCTGCCCGAAGGCGGCGATCCCGGCATCGCGGCGATGGCCGCAGCCGTCACCGCCACACAGACGGCAAGCGACGGGATGATCTCTCTCCTTCCGGTCGGGCTGGGCGACAAGGGGGGTGAGTTCAACAAGATCTACACCGACACGTTCCAGCGCATCGTCCTGAACGGAGAGGATATCCAGACCGTGCTGGACGCGGAGGCCAAGGTGCTGAGCGGCCTCATGGAGTCGACAAAGGCACCCTGCTGGGCACCAGACGCGAAAAGCGACGGCCCCTGCCCCGTGGAATGAGGGATGAAGGAGCGCCCACTGACATGACGGCACCGGCGGATCGCGCCGCCCTCCCCGGCGCACCGCTGTCCCGGCGGATCATCCCTCCCCCCTGATCCGTCAGAGACGGACGGCGGGCGGTTCGCCGCCCGCCGGACCCGGCCTTCATGCCAGGCCATATCGGCCCCCATAACCGGCTTCCCTCGGCAACCCGAAGACCCTGAGACCCGGTGACCCGCAAAACCCTTCCCGGAAACCTGCCGGTCGAGGCCCACCGCTTCTCTGGCCGGTATCCACCACCGCCACCATCGCAGTCCCCGGGGCGCCATTTCTGATCTGGAAACGTCGCCCCGGAAGCCCCAGTCACGCAGGATACCATGCCCGAAAGACGCTGGACGCCCTATCTGCTCATCCTGCCCGCCAGCGTGTTTCTGGTGGTGCTGTTCCTCATCCCGCTGGTGCAGACGGTCTGGCTGGCCTTCTCCGACGGCGGGCAGCCGACGCTCGACCATGTCCGGCGGATGGCGGGAGATCTGAATTTCGCCCCGGCGCTTCGCAATATGCTGCTGCTGACGGCGATCGTCGTTCCCGTGCAGGTGGCGTTGTCGCTGCTCATGGGGACGATGGTGGCCAAGATCGGGCGGGGGCGGGAGACGATCCTGTGGATCTGGACGATCCCGCTTGCGATATCCGATCTGGCGGCAGGGCTGGTCTGGCTCTCCATCCTGCAGAACTCGGGTTATCTCAACAGCCTGCTCTACATGCTGGGCGTGATCCCCCGGCAGACGGCCTGGCTCACCTACCAGACGCCGGTCGCGCTGTTCTTCGGCGTGGTCGCGGCGGAGATCTGGCGTTCCACCGCCATCGTGCTCATCGTGATCGTCGCGGGGCTGAATCAGGTGCCGAAGGATTTCGGCGAGGCGGCAGCGGTCTTCGGCGCGTCGCGCTGGACACGGTTCACCAAGATCACCCTGCCCCTCATCCGCCCGGCGCTGCAATCCGCCCTCATCCTGCGCACCGTTCTGGCGTTCGAGGTGTTTGCGGTCGTCTATGCGCTCGGCGGACGGAACTTCCCGGTGCTGATGGGCGAAACCTACGTCTGGCAGCATGACAACCAGAACTATGCGGTGGCAGGGGCCTATGCCGTGCTGATCATGGTGATCTCGCTCGCCGCGACATTCGTTTACCTGAAAGCCATCAAGGTCGATCCGGAGCGGCTGCCATGAGCGATACACCCGTGACCGCCGCCCCTCCCAGCGTGCCCGCCGCGCGCCGCCTGCTGTTCTGGGCCGGGATCGCCGTGCTCTGCGCCTGGGTTCTGGTGCCGATCTATCTGCTTGCGCTTGGCGCCTTCGGGGGCAGGCAGGGAGTTTACCAATGGCCCAAGACCATTCTGCCCACCAATGTCTCGCTCGATGCGTTCATGGTCTTTCTCCAGACGGAGGGGCTGATCACGGCCCTGCTGAACTCGCTCTGGGCGGCGGGGATCACGGTGCTGCTGTCGCTGCTGCTGGGCGCGCCCGCCGGCTATGCGCTCGCCCGGTACGACTTTCGCGGCAAGAACCTGTTCCGGGTCATGGTGCTTCTGACCCGCGCCTTCCCGCTGGCGGTTCTGGCCCTGCCGCTCACGGTGTCCTACATCCGGCTCGGTCTTTATGACACGGTGCTGGGCGTCGGGCTGATCCACACCATCCTCGCGCTGCCCTTTGCGGCGCTGGTGACGCAGGGCATCTTCATGGGCGTCCCGCGGGAGCTGGAGGAGGCCGCATGGGTCTTCGGCTGCTCGCGGCTGAAGGCGTTCTTCCGCATCGTCGTGCCGCTGGCGCTGCCCGGATTCGCGGCGACGGCGGTGTTCGCCTTCGTCATCTCGTGGAACGAGGTGTTCGCGGCCTCCGTCCTGACCGTCCGCAACCGGACGCTCACCGCCTATCTGCTCACCGTCCTGTCGGAAAGCCCGCTCCACTATCGCTTTGCAGGCGGGCTGCTGCTCATCGTGCCCTCTGTCGCGTTCATCTTCGCCGTTCGGCGTTACCTGTTCGCGATATGGGGCGTTTCGTCGAAATGACCGGAAGATCCATCCATGGCTGATATCGTCATTGACCGCATACGGAAGCGTTTCGGCGCCACCGACGCGCTGAAGGAAGTGTCCCTCACCGTCCGGGACGGAGAATTCGTCTCCCTCCTCGGCCCCGCCGGCTGCGGCAAGACCACGCTGCTCCGCATCGTCGCGGGTCTGGAGACGGCGACCTCCGGGGATGTCCGCATCGGCGCCCGCTCGGTGCTCGGTCTGGAACCGAAGGACCGCGGACTGGCCATGGTGTTCCAGAACTACGCGGTCTTTCCCCATATGACCGTGCGGGAGAACGTGGCCTTCGGTCTCAGGATGCAGAAGGCGGAGGAGGCCCGCGTGACAGCGCAGGTCGCAAGGGCCGCGGCGCTTTTGCATATCGAGCCCTATCTCGACCGCTATCCGAACAAGCTCTCCGGGGGCCAGCGGCAGCGGGTAGCAGTGGCGCGGGCGCTTGCCGTCGAACCGGCAGTGCTCCTGATGGACGAGCCGCTTTCCAACCTCGACGCGCTGCTGCGGCTGGAGATGCGGACGGAGCTGAAGCAGGTGCTGGCGGAGGCCGGAACCACCACGCTCTACGTTACCCACGACCAGACGGAGGCGATGGGCCTGTCCGACAGGATCGCGGTGATGCACGACGGCGTGGTGGAGCAGATCGGTTCGCCCGTGGAGATTTATGATCGGCCCACGACGCGCTTCGTCGGCGGCTTCATCGGCAATCCGCCCATGAACTTCCTGACGCTGCCCGTGGAAAATGGTGCAGTGGCGCTCGGTGGTTTTCGTGTCGCCGCCCCGCCCGGATCAGGCGCGACCGTGACGCTTGGCCTGCGCGGGGAAGCCGTCCAGCGGGCGATTGCGGGCGAGGGTCTGCCGATGACCGTCCGCGTGGCCGAACCGATGGGCTCCCACCTCCTCCTCACTGGCACCATCGCCGGAGAGCCGGTCCGTGTGAGCCTGCCGCCCGGAGAGGTCATCCGACCGGGGGAAGAGATCGCCCTTGCACCGGACACTACCCGCCTTGTCTGGCTCTCACCCGAGAGCGGACGCAGCCTTTCAGCCTGACCGGACATTCCCATGACACCCGATCACATCGCCGCCGCCAAGGCCGTCCTCGCCCGCAATGACAGGGGCGGATATACCCTGCCGACCGATCGGCTCTACCCGTTTCAGTGGAACTGGGATTCTGCCTTTGTCGCCATGGGGTTCGCAACCTATGACGTCGACCGCGGCTGCCGGGAGCTGGAGCGGCTCGCGGAGGGGCAGTGGCCGGACGGCATGATCCCGCAGATCGTGTTCCACCAGCCAAGCGACAGCTACTACCCCGGACCCGAGGTCTGGCGCACGGAGAATGCTGTGGCCACGTCCGGCATCACCCAGCCGCCGGTTTTCGGCATGGCGGTGCGCGTACTGCATGAGCGGGGGGCGCCGGAGGCCCGCATCCGCCCGCTGTTCGATGCGGCGCTCCGCTGGCATCGCTGGTGGTATTCGGCCCGCGACCCGGAGGGGACCGGCCTGGTGGCCTTGCTCCACCCGTGGGAGAGCGGATCGGATAATTCACCCGCATGGGATGAGGCGCTCTCCCGCGTGCCCACCACCACACGGGAACCGGTGCGCCGCAAGGACACCGGCCATGTGGATCCCGCCATGCGACCGCGGGATGAAGATTACCAGCGGTTCATCCACCTTGTGGACACCTACGCGGAGTGCGGCTGGGAACCGGCGCGGCAGTGGGCGGCCGCGCCCTTCCGCATGGGCTGCGTGCAGACGACCGCGATCCTGCTGAAAGCGGGGGAGGATCTGCTGACGGTAGCAGAGGCGCTGGCCCTGCCGGAAGCAGGAGAGGAGCTTCGCGCGATGACAGCGCGCTCCCGTGCGGCGCTTCTGTCCCGCTGGTCGCCGGAGCATCGCCGCTTTCTCATCCGTGACCTGATCGCCGGAACCGATGTGGCCACGCCCACGCAGGCCGGCTTCATCCCGCTGCTCGCACTTGATCTGCCCGTCGACATCCGCGATGCGGCGGTTACGGAGATGCGGCAGTGGATGCAGGGGCTCCGCGTGGCCTTCCCCACGACGCCCGCCGACAGCCCGGCCTATGAGCCGCGCCGCTACTGGCGGGGGCCGGTCTGGCCCGTCATCGACTGGCTGCTCGCCGCCGGGCTTGACCGGAACGGGGTGCCGGACCTGGCCCGGACGCTCCGCGATTCCGTCAGCCGGGCGATGGAAACCGCGGGTTTCGTCGAGTATTTCCACCCCGGCACGGGAGAGGGCTTGGGCGGACAGGGTTTCTCCTGGAGCGCGGCCGCCTATCTGCATTTCCGCGCCCTGACCGCCTGATCCCGCTCCGTTTCCGCGCGGCTTTCGGCCCGACGGGCTGGAACCGCGCGCTCGCTCAGTGCAAACAGGAGAAAACCGAGCGGAGGCCAGACATGCAGACACCCGAACGGATCGATGTGGTTGCCGATGTGGGCGGCACCAATACCCGTGTCGCCATCGCCCGGGGCGGCAAGGTCGATGCGGCCACCATCCGCCGCTTCGCCAACACCCGCCATGGCTCGCTGGCGGAAGTGTTGCGCCAGTTCGGCGCGGACATGGGGCTGCAGCGTTGCGACAGCGCCTGCGCGGCCATTGCCGGGCCGGTGCGGGACCATGTCGGGCGGCTGACCAATCTCGACTGGTCCGCTGATCGCGACCTCCTCCGCGACGCGACGGGGGCGGACAGGGCGGCAGTGCTGAACGATCTCGTGGCGCAGGGCTACGCGCTCGACGCGATACCGGAGGGGGAGATCACGCCGGTCTTTGCCGGGAGCAACGCAGGGCCGGGTGCCACCCGGTTGGTGATCGGGGTGGGCACCGGCTTCAATGCCGCCGCCGTGCACGAAACCGCTGCGGGACGGGTCGTCCTGCCGTCCGAGGCGGGCCATGTCACCTTACCGATCCGCACGGAAAAGGCGCTGTCGCTCGTGCGCGCGCTGGAAGGCGTGCATGGCTTCGTGGGGGTGGAGGATATTCTTTCCGGGCGCGGCGTGGCGCGGATAGACGCCTGGCTCGACGGTGGCGCGCCGCCCCGCGATACCGCCGCCGTCATGGCCGCGCTGGAGGCCGGTGAGCCGCGCGCGATGGAGGCGGGTCGGATCTTCGTTCGCCTGCTCGGCGCCGTCGCCGGTGATCTGGCGCTGATCCACCTGCCGTTTGGCGGGATCTACCTGATCGGCGGGGTAGCCCGCGCCTTCCTGCCGTGGTTCAACACCTTCGGCCTGTCGGACGCCTTCAGGGAGAAGGGGCGCTTCGGCCCCTTCATGGCCGACTTCAGCCTGTCGGTGATCGAGGACGACTTCGCAGCCCTCACGGGCTGCGCCGCCTATCTTGCCTGCACGGCGCCCTGACCGTCACGACACCGCCGCGACCGCCCTGACCGGCCGCGCCGCACGGAAGGCCCCGCTGTCCAGACGACCGTTGGAATAGACCATCCGCCCGCCCCGCAACGTGGCGACGACATGGCCCAGCCCTTCGTCCGTGGCGGCGATCAGGTCGGCGCGGCGCCCGATGGCGATGGCACCGCGATCCTTCAGCCCCAGCGCCTCCGCCACGTTTCCGGCGGACAGTCGTGCGGCACCCGCCAGCCCGTTCGGATCACTCTTGGCCAGCTCCAGAACGGCAGGCAGCATCGCGGAGGGGTGATAGTCGGAGGCAAGGATATCCAGCAGGCCCGCCGCATGCGCCGCGCGGGCCGATAGGTTGCCGGAATAGCTTTGGCCGCGGAGCGCGTTCGGCGCACCCATCACCGTCGCCAGCCCGCGACTGCGCGCCTCCACCGCCGCTTCCTCCGTCACCGGGAATTCGCTGATGCAGACGCCAAGCGCTGCCATGATTCCCACCTTGGCCACGGTATCGTCATCATGGCTCGCCAGCGCCACGCCATGCGCGTGACAGGCGGTGGAGATGCGGGAGAGAGTGGCGGCCAGCTCCTCCTCCGGGCGGGTGCGTTCGGCAATGCGCTCTGCCACGGCGGCAGCCGCTTCCTCCGCCGAGAGACCCTTTTCCGCCATGGTCCGCTCTACCACCCGTTCGATGTCGCGATACTGGCCCTGCCCCGGCGTATGATCGGTGAGGGAGATAAGCTCAACGCTCCCCTCGGAGATCAGTTCATGCACCACGTCGAGCGCCTTGGGAAAGGTGATCTCGAACCGGGCATGAACGCGATGCTCGATGAGCAGATCGCCCCGCATCCGGCGAAGCGCGCGGATGACCTCCGTCGTGTGGTCATAGCTCCTGAGGTGCCCGTAGGTGGAGGCGGGGCTGAAGGACAGCGCCGCATAGGCGGTGGTGAAGCCCGAGCCGGCCAGCTTCCTGTCCAGATCGCGGATGCCCAGCTCCAGCGGCATGTGGACGGAGGGGCGCGGCTCCACCTCCCGCTCGATCATGTCGCCATGCATGTCGATGAAGCCCGGCATGAGCAGAAGCCCGTCACCCACGACCGCCGCGCCCGCGACGGGGCCTTCGACGATATCGGCAATCCGGCCGTCTTCCACACGGACGGAGCCGCTCTCCAGCACGTCGTCCGGCAGGACGACCCGGAAATCACTGAGCCACATGTTCCAACTCCTTCGTGGACAGGTCGAGTTCTGCGTCGATCAGCCCGGCCACATCGCCGGGATGGTGAAAGACGCCGATCATCGCGACGCCTTCGGTTTTCAGTTGCCGCAACCGGCGCACCAGCGCCCCCCGCGCGCCCGCGTCGAGCGAGGCCGTCGGCTCGTCGAGCATCAGCAGCCGCTGCGGCAGGATGAGCGCGCGCGCGAGGTTCACCTTCTGCTGCTCTCCGCCCGAGAAGGTGGAGGGATAGGCCGCCCAAAGCTCGCGCTTCACCCCGAATTCCGCCAGGGCGGCGCGCGCGGCCTCCAGCGCCTCGGCTGCGGGGCGCCCGGCAAGGCGCAGCGGTTCGGCCACGATATCCTCTGCCGCGACGCGGGGGCGGGCGATGAGAAATTGCGTGACGAAGCCGATCTCCCGCCGCCGGAGCAGCGCCACATCGACATCCGCCGCGGTGGCAAGGTCGATCCGCCCCTCCGCCGTGTTGAGCCAGATATGGCCGCCCTTCGGCAGATAGGTCCGGTAGAGCGTCCGCAGCAACGTGGACTTGCCCGCGCCGTTGTGGCCGCTGAGGAGAAGGAACTGCCCGGGGTGCAGGCGGAAGCTCACTCCCTCGAATGCCGGGAGGCGCTGGTGGAGATGGTGCATGTCGAAATGCTTGGCGAGCCCTTCGACTTCGAGCACGGGGAGGGAGCGGTGCATCATCATCGCCTCACAGTTTGGCATGAACGAGGGACTGGGTGTAGTCATGCTGCGGATCCTGGAAGATCTGATCGGCAAGCCCCTGCTCGACCACGCGCCCCCGGCGCATCACCATCACCCGGTCCGCCATGGTGCGGATGACGCCCAGATCATGGCTGACCAGCACCATGGTGATCGACCGGTCGCGCTGCAGCCGTTTCAGCGTATCCAGCACCAGCGCCTGCACCGAGACATCAAGCCCGGTGGTGGGTTCGTCCAGCAGCAGCAGCGCGGGTTCCAGGGCGATGGCCTTGGCAAGCTGAACCCGTTGCTGCATCCCGCCCGACAGCTCGATCGGCCGCGCATCCATCCGCTCCAGCGGAAATTCAGATGCCGCCAACGCCTCCTTCGCCTTCTCGCGCAGCGTGGCGAAGCGACGCTCCCCTGCGATCAGCAGCCGTTCGGCGACATTGCCGGAGGAGGAGTTGCGCATCAGAAGCCCCAGATGCGGGTTCTGATAGACGATCCCCACATGGCGCGCGCAGAGCATCCGCCGCCCGTAACGGTCGAGGTCGAAAAGATTGCCCTCCGCCCCCGGAATCGCCAGCCGGTAGTCACCGGTGTCGGGTGTGTCCTCAAGGTTCATCATGCGCAGCAGCGTGGATTTTCCAGAGCCGCTCTCGCCGACGATGCCCAGAACCTCGCCGGGATAGACTGTCACATCCACATCGTCGAGCGCTGTCACCCTGCCGAAGCGGCGGGAAATGCCGGTCATCGTCATGATCGGCGGCGTCGTCATCAGGCGCGGCGCGGCGCGACGCATTCCTTCAGCAGTCCGGGTCATTTCATCACCCCGTTCACATACCATGTTTCTCCCGGGGCGGCGCCTTCGCCCTCCGCCGCCCGGATGTGTTTGACGGCATAGCCCGAGTCCGACAGCTCGTGGATCGAGCCGCCATCGGCCTGCGGAATTTCGTTCATGAAAAAGCCCTTGACGCCCGTACGCTCGCAGGTGAGCCCGGCGTGATCCTCCACCCGGTAGGGCACGTCGGAAAACGCCAGCGGCTCCACCGGCGTAAACGGCGGCACCGCGAAGATGCGCTTTTCCCGCCCCGCCGACAGCAGCGTCAGGTGCCGCGCCATGTTGAGCTTCGGCACGTCCCAGCGCGGGATGGGCGACGGCGTCATCACGTGCCGCCCGTTGACCAGCGCCGGGTATGAGGCACCCTGCATGATCCGCCCGGAGCGCACGATCTGCTCGTAGAGCACCAGCCAGAGCCGCCCGTAATCGGCATCGGCATGCATCTGGCGCGCCACGGAGATGTTCGGCTCCACCGGGCGGAGCGGCTCCGGGTTCGGCACCTGGAGTACGAGCACCTGATCCTCGCGCATCACTTCCTCCGGGATGCGGTGGCGGGATTGCAGGATCGTGGCCTCCGCCGTGTCCTCCGTGCCCTGTGCACCCGCCACGCGGGCGACGAACTGGCGGATGGAAACGGCATTCACGCTGTCATCCGCGCCCTGATCGATCACCTTTACTACGGAGGCGGGGTTCACGAGCGTCAGCGTCACCTGCAGCCCGCCCGTGCCCCAGCCGCGTGCCATCGGCACTTCGCGGCTCGCATAGGGGATCTGGCAGCCGGGCACGGCGATGGCCTTCAGCATGGCACGGCGCATCTCGCGCTTGGCCGAGGGGTCCAGGAAGCCATAGCTCATCGCTTCCCAAGAGCGGGTAAGGTCGCTCAGGGCGGTCATGGGGTCGGCTCCTCGATTTTCGCCTCGGCCGGACTGGCCTGCGGATCGGCCTCCGGGACAGTCGCCGCCTTCAGCGCCCGCGCGTCCCGCATTGCGTCGAGCGAGGACTGGAAGGTCACGTAGTGCGGCAGCTTGAAGTGGATGCAGAAGCCGGAGGCTTCCACCGGCTCGGTGTGGTAAAGGAAGAACTCCTCCTCTGTCGGCGATCCCTTTGCCGCGCCCGGCGCGTTCAGGTCGAGCGTCGCGGCCGAGATCACCTTCACCTCGTTCCAGCCCAGCGTGGCGGAGAAACCCAGCCGGATCTGACTGGACGTGTCCTTTGCCGCTACCTCCGCCTGCGAGACCCTGACACGCCCCGCTGAGAATACCGTTCCGCGTGGATGGCGCACGCGCACCTCCGCCTCTGCCAGCCGCAGCTCATTCACCGTCGGATGGGCATTGCCATAGCCTCGCATGGCCGAATAGCCCAGCGCCAGAACCCCACCAGTATCAGCCCTTGCGAGGCTTTGTAGCGTATGCGCGCGTTTTGCCGGGAAAAGGAGCGGCTCCCGCGTGAGATCTGGAATGCTTTCCGGCGCCACATTTTCGCGTGGCGGGTCGGCCACGAGGCCCTCGGCCTTTTGCCAGGCGGCAAGCGAGGGCTGAAATGCCGGAGCAGGCTTCGCCGCGCGCTCAACCGGCTCTGGCACCAGCGGAGCGCCCTCCAGAACACCCGTCGCCAGAAGCCGGTGGGCGTAATCCAGCGTCGGGCCGAGGATCTGACCGCCCGGAATGTCCTTGAAGGCCGCAGAAATGCGGCGGTGCGTGAACAGTGCCTCCTGTCTCACCGGCTCCGCCACCATCAGCCGGGGCTGGGTCGTGCGCCACGCACGCAGCAGAAGCACCGTCTCGTAAAGATCGCCGCCCGTCTGTGAGAGCGCGAGCGCGGCCAGTTCCGGCTCATAGAGCGAGGCCTCTCCCATCACCCGATCCACGAGCCACGGCAGCGCCGTGGCGACAGCGGCCACACGGCTCTGGTCGATAGTGCCGAGCCCCTCCCGGTAAAGCCGTTCCGCCTGCGCGATGGCGCGTTCTCCGCCGCGCGTTGCAACATAAGCCATCAGAGCACCTCGATGCGGGTGGAGCGGGGCAGACCGGTGACCCGGTCTCCGTCCACGAGGAACAGGTCGAAACCGAGCGGATAGGCCACGCGTTCGGCGCGTATGTCCCAAAGCCCCGGCGACAGCGCCGGAGCGATGGTGACGGAACCGTCGATCCCCGGACCGGCAAGCCTTAGTCGTGGCCCGCCCTCCAGCGGCGCAGCGACGACCAGTGTCGCCCCCGCTTCAGGGTGGACCGCGGAGCCGATCCGAGCCTGCCGGAACGCCGCCTCCGCGCCGTCGGCAAGAAAGAGGTAATCGGCAGTGTTCGGGCGGGCAGGCCGTGCGCCCGTCCGGTTGATGAGGCGCTGAAGCCCCTCGTCGTCCGTGAAGGCCGTGACTTCCAGATCCACCAGCGCCTGGGCCACCGGGGCCAACCCCGGCTCTGGCAGCCGCTGCTCCACCCCCGGGCGGGACAGCGCCCACATCAGCGCCTCGAACGTGGCGTTGTCACGGGTTTCTTCGGCATTCGGCACGGGAGCAGCCATCAGAACGTCTCCATCTCGACTCGAGTCGCCTCAACAGCGCGGAGCGTCTCACGATCCCCGCTGGCCTGGCGCGCGGCCTCACCTGTCACGAAGCGCTCGATCTCCGCCCGCGCGACGTCTTCGGCATATGCGGCATCCGTCAGTGCCATCGCCATCGCCCGCTCCAGATCGCGGCCGATCACCATGCCATACCCCTCGGTCCCGGAGCCGAGACGCAGATGGGCCTCCGCCACCAGAACCTCTCCCAGGTGGAAATCCGTTCCCTTCACCGTGTCGCGCATCGGCAGCATGACGAGGCCGGTGCGACTCGCCAGCACTTCCACCTCCCCCAGCCGGGGAAGCAGCCCCTCCGCCAGCGCTTTCAGCGCCGCGGCGTCGGCCCGCGCCAGCGTGGCGAGCAGGCGTGCATGATCGTCTCCCCCTGCAGGGGGGAGGCTGTTCTGGTCGAACATCTTGTCCTCTTTCTGTTGCCGGTCAGAACCGGCTGTCGTCAGGCCGTTCCGCGCCCGGCGGATCGGTGTCAAACGTGAACTGCACCCGTTCCGCGGACCAGACCCCCTCGGAATGGCCGATCGGTCGGCCCGCCTCGTCGACGTCGGTCTTCTGCACGACAAGGACGGGCAGCAACGGATGCTGTGCAAGCAGGCGCGCCTCCTCCTCCTCCGCCCGGCGGGCGAAGATGGTGGTGGAGCGCCGGAAATAGTCGGTCACGCCGTGAGCCGCATAGATGTCGCTGACAGCCTGCCCCGCAGCGCGACGCTCCGCGAAATCGGGAAACCGCGCGGCACAGCACCAGGAGAGACCGAGGCTGATCGGCACGTCATCGGCGAACCCCCTGTTCAGCAGCCGGTGAACGGCAGCACCCTCCTCCAGTGCCAGCGCACGGGCGATCCGGGCGGGTGCAGGCACGATTTCCGCCGAAATCTGATCGCCCCCGGGTGCCAGGCCCTGTTCCTGAAGGTTCTGACGGAAGCGGGTCCTGCGACCGATATGATAGTTGATGAGCGGGGCAGATTCCACGAAAGTTCCCCGTCCCTGCTCAACGCGCAGCTTGCCTTCCACCGCAAGAGCGGCAACTGCACGCCGGATCGAATGGCGGCCCGCACCGAAAAGCTGGCACAGTTCCGGCTCGGTCGGCAGCCTGTCGCCGGGCGAAAAGCTGCCCGAGGCGATCTCCCCCGAAATCTTGTCCCGGATTATCTGCCAGTTCTCACGCCCCATGTGAGCCTCCGAGTCATTCGAATGAATTATGAATAGCTGCAGACTATGACGGCAAGATGAAATAAGAAGACCTTGCGAAAAAAATTCCACGGTTCTGTAGATATTTGTATGCCTTTGAAATGTCATCAAATATTCACGAAATAATCGTTGCGGAATGCCGTATGTGCGCCGTAACCGTTCGACAGTCCTCGCCGGGGAACGCCCGCGAAGGGGTCAGGAGGATGAGATGAGGACAGCGATCTTCGCCGTGGTTGGCCCATCGGGCGCGGGGAAGGACACGGTGATCGCCGCGGCGCTGGCGCACAGGCCAGAGATCCACCGCGTCCGCCGCGTCATCACGCGGCCCACCGAAGCAGGTGGAGAGGACTTCGATGGCGTAAGCGAGGCGCTGTTCCAGAAACGGCTGGCAGCGGGTGATTTCGCCTTGCACTGGCAGGCGCACGGCCTGTCCTATGGTATTCCATGGTCGGAAATAATCTCGGGGCGAGACGTGCTGTTCAATGCCTCCCGTGCGATGGTGGAGAAGGCCGTTGAGGTCTTTCCGGCGCTGCGGATCTTTCTGATCACTGCCCCGCCGGAAGTGCTCGCCCTCCGCCTCGCCCAGCGCGGGCGGGAAACCGCGGGTGAAATCGCGCAACGCCTTGTCCGCGATACCGCCCCTCTCCCGCGAAACCTCGCTGTCAGCGTGATTGACAATGGCGGGCCGCTGGAAGCGGCCGTAGAGCAATTTCTTCACGAACTGGACCGGGTGCCGCGCTGCGTTATGGGTTAGCCCGATCTTACTCGCTGCCCCTTCCAAATGTCCCCAAGCAGGCTCTTTACTTGCGCTACCGTCATTGTCGCGCTGGCCTGATGCCAGTTTTGCGGCCACGAAGATAAGATCGTGGGCCGAGAGCCTTACGAGTGGAAATGGCGCGACGGAAGTTCAGCCGCGAGCTCAACATCAAGGCGGCAACAGACCGATACGGCGCGAAGACCCGGAGCTGACAGTGCGCATCAGGCGCCGGATGTAGGAATTGAACATGCCCGGCCCCTCCCTGGGAGGAACGGTGCAGGCACGACCTGCCCGGGATTGCACCATGAAGAGAGAGATCGTCCGGCCTCTGGCGGAGCGTGACATCCCGAAGAGAGCGACGGTTCTTTTTCGCGCGTCGATGACGAGGGTTGTCTTCATAGCAAGGCGCACGCAAATCTGTCAGTCAGCTGGCTCTGCGACGCGCTGAAGGTGTCGTGGTCAGGCTTACATGTTTGACTGTACCGAAACCGATGTGCGGGCGGCCATTGCGACGCCTGGACCGGGCTTTTAGACGCCGCCCGCCTCCCTAGCAGCCAGCGGGCTTTCAACTCGGTTCAGAGCGGCTGCGTGCGGGCATGTCTGGCCCTTTCGCATACCAGCAGCGGAACGAACAGGAAATAAATCCCTCCATCCCTCGTGCCCTGGCAGAACCTGACGAGATGAAGTCTTCTCAGACCAGGGGGGAGCGAATTGTCAGCGGGCATGCTTTCAGAACTTCAAATTTTCCATCCGGTCTTTGGCCGAAGAGATAGATGCAATCAATGATCAGCGGCTCTGGCAGAAGCGGCACAAGATGTGGTTCGAGCTTCTCGATCACTTCCATGCCCATCTCCTGCGACACTCTTCCGGTGAGCGTGAGATGAAACCGGAAGTCATCGCCTACATAGGGATAGCCCCAGTCAAGGAGCTTCTGGCGCTGCTGCGGCGAGAGGGTTTCCGGCCTGCGGCGCGCGATTTCCGCCTCGGTCAGCGGGGCCCGGAAGTCATCAAAAAACTCCACGATCCTCATCGCAAGTCTATTCAGTTCCGCCACATCTCCCCTTGGCCGAAGCGCAACAAATCCAGACAGCAGGCTAAAGCCCAAGCCATCCAGTCTTACGGCTGCCTGATCTTCGGCAAATCTTTGCACTGCAGCCTCCAGCCCCCCGCGATCACGCCCTTCGGCCAGACGGAAGGGGGCTTTCAATGTGGCATGGAAGCCATAGCGCCGCGGCTCCTCCGTGATCTTTGACGATCCGGGCAGTCGGCCAAACCCGGGGGTGGGTGGGGTTTCCACGGATGTCCAGGGATTCCATCCCAGCCAAGCCGCTGCGCAATCGGTGAGAGGGCCCGGACGGGACGTCCAGTAAATGGCGTATCGCGTATGGTCTGTCATATTCTGATCATGGCGCCGGAGGTCCGGCAATCCACACCCTCTATGCTCTTCACGTGTCACTTTCATGACCCGTTCGCCGGATCATTCAAGATAAGAACGAGGTCCCGGCGGAAGGCCCTGCTTTCTTCCAGAAGGGCCCCGGCGCCCGCAAGGCTCAGGGAGGGTTGCGCGGCAGGAGTTCCTGCCTGAGGAATACCTGCTCGCACAGAACCCGTGGGCGGGGTCACTGCCCTGTCCGGCACTGCCTCGCTCCTGCCGAAACCCAGCGCGGTCACCCGCTCCTCCACCTCTGCCTGCACCGAAATCGGCAGGTCGGGCGCGGTCAGCCGGGGACCCAGTGCGAAACGGAGGAAAGTCACGTCATCGGCGATCCGCAGAAGAAGTGTTGCAAGCGTCTCGCCGGTCTCACGCCGGAGTGAGGCCGGCAAGCGGTCGAACCCGCCATAGGCGGTGTCGAAATCGCCCGTCGAAGCCAGCGCAAGGACTTCCGCCCGCGCCAATCTGTCTCCCAGTGGTGTTCCGCGCATCTCCATCGCCAGGGCAGCGGACTGAACGGCGCGCTCATGCTCCACGGGCTCACCCCGCGCGACGCGGCCTTCAATAAGCAGTGCTAAAGCTTCTGCCCCAAGCACTCCCGAGGTTCGGGATGTCGCAGCGAGAGCGGGAGGTTCCCTCCCCTCGCGGGCAATCAGCCCGTCTGCGATCGCGACTGACGGTCCCCCATCGGCTCGGGCCATGGCGGCACGCACCGAGAGCGCGGCTTCGTCGTCACCGCGCGAGAGAAACCGCTCAACCAGGCGGGGACCGAGCAGGTCGCGTTGAAACAGGACAAGCCGTGAAAAGCTGCGCAGGACGGCGCCCCTGTTCACCTCGCGCCCCGGCCCGAGACTGGGGTCGGCAAGGAGCGCCCAAAGCGGAGTCCACCCGTCGCAGATCGCCATTCCCGCAAGCGGACCGATGTCTCGGGGACTCTCGCCATCAACGAGCGAAGCAAGCGGCGAAAGCCACTCGCGGTCCGCTATGAGGTCGGGGTTGAGCTGCATTTCTGCCAGTGCCTCGTGTCCAAAGCCCATGGCGAGGTAATACCGTACGAGCGTATTCACAGCCTGTATGTCGGGCCGGTCGAATTCCCCGACCAGTTCCGTGCGCAGTTTTCCCACGGCTTCGGCAAAGGGCTCGGTCTTCAGCCATGCCGTGGGATCAAGGAGTTCGGGAGCAGGACATGCCGACAACCCCACATCAGCGAGCCCATCGTCCCGAACATCCCTGTCGAACGCGGTAATGGTGACGAGGCCTGGGGCGCCGCTGTTCGTCACCGGGGTTTCGGATGTGGCGGGCGCTCCTTCAAGTTCCACCAATCCCTGGTCCACCGCCCTTGTCAGCTCTGCGCCGATTAGCGAACGCATTTTTGCCAGCGGCTGATCTGACGCGAGGGGCAGAGGCAGCGGAGACGGGGAGCGGAGTGGGAGCGGGGGACGGGGCATGACGGCGGTCACCGGCGTCTCCGGAGCAGGGCCATCCGTCACGTCCAGCACGATGAGCCCCGGCCGCATCTCCGTCGCGACAGCATGGCACTCGCAGCCGAGTGACAGGCGAAGCCCCCCGGGCGTCTTGCGGATATCGGCGATCCTCCGGCGCGGAATGAGATCGAACACGCGGCTGATATCGAGCTGGGGCTTCGCTGCCATGTCGAGCCGATACCCCTCTCCCTCCCGCATGAGCGACCAGGGGGAAGGCTTTGGGAGAGCAATGACAATCCTGCTGAATGTCTCATGCTCGCCTGACCGCACACGGATCGACTGTGCCGAGGCAAGGCACGGCAATGAAAGCAGGGCGGCAAGCAGCAGGCGCATCAGGCGACCTCCGGCTTCAGTTCGCGCAACGCACCCTCCAGCATGGCAAAGGACGGGCGAACCGCATGCGGCGCGTTCTGTCGCCCGACCTCGACACATATGTTGGCCGCATGGTTGTGGAGGTTGGCGACCAGAACCTCCCGGATCAGGCGATGGAACTGGGCATCCTCCTCCGTCACCGACTTCAGCCTCGCGGCGAGCGGACCGACGATCCCGTAGGCAAGGAATACGCCGAGAAATGTCCCCACAAGCGCGCCGCCGATCAGCTTGCCCAGCACTTCCGGCGGCTGGTCGATGGAAGCCATCGTCTTGATGACGCCCAGCACGGCCGCGACGATGCCGAGTGCGGGCAGCCCGTCGGCCATCGTCTGGAGCGCATGGCTGGTGTGAAGCGCATGATGGAGGCTTGCCTCCATCCGCTTTTCCAGAATCTCCTCCACCTGATGGGGGTCATCATAATTCATGGCGGCGGAGCGGAGCGTGTCGCAGATCAGATCCACCGCCTCATGATCGGCGACGATCCGCGGATACCGCGCGAAGATGGAGGAGCTTTCCGGTGCCTCCACATGCTCTTCCAGCGCCACCGGATTCTGACGTCCCAGGCGCACCAGTTCGAACAGCAGGCAAAGAAGATCCTGATAGTCGGTCTGGCGCCATTTCGGGCCTTTGAAGGCGCGCGCGAGATCGCGGACCGTTGCCTTCACCAGCGCCATGTCGCTTGACAGCAGAAAGGCGCCGAAGGCCGCGCCAAGGATCATCGCCATCTCATAGGGGAGCGAATGAAGGATGATCGACATCTTGCCGCCTGCGAGGATGTAGCCCCCAAAGACCATGACGAAGATCACAGCGATCCCGATGATGCCGAGCATTCCTGAAGCCTCCATTCCAGCGTGATCCCCAGACTAGAGGACGCGGGTTAATATTCGCTTGCGAGGTCACTTAACCGGCGCAAGCGCATTGCGGCCCGCAAGCAGGACGCTGAAAGAATAGGCCGTGCGGGGGTTGAGGCCCGCCATGAGAGAGGCAGCCGCCTCCGGGCGCATGCGTGCGAGGAATCCGGCTGCGAAATCGGGTTCCATCTCTTCGAAAAGCAGCGCCGCCTCCTTGGGTTTCATTGCCTCGTAGACAGCGGTCAACCGGGCAAGGTCCGCCTCACTCGCCTGGCGGGAGGCGGCGATTCGGCCATCAAGGCTTTCTTCCGCGGCCTCCAGCCGGGCGAGCTGCTGGCGAATGTCCATCTCCGCACGGTCAAGCGCCTCCTTGCGCGCAGTAAGTGTGCGTTCTGTCTCCGCAACACGGGCTTCGCGATCGCGCAGATTTGCCAATAGCTCTGCCGCACCCGGCAGCGCGGCGCAGGATGTTTCGACCATCGCGGGTGAAGCCTCCAGCGCCAATGCGCTTCCACCCCAGCCGGCAAGGCGGATCGCCGCAGAAGCGAAAAACATCACCGCCACCAAAGAGAGCGGGCCGGGGCGTCTCATTCCGCGGCCATGAGAATATCGTCCCTGCGCTGGCGAAGGCGAAGCCGACGTCGCTGCGGCTTCGGAGCGGGCAGATCGTGCATCGCGGCCAACACGACCTCCAGTCGCCGGGTTGCCGCCTCTGCACGAACCGTTACCTCCTCCAGCGAACGCTCCGACGCTCCCGCCGTCTCCCGCGCCATCGCGACGGCTTTCGTCAGGTCATCGACCTGTGTGGACAGCAGCGCGACCGCCCCCCCCATTCCGCCTTCCAGCTGAGAAAAGCGTTTCAGGCGGCGGGAGAGCACGAAACAATAGAGACCCGCGCCGAAAGCGCCCGTCGCCAATAACAGGTCGGCGATGAAATCCATGCCCGTCTCCTCAATTTATGACAAATTCCGAAACGAGCAGGTCGCGCACGCGCCCTTCGCCCGCAACGATCTGAACGCGGCGCAACATCTGGGCCCGCAGTGTCATCAGCATGGCAGGCTGCTCCAGCCGCTCCGGCTCCACCGCGCGGAGATAGCCGTTCAGCACGTCTCGAATCCGGGGCATTACCAGTGTGACCTCTCTCTCATCCGCGCGTCTCACCTCCAGATCGGCGGCGAATCGCAGGTGGCGGCCCGCCATTCCCGGCCCAAGAGACAGGACGAGCGGCGGAATGGTCACATAGGCGATATCGCCCAGACCGCCTTCCGGCGTCTTCGGGGAAAAGGTCGGTATCAACCCGGACCGAGCGGCCACGAAACCTCCGCCTGCCAATGCGAGCGCCAGCACGCCTGCGAGAATCAGCCCCCGTTTGCCCCCTTTTCGGGGCGTATCTTCCATCCCACGATCGGCCACGTCCGACATGTTGCCTCCGAATCTGCACCACATCGTCTTAGCGCAAGCCGACTAACGCTTTCTTAAGGCTGCGAATGCAAAACCAGAGTCACGCAGACCGGATCAGGGAGAATCGTCGTGCAGCAGATCGTGGCCATCTGGAATGGGCTGACGCTGGCGCGTCGTGTGGCGGTGGCGGCAGCCACGCTCGTCATGTTCGCGGCCATTCTCCTGATGGCACGCGGAGTAGCCAGTCCGCGCATGACCCTCTTGTACTCCGGGCTGGACCCGGCGGCGGCGGGACAGGTGGTGAATGCACTCGCCCAGCGCGGCATCGTCCATGATGTGCGGGGCGACGCGATCTATGTGCCCGAACAGGCACGTGATCAGCTCCGCATGGCTCTCGCCGCAGAGGGGATGCCGGCGAACAGCAGCGGAGGCTATGAGATACTCGATTCACTCTCCGGCTTCGGGACGACGTCGCAGATGTTCGACGCGGCCTACTGGCGCGCGCGGGAGGGGGAGCTGGCCCGGACCATCCTGTCCAGCAGCGGCATCCGGGCGGCGCGTGTGCATATCGCCACCGCGCGCGCCCAACCTTTCCGGCAGGACATGCCGCCCACGGCTTCCGTCACCGTCACGACCTCCGGCATGCCGCTCGGTGCCGATCAGGCGCGGGCGATGCGGTTTCTGGTTTCCTCCGCCGTGCCGGGGATGCTCCCCGAAGCGGTTTCGGTCATCGACAGTCAGCGCGGGTTGGTCCTCTCCGGTGTGGAGCCTCCCGGAGCGGGCCCGATGGCGGAGCGGACAGAGGCATTGCGTCACAACATCCTCAGGCTTCTGGAAGCCCGTCTGGGCCCGGGCCGGGCCGTTGCGGAAGTCAGCCTCGACATCGCCAATGAGCGTGAGACCATCACCGAACGGCGGATCGATCCGGCCTCCCGCATCGCGATCAGCCACGATGCGGAAGAAACGACGGCCAGCTCCTCCGAAAGCCCTGGCGCGCCGGTGGGCGTGGCCAGCAACCTGCCCGATGGTGAGGCGCAGTCGGCAGGCGGCAGTTCACGCAATCAGGACAGCCGGTCGCGAGAGCGGACGAATTTCGACTTTTCCCAGACCGAACGTGCGGTGGAGCGGGCACCGGGCGCGCTGCGCCGGCTGACGGTCGCGGTGCTGGTGGACGGAATGCAGGTGGCGGGGACCGACGGCACGACGACATGGCAACCCTTGCCCGAGGCGGAGATCGCGGCGCTTCGCGATCTCGTTGCCTCCACAGTCGGATATGACGAGGCAAGAGGTGATGTGATTACCCTGAAATCCATGCCGTTTCAGCCAGTCGAAACGACCGAGATGGCGACCGAGAAGGGAATCCTCTCAGGTTTCGATGTCACGACGCTGGTGAAACCCGCGCTCCTTGGCCTCTTTGCCCTCCTCATCGGGCTGTTCGTCATTCGACCGATCCTCACCGGCACCCGGAAGACCGGTCGCGAACTGGACGACAGCCGTCCCGTCAGGATACTCGCGGCGGAAGAGACACTGGCTGGTCCAGGCCTCCCCGCCCCTACGGATATTTCAGAACCCGAGGAACCTGTTCATCGCCTGCGCCGCCTCATCGCCGAGCGTCAGGACGAAACGGTGGAAATCCTCAGAGGCTGGCTTGAAGACCGCAAGGAGCGCGCATGAAACCCCTCGCCCTCACATTGGAGAACTTCGCCACATACCCGCAGCTGGCCGAGGAAGACGCTTCGAAGGCGCGCGCTCTCGCCTATGATGAAGGTTTCGCCGCAGGCTGGGAGGAAGCCGTCGCGGCAGAGGTTACCGAGCGCGCACGGCTTCGCACGGATCTGGACGCCCGACTTCAGGATCTGTCCCTCACCTGGCAGGAGGCGCGGGACCACGCTCTCAACGCACTCTCTCCGGTGCTGGATGCGGTCGTGGCGAAGGTCCTGCCTGCCATGGCGCGGACTGTGCTGGCGGAGCTGATCATCGAACATTTCACACCGATCGCCCGGGAAGCAACCCGGAAGCCGGTGGCCCTTGCCGTCTGCCCCGAGGATGTTGCAGCGCTTCAGGAGCGGCTTCTGGACCATGACGACCTGCCTTTCCAGATCGTCGCCGACGACACCCTCCTGCCCGGCCAGTGTGTCCTGCGCTCCGCGGCGGAGACGCTCTTCGATCTCGACGGCCTCACCCGCAGGCTGACCGAGGAAATCCGCAATCAATACCCCCAAAGACCGGAGCTTCGCGCCCATGGATGACAAGGCTTTTCCCGAGCAGCGCCTGTTTGGACAGATCCCCATCGAGATCACCGTATCGGTCGGAAAGGCACGCCCGCTGGTGCGCGACCTGCTCCGCCTTCAGCAAGATACCGTCCTGCCGCTGGACCGGCGCGTGGACGATCTCGTGGAGCTTTACGTGGGTGAGCGGCTGATCGCCCGCGGTGAGCTTCAGGAGCTTGAAGGCGATCAGGCCGGCCAACTCGCCGTCAAGCTGACGGAGGTCATCGATGTGGCGGGGGGCGCCTGATCCGGCGCTGCTCATCTGGACCGCGGGGTTCACCCTGTTCGCAGGGGCAGCCCTCGCCCAAGACGGCCTGATCCCGGCGAATGGAGCCTCGCTCGCCGGGCGGGCGGTGCAACTCATCGCGGTGATCACCCTTCTGGGCCTGGTGCCCGGCCTGGCGGTCACGGTGACCTGCTTTCCCTTCATCGTCACGGTGCTTTCCATCCTTCGGCAGGCTATCGGCCTGCAGCAGGCACCGCCGAACATGCTCATGGTGACGCTCGCGCTTTTCCTGAGCTGGTTCGTCATGGATCCCGTGCTGACGGAGGCGTGGGAAACCGGAATAGGTCCCCTCTCCCGCGGAGAAACGACGGTGGAAGCAGCGCTTCCCCACATCATCGGGCCGTTTCAGGGTTTCATGGCTCATCGCGTGAACCCCTCCACCCTGGCGGAGCTGGCGGCGCTCCGCGCTCCGGGGCTGCCGCCCCCCCCCGCAATGGAAGCGCCGCTGCCCCTGCTCGTGCCGAGCTTTCTGCTGAGTGAGATCGCGCGCGCCTTCCAGATCGGCTTCGTCATCTTTCTGCCGTTCCTGATCATCGATCTCGTCGTTTCGGCGGTCCTCATGTCAATGGGGATGATGATGGTTCCGCCGGCCATCGTTGCATTGCCTTTCAAGCTGGCCTTCTTCGTGGTCGCTGACGGCTGGACGCTGATCTCCGGCGCGCTGGTACGTAGTTACATGTAGAAGTTCTCCGTCAGGGCTGGAAAAATCGTCCGACAATCGCGATGATGGAGGGAGAACCGCGAAAGGGATGAGGATGTTCGAGGATCTGAAGGGCAAAACCGCACTGATCACCGGCGCGTCGGGCGGGCTGGGCGCCCATTTCGCCGAGCTTCTTGCAGGTGCCGGGGCGCATGTCATCGTCGCGGCCCGGCGCGCGGCAGCGTTGGAGGAGCTGTGCGAGCGTATCGCGGCTGCGGGCGGCAAGGCCGAGGCCGTCTCCCTCGATGTTACCCAACCTGAAGCCATTACCGAGTGCTTCACGGGCCTCGCCCTCGCACCGCAGATCGTGGTGAATAACGCCGGTATCAGCATGCCCAGCCCCGCGCTGGACATCACCGCCGAGGATTGGGACCGTGTCGTCGATACCAATCTGCGTGGCGTATTCCTCGTGGCGCAGGCGGCGGCGCGGCGGATGCGGCAGGCGAAACATGGCGGATCCATCATCAACGTGGCCTCGATTCTGGGTGTCCGCGTTGCTGGGGCTGTCGCCTCCTACGCCGCGTCCAAGGCGGGGGTGGTGCAGCTCTCCTCCGCTCTCGCGCTCGAATGGGCCCGCTACGGCATCCGGGTGAACGCAATTTGCCCGGGATATTTTGAGACGGAAATGAATCGCGACTTCTTCGCCTCCCCCCCAGGAGAGGCGTTGGTCAAGCGGATCCCGCAGCGCAGGCTGGGCCACATGCAGGATTTGGACGGACCGTTGCTGTTGCTGGCTTCCGACGCGGCAGCCTATATCACGGGTGCAGCCATTCCGGTGGACGGCGGGCACCTCGTCTCTTCACTCTGATCGGATAAGTGCGGCCTCGGCGCGTTCAAAATCGGCGAGCGTGTCGATATCCATCGACCGTTCCGCCGGCATCGGGACCATGCCGATCCGATCCGTCGCCAGCCCACCGTTCTGCCGGAACCAGTCGGCGGAGAAGACATAAACCGCGCCATTGGGCCGCCAGACCAGAGGAAGCTGCTGACGGTTCATGAAGCAGTATTCCGGCCGGGCGACCGGCACGAAACGATCCCCCTCGGCAAGACCGTATTTCAGGATGGTCGAAGGTGCCTCCGTTACCGACATGACGAGGTCGAACCCTCCCTGCCGCCAGACATTCACGCCGCTCTTGATATCCTCCACCTGCCGGAGCGGCGACGTGGCCTGCAACAGCACGACAAGGGCAGGGCCTATGTCGCGCAGCGCGTGAAGCAACACCGGATCCATCGGCACACCATCGCCCGCAAGCGCATCGGGCCGGGCGATCAGCCGCGTTCCGGGCTGCGGTGCCGCCAGAATCTCGGGAATGTCGGTGGAGACGATGACTTCCTGCGCACCCGCTGCGAGGCCCTGCTCCACGGCGCGGCGGTAGAGCGGCACCCCCCCGAGCGGCCGAACGTTCTTACCCGGCAGCCCTTTCGAGCCGCCCCGGACGGGCACGATGGCAATAAGCGGCAGGTCCGTCATGGCGTGATCTCCAGCAGCGGTTCGAGGATGGCCATGCTGCGCGCTGTCGCGCCGCTGTGGTCGGCGAAGAAGCTCTCCGTCCGACGGGATATGGCGGCGAGCGCTGCGGGATCCAGCAGCAGATCACCCATGGCCTGCGCGAGATCGGGGATCGTCGGGCAGATGCGCAGCACGCCCGCGGCCTCTGCCTCCCTCCCCGGATATTCGATCGTCCAGACATGCGGCCCGACGAGCACCGGCTTGCGCAGGGCCAGCGGTTCGATCACGTTATGCGCCCCCTTCTCCACGAAGCCTCCGCCCACAACCGCCAGATCGGACAGGGCGAGGTAGAAATACATCTCTCCCAGTGAATCACCGAGCAGGATATCGGCCTCCGCCACTTCCGGATCGGTCAGGGCAAGGTCCGCGTCGAAGGCCCGGGAGCGCCGGAGGACACGTTGGCCGGATGCCTCCAGCATGTCGCCCACCTGCGCAAAACGCTCCGGCGCGCGAGGGATATGGATGAAGAGCGGCGGCACCCGCCCCGCCGCCCGGAACCGCTCCTGCACGAGACGATAGGCGGCGAGATACAGATCGTCCTCCCCTTCCACCACACTGGCCAGCGCCACGACATGCCGACCGCGAAGCATCATGCCGGTTGGCCCGTCGAGAAGCCGAGCGGCAGCCTCTGTCAGGCGCGCGGGAATGGGCTGATCGAAGCGCAGCTCCCCCACGACATGCACATTGGGCGCGCCGAGGGCGCGGAACCGCTCCGCCATGATCCGCGATTTGGCCAGAACCCCGGCCACGCCCCGGACGGGATGGCCGATCCAGGGTAGCCAGCGGCAGGCGCGGGCAAAGCTCCGCTCCGGTATCTGGCTGTTGGCGAGCCACAGCGGCACACCTGCCAGACGGGCCTCCTCGATCATCACGGGCCAGATCTCGATCTCCATCGCTAGGCCGAGACGCGGGCGGCAGTTGCGGAAAAAGCTCCGCCATGCACCCGCAAGTTCCAGCGGCAGATAGCGTACGGCGACATCACCCGCGGCGATCTCCTGGCCGAAGGCGGCTTCGCTGCCGCGCCGGCCCGCCGGGGTCAGGTGGGTTATGATCACCCGCTCTCCGCGGTCAAGGAAGGCACGAATCAACGGGACGGCCGAGCGCAGTTCGCCGAGCGACACCGCATGGATCCAGACCGTTGCCGCAAAGGGTTCGCCCAGCCCGAAACGCTCCTCCATATGGTCCAGATAGGCGGGATCCCGGCGACCGCGTCGCCGGAAATAGGCCCGCACGAAAGGCAGGGCCGGATACCACAGCGCCCGGTAGACCCGGAGGGCGAGACGTTGGCGTAGGGTCATCGAACAGCCAACATCGCGAGGAGGTCACGGGCCGTCCGGTCAAGCTGCGCCTCTCCCCGTTCGGCCAGCGCAGCGGCGCGGGGTCGCATGGCAAGCGTCGCAGGATCGGAAAGCGCCTCCGCTACTGCTTCGGCATGAAGGGTCAGCCGCGCGGCCCCCGCCCGGTCGAAAACATCGTAATCGTCCTCGAAATTCCAGACGTTGGGCCCGTGCAGTATTGCACAGTCCAGCCGTGCCGCCTCATAGGGATTGTGGCCACCGACAGCGGCGATGGAACCACCGACGAATGCCGTATCGGCCACCCGATACCAAAGGCCGAGCTGACCGATGCGCTGCACGACATAGACCTCCGCCCGAGCGGGCAGGCGGTTGTCGGGCGGAAGCAGCTCCGCCGCCAGACCGGCGGTGCGGCAGGTCGCGACCACCTCCGGCGCGCGCTCCGGCGCGCGGGGCGCGACGATCAGCACTGCACCGGGATCGCGCTGGAGAAGCCTTTGGTGCGCTTCGATCACCGCCCCTTCATCGCCCGGATGCGTGGAGGCCGCGAGCCAGACACGGTGACCAACAAGGTCGTTTTCCACACCATGGCGGCTTTCCGGCTGATCCGCGAGCGGTGGGGCCGCCGATTTCAGCGAACCGGTGACATGGATGCGCGAGGGCTCCCCGCCGAAAGCTGCGAAATGACGCGCACTCTCCTCCTCCTGCGCACCGATGAAGGCGAAGCGGGTGTAGAGATCGGAGAACAGCGCCCGGGCCCGCGCCTTCTGCCGAAAGGAGGCCGCACTCATCTTGCCGTTGACGATGGCCAGCGGAACATCACGCCGCGCGATCTCCCAAATGAATGCCGGCCACACGTCGCGCTCCGCCCAGACCGATAGGTCGGGTCGCCAGTGATCCAGAAAAGCACGCACAAAAGGCAGGGCGTCCAGAGGCAGATACTGATGGATCGCACCGGCAGGCAGGTTCCTAGCAATCGCCTCCGCCGAAGTGCGGGAGGAGGAGGTGAGAAGCACCGTCACATCGGGCCGGAGCGCTCGGATACGGTTGACCAGCCCCGGCAGCGCCAGAAGTTCCCCCACGCCCACGGCGTGCATCCAGACGAGCACCCCTTCCGGGCGGGGCACGCTGGCCTCTCCCAGCTTCTCGCGCCAGCGGGCCGGCTCCTCCTTGCCGCGAGCGAGGCGCTTCTTCAGGTGACGCCGCGCCAGCGGGGCCATGAGCGCGGAAGCGGCAAGGTAGACCCGTAGGGCAAGGCCGGTGTGCTGCGCCACGCTTTTCCCCAGATCAGCCAACGTCGCGGAAGGCTTTCTGGAAGTCACGCGCCCAGAAGCTCTCATCATTCAGGATTGCCACGAAACGATCCGCTGCTCGGCCTTCGCCAAATGCCGTGTCCGGTGGAAACCGGCGTCCCCACTCGGTGGTGAGAAAATCGAGGATGGCGGCCCGATCCGAAGGCGTATGGACGATGGAGGGAGCGTCCGAGCGGTTGGTCTGCCGGGTACCGACATCCAGCGACGGAATGCCGAGAAACGGTGCCTCCCGCACCCCTGCCGATGAATTGCCGACGAGACAGGCCGCGTTTTTCATAAGCTCGGAAAAATAGGCGAATCGCATGGACGGGATGCGCCGGAAGCGCTCCGCCGGAAGCCGGTCGATGGCGCGGAAGATATCCTCCGATCCGGGATCGTTGTTGGGCAGGATGACGACGAAATTCCGCTGCGACTCCGCCAATGCTCCGAACAGCGTCTCCGCCTGCAGGCCGATGGTCGCCGCTTCGGAGGTGACAGGGTGGAACACCGCGATCCCGTAGTCCGCGAAGGGAATGTCGTAGCGCGCCTTCACCTCCGCCAGCGTCACGCCGGAGGGTGCGCCATGCTTGTCGAGTTCGGGCGAGCCGATGACATAGATCGCCTCCGGCGCCTCCCCCAGCGCCATGACCCGCGCCTTTGCCTGCTCGGAGGAAACGAAATGGCACCAGGCGAGCTTGGTGTTGCAGTGGCGGAAGATCTCGTCGATCGTCCCCGACACCTCTCCCCCTTCGATATGGGCGCAGCGGACGTAATTCGTCGCGCAGACCAGCGCGCAGGCCAGCGCTTCCACCCGGTCACCGTGGACGATGACGAGATCGGGCCGGTGCTCCGCCAGGAAATCGGAAAAGCCGACGACGGTCTTGGCAAGGATCATGTCCTGCGGATCGCCCTCCCGCTGGTTCAGGAACTCGAACACCTCGACGCCGGCAAGACGATGCACCTCTATCTTCGTGCGCCCGTAGCGGTCCATCATATGCATGCCGGTCACGAAGAAGGACACGCGGAAGCCCGCATCCCGCGCCGCGACGGCGAGCGGTTCGAGCTTGCCGAAATCGGCGCGCGTGCCGGTGACGAAGAGGAGCGAGCGGGTCATGCCCTGCCCTCTGGCACGGAAGCCCTGATCTCGGCAAGCATGACCGGTAACGGCGGGGCCAGATCACCCGCCGCGACGGCGCGGAGATACTGCCGCCGCATCTCCACCGTCTGGGCCCGGTTGCGCTTCTTCATGAAAGACAGGCCGAACAGGACCGCAGCCCCCCAGTGGAACGTGTCGTGATAGGTGCCGCCCGCGGAAGCGCGCCGGATATGGTTCCGCGCCCGATCACGAAAACCATCTCCATCGGGCAGCGCGAGGATCGCATCCCGCTCCTGCTCCAGCACATCTTCCGAATAGGCAGCGTAGTCGAGCGTCTTGCGCAGCCAGCCGTCATCCGCCGTCGCGGCATAGTCCAGAAACGCCTGTCGCGAGGCGAGCCCGGAGGGGGCAAAGCCGCCTGCAAACATCGCCTGCGAAAAGCCCTTCTCGCCCCGCTGGAGCACCTTCCGCTTGGTGGAGGACATCAGGTAATCGCGCCAGTAGTTCCTGAAAGCCGTGCTTCGCCGCGCCGCGCGGGAGACGAGGAAGAAGTAGCTTTCGTAATGGGAGCGATGCACGCGATTGCCCTTCAACTCATACATCGCGCCAAGAAAGGGACTGCCGGAGGACTCCATCCGCGCGATCATCGTCTCATCCTCACGCAGCGGGAACCAGATACTGTCGTTGAGGATAAGCAGCCACTCCGGGTCAAGCCCCTGCTCCTCCAGCACTCTCAGCCCGTCCCGATAGCCGCCGAAATCATAACCGAAGTTCGGGCGCTCCATGACAAAGGCAGAACGGGCTAGGACAGCCTCCTCATCCCCGCCCAGCGGGGCGTTGGAAACCACCAGCGGCACGTAGCCCCGCCCGAGCAGATGATCGAGCATCGCGAGTGTCGAGGGGGCAATGCCCGCGGGCTGATAGAGCAGCACCAGCGCCACCCGGCTCCCGGCCACCTGTCTACCCTTCTGAAGTTTCACCGCCGCCTGGAACCGCGCGTCATGCCGCCGAGTGGCAGAGCGATCGGGTAGAACACTCAACGCATCGGTCACCTGATGACGCAGCCGGTTGATCTCCCGCAGCGCCTTGCCGCGCCAGCCCAATCCAGATTTCACAGCCATGCGTTCCCTCAGCGCCGTTCGCGGCCCCCAATATGGCGTCTCGGGAGAGGAGGTCTAGGCCGCGTCTTCGCGGGCGGCACGCATTGGGGGTGCTTCTGAAGACATCGGGGGGAGTAATCGCCCCAGCACCACCCCGGCGGCCGGATCGGCCTCGAGCGCCCGGTCGGCATCGAAGGCGCGCGCGAACTTCCAGGATGTAGAAATCTGCCGGCAGTGAAGAAAGTGGAAGCCCCGGCCGCGAAACAGGTTCCGCGGAACCGCCGCGAGGCTGTGCACACCCCAGACCCAGCGTCCCAGGACAGACCCCGGAACAATGCAGTATTTCGGCTCACACCGCTCCTCCTGCGGGTCACGGAAGCGGTGGGATGCGTGACGCGGCCGGCTCTCCTGCCCGCCGGAATGACGCCACCGGCCCGGGATGGTGACATAACCGCTCCGGCTGCGAACCGCATGATCGAAGATGCTTTCCCCGGTTTCCGAAACCACCAGTTCGTCGATATCGACGGGGAGAACCGCGCGGGCATCGCGAAGCAGCGTATCCCGCATATGGTTCATCATTGCGACCTGAAGAAACTTCGCCCGGCCCAGTCCCCGCCGCGCGCCCGAAACCGGACCGTAGCGAAGCGGCGCCTCCACTACTCGCACCGTCGTCAGTCCCGCATCACGAAGGGCGACAGCGATATCAGCGCTGGTGAAATCCTTGCTCCCGTTATTCACGACGACAGCCGCATTAGCCCCGTGGGCATTTCGGTGAAACAGCGCCCAGTCGTGAATCCATTTCGCGTCCCCATTCTTCACCATGGAATAGAGGCAATTCTTCCCCGCAAAATCGCGACCATTTGTCGCATTAAGCGGAGCATCAAAGGATAAATGCCGATACCGAAGCCCGAACCTTTTCGGACTCGCAGAAACCCGGAAATCCAGCGTCCAGAACTGTCCCTGTCGACGTAATCTCTCAGGTCTTGCGCCAGTTCCATCTATGGAAAAGGTGCCGTGCAGCAATATAGGTGCAAGATTTACAGGGTTTGGACAGCAGATCCGCAGGATATTATCGTCGGCGATATACACGGCATCGTAGATCAGCGTCGTCCTGTCATATCCATCCCAGAACTGGGGTTCACTGATCCGGGTTCTCGCAGGCGGGTGCCTGAACGTCTCGAAATCTTCCGGCAGGGAAACCGAGGAAATTTCATAAAACTCGTCCGCCATTGCCACAGAACCATCGTTGCCAAAAATAAACGCGCTCCGGCACCCATAATGAGGTCTGCAACGGATAGCGTATTGATTTTTATTTCAAGCAACCTTTGGCTGAATTCAACTTTCAGGTTTCAGCACGCATGTGTTTCCAATGCAACACCCTTAAAGTTGACGCCCGCAGCGCGGCCAGAGATAGCCCTTCTTCAGCAACCACCAGCCACGACGAAAGTAATTGGCAGCTTTCAATCGGTAATAGGGAAGACGCTGATACCATTTCAGGCGCGTCACATCCGCGAAACCGGAGCCGGTGATAAGGCTTTGGCCGCCATCGTCCACATGGCTGGGGAAGGGTTCCAGACCGAACAGCCGATAATCATGAATGAAGAAGCGGTTAATCTCATGGTCCGTGGCGCGTGTTATTGGAATCATTTCCGGGCGAAGGCGCTCGATCACCTCTCGCTTTACCAGATATGCTCCAGTCCCGGTTGCGGGACCGAGATAGGCGTTGACGTGATACGGGCCGATCCTGCCCTGACAAATCGGCATCTTGGCCCGGATCCGGTTGAGCTTCAGGATGTCCCACGCGCCGTCATGCTCCAGCGCAAGATCGACGGCAGAGAGGAAATCGTCGTGGAACACCACGTCATCCTCAAGGATCAACGCGACCTTCTTGTCTGAGGCCAGAAATTCCCCCCAGACACCCAGATGCGAATGGTAGCAGCCGATCCCGCCCATCAGTATCCGGCGGCCCAGATTGCGTTCGAACTGCTCCAGATCGACGGTCTTCAGGAGCTCCTCCGCCCGCGCCCTGCCATCCACACCATCGAAAACGGTATAGGGCAGGTCCATCCCCGCAAGCTGCGCCTCCATCTTCCGCCGCCGCTCCACCGCGCGGGGCAGGTTGATGAGCCAGCAGCCCATATCGGCGCGCGTGAGACTCATGCGAGGTCCGCCCATTTCAGTTGCGTGTTGCGGGTGACGGCGCGGGTCAGCCGCTTGCCCACCACGCTATCGAACTCATAGGCGGGAATTTCGCCCGAGCCGGGGCGGCGGGCCCAGATATCGGCCTCCGCGAGGACATGGCCTTCGGGAAGATCGCGATCCGCCACCACGCTGCCGCGTGCAAAGGCGTAGACGGATTCCTCCGCCTGCGTGCGTTCCTTCGGGTTGTTCGCGGCAATCCATATCTCCCGTGATCGGTCGATGAGGAAGCGCAGCTCCGCCGGGTCCATGGAGTTGATGATGTCCGGCCCGATGCGATAGCGCGTATCGGTATAATGCCGCTCCAGAATACAGGCACCGAGGGCCACGGAGGCCAGGGCCATCTCCGGCCCGATGGAATGGTCGGAAAAACCCACGACCGCCTTCGGGAAGGCAGCGCGCAATTCCGTCACGCCCTTAAGAGACACGATCTCCGCCGGGGAGGGATAGAGATTCGTGCATTCGAGCAGCGCGTACTCGATCCCGGCTTCGTCGAGTATCCGCACAGAGGCGCTGACCGACTGGATCGTCTGCATCCCGGTGGACATGATGACCGGCTTGCCGAAACGGGCGATGTGGCGGATGAGCGGCAGGTTGTCGGCCTCACCAGAGCCGATCTTGAAAGCGGGCACACCGATGTCGTGAAGGAAGTCAGCCGCCGCGCGGGAGAAGGGCGTGGAGAGATAGATCATCCCCAGCCCTTCGGTATAATTCTTGAGCGCGATCTCGTCCTCGCGGCTCAAGGCGTTTCGCTCCATCACCTCCCAGATCGAGACGTCGGCATTCGGCGGGAAGATGGACTTCGCCTCCTCCGTCATCTCGTCTTCGATGATGTGCGTCTGGTGCTTGATGCATTCGCAGCCCGAAGCGGCGGCGAGGCGGACCATCTCCTTGGCGACGGCGAGGCTGCCGCCATGGTTGATCCCGATCTCGGCGATCACCAGCGGCGGCTGGCCGGGTCCGATCTCACGGTGGGCGATTTTCATTGCATCATCCGGGCTTGTTGCACGGGCCAGATGTGCGTCATCCCACGCCGGTCTTCAAGGCTGCGCGACATTTGCGCCGGTCGCGGGCGTCTCCCCGCCCGGCCAGAGGGCCGGACGGGGTGGCGGTCAGGTCAGCCGCGCAACGCACCGCCCGTGGCCTTCGCGACCTTCTCCACGATCTTGGCGGAAACCGCAGCGATCTCTTCCTCCGTCAAGGTGCGATCCTTGGGCTGGAGGCGCACGGTGATGGCGAGGCTCTTCTTGCCCGCGCCCATCTGCGCCTCCGCCTTCTCGCCGGAGAATTCGTCGAATACGCGCACTTCTCCAATCAGTGCCTTGTCCGCTCCCTGCGCGGCATTGACGAGCGTCAGGGCCTCCACGGAGCTGTCAATCACGAAGGCGAAGTCCCGCTCCACTGCCTGCAGATCCGAGAGCACGAGCGCAGGGCGCGTCGTGCCCTTGCCGCGCGGCAGCGGGATCGCATCGAGATGAACGGTAAAGGCGACCGCCGGGCCCTTCACGTCGAAGGCGCGCAGGATGCGGGGATGCACCTCGCCGAAAGTGGCGATGGCGTTCTTGCCAAGGCCGATGCGGCCGGACCGACCGGGATGGAAGGCGTCGCCCGCGTCGCGGCTGATCTGCACCCGCTGCGGCGCGCCTGCTGCCGACAGGATCGCCTCTGCATCCGCCTTGGCGTCATACACGTCGAAGCCGCGCCGGCCGCCATGCACATCGCGCCCGACAGCCTCGCCCACCAGAAGTCCAGAGATCTCCGTCGCCTGCTCACCCGGTTCGCCGCCGGTGAACACCGGCCCGACTTCGAAGAACGCCAGATCGGCGAAACCGCGCGCCTGATTGCGTGCCGCAGCCTCCAGAAGCCCGGGAAGGAGCGACGGGCGCAGATGCGTCATGGCCGAGGAGATCGGATTGTCCACTCGCGTGGCCGGAGCGGCGCCGCCGAACAACTTCGCCGCCGCTTCGGAGATGAAACTGTAGGTCACGCATTCATTGTAGCCGAGCGTCGCAGCCGTACGCCGCGCCGCGCCCTCCCGCCGTTGCCGGGGGGAGAGGATCGGCTTGGGCACCCCCGCCGTCGCCCGCGGCAGGGGCTGACCCCGCAGCTTGGTGAGGGAGGCCACGCGCGCGACCTCTTCCACCAGATCGGCTTCTCCCAGCACGTCGGGGCGCCAGGAGGGGGGACTGGCCATATCGCCCGTGAAGGTGAAGCCGAGCGCCTCCAGCGTACGCTTCTGCTCCGTCGCGGGGATATCCATGCCAACAAGGCTGATGATCCGCTCCGGCTGCCAGCGATAGGCGCGGGCGGTGTCGGGGACCGCGCCGGCGACCTGCACCTCCGACGCCTCACCCCCGCAGAGGTCGAGGATCATGCGCGTCGCAAGCTCCATCCCCTCCAGCGTGAAGGCCGGGTCGATGCCTCGCTCGAACCGGTAGCGCGCGTCCGAGATGATCTTGAGCGCGCGACCCGTCGTCGCCGTGCGGATCGGGTCGAAATACGCAGCCTCCAGATAGACGCTGACCGTCTCCTCCGTGCAGCCCGAAGCCTCGCCCCCCATGACACCACCCAGGCTCTCCACACCGGCATCATCGGAGATCACCGTGATGCCGGGCGTCAGGGCGTAGCTCTTGCCGTCGAGCGCCAGCAGCTCTTCCCCCTCCCGGGCCGAGCGCACGGTGAGCGTGCCCTTCACCTTGTCCGCGTCGAAGACATGCAGCGGGCGGTTCAGATCGAAGGTGAAGTAATTGGTGATGTCCACCAGCGCGGAAATGGGCCGCAGACCGATGGCCTTCAGCCGCGACTGCATCCATGCGGGCGAAGGGCCGTTCTTCACCCCGCGGATCACCCGCCCGGCAAAGAGCGGGCAGAAGGGCAGCGTATTGCTATCGATGCTCACCGGGATCGGGTTCGGGAAAGCGCCCGGCACCTTTTCGACGGCCAGCGGCTTCAGCGTTCCAAGGCCCCGCGCCGCCAGATCGCGCGCAACGCCCCGCACGCCCAGCGCATCGGGCCGGTTGGGGGTGATCTTGATATGGAACATCGGGTCGACCGCGCCTGGGCGGTTCTCTGCCAGCCAGTCCACGAACTTCTCGCCGACGCCGCCAGAGGGAAGTTCGATGATCCCGTCATGCTCGTCCGACAGTTCCAGCTCGCGTTCGGAGGCCATCATGCCATGGCTTTCCACGCCGCGGATCTTGCCCACGCCGAGCGTGATGTCGAGCCCCGGCACATAGTCACCGGGCTTCACCAGCACGACGGTGATCCCCGCCCGCGCATTGGGCGCACCGCAGACGATCTGCTTCTCGCCCTCATCCGTCAGTACACGACAGACGCGGAGCCGGTCGGCATCGGGATGCTGCTCGGCATGAAGCACCTTCGCCAGCGTGAAGGGTTTCAGCCGGGCGGCGGGGTTCGAGACCTCCTCCACCTCAAGCCCGAGATCGGTCAGCGTCTCGGCGATTTCCTCGACGGTGGCCGTGGTGTCGAGATGGTCTTTCAGCCAGGAGAGGGTGAATTTCATATTTTTCTTTCCATCAAGCCCACCGGGCACCCAACCTTTGCTACTTCAAGGCAGCCGTAATTGCTTGTGAGGCGAGGCCATCAACCACGTAGGGAACAGCCAAAGCAATAAGAGCCGTTATTGTTCTGAAGGAACGCTTTACCCATCGATTTTCGCCGGACCATCCGAAATGGGCATAGGAGGCCGCAACAAAATAACTCGCTCCCGTTAGAACATACAGAGCCAGTGCAGTATACCCTGAGATCCAAAGCGCCGTCAGCGTCCACGAATCCAACTGGGACATGGCTGCTCTTAGGGCTCCCAAAACCACGCCGGCCTCAATCAGGGAAAAGAATGATTCAAAGATAGCTTTTGCACGTTCCCAGCCAATCTGATTGGATTCCAAATCCAGATTGCTCGAACCGAGCTGAATGCCAAACTTTCCGAATATCATTTCCCTGAGCGTCTCACCTGCTCAACCCGCCCACAATCCCCGGCACGTCGAGCGCAGCGAAGCCGTAGTGCCTGAGCCACCGCAGGTCGCTCTCGAAGAAAGCGCGCAGGTCGGGGATGCCGTATTTCAGCATGGCGATCCGGTCGATGCCCATGCCGAAGGCGAAGCCCTGCCATTCGTTCGGGTCGATGCCGCCGGCGGCCAGAACCTTCGGATGGACCATGCCGGAGCCGAGGATTTCGAGCCACGAGTCGCCTTCGCCGATCTTGAGCTGGCCACCCTCCCAGGAGCAGCGGATATCGACCTCCGCCGAGGGTTCAGTGAAGGGGAAGTGCGAGGCGCGGAAGCGCAGTTCCACGCTGTCCACCTCGAAGAAGGCGCGGCAGAACTCCTCCAGCACCCATTTGAGGTTGGCCATGTTGATGTCGCGGCCGAGCGCCAGCCCCTCGACCTGATGGAACATCGGCGTGTGGGTCTGATCCATGTCCATGCGATAGACGCGCCCCGGACAGATGACGCGAAGCGGGGCGCCCCGTTCCTGCATCGCGCGGATCTGCACGGGCGAGGTATGGGTCCGCAGCACGTTCGGCGGACGGTTGTCGCCCGGATCGCGCGCCATGAAGAACGTGTCATGCTCTTGCCGGGCGGGGTGCTCCGGCGCGATGTTCAGCGCGTCGAAATTGTACCAGTCGCTCTCCACCTGCGGGCCTTCCGCCACGGCGAAGCCCATGTCGGCGAAGATGGCGGTGACCTCCTCCGTCACCTGGCTCACGGGATGGATCGTGCCCTGACGGCGCGGGCGGCCGGGCAGGGTGACATCCAACCACTCCGCCTTCAGCCGGGCGTCGAGCGCCGCATCGCCAAGAGCGGTCTTGCGGGCGCGAAGGGCGGCATCGATCTCGTCCTTCAGGCGGTTCAGCGCGGCGCCGGTGGTCTGGCGTTCCTCCGGGGTCATCTTGCCCAGTTCGCGCATCTTCAGACTGATCTCGCCCTTCTTGCCCAGCGCGGCAAGGCGGATATCCTCCAGCGACGACTCATCCGACGCCCCGGCGATGCCGTCGAGATACCTGCCCCTCAGTGCGTCCAAACCGTCCATGTCATCTCTCCGGGAAAATCCGGGCCCGTGCTACCACAGGCCCGGCACCGGGGAAAAGACCCTAGCCCGAAGCAGAACCGGATCGAGTTCGTTCCTGCCCGCGCACCTCTTCCCGATTGCAGTGGATATTGGGCAGGACCAGCAAGGCCAGCGGCAGCAGCTTCATACCCATCGGCCGGTTGACGGATGTCATGGGATCGCCCCGCAACAGGATCACGGTCGACGCAGGCGCCCCTCGATCATGGGACTGAAGACGAAGCCCGGGCCAGCAGCGCGGGCACCAGCCCCAGCATGGCCATGACATAAGGCGGGGAGAGCAGAGGCCGCGACGACATAGAGGCGAAGGTCTTTGGAGACTACACCATAAGCACCGACTGAAGCGTGAGACCATGATGAGAAAAACGGCAGGCGACAAGACACCCTTTGCCAACAGCCCGATCAGCGGTACGTTCAGTATGACAAGCATCAAGTTGCAGGGTCAGATCGAAGCGATCATCCCTCAGCCGGGCGCGGGTTGCTCCGTCGCCACATTGGGGCCGGGAACGATGAGCCGAATGATCATCAGCGCCGTCAGCTTTGCACCATCCCGAGCGATCGCGGCCACACGAGCCGCGCGACTGTATTGATCGGACCACACGCTTAGCAGGCTGCTGAAAAACGCTTTTTGGCCCGTTTTGGAGCGGAAATCGTTCATCATCTGACGAAATCCAACCGGAAATCCATATACTTCCAGGCAATTCCGGGCCGATTTTTCGATTTCCGGCACCTAGGCCTGCATTTCGGGACTTTTTCGGCAGCTTGCTAGAAGGGCACGATCATCGTGATCTGCCGCATGGGCTAGTCTTGCGGCAATTGCCAAACCGATAATCATCGCCAAGCGGCGGATGATTGCCTTGTCTGGTAACTCTCCTCAGCGGCGCCGATTGGCCGCACCCTTGGGGAAAGGCGGATACTGCGGAAACGACATGCCAACAGAACTTTATTGCCGGACGGAAAATTCGGGTTCCAGCTCCGCGCCCTCTGCCGTTTCCGACAAAAGCTTTCTGTCCAGACCATATTTCTGCATCTTCTCATAGAGCGTCTTGCGAGAAATCCCGAGCGCTTCATAGACAGGCTTCAACCGGCCCCCGTTTGCACTGATCGCGCCGGATATGAGGCTCCGCTCGAATTGCGCCACCCGATCCGACAGCCGGGCGCCCTCGCCCGCCGCACTCTCCATGCCCTCGATGCCGAGCACGAAGCGTTCAGCGGCATTGCGCAGTTCGCGCACATTTCCGGGCCAGTCGCGGCTGGAGAGCGTGGCCAGCAGACCAGGCGGAGACTCTCGCTCCGCCACGCCATGCCGCGCCGCCGCTTCGCGCGCAAGGTGGAGGAAGAGGAGCGGTATATCCTCCCGGCGCTCCGCCAATGAAGGCAGCCGGATCGTCGCGACGTTCAGCCGGTAGTAGAGATCCTCCCGGAAGCGGCCTGCAGCCACCTCCTCCGCCAGATCGACCTTGCTGGTGGCAATGAAGCGGACATCGAGTGGAATGGCATCGTGCGACCCCAGCCGGGTGATGACCCGCGCCTCCAGCACCCGCAGCAGCTTGGCCTGAAGATCAAAGGGCATGGAGCCGATCTCATCGAGCAGGATCGTCCCCCCGCGGGCATGTTCGAACTTTCCGAACCGCGACCGCAGCGCCCCCGGAAAGGCGCCGATCTCATGGCCGAACAGCTCGCTTTCGATCAGCGTCACGGGCAAGGCGGCACAATCGATCGCGATAAAGGGCCGCTGCGCGCGGGAGGACAGGTCGTGCATCGCCCGCGCGACGACCTCCTTGCCTGCCCCCGTCGGCCCGATGATGAGCGCGTCGGCGTCCGAGGCGCCGATGGCGCGTAGCCGGTAGCGCAGGTCCACCATCCCCTGAGAGCGGCCCGGCACGCGGGTTTCGATATCGTCCCGCTTGCCCGCAGCCGCACGGAGTCGTCGATTCTCCAGCACCAGCCCCCGATGGTCGAGCGCGCGGCGCAGCACCGCGACCAGCGACTGCATGGTGAAGGGCTTCTCAATGAAGTCGTAGGCACCGCGCCGCATGGCCTCGACGGCGAGCTGCACCTCCGCATGGCCGGTGATGAGGATCACGGGGATTTCCGCGTCGATCTCCCGCACGCGATCCAGAAGGGTCATGCCATCCATGCCGGGCATGCGGATGTCGCTGGCGATGACGCCGTTGAACCCGGGTGCCGCAAGGGCCAGAACCTCCTCGGCGGAGGCAAATGCCTCCACCTGGAAACCTGCAAGGTCCAGCCCTTCCGCCGTGGAATGACGCATCTCCGCATCGTCGTCGGCCAGCAATATCCGCATAATGCTCACGCCGCCGCTCCCCGTCGCTCCGCCACGTTCAAGATGACTGCGAATTCCGCGCCGTCGCCGGTGTTCGTCACCCGGAGATCGCCGCCGAAATCCTTGACGATGTTATAGGAGATGGAAAGACCCAGCCCAAGGCCCGCCCCCACCCGCTTCGTGGTGAAGAACGGATCGAAGATCCGGTCGATGATCGCCGCGGGCACCCCCGGCCCGTGATCCCGCACCCGGATGACGGCAAGGCCATCTTCCACACGTGCCGTCAAACGGATGCGGCGGTCCTCCGCTTCCGCAGCCGCGTCAGCGGCATTGCCAATAAGATTGACCAGCACCTGTTGAAGGCGCGTCGCCCCGGCACGGAGCGCAGGAAGATCGGGCGTGATCTCGACTTCCAGCTCAGCGCCCGTCGCCTCCAGCCGGGGGGCGACGATGGCGCGGGTTTCGTCCATGAGCGACGCGAGATCGACCGGTCCGAGCTTCTCCTCCGGGTTCCGGGCGATGTTGCGGAGGTGCTGGCCGATGGAAGTCATGCGATCCACAAGAGCATGGATACGCCCCACGTTGTCGCGCGCGCGGGGAAGATCCTGCCTGTCGATCAGGGTCATCGCGTTATCGGCGTAGTTCCGCGCCGCAGCCAGCGGCTGGTTGAGTTCGTGAGACAGGGCGGCGGCCATCTGACCCAGTGCGGCGAGCTTGCCCGCCTGAACGAGGCTCGCCTGTGTGCGGCGAAGCTCGTTCTCCGTCTCCCGGCGCTCCGCGATCTCCGCCTCCAGCCGAAGGTTCGCGGCATTGAGCGCGGATGTCCGGCGTGCGACACGGTGCTCCAGATGCGCACGGGCGCGTTCCTGCAGCGCCAGCCGTTCCCGCTGGCCTGCACTACGCTGCCAGAGGACAATGGCCGCGGAAAGCAGCAGGCAGATCAGAAGCCCCGTTGCCAGTGCCGCAAGCGCTGCCTGTGCCCGGGCGGAGGCGCTGTCGAGCAGGACATGAACCTGCCAGCCAGCGTCGGACGAGACCTGCGCCACAGCAGTGTAGTCGTTGCGCTGTCCGCCCGTCTCGCGCAGCGTCTCTACCGCCACCGCCGAGTGCCGCGTGAGCGGAAGGGGAAAGAGCCGCTCCCCCGCATAACGGCGGGAGGCTTCCTCCCGCGCCACCCTGTCCTGCGTCAGCGGCATGAGGCCTCCGTAGAGCCACTCCGGCACCGAGGACATGAACACGACGCCCTCGGGATCGGTGACGAAAATACGATATTCGCTGCCCGACCAACTCTCCTCCAGCGCGTCGAGGCCGATCTTCACCGTGACCACGCCCAGGATATCCCCACCCAGGCGGATCGGCGCGGAGAAGTAGTATCCCCGGAGGCCGGATGTAGTGCCGATCCCGTAGAACCGCGCGAGCCGCCCGGAGATCGCGTCCTGAAAATAGGGCCGGTAGCTGAAGTTCTGGCCCACGAAACTGTCGGGCCGGTCGTGGTTACTGGCGGCCAGTGTCACGCCGTCACGCCCTATGACATAGATGTCGGATGCCTGAAGCGCGGCATTCCGCTCCGTAAGCATCGTGTTTATCTCGGCGGCGCGGGCAGGGTTGTCGGGATCGGCCGCCAGCGCCTGCACCTGATCCAGAGCGGCAAGCAACTCGGGCGCAACTTCGTAGCGCGCGAGATATCCGGTCATCGCCCCCGTGGTAAGCCGGAGCGCCGTTTCGGCCCGCTGCCGGTCCGCCTCCAGATAGTGTCGGAGCGCGATGCACCTCGCCTGCCAGACCGATAACAGGATGAGAAGCAGGCAGGTTCCGGCGACAAGGATACGGCGCATCATGGACGGCTCCCGGAAACGAAAGAGGCGCCCGGTTCCCCGGACGCCCTGTGGAGTATGGGGCCGACAGCGTTGCCGGCCAAGCACTCAGGCTGCAGCGGGCGCCTTCCTGCGACGCTCGAAGAGCGCCATGACCACCACGAAGAATACCGGCACGAAAAACACGGCCAGCACGGTCGCGGCGATCATGCCCCCGATCACCGCCGTGCCGATGGCATTCTGGCTGGCCGCCGAAGGCCCTGTGGCGATGGCGAGCGGCACCACGCCCAGCGTAAAGGCGAGCGAGGTCATCAGGATCGGGCGGAAGCGCAACTTCGCCGCCTCCACCGCCGCCTCTAGCGCGGTCTTGCCCTCTTCCCGCAGCCCCTTCGCGAATTCCACGATGAGAATCGCGTTCTTGGCAGAGAGACCGATGATCGCGATGAGACCCACCTTGAAATATACGTCGTTCGGCATGTCTCGCAGCATCACCGCGATCACGCAGCCGATGACCCCCAGTGGCACGACGAGCATAACCGAGATCGGGATCGACCAGCTTTCGTAAAGCGCGGCGAGCAGCAGGAACACGAACAGGATCGACATGCCGAACAGAAGGGCGGAGGCGTTACCCGAGGAGATCTCCTCCAGCGACTGTCCTGTCCATTCGTATCCGAAGCCTTCCGGCAGTTCACCCGCCAGCCGCTCCATCTCCGCGATCGCGGCGCCAGAGGAATAGCCGGGTGCAGCCTGACCGGCGATGCGAATGGAGGGATAGGCGTTGTAGCCCACCACCTGCGCCGGACCCCGCTCCCAGTGCAGCGTCGCGAAGGAGGAGAAGGGCACCATGCCGCCGTGGCTGTTGCGCACCGTCAGATTGAGAAGCCCCTCCGCCTGCATGCGGGCGGACTCACCCGCCTGCACCATCACGCGCTGCATCCGCCCGTTGTTCGGAAAGTCGTTGACATAGAGCGACCCCAGATATTGCGAGATGGTAGCGGAGATGTCGGCGAAGGTCACACCGAAGGTATTCGCCTTTTCCCGGTCGATCGTAACCTGCACCTGTGCCGCGTCCGGTAGCCCCTCCGTCCGAAGACCGGCAAGGATCGGGCTTTCGCCCGCCATGCTCATGAGTTGATTGGCCGCCGCCTGCAGCGCCTGCTGGCCGTGACCCACCCTGTCCTGAAGGCGGAAGCTGAAACCCGAGGCCGTTCCGAAGCCTTGGATGGCAGGCGGCGACAGGGCAAAGGCGCGGGCGTCTTCCACCGCGAAAAGTTGCGCGTTCGCGGCGTTGGCGATCTGCTGAGCCGACCGATCCCGTTCAGCCCAGTCCTTGAAGGTAACGAACATCAGCCCCGCATTCTCCCCCGAGCCGGAGAAGGAGAAGCCGCGAATGCTGACCACGTTCTCGACCTCCGGCATCTCGCTGAAGATGCCCTCCGCTGTCTCCAGCACCGCGCTCGTACGGTTGGCGGAGGCCGCGGGAGGTGCCTGCACATCGGTGATGATGAAGCCCTGATCCTCGTTCGGCAGGAAGGAGGTCGGCAGTTGGAGGAAGCCGTAACCGACCGCCGCGCAGAGGATCACGTAAACCAGCATCATCGGCCATGGCCTGTTCACCACCCGCCGCACGCCGCCTGTATAGCTCTCGGTCGTCCGGTCGAAGCCCCGGTTGAACCAGCCGAAGAACCCCTTCTTGGCATGATGGTCATGCTTGACGGGTTTCAGGAAAGTCGCGCAGAGCGCAGGTGTCAGGGTAAGAGCGAGGAAAGCGGAGAACAGGATCGACACCACCATCGTCAAAGCGAACTGGCGGTAGATGATGCCCGTCGAGCCGGGGAAGAAGGCCATCGGGATGAACACGGCCGACAGCACCAGCGTGATCCCGACGATGGCGCCGGTGATCTGGTGCATGGCCTTTTCAGTGGCTTCCTTGGGCGGCAGACCCTCGGAGACCATTATTCGCTCGACGTTCTCGATGACGACAATCGCGTCGTCCACCAGAATGCCGATGGCCAACACCATCGCGAACATGGTCAGCACGTTCACCGAAAAGCCCGTCGCCCACATCACAGCGAGCGTCCCGGAAAGTGCAATCGGCACGACGATGGTTGGAATAACGGTGTAGCGGATGTTCTGAAGGAACAGGAACATCACAAGGAACACCAGAATGACCGCCTCGACCAGCGTGTGAATCACCTTTTCGATGGAGGCCTGCACGAAGGGAGAGGTGTCATAGGGGATCGAGTACTCGATACCTTCCGGGAAGAAAGCGGACAGTTCAGCCATCTTGGCGTGGACGGCCTCGGACGTTGCCAGCGCATTGCCGGTAGTGGAAAGCTGAATGCCGACGGCAGCGGAAGGCTGCCCGTTCAGGCGCGAGGCGAAGGTGTAGCTCTCCCCCCCCTCCTCCACCCGGGCGACATCGCGGAGCCGGACGGCGGAACCGTCGGGATTGGCGCGCAGGATGATCTCGCCGAACTCCTCGGGCGTGGAAAGCTGGCCCTTGATGAGAACGGTCGCAGTAAGCTGCTGGTTGATCGGGTTCGGCGCAGCACCGACCGAACCTGCCGCCACCTGCGCGTTCTGTGCCCGGATCGCTGCCACGACATCCGCGGAGGAAAGATTGAGCCCGGTCATCTTGTCCGGGTCCAGCCAGACCCGCATGGCGCGTTGCGCGGCAAAGATCTGCGCCTCGCCCACGCCGTTGATGCGCCGCAACTCGCCGACGATATTGCGGTTGATATAGTCGCCCAGTCCAATCACGTCATAGCTGTTGTCGGTGGAGGTCAGCGCAACCATGAGAAGGAAGCCCGCACCGGCCTCCCGTACGGTAATCCCCTGGCTCACGACCTGCGAGGGCAGCCGCGGCTGCACCCGGGCAACCGCGTTCTGCACGTCCACCTGCGCACTGCCGACATCCGTTTCCGGGGTGAAGGTGGCGGTGATCGAGATCCGGCCGGAAGTATCCGAGGTGGATTCGAAATACATGATCCCGCTGATGCCGTTCAGCTCTTCCTCGATCGGACGGGCGACGGACTGGTAGATTTCCTCCGGCGAGGCGCCGGTATAGCTGGTGGAAATCTGAATCTGCGGCGGAGCCACGCGCGGATATTGCGAGATCGGGATGGAGGGCAACGCCAGCACACCGGCGAGCACGATGAAAATCGCGATCACCCAGGCGAAGACAGGCCTCGTGATGAAGAAATGCGGCATCTGACGTCCTCAGTTCGCGCTGTTTTCGGCCTGCGACCACTGCTGCGGCACGACCTTGGCATCCGGGAAAAGTTTCTGGGAACCGACCACCACGACACGCTCGCCAGCCTGCAACCCACCATCCACGATCCAGCGGTTGCCGACCGTCGGGCCTAGCTGGAGGGGGCGGAGCTCCACGGTGTCGTCATCACGGACGACATAGACCTGCGCATTGCCCTGCGCATCGCGCAGAACCGCCATCTGCGGAATGGCGAGCGCATTGTCACGGATCGCCTGCTCGATACGGACACGGACATAAAGCCCCGGCAGAAGCTCTCCGTTGGGGTTCGGGAATTCGCCGCGCAGAAGCACCTGGCCGGTGGTCGTATCGACCGTGGCTTCGGAGAACAACAGCTTGCCGGGATGTTCGTATTGCGTGCCGTCGTCGAAGAACAGCGTCACCTGCGCCTCGTTCGGCGCGGTCGCAACCAACTGGCCTGCCGCCATTGCCTGCCGGAGCCGACGCAGATCGGAGGAGGACTGGGTGAAGTCGGCATAGAGCGGGTCGAGCTGCTGGATCAACGCCATGATATCGCTCTGCGAGGTGACGAGCGCGCCCTCCGTCACCAACGCACGGCCAATCGTGCCCGCGATGGGTGCCCTGACCTGGGTATAGTCGAGATTGAGCTTCGCCTCCTGCAGCGCCGCCTCTGCGGCGGCGACATCAGCGCGGGCCTGCGCCAGCACGGTTTCGGCGGTATCCAGATCGGCGCGGGCAGAAACGTTCCGCTCGCGGAGTTGCTGCTGGCGGCGATATTCGATTTCGGCGTTCATTTCGGTGGCCTCGGCCCGGGCGCGCTGCGCCTCGGCCGCACGAACGCGCACCTCGAACTGGGCAGGGTCGATCTTGTAGAGGATATCGCCCTCCTTCACGATGCTCCCCTGTTCGAACACGCGCTCCACCACGATACCGGAAACGCGCGGGCGCACTTCGGCAATACGCGTGGCGGAGACGCGCCCCGGCAGTTCGTTGACCACGGGCAGAGCTTCCGGCGCCATGGTGATGACGCTGACGGAGGTCGGCGGCATCTGCCCCTGCTGGGCCGCCACGGGAAGGGGCAGGCAGAGCATCGCGACGAGTGCAATTCCGCGCCACGCGCGGTCGAGGGATGAGCGGATCATTCTGTGCCTGTATTTTCCGATGCGAGGGGAAGAGGAAGAGAGAGAAATGGAAGCGCGCGAAGGGCTGTGACAACCTTGTCCCTCAAGGCGGGATCACAACCCGACACGCCTTGAAACTCGAGCGATTTGAGCCCCCAGAGTGCGAGATAGGCGATGAGGGCTGGAGCCGGATCGCCGACATCCTGAACGGCTTCGGAGATGATGGTCTGGATGTCATCCTCATGCGCACGGCGCACGATGTCCCGACACCCGTGACTTGCCACCATCGCCGCTGAAATGGCAAGCGCGATCTGGGAATCGTCCACGCCCGCGCAGGCCTGATACTTGTCGAGGATGCTGTTCAACCGCTGGTTCGCCTCACCCTTACGGGCGATCTCCCGCTCGCGGACCTCCTCCCGCCAGCCGTCGATGCGGCTTTCGGTATAGGCAAGGATCAGCCCCTCCTTCGACCCGAAGTCGTAAAGGACGCCAGCCTTGCTGATGCCCATTTCCGCGGCGACGGCACCGATGGTCAGCCCCGCCGCGCCATCACGGGCAACGACGGTTTCCACGGCACGAAGAATTTCCGCCCGGTCTATGGTCTGCTTGCGGCCCATAGGGTTCCAGATTTTTTAAAAGACGACCGTTCGTAAATAAAACTTCCGAGCAAAAGTCAACTGCTCTCTCCGTCTTGCATCGTCAGAGGGAACGCAGAGGGCAAGCGGCGGTTAATGGACGCCCGGAATGGTTCGGCTTAGGGTCCGGCAAGACGATCACAGGAGATGCGACGTGAATGAGGAGAGACAGTTCGACATCGGCGCGCGACTGCTGGCGATGCGCCGCGCTGCGGGATTGTCACAACGTCAACTGGCCGAACGGGCCGGGGTGCCACATGCACAGATTTCCGTGATTGAGCAGAACCGCTCCAGTCCATCCGTCTCTACTTTGCGCAAAGTATTAAGCGGATTGAGCCTCAGCATGGCCGATTTCTTTGAAGCGGAGCGGCAGGAGGCGGAAGGCCCGTTCTTCACGGACGCGGAGCTTGCGGACCTTACTTCCAAGCTGCCAGTGTCGGGCGGAGCGGAGTTCACGGGACGGATGGCCCTCCGCCAGATCGGCAATGCGCGGCGGCATAACCTACAGATTCTGCATGAGGTCTATGAGCAGGGTGCCGATACCGGAAACACGATGCTCGAGCATTTTTCAAACGAAGGTGGCTATGTGATCGAAGGTGCGCTCGAGCTGACCGTCGGGAAGGACGTGCGGGTACTTCATCCCGGCGATTCCTACCTGTTCGACAGTCGCCTTCCCCACCGGTTCCGCAATGTCCATCCGGGCCGGACGGTGGTGATATCCGCCTGTACACCCCCCTATCTGTGAATTCCGCCACCGAATCTGTTGCTTAAAATTTGAAGCGGTCCTACACATTTCCACCTCAACATGGAGATGGCCGATGACTGACAGCAGAACGCTTTCGTCCCGCAAGGAGGCCGCCGTTGCCCGCGGTGTCTCCACCCGTGGCATCTATGCGGTGCGCGCGGAGAACGCCGAACTCTGGGATGCGGATGGCAAGCGCTACATCGACTTCGCCGCCGGTATCGCCGTCAACAATACCGGGCATCGTCACCCGAAGGTCATGGCCGCCGTCGCGGAGCAGGCGCAGTCCTTCACCCACACCTGCTTCCATGTCGCACCCTATGAATCCTACCTTGGGCTTGCCGAGCGGCTGAATGCTGCAGCGCCCGGCGATTTCCCCAAGAAGACCATGCTTGTCACCACCGGCGCGGAGGCGGTGGAGAATGCGGTGAAGATGGCGCGTGCATATACGGGCCGGTCGGGTGTCATCGCTTTTTCCGGCGCATTCCATGGCCGGACACTGCTCGGCATGGCGCTGACAGGCAAGGTCGCACCCTACAAGAAGGGTTTTGGCGCCATGCCGGCGGAAGTTGTCCACGCCCCCTTCCCCAACGAGTACCACGGCGTCAGCGAGGCGCAGGCCCTCGCCGATCTGGAGCGGCTGTTTGCCAGCTCCGTCGATCCGGAGAGGGTGGCCGCGATCATCGTGGAGCCGGTGCAGGGTGAGGGTGGTTTCAACATCGCGCCCTTCGGCTTTCTTCGTGCGGTTCGGGAGATCTGCGATCGCCACGGCATCGTCCTGATCGGGGACGAGGTTCAAGCCGGTATCGCGCGCACCGGCAAGATGTTCGGCTTTGAGCACGCGGGCGTGGCGCCCGATCTCGTCACGATGGCCAAGGGGCTGGCCGGAGGCTTCCCGCTCTCCGCGGTCACGGGCCGGACAGAGATCGTGGATGCACCGGGTCCGGGCGGCCTAGGGGGCACTTATGCGGGCAATCCGTTGGCCGTGGCTGCCGCGAACGCCGTTCTCGACATCGTGGAGGAGGAAGCACTCTGTCTCCGCGCCGCGGAGATGGGAGAGCGGATCCGCGCCCGGCTGGAGGCAATATCCCGGCGGCAGGGCATGGAATGCATCGGCGATGTGCGGGGCCTTGGTGCGATGAACGCCTTTGAACTGGTGACTGATCGGGGGAGCCGCGCGCCCGATGCCGCGCTTACAGGCCGAATCGTCGCGGAAGCGGAGACGCGTGGGCTGATCCTTCTGTCCTGCGGGACGCGCTACAACGTCATCCGTTTGCTGCCACCGCTGACGACGCCCTGGGCGCAGGTGGATGAGGCGCTGGATATCATCGAAGCCTCGATCGAGGTAGCCGTGATGAAAGCCGCAGCCTGACGCCAGATGGGCCGCTGAAGCTGCGCGAGCTTGCGCTGAAGGCCGGAAATCGGTCAGGTCACAAGCCAGAATTCATGGTTTCCAGGGCGCTCTTCAATAATGTGAGGAGTATCTCCACTTGAGAGCAGCCCCGGAGTGCTTTTTCAGCAGCCTGCTAGGCCCGGTTCCGGCGCAGATAGACATAATAGGCCCCAGTGCCGCCATGGCGGATATGCGCCGGGGTCACCTGCAAGACGAGCCCGCCCAGCGGTGGCAGTGTCAGCCACTGCGGCACCTGATGTCGAAGCGCCCCCATACGTACGGGAATAGGCCCCTCATCGCTCGGGTTTCGGCCCTTGCCCGTAATCACCAGCAACAGCCGACGCTGCCGACGATGACCATCCATCACGAAGCGGACAAGCGCGCCATGCGCCTCTGCCAGCGTCATCCCATGGAGGTCGAGCCGCCCTTCAGGCGAGATCTTGCCGCGGTTCATCTGATCGAAGGTGCGCCGGTCCATCCTGACGCCCCCCGAGGCCAACCGTTCCGGCAGAGAACCAAGCAAGGTATGGGGCCGCCTCGCATCCGCCCGCTCCCCGACCCGGAAGGCCTGAATCGCGGCCTGTGTAGGCTCCTCCGTACGGGGCAGGATGGGCCGCGCGGGACGTTCCTCCGGCTCGGGCAGGGGTTCGATGCGATGCATCGGCAGAGTGGAGCGCGCCACGCTTTGCCAGAGTTTCGCCTCCTCCGGGGTGATGTCCCGCCGTTTGCGCCCCATTTCAGTCCTCCCTTGGGAGAAGCAGAAAAGCCCGTCCGTGGTGCCGTAGCCGCCCCGCACGTTGCCCCGCCTCCACGCCCGAGCCGAAGAAGATGTCACCCCGCGACCCCTTGATCGCGCTGCCGGTGTCCTGCGCCACCATCAGGCGCGCCATGTTCTCCACCCTTATCCAGACTGCTGCGCCGAGCGGCACGACAGAAGGATCCACGGCTAGGCTCCGGCCAGCCGTCAGCGGTCGCTCCATCGCGCCCAGAGGGCCCACCGCCGGGGGAAGATCCAACAGGCGGAAGAAGACGTAAGAGGGGTTGGTGTTCAACAGGGCGGGCAGCCGGTCAGGGTTCCGGCGTGCCCAGTCGCGAATAGCTTCGGTGGACATCGCTTCCAGCGGGATTTCGCCCCTGAGAACAAGCTGCCGGCCGATGGAAACGTAGGGATGACCATTCCGACCGCCATAACCAAGGCGCAGGACGCGTCCATCCTCCAGCACCAGACGCCCGGAGCCCTGAACCTGCAGGAGAAACGCCTCGAGCGGGTCTTCCAGCCACGCGATCTCCTGCCCGCGAAGCAGGTCGCCCGCAGCGATCTCCGCACGGCTGAACCAGGGCCTCTGTGCAGGCAAACCCTCAGGCAGACGGTGAACCGGATAGCGGAAGCGGGCATCCGGCTGGGTGCGAGCCGGAAGTTCAGGCTCATAATAGCCGGTGAACATCCAGTCTCCAGCAAGCTCCACAGCTCGGAACCCCTGCTCCCAATAGCGTCGCGCGGGACCGCCCGTCGCGGTCGAAGTGACCAAAAAGGCGGCCAAGGCCGCCTCATGATCGTCCTCACTCCACCCCGGCAGGGCGTCAGGTGACAATCCCGCCCCTGCCCCAGCCAAGCGCTCCGTCATTCTCCGGTCGCGACAAGCTGCCAGTTGGGGTCGTTCGATCCCATGATTCGGGCGAAAGTCCAAACATCGCGCTGACGGCGGATCTCGTTCGGATTGCCCTCCACGATCTGTCCCGCCGCATCACGGACGACCGACGTCAACTCGCCGGTGAAGCGCACGGTGACTGCCCCTTCCCTGCTTGCCTGATCGAAGCTTGCATCCGCCAGCGAAAGCTCCCGGATACCGACGAAGGTGGACTGAACTGTCAGCCCCTCCCGCCTGCGGCTTTCGATCACATCCGCAAATGTGGCATACACCTGCTCTGAAACATAAGGTTTCACGCTCTCGATCTCGCCGCGCTCAAATGCCATGAGGATCATTTCATATGCCGCACGGGCCCCATGCAGGAACTCGCCCACGTTGAAGGCAGGGTCGACCTTCTTCATGCTGGTGAGCGCTACGGCAGCGGGAGAGCCGTCAGGCACATGATCCGTGATGTCCTGATCGGGACCACCATCGATGACCTCGAAATTCCGGCGGGGCGTCGGGCGAGCCTCATCTCCCACAGGAAGGGGCGGCTTTTCAAATCCTTCGCGGCTGCCCAGAACGCTCCGCAGCCTCAGGATCAGGAACACGGCGATCCCGGCAAGAACGATGAGTTGGATAACGGCGGAGCTCATTTATACCTCGGGGTGCGTCAAAAGAGGTCGGAACATGGCATTCGGCGGCTGTTCTACCTATGTAGGGGAGCAGGGGGCCTGAGTCCACCGCAGCGCCTCGGATCAAATGACGCAACCCCATAAAGGCCTCGAACCGGATATGTATTTGCTCCTCGCCCTTGTCCTTCTTCCGTTGGTCGAGATTGCGCTGTTCATTCTTGTCGGAGGATGGATCGGTGTGTGGCCCACGCTTGGCCTGATCGTGCTGTCCGCGCTGGCAGGCATGGCGGTCGTGCGGCGGCAGGGCCAGGGCGCGCTCAACGATATGCGGCGGCGGTTTGAGACGCTGGGCGATCCATCCGCACCGATGGCGCACGGCGCCATGATCATGATGGCTGGATTCCTGCTGATGCTTCCTGGATTCTTCACCGATGCCGTGGGTATCCTGTTGCTCATTCCGCCCGTCCGTCGCTTCATTCTGAGAGAGGCCTCACGGCGCATCCAGGTACGCACCTTTGGGGTGCGCACGGCAGGTGACGCGCGCCGTCCGAATGAGCAGAGCCCTAAGGATATCGTCATAGATGCGGAGTTTGAGGAAATTCCTCCCGGCAAGAATCCCACGCATGGAAATTCCGGCTGGACGCGGCATTGAGGCAGGCTCTGCGACCTGATAGTCACGAACCCAAACGACCTTGAGGAGGTTCTGATGGCTGAAGTGGCGAATGGCGGGGCCCCCGAGGCGCCGCAAGTCAGGATGCAGGTGCTCGCGCAGTATACGCGCGATCTGTCGTTCGAGAATGTCGTAGCCCAAAAGGGTGCGCAGAACGGCGAGATGCAGCCCGACATCCAAGTGCAGGTAAGTCTTGATGCCCGCAAGCGCGGGACGACCAACCACTATGAAGTGGTAACCAAGTTCAAGATCACCTCGCGTAACAAATCCAACAACGAGCCGCTGTTCCTGTTGGAACTGGATTACGCCGGTGTCTTTGCGATAGAGGGCGTGCCAGAGGATCAGCTGCACCCATTCCTGCTCATCGAATGTCCGCGCATGTTGTTCCCCTTCGTGCGCCGGATCGTCTCCGACGTGACCCGCGACGGCGGGTTCCCTCCGCTGTCGCTCGACAACATCGACTTCCTTGCCCTTTACCGGCAGGAGCTGGCGCGGCGCGCGACGCAACCGCCGGCAATGACGCCGAACTGAAGTCTCAGGTGTAGCGGCGCCAAAGCGCAGCCTCGCCCATGCCCGCCACGAAGGCGGCATGGGCTTCCTTTTCTTCTTCCGTCAGGCGCGGAGGAAGAGCCGCGGGACGCGGGCCTGGGCGCCAGACACGGATCTCCGTTCTTTGCCGCGTTTCTTGGACGGCACCGAGCGCGAAGTCCGGCTGCCGCCCGCCGATCAGTTCCAGATAGACTTCGGCAAGTATCTCGCTGTCCAGCAGCGCGCCGTGTTTTTCCCGCCCCGAATTATCCACGCCGAACCGCCGGCAGAGCGCATCCAGCGACGCCGGTGAACCCGGAAACCGCCGTCGTGCGATGGCGAGCGTATCCAACGCCTGCTCGAACGGTATTCTCGGCAGGCCGAGCCACCCCAGTTCGGCATTGAGGAACTTCATGTCGAAGGCCGCATTGTGGATGACAAGCCGCGCGTCTCCGACAAACGTCAGAAAGTCCTGCGCCACTTCACGAAAGACCGGCTTGTCGCGAAGAAAGTCGTCGCCCAGCCCATGAACCTCGAACGCCTCCGCTGGCATGGAGCGTTCAGGATTGATGTAAACATGGAACGTCCGCCCGGTGGGCATGTGATTGAAGAGCTCAACCGCACCGATTTCGACGATGCGGTCGCCCTGCTCCGGTTCAAAACCGGTGGTTTCGGTATCGAGAACGATCTCACGCATGCTGGCTTTTCCTGATCTGCTCGATCAGGGAAAGCACAGCATTGCGGGCTTCTTCAAGGCTATTGGTCTCAATCACGTAATCCGCGCGGCCACGTTTCTGTGCATCCGGCATCTGTTTTTCCAGAATCGCATCGAACTGTGCAGGTGTCATCGTACCGCGAGCCAGCACCCGCTCCCGCTGAACGGCAGGATCGACAGTGACGACAGCCACCGCATCCATCCAGGTGTCATGGCCGGTTTCGAAAAGCAGGGGAATGTCCAAAACGACCATATCCACCCCGTCTGCCTCCGCTTGTTTCATAAAGCGCGCTCGGTCCACCGCTACCAGCGGATGTATGACGGCTTCGATCTGAACCAGCGCATGCGCGTCCTCGGCAATCCATTGTTTCAGGCGATCCCGGTCCACTGCGCCATCCACCAGCGCCGTGGGATGAAGCGACCGAATAGCTTCGGCGCCTTGTCCCCCCGCCGCGTATAGACGGTGTACTGCAGCATCGGCATCCCAAACAGGAATTCCTGCTTCTGCGAAAAATGCAGCGGTTGTGGATTTTCCCATCCCGATGGAGCCGGTCAGTCCGAGAACGAAGGGCGTCGTCATGATGCCAGCACTGCCTCCCGCGTTTCCTCATCCACCTCCGGTCGTCGACCGAACCAGCGCTCGAACCCCGGAACGGCCTGATGAAGGAGCATGCCGAGACCGTCCACCACGGTACACCCCCGGGCCTCTGCCTCCAGCAGGAACCCGGTGCGGAGCGGCGTATAGACGATATCTGTCGCCAGCGCCCTGGGTGAGAGGGCGTCCAGCGGCACCCGCAGTTCCGGCTTGCCAACCATGCCCAGCGAGCTCGTGTTTACCACGGTGAGGCAGTTCTCAAGCATCCCGCCTGCCTGCACCCAGTCGTGAACGACGATCCGGGTACCAAAGTCATGCCGCAGCGCCTCTGCACGCGGCTTGGAGCGGTTGGAGAGACGGATCTCGGGCACGCCCACTTCGATCAAAGAGGCAATGACGGCGCGGGCTGCACCACCTGCACCGAACACCGCGGCCGGCCCGGCCTTCGGATCCCAGAGCGGCGCATTCTGACGCAGGTTCGCGATGAAGCCGTAGCCATCGGTGTTATCCGCGTGGATTTTGCCATCCCGACGAAAGATCAACGTATTCGCGGCGCCGATCAAGGCCGCCCGGTCGGTGACGAGATCCGCCAGCTTCAACGCGCTTTCCTTGTGCGGGATGGTGACGTTCACACCCACGAATCCCGCCTTCGGCAGGCTGCGGATCACCTCGACCAGATCGGCCTGGGCGACATTCATGGGAATATAGAAGCCTCGGATACCGTATTGCTTCAGCCAGTGACCGTGCAGAATCGGTGATTTACTGTGTTCAACAGGGGACCCGATCACCCCTGCGAGGGGAATTCCGCCCTCCGTCATGACGGGATGACCTTTCGCGCAGCAAGGTAGTTCAGAAGTTCGACAAGTGGCAGACCAAGCACCGAAAAGTAATCTCCCTCGATCCGGGAGAAGAGACGAACGCCCTCTTCCTCCAGCTTGTAGGCTCCGACCGCGTGCCGGATGCTCTCCCAGTTCCGCGCGACATACCCGTCCAACCAATCGTCGGAGAATGTCCGCATCGTCAGACTGACCTCTCCGATCTGCCGCCAGACAGGCGCAGCAGCTTCATATACCACGGCTGCCGAAAGAAGCCGGTGCCGCCTTCCCCGAAGCTCCAGCAACTGTGCTTTCGCTGCATCACGGGTTTCTGGCTTCCCATAGATCCGCCCCTCGCACTCCAATACCTGATCACAGCCGATCACCAGAGCCTCGGGCCGCTTCTCCGCCACCTTGCGTGCCTTGAACTCCGCCAGCGCATCGGCCACGTCGCGCGGCTTCGCGCCCTCCGCCTCCAGGGCAGCCCGGATAGTCACCTCGTCTATCCGGGCTGGAACGGTCTCAAACGTCACACCGGCGTTACGCAGCAGCGTCGAGCGAATTTCCGAAACTGAGGCAAGGACAAGAGGCACCATCATGTATTATCCTGTGGACAACCGCGTTATAGTTCTGTGGAAGGCGTGCAGGTGATCCATACCGATCCCCGAAATCCAGATCCGCTGTCAAGCAACGGCCCTCTTTCCCACAGTGGGACGGATCCGTCATCGGCCGGTGGACGACTCGCGGGATCCGTGCGATTCGCCTCGGGTCGCCACAGCTATCCACAAAAAAATCACAAGCCATCTCATTGATCCCACAGATTGATTCACTGTTATCCACAATCCGGTTCCGGGATCCGTGACTCTTATCGACAGATCCGTCGCGCTGTGGAACAGATCTGGGGCAACATCCGGGATTCAGTTATCCCAAGGCCCTACATCAACTTCATCTTCTCTTTATTTTCTTATTTAAGAGTAGAAGTATGAGAGCGAGGTTCCGATGAGCGAGCTGCTGGCCACCCTCTATCCATGGACATTGTCCTTTCATGTCATCAGCGTGATCGCTTGGATGGCTGGGTTGTTCTATCTGCCACGGCTCTACGTGTATCACACCGAGCGGGTTCAACCGGGTGGTGAGACGGATCTGCTGTTTCAAACGATGGAGCGTCGGCTGCTTCGGGCTATCATTAACCCCGCAATGATCGCGGCATGGTTGTTCGGGCTTTGCTTGGTGCTGACGCCAGGGATTGTGAATTGGTCAATGGGGTGGCCTTGGGTTAAGGCGGCTGCGGTGCTGGCCATGAGCGCCTTTCACGGTTGGTTGGCTGCGCGACGGAAGGACTTCGTACAGGGGACCAATAGCGTCAGCGGGCGCAGCTATCGCATCATGAACGAGGTGCCGACACTGCTGATGATAGTCATCGTCATTTCGGTCATCGTGAAATACTGAAAACGTTGACTCGACCACGACGGATCTCTATATGGCGGCTTGCGTGACCGTCCGGTCCTTCGCGTTTTCCGCAGACAATTTTGTCAAACGTGCCGTCCGGCGCCTTCGAGAACCTATCCCCATGACCCAAGAACGCCTTAGCCTCGCCGATCTCAAGGCAAAGAGCCCCGCTGACCTCCTCGCCATGGCGGAGGAGTGGGAGATCGAGAACGCCTCTTCCATGCGGAAGGGGGAAATGATGTTCCAGATCCTCAAGGAACATGCCGAGGAGGGCTGGGAAATCGGGGGAGACGGCGTTCTGGAGGTGCTTCAGGATGGCTTCGGATTCCTGCGTTCGCCCGAAGCAAACTACCTGTCCGGGCCGGATGACATTTACGTCTCGCCCGAGATGATCCGTCAGTATTCCCTGCGCACCGGCGATACTGTCGAAGGCGTGATTCAGGCGCCGCGAGAGAACGAGCGTTACTTTGGTCTCGTTGCTGTCAACCGGATCAACTTCGATGATCCGGAAAAAGCGCGCCATAAGGTGCATTTTGACAACCTGACGCCGCTCTATCCCGATGAGCGGCTGAAGATGGAGATCGAGGATCCGACCATCCGTGACCGTTCAGCGCGGATCATTGATCTTGTGGCGCCCATCGGGAAGGGACAGCGGAGTCTCATCGTGGCTCCGCCGCGCACGGGCAAGACCGTGCTGCTTCAGAACATCGCCCATTCGATCGAGCGCAATCACCCGGAATGCTATCTCATCGTCCTGCTGATCGACGAGCGGCCTGAGGAGGTCACCGACATGCAGCGGAGCGTCCGTGGCGAGGTCATTTCATCCACATTCGATGAGCCTGCGACGCGTCACGTCGCCGTTGCGGAAATGGTCATAGAAAAGGCCAAGCGACTGGTGGAGCACAAGCGGGACGTGGTGATCCTGCTGGACTCCATCACGCGTCTTGGCAGGGCCTTCAACACCGTTGTTCCCAGCTCCGGTAAGGTCCTGACCGGCGGCGTGGACGCCAATGCGCTCCAACGGCCGAAACGCTTCTTCGGTGCTGCCCGGAATATTGAGGAAGGCGGTTCGCTAACCATTATCGCAACTGCTCTTATCGATACCGGCAGTCGGATGGATGAGGTGATCTTCGAGGAATTCAAAGGCACTGGTAACTCCGAAATCGTGCTTGACCGGAAGGTCGCGGATAAGCGGGTGTTCCCGGCCATGGATATCCTCAAATCGGGCACTCGGAAGGAAGACCTGCTGGTGGACAAGTCGGACCTGCAGAAAACCTATGTTCTGCGGCGAATCCTCAACCCCATGGGTACCACGGATGCGATCGAATTCCTGATTTCGAAGCTGAAGCAAACAAAGTCGAATTCGGAGTTCTTCGAGTCTATGAACGCTTGATTTTTACTTTAGAATCAATGAGTTATGGATACGATCTACGCCTTGGCGACGGCACGGGGACGTGCAGGGGTCGCGGTCATACGTATTTCCGGGCCTTTGGCCTGGGAGGCGTCGGCCGCGCTTGCCGGGGCGTTGCCTGAACCACGGCATAGCGCACTTCGGCGGCTGAGGTGGGCGGGCGATGTGCTTGATGAAGCTCTCGTGCTGGTATTTGAGGCTGGACGAAGTTTCACCGGCGAGCGAGTTGTGGAGTTGCATTTGCATGGCAGCATTGCCGTGGTTTCCGCAGTCCTATCTGCTTTGGGTGAGCAGCCAGGTCTGCGCCCTGCCGAGGCAGGGGAGTTTACGCGGCGTGCGCTTGAGAATGGACGATTGGACCTGACGCAGGTCGAAGGGCTCGCAGACTTGATCGATGCTGAAACGGAAATTCAACGAAAACAAGCTCTCAGAATATTTTCAGGCGCGATATCAGCGAAAACAGAAGTGTGGCGTATGCGGCTCATCAGAGCTGCTGCTTTGATCGAAGCCACAATTGACTTCGCAGATGAGGAAGTTCCTGTGGACGTAGGTCCAGAGGTTATGGAACTCATTGGTAGTGTTGTATCCGATATTCGAGATAACCTCAGGGGAGCTGCGGTATCCGAGAGAATCCGGGATGGCTTCGAAGTGGCGATCATCGGTGTACCTAACGCCGGAAAATCTACACTTCTGAACGCTTTGGCTGGGAGAGAAGCGGCCATCACCTCAGAGATCGCCGGAACCACTCGCGACGTCATAGAAGTCCGCATGGATCTTAAGGGATTGCCAGTTACGTTACTGGACACAGCAGGTCTGAGAGATACCGGAGATATAGTCGAGGCGATGGGAATTGAACGCGCTCAAGCCCGCGCAAAGGCAGCAGATCTGCGCGTATTCCTGACCGAGGATGATGTTCTTCCTCCTGGTGTTAACAGAGAGCCGGAAGACATCGTTGTACGAGGAAAGGCAGATCTACGCTGCGGCGACGGAGAAGCAGTGTCGGGCTTGACGGGGCAGGGGATTGATCGTCTTGTTGATCAGATTACCCATCTTCTGGATAAACGAGCTGCTGGTGGATCGCTTATGGTGCGCGAGAGGCACCGAAAAGCGTTGAGGAGCGCAGAGCTATCGTTAAGCGCTGCTACTGTTGAAATCGAAAGTGGGCAGGCGGAAATTGTCGCAGAACACATCCGTTTCGCTCTTCGTAGTCTTGAAACTCTCGTTGGTCGAGTTGATGTTGAGGATCTTCTTGGAGAGATCTTCTCGAGTTTCTGTATCGGTAAGTAGGAGTGTTTCACGTGAAACAATTCGATGTCATCGTCGTCGGCGGCGGACATGCTGGTGCAGAGGCCGCACACGCCGCTGCGAGAATGGGCGCAAACACGGCTCTCATAACTATTCGCCGGGATGATCTGGGAGTCATGTCCTGCAACCCTGCTATAGGTGGACTTGGAAAAGGACACTTGGTTCGCGAGATAGATGCGCTTGATGGTGCAATGGCGCGTGTTGCCGATGACGCCGGAATACAGTTCCGGCTCCTCAATCGTCGTAAGGGTCCCGCTGTGCAAGGACCGCGCGCGCAGATTGATAGGGCTCTTTATCGTTCTGGAATGAAAAAAGAGCTCGAAAAGCAGAAGAATCTGAGTGTTCTCGAGGGCGAGGTCGCTGATATCTTGGTGGACCGCGGCCGGGTTACCGGAGTAAGGCTTGCGGACGGAGCGAACGTACTCTCTAAGACTGTGATACTGACGACGGGAACATTTCTCCGAGGCGTAATACATATAGGGAATAAGCGCCATTCAGGGGGCAGAATGGGTGCGCGTCCCTCAATTGCTCTGGCGGAGCGCATCGCTGATCTTGGAATCGATTTTGGCCGGTTAAAAACGGGTACGCCGCCGCGGCTGGATGGTCGAACGATAAACTGGCCTATCCTAGAGCGGCAGATCGGCGATGAAGAGCCGACAATGTTTTCCTTTGCGTCTGCGCACCCCACAGTTCGGCAGGTGTCATGCGGTATAACACATACAAATGAGAATACGCATGCCATCATTCGCGAGAACTTAAATCTTTCCGCTATGTATGGGGGGATGATCGAAGGTATCGGACCAAGGTATTGTCCTTCGATCGAAGATAAGGTTGTACGGTTTGCCGATAAATCGTCCCATCAGATATTTCTCGAGCCGGAGGGGCTGGACGATTATACCGTTTACCCGAACGGAATATCCTCTTCGCTTCCCATCGAGGTCCAAGAACAATATGTTCGTTCGATTAAGGGCTTGGAAAACGCCGCCATCCTTCAGCCCGCTTACGCTATCGAATATGACTACGTCGATCCTCGCGCCCTGAAAGCGACTTTGGAAATCTGTGCACTTGATGGTCTTTATCTGGCCGGACAAATCAACGGCACAACGGGTTATGAGGAGGCCGCCGCTCAGGGACTGGTGGCCGGTCTAAATGCAGCATTGAAGGCCGCTGAGCGAGATCCGATCCTATTCAGCCGTACTGAGAGTTATATCGGCGTGATGATAGATGATCTTGTTACTCGTGGTGTAAGTGAGCCTTATCGCATGTTCACATCGCGATCAGAGTTTCGACTTTCGCTTCGTGCGGACAATGCTGACCAGAGATTGACCCCTTTGGGTATTGATGCTGGGTGTGTGAGCGAAACTAGACGTATAATTTTCGAAGAAAAAATGCATGAGTTGGAGCGGGGTAGGGCCCTTCTGTTGGGTATGCGTACGAGTCCCCGTGAAGCCCAGGCGGTGGGTATCGACGTTAGCCAAGATGGCGTTCGCCGAACAGGAGGGGATCTTCTGGCCTTTCCCGGAGTGGAACCGCGGCATCTTCTGCCCCTTCTGCCAGAACTGAAAGTTCTTTCCTTACCTGTTCAAGCTCAGTTGAAGCGGGATGCGCTTTACGCGAAGTATTTGGATCGCCAAATCTCCGTCGCGGAAGCGCTCAAAAAAGACGAGGCTTGGGAGATACCTTCCGACTTTGACTATGAAGTCCTTGATGGCCTGTCTAACGAACTGAAAGTCAAATTGAAAGCGGCGCAACCTGCCACGCTCGCGCACGCAGGTAGGCTTGAAGGAATGACACCAGCCGCACTCGCCCTCATTCTTCTTCGCCTGAAGCGCGCACATAGATACAGTGCATCGGCATGATGAAGGGTATTGAGTTCCCCGATGTTTCACGTGAAACGCTGGAGCGTTTAGAGGTTTACGAGAGACTGCTTCGGAAATGGAACCCCAAGATTAACCTCGTGTCGACGAGTACGCTAGACGACCTTTGGGGGCGGCATTTCCGCGATTCTGCTCAACTTTTGACGTTTTCACGCGATTTCGGTGCGTGGGTTGACCTCGGCTCTGGGGGGGGATTCCCAGGTATGGTGATTGCTATCCTCGGCATGGGGAAGGATCGATCGTTTACGTTAGTTGAAAGCGACCAGCGTAAAGCAGCTTTTCTGTCCACAGTGGCAAGAGAAGCTTCTGTGAAAGTGAATGTTATATCGCAACGCTCAGAAGCCATCCCGCCCCTAAAAGCAGATGTCGTTTCGGCGCGCGCTCTCGCTCCGTTGCCTCGCTTGCTTTCTATGGTTGAGCGGCACTTAGCTCAAAACGGCGTGGCGCTTCTTCCCAAAGGAAGAGGTGTAGAGCGAGAGATACATGAAGCCCTTGAAAAATTCCGATTTGACGTGCAAAAGTTTCCGAGCGAAACCGATCCCAACGGCGTTATCCTGAAAATCGAGGGGCTTTCCCGTGTCTGATACCGGCCGAGCACATATTATTGCCATTGCGAATCAGAAAGGCGGCGTCGGAAAAACGACGACGGCCATCAATCTCGCAGCAGCGCTGACAGAGCAAGGCAAGAAAGTTCTGGTGATAGATCTTGATCCGCAGGGGAACGCTTCTACTGGATTGGGCGTATCGCCGGAGGCGAGAGACTTCACAACATACGATCTTCTCATTGAGGCCATGCCTTTGGTCGATATCATCATGCCGACTCGCATTGGGGGGCTATCTATTTGTTGTGCGACTCAGGATCTCGCATCGGCGGATATTCAACTTGTGGCAAATGAGAAACGAAGCCTGCTTCTGCGAGATGCCCTTCGTGAAGGCTTGCCTCAGTTTGATTTCGATTATGTGCTTATCGATTGCCCGCCCTCGCTCAGCTTGTTGACCGTCAATGCGATGATTGCTGCGGACTCTGTACTTGTTCCCCTTCAGAGCGAGTTCTATGCCCTTGAGGGACTTTCTCAGTTGATGCTGACGATCCGGCAGGTGCGGCAGACAGCCAATCCGGATCTTCGAATTGAAGGGATATTGCTTACAATGTACGATGGACGCAATAACCTTTCGCAGCAAGTTGAGGCTGATGCGCGGGAAAATCTCGGAGAGCTGGTGTTCAGAACCATTATTCCGCGTAACGTGCGGGTGAGTGAAGCGCCGTCTTTTGCCATGCCTGTGTTGTCATATGACAGCAATTCACGGGGTAGCTTGGCTTATCGGTCATTGGCGCAAGAAATGGCAGATCGTCATGCGGGGGCCTGAAGGAAGCGTCATGAAGGAAAATAAGCGTAGCCTTGGTCGTGGGCTTTCGGCGCTGATGGCTGATGTTCAGGTTGAGCCTCAGTCGGTGAAGCGCCGTGCCGAGCTGTTGATTCCGATTGAAAAAATCGTCCCCAATCCGGATCAGCCGCGGAGGGATTTTTCGGTTGAGGCGCTGGAAGATCTGGCGAACTCTGTTCGGGAAAAAGGCATCATCCAGCCACTTATCGTGCGGGAGCGGCCGGGAGGCACATATGAGATTGTTGCAGGCGAACGCCGCTGGCGAGCGGCGCAGATTGCGCAACTTCACGATATTCCCGTTATAATCAGAGACTTCAGCGACACCGAGGTTTTGGAAGTCGCTATTATTGAGAATATACAGCGCGCTGATTTGAACGCCGTGGAAGAGGCTCTTGGGTATCGACAGCTGATGGATCGTTTCGGTCATACTCAGGAGCGACTGGCGGAAGCGCTTGGAAAAAGCCGCAGCTATATAGCGAATCTGTTGCGCCTTCTTCAGCTACCAGAAGAAGTGCTGAAATGGGTGAGGGAAGGCTTGCTCAGCGCTGGACATGCCCGTGCGTTGATTACAGTAGCTGATCCAGTGGCGATGGGTCGTCGGGTGATTGCGGAAGGGCTTTCGGTTCGCGAAACAGAGAAACTGGCACAAAAGCAAGCAACACCCAAGGAAGCCCGTCCTCGTTCAGAAAAGGACGCCGACACCCGAGCACTGGAGACGGATCTTGGGGCAACTTTGGGAATGCGGGTTGAAATCGCCCATCGCACCGGGCAGGGGAACGGTCAGCTTACTATTCGCTATGCTTCGCTTGAGCAACTGGATGATCTCTGCCGTATTCTTACGTCTTCGGTTCAGGCCGAGTCCATATGAATATGCTGACAATTGTCAGGATTGTTCCTTGAATCGCGAGTGCCCAAATGGGCAATCCGACGAATGCGGTGACAAAGGCGAACCCAACCGCCATGGACAATAAAGCTATCCATTTCGTTTGACGTCGGATGGCCCGATTCGTCTCCCAATTCCTGAGCGGCGGGCCGAAGATGCGATGGGTCATCAGCCAAACGTGCATCTTCTCCGATGAGCGACCGAAACAGAAGGCTGCCACGATCAGAAAGGGCACGGTCGGCATGATCGGCAGAACCGCGCCCACGAAACCCAGCAGCACAAAAAATCCGCCGAATATCAACCACAGGATGCGCATCCCTACCCCGGCAGCAGGTCGCGGATAATGCCGTTCAGAACCATGCGACCCTGCACCGTAGCACGCAGCCGATCATCACGTCGTTCGAGCAATCCAAGATCCTCCAGCGACAGGATTGCAGCCTCATCAAGCGGCTTGCCCATGAGCTTTTCATAACGCAGCGAATCCATGCCCTCTGTCAGACGCAGGCTCATCATCAGATACTCAGCGGCCTGTTCTTCGGCGGGCAGAGGAGTACGCGAGGCTTCACCGTTTCCGTGCCTCTCCACCTTTTCCAGCCATGCACCAGGCTGGAGGGGGGTGTCTGTTGCAAAGCGACCCGCCTGATTGCTCAATCGACCGTGAGCGCCGGGGCCGACACCCGCATAGTCTCCGTAGCGCCAGTAGATCAGATTGTGCTGTGACTTGGCTTCCTCGGCGGCGTGATTTGAAATCTCATAGCCCGGTAGACCGGCCGAAGCGCAGGTATCCTGAGTCGCGGCATACAGATCGGCGGATAGATCGTCATCGGGTAGACCGCGCAAGCCGCCCGCAGCGTGACGCGCCCCGAAAGCTGTGCCGTCCTCAATGGTGAGCTGGTAAAGCGACAGGTGATCAATCGCCATGGAAAGCGCCTCGCCAAGTTCGGCCTGCCATTCGGGCAGACCTTGATCCTGACGGGCATAGATAAGATCGAAACTGACCTTGTCGAATGTATCCCGCGCAATGGTGAACGCCTTGCGCGCCTCGCTGACTGTGTGCAGCCGCCCCAGACGGCGCAGATGTTCGTCGTTCAGGGACTGGATACCCATGGAAAGCCGGTTTACTCCGGCCTCACGGTAAGCACGAAAGCGATCGGCTTCGACAGAGGTCGGGTTCGCCTCGAGTGTGATTTCAATGTCATTGGCAAAGGGCCACGCACTTCGGGCGGCTTCCAGCACGCCGGCGACCGTCTCTGGCGCCATCAATGACGGCGTGCCGCCCCCGAAGAACACGGTATTAAGGACACGGCCCGGCGCATCCTGCGACAAACGCCGGATTTCGCTTTCATAGGCGGCAAGCCATCTCTTTTGATCGACCTCCCTCGCCACGTGGGAGTTGAAGTCGCAGTAGGGGCACTTCGCCTGACAGAACGGCCAATGGACATACAGCCCGAAGCCCGCGTTTCTCCAGTCCTCCGATGCGGTGAAGCTCATCCGCGCAGGGCCGTGACCTCAATCTCCACGAGCATTTCGGGATGGATGAGGTCTGCAAAGACCATGGTCGCCGCGGGGCGGATCTCTCCAAACGCTGCAGCCAGAACTGGAGCGAGATCATCCACCAGCTCTCGGCTGGTCACGGTATATTGAACGCGAACGACGTCGGAAAGGTCAAATCCCGCGTCGGTAAGCGCCTGCCGGATAACGTTAATGGCGTTTTCCGCCTGCCGCGCGATATCAGGCAGAAAGCGTCCGTCACTCTCCGCCCCGGTGCAACCGGAAACAAAGCACCAGTCACCGGCTACAATGGCGCGCGAATAACCCATCACTGCCTCATAGGGGGAGCCGCTGCTGATACGCTTTTTCATGTGAAGCACCCTTCCACCAGTTTGCGGAACGCCTCGGCCCGATGGCTGATGCGATTCTTTTCCGACGTTTCCATCTCTGCGAATGTGGTGTCTCGACCCGTCGGTTGAAAGATGGGATCGTAGCCGTGGCCGTTGTCGCCCCGCGGGGGCCAGACGATCTGCCCGGGCATCACGCCCTCAAAGGACTCGTCATGTCCATCCGGCCAAGCCAGCACAAGCATCGAGACAAAGCGCGCCGTCCAGGGCTGTGGGGCATTCTTCTCGTCCAGCAGGTCGTGGACCTTCCGCATCGCCATCGGGAAGTCCCGTCCGTTTTCCGTCTCGGCCCAATCGGCTGTATGCACGCCCGGCGCGCCGCCGAGGCCATCAACCTGAACGCCGGAGTCGTCTGCGAGCGCCGGAAGACCGGTTGCCTTGGCCGCGGCGTGGGCCTTGATCCGTGCGTTGCCGACGAAAGTTTCCTCCGTCTCCTCGGGCACCGGCAGGGCCATCTGTGCAGCGCTGGTGACCGCCACGCCATAGGGGCGCAGCAACTCCGCGATTTCTTCCAGCTTGCCGGAATTATGCGTGGCGACCAGAAGACGATCGGAGGTGAACTTCCTCATGCGACCGCCACTTTCTGCGCTTCTATCAAGGTTTTGACGCCGGATTCCGCGAGGTCGAGCAGCCCGAACATTTCCTCGCGGGAGAAGGTGGCACCTTCGGCCGACATCTGAACCTCGACGAGGCGGCCTTTGCCCGTGATCACAAAATTCCCGTCGGTGCCTGCTTCGCTGTCTTCCGCATAATCGAGATCAAGCAGGGCCTGACCCGCATAGATGCCACAGCTCACGGCTGCGACATGGTCCATGATGGGATCGCTTGTAATCACGCCCGCCTTCAGCAGCTTGTTGACGGCAAGGCGGAGCGCCACCCAACCGCCGGTGATCGCGGCACATCGGGTGCCGCCATCTGCCTGAAGCACATCGCAGTCCACGGTGATCTGCCGCTCTCCCAACGCAACCCGGTCAACCGCCGCACGGAGCGATCGGCCGATCAGCCGCTGGATTTCCTGCGTGCGGCCGGACTGTTTGCCCTGCGCAGCTTCCCGGCGCGAGCGGGTGTGGGTGGATCGGGGAAGCATGCCGTATTCAGCCGTCACCCAACCCAGTCCTGTGTTGCGCAGGAACGGCGGCGGCTTGTCCTCTACTGAGGCGGTGCAGAGCACGTGGGTGTTCCCGACCTTGATGAGGCAGGAGCCTTCCGCATGCCGCGTGAAACCCGGTTCGATTGAAATCGGGCGCAATTCGCTTACCTGTCTGCCGGAGGGGCGCATGGAAAATCCTCTCGTCATCTCATGTCGGGCTGGTTTCCGCGCCAGTTACAGGGCGCCCCCCTCACTATGCAACCCCGATCGACGTATCGCCGATTGACGATCCGTCGTGTCGATTCTTAAATCGTCGGTGGAAGTGCCATGCAGGACGGATCAAAAATTCTCTCTCAACTCAATGATCGCTCGCGGGAGGTATTCCGGCGGGTCGTAGAGGCTTACCTGCAGAACGGCGAACCCATCGGGTCGCGCACGCTGACGCGCGCCATGAGCCAACCGATCTCTGCGGCGACCATCCGCAATGTGATGCAGGACCTGGAGCTACTCGGGCTTCTGGACAGTCCGCATGTTTCGGCGGGGCGCATTCCGACCCAGCTTGGCCTTCGGATGTTTGTGGACGGTTTCATGGAAATCGGCACGGTGGAGACGGCGGACCGGCAACGGATCGAAGCGAATTTCGCCGCTGGATCCGGTGAGGTCAGCAGTGTGTTGGATCGCGTGGGTTTCGCGCTCTCGGGGATCACGCAGGGGGCGAGCCTCGTGCTGATGCCGAAGCATGAGGCTCCGGTGCGTCACATTGATTTCGTCAGCCTTGCACCGGACAGGGCGCTGGTGGTTCTAGTGTTTTCCGATGGTCAGGTGGAAAATCGCATTTTCACCCCCCCCGCCGGCCAGACCCCGTCTTCCATGCGGGAGGCAGCCAATTTCCTGAACGCGCTGCTGGAGGGCCGGACGCTTTCGGAATTGCGGGTCAGCATTCGTCAGCAGATGGAGGCACGTCGGCAGGAACTCGACACGCTTTCACGTGAGCTGGTGGAAAGCGGCGTCGCGCTATGGGACGATCACGGCGAGAGCTACGAGCGGCTGATTGTGCGTGGCCAGTCCAACCTCTTGTCGAATTCCGACGACCTTGATCGGATTCGCAGCCTTTTCGACGATCTGGAGCGGAAACGTGATCTGGCCGAGTTTCTGGAGCTTGCCGAGGAGGGGGAGGGAGTGCGCATCTTTATTGGATCGGAGAATAAGCTTTTCTCACTTTCGGGTTCCTCTCTCGTCGTGTCTCCCTATATGAACGCTGACCGTAAGATCATCGGCGCCGTGGGTGTGATCGGCCCGACCAGGTTGAATTATGGCCGGATCGTCCCGATCGTGGACTACACGGCGCAGCTCGTCGGCAAGCTCATGTCCGACCGGGCGAAAGGATAGGGAATGGCAGAAGAAAAGATCGATGGTGTGACGGACGGTGCGGATGAAGCGCTGGAAGCCAGCTTCGAGGCAGAGCTTGAGCAGGTGAAAGCCGAGCGTGACGAATTCCGTGACCGCTTCATGCGGACCTTGGCGGATGCGGAAAATTCCCGCAAGCGCTTCGAAAGGGATCGTCGGGAGGCGGAGCATTATGGCGGCACCAAGCTCGCCCGTGACATGCTGCCGGTCTTTGACAGCCTCAAACGGGCGCTCGACCATGTGACGGATGAACAGCGCGCGACATCGGGCGCCTTCATCGAAGGCGTGGAGTTGACGCTGCGGGAGTTGCGCAACATTTTCTCCAAACACGGCATTACCGTGATTTCGCCCGCTGTGGGCGACACCTTCGATCCGCAGATCCATCAGGCGATGTTCGAGGCACCGGTCCCGAATGTCGCCGCTGGCGGCATCATTCAGGTCATGGGCGAAGGCTTCATGATCCATGATCGTCTGCTGCGACCGGCTCAGGTAGGGGTATCCTCCACTCCCGCCGGCAAGGTTCAATAAGGTCAAAGCCCCCGGATGGGGGCTTTTTCATATCCATACATGGGTTCTCGCTCAATTGGACGCTGAGGCTTCGCCCGTTTGTCCTTCGCGGAGCGGCTCCACCATGGCCGGGGTCACGGGCGCGGCGTCGTTTGTCCAGGCTTGTCGCAGGAATGTCGCGAGTTCGGCTACCTCCGCATCCGACAGACGATGGCCGAAGTCGGGCATCCGCAGACGATAGGGCCTGATTTCGGTGGAGGGCGCAGTGGAGCCGTGCAGGATGACGTCGATCAGGCCGGTGGGAGAGGGCGCGTTGACCAGAAAGTTACCATCGAGTTCCGGGAAGATCTCATCTGCACCCTTGCCGCTGACGAAATGGCAAGCTCCGCAATTGTCCAGATAGAGCCGTGCGCCGAGGGGCATGTCGTTCGTCGGATGGGTCAGAAGCGCGACCGTGGGGGCGGGATCCCGTACGGGCCGGGGATCTGCCGGATCTGCGATGGACTTCAGATAGTCGACCATCGCGTCGAGGTCGCTTTCCGTCCAGTACTGGGTCGATTCTTCCACCACCAGCGACATCTCTCCCGTCACGGCGGCATGGGCGCTCCGGCCGCTGGCAAAGAGCATCTTGAGCTGCTCTGCACTCCAGAGAGCTACGGGGCTTTTGGCGCCGCGCAGGTCGGGCGCTGTCCAGCCGTCAACCTCTCCGCCCCGCAGGAAACTCTCGCTCGAGGCATCGGTGCCGTCCTGCGCCATGAGGAGATTCCGCGGCGTGTGACAGGCGCCGCAATGACCCGGCCCCTCCACAAGATAGGCGCCGCGTGCGATCTGCGGATCCTCCGCATGGGGGCGGAAGCCGGGCGGCTCCAGCGCGACCCAGTTCCAGGCACGGATGCCCCAACGCTGGTTGAAGGGGAAGGGCAGGCTCGTCTCCGGCCCCTGATGGCGCACGGGGGCCACTTCTTCGGTGAAGTAGTGGTAGAGTGCGCGTACATCCTCCTCCTTCAGCTTGCGGTAGTTCTCATACGGCATCGCCGGATAGAGATGCGCGCCATCCGCGCGGATGCCGTCGTAGAGCGCCGCGCGGAACTGATCGAGCGTATAGCGCCCAATACCGGTTTCGGGGTCGGGCGTGATGTTCGTCGAGTAGATCGTGCCGAGCGGACTGTCTATCGGACGCCCGCCCGCGAAGCGCTCACCGCCTTCGGCGGTATGACACGCGGCGCAATCCCCCAGATACATCGCATATTCCCCCGCCCCTGAGGGAACCTCGTAATCGGCGGGCAGAGTGGTGAGCGGCGGCGTCGGGCGGTGCGGCACGAAGATCATCGCCAGCGCGACAACGATCCCCAGGAGCACGAGGCCGAGGAGCAGGCGCAGAAACGTCAGCATGGCGCTACCTCCTCAGACCAGCGGGCGGGGGTTGGAAAGGTACTCGGTGCGGATCGCGTGAGCTGCCCAGTAGGCCAGTGCACCCACAAGGCCGGTGGGGTTGTACTGGATATTCTGTGGAAAGGCTGATGCCCCCATCACGAAGACGTTGTGCTTGTCCCATGTCTGGAGATAGCGGTTCACCGCCGAGAGCGACGGATCCGCCCCCATGATCGCCCCGCCGACGTTGTGCGTCGTCTGGTAGGGCCGCACATCGTAACGGCTGGCATGGGTCATGTAGGAGGAAGTCTGGAAGTAGGGAGCCATCGACTCGGCGATGGGCTCGATCTTTGATTTCATGAACTGCGTCATGCGGATATCGTTCGGCTTCCAGTCGAAAGTCATCCTGAGGAGCGGGCGCCCGAACCGGTCCTTGTAGGTCGGATCGAGGTCGAGATAGGTATCCCGATACGACATGTTGGACCCGTGAGATCCGATGGACATGGACCGCCCGTACCATTCCTTCACACCGCTCTTCCAGCCGCTGCCCCATTTTGGCGTTTCGGGCGGCAGGCTCATGGAGCGTATCGGCTGGCCATTGGTGATCCCTGCGGAGATGTAGCTGCCGCCGATGAAGCCCTCGCGCCCGAAGTCGATCTGGCTGATGGCGAAATCGTCGATGCACATGCCGTTCGATCCCGCTCCGACGAACGGGTTGAAATTACGCTCCCGGAAAAAGAGCGAGGTATCCCCCATGACCTGATAGGCATAGTTGCGCCCGGTGACGCCCTCCCCGCTGGCCGGATCGTACGGCCTGCCGATCCCGGACAGCAGCATGAGATGCACGTTGTGAAACTGGTAGGCGCAGAGAACGACCAGATCAGCGGGCTGAAACACCTCCTCCTGCGTCGCTTCGTCGAAATAGGTGACGCCGGTCGCGGTCTTGCCGTCGGGGGCAAGTTCCACCCGCATCACTTCCGCCTCCGTGCGATAGGAGAAATTGGGTTTCCGTCGCAGCGCGTCCAGAATGCAGGTCTGCGGGGCGGATTTGGAGTAGTTGAGGCAGCCGTAGCGTTCGCAGAACCCGCAGAAGTTGCAGGGGCCGAGCTGCATCCCGTATTCGTTCACATAGGCGCGGGAGGCGTTGCCCGCTGGGCGCGGAAAGGGATGATAGCCCATGGCGCGCGCCGCCTCTGCGAACATCGTGGCGTCCAGCGTCTGCGGCAGTGCAGGCATCGGGTAATCGCGGGAGCGGGGGGCCTCGAATGGATTGCCGCCCGGAATGATCTGCCCGCGTATGTTGCCCGCCTTGCCGGAAATGCCCGCCATGTATTCGAACCGGTCGAAGAACGGCTCCAGTTCCGCATAGGTGAGAGGATAGTCGTAAAGATCCATGCCCGCGGGAATGATCCCTTCGCCCCAGTTCTCGCGCACATAGGAGCGCAGGCGGAACTCGTTCTCCATCGGGCGCCAGTTCTGGCCGTTCCAGTGGACTCCCGCCCCTCCCACACCGTCGCCGGGCAAAAAGGAGCCGAGCTGCCGGTAGGGCAGCGCCCGCTCCGTCAGCGTGCGCCGGATCGTCAGGGTGGAGCGAGCGGGCTTCTGCATGAGCTCGAGCCGCACGCCATAGCGCAACTCGTCGATTATGTTGGGATACTGGAAATCCGGCACGGTCGCCCGGTCCTTGCCACGCTCGAGCGCGACGACTTCCAACCCCTCGGTTGCGAGTTCCATGCCAAGGATGGCGCCTGTCCATCCGAGCCCAACGATGACCGCGTCCTTCTTCTTCTCGGTGCGCGCCATCGCTCAGGCCCTGTCGCCAGAGATCGACACGGGGCCGAGCGGATAGGGCACGTCCCGTTTGATCAATCCATTCAAGAAAGCTGCCGCGCGCGCCAGGAAAGCCGATATGCACCCAGGCCTGCATACCGTGGTTGCCGCCATACATCGGGTCCGCGAAATAACCCTCCTTCGTATTCTGGAGAAGAAGGTCACCGAAGTCCCGCATCTCGGGCGGTAGGGGAACCTCTTTCGCCATAAGCGCCGTGATCGCCTCATCCTGCTCTGCGGCGGCGAGGTCGGCAAAGCCCGCGCCCTTCTGGCGGATACACCAGTCGTTGAAGATCGGGATTGCGCCCCGGTAAATCTGCGCGGGTGACAACGGGCTTTGATAGCCGAGATTCGGATCGGCATCCGGCACATGCGGCCCCTGCATATAGAGGGTCGCGGCCCTCCCGAAGTCACCCGAGAGCTGACGGTCGATGAACACCGGCACCCGCGCCTCTATCGCCCCGGGCCCCTCGCCTTCCGAAGGGATGAGTCGCGCCACCGCCGCCATGATGAAGACCCATTCCGCATCGCTGAGAAAAACGCGCTGATAGCGGTCGAGCGGGGGGACATCCTCTGTCCGCTCCACCCCCGTACGTGCCAGTGCGGGCCGGGAAAAAGCCGCCACAGTGACGCCGACCGCCCCACCCTGAAGAAAGCCACGCCGTGTGGGTGAGAGGTCGCGCGTCGAGCGAGGGGGCATGAGCTGTCCTTTTTGGCTGGGCAAGAAGCCTCTGGCGATTTGCGGGGAGGACCGCCCCTCGGGGACGGACATATGCTCCCAACGCGGGAGGGCGGGGTGGGTTCCTCAAGCGGGCCGCACGATCTGGAACATTTTGGCCGGAGTGCCTATCTGCCAGAAAACTACTGAGGAATCCCCATGGCACAGGCTTTGGAACTCGGTCTCGACACGTTCGGGGACGTCATGAATACTGCCGCCGGCAAGCCGGAAACCCACGCGCAGGCCATACGTAACGTGGTGGAGGAGGGGGTCCTGGCCGATAGCCTCGGCCTCGATTTCTTCGGTGTAGGGGAGCATCACCGCGCCGATTTCGCCGTCTCCGCACCAGAGGTAGTTCTGGCTGCCATCGCAGCGCGAACCCAACGGATCCGTCTTGGCTCTGCGGTGACGGTGCTGTCCTCGGATGAGCCGGTGCGGGTGTTTCAGCGGTTCTCCACGCTCGACGCCGTCTCCGGCGGGCGGGCGGAGGTGATCGTGGGGCGCGGCTCCTTCACCGAGAGCTTTCCGCTCTTCGGCTATCCGATGGACCAGTACGAGCGGCTTTTCGAGGAAAAGCTCGCGCTCTTTGCCGAGCTGGCGAAGGGCGGGCCGGTCACTTGGCAGGGCAGTGTGCGTGCGCCGCTGAAGAACACCGAGGTGTTTCCGACGCTGGAGCGGGGACCGCTGCGCACCTGGGTCGGGGTCGGTGGCAGCCCGGAATCGGTCGTGCGCGCGGCGAGCTATGATTTGCCGATGATGCTGGCTGTCATTGGCGGCGATCCGAAACGCTTCCGCCCCTATGTGGATCTTTATCAGAAGGTCTTTGCCCAGACCGGCGCGCCCGTGCAGCCGGTGGGAATGCATTCTCCCGGCTATGTAGGGGTGGATGACGAGACGGCCAAGGCGGAGTTCTTCGGCCCCTATGCGGAGATGCACGACCGGATCGGCGCGGGCCGGGGCTGGCCACCGCTCCGGCGCGAGGATTTCGAGCGGGAGGTGGAGCACGGCGCGCTTTGCGTCGGTGGGGCTGAAACGGTGGCTCGCAAGATTGCTCGCTCGGTGAGGGCGCTGGGTCTCGTGCGGTTTGATCTGAAATATTCCGCCGGACCACTGCCGCATGACAATCTGATGCGGTGCATCGAACTCTACGGAACCCGTGTCGCACCGATGGTGCGGGACATGCTGGCCTGACCTCGAACTGACCCGGCCTTCAGCCGCCAAACCCCCGGATCGAGCCATGTTTTGGGAACCATCCCGGCTTTCGTCCGTTCATGACGCGGCAGTACTCTCCCCGCAAGACGTGGAGACGTTGCTTTTGTCCGGAGGTTTCATGGTCAAGATGCTCATCGTTCCCGGTCTGGGAGGCGCTCCTGCGCCGCATTGGCAGCACTGGTTGGCAAGCACGGTTCCCGGTGCGCTTCTGGTGGAGCAGATGGATTGGCATCGGCCCTGCCCACGACAATGGGAGGTGGAACTGGCCGGCATTCTGCTTCAGCATCCTGGCGCTGTTCTGGTAGGGCATGGTCTGGGGGCCTCGCTGATCGCGCGGGTGGTCGCCTCCTGGCCGCAGATCCGGGTGGGGGGCGCATTGCTAGTTGCGCCGCGTGGGCTGGAGAGTTTCGCGCCGCCAAAATTGCCTTTGAATGTTCCCGCCGTGCTGGTCGCCAGCCGCAATGATTCCTCTCTGCCATGGCTGAACGCCCGGCGGCTTGCCGAGATATGGCAGGCCGATATGCTTGATCTCGGCCATGCAGGCGGCATCGATAGCGACAGCGGTTACGGTCCGTGGCCACTTGCTCGCCATCTCGCACAGCAGTTGGTGATGGATGGGGGCGGACGGCGCACACTGCCCTGAACGATTACGCAGAAGGGCTGGAAATCTTCCCGCCCCTCTGCTCTCTTGTCCACCGCGGCGGGGAGCAAGGATTGACGATGTGAAAGTTATCGGCCTCAGGCTGCTGTTTCTCGCGTTGGTCCTTCTCGCATGGCAGATCACGGCCGAGAGGCTTCCACCCGGTCTGTTCGCGACGCCTCTTGCCACGTTATCCGCCGCGCGCCGGTTGTTTGCCGATGGCGAAATCACGACCGCGCTTCTGGCGAGCCTGAGGGTTTACCTTCTCGGCACGATCAGCGCAGGTGTCGTGGGTATCGCCGTGGGCGTGCTCATGGGCGTGGTGCGGCCCCTCGGGCGCATGCTGGACATTTTTGTCTACGCACTGGCCGCAACGCCCCGTGTGGCATTTGTGCCCCTCATCATCGTACTCCTTGGGCTGGGGGTGGAAGCGAAGGCCTTCATCGTCTTCATGGGGGCGGTGATGCCCGTCATCCTCAACGCCTACACCGGCGTCTCCGAAGCCGATCCCGATCTGGTGGAAATGGCCCGCGCGACCGGTGCGTCGCCGGGACGGATCTTTTTGCATGTCATCCTTCCGGGATCCTTGCCGATCCTTATGGTAGGGCTCAGGCTCGGTGCGACGATCGGGTTGATAAACACGGTCGTAGCGGAGCTTTACACCGCGGTCACAGGGCTTGGTGGCCTGCTGGCGATCTACGGTAACTCCTTTCGGATGGCCGAATATTTCGTCGTCGTGCTCACTCTGTCTCTGGTGGGCGTTGCGGTCACGGAGACGCTCCGTCATCTGGAGAACCGGCTGACACGGTGGCGAACCGCATCGGCTCGGTAAGGGAGTGAAAGATGGGGAGAGAAAAACGGATGACTGTCAGGGCTTTGTTCGCGGCGGGCGCCGTCGCAATTCTGCTTGCGGCGCCCGCGATCGCAGCACCCTTCCGGGTGATCGTGACCGACATGGAAACACCGCTGGTTCCCAATTCCGTCATGGAGCTGGCGAAGAGCGAGGGGTATTTCGACCGCGCTGGGGTGGATGTGGAATTCGTACGCGTGCAGCAGACCCCGCTTGCCATCGCCGCCCTGCGCTCGGGTGAGGGGGAGATGGCCAATGTCGGGGTGGAGGCGCTCCTTCAGCTCAGCCTTCAGGGGGTGGACGACCTGCGCGCCGTGACTTCGCCCAACAAGGCACTTCCCTACATGATCGTCGCTTCCGGTCTGACCTCCACGTCAGAGCTTCCGGGCAAGGCGTTCGGGATCGGGCGCATCGGCAGCGTGGATCACCTGCTCTCACTTCGGGTTCTGGCGGCAAAGGGAGTGGACCCGGCCACGGTCGATCTCGTGCCGCTCGGGCAGCCGAACGTGCGAGCGCAGGCGCTTGTGGCGGGTCGGATCGCGGCGACGACCATGTCGATCGGCACCTTTCTGTCCATGCCCGAGGCGGATCGCATGTCCGTTCTGGTCGGAGTTGAGGATTTCTACGCCGCCGCGCCCATCGTCTCCAAGGTCAATGCCGTCACGACGGCAGTGCTGGAGCGGCGTGGAGAGGACGTCCGAGCGGTCATCGAGGCGATGACCCTTGCCGCGCGGGATTTCGCCGCCGATCCCGCGACATGGGTTGCAGCTATGGAGAAGGCCCGGCCCGACGTATCGCACGAAACGCTCGTCAAGCTGGGCCAGGCCTTCGCGCAGAGTTGGAGCGTAAACGGCGGTCTGGAGAGGGGTGAGTTGGACACCACGGTGGACTGGCTTTGGGAGACCGAAGATTTCGCCGGCAAACCCAAGCCGGCAATGGAAAGCTGGGTGAATTTCGGACCTGAGGACGCCGTGCTGGGCACGATAGGAGTGGCAGAGGGAGGGGATCGTCCCAGCAGATGATGGACCCAGCGGAGGATCGCCTGCCGATGACGAGTGCCGATCCCTACCTTTCCTTTGAGCATGTGTCGCACAGTTTCGCAGGTTCGCCCGTGGCGGCGTTATCTGACATCAACCTCTCGGTGCGGCAGGGGGAGACGGTCGTGCTGCTTGGCCCCTCGGGCTGCGGCAAGACCACGCTGCTGCGCATCGCCGCCGGACTGGTGCGGCCCTCGGGCGGGAGGGTGGTGGTCCGGGGGAAGCGTCCGGTACCGGGCGTTGAAAGCGCGATCGTCTTTCAATCTTTCCGGCTTCTGCCATGGAAGACCGTCGCGGGAAATGTTGCCTTCGCGCTCCCCGACCTGCCCGAAGCGCAGCGTGCAGAGCGCGTTCTGCGTTATGTCGATCTCGTCGGACTGGCCCGGTTCGCCGACGCCTATCCGGCACAGCTTTCCGGCGGCATGCGCCAACGCACCGCGCTGGCGCGGGCCTTGGCGCGCGAGCCGGGTCTTCTGCTGATGGATGAGCCTTTCGCCAGCCTCGATGCTCAGTCACGTGAACTCATGCAGACAGAGACGATGCGCCTGACGGAAAGCGCAGCACACGGGCCTGCGATTCTGTTTGTCACGCATAGCGTGGATGAGGCGCTCTTGGTGGGTGACAGGGTGGTGTTGCTGTCACCGCGACCGGGGCAGGTGGCAGAGGTGATCGACGTCCCGTTCCCCCGCCCGCGCTGGCGGCGGGATCCACGGGGAGAACCGGAATTCAGCACGCTTCGCCGTCATCTCTGGCAGCGGCTGCGCACCATGGTGCTGACGGATCCGGCTTCGGATTTCTACGGACGCCTTTCAGAGTAGCGGAGTCGGGATCCTGCCGGTCGGCATGGTGGATACGAGCGGTACCCGTGAATGTACGCTAGAAAGGTTCAGAGAGTGATGCGTTGCGCCTCTCCCAGCACCTCCGCCAGAACGGACGCGGCCAGCGTCCGGGGATCGCGTGCTGAGGGGATGAGGCCGACGGGGCCGCGTGCCCGGGCAATATCCGCCTCGCTCACTCCGAGTTCGCGCATCCTTGCCGATCGCACGCGCCGTGCCCGCTGGCTCCCGAGAGCGCCGATATAGAAGGCCGTTGTGGTCAGCGCACCCTTCAGGATCTCGGGCTCCCAATCGTGATCGTGGAAGAACAGGATGATTGCCGTCCACGGATCGACCGCGACATCGGGCATGACCGGGCGCGGAAGGGAGGTTACGACGAGCCCGGAACCGAGGAGGCTCTCCGGGTCCGGAGAAAACGCCTCTATGGGCCAGCCCGCGCTTCGCACGAAGGCTGCGAAAGTGGCGGCCTCCGGCCCCCGACCGAACACCAGAAACCGTAGTTCCGGCGTCAGGCACAGGTGGAACCGCTCGCCCTCAAGCCCGGTCGCGGTGCTGCCCGCGGGTTCTTCCATGATGCTTCCGTCACTCTCCACCACGAGAGAGATCGTTTTGCGCGCCTCTCGCGCCGCCACCGCCCGGGCAAGAGTTGCCCGATCAGGGCGAGGCAGGATCAGGATGTCCAACCCGCCTCCGCAGGGCAGTTCTATGTCCATGAAGGGCGAGCCCGCGCCGTAGCGCAATCTGCGTGGAGAGCCATCCGCCATGGCTTCGGCAGCATGAAGCGCCACATCGCCGTCGATGCAGCCCGAGGACAGCATTCCGACGCGCCCGCCGCCCGGCAACACGGCCATCATCGCACCGACAGGCCGATAGGATGGCCCCTCCACATGAGTGATGATCGCAAGCGCACCCTCCGGTGCGGCGGAAAGCGAGGCCAGCGGGTCTTCGGCTCGGGCACTGGCAAACATCGTATCGGCCATGGCTTGCTCCTTGATCAGCGGGCGGCTCGGTGGCGCATGTATCGGCAAATATGGGGACGCCGCGGAAAATCGCCACCACTTTCTCTTTCGCCGCCGAGGATAGGGGGTTGCACGCCGAAACCCCGGAGATAAGGCTTTGGCCCAGAAAAGGAGATGCTCATGACCTCTGCCCCAGATTTCGATGAGGTAATCGACCGCCGCGGCACGCATTCCTCAAAGTGGGACATGATGAGCCGGAACTACGGGGTGCCCGCCGATAGCGGCATTGCGATGTGGGTGGCGGACATGGATTTCCGTCCGCCCGAAGCGGTGCAGCGCGCGGTCGAAAGCATGGCGAGGCATGGTGTCTATGGCTATTTCGGCGATGACGGGGCTTATCTTGAGGCGATCCGCTGGTGGATGGCCGAACGGCACCACTGGGATGTCGCGGCGGAAGCGATCACGACCACGCACGGGCTGGTGAACGCCACGGGTCTCTGCGTACAGACATGGACGGAGCCCGGGGATGGTGTCGTGCTGTTCACACCGGTGTACCACGCCTTTGCCCGGGTCATTCGCGCCGCCGGCAGAGAGGTCGTAGAATGTCCGCTGGCACTGGACGACGGTCGTTACGTGCCCGATTTCGCTGCTGCGGATGACAGGATGACCGGACGGGAAAAGATGCTTATCCTCTGTTCGCCGCACAATCCGGGCGGTCGTGTCTGGACGGTGGAGGAGTTGCGCGGATTTGCCGATTTCGCCAAGCGGCACGGCCTGATCCTTATCTCCGATGAAATCCACCACGATCTGGTCTATCCGGGGCAGAAGCATACGGTCATGTCGCTGGCTGCGCCGGACATCCTCGACCGGCTGGTGATGATGACCGCGACAACGAAGACCTTCAATATTGCCGGCTCTCATACCGGCAATGTGATTATTCCAGACCCGCATCTGCGCAAGCAGTTTCAGGAGACGTTGGGCGCGATGGGGATCTCGCCCAACAGCTTCGGTCTGCACATGGCCACCGCGGCCTATTCGCCAGAAGGGGCGGCCTGGCTGGATGCTCTGATGACCTATATCGACGGTAACCGCCGGCTTTTCGATGAGGGCCTTTCGGCTATTCCGGGCCTGTTCTCCATGCCGCTGGAGGCGACCTATCTTGCCTGGGTGGATTTCTCCGGTCTCGGCATGACCGAGGCCGAAGTGCTGCGGCGGGTGGAAGGAGAGGCCGGTATCGCGGCCAACCACGGCACCACCTTCGGGCGCGGGGGGGACGGGTTCCTCCGCTTCAACCTCGCCACGCCGCGCAGCCGGGTGGAGGAGGCTGTGGATCGTCTCCGCCGCGTCTTTGCCGATATCCAGTAGCTGACAGGCTGTTGAAAGAGTTCTGAAGTCTCATACGTGCTCTGAAAATCGGGAAATCTGCCCAGGACTGACCCGAAGTATGCAGACCACGAACGATTTTCGCTCCAGTATAGCTCTGGAAGCTTGTTTCAGCAGCCTGCTACGGGTGCTGAAACAAGCTTCCGAGGTTGCTCCACTGTGAAGAGCTTCCATATATGGTTGAAGATCTACCGGAAACTGCGGGTTTGGGCTCGTGAACGGATCGCTTTTCTGGTTTTCAACGCATGGCTGGATAGGCCCGCGACTTTCCTAGCGGTCCGCTAACGGACTGCTGAAAAAGGATTTTTTGCCTATGTTGGGGCGGGAATCGTTTGCCATCTGAAAATCCAGCCGAAAATCCATATAATTCCGGGCGTTTCCGCGCTGATTGCCGATTTCCGGCGCGTGGCATGACACTTTAGAACGTTTTCAGCAGCCCGCTAACGGACTGCTGAAAAAGCATTACACGATTCCCCCTGAGGCGGAGATCTTTCCCACAATGTTGAGATGCGCCCCGGAAACCGCCAGTTTTGGCCCGTGACGGGGCACATTTTCTGGCTTTCGACGCAAGCCTGGGGAGGTGACCGACTTTTTCGGCAGCCTGCTAAAGGCCGATCCGATCGAGGGCCGCATCCAGCGGCTCCCAGTCCTCCAGTACAAGGCGAACGGGCAGGGTGAGCACGCTGGAGCGGAAGGAGGCAGGCAACCGTGCCGCGTCCTTTTCCGTCGTGACGAGCTGCAATCCTCCTGCACGTGCATCCGACTCCAACCGGTTGAGCAGGGGAGCGGAAAAGGCTGCATGATCCGGCAGAGCCTCCGCCCGCACGATCTCCGCACCAAGCGAGCGCAGGGTAGCGAAGAACTTTTCAGGTCGTCCGATCCCCGCAAAGGCCAGAACGCGAAGCCCTGCCCAGTCCATCCCGGTCTGAAGCGGGATCAGTGCGCCGCGCAGCCGGGGCACAGGGATATCCGCCCCCCATCGCCCATCGAACCGTGCCTGCGCTGCGGCATCGCCGATCGTCAGCAGCAGGTTCGCCCGCTTCAACCCTATCGCCACCGGCTCACGGAGCGGCCCGGCGGGCAGGACGCGGCCATTGCCAAACCCCGTCGCCGCATCGGCGACCACGAGGGAGAGCGACTTGGCAACGGCAGGGTTCTGCAATCCGTCGTCCAGCAGCACGGCCTTCATTCCGCTCTCGATGGCCGCCCTTACCCCTGCCGCTCTGTCGCGTGCAACCCAGACCGGCCCGAAGGCGGCGAGCAGCAGGGGCTCGTCACCCACCTCCTCTGCCCTATGGCGGGCGGGATCGACCCGGCCCGGCCCGGGAAGTCTGCCTCCATAGCCGCGGGACACCACGCCTGCCGTGACGCCGCGCTCAGCCAGACGCTGAAGAAGGGCGATAACGGTCGGCGTCTTTCCCGTGCCGCCCGCGTTGATATTGCCCACGCAGATCACCGGGACATCCGGTCGAAGCTCGGGGGGACGCGCGACACGCCGCGCAGTGGCGGAGGCGTAGACGCAGCCCAGCGGGGCGAGGAGCCGCGCCCGCCAGTCCAGGCGATCCGGCGCGGTAAACCAGAACCTCGGTGCCTGCATCATCCCGCTCCACCGATCTCTGCCGCCGCAGCCTCATCAAGCATGCGGAGCAGAAGCTCCACGACCCGATCGGTGACCTCGGCACCGCTGGATGTCACTTCCCATGCATTGTGAGCCAGCTGCGCCGCCCGGTCGGGAGCTAGCAGTTCGCTGAGTGCGCTACCGAATTCCGGCGCTCCCCGCAGGACCCGCGCCGCGCCGCCACGCCCCAGCCTGGCATAGGCCGCCGTATGGGGGTCGGTCTTGGGTCCGTGCAGGATGGCGGAGCCGAGTGCAGCGGCCTCATAAGGATGTCGCGGCTTGCCCTTGCCCGAAAGCGTGCCGCCGAAATAGGTCACAGGGGCAAGACGATACCACAGGCCAAGCTCCCCCTCCGTATCCGCGATATAGATCTGCTCTGCCTCCACCGGTTCCTCCTCGCGCGAGCGGAGCGCCACGTCCCAGCCGTCGTCCTGAAGGCGACGTGCAAGGGTCGGGCCGTTTTCCGGGTCTTCGGGAACGACGATCATCATGAGGCGGTGCCGCAGCCCCAGAGCCGCACGATGCGCGGCGATGGCCACCGCCTCCTCCGCCTCGGGAAGGCCGATAGCGAGCCAGACAGGCCGCGCGCGGAGTGTGTGGGCGAGATCGTCACGCTCCGCCTCGGTGCAGGGAAGCGCGCCGTGCCCCTCTTCCAGGCGGCCCGAGACCTCCACCTGGTCTGGGCGCGCCCCCATGCGCCGCCAGTCCCGGAGCGCCGCATCGTCCTGCACCAGTATCCTGGAGATCCGACGAAGCATTGCGCGGGAAACACCGGGCCACCAGCGCCAGCCGCCCCGTGCGGGCGCTCTCACCCCATCGATCACGATGATCGGGGTTCCGCGACGATGACCGGCATCGATTACCGCGGGAACCAGCTCTCCGCCGACAAGAACGATCAGTCCGGGCTGCCAGTGTTCCAGAAACCGGGAGGCCGCGGCCTCCGTCTGGGGGCTCGACGTGCCGGTTTCTTCGCCCGTCATCACCACCTGCACAGCAGGACGAACGCGGCGGAGGCGGCGGACAAGCTCATCGGCCGCGGCCCGATGGCCGGCGGAGGCCAGATGGAGCCACAGGACAGTCCCCTCAGGCCGTGCGGGAAGTGCCCCCGCGTCCGAAGCGCCGGGCGGCGGGGGCGCTCCGATCCGCAGATAGGTGCGCAGCGCAAAGGATCCGCCGGTTTTCCCGGTGGCTATCGGTTTGGCATCCGCCGTGGCGGAAGGAACACTTTCCGTCCGTGAAGCCTGTGCGCCGGGGTCAGCCACCGAGCTCCTCAGTCGTGCTCGTTTCCCGCTCCTCATCGCGCAGGCGATGGAGATGCGCGATGAAGTAGCGGGTTTGGGCTTCGTCCACCGTGCGTTGTGCGGCCGATTTCCATGCCGAATAGGCGGAAGCGTAGTCCGGGAAGATGCCGACGATATCAATCGCCTTCACATCGCTGAAAACGGTTGAGGAGACATCTTTGAGCTCTCCCCCGAACACGAGGTGCAGGCGTTGCATGGGCGGTCCTTCCACGCTTGTTGAGGATGGCGGAAGTTACGACATGTACCCGCGGGCCTCAAGGGAGGCCGGTTCACGGATGGGGCACAAGCCCGTCCAGCAACTTGCCCTGCAATTCGGGGGAAGCGGCGACGATGCCGGCCACGAGCGGCACCCGCCGGTTGAACCTTGGCTGCTCTCCACGCCGATCCGTCACCACGGCACCCGCCCGTGCGGCGATCAGCGCACCTGCTGCCATATCCCATTCCCAGGTGTCGCGAAGCACGACCAGAGCGTCGAACCGCCCCTCCGCGATCAGGCAGAGGCGAAAGGCGATGGAGGCGCGGAATACCTGCCGCATAGGCGGGATCAATCCACCCCGCCACATGCCCGATTGAAGCACGGGCCGGGTCGCGAGGATCGTCCCGCCAGACGGATCCGTCCGCCCGCTTGCCCCGATGGGCACGCCGTTCAGTGCCGCCGGTCCCTCGGCTGTGGCGGTATAGAGCGCGGACATCTGCGGAAGATATACGACGCCCGCGATCACGCGCCCTTCCTCTGCTACGGCGATGGAGTGGGCAAAGCTCGGCTCTCCCGCCATGAAGGAGCGTGTGCCGTCGATGGGATCGACGATGAACACCCGCCGCGCGCCGAGGCGGGCCTCGTTGTCGTCGCTTTCCTCAGACAGCCAGCCGTACTCGGGGCGCGCCGTGGCCAGATGCTCCCGGAGCATCCGGTTGACGGCGAGATCGGCCTCGGTCACCGGCCCCGCGCCCCCCGGCTTTTCCCATGCCTCCGGCTCCCGGCGCCAGTAGCGGGAAGAGATCTCGCCCGCTCGTTGCGCCGCGTCGATCAGAAGGGTGAGGTCATGATCCGGCAACCGTCATTTCCCCGACGAAAAGGCTCGGCACAACGCGCGACAGGTGAGTGCGCGCGTCGTTGGCCGGAACGATCCGCGCCAGCATGTCGCGCAGATTGCCCGCGATCGTGCATTCGTTCACCGGATAGGCGATCTGGCCGCCCTCCACCCAGAATCCCGATGCGCCGCGCGAATAATCCCCCGTATTGGGATTGATCGTGGCCCCGATGAAGGAGGTAACCAGAAGCCCGGTTCCCATGGCGGCAAGCAACTCGTCGCGCGTGGCCTGCCCCTGGCTCAGCGTGACGTTGGTGACGCCGGGAGAGGGGGGCGCGCTGGTGCCGCGCACGGCGTTCCCCGTGCTCTCCATGCCGAGCTGCCGCCCCGTAGCGAGATCCAGCGTCCAGCCCGTCAGCACCCCGTCACGCACGATCTGGCGGGAGCGGGCCGGCAGACCCTCCGCATCGAAGGGGCGGGAGCCGAAAACACCTGGCCGGAGCGGGTCTTCGGTCAGGCTCATTGCTTCCGGCAGCACGACCTCTCCCAGTGCATTCCGCAGCCAGGAAGAACCGCGGGCGATGGCGCTGCCGTTCACCGCCTCCAGCAGGTGCCCGATGAGCGAGCTGGAAATCCGCTCGTCGAACAGCACCGGGAACATGCCCGTCGCCGGTTTCCGCGGGCGAGCACGGTCGAGCGTCCGTTCCGCCGCGATGCGGCCTACGGTTTCGGCGCTGTCCATGTCGGCCAGTCGGACGCGGCTGTCGGCATAGTAATCCCGCTCCATGCCGGTGCCCGTCCCGGTGATGGCGAGGCAGGAGAGGGAATGCCAGGACCGCGCATAGCCCCCCGAGAACCCGTTGCTCGTGGCCAGATGGATGCGGCGCACCCCCGCCGTGGCAGAGCTTTCCGCCTGTTCGATACCGTTGTGCGAGAGCGCTGCGGCCTCCGCCTCTCTCGCGCGGTTTTCGAGATCGGCGGGGGTAGGTGGTTCCTCCTCCGCCGAAAGCTCCAGCGCCGCCGTGTCCCAGTCCCGCGCCAGTTGCCCGGGCTCCGCGAGTCCGATCCAGCGGTCCTCCGGCGCGGCGCGCGCCATGGCGACGGCGCGTTCGGCGATCTCATCCAGCGTGCGCGCACTGACATCGGAGGCGGAGACACAGGCCTGCCGCTTGCCGATCAGCACACGGAGGCCGATCTCCACCCCGTCGGAGCGGGACGCCTGCTCCAGCCGCCCGTGACGGACATCCACCTCCACGCTGGAGCCGTCCACGGCCAGGGCGTCCGCCGCCTCTGCCCCTGCGCGGCGGGCCGCATCCAGCACCGCCACGGTCAGTTTCTCAAGATCCGCCATTCTTTCGGGCCTCCATTACCGTTCTGAGGTAGGCCACCCCCGGCGTGAGGGCAAGCGCGCTCAGGGCAGCAGGCCCTTGCCATTGGCGCGGATCGACCCGCTCTGGGTCAGTTCGATGCGGGTCGTCAGCGTGCCGGGTTCCGGTCCTGGGCGGGAGAATCCCTGCAGCATCATCTTCGCGACCATCGCCTGTTGGGGCGCGAGCAGGCCGAGCTGTACGAGCTTGTCCATGGCCTGATCGCTGCCACGGATCGTCAGGTCCAGCCCACCCACGGGTTTCGGCAGGCCGTCCCATGTCGTCAGGTCGCTGTTGTCGATGGTGAAGCTGCCGCGCCCCTTCACTCCCGCGCCGATGGCGGAAATGTCCAGATCGTCGATATTCACCGTCTCGAACTGATACGGCGCCTCGGCCATGGCTGACGGGTCGGACGGGTTGGCCAGCCAGCGCATGGTCCCTGAGAGCGCGAGCGAGACCAGCGCGGGGTCGCGCGGCAGAATGCCGGTGGGATCGACCTGTTGCCACAGCAGGTCGTCCGCACGCACCCCTTCCAGCCTGCTCATGAAGCGGAAGGGTTCGGCGGCCTCCGCGACCCGCGCGGGAAAGGCCGCGTCGAAATTCGCACGGTCCGCGGTGAGCGACATCGGGGGCGCTTCCGGCCCGCCGCTGACGCTAAGCCGCCCGGCCTCTGTCTCCCCCTTGTAGGCGACCTGCCCGTGGGTGAGCGCGTAATCCGCGCTGCCGCGCTCGGCTGTCGCCTCCACGATCCGCGGCTGGCCTTCCGGATCGGTTTCGGTGAGTGTCAGGCTCACCGGTCCGTGACTCAGAGTCCCGCTGGCGGAAAGGCGGATCAGGTCGGCGAAGGTCGCGCCACCGGCGATCACCGGCAGCGCCCCGGTGGACCGGGTTTCGATCGACTGGGCGGACAGCACCATCTGATAGTTTCCGCCGGGGCCGTCGGTCATCGCCTCCTCCCCTTCGGGTCCGCTCTGGGAAAGGGTAAGGCCGGCGGCCTCCACCTGCGTCCGAGTGTCGATCTCGTGGTCCGTGTTGGCGGCACCGGTGATGCGGTAGGTGCCCGTGATACCGCTTGCCGTCATCTGAAGAGCGAGCGATCCGTCCACCGTCTCGCCACTTTCCATCTCCTGCAGCGTGGCGGTGAGGTTGGGCATGGTCATCTGGTAAGTGACGTCCTCGGGCTGGCCCGTGGCATGGAGAGCGAGGCCGGGATGGCTGATGAGAAGTGTCATCCGTGTCGGCACGGCCTCATCCTCCCCATCGGCAAGCGCCTCGGGATCGGGGGGGAGAGTACTCTCCACCAGAACGGGATATTCGGGGCTGAAGGTGACGTCGACGCCGCCGCCCGCGCCGGTCAGGGCGATCTGCGGGATGGTTCCGCTGACCCGGTCCGACCCGTGCATCGCGCTGAAGGCGACATCCGTGAGTGTGAGCGTCCCGGCCGCTTCCGCCGTATTCCCAGCCGAGAGTTCCTGACCCGCGGCGTGCGCCTGCGCCTGCCAGTCCTGCCACAGTCCTGCCGGGGTCAGATCTGCCCGCGCGGCGAGCGTGGTTGCCATGAGGATCGCCGCCGCGCTAAGCACGGGGCGGGCGAGCTGCGGCATGAACTTCCGATACGGCATCGTCGAACCCTTCGCGTCTGGAGGCCGGGCCACCATCTGGTGCGCAGAAAGGCAGGTCAAGCCCTTCACCCGATCCCCGACGCGTGCTGACGGAGAGGTGACAGGATGGCGGAACTAGAAGGGCGGATCGCGCTGATAACCGGCGCAGGGCGTGGCATCGGCGCGGCGACGGCACGGCTTTTCGTGGCCGAGGGCGCGCGCGTGGGGCTGGTGGGCCGGAACGCGGCGCAGCTTGCCGGGCTAGCGGCGGAACTCGGGTCGAATGCCCATGCGCTGCCCTGCGATGTCGCCGAATTCGGACAGGTGAGCGCCGCGGTGGACCGGCTGGCGGCGGTGTTCGGCGCGCCCGATATCCTCATCAACAACGCGGGCGTCGTCGACCCGATCGCCCCGCTCGTGGACAGCGATCCGGCGGATTGGGCGGCCTCCGTCACCATAAACCTGACCGGCGTCTATAACGGCATGCGGGCGGTTCTGCCGGGGATGCTGGCGCGGGGAACGGGCACGATCATCACCGTCTCCTCCGGCGCCGCGCACAACCCGCTGGAAGGGTGGAGCGCCTATTGTTCCGGAAAGGCTGGCGCGGCGATGCTCACGCGGGCCTGCGATCTGGAGAACCGTCAGAAGGGGATCCGCATCATGGGCCTGTCGCCCGGAACCGTGCGGACGGAGATGCAGGTCCGCATCCGGGCTTCCGGCATCAACCGGGTGAGCCAGCTTGATCCGTCTGTTCATGTGCCGCCGGAATGGCCAGCGCGGGCGCTTTTGTGGATGTGCGGCCCGGATGCTGACGGCCATCTGGGGGAGGAGCTCGCGCTCCGGGACGAGGGCCTTCGCGCAAGGCTGGGGCTTTCCGCTTGATCCGTCTGACTGAAACGGCGGAAGGGGCGTGGATCGTCACGCTTGACCGTCCGGAGAAGGCGAATGCGCTGACCCGCGCGATGCTGGTGCGGCTTGTGGAGATCATGGTGGAGGCCCGCCGGGCGGAGGCCCGCGCCGTGATCCTGACGGGCAGCGGCAAGGTGTTTTCCGCCGGGGCCGATCTGGACGAGGCGCGCGCGGGACTTGCGACCGATCCCATCTGGGTGGAGCTTTCGGCCGCCGTGGCAGCGGTGCCGGGGCTGACCATCGCGGCGCTGAACGGCACGCTGGCAGGCGGCGCGCATGGCATGGTGCTTGCCTGCGACCTGCGGATCGCGGTGCAGCAGGCAACGTTCTTCTATCCCGCGATCCGGCTCGGCTTTGTCCCGCCCGCGCCGGACCCCGGCCGTCTGGCGGCGCTGGTCGGCCCATCGCGGGCGCGCATGATCTTCCTTGCCGGTCAGCGGATCGGAGCGGAGGAGGCACTGCGCTGGGGGCTGGTGGACCGTCTCGTTCCTGGTGAGGCGCTGATGGAAACCGCGCTCGACCTCTCCGCCGCCGCGCTTGCCGCGAAGGAAGGGGTGACCGCGGGGATCAAGGCGCTCCTTGGCTGAGCCGCCGGAAACCGTCGATGCGCTAGTGATCGGCGCGGGGCCGGCCGGGCTGATGGCGGCGGAGGCGCTTGCTGCCGCCGGTCGCCGCGTCGTGGTAGCGGAGGGCAAGCCCTCGCCCGCGCGCAAGTTGCTGATGGCGGGGAAATCCGGCCTGAACCTGACCAGAAACGAACCGCTGGAGGCGTTTCTTGCCCATTATGGACCGGTGGAGGAGAGGCTGCGCCCCATTCTCACCGCCTTCGGGCCGGAGCAGGTCATGGATTGGGCGGAGGGTCTGGGGGAGCAGGTTTTCACGGGTAGCACGGGCCGGGTTTTTCCGCGGGTCATGAAAGCCTCTCCGCTGCTCCGCGCTTGGCTCCTGAGGCTCAGGCAAGGGGGCGTGGAGATCCGTACCCGCTGGCTTTGGACCGGATGGGAGGAAGGGGCCTTCGCCTTTGACGCGCCCACGGGGAGACGACGGATCTCCCCCCGAGTGACGGTGCTGGCGCTTGGTGGGGCAAGCTGGGCTCGTCTTGGCTCGGACGGGGCATGGGCAGTGTGGCTGGCGGCAAGGGGTGTGCCGCTCGCGCCGTTCAGGCCCGCGAATGCAGGGCTGATCGTTCCGTGGTCGCCGATGATGCAACGCCATCACGGTGCGCCGCTGAAGGGAATCGCCCTTTCGGCAGGTGCGCTTCGCAGCCGGGGGGAGGTGGTGATCTCTGCCCGCGGGCTGGAAGGCGGCGGGCTTTATTCCGTGGTTGCGGACGTCCGGGACGGGGCGCCCCTGCTGATGGATCTGATTCCAGACATGACGCAAGCGCAGGCAGCGGACCGGCTTGGCGCGGGCCGGAAGGGCGAGAGCCTTGCCAATCGCCTGCGCAAGGCGCTCCGTCTATCGCCCGCGGCTATCGCGCTGATCCAAGAGTTCGGCCGACCGCTGCCAACGGATCCTCCGGCACTTGCGATGCTGTTGAAACATCTTCCCATCTCGCACGGTGGCCTGCGTCCGCTGGACGAGGCGATCTCTACGGCGGGCGGTGTGCGCTGGGAGGCGGTGGATGCGGATCTCATGCTGCGTGACCTGCCCGGCACCTATGTCGCGGGCGAGATGCTGGATTGGGAGGCACCCACCGGGGGGTATCTCCTTACCGCGTGCTTCGCCACCGGTCGCCATGCGGGGAAAGCCGCGGCGCACTGGCTCTGAACCTCACAGGCAGCGCGCCTCGCTCACCAGCATGATCGGGATGCCGCTGCGGATCGGGAATGCCAGCTTCGCCGCGCGAGAGACCAGTTCCTGCCGCTCCGCGTCGTAGGACAAGGCTTGATGGGTGACAGGGCAGACCAGCGATTCCAGCATCCGGCGGTCGAACAACGGGGGTTCTGCTGCCTCGGTGGGAGCAAGGTCAGGGGTCATTGCATAATCTCCTCTTTCGATCCGCCGCGCAGCCCATATTCGAGCAGGGTTGTCAGCACTTCCCTGCGTTCAGGCAGGGTCGGGGCCTCCAGCAGGGCCTGCCGGTCCTCCACCTCGAGGGGTAGAAGTTGCGAGAGGGCGTTGATCAGCATCTCGTCCTCCGCCTCTTTGAGGCTGCCCCAATCGGTTGACAGGCTGTGCGACTCCATGAAGCGGTGGAGCAGGTCCAGGAACTCCTCCCGGTCAAGGGACGGATCCGTCTCCGCGTGGCCGATGTCGCGGGGGTAATCGGACCACTCCACCCGGGCCCGCAGATAGGGGGTGAAGCCCGGCACTTCCTCCAGCAAACGGAACCGCGCGATCCCCGTCAGCGTGATGAGATAGCGCCCGTCCTCCGTCTCAGAAAAGGAGGAGATCCGCCCTGCACAGCCGATGGCGAACACTCCTTCCTGCTGGGGCTGGATCATGCCGATCAGCCGCTGGCGGGTACGCAGGCAATCCTCCATCATCGCGAGATAGCGCGGCTCAAAGATATGCAGCGGTAGCTTCGAGCGCGGCAGAAGCAGGGCCCCCGGCAACGGAAAGAGGGGCAGCGTATCGGGCAGGTCGGCTTCCTTGATCATCGCCATGGCGGGCGCCGCCCGTCAGGAGAAGATCATGGAGCTGAGACGGCGGCGCCCCTTCAGCACGATCGGATCCTGCGGTTTCAGCGCATCGAAGATGGTGAAGAGTTGCGCCTTGGCGGCACCGTCGTTCCATTCCCGGTCACGGCGGAACAGGTCCAGAAGTTCGTTGACCCCGCCCTCCACATCGCCGCTGGCATGAAGCGCTTGGGCGAGATCGAAACGCGCCTGAAGATCCGCTGGATCAGCCTCGACCCGCGCGCGGAGCTCCGCCAGCGGGCCCGCATTCGTGGCCTGCCGGGCAAGTTCGATCTGGGCACGGGCGGCGCCGATCTCCGGCGCCGCGGCAAGCTCCGGCGACAGGTTGTCGAGCAGGGCTGCCGCTTCCTCGACCTGTCCGAGCGCAAGCCGCGCCCGAACAAGTCCGCCAATGGCGGCGGCGCTGGCCGGATCCTCGCCCAGAATGGCCGCAAAGGTTTCAGCGGCGTCCTCCGCCGCGCCCTCTGCCAGCATCTGCTCCGCTACGGCGATCGCCTCTCCGAGACCGCCGTCACCGGCCAGTGCCGCGACGCGCTCCACGAAAGCACTCACTTCGGAATTGGGCAATGCACCCTGAAAACCGTCAACGGGCTGGCCCTGCCAGAAGGCATAGACCGTGGGGATGGACTGAATGCGGAGCTGGGACGAGATCGTCTGAGCTTCATCAACATTCAGCTTCACCATGCGGACGCGACCGCCCGCTGCGGTGACCGCCGCTTCCAGCGCCGGGCCGAGCTGGCGGCAGGGGCCGCACCACGGCGCCCAGAAATCCACGATGACCGGAATATCCCGGCTTGCCTCCACCACGTCGGCCATGAAGGTTGCTTCGGTCGTGTCCTTGATCAGCTCGGCGTCTGCCTGCGGTGCTGTGCTCTTCTCGCTCAGTCCCAGCATGGATGTGCCCCCTTGGAAAATCGTTGCCCTCTATATGAGGCGACCGATCCGAAACACCAAGAGCGAAAGCGAGACGCGGTATCTTTGCCGCAACTTCTGCGCACTCGACGGGAACCGTTACAAACCCTTTGCGGTTTCAATGCGAGATAGGTGACAACCGTCAAGCGATTCCGAGAAAGGTCTCTCGTCATGAAGATGCAGCAGATGCCCCTCGCCTTCGTGGTTCTCGCTGGCGCGGCCGCGGCTCCGGCGTTGGCGCAGTATATGGGGACGTCCGGGCGGAGCACGATCTCTTCGGTTGCGGAGGTACGGTCTGCAGGCGAAGCGTCGCGCGTCAGCCTGAACGGCGCGCTCATTGCCCATCATGCGGAGGATGTCTTCATCTTCCGCGATGCGTTCGGCGATATTCCGGTGCGGATAGACATGGCGCTTTGGCGCGGCGCCGACCTGGCCCCCGGAACCGAGGTGCGCCTGACCGGTGCTACAGCCGGGCGCGGGGAGCGCCGCAGGGTAGAGGTCAACGCTTTCGACCTGCAATAACCTAAAGGTCGAAAGTGGCGAAAACCGGCACGTGGTCGGAGGGTTGCTGCCAGCCCCGTGCCGCCCGCAACACCCGGCTTCCGTGACCGGCTGAAACGATATCCGGCGTGGCCCAGATATGATCGAGGCGACGCCCCTTGTCTGCGGCGTCCCAATCCGGGGAACGGTAGGACCACCAGCTGTAAAGTCGTCCGTCTGGTATGTCCTGCCGCGTCACATCCACCCAGCGCCCGGACTCCCGCACCTGCTCCAGATGCTCGACTTCAACGGGCGTATGGCTGACGATGCGCAGCAGTTGCTTGTGGTTCCACACGTCGTCTTCCCGCGGTGCGATGTTCAGATCGCCGACGAGAATGGCCTTATGTGGCCGCTCCGTCTGAAAGAACCGCGTCATGTCGGTCAGGAAGTCGAGCTTCTGGCCGAATTTCACATTGGCCTCCCGGTCGGGAATGTCGCCGCCGGCTGGGACGTAGAAATTGTGGATCGTCACACCGTTCTCAAGCTCTGCCGCGACGTGCCGCGCATGGCCCAGCGTGGCAAAGTCCCGATCGCCGGCATCGCGGAGCGGTAGCTTCGACAGGATTGCGACGCCGTTGTAGCCCTTTTGCCCCCGTGCGACCATGTGGGTGTAGCCCAGGGCGCGGAACTGCTCGACCGGGATTTTCTCAACCGGCGACTTGCATTCCTGCAGACACAGGATGTCAGGCGATTCCTCTGCCAACAGGCGCTGAACGAGTCCTTCGCGAAGGCGGATGGAGTTGATGTTCCAGGTGGCGATTGTGAAGGTCATGGGGGTCTCCGGCTGGCGGCGGGACCATGCCAACCGGGCGCAGGGAGGGCAAGGGAGCTGGACAAAAAAGGGCCCGGCGCAGGGCCGGGCCTTTGAGGTGCCAACAGGGAGTTTCCGTATCCTGACCCCGATACGGGAGGGCTTCGCGGACCTAATGCGCCGGGAGACACATTGGTTCCGCCATAGCGCGTGAAATCAGGCGACCAGCCGGTAGCCGCCCGACTCGGTGACAAGAAGCCGCGCGTTCGACGGATCAGGCTCGATCTTCTGGCGAAGGCGATAGATGTGGGTCTCAAGTGTGTGGGTCGTGACACCCGCGTTGTAGCCCCAGACCTCATGCAGCAGCACATCGCGCGGCACCACGCCCTCCGAGGCGCGATAGAGGAACTTCAGGATGTTCGTTTCCTTCTCCGTCAGGCGGATCTTCCGCTCCCGCTCGTCGATCAGCATCTTCATCGAGGGCTTGAACGTATACGGGCCAAGCTGGAACACCGCATCCTCGGATTGCTCATGTTGGCGAAGTTGCGCGCGGATGCGGGCGAGCAGGACCGGAAACTTGAACGGCTTCGTGACGTAATCGTTCGCGCCCGCGTCCAGCCCCAGAATGGTGTCGCTGTCGCTGTCATGGCCGGTCAGCATGAGAACAGGGCATTTCACCCCCTGCTTGCGCATCCGGCGGCAGAGTTCCCGCCCGTCGGTATCCGGCAAGCCCACGTCGAGGATCACCAGATCGAAAATGCCACCCTTCACTTTCTCCATCGCGTCCTGACCGTTCTCGGCTTCGAACACGTCGAAATCCTCGGTCATGACCAGCTGTTCGGAGAGGGCCTCGCGGAGATCGTCGTCATCATCGACGAGCAGAATTTTCTTCAGGTTGGCCATGGCTCTCTCCTCTCGGTATCGTGTGCAGGGGACATTGGCATCCCGATGCTGTCCGGCAAGGGAAGCGGGCGAATTGCTACAAAGCCTCACGCCGACGTGTCGCGGGGCGGGGAAATGTTTCAATTTCCTGCAGTAGCGCCTAGATGGAGGATGTCTTGAAAGGGGCAGGTTCATGAGTCTCATTCCCGGTATCGTCGAACGGATCGCGCGGGCGCGTGCGGACCTTCGGATGGGTCTGCCCGTGGTTCTGATGACCGATACCGAAGGTGCGCTGGCGCTGGCCGTGGAAACGCTGGATGAGGAGCGGCTTCGCGATCTGCGCGCGATCGGGCGCCCTGTTCTCGCCATCACTGGCTGGCGGGCGGAGACACTGAAGGCGCGAGCCTATGACAATGATCTCGCCCGGATCACCGTGCCCGGCGATGTGGATGCGCGCTGGCTCCGGTCCGTGGCAGATCCGGCGGATGATCTCCGCGTGCCGATGAAAGGGCCGCTCCTGGCGGAACGGACGGGCGGAGCGGAGTTGCATCGTGTGGCGCTCCAGCTTGCGAAATCCGCGCATCTGCTGCCGTCTGCAGTGCTGGTGCCACTCGATCATCCTGCAACTTTTGCAGCGGAGAATGAGTTGACGCTTCTCTCCGCCCCGGCCGCCGCTGAGGAGCTTCGGCAGTCTGTGCCCCTGCTGCCCGTCGTTTCCGCGCGCGTGCCCATGGCTGCGGCGGAAGCGGGGCGTCTGCATGTCTTTCGGCCGGAAGATGGAGGGGAGGAGCACTATGCCGTCGAAATAGGTCGCCCGCCCCGGGCAGAGCCGGTTCTGGCACGGCTGCATTCGGCCTGTTTCACGGGCGATGTGCTGGGCAGTCTGAAATGCGATTGCGGCCCGCAGCTTCATGCCGCGCTGGAGCGGATGGGTGAGGAAGGGGCGGGTGTGCTCCTTTACCTCAATCAGGAGGGTCGCGGGATCGGTCTGGCCAACAAGATGCGCGCCTATTCACTTCAGGATCAGGGCTTCGACACCGTAGAAGCCAACCACCGGCTGGGTTTCGAGGATGACGAACGCGACTTTCGTATCGGCGCGGCCTTATTGCGGCGGCTTGGATTTTCTGAGGTTCGGCTGCTCACCAACAATCCCGCGAAGGTGCGGATGATGGAGGCCAATGGTATCCGTGTCGTCGACCGTGTGCCGCTGAAAGTTGGCAGGACCGCATTCAATGAGGGGTATCTGGCCACCAAGGCCCGGAAGTCGGGACATCTGCTTTGACGCGGGATCTCGTCCTGACGCCCACCGGGTTGCGCTATGGCAACCGGTTGATGCCCTGCACCATAGGGCGGGGCGGTATCGTGACCGACAAGCGCGAGGGGGATGGCGGAACCCCGGTTGGACGGCATGAGATCGTCGCCATTCTCTACCGTCCCGACAGGATTGACCGGCGGCGGCTCCCTCGCTGGGCCGTCCCGATCCGGCCAGGGGACCTGTGGTCGGACGATGTGGCTGACCCGGAGTACAATCAGCTCGTCGCAGCGCCGCACGACTGGAGTCATGAGAGCCTCCGGCGGCCCGATCCGCTTTATGATCTGGTATTGGTTACGGATTGGAACTGGCCCGATGCACTGCCGGGGCGAGGGTCTGCAATTTTTCTGCACAGTTGGCGACGGCCCGGGGCGCCGACGGCTGGGTGCATCGGACTCTCGCGCCCCAACCTGTTGTGGCTGGCCAAACGCCTGACACCCGGAGCGGCGCTGCGTGTCAAGGATCAGCCCTGGGGGTTGCGGGCTCCGAAGAGAGCGGAGCCGACCCGCACGTAGGTCGCACCATGGGCGATGGCGGTCTCGAAATCATCGCTCATCCCCATGGAAAGCTCGTCAAGACCGTTCCGGGCTGCGATCTTTGCCAGAAGTGCAAAGTGAAGGGCGGGTTCCTCCGCCACCGGCGGTATGCACATCAGCCCGATAACAGGCAGGTCCATCGCCCGGCATTCGGCGAAAAAGGCATCCGCTTCTGAAGGCAGGCAACCGGCCTTCTGCGGCTCCTCTCCGGTGTTGACCTGAATGAACAGCCGGGGAGATTGACCGCGCTTTTGTGCGAGTTCGGCAAGGACTTGGGCCAGTTTCGGACGATCCACGGCGTGGATCGCCTCGAACAGCTCCACGGCCTGCTTGGCCTTGTTGGTCTGCAAAGGGCCGATCAGGTGAACTTCGGCTTCAGGAAATCTGGCGCGGAAATCGGGCCATTTGCTCGCGGCCTCCTGCACCTTGTTCTCTCCGAACAGGCGCTGGCCTTCCTCCAGAACAGCCTCAACCCGCGCGTTCGGCTGGACCTTTGACACCGCTATGAGGTGAACCGATCCTGGATTGCGGCCCGCCTGTGCTTCAGCCTTGGCTATACGGTTCCTGATATCGATAAGCGGCATTCTGGATTCCTTTCTTTGCGGGGAAAGGGATCACAGCAGCACAAGAATGAACAGATCCGATGACCCGCCAGATCAAATGAAAAGAGCGGACCGCAAGGCCCGCTCTCTTCGTAAGATGATCGTCGGATCAGAACTTGAACACGACGCCGAAGTCGGCGACGGTTTCGTCCTGCGCGATGATCGAGCCGGACTGGTTGTCCTGGATGTAGGCACCATCCGGACGGTCCATTTTCATGACGCCGCCTTTGAGGGTCGCGCCACCGCCGAGGTTGTATGCCGCGCCGAGGCCGTAGTATTTCGCGTCGCCCGTCTTGTCGAGGCTCAGCTCACGGTAGAACGCAGTGACCGTGGTCGGGCCCATCTTGTAGTCGAAGGACACGCCGTACTGGTCGAACTTCTGGAATTCGGACGGGGCGATCAGGTCGCCGGTCACGACGTCGTAGTCGTTGCCAGCGAAGTTGTAGGCTTTACCTTTGCCGTAGAAGCCTTTCAGAGCCGCGTCGCCGAAGGCGGCATTGGCGCTGACGATCCACTGGTATTCACGCTCGTAGTTTTCGGCCTTGCGGGATTCGTAGCCACCGGCCACGCCGAAGTCGCCGAAGTCGTAGGTCGCGCCGACCGAGTACTGCTCGAAGCGCGGGGTGTCCTTGTCGGTGTTGCCGTGCATGCCGCCGGCGGTGCCGTCGCTCATGCCAGCATAGAACCCGAAGTCACCGAAGCTGTAGGAGTACAGCAGGTAGGGGTCCTGAACGTTGGTGTAGTTCAGGTATTCGGTTTCGTACCATTCCATGATGGAGTTGGCGTTCGAATAACCGATCCCGGAGAGATCGCCCACGGCGTTCTCAAGAGCGCCATCGACGTCGCCCATGGCGATCTTGCCGAATTCGCCCGAGATGAAGATGTTACCCGCGGCGCCCACGGTACCGTTGGAAGAGTTGTCGGCACGGATGGAGCCGCCGAAGGTCAGACCGCCGTCCGTTTCACCGGCCATGGTGAAGATGGCGCGGATACGGCTGTTGAAGTTGGCGTTCTCACCATCGTAGACGATACCCATGCGGCCGTCGCCGGTGACCGCGACTTCGGCAGCGGCGACACCAGCGGTCATCACCAGCGCGGTCGTCGCGAACAGGATCTTTTTCATCGTTTTCCCTCGTGGTTCAAGGTGCAGCCCAATCCAGGGAAATCCGAACTGGGAATGAGACTGTATTTCCTGCCCGGACCCCATATTGCAAGCGAGCCGCGTCCCCTTCCTGACAAGGGATGATGCATGGTGCAGCTTTGCCACACCGGGTTTTCCGCTCTGGCGCGATGGAAAAGGCTTCAGGGACTTGTCCGCTTCGGGACCGTCGGATAGACAACGAGGAAGACAGACTGCGCAGAACGGATCAGACGGATGGCCCTTGGCACTCTCTCGCAAGTCACCCTGAGCGGAAGCCGGGCGGCTGTCGGACTTCTCTGTTGCGCTCTGCTTCTTGCAGGCTGCGCCAATAATACCACCGATCAGAACATCCCGGTCGGGTCGCTGGAAAAGGAGCTCGCCGCCGGGCGGGCCGAAGGTGGCACGATCTGGGATCTGTTTTCCGAGCGGGACAACCCGAACACCACCGTCAACGTCAACAAGTATATCTGGAACGCGGCGCTGGACGTGCTGAACTTCCTGCCGATCCAGACGGTCGATCCCTTCGGCGGGGTGATCGTGACGGGTTACGGCACCCCGCCGGGTGGCGGGCGGGCGTATCGTGCCACGGTCTATGTGCGTGATCCCGCTCTCGATGCCCGGTCGCTGAAGGTTTCGCTCCAGACACAGGGCGGCCGCGCGGTGAGCGCGGAGACGGTGCGTCAGGTGGAAGATGCGATTCTGACCCGCGCCCGGCAGCTCCGCATCCAGGACGGTCGTCTCTAACAGCCGGTCTTGCTGCGACCGCGGGCGAATGGCCTAGACCTTGGCGGCGTGGCCGGTGTATTCCGGCCCGGATCCCGAGCCGCCTGAGGAAGCCCATATGTCCCGCTACGATCCCTCCGCCAGCGAAGCGAAATGGCAAGCCGCCTGGGCGGAAGCGGACGTGTTCACCGCCAGACACGATCCCGCCCGGCCAAAGTACTACGTGCTGGAGATGTTCCCCTATCCTTCGGGGCGCATCCACATGGGGCACGTGCGGAACTACACCATGGGCGACGTGGTGGCGCGCTATAAAATCTCCTCCGGTTTCTCGGTGCTGCATCCCATGGGGTGGGACGCGTTCGGCATGCCGGCAGAGAACGCCGCGATGGAGCGGGGCGGCCACCCGAAGGAATGGACCTATTCCAACATCGCCGACATGAAGTCGCAGATGAAGCCGCTCGGCCTCTCCATCGACTGGAGCCGCGAGTTCGCCACTTGCGACCCTGAGTATTATGGCCAGCAACAGGCGTTGTTCCTCGACATGCTGGAGGCGGAGCTGGTTTATCGCAAATCCGCGCAGGTCAATTGGGATCCGGTGGATATGACCGTGCTCGCCAACGAGCAGGTGATCGACGGTCGTGGCTGGCGGTCGGGCGCGCTGGTGGAGCGGCGTGAGCTGACGCAGTGGTTCTTTCGCATCTCCGATTTCGCGGGCGAGCTGTCACAGGCGCTGGACGGTCTGGAGAAGTGGCCGGAAAAGGTCCGGCTCATGCAGCGGAACTGGATCGGCGAATCGAAAGGGCTGCGGTTCGCCTTCTCGACCGTCGATGCGCCGGAGGGGCATGACCGGATCGAGGTCTACACAACCCGGCCCGATACCCTGATGGGGGCGAGCTTCGCGGCCATCTCGCCGGATCATCCGCTTGCCAAGGCGCTGGAGCGGCATGACCCCGACGTTGCCGCCTTCGTGGAGGACTGCCGTCGGATCGGCACCTCCGAGGAGGCGCTGGAGAAGGCTGAGAAAAAGGGCTTCGACACAGGCATCCGCGTGCGGCATCCGTTCGATACCTCCTGGGAACTGCCGGTCTACATCGCGAACTTCGTGCTGATGGACTACGGCAGCGGGGCGATTTTCGGCTGCCCCGCCCATGACGCGCGCGATTTCGAATTCGCTACGAAATACGGACTGCCGATCGAGCCGGTGTTCGAACCGCTGGATGGCGCCGCCGAACTGCCCTTCGTCCCGCCGAAGTCGGAGCCTGTCCGCTACATCCGCGGTTTCGCGGGCGAGGAGGTGCAGACCGGGGAGGCGGCAGTCGCCGCCGCCGTCGCCTTCTGCGAGACGAACGGGGTGGGGCAGGGTGTCACCAACTATCGCCTGCGCGACTGGGGCCTGTCGCGGCAGCGCTACTGGGGCTGTCCGATCCCTGTCGTGCATTGCGCGGCCTGCGGTGTCGTGCCGGAGCGGAAGGAAAACCTGCCCGTCCGGCTTCCCGATGATGTCACCTTCGATCAGCCGGGCAACCCGCTGGACCGCCATCCGACCTGGCGGAACGTGTCCTGCCCGGCGTGCGGGGGCCCGGCCAAGCGCGAAACCGACACGATGGATACGTTCGTCGATTCGTCCTGGTACTATGCCCGCTTCACCGCGCCCCACGCATCCACGCCGACCGACAAGGCCGAAGCCGATTACTGGATGAATGTGGACCAGTATATCGGGGGTATCGAACACGCGATCCTGCACCTGCTCTATTCGCGGTTTTTTGCGCGCGCGATGAACATCACCGGCCATCTGCCGGCAAAGGCGGCGGAGCCGTTCGACGCGCTGTTCACGCAAGGTATGGTCACCCACGAAATCTACATGACCCGCGATGAGCGGGAGCGTCCCGTCTATCACCTGCCTGAAGAGGTGGAGAACGGCCGCCTGAAGGCCACGGGCGAGGCGGTGGAGATCATCCCCTCCGCCAAGATGTCCAAATCCAAGAAGAACGTCGTCGATCCGTTGAGCATCATCGCGGAATTCGGCGCGGATACTGCGCGATGGTTCATCCTGTCCGACAGCCCGCCTGAACGGGATGTGGAGTGGACGGCGGCGGGTGCCGAGGCCGCGTTCAAGCATCTGTCGCGGGTCTGGCGTCTGGCCGTGGAAACGGCCTCATCGGAGGCCGCGCCCAATGCGGAGGACGAGCCGCTGATTCGCGCCACCCACCGCGCGATAGACGAGGTGACACGGACCATCGACGGTTTCGCCTTCAACAAGGCGGTGGCCAAGCTCTACGAACTGACCAACACCCTCTCCCGCTCCGCCGCCGGTGCAGAAGCGAAGCGGCAGACGATGCGCGTGATGGCGCAGCTCATGTCGCCCATGGTTCCGCATCTCGCGGAGGAGGTCTGGGCGCTGCTCGACGGGGAGGGAATGGTCGTCTCCGCCCCCTGGCCCAAGGCCGATCCCGCCCTGCTGGTGGAGGACAACGTGACCCTGCCTATCCAGATCAACGGCAAACGGCGGAGCGAGATCACCGTGCCGAAGGACATGCCGCAGGGTGAGGTGGAGAAGCTCGTCCTTGCCGACGAGACGGTGGTGAAGGTGCTGGCGGGCGCCGCGCCCAGGAAACTGATCGTGGTGCCGGGGCGGATCGTCAATGTGGTCGCCTGACCGCCGTTCCTTTCTGCTGGCTGCTCTGGTTCCGCTGGCGGGCTGCGGCTTCGCCCCTGCCTACGGGACAAACGGACGGGCCAATGCACTTCGGGGGGCGGTGCGGGTGGATGACCCGACCGACCCCGAAACCTATGCCTTCCTCGCACGGGTTGAAGAGGTGCTGGGCTCGCCGGAAGCGCCGCGCTATGCTCTTTCCTACCGGATCCGCACGAAGGAATGGGGGGTGAGCATCTCCCGTGATGACCTGACAAGCCGCTATCAGCTTTTCGGCGAGGTGGCCTATTCGGTGAAGGATCTCTCGACCGGAAAACAGGTGCATAGCGGCACCGGCTCCAATTTCGTCGGCTATTCGGGCCTTGGCTCTGCGGTCTCCAGCCGCGCGGCCAAGGTGGACGGAGAGAAGCGCCTGATGCGGCAGCTTGCCGATCAGGTGACGGAGCAGCTCATCGCCACCTACGGGAGCTGGAAGGCGTGAAGTTCTCCGCCCGCGATGCGGCGCGGTTTCTTGCCCGGCCCGATCCGGCCGTGCCGGGTGTGCTGATCTACGGAACGGATCCGATGCGGGTTGCGCTCCGCCGCAAGGAAATGATCGCAGTGCTCATCGGCCCTGAGGGCGAGGCGGAGATGCGCCTGACCCGCATTCCCGGCGGCGATCTGCGCAAGGATCCCGCGCAGGCAGGCGATGCGATGCGGGCTCAAGGCTTCTTCCCCGGTCCCCGCGTCGTTCTGGTGGAGGAAGCGACGGACACCGTCGCCCCCGCCATCACCACGGCGCTTCAGGACTGGGGGCCGGGAGATGCCCAGCTCGTGGTGACGGCAGGCGCGCTCACCCCCCGTTCCGCTCTTCGCAAGCTTTTCGAGGGCCACCCGAAAGCCCCGGCCATCGCGCTTTATGACGATCCCCCCAGCCGGGAGGAGATCGAGGCCACGCTGTCGCGCGAAGGTATGGGTGCCGTCTCGCCCGAGGCGATGGGGGAACTTCTGCTGTTGGGCCGGGAGCTGGAGCCGGGCGATTTCCGGCAACTGGTGGAAAAGCTGGCGCTCTACCATCTGGGCGACGCGGCGCCCGTCAACGCTGCCGACGTGGCCGCCGTGGCTCCCGTGACGATGGAGGCGGAAACGGACGATCTGCTTCACGCCGTCGCCGAATCGCGGACGGGGGAGATCGGCCCCCTCCTGCAACGGCTGGAGGGGCAGGGCGTGAACCCGGTGACGCTCTGCATTGCGGCCACGCGGCATTTCCGGGCGCTCCATGCCGCCGCGTCCGATCCGGGTGGTCCTGCTTCCGGCATCTCGCGGGCCCGCCCCCCGGTGCCGTTCCGCAGCCGCGAGCGGATGCAGCGACAAGTACAGAGCTGGGGCATTCGGCGGCTGGAGGAGGCGATCCGGCTGTTGGTCGATACGGACCTCACGCTCCGCTCCTCGCAGCGCGCGCCCGTCATGGCGGTGATGGAGCGGGCTTTCCTCCGCCTGTCGGAAATGAACCGCCGCCGCTGACTGTGACCGGCTTGCCCTGGCCCATCATTTCTCACGTGCGCGTGATGGACAATGAACGGTCGCGCGTTAAACCTAGGACAGTGGTTCTTGGGAGCGCAGCATGGTCGGAGCGACAGATGGAAATTCGGGGCGGAACCCGATCTTCGCGTCTCTGACGCTTCTTGCAGTCGCCGCTACGGCAGGCTTCATGCTCGTCGCGCCCGCCACCGCACAGTCGCTGACTTTTGCCGCCGGCTCGACCGCAGATGGTGATGCTGTTTTTCGAGTGGGTTATGTCCACCCATGGTCCGGCAGCTATCTGGAGCGCTGGGGTTTCGAACGGCTGGTCGAAGTGACTGTTGCCAACTGGCAAACCGGCCCGGGCGACGACTCCGTGCAGCTCATCACGCTTGCGCCCGTTTGGCACCGCCAGATCTGGGGTGATCTCGGATTGGAACTGATGATCGGGCTCGGCTTTTTCAGCGACCAGCAGGTCGGCAAGCATGACATGGGCTCTCAGGGCCATTTTCAGACAGGCTTCGGTCTCTCGTATCCGGTCGGGCCAGGTTATATCACGGCGGACATCCGGCATTATTCGAACGCCGGGCTGGCCAAGCCAAACCCGGGGATCGAGGTCTATACGGTCGGCTATTACTACCGGTTCTGACTCTTACGCGGCGCTGAGCCGGGCATATCGCCCGCCGGAGGCCGCGAGTTCGGCGTGAGTGCCGGTCTCCACCACACGGCCATCCTCCATCACCACGATACGATCCGCATGCCGGATTGTGGCCAGACGGTGCGCGATGATGAGTGTCGTACGCCCCACCGCCAATGCGTCCAGCGCCATCTGGATCTCTCGCTCCGTCTCATTGTCGAGAGCGGAGGTCGCCTCGTCCAGAATGAGGATCGGCGGATTCTTCAGGAAGGCGCGCGCGATGGCCACCCGCTGCTTCTGTCCGCCTGATAGGGTCACGCCCCTTTCTCCCACCACGGTATCCAGCCCGTCCGGCAGACGTTCGATCATCGGGCCGAGCTGCGCCTGCCGGGCGGCCTCAATGATGTCGTCCTCCGTCGCACCCAGCCGTCCATAGGCGATGTTCTCGCGCAGGGTGCCGCCGAACAGGAACACGTCCTGCTGGACGATGCCGATCTGACGCCGCAGGCTTTGCAGGGTGAAGGTGTCGATCGGGGTGCCGTCAATGGTGATACGGCCCGATGTGGGTTCGTAGAACCGGGGCAGAAGTGCGAGAAGTGTCGTTTTTCCCGCGCCCGAGGGACCGACGAAGGCAAGCGTTTCTCCGGGATGGACGGTGAGGTTCACGTCACGGAGCACTGGCCGGTCCTCCCGGTAGGAGAAGCTCACGTCCTCGAATCTGATCGCACCGGTGAGTGCGGTGGCAGGGCGCGCGTCGGGCCGGTCGGCCACTTCAGGTTCCGTCTCCAGCAGTTCGAGGTAACGACGGAAGCCCGCGATGCCCCGCGGATAGGTCTCGATCACGGCGGCGATCTTGTCGAGGGGACGGAAGAATACGCCGACCAGCAGCAGGAAGGCGACGAAGCCCCCCGTGGAAAGCGACCCGTTGAGCACGAAGCTCGCGCCTGCCACCATCACCACCACCTGAACGAGTCGCATCCCCATGTAGGACAGCGACTGTGATGCGGCCATCACCTTGTAGGCGGACAGCTTCGTTTCCCGGTATCGGGCGTTGTCCTTGGCGAAAAGCGCCTTCTCGTGATCCTCGTTGGCGAATGCCTGCACGACGCGCATGCCGCCTACGTTCTCTTCCAGCCTGACGTTGAAGTTGCCGACACGGGAGTAGATTGCCCGCCACGTTGCCGTCATCTTGCCGCCATACACCATGACGATCAGGACCATAGCCGGAACGATCGCCGCCGTGATGAGGGCGAGCGGCAGGCTGATCCACATCATGAGGATAAAGGCGCCAGCGAAGGTCATCACAGCGATGAACAGATCCTCCGGCCCGTGGTGGGCGACCTCGCCGATCTCCTCCAGATCACGGGTGACGCGGGCCACAAGCTTGCCCGTTCGCACCTTGTCGAAGAAACCGAATGAAAGCTTCTGGAGATGCTCGAAGGCCCGCCGCCGCATCTCCGTCTCGATGTTGATGCCCAGCATGTGGCCCCAGTAGGTTACCACGACCATCAGCCCGGTATTCAACAGGTAGATGACCAGAAGCCCCAGCGCCGCCAGCCAGGTGAAGGACCAGTCTCCCTGTGGCAGAAGCCTGTCGATGAAACCCTGCACGGCGAGCGGGAATGCAAGCTCCAACATCCCGGACAGCACGGCACAACCGAAGTCGATGAAGAAAAGCAGCTTCCACGGTCGGTAGTAGGAGAAGAACTGTCTGAGCATGTCGCACGTCCTGCTGGGGCTGCGTCTTCATGACGTGTTGCCGAACAGATTTCCACCCCGGAGAGGCCAGCGGCGGAACAGCGGAGGCACGATCCGCGTTATGCGGCGGAAACTCAAGCGGGAGATTACAGATGCCGAGATTGATCCGTACACTTGCTCTTCTTGGCCTCGGCTATGCTGCCGTGCGCTATCTCTCCTCCTCGGCTCCGGCGACGGAACCGCAGAAACGACTGTCCGGCCCGAAAGCGGAGACTCAGCCGCAAAGAACCACCACCAAGGCCCGAAGCGACAAGGCTCGCAGCCCCGCTGCCCGCAGAGCTGTCCGGTCTTGGCCGTCCGGTCCCGAGGGCAAAGGGGCAAGAAAGAGTTAGTGTCCCCTATAGCGCGCCCGGCCATTCGCCAAGTGCGCAGGTGGGGAGGTAGATCTCATGAAGGGAGCGGTCGGGAGGGGTGTACTCGTTGCATCATCAGCCGGCCGGTGAGAGGGACCAGAACCTCGGCCTGATGCGGCTGATCGACTGGCAGTTTCTGGATACGCCCCCTATTGGGTTCGCCAGATGACTTGGCACCTGCGGAGAGAACTGTCCTAGGACCGGGAAGTAGCTCGGCACAGGTTCAGCGGATGACTCTTGTGCCGGGGCATGTGCGGCACAAGGGCGAGCGGTTTCGCTCTACTCCCCAAGTCAAGACTGTCACTTGCCGACTCAAAGCACCCCTTCACCTCTGCTTCAGAAGGTAATCCGCCGGGAGGATGGTGTGCGGCACATGCCGTGAGATCTCCACATAAACCACTCGCCCAATGGGTTTAAGAGAGCCATCTCACGGAGAAGACGCGCCCAAGTGACTTGGTATATTGGTAATCTTTAGCCTGTCCGCAACCGCTGTCGATAAACCACGATGGCTGGAGGGGACTAGGTGTTTGCTCCCCCGGTTTGATGGTGCGATGCACTCTTCGGAATGGACGGTGCCCTATGGGACAAGTTCGTCACGGCAACGCCACAACCACGCACGCTGTCGGAGCAGCAAT
>NZ_JFGS01000005.1 GCF_000740775.1 Haematobacter missouriensis | reverse complement strand
CACGCACGCTGTCGGAACAGCAATAAGGGGGGCCAGCCCGCCATCGGTCCGAGGGCAGGCCCGAATGATCGCAAGCTTCGCTCGCGCAGTTGAGCAAGGAGTTGGGCATCAATCTCAAGACGGTTGCGAAGTGGCGCAAGCGCGCAACGGTCGAGGATAGGAAGACCGGGCCGTCGGAGCCGCGCTCGACGGTTCTTTCCCAGGCCGAGGAAGCAGCGGTCGTGGCGTTCCGGCGCCATACGCTGCTGCCATTGGACGATTGCCTTTATGCCCTGCAGCCGTCCCTCCCGCACCTGACACGCTCGGCGCTGCACTTTAGGTCGGGGAAAACGATCCCCCGGATTGTTTTCTGATCCCTCCTCACCTTCAGCGCCACGGCATCCCGCGTCTGCCTGATATGGACGGCGACAAGCCGAAACGGTCGAAGGTCAAGCGCTATCCGATCGGCTTCTTTCACATCGATATTGCCGAGGTGCAGACCGCTGAAGGAAAGCTCTCTCTCTTTGTCGCAATTGACAGAACCAGCAAGTTGCCTGCGTTCGCCTCGTCCAAAAGGCGGTGAAGATGGCTGCAGCCCAGTTTCTGCGCGACCTGATCGCAGCTGCGCCATACCGGATCCACACGGTGTTGACCAAGCGAGCCATTGAAGGCGCCATCGGTCCGAGCCCCATGGCGAGCGGAGTGCAGTTCGCAAATCGCAGCGTCGATACCAGCGCCTTCGAGCACATCTTCCGGCGCGTATGCCCTGAAAGCGACATGGATCACCGGCTGACCAAACCCAACCACCCGTGGACCAATGGCCAGGTTGAGCGGATGAACCGCACGATCAAGGAGGGGAAGCGGATCAGAAAACGATCCGGGGGATCGTTTTCCCGCTGAACGTCAAGCGCCTCCACTACGAGCGCCATGACCAGCTTCGCACACACCTCACCGACTCATGACAGCCTAGACCTTCGCGCGCAGGCTCAAGACCCTTGGCGGTCTCACGCCCTAAGAATACGTCTGCAAGATCCAGACATCAGAGCCAGACAGATTCATCGTAAATCCGATCCAACAGATGCCGGAACTGAACAGCTAGGATCAGACCGTCGCTACAAAGGGTTTTTCGCGGGATCCGAATAGCTTGGTGAGGGACGGACAGGCGGATGAACTGCCTCATCCGCAGGCTACACGCCGCTGCCTTAATCAGGCGAAAGAGCTTTTCCTGAGTTTTAGCGCATGAGAACACCTTGCCTTCCGATAAGGCGCCTCATGCGTCAGACGGTGGTCTCACCAAGAGCGGAGATGACCATATTACGGGCCCGATTGACACGACTTTTGACGGTCCCGACCGTGCAGCCGCAGATCTCGGCGGCCGCCTCGTAGCTTTCTCCCATCATCACGACAAGGATCAGCGTATCGCGGTAATGAACGGGCAGGCCGCGCACGATTTCCATTAGTTCGCCGCCGCGGACGTTCCACTCCTGTGTGGGCTGAGAGATCAAATCACCCGACACGCAATCTTCCGCGCCCGTCGTTTCGCGCCCTTGCGTTCGGATGCGGGAATAGAATGTATTGCGCATGATCGTGAATAGCCAAGCCCGCAGCCGTGTGCCGGGAGCAAACTTGTCAAGATTGGCCAACGCTTTCAACAGCGTCTCCTGGACCAGATCGTCAGCGTCGGTCGTGTCCCGGCACAGCGACCACGCGAATGCGCGGAGCGCGGGGATCAGCGCCACAACGCCGGTCCGCACCTCATCGCGGGAAGAAGTTGTCATCATCCGGGACCGTCCTTGAATCCGGTGATCGGCAGCGTAGGATAACCCGGCGGAGCGCGGACGGTTCCGGGTGGTGACAGGAGATTTGAGCATGGTCGAGAAACCTCTGGATGACGCGGCGGCGCGTACGGAGGAGGAACTCGCACGGCTCCTGTCGGACATATCGGCGGAACTCAGGCTTCACGATGTTCCCGAACGGCTGCGGATGTTGGCGCTCGAACTCGACGCAGCGCTCGCCCGTCGGCAGAAGGATGTCGCTCCTGCCCGTACGACGCCGGAAACCGACGCCACGGACCGCTGAGGAAGAGCCGTTCAGCGGCTGTTTCCGCCCGCGTCGCCCTGCTGTCGAAAAGCGTCGAATTTCGGCCATTCGCGCCTGTGTTTCATGGCATTCTGCAGCCATCCCCGCGCGCCGGTTCCACGTCGCGGGAAGACAGCAACCCATCCGCCATTTCGCGGTCCGCAGGACGCCAAGATGACCCTACAGAGCACAATTGCCGCGCTGCTTGCCCGCCAGAAGCCGGGTTTCAGTCTGGATCAGGCCTTTTATCGCGATGACGACATCTACCGGCTGGATCTGGAGGAATTCTGGTATCGCGACTGGCTGTTCGTCGGCCATGATTGCGAAATCGCCCAGCCAGGCAGTTTCTTTACCGTGCAGGTTGGCGATTACTCGGTGATCGTGGTGCGCGGGCGCGATGGCGCGATCCGGGCTTTTCACAATGTGTGCCGCCATCGGGGCTCCCGTATCTGCCTTACGGAAAAGGGACGCGCGTCGCGGCTCGTCTGCCCCTATCACCAATGGACCTTCGATCTCGATGGGCAACTGCTTTTCGCACGGCAGATGGGGGAGGACTTCGATCCCACGCCATACGGTCTGAAGCCTGTGGCCTGCGAATCGGCGGCTGGATATGTCTGGATCAGCCTCGCGGCTGTGCCTGCCGACTTCGCCCCGCAGCGGCGGCGGATGGAGACCTATTTCGGCGCCCACAATCTGAAGGAGGCCAAGGTCGCGTTTGAATCGACCATCGTCGAGAACGGCAATTGGAAACTGGTCTGGGAGAACAACCGCGAGTGTTACCACTGCGCGGCCAACCATCCGGACCTGTGCAAGACCTATCCAGAAGCGCCCTCGGTCACCGGTGTGGACGGGGCGGGGAGCGACCCCGAGATCGCCGCCCATTGGGCCGCCTGCGAGGAAAGGGGGCTCGCTTCGCGCTTTGACATGGAGCCGGATGGGCAGTCCCGTGCCGTTCGGGTGCCGCTGCTCCGGGGTGCCGAGAGCTATACGATGACCGGGCGGCGCGCCGTGGGGCGCAAGATCTCGGACTGTTTCCCGGGCGAGGAGGGGATCGGCGCGCTGTTGCTGTTCCATTACCCGACCACATGGAACCACGTTCTGATCGATCACGCGATCTCCTTCCGGGTGCTGCCGATTTCCGCGACCCAGACGCAGGTGACGACAAAGTGGCTTGTCCACAAGGATGCCGTCGAAGGGGTGGACTACGACCTGGAGAAGCTGACCGAGGTCTGGATCCACACCAATGACGAAGATCGCCGGATCGTGGAGGATAATGCGCGCGGAATCGCTTCGCCTGCCTATCAGCCGGGACCTTATTCCGAGATCCACGAAGGCGGCGTGATGCAGTTCGTGGAATGGTATTGCGAGACGCTGAAGCGTCGCATTGGCCCCGACAGTCAGGCACGGATCGCCGCGGAATGATTGTTCAGACCTTGCCCCAGCCGCTCCCTTGGAACGCGCTGGAGGAGCCGATGCGGTGCGTGGGTGTCCGCGCCGAGACAGTGGATGTGCGCACCTTCACCTTTCGTCCGCCGCCGGGGCGCTGGTGTGCCTATCGCCCTGGACAGTTCGTCACAATCGAACTGCCGACGGCAGAGGGGCCGGTGCTCAGAAGTTATACGCTCTCCTCTTCCCCCTCGCGGCCGTTTTCCGTCTCGATCACCGCCAAGCTGAAGGCGGGGAGCGTCGCGACGCAGTGGATGTTTGACAACCTCGCCCCCGGATTCGGACTGAAATTCACCCAGCCGATGGGCAACTTCCATCTGCCCGATCCGCTGGTCGGGCCGTTGCTTCTGATTTCGGCGGGATCGGGCGCGACGCCTTGCATGTCGATGCTCAGATGGGTCGCGGACTGCGCGCCGGGGTTGAAGGTTACATATGTGCATGCGGCGCGTTCGGCCGATGACATCCTGTTCCGGCGGGAACTCGAGTTGCTGGCGGAGCAGATGCCGGGCCTTCGGCTTCTGTTCATTCTTGGCCGTGGAGCAGAGGGGGAGAGTCTGATCGCCGGACGCCTGGACGCGCAACTGCTGCGGCGGCTGGTGCCGGAACGGCTGGAGCGGCAGGTCTACTGCTGTGGACCACAGGGCTTCATGGAGGCGATGCAGGCGGCGCTGTTGGCGGACGGACTGCCCACGGAAGCCTGGCACCAGGAAAGTTTCGGGCCAACGAGCGGCGGACTGCTGCTGCCGGAGGCGCCTGAGGTGTCGGAAGATGCGGTGGTGCGTTTCGCGCGCTCAGGCGTGGAAGTGCCGGTAGGAGCCGGACAGACGATCCTGCAGATGGCGCAAGCGGCGGGTATTGCTGCCTCCTTTGCCTGTGGCATGGGTGTCTGCGGCACCTGCAAAGTCCGGGCGCGAGGGAGTGTGGAGATGCACCATCAGGGCGGCATCTTCGAGGATGAGGTGGAGGACGGCTTCATACTGGCCTGCTGTTCCCGCCCGCTCGCGAGTGTCGAGGTCGATCTGTAGAAGCGGACGGCGCTGACGCGCCGAAGCGGCAAGCCCGTGCGCCGCCTTCGCAGCGCACGGGCGGTCGGTCAGCCCTTCAACGCCTTCGCATGCCAGGCGATGTGATCGCCGATGAAGGTCGAGATGAAGTAGTAGCTGTGGTCGTAGCCATCCTGAAGGCGCAGTTCCACCGAATGACCCGCGGCCTTGCAGGCTTCGACCAGGCGCTCCGGCTGGAGTTCGCGAACAAGGAACTCATCCGCTCCACCCTGGTCGATCAGAAGGGGCAGGCGTTCTTTCAGGCCGGGAATCAGGCGCACCGCATCCCACTCCGCCCACGCGCCCCGATCAGGGCCGAGATAGGCGGTGAATGCCTTCTCTCCCCAAGGCACTTCCGAGGGGCCGACGATCGGAGAGAAAGCTGATACGGACCGGTAGCGGCCCGGATTGCGGAAGGCAGTGACCAATGCTCCGTGTCCACCCATGGAGTGACCCATGATCGAACGCCGGTCGGTGACCGGGAACGCCCCTTCCACCAGAGCGGGGAGTTCCTCGGCGATGTAATCTGCCATCCGGTAGTTGGCTGCCCAAGGTTGCTGAGTCGCATTCAGGTAAAACCCGGCACCCTTGCCGAGATCATAGCCCGAATCATCCGCGACATCATCACCCCGCGGACTGGTGTCGGGATTGATGAGGATAACCCCGTGCTCCGTCGCATAGCGCTGAGCAGCGGCCTTGGTGATGAAGTTCTGCTCCGTGCAGGTGAGGCCGGAGAGCCAGTAGATCACCGGCAGCGGGCCCTCTGCCGCCTGAGGCGGCAGAAAGACACCGAAAGTCATGGGTGTACCGGTGGCCTGGCTTTCATGGCGCCAGACTTCCTGTTGACCGCCAAAACAGGCGTGCGATTCGAGGCGTTCCATGTGGGCGCTCAGTAATGGATGACGCTGCGGATCGACTTGCCTTCGTGCATAAGGTCGAAGGCCGTGTTGATCTCGTCCAGCGGCATGGTGTGGGTGACGAAGGGGGCGAGTTCGATTTCACCCGACATCGCATCTTCCACCATGCCCGGCAGTTGCGTACGTCCCTTCACACCACCGAAGGCCGTGCCCAGCCAACGCCGTCCGGTGACAAGCTGGAACGGGCGTGTGGAAATCTCTTGCCCCGCGCCGGCCACACCGATGACCACCGACTGGCCCCAGCCGCGATGCGCGCATTCCAGCGCGGCCCGCATCACATTGACATTGCCGATGCATTCGAACGAGTGGTCGACCCCCCAGCCAGTCATCTCCACGATGACCTGTTGGATCGGCTTGTCGTGGTCCTTCGGGTTGATGAAGTCGGTCGCACCGAACTGCTTGGCAAGTTCGAACTTGGAGGGGTTCATATCGACCGCGATGATGCGCCCGGCCTTCGCCTGCCGCGCACCCTGGATCACCGCCAGACCAATCCCGCCGAGACCGAAGACAGCCACGCTGTCGCCCGGCTGCACCTTCGCCGTGTTATGCACGGCCCCGATCCCGGTCGTCACACCGCAACCCAGAAGGCAGACATGCTCCGGGTTCGCTTCCGGGTTGATCTTGGCGAGAGATACTTCCGCCACCACCGTGTATTCGGAGAAGGTGGAGCAGCCCATGTAGTGATAGATCGGCTCACCATTGTAGGAGAACCGGGTCGTGCCGTCTGGCATCACGCCCTTGCCCTGCGTCGCGCGGACGGCAATGCACAGATTGCTCTTGCCGGATTTGCAGAACAGACACTCACCGCATTCGGCGGTGTAGAGAGGGATCACGTGATCCCCCGGCACGACAGAAGTCACGCCTTCGCCGACTTCAACCACGATGCCCGCGCCTTCATGCCCCAGTACGCAGGGGAACAGCCCTTCCGGGTCATCGCCCGACAGGGTGAAGGCGTCGGTATGGCAGACGCCGGTATGGGTGATCTTGATCAGGACCTCTCCCGCCTTCGGCGGTTCGACGTCGATTTCGACGATTTCGAGCGGCTTTCCCGGACCGAAGGCAACGGCGGCGCGCGATTTCATGGGTCTCTCCTCCATGCTTCACTTGAGATAGGACCGGACGAGCGCGATTGCGGTCTCGATCCTTGGATTGGGCTCGGCGGGTGTAGCCAGTTCCTCGCGCAGATGGCTTTCCAGAACGCTGCCCATCAATCCGTTGACCGCACCCCTCACAGCCGCGAGCTGTTGCAGGATCGGTTCGCACTGGGCCTCGCCTTCAAGCGATCTTTCAAGGGCTTCGATCTGGCCGCGGATGCGGCGGACACGGATCAGCGCCTGTTGCTTTTCGCGCGGGTCGTTGGGCATCCCCCTCCTCCGATACTGGGGGGGAGTATATTCCTCCCCCACCGCCGCGCAAGGAGTGAAAAGGCCCGCCGGGGGGGCGGGCCTTCGGAAGAAAGTAGGAGATCAGGGCCAGCGAGCCAGCGGGGGCAGGCTCATCAGCACCGCCTCCGGGTCATGCGCCGTGGCCAGACCGAATTTCGTGCCACGGTCATAGACAAGGTTGTACTCCGCATAGAGGCCGCGATGGACGAGCTGTGCCTCCCTCTCCGCAGGTCCGTAGGGATCGCGACTGCGCTTTTCCGCCAGTGGAAGAAAGGCAGGCAGGAAGGCGCGACCCACATCCTGCGTGAAGGCGAAGTCTGCCTCCCAGTCGCTGGTGTTGAGATCGTCGAAGAAGATGCCGCCCACTCCCCGTGCACGCTTGCGGTGCGGGATATAAAAATATTCGTCGGCCCAAGCCTTGAACCGGGTATAGAAATCCGGCCCATGCAGGTCGCAGGCGGTCTTGAGCATGGCGTGGAAATGCGCGGTGTCCTCAGCGAACTCTATGCAGGGATTGAGGTCGGCGCCTCCGCCGAACCACCATGCATGCGGCGTCCAGAACATGCGCGTATTCATGTGGACAGCCGGGGCGAGCGGGTTGCGCATGTGGGCAACAAGGCTGATGCCGGAAGCCCAGAACCGTGGATCCTCCGCCATGCCCGGAACACCCCGCGCCGCCATCGCCGCCTGCGCGGCCGATGCGAGCGTGCCATGAACGGCGGAGACGTTGACGCCTACTTTCTCGAAGACCCGCCCTTCGCGCATGACAGACATGAGGCCGCCGCCACCGTCCCCGCCGTCCCGCTCGGTTTCACGCAGTTCGAAACGTCCGGGCGGGCGATCAGAGGGAAGCGCGTCCTCCAGCGTCTCGAAGGCGGTGCAGATCTGATCCCTGAGCGTTCGGAACCATGCCGCCGCCCGCGTCTTGCGTTCGTCGAAATTGATATCCATGACGATCCTGCCTTTCGGGAACCCAATAGCTCTCCGCCGGACGATGGCCAAGCCGAGTCTGGCTTTTGGTTCCATAATCGCTAGATATCGGATCGTCGGCCCGGCGGAGGATGACATCATGACGCGCCCGTTTCCCGTTCTTTTTCTGCTTCTCGGTCTCGCGGCCTGCGCGACGCCACAGGAGCGTTGTCTCAACACCGCCACGCGCGATCTGCGGACCGTGAACATGTTGATCGATCAGACGCAGGGCAACATCGCCCGCGGGTTCGCGCTCGACAGCCGGACGGATTGGGTAACGGATTTCGACTGGTGCCCCGGCCCCTACTGGGGGCGCGGGTATTACCGTCCGATGATGTGTGAGCGCGATGTGCCGGTGACGAGCAACGTGCCGCGGGCCATCGATCTCAGGGCCGAACAGGCGAAGCTGGACGGTCTGCTGGAGAAGCGGCGTGAACTGACCGTGCAGACAGGGGCGCGGGTCGATGCCTGCAGGGCGGCCTATCCGCCAAAATAGGCCGTGGGAGCGGCGCGCCTGTCCTGAACGGCCTCCGTCAGTTGACGGGCGGGGGTGGCGCGGTGACCGTCGGTACGCCCCTTGCGCGCCAGCGGGAAATTTCGGCCTGCTGGTTGAGCGCATAAGGCGCGTAAACCTTGAAATAGGTGGTCGTGCGGCTCATCCGCTCCAGCAGCAGGGGGCCTTCGTCCTTGCGGAATTCGGCATCCGCCACGGCCAGCTCCTGCCGAATGGCGGGATCGGCGCCGTAGCGCCCCGCCTGTGCCAGAAGCGCGGCATCCCCCCCTGTTCCCTGACGTTCCACCGCACCGGCATTGCCCCCCAGTACAGCGGTCGCGTCGGCGAGCGGAGTAGGGTCGGTGCGATTCGCACCGCCGGGGGTCGGCACGGGGAGGGAGGCAAGGTTTGCCTGTCCCGCCGGAATGTCGAGCGGCTTGGTCGGCAGGATGGCGAACTCGTCCGGGCTGCGGGTGTCGGAACGAAGCTGGATGAGCTTTCCGTTGCCGCAGGCGGCTAGGCTGCAAGCCGCCGCCAGCACGAGCACGAGCCTGCCCGCCCGGATCCGACCCGCCTGTATCATGCCCCGCTCCATCGCACTCTTGCTGTTTTGTCTTCGTTTAACTGTTTTGAACCGGGGCGTCACGCCTTCTTGTCGCGTCCGGTGAACAGGACCAGCCCGATGGCACCCGCGAACACCGCGATATCGGCGACGTTGAATGCCCAGGGATTATCGATTCCGCAGCACGACATGTTCAGAAAGTCAGCCACAGCGCCATAGAGAACGCGATCGATCACGTTTCCGATGGCCCCGCCGATCAAAAGACCCGCCGAAACCTGCGCAGCGGTGGTCTGGGGCTCCTTGCGCATCCACAGCCAGACCCAGGCCGATATGACCAGAGCGACGGCGATCAGCAGCCAGCGGCCCAGATCGCCATCCCCCTGCAGCAGCCCGAAGTTCACGCCCCGGTTCCACGCCATGCGGAAGTTGAGATAGGGGGGCCAGATGTCGATCTCCCGCACGCGGTCGAGCGACATGAGATGGACCACCACGAATTTGCTGAGCTGATCCAGAACGAACGTGGCCGTGGCCACGCCCGCCATGATCCCGAGCGATCCCCTGGCCATCAGTGACGGAAATGCCGCTGACCGGTGAACACCATCGCCAGCCCCGCGGCATCAGCAGCTGCGATCACCTCCGCATCGCGGATGGAACCGCCGGGCTGGATCACCGCTTTTGCGCCCGCCCGAGCCAGTTCTTCCACCCCGTCGGGGAAGGGAAAGAATGCATCGGAGGCGGCCACGCAGCCTTTCGCGGGCGAAACCGGCAGGTGCAGCAGTTCAGCCATGTGCTCGGCCTTACGTGCGGCGATCATGGTCGAATCGACCCGGCTCATCTGGCCTGCGCCGATGCCGACGGTCGCCTCATCCTTCACATAGACGATGGCGTTGGATTTCACGTGCTTCGCCACCTTCCACGCGAACAGCATGTCGGCCAGTTCCTGATCGGTGGGCGCGCGCTTCGTCACCACCTTCAGGTCAGCCGCCTTCACTTCGCCGTTGTCGCGGTCCTGTACCAGGAACCCCCCCGCAACCTGCCGGAATGTCAGGCCCTTCGCCGTCGGATCGGGCAGGGCGCCCGTCGTGAGCAGACGCAGGTTCTTCTTGGCGGCAAAGATGGCCTTTGCCTCATCATCCGCATCAGGGGCGATGACGACTTCGGTGAAGATCTCGGCGATCTTAGCGGCGGTGGCGCCGTCCAGTACATGGTTCAGCGCCACGATTCCGCCGAAGGCCGAGGTCCTGTCGCAGTCATAGGCGCGCCCATAGGCATCCAGTAGCGATCCGCCCACGGCGACGCCGCAGGGGTTGGCGTGCTTTATTATGGCGCAGGCGGCGCGGTCGGTCGGGAACTCCGCCACCAGTTCGAACGCGGCGTCGGTATCGTTGATATTGTTGTAGGACAGCTCCTTGCCCTGCCATTGCCGCGCGGTGGCCACGCCGGGACGGTCGGAGCCGTCGCGGTAGAAGGCGGCCGCCTGATGCGGATTCTCGCCATAGCGGAGCGGCTGGGCCAGCGTTCCGGCAAAGGCGCGGCGGCGGGGGTTCGCCTCTCCCAGCGCGGCGGCCATCCAGGTGGAGACGGCGGTGTCATAGGCGGCGGTGCGGGCATAGGCGATCTGCGCCTGCCGCTGGCGGAAGGCGTAGGACACGCGGTCGTCGTTGCGGTCAAGTTCGGCCAGCAGCGCGTGGTAATCCTCCACATCGGTGACGACCGTCACCCAGGCATGGTTCTTGGCTGCGGCGCGCAGCATGGCCGGGCCGCCGATGTCGATATTCTCGACGCACGTGTCGTAGTCGGCGCCCTTCGCCACGGTCGCCTCGAACGGGTAGAGGTTCACGATGAGCAGGTCGATCGGCTCGATCCCATGCGCTTCCATCTCCGGCTTGTGCTGGTCGCGGAGGGCGAGCAGGCCGCCATGCACCTTGGGGTGCAGCGTTTTCACCCGGCCGTCCATCATCTCGGGGAAGCCGGTCAGGTCGGCCACGTCGCGCACGGAAAGGCCCGCCTTGCGGAGCATCTCTGATGTACCGCCGGTGGACAGCAGTTCCACCCCCCGCGCGGCAAGGTTCTGGGCGAATTCCAGAAGGCCGGTCTTGTCGGAAACGGAGATCAGCGCGCGGGCGATCGGCAGCAGGTCGGGCATGGTCAGATCCTTCGGCTCAGGCATCGGCTCGGATGGCGCGGGCGGCCTGCGGAAGCTCCTCTTCCGCCGGTTCGGTGTCGCGGATGGCCAGCGGAGTATCCTCTGATTTCGCCAGCGTCCAGCCCACCTCGCCCGCCTTGTCGGCCACAAGCCCCGAAAGAACGATCTGGCGGCTGGGCCGAGGCGCAGAAAGATGCGGATCGAGCCAGACGGAGGCATCCAGCGACATCCGTGCCGCCCCCGCCTGCCGGAAGATCCAGACCTCCTTGCTGGGCAGGTGGAGAACGATCTGCTCTGCCTCCACCTTGGCCTTTACGGCGGGATGCAGGTGAAACCGGATGGTGAAATGCACGCCTTGCAGGCGGCTGTTGAGGATCGCACGCTCCAGCACCCGGCGATCCGGCTCTGTCGCTGCGCCGAGCGCGTCATAGCCGCGAAGCATCCGCCCGTCGCGGGAAAGCTCCAGTTCCCGGACATGGGTGAGGCCATGGCTCGCGACGTAGCCGTCATGACTGAGGACGAGCAGCGGGCCTTCGTCGCCGGTGGTGACCTCGGCCCGCACATTTCGTGGCCCGTCGGAGAGCAACTCCTCCGTGTCGCGTCTGGTCCCAAGCCGGGCGGAGGAAAGCCCCTCTATGCCCAGAACGGAATGGGACGGGGTGGCACGGGCGGCATTTTCCCAATCGGCGCCGAGCGCGCTCCCCGGCCCGCAGGACACGATCAGCGGCCGACGGCCGGAGGTGAGCTCGAAAGCCAGCGTGGAAGCATGGGCGAGCCGCGAAGCTGTGCCCATCGGCGGTGGTGCCGCATCGACGATGAGCGTCGTCCGGGACGCTGCGAGCCGGAGATATCCCATGGTCGCCACCGCAGGGGCACCGGCGATTGAATTGGCGCGTGCCCCGGAGACAAGGAGGGCGCGATCCAGCTTTCCGGGTGGGGGGGTTCCCCCGCCATGAAGGCGCGGCAGTCCGCCATCCGCCTGACGCAGTAGGCGCAGGGTGGGTGCCGCCCGTTGGATCGCATCAGTCACGGCGGGCGGCACCGGCAGGCCCGCGGCCGAGAGCGCGTCGCGGGCCTCCACCAGCAGCGTCAGCAGGTCGAGCAGCTCTTCCGGGTTGCGGGAGGCCACGGCACCCCCGGGATCGACCGACCGTGCCGCCTCTGTCGCCAGCCCTCTGGCGAAGGGTCCGGTGAATGACCGCATCCGCGCCAGAGCCAGCGAGCCGGTGACAAGAGCCGTCAGCGCCTCCACCCGGGCAGGTCCTTCAGGCAGGGATTTCCACCGCCGCCGCAGGAAGTGCATCTCGCGGGTTGCCCCCGCAAGAAGGGCTCGGGGGGACGATCTGCCGGGACCAGTCAGGAATTCCGCATGCCCGATCCAGCGTCGGAGGCGTCCGGCGGAAAGGTCGGCGTGCCATCCCGTCCGCCTGTCCCAGCCCTCCAGCCACAGCCATGCCCGCTCCCGCGCCGCCCTACTGCCAAGCGCAGCAAGGTCATCTAGCCACCGGAAGGTGAGGGCTGCAGTTTCCGCGAAGGGCGTTCGGGGGGCATCCAGGGGCGAGCGCGCCGCTGCCATCAGCTGCGCTCCCCGGAGCGGATCGCCGTCGGCACGGGGTGGTGGCAGGGTGGCGAAATGCGGCGCCACACGCCCGGTTGCGGCGAGCCATGCCGCCAGCCCGTCCAGCATATCCCCCTGTCGCTTGCGCACGCCCGTCTCCCGTCTCAAGTCAGCGGGAGGTTAGCGCGCCGCGTGGCCGCTGTCATCGACGCTCGCGATTTACTCCCGGCGCAGAAGCGCCATGTAGAAACCGTCGATCCCGCCGATGTCCGCCCAGTCGTCCGGCCGAATTCGCAAGCCCCCCTCCGGGCTGCGCCATCCGAGCGGAATGCCAGCAAAGTCCCACGCCGCAGCGTCGATGCGGAGTGCGGGGTGGCGAGAGACAGCGGCGAGCACCTGCTTCTCCCCTTCCTCGGGCAAGAGCGAGCAAGTGCAGTAAAGGAGCCTGCCACCGGGGGCGAGCCAGCTGAGTGCTCGGTCGATCAGCCGCTCCTGAAGGGCGATCAGGGGGCGGAGACTGTCGGGGCCCTTCACGAAGGGCAGGTCGGGGTGACGACGGATCGTTCCCGTGGCGCTGCATGGGGCATCAAGCAGGATGGCGGGAACCGGCGCTGCGGGAGACCAATGCTCCAGATCCGCCGCTACGATGCTGGCAGAAAGGCTGGTCCGGGCGAGGTTCTGCTTCAGCCGCTCGAGGCGGGGGGTGGAGATGTCCACCGCCGTCACCCTGCCTCCTGCCGCGGCAAGCTGCAGTGTCTTGCCTCCGGGGGCCGCACAGAGGTCGAGCACGTCCTCCCCCTCGCGAATGGCCAGTCCGCGCGCCGGCAGGGCAGCGGCCGCGTCCTGCACCCACCAGTCGCCGCTTTCATAGCCCGGCTGAGCGGTGAGCGCGCCAGTCCCGTTCAGGCGGAGGCTCCCGGTGGGCAGCGCATCTGCCACCAGACCTTCCGGCCGAGCGCCTTTCAGGGTGATGTCGGTCGGAGCCCCCGCCGCGTGGGCGGCTTCGATGGCCTGCGTGGCGCGGTTGCCCCAAGCCGAGTTTAGCCGTCCGCGGAGCCAACCCGGCAGACGCTGCGGCGGCTGCCGGTCCCAGATGTCCCGAGCCTCCGCCGCCTTGCGCAGCACGGCATTCGCCAGACCGGCATGTCCAGAGGTCTTTTCCGATTTCCGGAGCAGCGCCACCGTCGCGTTGACGACACCGTGGGCCGGAGCGCCTTCCGCCAGCATCTCCACCACCGCGAGGCGGAGGGCATTCCTGACAGGGGGGGCAGGGTTCCGTCGCAGGAAGGGTTTCAGAACGGCGTCTGCGCGATCGACATTGCGCAGAGTGGCAAGAGCCAGACGCTGGCCCCGCGCCCGGGTGTCAGGTGTTTCACGCTGAAGTGGACCGTCCGGCAGCAGAAGGTCCGCCAGCGGCCGTCCCTCGATCAGAACTCCGTCCACGAGACGCAGTGCAGCGGCTCGCGCCGCCAGTCCGGTGACTTCCATTCGTCCTCCTGACCCGCCCTCGGGCGGCGACTTGCCTTGACCGGTGGGGCGCTATAGCATCCCGCCCCTCAAGACAAGCAGGGGGTGACCCATGTCCGACGACAGCTCCGAGCAGCGTGCCGAAGCGCGCACCGATCTTCCTCCCGCCGCGCAGCGTGCACTTGCCGAGGCGGAGGTGCGGCGACGGGCGGCAGAGGGCAAGCCCGGCCTGCCCGTGGAACTGGGCGGCCGCGACGGGCCGGAGCCGGTCCGTTACGGCGATTGGGAGAAGAAAGGCCTCGCGATCGACTTCTGACGCGGATCAGCGGTCGGTATGGCCCAGATCACGCTCAGGTGCGATCACATCGCGAAGGCGCTGCTTGATTTCCTTTGGCCCCGGGAAGCCGCCATCCCGCTTTCTCTCCCAGATCAGCGAATCGCCCGCCCTGATCTCGAACATGCCGCCCGTGCGCGGCAGCAGGGCGACCTCCCCTAGATCGTCGCCGAACGTTTGAAGCAGTTCCTGCGCGATCCAGGCGGCGCGCAGGAGCCAGTTGCACTGGGTGCAATAGGCTATGCTCACTCGGGGTCTTTCCCCTGCATCTTCCATACCAAACCTCCAAATGCAAAAAGCCCCGCGGAATGCGGGGCTGTTGCTGGATCGAAAGAACGGTGCTCAGGCAGCAGGTGCGGCCTTGGCGATTTCTTTCTTGATCTTCAGGGCTTTCGGGGAAAGCTCATCATCCTTCGCCGCGGCAAGGAAAGCATCCAGGCCACCGCGGTGATCCACCGTGCGGAGCGCCGCAGCGGAGATACGCAGCTGGTAGCTGCGACCAAGCGAATCGGAAATCAGGGTGATTTCGTTCAGATTCGGCAGGAAGCGGCGACGGGTCTTGTTGTTGGCATGGCTGATGTTGTTACCAGTCATGACCCCTTTGCCGGTCAATTCGCAAACGCGCGACATCGTTCAGATCCTCACATTACATTGCAGAGTAGGGGCGCGGAAGGACCCGGACCCTGAATTCGTTGCGGGCCGTCTAAGGACAAAACGGCTTCCCGTCAAGCGATTCATGCCAAAAGCCCGGTTTCATGGCCCAGCCGACGGGTCGAGGGAACATCCAGCCGCCACTGGGGTTCGGTGGGGGTGAACAGGAGGAGATATAGCATGGCTATCCATGACAACAGCCCGCCACCCCGTAAGGCGCCTCTGCCGGGCGGACCTCGCCCCGGGTCCGGCCTTGGGTCCAATCGCTGGTACATGATCATCGGCGCGGTGGTGGTAATCGTCGCCGTGTATTTCCTGACGATGGGACGTACGCCGGTGGAAACGGTTCCGTCGACCCCCACCCAGACGGCGCCATCCGTTGCCCCGGGACAGGCACCCGATGTCAATCCCGCGCCTGCTGCCCCCGCCAACTGAGTCTCAGGCGCGATTCGGGTGTCGCGCCTGAACGGAGGAGAGTTCAGAGACGATGCCTTGCGCCGCAGCGCGCGGATCATCCGCGCGCCAGATGGGCCGCCCTACCACGACATGGTCGGCTCCGTCGCCAATCGCGCGGGCAGGCGTGGCGATACGCTTCTGATCGTCGCTGGAGGAAGTGGCCGGCCGCACGCCCGGCGTGACGATCAACCTTCCTTCTGCGGCGGGAAGTGCGCGGATCATCGCGGCCTCCCACGGTGAGGCGATGATGCCGTCGGCTCCTGCTTCGAGCGCGCGGGAGGCACGTTCCACGACGATATCCGCAATATCGCCGTCGCGGATCAGGCCTGCATCCAGATCGGCCCGGTCCAGGGAGGTGAGGATGGTGACCGCGAGAATGCGGGTGAGGTGGCCGCCGCGCCCCTCAACCGCGGCGCGGACCACATGCGGATCGCCATGAACCGTCAGGAAGTCGAGATCGTATTGCGCAAGGCCGCGCACGGCTGCCTCCACAGTCGCCCCGATGTCGAAAAGCTTCATGTCGAGAAAGACGCGCTTGCCCCGTTCCTGCTTCAATTCGTTGGCGAGGGCGAGACCTCCGCCCGTGAGCATGCCGAGGCCGATCTTGTAGAAGGATGCGGCATCGCCGATCCGGTCCACCAGATCCAGCCCCGCAAGGGCGTTGGGCACGTCGAGCGCAACGATAAGGCGATCATCGGCGGTCATGGCGTTTCCCTTTTTTAACGGTCGGGCGTTTCCTAATGCCGCCCGCCCCACCGCGCAAGAAAGAAGCGCCGACACCACCTTGTAAGCGGCGGAGGCGCTTCCCAAATCTTGAAACGACGAAGGCTCGGGAGAAGTGTGCTGCATGGCAGGCATTCGGTCCGGGCGCTTGGAAGGAGTTGTCATGAACCTTGAAAAGTTCACCGAACGGTCCCGCGGTTTCCTTCAGGCCGCACAGACCATTGCGATGCGCGAGAACCACCAGAGGCTGGCTCCGGAGCATCTTCTGAAGGCTTTGATGGATGACGATCAGGGGCTTTCCGCGAACCTGATCCGCCGGGCAGGTGGAGAGCCTGCACGTGTTGCCGAGGGTGTAGAGGCGGCGATCGACAAGCTGCCCAAGGTCTCTGGCGATGCCGGTCAGGTCTATATGGACCCGAAGCTTGGCCAAGTTCTCGACGAAGCCGAGAAGATCGCCAAGAAGGCGGGCGATTCCTTTGTGCCGGTTGAGCGGATCCTCATGGCGCTGGCCATGGTGAAGTCCGCCGCGAAGGATGCGCTGGAGCTGGGTGCTGTGACGGCCCAGAACCTGAATGCGGCGATCAATGATATCCGCAAGGGCCGCACCGCCGATTCTGCTTCTGCGGAAGAGGGCTATGACGCCCTGAAGAAATACACCCGCGACCTTACGGAAGCCGCCGAAGAAGGCAAGATCGACCCGATCATCGGGCGCGATGACGAAATCCGGCGCACCATGCAGGTGCTGAGCCGGCGGACAAAGAACAACCCGGTGCTGATCGGCGAACCCGGTGTCGGCAAGACCGCCATCGCGGAAGGTCTCGCGCTGCGCATCGTGAACGGCGATGTGCCGGAGTCCCTGCGCAACAAGAAGCTGCTGGCGCTCGACATGGGCGCGCTCATCGCGGGCGCGAAATACCGCGGTGAGTTCGAGGAGCGGCTGAAATCCATCCTGTCCGAAATCACCGCAGCGGCGGGCGAGATCATCCTGTTCATCGACGAGATGCACACGCTGGTCGGTGCGGGCAAGACCGATGGCGCAATGGATGCGGCCAACCTCATCAAGCCGGCGCTGGCGCGGGGCGAACTGCACTGCGTGGGTGCGACGACGCTGGATGAATACCGCAAGTATGTGGAGAAGGACGCGGCCCTCGCCCGCCGGTTCCAGCCCGTGATGGTGGAGGAGCCGACGGTGGAGGACACGATCTCCATCCTGCGCGGCATCAAGGAGAAGTATGAGCTTCACCACGGCGTGCGGATCAGCGACTCCGCACTGGTTGCGGCGGCGACTCTGTCGCACCGCTACATCACCGATCGCTTCCTGCCGGACAAGGCCATCGACCTGATGGACGAGGCGGCATCGCGGCTGCGGATGGAGGTGGACTCCAAGCCCGAGGAGCTGGACGCGCTGGATCGGCAGATCCTGCAACTCCAGATCGAGGAGGAGGCGCTGAAAAAGGAAGACGACGCTGCCTCCAGGGACAGGCTGGAAAAACTGCAGAAGGAGCTCGCCGATCTTACCCAACGCTCGGCCGAGATGACGGCCAAGTGGCAGGCGGAGCGTGACAAGCTGGAGGAATCCCGTGGTCTGAAGGAGCAGCTGGACAAGGCGCGCGCCGAGCTCGATCAGGCGAAACGGGAGGGCAACCTCGCCCGCGCCGGAGAGTTGAGCTACGGAATCATTCCGGGGCTGGAGAAGAAACTCGCGGCGGCTGAGAGCAACTCCGACATGATGGTCGAAGAAGCGGTCCGTCCCGAGCAGATCGCCGAAGTCGTCGAGCGCTGGACTGGTATCCCCACCTCCAAACTACTGGAAGGTGAGCGCGAGAAACTCCTCCACATGGAAGAGGAACTCGGCAAGCGCGTCATCGGTCAGAAAGAGGCCGTTCGTGCCGTCTCCAACGCGGTGCGCCGTGCCCGCGCCGGCCTGAACGACGAGAACCGCCCGCTGGGCTCGTTCCTGTTCCTCGGGCCGACCGGTGTCGGCAAAACCGAACTGACCAAGGCGGTGGCAAACTATCTCTTTGACGACGACAACGCGATGGTCCGCATCGACATGTCGGAGTTCATGGAGAAACACTCCGTCGCCCGTCTGATCGGCGCGCCTCCGGGCTATGTCGGTTATGACGAGGGTGGTGTGCTGACCGAAGCCGTGCGGCGCAGACCCTATCAGGTCGTGCTGTTCGACGAGGTCGAGAAGGCCCACCCCGATGTGTTCAACGTGCTCCTGCAGGTGCTGGACGATGGTGTGCTGACCGATGGGCAGGGACGGAGGGTCGATTTCAAGCAGACGCTGATCGTGCTGACGTCCAACTTGGGCAGTCAGGCGCTCTCCCTGCTGCCCGAGGGGGCTGATCCCGGCGCGGCGCGTGCGGAGGTGATGGAGGCTGTGCGGATGCACTTCCGGCCGGAATTCCTGAACCGCCTCGACGAGATGGTGATCTTCGACCGGCTGACGCGGGCCGACATGGACGGTATCGTCACCATTCAGCTTCGGCGGCTGGAAAAACGGCTTTCGGCGCGGAAGATCACGCTGGAACTGGACGAGAGCGCGCGGAAGTGGCTCGCCGATGAGGGGTATGACCCCGTCTTCGGTGCGCGCCCCCTGAAGCGTGTGATCCAGCGGTCGCTGCAGGATCCGCTCGCCGAGATGCTGCTGGGCGGAGACGTTCTGGATGGTGCCACCGTGCATGTGACGGCAGGCGAGGACGGTTTGATCATTGAGGATCGCGTCGCGGCGCCGTCCCGAAAGCATCCGCCCGAGGCGCATGCTGTGCTGCACTGAGCCATCTTTTATATCGCAATCAGCGCCGGGCGGACCTCCGTCCGGCGCTTTCTTGTCTGGCATCCAATAAATGTGAGCGGACCTGCGGCTGTACCGCGCTATCTTTTCTTCATACGCCTGAGATCCTGAGGAGGCGGCATTGAAGTTCCACTGGTCCGAAATCACTCCGGAACGTCTTTGGCTGGACCGCCGCGCGGTTCTTGCTGGGATGGGAGCGCTGGCCGCTTCTCCCACCTTGGCTGCGGACAAATGGTCCACCGATGCAAAGCCGAACGCGCTGTCGGACATCACCAACTATAACAATTTTTACGAATTCGGTTACGGCAAGGAAGATCCCGCTCGCAATGCAGGGGCGCTGACTGTCAGCCCATGGTCGGTCAAGGTTGGTGGCCTCGTGGATCGGCCCGGCACTTATGACCTTGCCGATCTGCTGAAAGGCGTGGCGGTTCGCGACCGTACCTATCGGCTGCGCTGTGTGGAGGCATGGTCGATGGTCATTCCCTGGCAGGGCGTGCAGCTCTCCGACCTACTGACAAAGTTCGGTGTGCAGCCGTCCGCTAAATACGTGGCCTTCGAGACGCTCTACCGTCCGAGCGAGATGCCTTACCAGTCCAGCCGCCTGCTCGATTGGCCCTATCGGGAGGGGTTGCGGCTCGATGAGGCCATGCATCCGCTGGTCATTCTTGCCACCGGTCTCTATGGCAAGTCGCTGCCGAACCAGAACGGCGCGCCACTTCGCTTGATCGTGCCGTGGAAATACGGGTTCAAGTCGATCAAGTCGATCGTCTCGATCACTTTGACGGACACACAGCCCAGAACAGCTTGGCAGGAACAGAATGCACGGGAATACGGCTTTTATGCCAACGTGAACCCCGCGGTGGATCATCCCCGTTGGAGCCAGGCGACGGAGAGGGTCATCGGCGCGGGCCTGTTCGGCGGCCGGCGGGACACCGAACCGTTCAATGGCTATGCTGAGCAGGTCGCGAGCCTTTATTCGGGCATGGACCTCATGAAATACTACTGATGGAAAGAAATACTACTGATGGAAAGCGTCAACCGCTGGCTCCGTCGAGTCCCGACGTGGACGATCTATCTGGCAGGTTCCCTTTGGGCTGCGTTCATCTTCTGGCAGGCAGTCACCGGTGCGATCGGCGTCGATCCGGTGCGGGAGCTGGAGCATGCTCTGGGGCTGCGCGCGCTGCAGCTCCTGATCCTAGGGTTGGCGATCACGCCGCTACGCCGGTTCACCGGACTAAACCTGCTGCGGTTCCGGCGGGCCATCGGCCTGACGGCCTTCGGATTGACGGCACTACACCTGATCGCGTGGCTCATGTTCGATATTGGCCTGAACTGGGGGGCGGCAGCAGCGGATATCCTGAAGCGTCCCTATATAACCATCGGGATGGCGGGGTTCGTTCTCCTGATCCCGCTGGCGATGACATCAAACAACCTGTCGATCCGTCGGCTGGGTCCGCAGTGGCGACGGCTTCACCGGCTCACCTATGCTGCCGTCCTGGCGGGGGGCGTGCATTATCTGATGGTCGTAAAATCCTGGCCCATGCAGCCCATCGTCTATTGTGCACTCATCCTGGTGCTTCTCGGCCTGCGATTCTGGCCGCAGGGTGTGCGCACGGGACGGAAGACGGCAGATTCGCGGGATTGAAACCTGCCCTTACTCGT